>JAFGGS010000015.1 GCA_016930415.1 Candidatus Woesearchaeota archaeon | reverse complement strand
TCGTGGACCGCCTGGAGAAGAGGAAAGCCCAAGGCAACTCAAAGCTCGAAGGAGCCTTCGACGAGTACAAGAAGTTCATGCACAACAAAGGATTCATAGTGATAATATCAGACTTCCTATACGACCTGGAAGAGATAAAGACAGTCCTCGCCAGGTTCACCAAGCACGAAGTCGTGATAATACAAGTGCTAGACCCCGAGGAGAGGCTGCTCTCGCTCTACGGAGACGTGATGCTCGAAGACAGCGAGGTCCACACGAAGCTTAGAACCTTCATCTCGAACAGGCTCCTCAAGAGCTACAGGGACAAGCTGGAAGGACACATCTACGCGATAAAAGACGCGTGCGAGAAGATGAACGTCGAATTCGTCAGCATAACGACCGACAGACCCATATTCGAAGCGTTCTACGCGGCGCTGAAAGCATAAGAAAAAAAATTTGATGATCTACTTCCTTCTCTTCTTAACGACCTTAGAGCTGACCTCGCCACCAAACTCAAGCTCGACTCCACCGACCCAAGACGCGAACAAGTTATACACCGCAGCGCCGATGACTCCTGCAATGAAACCCATGAACCCGTACATGAAAGGCAATATGAGAATAGCAGCATAGCCAAGCTCCAACTCAGGGACACCACTCATCATAACCTCAGCAGAACCCGAAAGCTTAAGCAAAGCGACAACCAACCCGAAAATCAAACCCATGAAAGCCATGAGCAAAGTCTCGATCCTAGCAAAACTCCAGACACCAACCCTCTTGACGACAACCATATTAAAACCGACCTCCAACAGCGCACAAGCGCTGATAAGGACACTCCTGAGACGAAAAGGATATAAAGGTTGCGGTCGGGATGTAGATTACTAAGTAAGAAACTCATATAAGACATGAAGGTGAACTGTGTGAACGAGAGACATGTCGGACTAGTATCTTATGCTAACGTAACTTACGATGGACAACTGAGAGGGCCTGTGCCGAGCGGACTCATGCTTGAGGGGGCGCCTCATCTGGCCGGAAGGCTCCTGCAGCAGGGTTTCATGCCCAGAATATTTGATTATAGCAGCGTTGACTCTGTCAGGAGAATCTCTCTTGACGGCCAGGAGAGATTTGAAGAACACGTCGCTGAAGAGCTGACTGATTACGTCCAGAGGAATGATGTGAAGGCCCTCGGCTTCACACTCTACAACAATGGGCTGAAAGGTATCTTGAGAATCGCATCGCTTGTCAAGAAGAGATTTCCGTCATTGTTGATGATAGCAGGCGGACCGGTAGTAAATTATGGTGAGGAAGTTCTCTATCAGATGGAAAATGGAGAGGTATTTGATGCCTTATGCCTTAGCGAAGGAGACCTTGCGTTGCCAGCATTCGCAGAATATGCTTATGGAAGGAAACCCTTGAGAGAAGTTCCTAACTTGATTTTCCGGGATAACTCCAGGACTCCAGTCAGACTCGTCAACATAAACACGCTCCCGTTCCCAGTCTATGACAAAGAGATATATCCTGGAATAGATGATAAGATTCACATTCCGGTGGTGAAGGGTAGCACAGGATGCAGATATGGCCAGTGCAGCTTCTGCGTACAGCCTAAGATAGACGGGAAGTTCAGGATAAGAGACTTCGAAAACCTTTTGGCCGAGGTCGAGCATCTGAGAAACAAGTATGGCTTCAGGCATATCAGACTGACCGACCCGAACCCCTTCTCAAGGGAGATAGTATATCTGGCAAGGCATGCGCCTGAAGGGATGAAGATATCCGCGTTCACATATACTGACTCAATCGACGACTTTGAGGAGGCCAAAAAAATCTTGTCAGGGATATTCTTGGGAGTGGAGTCGTTCAAGCCCGAAGTCCTCCTGCAGCTCAACAAGACCAGGGATCCTGAAAAATACATTGCCAAAGCCAGGAGGATGATTGAAAACGCCAAGAAAGCGGGAATCCCGAGCGTCGTAGCAGTAATAGTGCCTGTAGCGAATGACAGTGTAGAGAGGATAGACTATGAGTACAGGACCGTCCTTGAGCTTAATCCGGATTCTGTAGTGTCGATGGCGCAATGTCCGGTACCAGGGACAAGAGATTACTATGACGTACTGCAAAGAGGTGATGAGACTGGGTTGAGATTCGGACCTGATTTCAGAAAGGACATGATATCGCTGGAGCTGGACCTCTTGAGACCTCCGGCGACGTGGCCTGCGCTCCCCTGGTCCATAAGAGTTGATGGAGAGTTCACAGACAAGCCTTTCATGATAAACGCAAAACACTTCCTAGGTCGCCTAATGAAAGAGCACGGATTCTCCCCATTCGCTGACGAGAACATCTTGATGGCACAAGCATACCATGACGGCTTGCCGGAAGACCAGAAAGAGAGAAGAAAGGTCATAGTCGAATTCAACAGCAGGATGCGCGACAGCATCGCGCAGCAAGACGTCAAAGGCCTGGAGGAAATAGTGAATAATATAAATTCAAATCAAAACCCTCCTGGAAAGAATGAAGAAATAAAATAGTGAACCAGAAAATAAGTCATTTCCTGGCGCGTATAGGGACTGGTTGCTCAGTTATCTTGTCACTATCCCACTTGAAGTCCCCGCAAATATGAAACTTCACTGAAGGATCCTTCATATTGACGTACTTCTTGTCCCTAATCACAAACTCACAGTAAGGCTTTCCTTGAGCGATGCATTGCGTCTCCACACCCACCAAGTTCTTGTTCCTAGTCATCTCCTTAAGCAAAGTAGTCAAGCCCCCCATCAACATAGCGTCCACGGGGCGCTTTTGGGGACCGAATGTCTTTATGTATTCCTTGGCGAAAGTTGATTGTGATCTTAAGATGTAATGCTGGTTCTTGACGTCCACCTTAACCAGTTCTAGAGTGCCGGCGCCTATCATCTCTGCATGGCCTGTCTGGAGATCCAGCGCCTTCTCAGGAGCATATCCAAACCTATCCAGCATCATCTTTGCACCCATCTTCGTTTGCATCTCAAGTATCTTGAACATCACATCGCGTCCTTTCTTTCCGAATTCCTCTTCAAGAAGTTTCTGGGTGAGGACCAAGACGTTCAAGGAAAGAAGGAATCCGGGGGATCCCAAGACCATCAAATAACCTTCGGGAGCGTATTTTATCTGGTTCCCGAAAATCAGTTTCTTCATGAAAGCATGCATCGATAGATCACCTCAAGCCCTTCTTTCATCAACAATCCTCTTCAATTTCGGGGTGCTTTGGGTAAATAAAGTTTCCGGTTTGACCCTTACAACAGATATCGGAGGCCTAAACTTGATCTTATTGACGATCTGGTCAAACTCGATAGAGATCTCTGCTAACGCTTGATTAACGCGCGCCGCGCAAGACTGCTCATCAAGCTCATCATGAGACTCAACGTAAAGCGTGAGCGTGTCCGTAAGGACATCTCCATCAGGAACCTCCCTGACGACCAATTGGAACTTGTCGCACAAGCCCGCCCTGGCCACTGAGTCATAAACTTGCCAGGGATAGATATTCGCGGCGCCGTACTGGAACATGTCATTCATGCGACCTCTAATCCTGCTTACAAGGGGGAAATTACTTCCGCAAGCGCATTTCTCTTCTGTCATGCATAAGAGGTCGCCCATGGCATATCTTATTATTGGAACGCTTTTTCTCCATAGGTTAGTCACTAGCATCATCCCGACTTCTCCTTTAGGTACGGAAACCTTTGTTTCAGGATCCACTATCTCAAGAATCATGCCTGGAGAATACCAGTGCATCAGCCCTGATTTCCTGGAGTGAGGGCATTCGGCGGCAGTTACACCGATCTCTCCGCAACCGTATACATCAAACACAGGAACCTCATATACTTCTTCCATCTTCTCCCTGAAAGTCTCGCTAAAAGGCTCACCTCCGATGCAGATCCTTTCCAAGCCAGGTATTGGAAATGAGACTCCAATTTCCTTAAGCTTCTTGTAGAAGAAAGATATGAATGAAGGATAAGTTATTATGTCAGCAGGCAGGAACTTCTTCAGTTTATCTCTATGCCACTCCATTGACATGTGTATCCCTGCCTTGATGGTTGGACCGAGAAGCTCTGCACCATGTACTGAGAAATACTGACTTGGCCAAGGACCGAAAGGGAACATTGAATATATGTTACGAACAGACCTTCCGTTAGTAAGGCCGACAGAGCCTATGCCAGCCACGTGCCACATCATGGCCACTTGCTCGAATATCATCCTCTCCTCTTCTCTTGCGACAGGTATTATCTTAGGCTTCCCGGTGGAGCCAGAGGTCTCAAGATAACCTCCAATCTCCGAGAAAGGGACAGAGCAGAACTCCTCATACCAATCCTGTGACAACAGCTTAGGTTCAACTATTGGAAGACGCGATATGTCGTCAAGAGAACGGATGTCATCAGGACCGACATCCAGCTCAACCATCATTCGCCTATATTTAACATTATTATCGTAATGATGGCGTACAACACCCTGAAGACCTGTCAGTTGCAGCACATTTATCTGATCATTGTTAAGCTTCTCTAGACTTCTTAGTTTTTCCTGTACGCTCTGCATGGAGCTCACCCCCAGAATCGCTCAATCCATGCACAACTAACCCTTTCTTCCCAATCTCCACAGGGTGGATGTCTTCGTCGTTCTTCACGTGTCTCATCTTGCGTACGAGCAGGCTTCGCGAGTACTTCCCTCCCATGGATTCGAATGTCATCTGGACTATGCCGTCGCAGAGGAATTCCGAGACTGTGTCTCTCGAGTAGGCCTCTGAGCCTTGCTCTATCTCCGATATCAAGAGGCAGGTGACGTTCAGGTCTTGCAGTTCTCCTATCAGCATGTAGATGAACCTCTTTAGCATGTAGTCTCCGCTCAGGGAGGGTGCGTAGATGTTGTCTGGCATTATCAGGTCTTTTAGGAAGAGCTCGTTTATCGCGGCGTACATCGGCGCGTTGATTGACAGTGTCGATAGCGAGTCGATCACCAACCTCTTTATCTTGTGCTGCTTGACGTATTCTATTATCTTAGGGAATGTCGTGTGGTCTATCTTCTTCACCGGTACGTTCTTCACGTGGAGGAGGCCTTTCTTCTCAGCAGCCGCCAGGTTCCAGCCGAACTGCACTGCCTGCCGCTCTATCGAGTCCTTGCTCTGCTCAAAGCTCACGTACATGCTCTTCTCGCCGTACATCATGGCTCCGTTGTAGGCGTATTGGAGCGAGAATATGGACTTTGCCGATCCTGGAGTGCCGCATAGCAGTATGTTGGCTCCCGTTGGGAATCCTCCTTGGACCAGCTTGTCAAAGCCAGGTATCCCTGTCTTGCTCTTCTTCATGACTGTCATTGTTCCACCCTTATGCCGTTGTCTGTTATCTTGAATCCGTGTATCCCTCCAGTCACCTTGCTGCGCCTCATCTTGCGCACCTCGAGAGTTCTTAGGAACGACTTGCCTATGGATCGAAGGTCTAGGTGTATCACCCCGTCGCAGACGTATTCTGATATGCCGTCGTTGGTCACGTCTTGGCCTGTGCCTGGGACTGTCAGGTATATATTGGTCGTCGGGATGTCTTTCAGGATCGAGATCATGTTGTATATCAGCTGGATGGGCGTGTTCGCCACGCGCACCTTGTCCTTGTACACTATGTTGAATTTCTTGTTGTCAGCCATGAAGAAAGGGCTCAGTGTGAGGAGTGTCAGGTTGTCTATCACCATCCTCTCGGCCTTGACCTTGCCTGCGGCCTCGAAGACGTCTATCACGAAGTCGCGGCCTATATCCTCTATCTTCATGCAGAGTATCTTGATCATGCCTTTCTTGACGTACTTCTTCATGTCCCAGCCCATCCTCTCGCACTGGCTTAGGAGCTCTTCTTCTGACTGGTCGAAGCTGACGAAGAGCCCTGGTTGTCCGAACACGCTGGCGCCCTTGTAGAGGTATTCCAGGGCGAGAAGGGTCTTTCCCGATCCTGCCCTTCCGAATACCAAGACGTTCGATCCCTTGATCATCCCGCCTCCTATCAAGTCATCCAGTCCATGAATTCCTGTCTTAATCCTTTCCATTTATATCACCAACCAGTGTGAGCTCTTGCTTTAGCAGGCTCTCCTGCTGCTTGTCGAGCGTCCCCTCGTTCACGTGTACTATCAGCACGCACCCGTACTCTGCCGCGAAGTCGTGCGCGGTCTGCACGAGGTGCAGTATGTCCTGGAACGTGTTGAAGCTTATCAGGTACTCGACGCATAGAAGAAGTATCACGCCTCCGAAGCTGTTCCTCATGAAGCACTCGATGTCGTATGAGAGCTGCTCCAGATCGTGCGGGGACAAATGGTCCTCCTTAGTGCTTATATTAGTGACCCACTTAGTGGTCACGTTCTTGCCTTTGAAGTATTCCTTCTCCTTCTGTGGGTGCACGCGCCAGACGACCATCCCTTTCTTGTCACCTGAGAGGGTGCTTGAGAATAGCGAGAGAACCTTCTCATCGTTCTTCTCTATTATCAGATAGGATTCTCCTGACTTGAACATCTTGCGTTGACTCTCCCTAGTTATCTCTTGGTTATCCAGCGACTATACTTCATCTCTCGCGCTTAGGTCTAATTCTCCATCAGCTTGAGGAGCCTTATGCCTGCCTCGTCTATGTTCATCATGAACTGCTCTTCGCTGTGCTTGCAGCCCCTCATCTTGACGACTTGAAGCGTCTTCTTGAGCCTGTAGTTCTTGTCTACGTGCGACAAGTAGATTATCCCGTCGCAGATGAATTCCTCGACTCCGAAGTTAGAGTATTTCCTCTCGCCAGGCTCGACTTCTGATATCAGTACTGCAGTGCATTCCTTGAAGAGGAGCAGGTTGCCAAGGTCGAAGAGGAACTTCCTGACGTGGTCCGGGTCGTCGAATCGCTTGCATATCGCGCTCACCGAGTCTATGACGAGCCTCTTTGGCTTGTACCTGTCGAGCTGCTCGTATATGAACGATAGCACGTCTTCTGAGCGGAACACTGCCTTGCTGGGATTGTCAGAGGGGATCGCGGTCCTCACATCCACCAGGATTATCCTGTTCTTCTCGACCCACTCTTTCTTGAAGAACGAGAACTGCTGGAAGTAGTCGACGAGCTTCATGTCCTGCTCGTTGAGCGTGAGGAACATAGTTGAGTCTTCTGTGTTGGCGCACGCCCCGCACAGGAACTGCATGGCAAGCGTGGTCTTGCCTGTCCCTGCGCTCCCTGCGAGCAGGATTACGTTCTTTTCGGGGACTCCGCCGCCTAGCACCTTGTCAAAATCGTCTATGTAAGTCTTCATTATCTTAACCATTATGCTTGCACCTCATCAAAACAATAAAAAATCTAGCTTAAAGCATCCTTGGAGAACATCATTTAATAAGTTTACGTTATCCTTCGGAAGTGACAAGCAGAAAAGGGCAAGAAAAGACGGTAAAAGACCATAATCAAAGGCGGAGATCAGGTTGCGGGAGAATGCTGGCTGTTCCTTCAAGCCTTCTTCTTCCTTGACGAGAAATAGTACCAGAGCGCGAGCACGAGCAAGGCGAATAATGCGCCGAGGACGAACCACACGCCAGTCCAGGCGAATGCGTGAGTAGCGGCCTGCGACGCGCTGTTAGCTGTCAAGTCCAGCGCGTGGGGAGCAGCGGCAGGGGCTCCTAGGCTTGCGTCTGCAGCAGTCCTGGCCACTTCAGGAGCAGCTTTCATGGCCATAGGCACTGCTTCCTCTGCCAAGGCTTCTGCTGCGCTTCCAGCGCCTGAAGCTGCCTGGCTCGCAACGCCAGAGTCATACATCATCAACGAGGCCTGCTCCATTGAACCGGCGGACCAACCCAACAATCTACTGCTGAACGAAGCGTAAAGCTGAAGCAAACCCCCTATCGCAACCGAGATTATGCCGACAGGCAAGAGCCCTCTTAGCTTCTCACGGAAGCTCTCAGCGCTGGTCCTCTTAGGAGCGATTATAATCAGCTTGTTGGCCAAGCGGTAGTGAAGGACCTCCTTCCCTTTCTCAGAATAATGGAATTCCTCTGCAGCGACTAGGTTAGCCTTGACCAAGGCCTGGAGGTTGTAGTGCACGGTCGACAAGGGGACTTTCAGCCTCTTTGATATGGAAGTCTCTGTAGCAGACTCCTCCTTGCTCAAGAAGTCCAGTATCTTCCTCGCAGTATCGTTGCTCATCACCTGCGCTAAGGCCTTTGACTCAGACTCCTCAAGGCTGACTAGCAAAAACGGGTCCTTAACCATGATGGGAAAGAGAGCGTCTTAAGACGTATTTAAATCTTTAGAAGGCTTCAAGCAGGGTTGAAGGCAAGAGGTCATTATGAGACTGCGATAAGGGCATAAGATTAAGAAGACTAAGAATGGTTGGAAAAGGATGCCTTCTTCGGAATCACCATCCGAAAGGTCGTTCCCACGCCAAGGGCGCTCTCGATCTTTATGGAGCCGCCGTGAGCCTCTATTATGTGCTTCAATATGGAGAGGCCAAGGCCGGTGCTCTCGAACTCGCCCGCCCTCACGTTCTTGTCGATCTGGTAGAACCGATCGAAGATGTGCTCCAAGTCCTCCTCAGATATCCCTTTCGCGTTGTCCTTGAACTCTACAACCGCGTCACCCTCTTTCATGTAAGAGCAGGTGATATCTATCATCAGCTTCCTGATATCCTTATACTTAATGGAGTTGCTTATGAGGTTCTGGAACACCTCCTTCATCCTCAGGCTGTCAGCAGAGACCACAAAGCCCTTAGGGCAAGAGAAGTTCACCTTGCCCTTAGCCTCTCTTAGCTTCGGGTCAAACTCCCTTATAGTCTCTTTTATGAGCTTTTGCAGGTCCACGTCCTCGAAGAAGAGGTTAGCCTTGCCTGCCTCGAATCTTGAGAGCTCCAGAAGCTCGCTGATTATGTTGTTCAGGTAATCAGTGCTACGAAGCGCAATCTCCAAGGTCTCCTTCTGCTTCTTGTTCACCCTGCCGAACGAACCGTCGTATAAGAGCTGGTTGTAAGCCCTGACAGCGGTCAAGGGAGTCTTCAACTCGTGCGAGATGTTCGAGAAGAGCACTTCTTTTAGCTTGTCAGCCTCTAAGAGCTTCTCGTTGATCTTGACGACCTCGTCAGCCTGCTCAAGGACTGACTTCTGGGACTTCTCAAGCATGCTCAGGAGTATGTTGATGTTGTCGCAGAGGCTGCAGAGCTCGTCATAACCGTACAAAGGCTTGGAGCTAGCGTTCTTGCCGCAACAAATTATCCTCTTGGATAAGTCCTGGGTCTGGATGACGTGGGAGAAGAATGAATAAACGTTATTGATCCTGCGCAAGATAACCTGTCTTATGAAGAAGAATATAGATATCACCAGGGCGGCAGCCCCTAAGATGACGAAGAGCGAGAGCATGTAGAAAAAGTCCCTCTCAGCCGCTGAAAGCGTCCTTGGCTTGGTCAGTTTCATTATCACGCCAGGCCTTCCCAGCCAATCATTCACCAAGAGATACCCGTAAAGATTCTCACGATCTGACGAGATGTACTCTGAAGATCCCAAGTCAATAAAACCCTTCACCAACTCCATATCCTCAGGCAGGGATTCATCCTGCCAAGACCCTACTTCCACACTCAACAAGAGCTGACGCTCAAAGTCAGGTATCTTCCCGCGGAAGAACTTCGCAAAGAGAATCACGCCGACAGGCGCTCCAGAACCGTCAGACGGGAGGACTGGCCTCGCCACGAAGAGCGCCGAGTTGTTCCCGCATATCACCAAGCCAGACTGGCGAACCATCTCCCTGTCGTGAAAGCTTGTAAGGAGACGCTTCTCCTTCCGGTTCAAATCAAAGAATTCCTTGTCGCACTGACCCTCACCAGTATCATAAAGCTCGTATAAGACCTTTCCAGAGGAGTCTGCGATCACGAGCAAATCCAGGTTCAAGAGCGGCAAGGTATCATTATTGAGGTTGGTCTCGATGAAATCGTCATTAGGGGAGCGTACGTAGTCATAAGAGTCATCCCATTGAGCCCAATCACCAAGTCGATGATCAATGCTCTCCAAGGAAAGGTCCACGAGATTAGAAGCCCTCCTAAGATCATCCTTCAAATAATCCTCTTCTAGATGGAAGAGAGATTCTCCTACAGAACGATAATAAAATCCCCACAAGACTATGAGAGCCAGCAGGATCAGGCTCATGAAAACCAAGGTCTTAGAGCCAAGCTTCATTTTTCAAGCCACCTTCAAGAGCTTCTTGACGACAGCCACGAGCTCCTCATTCTTGAAAGGCTTAGGCATGAAGTGGTCGCATGCCTGAAGCTCCTGATCCCATCTCAGATGATCAATCCTTGCGGAGAGTATGAGGACAGGGATCTTCTTGGTCTTAGGATCGGCCTTCAGCCTTGAGAGGACCTCCTTTCCAGGAAGCTTAGGCATCATCAAGTCGAGTATCACAAGATTCACATCCTTCTTCTTGACAAGATCCACGACCTTGTTGCCATCATCCTCTATGACCACGAAGAGATCATGAGGCTCGAGGATATTCCTTATAGCCTCAGCGATGAACACAGAATCCTCAACGACGAGCACAGTCTTTCCCAAAAAAAATCCACCTCTTCTCTGCTGATTACGAGCCCAAAAATCCTTTGAACAAGACATTATTTGGTCGGCTCATTTATTAAACCTTCGGTCGATAAACACATCTTCCACCCTGATAGTCCAGGCTCCATCCGACCACAATGACTTCAAATCAGACTGAAACATCCACGAGATTTAAATACGAGATAGACAACAAAGCAGTAGGTGAACTGCATGAAGAACAAAACAAGCAAGATAATGATCCTGGCTGCGTTGGCGCTGACGCTCCTCACGGCCTGCGAGAGTGTGAACAACGAGAAGCCTATAGGCGGAGACAAGGATGACTACGGCTGCCTCGTAGGTGCGGGTTACAGCTGGAACGAGACAGTAGGTGCGTGCATACGCGAGTGGGAATTGGACGAGTCGCAGAAAGAAGCAGCGAGGCTGGCAGTGCTTCCGATGAGCTACCGACCGATCACTATAACGGAAGTTGAGACATTAAGATGCCCAGGCTGCTTCAACGTCTACCTCCAAGGACCAAGCGGGGGAGAGCCGACAGTCATGAAGTTTCGGGACTGGAAGGTGACCTGGGACGAGGAGCCGGAAGAGCCGCAAGGATGCACAGAAGACACGAAGGTGTGTGACGACGGAAGCATAGTCGTCCGTGACCCTGCGCTTGGATGCGAGTTCCCTAGATGCCTGGATGAGGGGGAGAGCGACAAGACTTACTGCCAGCCAACTCAGAGGGGAGACATCGCGTGCACCATGAACTATGATCCTGTGTGCGGATGGTTCAACCTAGACATCAAATGCATCAAACACCCCTGCGCGGCGACGTACGGCAATGCGTGCACTGCCTGCAGCGACGAGAAAGTATATTATATCACAGAAGGGGAGTGCCCTGAGTGAAGAAAGATTTAAATAATCTTACCCGCAAGAAGAGTGCATGACAATGTCAGACAAGTCAAAGACCTGCTGTCCAAGGTTCAATCCGAAAGTGTGGGATAAGAAGAGCGTCGTGTGGAAGAACAAGCCTTTCGTTCAAGATGAAGTCAGGCAGATATTCCACGTTCCGCTAGGCATCGGAAAAGTCATCATGCGCATGTGGGAGAAGATTGAAGCGGGCAAGGCAAAACCAAAACCCAAGGACTTCATCATGCTCGCATATGATCCCTCTCCATGGAGATCTGAGCTCTACATGAGCGTAACCAAGGACGTAAAAGATGCCAAGATGGCCAGGCTCTCAGGCACGTTTCTCACAAAAGTCTTCGAAGGGCCATACAATAATGTCCCGAAGTGGATGAAAGAGATGGATGAGTATGTGAAAGCCAAAAAGAAGAAGATAGTGAAGGAATACTTCTATTTCACGACGTGTCCAAAGTGTGCGAAGAAATATGGCAAGAACTACGTCGTAGCGTTCTACCAGGTGAAATGAACGTGACAAACAGTTAAGTAAACTTTTTTAAACCCAAATGGCATTCTAAAATTCATGAAAGCAACAGATGAAACAAATGACTTGAAAGATGCAGTCAACTTCTTCTTCGAGCTAGGCATGCTCAGGAAGACAGAGCACCAAGGGCTTCGCCTCATAGGCGTTGACAACCCTGGAAGCGTGGCGGCCCACAGCCTTAGAGCCGCGCAAATCGGATACGTCCTTGCAAAGATGGAAGGGCATGACAACCCTCAGGAAGTATGCTCACTCATAGTGTTCCACGACATAGGAGAGTGCCGAGTCGGCGACATCAACAAGGTGAACGCGCGCTACGTCAAAGCAGACGAAGAACGCGCAGTGGACGAGCAGCTATCCAAGATCGGAAGCGTAGGCGACGAGATAAAAGACATGTGGCTGCAGGTAGAGAAGAGAAGCACAGCGGCCGGTAACATCGCAAAAGACGCAGACTACGTCGAGCAAGCAGTCCTCGCAAAGGAATACGTCGAGAGAGGATACGAGTACGCCCAAGACTGGATAGACAACTGCAAGAAAGTCGTGAAGACAAAGAGCGCGCTAAAGCTCCTAGAAGAGATCGACAAGGCAAACAGCAACGAATGGTGGCAAGGGCTCAAGAAGATAGAGTGAGAATCATAAAGAATAATAAAAAAATTTCAACCAATCCTTGTGTTAATACTACCTTATCCCTGGCTGTTTCTCTTTCTCGGCGGTGGGCAACGTCGTCTTGACAACAGAAAATCATGGATTTTCTGAGTGAACAACAGAGTTGTTCATGACCGTGTCTAGGTTCAAGTTAAGGATGGATTCCTAGCTCCTTTTCTTTTTCCGCAATCTTCAAAGTGGTCTTTATCACAGTATCCGGGTTTAGGCTTATCGCTCCTATCCCGCATTCGACGAGGAACTGGGCGAAGTCCGGAAAGTCGCTTGGTGCTTGTCCGCATATCCCGATATACTTTCCTCGCCTGTTACAGGCGTCGATCGCCATCTTGATCAGTTTCTTGACTGCGGGGTTTCGCTCGTTGTATATGGAGCTTACAAGCTCTGAGTCCCGGTCAAGCCCTAGTGTGAGCTGCGTCAAGTCATTCGATCCGATCGAGAAGCCGTCGAAGACGTCCAGGAACTCATCTGCAAGAAGAACGTCTGATGGTATCTCGCACATTCCTATGACCCGCAGGCCATTCTCTCCCTGACGGAGGCCATTCTCTGCCATCACTTGGATGACTTTCTTGGCCTCCTCGACAGTCCTTGGGAACGGTATCATGACTTCAAGATTTGTCAGGCCCATCTCGTTCCTCACCTTCAGCATCGCCTTGCACTCGAGGCCGAAGGCTTCCTTGTAGTTGCCCATATAGTACCTTGAAGCTCCTCTCCAGCCTATCATCGGGTTGTCCTCATGAGGCTCGAACTGCCTCCCCCCTATGAGGTTGGCGTACTCGTTGCTCTTGAAATCGCTCATCCTGACGATCACGTGCTTGGGATAGAAGGCCGCTGCTATCATGGCGACGCCTCTTGCAAGCGAATCCACGAAGTATAGCGACTTGTCAGAGTAGCCTGCGGTCAGCTTAGCAATCTCTGCCTTTGCCTTCTCGTCCTTCAGCTCGTTATAGTGCATCAAGGCGAGCGGATGTATCCTGATATCCGAGCTTATTATAAACTCCTCGCGCGCCAAACCCACACCTTCGTTGGGGATGAAGCTCTCCTCAAAGGCTTGTTCTGGGTTGCCGATGTTCATGCATATCCTCGTCTTGGTCTTTGGCATGCTCGCAAGGTCGTGCTCTTCTATCTCGAACTTCAAGAGCCCTGAATAGACGTATCCCCTCTCTCCCTGGCTCGCGTCAACCGTGGCGTCTTGGCCTGTATGCATCACCTTGGTCGAGGTCTCTGTGCCAACGATGCAAGGAATCCCTAGCTCTCGCGAGATGATCGCTGCGTGGCAAGTCCTGCCGCCCCTGTTAGTCACTATGGCGCCTGCGACCTTCATGATCGGCTCCCAGTCAGGGTCTGTCATGTCAGTGACCAGGACTTCCCCGTCCTGGAACTGGCCGATATTATGCACGTCCTCTATCACGCGCACTCTTCCAGACCCTATCTTCTCACCGACGGACTGTCCTGTAACCAATACTTCTCCTTTCTCTCTCATCACGTACTTTGAGAGCTTCTTCTTGTCTTTCCTTGACTGGACTGTCTCAGGCCTCGCCTGGACTATGAACAGCTGTCCTGTCACGCCGTCCTTTGCCCACTCCATGTCCATGGGCTTGTGATAGCCTGCTCTCTGGGAGTAGTGGTCCTCTATCTTGCAAGCCCACTTGGCGAGCTCTAGCATCTCATCCTCTGAGAGGCAATACTTGTTCCGATCCTCAATCTGGACAGGGATGTTCTTGGTACTCTTGCCGGCTGAAGTGTCATAGATCATCATGATCTCCTTTGATCCCAGCTTCTTCTTGAGTATCGGCCTGAAACCTTGCTTTAGCGTCGGCTTGAAAATGATGTACTCATCAGGATTCACCGCTCCCTGGACTATGTTCTCGCCGAGTCCATATGCCGCGTTGATTATGACGGCGTTCTCAAAACCAGACTCAGTATCTAGACTGAACATGACTCCTGAGCACGCCTTGTCCGACCTGACCATCTTCTGGACCCCTATAGACAATCCGACCTTGAAGTGGTCGAAGTTCTTATCCACGCGATAACTGATAGCCCTATCGGTGAAGAGACTGGCGAAGCACTTCTTGCAGGCTTCAAAGAGCGCGGACTCTCCCCTTATGTTCAGATAAGTCTCTTGCTGACCTGCGAAGCTCGCGTCTGGAAGGTCCTCTGCAGTGGCTGATGACCTGACAGCGACGTCGACGTCTTTTGAGCGGTCGCCGTATCCGCCGCACAGGTTCCTGTAAGCCTCGCTGATCTGGGTGCGAAGATCCTGCGGGAGCTCTGCATTCCTGATCATATCCCTGATCTTGTGTCCTCGGTCGTGCAGGTTCGCGACGTCCCTCGTGTTCAAACCCTCAAGTATCTGCCTGATCTTATCCCTGATGCCTGCTTTATCCAGGATGTCGAAGTAAGCCTTGGCAGTGATCGCGAAGCCATTAGGCACGCTCACTCCCTTGCTTGAGAGTGTGCTGTACATCTCTCCCAGGCTCGCATTCTTTCCCCCGACGTGAGGAGTGTCGTTATTGTTCAGCTGGTCAAACCACAGAATATGAGCATTAGCCTTGTCTACCAAAATGATTCACCTCTTTTTTTCCTAGCCCCTGAAAAATCAAGGGCTCACATCAAATAATATGAAAAGATAGTATGAAAATGAAAAAAATGGATTATATGCGGATGATATGCTGCTGAGCCAGCATAGAGTATGACTCACCCTTGGCTCAAGATCATTACTGAAGCTGCAAATTTATAAATGTTTTTCTTTTAGGGAAAAATACGTTTTCTGGCTCAAGCCAGGTTTTATCAGATAAACGAATGAAACCTTATTTCGAAAAAAATATAAACAAACCTCACTTATTGCTAAGTTAGAGTTCAAAAAGGTCAAGCAACCACCTTCATTACGGAATAAGCCTGTCTTGCGGCAGCGAAAAAAAGAGGCGTTTTTCTGTCGCGCCCAAAAAAAACTTGTTGTGACCAAGAGAGTTTAAAGTTGACAAAAGACATCTTTGAGATAAGGTTTCACGGCCGAGGAGGCCAAGGCGCAAAGACTGCGGCAGCCTTGCTCGCAGAAGCAGCGCTTGAGCAGGGAAAGCAGGTGCAGAGCTTTCCTGAGTACGGCGCGGAGAGGCAAGGAGCGCCTGTAAAGGCTTTTGTCCGCATAAGCGACAAGCCTATATGGCTCCACACCAGCGTCAAGCAGCCAGACCTCGTGGTTGTCGTGGATCCCACGCTCGTCAAGAGCGTGGCTGTCGCAGATGGCCTCTCTCACGAAGGCACGCTCATAGTCAACACTACAGAGACAGCGGATGACATCCGGAAGAAGACAGGATTCCCTGGAAAAATCGTGGTCATAGACGCGACCAAGATTGCGATCGAGGAGCTTGGAAGGCCAGTGACCAACACCGCAATGCTCGGCGCAATCGAGAAAGTGACGAACATAGTCGACGTCGAAGTCCTCAAGAGCTACGCGACAAAGCACTTCACCCACAAGCTGGGGGATGAGCTCACCAGAAGGAACCTGAACGCGTTCATGAGGGCGTATAACGAGGTGCAGGCTTAAAGATGGCTGAGAGACCAAAGGGCTGGAGAGAAATACCTATAGGCGGGAAGATACTGGAAGCCGGCAACAGCGTCAAGTACAAGACCGGCGACTGGAGGACTTTTAGACCCATACATGATCCTGAGAAGTGCATCAACTGCATGATCTGCTGGATGATGTGCCCTGACTCCTGCATACTCGTAGGCGGCTCAGAGTGCCCTGCAAAGGGCAAGAAGGGCGTGAGCGACAACCCGAAGCTCGGCAACTTCGGAGGATTCGACCTCGAGCACTGCAAGGGCTGCGGGATATGCGCAGAGAGCTGTCCTGTAAAAGCGATAAGCATGAAGGAGGAGAAAGAGATCAAGGAATAAACCCCTGATCCTGCAATTTCAAGATGACCAAGAAAGCGAAGAGGGCGATGACTGGAGCGGAGTGCTCTGCAGAGGCCATGAAGCAGATAAACCCTGACGTCGTGGCGGCATACCCCATAACACCACAGACTCCGGTGATGCACACGTTCTCACAATTCGTGGCCGACGGGGCTGTAGAGACAGAGTTCATAACCGTCGAGTCAGAGCACAGCGCCATGAGCGCCTGCGTAGGATCAGCAGCAGCAGGTGCCAGGACCATGACTGCGACGAGCGCAAACGGCCTTGCATTGATGTGGGAGGTAGTCTACATCGCAGCAAGTACCAGGCTCCCCATCGTGATGAACGTCGTCAACCGGGCGCTTAGCGGACCTATCAACATCCACTGCGACCACTCAGACAGCATGGGCTGCAGGGACTCAGGCTGGATCCAGCTCTACTCAGAGAACGGCGAAGAGGCTTATGAGAACACGCTCATGGCGGTGAGGATTGCAGAACACAAGGACGTACTCCTCCCAGTGATGGTCTGTCAGGACGGATTCATAACAAGCCACTCGGTCGAGACAGTCGAGCTTCTTGACGACGAGAGCGCCAAGGCGTTCGTGAAGGAACACGAGGCAGTCGATCCCCTGCTGAACGTCGAGAATCCAGTGACTTACGGGCCGCTCGACCTCTTTGATTATTACTTCGAGCACAAGATGCAGCAGGTAGACGCCATGGAGCACAGCAAGCGAGTAATAAGGGAGATATTCGACGAGTTCGGGACGCTCACAGGCAAGAAGTACGACTTCTTCGAGGGAGAACACTTAGAGGATGCTGAGAGGATAATCCTGTGCACCAACAGCACAGCAGGGACCGCGAGGGTCGTTGTCGAGGAGCTGAGGGCCAAGGGCGAGAAAGCCGGCCTCGTAAAGATGAGAGTGTTTAGGCCCTTCCTGAATGAAGAAGTCGTTGCCAAGCTTAAGAACGCAAAGGCAGTCGCTGTGCTTGACAGGGCGGCGAGCTTCGGAGGATACGGAGGACCTATCTTCATGGAAGTGAGAAGCGCATTCCACGAGGAAAAGGAAAAACCAGTCATGATAAACTACATCTACGGCCTCGGAGGCCGAGAGATGGACACTACCCAGATAAAGACGATATTCTCAGAGCTAAGCGCGGCGGCGAACAGCGCTCCAGGCGACCTTGGATCGGTCATCAGGTATTCGGGGGTGCGAGAGTAAATGGTCAATATCAGGGAACTCGCACTTGAGAAGGAACGCTTAGCGCCAGGACATAGGATGTGCCCAGGATGCGGCCTGGCCATAGCCACGAGGGCAGTCCTGAAGGCCACGAAGGACCCGATTGTAGTCGCAAACGCGACGGGCTGCCTTGAAGTGAGCACCACGATCTACCCGTTCACGGCGTGGAGGGTGCCTTGGATCCACAACGCGTTCGAGAATGCGGGAGCCACCATAAGCGGCGTAGAGTCTGCATTCAAAGCCCTGAAGAGGAAGGGAAAGATAGACAAGGACATCAAGTTCATAGCGTTCGGAGGAGACGGCGGGACTTACGACATCGGACTCCAATCGCTTTCAGGAGCATTGGAGCGAGGACACAAGTTCTTGTACGTGTGCGTAGACAACGAGGGATACATGAACTGCCTTAGCCTTGACTCGCTAATACAGACAGAAGGGGGACTAAAAAAAATAACTGATCTAAGAATCGGAGAGAAAGTGTATGCCTTTAATCAGAAGACAGGAAACCTTGTCTTGAAGAGATGCACAGGAATATTCGACAACGGAATAAAAAAAGTATTTGAGGTGTCGACAGCGCACCACTCCATCAAGGCCACCTCGAACCATCCATTCCTAGTCGTCCAGCGGAATGGAAAGCAATCCAAAAACTCCCTTGCATGGAAGAAGCTTGAAGAACTCAAGGCAGGAGATGAGGTTGTTACCCTGAAAAGACTTGGCAAAGGGAAGAGCCACCGCTTCAAGAAGATGACATTATCAAAAAAAGGAGATTACAAAGTAAACAAGATAAACCCGCTCGCGCTGCCAAAAAAAACCAGCCCTGAACTCATGGAGTTTTTCGGACTCTTCGTGGGAGACGGATGGGTTCGTGAGGAGAAGGCAGAAGTCGGGTTCGCCCTTCCTGAGAAAAAAGAAGGAAGAAGGCAGTTGATCCAGACCTTCAAAAAAGCTTTCGGCCAGGAAGTCACCTCGCTTGACAGGCTATACTTGTACATATACTCTATCAATCTTTCGAGATTCATAAGCAACCTTGGGTTCGGGAAAGGCGCGAAGAGCAAGGTTGTGCCTTCTTGGGTCTTCACGCTTCCTGAAGAAGAGAAAGAGGCTTTTGTAAGAGGCCTCATGCTATCAGACGGGTACAATCTTGGAGAGAGCAACAGGTACGTCTCCGCAAGCCCCGAGCTACTGAAGACTCTCAGGCTGCTTCTGCAGACCATGAATTACAGGGTCGGAAAGATACACTTCCAGACAAAGAAGAGAGGCACATTCGTAGTCTACAGGAAACTCCTGGAAGACTCATCTTACGGTTACATAGCATTCAGCAGAAAGAAGAGGCCCGACATAAAAAACTATCTCTCCCAGATAAAGCAGCGCGATTACCTCGCTGACAACCAGTGGTTTAGCACTGAGAAGATAATGTCGATAAAATTTGTGAAGAAAGAGCCGACCCTTGACTTAAGGGTGGAAGGCGAGCACAACTTCATAGCAGATGGCATCGTAGTGCACAACACAGGAATCCAGAGGAGCTCATCAACTCCATACGGTGCCTGGACCAACACAAGCCAAGTCGGCGCGGCTCATCAGGGAAAAGAACAGTTCAGGAAAGACTTAACAGCCATAATGGCAGCCCATCACATTCCATACGTAGCCCAAGCAAGCATCCACAACTACGCAGACCTTGTGAGGAAAGCAGAGAAGGCCATAAGTATGAAGGGTCCAGCGTTCCTAAACATAATATGCCCCTGCGTCCCAGGATGGAAGATACCATCTAACCATACAGTCAAGATCGCCCAGCTCGCAGTAGACACCTGCTTCTGGCCGCTATTCGAGATAGAGAACGACAAGTGGACCTTGAACTACGACCCAGGAGACAAGAAGAAGCCCATGACAGAATGGATGCGGACCCAAGGAAGGTTCAAGCACCTCTTCAAGCCAGAGAACACAGCGATGCTAGAGACAATCCAGAAACACATCGACGAACGATGGGAATGGGTCAAGAAGCAGTGCGGGAAGGAATAAGAAAAAAAAACTAAAGAAGACTCGAAGACTCTTCTTCATCCTGTTCTTCAGAAAACGTACTTCTTCAGCCCGCGCTTTGGCAATAATGCCTTCATCGCCTTGGCTGCCTTGCTTGGGTCGTCGTAGTTTGGTATGCCGTTCTTCTCGAGAAGCGCTATGCCTTTCTTCGTGAACTTGCCCCCCATGAATACCGCCACGATTGGCTTCTGGGGATATTTCTTGTGGGCGTTTATCAATGCCTCTGCGTCTTTCTCTGAGTCAGTCATCGTCTGTAGCGTCTGGATGACTATCAGGCCGTTCACGTTCTTCTCAGCAAGCAAGAGGTCGACTGCAATAGAGTACCTTTCAGGAAGGGCGTCTCCCACCAGGTCCAAGGGATTGTGACGAGAATAAGCAGGGTGCATCTTGCCAGAGGAGTCGAGTTTCTTGAGCACTTCCTCGCCTAGCACCGCAAGCTTCATCCCTGCCTCTTCGCAGTAATCCGCCGTCAAGACTCCTGGCCCGCCGGCGTTGGTGATTATCGCGACACCATCCTCTTTTGCGACTGGCTGGCTAGCCACTGCCTTGGCAGTGTTGAACATCTCATCTATGCTTCCTACGACCGTGACTCCGCACTGCTTCATCACGCTTTTGAAGACACTGTATGACCCTGCAAGTGAACCGGTGTGAGAGGATACTGCTGCGCTTCCGGCGCTGGTCCTTCCGGCCTTGACCACTAGGACAGGCTTCTTCTGAGACAAGCGCTGGGCTGCCTGCATGAATGCTGGTCCGTCGTGCACTCCCTCGACGTATAAGGTCACGACTCTTGTCTTCGAGTCCTTTGCAAACCAGTCGAATAGCTCAGCAAACCCGATGTCTGCCATGTTACCCAGGCTAATCACTGAGCTGAAGCCATAATCCTCTTCAAGGGCCCAGTCGATTACGCTGTCGACGAGCGCTCCTGACTGGGAGATGAACGCGACGCCTCCGTCCTTTGGCATTGCCGGGGCAAAACTCGCGTTGAGGGATGAGCTTGGCCTGATGAGACCTAGGCAGTTAGGGCCTATTATCCTCATCCTTGCGCTCCTGGCCAGCTTCAGCACCTCCTCTTGAAGCGCGGCTCCTTCTGATCCGTGCTCTGCAAAGCCGGCTGATATTATTATCGCGGCCCTAATCTTCTTGTCAGCGCACTCCTTCATGACCTGAAGAATGAACTTTGCAGGGATCGAGATGACTGCCAGGTCAACCTTGCCAGGAACCTCTTTTATCGAGTGATAGCACTTCAGGCCGTCGATCTCGTCAGCATTAGGATTGACAGGGTAAATCCGGCCCTTGAAAGGACGCGCAGTGCCTGACTGGAAGACGTTTCCTGTGCGAAGATTGCGGACCACGCCAAAACCCACACTGCCCTCATCCCTGGACGCTCCGATGACTGCGATGCTCTTAGGATTGAAGAAGATGTCAAGCGACCTCTTACCTAGATTCTCCAAGACAATCCTAGTCTTTGCATGGGCCGCGTCTAAGCCACATGGCTGCTTCTTCTGCGAAGGAGATTTTGCACAGTCGACTATCAGCCTGGCGTCAGCCACCAAGGCTTCCTTTTCATTCACGATCACAGGATTGAAATCCACTTCTAGAAGGTCTTCGCGCGTAAGTATCATCTTAGAGAAGCTTGATATTAGGTTTGCGAGGGCGTTTATGCTCACGGCCTTCTCGCCTCTGAATCCCTCGAGGAGCTTTTTGCCCTTGAGCTCAGATATCATCTCCTTAGCCTCTTCAGGATAGACGGGCGCTGCCCTGAAGACAGCGTCATTGAAGAGCTCTACAAACACGCCGCCAGTCGCGACCACGACTATCTTTCCGAACTGCGGATCATTCTTCATGCCGATAAGGACCTCCCTACCAAGCACGGACTCCTGAACTAATACACCCTCGATCTTTGCTTCAGGCGCGTTTTGCTTTATGCGCTCCATCAAGGAGTCATACTCGCTCAAGAGAGAATTCTTATCCCTTATGCCAAGGACAATCCCCCCGACGTCTGTCTTGTGGATTATCTGAGGAGAGAGAATCTTCATTACGAGCGGGAACTTCAGGTGTGAGGTATTCTCCCTCAAATCCTCTTTTGAGACGCAGACAACGTATTTCACCACGCTAAGACCATGCTTCTTCAGGAAAGCCATGGATTCCTCTACAGAAAGCATCTTCCTCGCAAGCTCAGGGCCTGGCCGGGGCTTTGGATCAGGAGGTGGGAGAGTTGGCTCTGCAACACCAGCCTCTTTGCTTCTTGACTTGCCCGCATTCGTGTTCACTGGTTGCTGATGTGGATCCATGGCTGAAAAACACCTCTTTTCACTAAAAAAAATGATGATACAGTCGAATGAACATGAAAATCTTAAGCGCCCTTTGAAACGTCTGAGTCCTCGTCCTTAGCAGCGCTCTTCCTGCCCTCCTCTATTATCTTCCTCACATTGGATGGAAGCAGATCAAGAGGATCAGAGGCCGCCTTCTTGCGCTGCGCATCCTCATTAACCCTGGCCTCGCCCTTCTCGACGTCCCTGAACCCGACCTCTTCTGGCTTCAAGGGATTAGCGGCCTGGATAACAGTCGCGGCGCAGAGATAAAATACTGCCTGGGCAGATGAGCCTAGGGCGATGTCATTCGCAGGTTTCTCAAGCCCTAATAGGAGCGGACCTAGCGCATAGTAACCACCTAATCGCTCCAATAGCTTGTAGCTGATGTTGGCAGAGTTAAGATCAGGAAATATCAGGACATTAGCAGAGCCCTTCAACGGAGAATCAGGGCACTTGCGCTTCATGACCTCTGGATTGATTGCCGCATCCACCTGGATGTCTCCATCAACAAGGATTGAGGAATCCTTCCTCTTAAGCATCGCGGTCGCCAGCTTCACCCGTTCTACGCTCAGATGTCTGGACGAGCCGTTAGTCGAGAATGAAAGCATGGCGACCTTAGGAATCAGTCCTGCAGCGCTGGCAGTTCTTGCTGAGAGCCAAGCCGCTTCTGCCAAGTGCTCTGAGTTAGGGCTCATGTTGATGCCGCAGTCAGAGAAGAGATAAGCCTCTCCCGAATCCTTCGACATGAAGAAGGCGCCAGACATCTTAGACACGCCCTTGACGAGCCCGATTATCTCCATCGCAGGCTGGTAAGGTTTCGTGGCTGCAGACGCGCCTGATATCATGCCATCAGCAAGCCCTTTCCTGACCATCATAGCGGCATAGAAACTAGACCTTGACATGCGCTCAATAGCCTCCTTGTCAGACAACAGTTTTCCCCGTGCCTTTCTCATCGCAAGATAATCCTTTGCATAACCCTCTAGGATCTCGCTGTTCTCAGCGAACAGATAGTCAAGTATGTCCTCAGTCTCAAGATTAGCCAGGCCAAGGCGCCGAAAAGATGCGCGGAGCTTGTCAGAATCTCCCAGGATGATCGGACTGGCTATCCTTCTCCTCTTCACAAGGGAAGCCGCGCTCAGGACGAAGTCGTCAGTATCCGCAAAGACGATCTTCTTAGGGAACTTCCCGTGTATCCCTGCTGCCTCAGAGACGAGCTGCTCCCGAAAACCCTTTTTTCCTAATAGTCCGCTGAACAAGTCCAAACATCATCACCTGCGTCTCTTTTGTCTCGCGCTCTTCCCGACCAGGACCGCCTCAGAACCCTCTCTTCCAGCACCAATCTTCTTCAGGCCGAGCCAGATGATTATCAAGAGCTCTATCAATATGACAATCGCCCTCAAGAGCTTGCTCATCTCAGAGAAGTACCTTATGGTGGCGTAGAACAACGTGATGAGCCCGCCGAACATGAAGCCGGCGCCCATATACTCCACACCCCACATTATCCCGATGATTATCACGACCAGGCCGACAGGCGCGAGTATGAAGAACAGGTTCCTGTTATACACCTTCAAGACCTGCTGGTAGTCCCTGCTGCAATAGTTACACGATTCGAACACTTGACAGCAGGAATCATCAGTTGAGAACTCAGGACTGCCCTCGTTCTTCAAGCAATCCTTGACCTCTGGCGTTGCGAAAGTATCGTCGCACTTCACCCCTGAGCCAGTATTCTCGCAGTCAAAGAGCTGCGAGCCGTCAGGGCTGAGGCCCTTAGAGACGCATTTGAGCTGGGAGGGAGGCTCGATGCAAGAGGCAGGCATCGCCTTCTCAGGCATAGAATACCGGTCTCCTGAGCAGAAATCCTCGTACTTCGGCTCAAGATAAATAGCGTCAAAGAAGAGACCAATGAACAACGGCAAAAGTATCATCACGCCTAAGACCATCGCAAAACGCTTGTAATCAAACATCTCAATCACCCTACCCACGGAAAAGAGAAGAGAACGCTTCCCAAATCCCTTAAGAAGAAAAAAGAGGAACTGGATTTATAAAAGTTACTGAAAAATACAGGAAAACAGTATTCGTCCAACTGAGAGGAAAATTTATAAACGTGCAATTCCTAGTCTCGGCTAAAGGGTTGTTGAGCGTAAAAAGAGGCTTGATGTAAGCATATAACCCTGCATTTACAAAGAGGTTTTAAGAAGTTGCCTGACATAAACAAGGTATTGGAAAAGTACAGTTCTCCAGGAGACCTCATAGCAGCGCTCCAGGACATCCAGAAGGAGTTCGGCTACCTATCAGAGGAGCACATGGAAGCCCTTTCTAAGAAGATCAAGGCTCCGCTCTCGAGGATATCAGGAGTCGCAACGTTCTACTCGATGTTCAGGCTCAAGCCCATCGGCAAGAACCACATCAGCATGTGCAGAGGCACGGCTTGTCACGTCCATAATTCTGAGACTCTTCTAAGGTTCATAGAGAAGAAGCTGAACATTAAGTCTGGCGAGATGACTGATGACGGCCATATAAGCCTTGAGACCGTGAACTGCATAGGGGCCTGTGCAAAGGCGCCTGCGATGATGGTGAACGGCAAGGTATACGGCAATCTTGACGAGAAGAAGATAGACAAGCTGATCGAGGATCTGAGGAAATGAAGCGAAAATGAAGTTCCTTGAAAACGTCGTGGACATGAAGAAAGGGCATGAGGACCTAAACCACGACCGGATAACGGTGGGGATGGCCACCTGCGGGATATCAGCAGGGGCAGATCACGTCTTTGAGAGGCTGAAAGGCGCCGAGCTGCAGACGATGCTTGAGAATGTGGGCTGCGCGGGCATGTGCTACGCAGAACCCATAGTGACTGTCAAGCAAGGGGACGTCTTCTCGATATACGGCCACGTCACAGAGGACAAGGTCGACATGCTTATACAAGCTATCAGGGAGAGGCGGGTGTGCAGCGAGCTCCTCCTAGGCCATTCTCTTGAAGAGATAGAGTATTACAAGAAGCAGAAGCGGCTCTTGATGAGCAACTGCGGAAAGATCAATCCTTTGAGCGTGGAGCAATACGTCTCTGCAGGAGGATACGCTGGCCTCGTGAACGCGCTGAAGAAAAAGCCAGAGGAAGTCATTGCTGACGTCCTCAAGTCAGGCCTTCGAGGACGCGGAGGCGCAGGATTTCCGACTGGAAAGAAGTGGCAGCTAGTCGCCCAGCAACAGGGCAAGAGGATGCTCGTGTGCAACGGCGACGAGGGAGACCCTGGGGCGTTCATGAACAGGGTGACTATGGAGAGCGACCCATTCAGGCTGATAGAAGGCATGACGATTGCGGCCTACGCGATAGGAAGCCAGGACGGAGTGATATACACCAGGGCAGAGTATCCGCTCGCGGTCGAGACCCTCCTAAAAGCGATCAAGATAGCGGAGGAGAAGAATCTCTTAGGGAAGAACATCCTAGGAATCCAGGGATTCAACTTCACCATCAAGATGAAGATGGGGGCGGGAGCATTCGTATGCGGTGAAGAGACTGCGCTCATCAACTCGACAATGGGCCTTCGGGGCCAGCCGAGGTTCAAGCCGCCTTACCCTGCCCAGAGAGGGATAGATGACAATCCGACGAACATCAACAACGTGAGTACGCTCTCGCTTGTCTCAGTCATCATGAGCATGGGAGCTGATGAGTTCGCGAAGATAGGCACTGAGAAGAGCAAGGGAACAGCGATGATATGCCTTGCAGGAAAAGTCAAGCGCACAGGAGTGGTCGAGGTGCCTGTCGGAATCAGCATCCGAGAGCTCGTGTTCGATGTCGGGGGCGGAGTCGTCGAGGGTACGGAGTTCAAGGCAGTCCAGATAGGAGGGCCTGCCGGAGGGTGCGTGAGCGAGCAATACCTGGACACCAAGCTGGACTACGAGAGTCTGCAGGCCATAGGCGCCATCATGGGAAGCGGCGGCATGATAGTCCTGAACAACGAGGCCTGTATGGTAGACGTCGCAAGATACTTCATGTCATTCACGGCAGGAGAGAGCTGCGGCAAGTGCACGCCCTGCAGGGAAGGAACCACCAGGATGCTTGAGATACTCGACAAGATAACAAAAGGCCTTGGCACGAAAGAAGACCTTGAGAAGCTAAAGCTCCTCGCAGGATTCATCAAGGAGAATTCGCTCTGCGGCCTGGGACAGGCAGCCCCAAACCCTGTTCTTTCAACGCTCCAGCAGTTCGGAGACGAGTACACTGTGCACATCGAGAAGAAGGAATGCCCAAGCCACGCGTGCAAGAACCTGCTCAGGTACACTATCCTTGACAACTGCATAGGCTGCGGCAACTGCAAGAGGCACTGCCCTGTGAACGCTATCAGCGGCAAGCCCAAGGAGAAGCACGTGATAGACCAGGAGAAGTGCGTGAGGTGCGGCGCTTGCTACGAGGCATGCGCGTTCGACGCGATAGAGAGGAAATAACTTGGCAAAGCATAAGAAAACAAGGAAGAGGACTGCGAAGAGAAAGGCAGGGCATCACTCGAGCCATAAGCACGCGGGCCACAAGGCGCATAAACAAGCAAGGAAAACTCCTCAGCCGCAGACAACAGCCACTGCGCCGGCAAAGCAGATAAAGATATTCTTGAACGAACAAGAGATAACCTGCACGCCAGAAGATTACATCTTTGACATAGCCGAGAAGAATGGGGTCAAGATCCCTCACCTATGCCACCACGAGAGGCTCGAACGTACTGCTCACTGCAGGCTCTGCATAGTAGACGTCGACATAGGCAATGGAAAAGGAAGGCTGATGACGTCGTGCTCGACAAAAGCAGCTGATGGGATGAAAGTGAACACCCACACACCCAAGGTCCTTGAGGCCAGGAGGATAAACCTCGAGCTTCTCCTCGCGAATCACGACCTGAACTGCCCGACCTGCCCAAAGAACCTCCACTGCAAGCTGCAAAGCTACGCAGGAGACTTCATGATAAAAGACATAAGATTTTCTGGCAAGAGAAGGCAAGTGCCTGTCGACAACTCAAGCGTCTCGATAAGAAGGGATGACAACAGGTGCATCTTATGCGGCAGGTGCATTAAGATGTGCAACCAGATACAGACAGTGTATGCCATAGACCAGAACAATAGGGGATTCGACACCATAGTCACCCCCGCCCTCGGCCATACCATGGCAGAGAGTTCTTGCGTAAACTGCGGCCAATGCGTGATCGTGTGCCCGACAGGGGCTCTTACGGAGAAGAGCGACATCCAGTCGGTCATAGACGCGCTCAACAATCCAGACAAGATGCTCATAGCCCAGACCGCCCCTTCGATCAGGGCGGCGCTCGGAGAGTGCTTCGGCATGGAAGCAGGGACTGAAGTGACTGGCAAGATGGTGACCGCCCTCAAGAGATTGGGATTCGAGAAGGTGTTCGACACAGACCTCGGAGCGGACATATGCATAATCGAGGAAGCGACTGAATTCGTGAAAAGGTTCAAGGAGAACAAGAACCTGCCCATGATCACCACCTGCTGCCCCGCATGGATTAAGTTCGGCGAGCAGTTCTTCTTTGACGAGCTCCATCACATGTCTAGCTGCAAGAGCCCGCAAGCAATCCTTGCAAGCCTGATAAAGACTTACTACGCTCAGAAGATAGGCAAGAGCCCGAAAGACATGATCCTGGTAGACATCATGCCCTGCACGGCCAAAAAGTACGAGATCACAAGGCCTGAATTCTCCGGCGAAGCGGATTACGTGCTCACGACTGTAGAGCTCGGCAAGCTCATAAAGGAGATGAACATCGACTTCGTCAACCTGCCAGACACCGAGTTCGACAACCCATTAGGGGAGAGTACTGGTGCGGGAGTCATCTTCGGCCATACAGGCGGAGTGATGGAGGCGGCGCTCAGGACTGCAGTCGACTGGCTTGAGGGGAAGAGCCTGCCGAAGTTCGAATACAACAAGGCCCTCGGAGGCATCGAGACCAAGAAAGAAGCAAAGCTCAAGATTAAGGGAAAGACAGTCAATATCTGCGTCGTGCACACGCTGGGTGAGGCCAGGAAGCTCATGGAGGACATCAAAGCCGGGAAGAGCCAGTATCACTTCATAGAGATCATGGCTTGTTATGGTGGGTGCGTAGGCGGAGGAGGCCAGCCGGCTCCGATAAACGCAGAGATACTGCTCAAGAGGGCGGGAGCCCTTAACAGGGCGGATAACAAGAAGAAGATACGCAAATCACACAAGAACCCGGCCGCTCTTAGCATATACAAGGAATACCTCGGAGAGTTCGGAAGCGAGCAGGCGCACAAGCTCCTGCACACGAGCTACACAAGGAAAGCGTACAAGTAAAACCTGAGGATCCTGGATGAGAATGCGGGAAAAGGATACGCGGTGATGACCATGGAAATATACGAGAACATGAAGAAGGCGTACTACAACAACATATTCGACGTGACAAGACTAGAGGAATACGTCCATCTGGTAATCTATGGACTGCTTGCCTTCTTCACACCCTTCATGCTAGGGCACCCGCAGATGGTGGTTGGAACCGTCGTGAACGCATACCTGATCCTAGGAGCGACTTATCTTAAAGGCCACAAGCTATTGCCGCTCATAATCCTGCCGACTTTCGGCGTGGTCGCTCGAGGAATGCTCTTCGGTCCCTTCACAATATTCGTAATATACATGATACCATTCATCTGGGCGGGGAACGCGATCCTGACATACTCGTACAGGTGGCTTAGGCACGCCAAGATGAACTACGCCTTAAGCGTCGCGATAGGAGCAACCTTCAAGACAGCATTCCTGTTCGGCGCAGCGTACGCATTGGTGAAGTTCTCAATAGTGCCGGCGCTCTTCCTGACCACGATGGGCTTGTTCCAGCTATACACTGCCCTCGCAGGCGGGGCAGTGGCTTGGGGCGTTGTCTGGGGAGTTGAGAAGCTCTCGAAGAGAGCATAAACACGGCAGGGTTCTCGGATCATATTTCTTGGATAGAGTGTAGTCTGTAGAGCAGTCCGATTCTCGTCCTTGCGGGGGCAGCGGTTATCAAGAAGGGTTTTCCGGCTTTGCCCAGTAAGTCTCCAAAGAGGCTGACTTCTTAGGCAGACAAACCACTAGTTGGGCAGGGGCTACTTATTTGGCAAAGCCAAGCAAGAGCCAGAGCTCAAGAAGAAAAAAGAGAAAAAGAAACATAAAAAGAAACTTAAAAAAAAAATTTGGCTTTAAAAGAGACTTCTATGCTAAGAGTTAACTGCTTAAACTCCGCATTCTGCTGCTGGCGCTGCAGCGGCTGCTCCTGCTGCCTGCGCAGAGACTGCTTCTCCTAGGCTTGTCCCGCAAGTCGTCGGCGCAGTCTCGAATGCTGCGCAAAGGCTTTGCTTGTAGCCCTCTGCGCTCCTTGCGCTGCTATACTCCTCGCCGTCAACAAAGACTGTCGGGCTGCCTTGGACTCCGAGCCTGTCGCCCAAGTCCTTGTCTGCCTTCATAAGAGCGACTCCTTCGCTGGCCTCGCAAGCCTTGATCTTGGCGACGTCAAGGCCTAATCCCTTTGCGACGTCCTCCCAGCAGGAATCAGCGTTCTTGTAGTTGCACTTCTGGTTCATCTCGAGCGCGAAGTCGAACCACTTGCTTATTCCCATGTACTTGTTGACACAGGCCTCGCGGGCGTTCTGGTTGAGCTCCTGCCTTCCGTGCATTGAGCAAAGCTCTCCGCCTGGGAAGCAGTAGTCCTCTCCACCGCCACCATAGTTAGAGTAGATGACGTACTTGGGATTGAACTCAGCAGCGCTTCCGATCAAGTCAAAGACCGGCTTTATGGCCTCCTCTGCCTGGTTGCCGTAAGGGCAGTAGCTCATGACGAAGAAATCGATCTGAGGTTTGTTGTCTCCCTTCTCGACTCCGATCGCGGCGTAGAACGCGGCCCTTGCCTCTTCACTCACGAAGTAAGAGGCTCCAGTGACAGCATCAAGCAACTTGTACTTGCCGTCAGGCATGGTCTCGAAAGCAGTCCCTAAATCAGGTGATGAGGTCCAGCTCTTAGTCTCGACCACGTTTGAGTCGAAGATGTAAGCAGGCACCACTTCTATCTTGTATGCTTCCACCAAGGTCTTGCCTTCTGCACTGTTCACGTCGATGTATCTAGGCTTGGCGCCCAGGAAGATGTTCTGGGAAGCCTGGACTATCCTGGTCGTGTCGCAAGAGGTGCACGCAGCGTCGTTCAAGACAATGTAATCCACAGGCACAGGGTCAATGTAGACACAGCTCGCGTCTGCAGCTCCTGGATTGACGCAAGACCCTTCCTTGGCCGGCTCTGCAGTGCAGTCAGCATCGCTCGCGCAGACGGGTATCTCTGAGCACGCAGGGTGCTTGGACGTCTGACAGATGGCGCGCTGGAAGTCAAGCGCCTGCCTGCCACCACTGTAAGCCACGTCGTTTATGTAGATCGTGGGGCTTCCGCTGGCCTGCCTCGCCTGGGCTCTCTGCATCGACTCCCTCAAGAGGCTCTTGCCCTCATCAGAGTCCGTACAAGCCTGTAGTTTAGCAGTGTCCATGCCGAGCGATTTTCCGCAGGACTCCCAATTGGTATCCACATTCGCGGCGTCCTTGTTCTGGCAGATCACAAGGTCAAAATACTTGTCGGCATAATACTTCTTTGCACAGAGCTGGACGATGTTGCCCTTTACCTCTTTGTCCCCATGAAGCGACTGGAACACGCCAGGAGCAGTCTCCCTGACTATGTAGTCAAGATTGAAATCAACGCCACCACCCATCTTCTGCAACACAGGCGCAATCGCGTCCTCTACTTGCGTACCGTACGGGCACTGGCTCATCACGTAGAACTCGACCTTCACCTTGTCGCCCGTGAACGAGTCACCGGTTCCCGAGGGTTCGCCTGAGTTCTTAAGCAGCATGGCTGCAATCACTCCAAGCAACACTAGCATCACGATGATCGAGACGAGCATATATGCGCGTCCAGGCTCTGAGAGCCAATTCCTCTTTGCACTACTTGCGGAATGCACCGTCTCGTGCTTTGCGTGCGCGTGAGAATGCGACGCGTGCTCGTGGCCTTCATGACCACTGGATCCGTGGCCTTCCTGTTTATTAGACGTTTTCAAATAACAACACCTCCTGCTATCAATTCACCGATATGAACCTCAAATGAACCTCAAATAAGGTCCTGCCCCCTTTAATCCTGGAAGATTAGCGCATGCATTTAAAAAGTTTATCTTGAATCTGCAAAAATAAGAAGCCGCGCCAGGGACGATATTTGGAAAACCAGCCCAAAAACAGAAAATTTAAGTGCAAAAGTGTTTTTAATCCTGAAATGAGACCAGAAGGCGCACAAGACAAGGGAGAGGATGAGAGCAAGAGCAGGCTCTCAGGTCCTTCAATGTTCATAGGCAAACAGGGAAACGGGATTATCAGCTTCGGCTCTGGCCAGCCAGACCTCCCGCCTCCGAGAGAAGCAATCTCTAACCTTAAGATCAGGAGTGACTTAAGATACGGCTTGATACAAGGAGAACTCCCCTTGCGAGAAGCGCTTGCAAGAGAATATCCTGGATCGACCGCTGACAACTTCGTGGTGACCAACGGAGCCTCTGAAGCCCTAGACTTGGTATTCAGGTCCATAGGCAAAGGGAAGGTACTCCTTGGAAAGCCTTACTATTATTCTTACGTGCCGATACTTGGATTTGCAGGCCTAGAACCGGTCTTCACAAACCTCCAGGACGGGAGAATAGACCTCGCTGATTTCCAAGAGAAAGTGAAAGGGTGCAAGGCAGTGCTCATCAACTCACCCTCGAACCCGACCGGCCGCATAGAGTCAATGAAGACCCTAAAGGAGATCGAGAAGATAGCCAGGGACTTAAGGGTATACATAGTGAGCGACGAGGTGTACAAGGACCTCATCTACGAACGTGAGAACTACATGATCAAAGGCGAGCACGTGATAACCATCAACTCGTTCTCAAAGACATACTGTATGTGCGGGGCAAGAGTAGGGTATTTCTGGAGCTCAGACCCGCAAGTAGTGCAAAGAGCGATTGAGATGAAGACCCACACGTCCATGAATACGAGCCTGGTAGGCCAGGACATGGCCTTGAACGCGATGAGCACGCCCAAGTCTTATGTCGAGAAGCAAAAAGCGATCTGGAAGACCAGGAGAGATTTCATATACGAGCGCATGAGAGGTATGGGCTTGGATTTATGGAAGCCTGAAGGAGCGTTCTACGTCTTGCCGAAAATCAAACATCCCAGAAGATTTGTCTTGGACATGTACAATAAGCACAAGGTGATAACCTACCTAGGAGAATGGTTCGGAGCGCCCGACAGGGTGAGGTTCTCATACGCGCTCGACGTCAAGGAGATAGATGAAGGGCTTCGAAGAGTCGAGAAGTATCTAAATAGCAGATAATCAGAGGTCGTCAAGCCAATCCTTGTCTGCGTTGCCGCGCAGTTTATTCTCAGGCCTCTTTCCCTTGCGTTTCACCCAATACCTCTTAGCGTCATGAAAGACGTTCCTGCCAAGCAACGCCGGCACGAGTATGACTAGGGCTATCAAAAGCAGGATCGAGAGCTCAAGGACGGCATCAGAAAGGGGAAGATTGAAGAGCAAGGCTTTCCTCAGGAACTCAGAGAATATTATGAAAGGATTGAACCTGATTATGCCTGCAAGTCCTTGTGAGATGCTCTCAAGCGGCACCACCAAGTTCGAGATGAAGAGGAAGGTCGAACCCAGCACGAGGGAAGCCATCATGGCACCCTCCTGAGAGGCGAAGACGAATCCTATCATCAGGCCGAGAGCGATGAAGAAGACTGAAGCCACAAATATGACCGCGACCACTGAGAGGATGCTTGAGAAGAGGGCGAACTTCATGGCTAAGTAGGATATCAGGAGTATCAGGAGAGACTGGAGCAGCACGATCAATAGGACAGTCAGGAAATGGGCTGATATGAACATCTTCCTGTCGATAGGAGTCATGAAGTTGCGAAACACTGCCCTGGAAGAGCGCTCAAATATTATGAGCGTGCTTGATATCATCAGGGAAGCGAACATCACCAAGAGGATCACCAGGAAAGGGAATGCGAACTGGAAGTTAGAGGACTCAGACATCAAAGGCTCTATCTTAGTGTTTACAGGGCTTACGATGCTCTCAGCCCTTGTAATGTCTATCTCTTCAAGACGCTCCCGCATGCCACTAGTGCCTTTTGACAATGAAGAGAGCGAATCCCTAAAAGAAGAAAGGTGCTCCTCAGTCCTCGAGACAATCTTCTTCACTGAATCCGCGAGGCGCTCGTTCTCCTGGAGCCTCTCGAACAAGCCGGTCAGCCGTTCATCAGCATCAGAGAGCTCCTGAAGAGAAGCGTTCAAGTCGTCAAGGGACGCGTTCTGAAGGGAAGCCACCTCTTGGCTCATCAGGTCAAGCTCTGCCCTAATCTCATCACTCTTGTTGGAATCAAGATATCCTTCCAGCTCGTCAAGCATCTCATAAGAGTATTCGGAGAACTCACCATACTTGACAATCAGGTCATCCAGGGAGTCCTGGGAATTCCCAAGCTTCGACCTCAAGGAACGAAGAGAGACAGAGCCCGTCGAGAAGTCGATGCTGTCAACACCTGACTTGAGCGAGTCGAAATCCTTCGAGATGTCAACCTCGAGCCCTGAAATACGCTCCTCAAGCTCTTCTTGCTTCTCAAGACCAGAGAGAGTAGAATCTATCCTGGAAATCAAGGTGTTGGTAAGAGAATAGCTCACCTCCCTCGTCTCGAACTCGATGATCTCAGAGACCGCGTCAATCACCTTGTAGACCAGGTTGACCCTGGAATAATCCACGATGAACCGAAGCTCAGTAGACTGGTCGTTGCTGACCTTGAAATCCTGAGGGAACAAGATGCAGGTGTGGATGACGCCCTGCTTTATCTTGTCAGTGCATGAAGACTCGTTGTTGAAATCATACACCACAAAGCCGTTCTTCTCCAGAGAGGATATAAAGGACCTGGTAAGATCATTAGGGACGGGCGCACAGTATCCCAAGCTCAAGTCGTAGGCGCTCTTGCCATTGAAGAACAAGCCCACTATGAGGATTATCAATATCGGGCCTGCCAGCAGGATGAAGGCGGACGACTTGCTTCTCAGGAGCAGCTTGAAGTTCTTCTTTATGATGCTGGTGAATCTCATGCAGCATCCCCCCTATCTTCCCTGTTAAGCTGCGTGAACAGCTCGTCAAGACCTGGTTTTGACACGTTGATGTCCACAAGCTCCTCGTCAAGCTTCTCAAGCACGTGAAGTACCTCGTGAAGGACATTCTTGGTGTCAGAAGAGGATATGACCAGCCCTTCAGAGGATATGTCCATGGTATCAATGTCCCCGCACTTCTTCTTGAGCCGCGCAAGGATGGACTGATAGTTGCCAGGATAAGCCTGGATCGAGATCTCCTGGGTCTCAGCATACTTAGCCTTGAGCTTTGAAGGAGTGTCCACGTCGATGACGGATCCATCCTTGATGATTGCGATCCTGGAACAGAAAGTCTCGACCTCTGACAAGTGATGGCTCGCCAATATGACGGTCGTACCCCGCCTGTTTATCTTCTTGACAAGGCTCCAGATATGATTGCGAAGCGTCGGATCCAAGTCTGACGTGGGCTCGTCCAGGATGAGGATGGCAGGATCATGTATGAGCGCGCACGCGATGTCCAGCCTGCGCTGCATGCCGCCCGAGAGCTTTCCTGCAAGATTATCCTGATGGCTCTTCAAGCCCATGAGCGTGAGCAAGATATCAGTGTTCGATTCCAGCTCCTTGTGCTTCAGTCCAAAGAGGGAGCCGAAATAAAGCATGTTTTCCCGGACGGTCAGGTTCTCATAGAAAGAAGGGGTCTGGCTTGCGAATCCGAATATCGTCTTTGCGAAGGAGTTCTCAGAAAACACGGAGACGAAAGGATCTTTCTCAGCCCCTTTTCTCTTCAAAAGACCGAAGTGGCGAAACCTCACATCACCAGCCTCAGGCCTGTAGAAACCAGTTATGGACTTCAGGAGAGTGGTCTTGCCGCTGCCGCTAGAGCCTATCAGACCCAAGATCTCCCCTTCCTCCACACTTAAAGACACGTTCTTGAGTATCCTGCGCTTCAGAAAGCTCTTGCTGACAGCGTCTATCCTCAGTATCACACCCGCCATTAAGAAAAGACTCCCACAGAGCATATTTAAAGTTTGCTATGCGTCGCTATGCGAAGAGAGAAGGGAGAGAAGAAAACAGGGAGAACTAGGAGAGAATCGAAAACAACATGAATAGGATGCTGAAAACGAAACATAGATAAACCGGAAAGCAAAGTTTATCCGAGGATGAAACAGTTCAGGGAAGCAAGGAATCTCGCTGAAAAAGCGCAAGTGGGATTCTCATACTTTCTCAGAGGCACGCTAGTAGTGGCCATGATCGTCGCGATCATGAACAAGTCCTGGCCGATACTCTTCTCATCAAGCCTTATACTCTTCCTTACGTTCCTGCCCCAGATGTTCGAGAAGAAGTACAAGATACAGATCCCTGATGAATTCGAGCTTGGGATCATAATATTCATCTACGCGACACTTTTTCTAGGAGAGATCATGGGATACTATCGGAAGTACGCGTGGTGGGACATAGTCATCCACGCAGGGGCAGGCATGGCATTGGGATTCGCAGGGTTCATGATACTATACACGCTATACCACAAGAACAAGATAAGGACCAAACCTGCATGGATGTCCGCGTTCTCTTTCTTCTTCGCCTTAGGGATAGGTGCGCTGTGGGAGATATTCGAGTTCACCATGGATCAGTCATTCGGCCTGAACATGCAGAGGTCAGGCCTGCCAGACACCATGTGGGATCTCATAGTAGACGCTGGAGGAGCCCTCCTCACGTCAGCCATAGGATATTACTATTTCAAGAAACTGAGGATGCCTCTCTTCTCAAGGATGTTCGACAAGTATCTGAAAGAGAACCCTTCTTTCTTCGAAGAGACTGAAACGAAAATAACAGCGACAAAACCTGAAGAAGCAGAACCGAAAGCCAAGCCTAAAACAGAAGCCTCCGGCGCCAGGACTAATCTGCGTCGCAGACATTAAGGGTCAAGCGGATGCGCTCCATGCTAGGGAACAACGTGAAGACCTGCACTGCCTGGACCCGCTCCTTATCCTTGCAAGCGCCGGTGTAATTAAGGTCTGCACGCTCAACTGAGAACTCGAAATCCTTGCCAAGCTCATCCATAGTAGGAGTGAGGATGTCATAAAGAGTCTTGTTGGCAACGACACAGCTCTTCTCCCCGCCGCAGTATATGGATCTCCTGGCCGTGTTGGCGCAGTCAGTGACTAGGTCTGTGAGGGTCTGCTGAGGGCACTCCTTGACGTTCACCTTCGTGATGGTGATGAGGAAGTTCGAAGCGAGCTCCTTGTTGACATAACCCCTTTTTATGCTCTCAGAAGGATTGTTCACCTTGTAGACCAGGTATACCAGCATGACTGTGATGACCATTATGACTATGACTATCAAGCCTATCATCTCTAGCTGGGCGCGCCTCTTAAGACGCCTCGATCCTGATCTTGAATCTAGTTCTGGTTCTGATTTCATGGTAGTTCGGCTTGGAATTCATAACTCATTCATACAGCGAAAGCTCCATCATGGCGAACGTGAAGGTGTGATCAGTCGGATCGAACACGTTCACGGGGATGAAGACAGTCTCCTTAGAGGCAGACTCAACTGAATTGTCATACACGACCCAGGACTCTTTATCAGTGTGGGAGTAGACTTCTGTTATCACAATCCTGGAGCGCCTGAGCAAGTCATTATAATATTTGAAAGCATAAGTGTCATCCTGCCTGCTCACGTTAATGAAATCAGAAAGGACGCCAAGCTTCAGCCTGTCGATGCAGTCGAAATCCCTCGACTCCAAGGTCGAGCACTCCAGCTCAGGCCAGTTGGAGAGCGCGTGAGCCAGGGTGATCATCCGAAGGACTCGCTGCTCGCGCTGCTTCTCCTTGATGCTCGACTCCTGCACCCTAGAATAGAACACGAACCCGAGCAAGACGATGACTATGATTATTATGACCACGAATATGGTCTCGGTCGACTGCATCTGACCTCTCTTCCAGCAGGATCCGCCTCTTTTTTCAGTTCGTCTCATCCTGATCACGCATAATCACGCGAGTTAATAACCTGGCAGTTCATAATCTAACATCAATATATCGCCGGGCACGGCGTCTTGTCTATAAGCTCGGTGTTGACCCTCTTGATCCCCTGGATCGCTTCGAACAGCTCGCCGTAATCATCTAGGGCGAGATTCTTCCTGTCCGAGAGCTCTTTCATAATCTCGAGGTAAGAGTTCATGGAGGAATACCTGTCGATGCAGGCAGACGAGAAGCGAGACTCCTCAAGGATCTTTCCGATCCGCTCCTCATGTATGGAAGCTATCAGGCCCATGCGCTTCAAGGCCTTGTCCAGTTGACAGGAATAAATGGCCAGGTCACCTGAATAAGCCGCGCCGAGCGCGAGCTCAGGAGTGAAGAAAAAAGATTCATCAACCCTCTGGAACGCGGAGTCTGAATGCCTGTAGAAGGTGGCTGCGCCGTAGTAATTGGCGATGCCTCCTAAAGGAGCGATCACTACGAGCGAGACCTCTTTTAGCCTGTCATTGGAGAACTTCGAGAGCTTGACCCCCGCGAACGAGTCCTCGTAACCCTTCTCGTCAGTCACGAATATTACCTTGTCAAAGCTTCCGTCCTTGAACTGCGAGACGCCTTCAGCTGGCGGAAGAAACCTCTTAGTGGCGTTCTCTGGCATAGAGGAGTATATGCTTTTAAGGAACGGGCTCTCGCCTATGAAAACGTACTGCGTGTCCTTGTTGGTCACGAAAAGGAAAGGCATGACATGGAAGGGAGCCCTGAAAAAATCTGTCTTGACAAAGAGCTCTTTGCCGTCCAGAAGAGAAGGGGAGAACACTGCAAGGTAATTGTATTGGGAAGACACTCTTGAGCCATCGACTATGTACTGCGACACGCCATCCTCGCACATGAACTCAACACTCCCTCCAAGAGGGACGAGCTTGTCGCTTGACCTGCTCCCGAGACTCGCCCTGAATAAGAAATCCACGTCAGACTGTGTCTCTGACGCGCGCTCCTCTGTCGAGCTGTCTGACTGGTTCCTTATGATAGAGAAGAAGAACATCAGGAATATCGCTCCTGCTATCAAGACAAAGAGCCAGTTGAACTGCAGCTCAAAGCCTCTCCTCCCTGAAAAAAGACTGCGCCTCTCGGCCAAGTATTCTCACCTCTCGAAAAAATGTGCGCTTAACTATTTTAACTACTATAATCTTGCTGATTACTATGATGATAAACTACGATGATAATAAACTACGATGATGATAATGATGATCAAGCAAATGATGACGCATAGGATAGTCCATCAGCTGTCCATCAGCCCGCAGTCCTGACGTCCTGCTCCACAAGAGTAGTCCTGCCCATCCCTGTGAACTTGAGCTTGAAATATCCTCCAGAGACATTGATGCAGAGCAGAGCAGACGCTGAAGGAACCTCCAGCTTCTCCGCCAAACCGACGGGAGACGTGAACTCGCCCTTGAGGAACACGTTGGCAGCCTTGTCCCTGACAGACTCCATTACGACAACATCAGGGGTGACAGGAGCCTTTCCTATCTTCGAATAGCTCACGAAACACACTTCCCGAGCATTACAAGGCGCAGGGAGGACCTCGAAATGGACAGAACCCTTATCAGAGTACTCACCTATAAACCTGTTCAGATCACGGACGAAATCACTGTTCTTCGCCTCGCAGTCAGTGGACATTATGCTTAAGATAGCCTTTGAACCTATAACAGCGATAGCCCCTATAACTAGGATGGCCGCGAGGTATATGAACACCTGATTGATCTGCGCCCTTGAACCCGCTCGCCTGACTGAACGTGAATGACTTGCCAAAAAAACACCTCCTTGACTGCAATAAAAACACTCGAATCCCGGCTCGTACTTGAGGAAACAGCAAAACCTGTCACAAAAAAAACAACAAAAACTCTCCTAAAGCCAGGATTCACTTCTTAGAGGAAGGCTGCTTTTTATCTTTTTCTGATTTTCTAGCATCAACCCCTCTCTTAGCCACGAGATCCTTAAGCCCCTGGGAAACAGGCTTCTCCTCCTTAGCCTTACCAAGCGCGCCCAGCTTCTCGAACAAAGCGCTCGTAGGCTTAGCAGAAGCCTGGGCTTGAGCAGATGATCTTTGCTGAGAACCTGACTGAGGAATCCTCGCCGAAGCAAGAGAAGAACCCGCAGGAGGAGGCACGGCAACGCCCTGCTTCTGAGAAGAGACAGGAGAGCCGGAAGCTCCAGAAGCTCCAGAAACGCCAGGAGGAGGCGGCACGACGCTACGTGCGCCAGCAGCAACGCCAGACACAGACGCGCCCTTCTTAAGAGAAGCCTTCTGCGCAGGAAGATAAGTCTTCCTGTAATAGACCAAGAACCAAGTGCTCCCTCCCATCAGCAAGAGACCGAAGAGGAAGAGCAGCACGTTCCAGACGTGAGTCTTTCCGCCCTCGTCAAAGACAGTCGGGTCAGTCCCGTTCTCATACTCTGCAAAGTTAGAGAAGCCATCATCGTCAGCATCCCTGTTAGCGTCAGAAGCATCCCACTTGTCAAGACCGTACTTGTCCTCCCACCAATCAGGGATACCATCGCCGTCGCTGTCAAGAGTCTTATCCACGCTGCATATCCCATACTCGCAGAAAGCAGAGTCGCAATCTATCGCGGCCTCGCAAGCCTGCCCTAAGGAGCACTTAGAGGGGCACTCGCCGCCGCAATCAACATCAGCCTCCTTGCCGTTCACGACGCCGTCATCGCAGCTAGGCTGTATGCACACGTTGTTCAGGCAGAAATTAGTGACGCAATCAGTCCCCTTGTCGCAACGCGCGTTCTCAGCGCACCTAGTCTCGCACTCGCCGCCGCAATCGACGTCTGATTCGAGGCCATTCTTCACGCCATCATCGCATCTGGGCTCTGCGCAAGACCCTCCCTTGCAGAACAATGAGCAGCAATCAGTATTGGAGACGCACTTCTTCAACGGCTGGCAGCAGGCACACACGCCCCCGCAATCAACGTCAGTCTCAGTCTCGTTCCTTATGCCGTCAAAGCAAGTCTCTGGAAGGGAATTGGCGAATCCACAGGTCGAAGTGTCTATCGAGCAGGACGCATCGCACCTCAAGACCCCGCCAGTATATGATGTCAGGTCTGCGCAGCTCTTCATGGTGCCTGCAAAGGTCGTGCCGTCACAAGTCTCTCCAGCGTCCAGGTTGACCTCTCCATCCCCGCACTTAGGAGGCGGCTTCTGGCAGGCAGTCGTGTCATAAAGGCAGCCTGCAGTGCATTTTATGCTTGAGCCGAAGAAGTTGTCGAAATCAGAGCATTGCTTCCTGGCCCTGCTGTCGCACTCCTCCCCAACAGCCACTTGGCCGTCGCCGCAAGTCCCTCCCTCGACGCCTTCACACTTATTAGTCAGGAACCTGCAGGTCAAGGAACTGCATTCAAGGATGCCTCCTGTGAATGATGAGTCGAATGACACGCAGTCAGTGACAGGGCCCCAGAGGCTGCCATCGCATTCCTCGCCAAGATCGATCACTCCGTTGCCGCACTTCTTCGTCGCGTTCCCAAAACACTTCTGGAAATCGAATTTCTTGCAATCCCTCATGCACGAGAGGTTGCCGCCTTCGTATCCGAAGGAAAGGCATGAGAGACCATTGAGATCAGAATTATCGCAAAGCTCGCCGGCATCGACTCTTGAGTTCCCGCAAGCCTCCTTCAGGCATCTTGAGCTGCAACCATCGCCGTCGACAGTATTCCCGTCATCGCACTCCTCTCCGCCGGTGCTGTTGAGGAGCTTGTCCCCGCAGCCAGGAGGAGGGACGAACGTGACCGAGAAACTCCTCGAGTCCTCCCTGAAGTTATTCACGCAATCAGCGACCCTGATGAAAAAAGAGTAATTCCCCTCTGAACGCATGGCTTCGTCAAAGATGTAGGTGTTCTTGCCTTCTCCGCAGCGGAAGCTGGTCGGCATGGAATGATGCGTCTGCAAAGCGACCTCGACGCCGCCCCTGAAAAGCTTCGCTTCGGTCAATATGACCTTCTCCTTATATGTGACGTTTATAGAGACGCGATTTCCCTTGATGCTGACCTGGCTGTTCGGACTGGATATATAGCCGGCGGCAAGCACAGATGAAGCCATGAGGGAGAGCGCGAGCAGGGAGACTATGAATAAGAGCAATGCCTTACGACTGACTTGAAACGTGGTTCTTGACATTCAAATAACCTCGATGATGCTGAAATAATCCTGAAAAATGGAAAAACCCCTTTTTTTCTGCGAATGGAATAAAATGAAATATTGTGCGTAAAAAAAACTAATTTGGAAATGGAAAGGAAATAATCTGATGGCTTATCTTATCATCTTATCATCATCTTATTACAATGGTCGGAGCCTCAGGCGGCTTTACGTCATACAAGACGCCGAGCATAGTGTTGCTATACACGTTGCCCGCGAAGTCCTCTGCGTAAAACACTATGCTCCTCACGATGTTAGACGATGACAAAGAAGACTGCTGGTTCGACGCGAGGATCGGGACAGTCAGGTTGAACATGCCGTCAGCTGAGATGCACGGAGGAGAAACCCCTCTCTTGCTGCAGCTGTTGATACAAGTGGCCTTCTTCAAGGCAGTGTTGTTAGCGCAAAGATAAGAGACGTCAGACGCGGTTCTTCCCAAGACAGATATAGTGGGCTGGTTCGTGCCGAACTCACTCTCATTCCTAGGGCTGATCAGCTCTATGAACGGAGCGTCTGCATCGACCCTTATCAAAGTACTCTTGATCAGTTCGAGATTCTTAGCGGGATCCGCTGAGTAGTAATAGAGGTTGTATCTTCCAGACTCACTGAGCTTGTCAGCCATGAAATACCTGTCAACCCCGCTCAGGACTCCGGGCTCGTCAGGATAGCAGGCAGGAGACCCTACTTGCGAGACGCAGAAGAACGTGCTTATCTTGTCAGAAGGATAATTGTCGCTCACAGAATACCTTATCTTCGGGCTTGCAGGGTAAAGGCCGCTAGCCGAAGGAAGCAGAGAGGTCACTGGATCTGTGAAGTCTGACTCACAGAAGAAGTCCCTCCTCTCACAGTCAAATCCGACGCTGGCCTTCGTATCGACTGGAAGTCCGTCTGCGTCGCGCCTGCACTTGCCAGTCCCGTCCTCCCAAGGCTCCCAATAGCATTTGCCAAGGCCAAGCTCGTCGCCGCTCCTAGTCACTGCGTGAGTCCCGCCGATCCTGGTGTTATTCTCGCCATAAAGCACGTCTACCTCGACAGAAGCCTTGTTGGCGCCAAAGCCCAAACACCGGTCCTGAGTGTCGTATTCCAGGCAGTAATGGACTGCCCTGCTAGAGCAGGTGGGCGTGTTGTCCACGCCCTGATAGAAGCAAGTCCCGAACAAAGAGCACACCTCAGGAGTGCATATCGGACCAAGCCAGTTGTACTCAGGATCATCGCACAAGGAGCAATCCTCCATCTGCTCATTCTTAGGCCTGCATATGCCTCCGAAAGCAGGATTAGAGGGAAGCGGAACCCACTCACACTCCTTGTTGAAACTGCAAGGATCATCAGCTCCAGTGCAAGCTTCCTTGGACTTGAAGTCATAGCAGCTGGTCACGTATCCGCAAGCCTTGTAAGCAGGGAATAAAGAGGTGGTCTTATCCACATAGCAGCCAGAGACAGTCTCTCCCTGGGAAGCAGGATCACAGAACGCGAGGTCGTCGCCTGTGTTGACCTTGAGATTGAGATAAATGCCGAACATACCATATAATCCGTTGCACAAGGAGCAGGCATCCACCAATTCGCATACGGTCTTGCCGTTCCTGTCAGGACCTGAACAGTAGAGGTCCTGCCTGGTGCAGTCCTCGACCACTTTTATGTTGTTGTTGCTGTCACACATGCTCCTCTTATTGTCTATGCAGAACTCTTCAGGGTCCGCGGGACCTCGGTTCATGCAGAAGTCAGAGCCGGTCTTTATCGAGGCGATCCTTGAGAAGCCCAACCTGTCATCTACGAACAAGGCTTTTACGAAGAAGGAATACTGCGTGTTCTCAGACACCAGCAAGATAGCCTCGTTCTCGCCGCGGTAAAACCTTCCGGATTCAGAGAAAGTAGCCACGTCAGTGCAAGGATTGCTGCTGTCCTTGACGCACTCCATGAGGATGTAGCTCGACACCAGAGAATCACAAGCAGAGCTCAAGGACCAACTGACCTTCACTTGCTTGGTATCCTTGTCAAAACCAGCCGATATGGTCGGGTTCGTCGCGCTGCCGGAGCACTTCTCGCTGCACCGACAATCCATGCACACGCTCCCATCGACGCAGATATTGCCAAGCTCGCACTGTTCTCCAGCATCTATCCTCCCATTACCGCACTTCTCGTCGCTTACGCAGTTGCAGTCAGTGCAGGCCTCTGCAGAGCAGAAAGATACTTGCCCCTCAGCAGGGTCTTTCTCGCAGGTCTCGAAGGGATAAGAGACGAAACCGTCGCCGCACGCGGGCTTGAACACGACGCCGCAGTCAGCGTCAGTAGAGGAATCGCAGCCAGGAGGGCAATAGCCGTTCTTCGAGTCGATGTTGCATGAGCAGTCAGGATCATACTTTTCGTCTGAAGGAGAGGCAGAGCAGCCTAAGGGGCACGCCCCGTCTCCTGCTCTGCAGTCAGAATAAGCGCCGCAGACAGGTTCGTCCATGTCTGCACAGTACATGCAGTACTCAGACCTCTGGGCTGGATTAGACACGTCAAAGACATGCTTTGCCCTGTCAGAGTCACAATAGGACTTGTTGGCAGCATCGCAGCCAGGAGTGCAGGCGCACACTATGTTGACCTCGATCCCTGACCTGTCTGATTGCAGGTCTGAAATCGTGAAGTTGCCGGTGCAGCCATCCTTGCTTGCAAAGACGACGACCTTGCCACCAGGCACTCCTGAAAGGCTGAAAGAACCGAAGTCGCCTGAAGAAGAGGATGTCGTTGTCAGGCTGCCCACGCTCACGCTCGCACCTCCAAGGCCAAAGCCTGCCTTCTTGACCATCCCAGAGACTGTGTAGGTCTCATCGCAAGAACAGCTGGCGCCGGAAGTCAACTGCGAGTCTATGTTGAACTCAGAACCTGAGCACTCGACCTTTCTCATGGCCTTTGACTCTTGGCAGCAACAACCCATCTTGCAGTCCGCAAGGTCACCGCAGCTTCCTCCGAAGATGTTGTCCGGAGGGCAGCCCGTCAGGTCTGACGTGCATTTCCTGTCATAGACGCAGCAATCAGCAGCTGCAAATCCTGAAAGGATGATTGTGAGAAGAATCGCTGTAACAAGCACTAATCCTCGTCTTGAAACAGGAATGAACTGCATTAATCCAACCACCCTTTTTTAAGGATACACAATCTGACAAGGAGTATATAAATCTTATTGTTTAGAGAGAGGGTTTAAAGGTCGATTCAAGAGTGATCCTGAGAGGAGAAAAAGGCTCTTAGTCAATCGTCTTCCATGAAGACTGGCGCTACCAGAGACTTAAGATCGCGATCACTCACGCACCTGCCTGCGAAGTTAGGGGGCTCTGCAGCAGGCTCAAACACCCAGAAGCAGTCAGGCATCTGGTCGATGCAGCCCTGCTTGTCAGCTATGGCCAGGCAGTCGACGTGCTGCTCAGGCGTGTTCGAGTAGTAGACCTGCTCGACGCAGCGCAGACAAGCGTATTGATACGGCTTGAACTCTCCCAGGCAGTGAGACGTGCAGAAGTTCCTGGATATGAAGCACCAGTCCTCACAGCAATCAGAGCAGTAAGCATCATTGTTGCAGTCATCTACGCAATTCTGCTGGCGTGCAAGCGTAGCGCTCGTATCCTGCACATTCATGTAGAAAGGCTGGTAATCGAACAAGCCATCTTCATCCTTGATCATCACATAGACTGGGTGGTTGCCTAGGTCATTGTTCACGTCAAAGAATATCTTCAGGAACATGCCATTGTCAAGGTCGTATATGACATTATCGTCCTCCCGCCAGCCTCCGTAAGGGCCTTCTGACATGAACACATACTTGAGCTCGGTGTCATCAGGGTCCACAGCCATCAACTGGATCTCTGAGTTGGAGACTGGAGTGCTCGCAGAAGGATTAAGGTCATAATACTCGTCAGGGATGTAAGATAAGACTGGCCTTCGGTCCTGCATCGCGACCCTGAATATGAGGTTCTTGCCGTTCAGGGCGGACTGGTCATCAAACACCTCTATAAGGTCATCCTGCCTCTGGGGAAGGATGCAGTCCTTGCAGGGATTGTCTATCTTCCTAAGCTCAAAGCCAGGCACCCAGAAAGAAGAGGCGTGGCCCTCAGTCCTGATGTCGAAGAAAGGCTCCTTGGCATCCCTTGAGAGAATGTGATAGAGGAAGTTGTAGAGCCTGCCGAGGCGGACCTTCAAGGAAGTCTGGTAGTGGACGACCTTTGAGATCGGCTGGATGTCCTTGAACGTGATCATGAAAGGATAATCGACCGCTATCTGGATGTCATCCTCTCTTATACTCACATGGACTGAGATGTTCCCGTCCTGAGATATCTCTGCGTTGAACTGCTCGCTGAAATTGGATAGCTCTACGCAAAGAGGAAGCTTCCTCTCAAGATAATCCTCCATCTGGCGCTGGACAGTGAGGCCAAGCACCTTGCCCTTTGCAAAAGTCCTGCAAGAAGAGTCCTGGACAAATGAGCAAAGCTTGGGCATAGTCACCTCGCCTAAGACGCCGTCATAGTCTGCTGCCGCGTGCTTGAACACGCAGTCATCGCTGGAGGAATAGACAGACTCTAAAGAGGAGATGTTTGACTGCAGGTAAGGGAAGTCAGGGATAGCGTACGAGATTTCTGGGCAGAACGAGTTCTCGCGAAGACCGTACGCGACTAGGAAAGTCCTTTGGCCGAGGGTGTAGTTAAGGTAATCGACGCCTTCTTCAAGGGAAGCGAGGGGGATGAGTCCGCCGTCAAAGTCATACAGGCGGCCACCGCTCGCAGTGAATTTCTCGACAGAATCAGAAGAGACCTTGGTTATGCAGGCAGTCACGTGATCCTTGACAAGACCTGACTCGAGCTCGTACAATATCTTGCTGACAGACGCAGGTTCCTTGCCAGATGAGCCTGACCTGAGCATGAGCAGGATTGCAAACGTCAAGAGGAGCACGAGGCCCACTATCACTATCATGGTGATCTGACCTTTCCTGATGCCGCGCGTCACGAATATTCTCATAATCCCATCATCCAACCAATCACTCAGCCAATCATTCAATCAGCGTTCACGATCCAATCGACTCTCACTTATAAAAAACTATGCTTGCATAGCTCACTGAGTTGGAAAAATCATCAAGCAAATCTCCTGAAGTATAATACTGCTGGAGCTTAGCCTTGCTGAACTTGATCGTCTTAAGCAGGAGCGTGATTGGAAAAGACCCGCAGATCGTGTCACGAGTCTCCTCTATGAACTCCTCAAAATCAGCAGGATTTCCATCTATAATCGTACGTATCGCCTTTCCATCAAGCTCAGAGAGCTTCTTCTTCACACTTCCCTTGGAATCCGCCCTGAAAGGCAGGTAGCCATAATCAGTCCCGTAATGCGTGAAGTCAGAGCTGACAATGAAAGCCACTCGCTTCTTGGTGTCCATTAGGGTCTCCTGGATGTCAAGGGCTGCCTTAGACAAGTCTATATCCGACGAGACGAGTATAGGCACTATCTTTATCTTATCCTCTTTTGCCTTGAAGACGTACTGGAGGAAGGGGAGCTGCACCTCAAGGCTGTGCTCTGGGAGATGGACGTCATCATCGATCAGGATAGTGCCTTTCTCAGCGAGCGCGTTAGCAAAGTCCTGGTCGACCCGAACCAAGCCAAAAGGAGTCTGGAAGGTCTCCAGAGAGATACCTGACTTGGAAAGCCGATGATTAGGAGCAAGTATTATGAAAAGGTCTGGCATGTCTGCCTCTGCAAGTGCCTTGTAACTCCAAGCAGCAGCCATGCCGCTGAAACGATAACCTGCGTGAGGGGATATCACTGCAAGGACCGGGTTGGGAGCGGGCTTGAGGGCTTTTGCAGGGTCAAACTCTCCAGGCCCGAACTTGTGCCGAAAACAAGAATCAATCTCCTTCAGAAGAGCGCTCTCAGAGCGCGGATAAAACGAACCTGCATACATCGGCTTTCTTGTCAAACAAACACCACCACAATCAATTCACATCCACAATCAATTCACATCTAAGTTCACATCTCTCCAATAGTCTCTTCGGTCAATTCCCCTTCATGAACGATAGCGCGTTCCAAAGAGCACTCTTATCAATCGACTTAGGGTCAACGACAGTCACCAATACCTTCTTAGGAGCAGACTGGTTCATCATAAAGTTTTCGCCAGCATAAAGCTCAGGAGTTCCAATCATCGGGACCAAGTGACCGTCTCCTCTTCGCGCGCAGACTATCACGAACAAGTGTTCATCACCAGCCCCTACCTGGACATCTTTTTGATCCGCCTTAAACCAGGACTCGCCGTTCTTGTTCCTTATAGTGCAATCAGAGATCATGGAGGGAACACCAGAAGAGTCAGGACCCCCTTTAGATGCGTTGTAGACCGCGGCGTAGACGAACAAGTCAGCTAACGGGTCTGTATTGCCTGAGCCGTCGCAATCAACGTTATCAGACAGCATGATGTTCATGGATTGCTCGTTGAAGAGCGCTTTTGAAGGGCAATCATCGTCGTCATAAGCGCCGCCCGCGCTTGATAAAGGGAAGAAGAACAACGACGCCGAGAGGAACATCATGACTAGTGCGAAGAAGGATAATAGCCCTCTAAGATGCTTTCCTTCCAAATGTAATCCACCCCTCTTCAAAATTAGAAGATAACGAGAAAAGATATTTATAAAAGTTTGTATTGGCCTGAAGGATTCGGAAAAAGCTAAGAAACGCTTTATTCTTCTTCAACACCGATAGTCCTCTTCATGAACGATAGCGCGTTCCAAAGAGCATTCCTGTCGATAGACTTCGGATTCGTAACTGAGACGACCACCTTATTTGGAGCAGACTGGTTCATCATGAAATCCTCCTGCTCGTAGAGGTCGGCAGAGCCCAGGAAGGGCGTCAGGTCATCAAGTGAATACCCAAAGTACTCGAATTCATACTTGAGCGCGCGGGCGCATCCGGCGCCTGCACAGTCGCAACGCTCCTTGCCGATGCCCAAAGTCTCCTTATTATCATATCTTGCAGCGAACAAGTCATCGAAGGTAAGATCCTTTATGCTCTTAGATATGGATGGAGGCTTGGGGCAGAGCCACTTAAGCCATGAAGGGAACCTGTCGCAGGCATAGTCAGTCAAGGTGGGGACGAGACCTGAGAGCTCCTTGTCGCTGAACACTACGATGTAGCTGGAGTTGTCGAAGTAGAGGTTGAGCAGCTTCACGTTCTTATTGCCCTTCTCTGTTCCCTTGACGCAAGGATACTCGAATCCATTCTTCGCCCTGCAGGTAGAGTTAAGATCAGCACCAGGATAAGCGAGCCAGAAGCTCTGCTTGAGCGCGTACCAGTAATCCTTGCCAAGATCGCTCTCGTTGCCAGGCGGAAGCTCGAACTCC
>JAFGGS010000014.1 GCA_016930415.1 Candidatus Woesearchaeota archaeon | reverse complement strand
GGGTGAGGGTGTTCACCTATCAAAAGGGATCGTGAGCTGGGTTCAGAACGCTGCGAGGCAGTTTGTTTGATATCTACTGGGAGTGTTTAAGCGTCTGAGGGGAAGGATCCTCTAGTACGAGAGGAACGAGGATTCGAAGCCACTGGTCGACCGGTTATCCGACAGGGTAGGCCGGGCAGCTACGCTTTACGCAGGTAAGTGCTGAAAGCATCTAAGCACGAAACTGCCCTTGAAAAGAGACGCATGGACGCCCATAGAAGATGGGGTCGATAGAGCTGGTGTGTAAGTGCCAAGGTAACAAGGTATTCAGCACGCAGCCACTAATAAGTCCGAAACCTCTTTTATTAAATTACTTTGACGATTGGTTGTTTTTTGGTCGTTTAAGCCCATCGTTTCTTGCCTTCCTATGAACGGTCTTTCTCATTTTTTTCTTTTTTCTGATGTTTTTCATCATCAATAGACGCCAGGCCGCTATTTTTCGCAGAGCAAACAAGACTATCATCTTTGAGCCTTGCGAAAATAAAACCTTTTTCGCAAGCTTTAAATAAGCAGGACCTTATTTTCTTAGGTATGGTAGTGAACGAGAAGTGGGTGGTTTTCCCAAGCCCCCTCAAGATAAGGCATAAGGGCGATTATGACATAAAGGGTCTGTTCCAGTTGTTTCACAAGTGGTATTCTGACAACCAGTACGAGTATCACGAGGGCTTATACAAGGACAAGGTAGAGACTGCTCTTGGGAACGAGATCGAGGTCAAGATGAAGGGGAGTAGAAGAGTCAGTGAGTATTACAAGTACGAGGTGAGCATCCAGACCCATGAGTGGGAGGCTAAGGACATGGTCGTGAAGGTGGATGGCCAGGACAAGGAGATCAGGCGCGGAAGGATTCACATCGAGGTGAACGGCAAGGTCATCACTGACTGGCAGGGCAAGTTCAAGGAAGGCACTATCTGGGAGAAGGGCCAGAAGTGGATGGAGAATCACGTCATAAAGAAGGATATTGAGTTCAAGCACATCGATCCTCTGGACAAGCAGCTACACGAATTCGTGGGCGAGATAAAAAGATTTTTAAAAATAGAATCCTCATAAGGACGAAAAGAAGAGGCGGATGGAAGGTTTTTTAGATGGCGGAAAGAAAGATAGTGTTTTCAGACAAGTCCTTGAGTTTTCAGGGCTTGTTCGACGCGAAGGGACTCTTCAGGACAATCACTAAGTGGTTCGACGACCACAACTATGACATGTGGGAGAACAAGAACTTCGAGGAAGTATATGAGAAGGATAAGAAGATCATATTCGAGCTCCTGCCCTACAAGAAGATAACTGACTACCACAAGTTCGAGGTAAGGGTCTTCGTCGTGTGCGAGAGCCTAAAAGAGGTAAGCCTCGAGCTCAAAGGCGTCAAGCACAGGCTCCTTAAGGGCGACGTTAACTTCACCTTCGACGCAAGCCTAATAACAGACTATGAGGGTCGCTGGGAAGGCAAGGCAGAGTACTACTTCTTCAGGACCATAATCGACAAGTTCATCTACAAGAGCTACACGAGGAACTATGAGGGCCAACTGGTCAAGGAGACCAAGGAGCTCGCGGAAGAGATTAAGGCCTACCTCAACATGTTCAGGTACACCGTGTAAGACCTGGAAGATAATTCTTATTTGTTCATCCGGCGCTCCAAAAGAAGCTTCATTTGATAAAGCGCCGCTTGCTGGCTTTCAAAAAAGATAAACATTTAAAAAAAGACTCTCGATTCTAGAGAAGATAGTGCCACGGTCGCATAACTCGGTAGTGCGCCGGTCTTGAACAATAATTCAAGCAAACCGGTTCCTTACGGAATTCTCGGTTCAAATCCGAGCCGTGGCGTTACACGAAGTGGAACGCTTAAGGCATAGGACTAAGAAACCCTGTTTTTAGGGTTTTTACTGTCTGAGCCGCGGCACTAAGTGACGACGCAGCTCGCTCAGAAATGCATTGCAGTTCTGTTGTGAACTATAGCGTATTTTTCTTCATCTCTTCTGCCTTCAACTGATATATTTTTAAACTCTGAATGTTTAGGAGTGTTTATGGGTAAGGTTTCAGAGCCTAAGCTTGGGGATAAGAGGGAGCACATCGCTTATTTCACGATGGAGGTTGGCATCTCTCATCACATCCCGACTTATTCTGGCGGCCTAGGCATCCTTGCAGGGGATCTCTTGAAGTCTTACGCTGACCTTCGGATCCCTATCGTCGGCGTGACTTTGCTTAGCGAGAAGGGTTATTTCTATCAGAAGGTTGATTCTGAAGGCAACCAGGTCGAGCAGCCAGTGAGATGGACGCCGTCTGATTTCATGACCTTGCTTCCTAACATTGTCTCTTTGGATATAGAGGGCAGGACTGTGAAGATTCGGGCTTGGAAGCTTGTCGTCAAGGGCGGGCTTGGAGGCCAGGACATCCCTATATTCTTCCTTGATACGAATGTGGACGGCAACTCTGATTATGACCGTACATTGACGTCTTTTCTCTACGGCGGGGACCGCGCTTATCGCTTGGCGCAGGAGATGGTCCTTGGCATCGGCGGCGTCAGGATGCTTGAGGAGCTAGGCTACTTCATCAACAAGTACCACATGAACGAGGGCCACGCTTCCTTGCTCATCGTCGAGCTCGTGAAGAAGACTAGCTTACTGTTGAAAGATACCAAGGTCGGCTCAGAGTCTTGGAACGAGGTCGTGGGCATTGTCAAGGACAAGTGCGTCTTCACCACTCACACGCCTGTAGCCGCGGGTCATGATAGGTTCGACGTCCAGCTTTTCAGGAAGATAACCAACAACCAGGTGCCTGAAGCCTTGCTTCAGGGAGCCATCCATGAGGAGCTCGTCAACATGACGTTGTTCGCCCTCAATCACAGCAAGTACGTGAACGGAGTCGCTAAGATGCACGGCGAGGTGACCAAGGAGATGTTCCCTGGCTACACCATTAACGCGATCACTAACGGCATCCACTCAGGTACATGGGCGTCTCCTCCTTTCAAGAGAATCTTTGACAAGTACATCCCTGGCTGGAGCGCGGATCCTTTCAGTCTCAGGTATGCCATGACCATCCCGAAGGAGGATCTTTGGAGCGCACACCTCGAGGCTAAGAAGATATTGATGGATGAGATAAACCAGCGCACTAACCTTGGCTTCCAGATCTCGAGGTTCACGATAGGGTATGCTAGAAGGTTCACTGCTTACAAGAGACCTGACCTGATCCTCTTTGATCTTGAGAGGATTAAGAAGGTGGCTGAGAAGGTTGGTGACATCCAGATTGTCTTTGCTGGCAAGGCTCACAGCCAGGACACGACTGGCAAGGGTATCATCAAGAAGGTGTATCAGATTGCGAAGAGCATCAACAGCCAGAACTGCAAGGTGAAGATAGTCTTCCTTGATCATTATGACATGAGGCTTGCGAACATATTGGTTGCTGGCTGCGACGTCTGGCTCAACACTCCTCAGAGACCTTACGAGGCGTCAGGGACTAGCGGCATGAAGGCCGCGTTGAACGGCGTGCCTCAGCTATCGACATTGGATGGTTGGTGGCTTGAGGGTCACATCGAGAACCTCACGGGATGGAGCCTAGGCCCCCATCCGTCGGATCCTGGTTTCAAGGAGGATTACGATCCTGGAGATGAAGCTAATGATTTGTATGTCAAGCTAGAGAAGGTCATCGTCCCGGCTTTTTATGGCAACCAGGAGAAGTGGGTTGACATCATGAAGCACTGCATCGCCTTGAATGGAAGCTTCTTCAATACTCACAGGATGGCTGAGCAGTACATAGCAAACGCTTATCTGGATTGATCGGCCGGGCCGCGTCGTTTTCCTTCTGTTTACGCTGTTTCTGGCGGAATTTTTAAAAACAGCAGTTGGTATTCTCCAATGCTAAGCATGAGCATGGATGACGAGTGGAGGAAGGTGTATGATGAACGGGCAGAGCGCGATGTGCCTGAGTTCATGAAGGGTTGCTGGTCTCTGAAGGGGTATGAGCAGCTGCTCAGGGTGACCCTTAGCCTCATCAAGGAGGTGGATGACGGCAAGATGAAGAGCGTTCTGGACGTCGGCTGCGGGGCTGGCAGGTATTGTCATGAGCTCTCGAAGGATGGCTACGATGTTCTTGGAGTGGATTATTCTGAGAAGCTGGTCGCGCATGCAAGGGAGAAGTTCCCTAAGCTCAAGTTCGCTGTCGAGAACGGCTATTCCTTGTCGTTCAAGGATAAAGGTTTTGACCTGGTCATCTCTATCGGGGCTTTGCAGTGCCTTGCAGATTACGAGCAGTTCCTGAAAGAAATCTGCCGCGTCTCCAAGAGGTTTGTCATAGTCTCTACCTTGAAGAGCAGGTCTAAGAAGGACTTGGATGCAGACCTGAATGAGATGCTAAAAGAGGATCCTTGGCCTACCAGGGATTATCACCCTGAACACTTGACTGAGCTATTCGAGTCTTGGGGCTTTAAGACGAGGGTCGTCACGCGCGAGAAAGGCATCAGGATTAGGGACGGGTTCTTCGTCGTGGCTGAGAGGAGGAACTGATTGCGAGAAGAGAACTGGAACATAAAAATAATTTATTCTCTGAAGCGCAGGCAACCAGGAAGACCCTTACTTATTCATCTTCGAGAGGATTATGCCTGCGACGACTCCTTGGATTAGGATGCTAGCGCTCCACGACGCTACAAGCCCAAGACTGATCGGGAAGCTGCTGTAGGTGATTATCATCCCCGGGATCGTGACGACCCAGTAGCAGAAGCCGAAGTGTGCGCCTCTCTTGCAGGGCTTCTTGTGCTTGAACAAGTTCTTTGCGTGGCTCCAGATGTGGGAGAGTATCAAGCCTAGGAGTATCGGCGCTGCAAAGAATAGGCTCATGAGCGGGTCTTCCCACGCCCGGAAGAGGCTCGTGTTCTCGTATTGCACGGCGAGTCCTGGAAATATCGCGCTGACTGCCATAGTGACTATCATCCCAGTGATCAGCATCGCGACTCCTGCGACTAATCCTGGCCATAAGACTTTCTTCATTTTCATACCACCCCTGGTTTTTGGAGCGTGCTCAAAAGCCGCTCTTCTAGCAACACTTCTCTTCTGATAGCAATGGTTTAAATAATTTGCTAGAGAGGACTGTCTTGAGGACTGTCTTGCAGGGAAAAAACATTTAAAGCATCCTGCAGCCTGATTTTTCTAAGGGTGGATTTGTTTTGGTGACTGTCAAGTTCAAGAGGCTTCCTGGGAACGAGGACATCTCGCTTCCTAAGTATCATACTGAGGGCAGCGCTGCTTTTGACCTGCACGCGGCAGTTAAGGATCCTGTCGTGCTTAAGCCTGGTGAGCACAGAGTCATACCTATAGGCTTTGCAATGGAGTTCGAGAGGGGACTCGTCGCCCAGATATCTTCTAGGAGCGGCCTCGCGGCCAAGAAGGCCATCGGAGTCGTCAATTCTCCTGGTTTGGTAGATTCTGATTACAGGGGAGAAGTGGGTGTCATCCTCGTGAACCACGGAAAGGAGGATTTCCTGATTGAGAGGAATGACCGGATAGCCCAGATGTGCATCAAGTCCTACCACTACGCGCAGATAGAAGAGGTTTCTGAAGTATCTGCCACTGAACGCGGCAGCGGCGGTTATGGGAGCACTGGGAGGTAGCTTGGGAAAACCCCCTCAACATTTATATATGCAACCATAGTTCTTGCCCTGATGTTATCATATCACAGGAACAACAGGAACCTCTACGTCGTCTTTTCAAAGGATGGGCCAAAGGACGATCTGGAAGTCCTAGGCCACGAGAAGACGTGCGAGGGAGCATATGTCAAGAGCGACTCTGACTGGGGCATCGGTTCCCTGACGCTGAGCCTGTCTGAAAGGATAATTTCCCCAATTCCGATCTCAATCATATATCATGGCATGGACTCGAACAATCCTAAGATAGACATACTCATGCAACTCTCGTTCTTTGAGAAGCTACGCATTAGCAGGCGGGCTTCTCAAGTCTGGCTTGATAAGGTCTTTCACGAGGTCATCTTCACTGAGTCCGGACAACTGTGCCTCGAGGAGATGATGAACCATCAGATAATCCTGCAATACGCCACCAGGAAAGGGATGGAGGCATAACCTGCAAGACTTGCGTCTTGAAATCTTCATTTAAAAAATGAAAACCTTTATAAACCACCTCTTCATCCAAGGAGTCATAAGTTGTTTTGCCCGACGAGAAAAATAGTCTTCGTCTTCACTACCTCGCGTAGAAGGGCGCTAAGGCAGCTTTGATCAATCAACGATTAAACTTATCCAAGTGTTTTTCCCATGGATCGAAAAGAAGTGTTATCGGCGCTTGAGAAGGCCAAGAAGGAGTCTCCTAAGAGGAAGTTCTCCCAGTCCGTGGACTTCATAGTCGCGCTCAAGGACCTGGATTTCAAGAAGGCAGAGCACCAAGTCGATTTCTTCGTCACGCTCCACCATGATACTGGCAAGAAGAGGAAGATCTGCGCGTTCGTGGGGCCTGAGCTGCTAGACGAGGCTAAGAGCGTCTGCGACCATACAGTGATGGTTGATGAGTTCGGCAAGTATGCCAAGCAGAAGGCCAAGAAGCTCGCCCAGGATTATGATTTCTTCATCTCCCAGGCCACCATAATGACTAAGGTGGCGGCGGCTTTCGGAAGGTACTTGGGAGTCCGCGGCAAGATGCCAAACCCTAAGGCTGGCTGCGTCGTCCCTCCAAAGGGCGCTAACATGAAGGCGCTCTATGACAGGCTTCAGAAGACTGTCAAGATCACTGCTAGGAAGATTCCTCTCATCCAGCTCAGGCTTGGGGTTGAGGACATGGATCCTGAGCAGGTAACTGATAACATATTGTACATTTATGATCAGCTGATACATCACTTGCCTGGTGAGAAGAACAACATCCAGGGAGTGTATTTGAAGCTTACGATGGGAAAACCTGTCAAGCTTGAGAAGTAGATAAGACAAGGATTGATTTGGATGAGCGAGACTACGAAGAAGGGAAGGGAGACCGTAGCGCCTGAGAAGGCCAAGCTAGTGAATGACTTGGTCGAGCTCATGGACAAGTACCCTATAATCGGAGTTGTAAACCTCCAGAATCTTCCTGCAAGGCAGCTCACTGATATGAGAGCCCAGCTCAGGGGCAAGATAGTCCTCTTCATGACAAAGAAGAAGCTCATAAAGATCGCTCTTGAGAGGAGCGAGAAGAAGGGCATCCGCGAGCTTGAGAAATATTTGAAGGGCATGCCTGCAATCCTGCTTACTGACAATAATCCTTTCGCATTGTTCTCTCTCTTGAAGAAGAGGAGGAGCAATGCGCCTATCAAGGGCGGACAGACCACTCCAAAGGACATAATGGTAACAGCAGGCCCTACGGGCTTTGCGCCTGGTCCTGTCATCGGCGAACTTGGAAGCTTCAAGATCAAGGCTGGGATAGAAGGCGGCAAGGTGATCATCAAAGAGGATCGCTTGGTCGCAAAGGAGGGCGAGGTTGTCAATGACAAGCTGGCCGGCCTTCTTACGAGGCTTGGCATCGAGCCGATGGAGATCGGCTTGGCTTTGACTGCAGTCTATGAGAACGGCGAGATCCTCCCTGCTAAGATCCTTGACATAGATGAGAAGGCTTTCGAGGCTAATGTCAGGCTTGCAGCGTCTGAGGCTTTCAACCTGGCGATTTTCGCTGCTGTGCCTTCGAAGGATACTGCCGATGCGCTAATAGCCAAGGCTCATCGCGAGGCTCGCGCTGTTGCCAAGGAGGCTAAGGTCTTGACTAGCGACAACGTAGGCGAGCTCCTGGCCCAGGCAGAGGCTGAGGCTGCAAGCGTAGAAAGCAAGACTAATGCCTAAAAGTTTTAGTTTTTCATGTTCATTTGATTAAAATAAAAATTTCGGAGGGAAAACAATGGAGTACATATACGCCGCGATGCTTTTGCACAAAGCAGGTCAGAAAGTGACTGAAGAGGCAGTGAAGAAAGTGCTTCAGGCAGCAGGCGTCAATGTTGACGATGCGCGCGTGAAGGCTTTGGTCGCAGCCCTGGAAGGTGTGAACATCGACGAGGCTATAAAGACGGCAGCAATCGCTGCTCCAGTCGCAGCAGCTCCAGCAGCAGGCGGAGCCCCTCACGCAGAAGGCAAGAAAGAGAAGAAAGAAGAAGAGAACAAGCCTTCAGCAGAAGAGGCAGCGGCAGGTCTTGGCGCCTTGTTCGGTTAAGCTAAAGCTTTGACCAGCTCAAACTCTTTTTAATTAAACATTTTTTTGGAAAATAATTTTTAACGCTGATTTTTTATGCAGTGTTTTGGAAGGTCGACAATGCTAGAAGAGAGTGAAGTTAAGCAGTTGCTTGATGATTTGAAATCTACCGAGAAAGAGGTCATGGAGCTCAAGAAGAAGCTCAACCAGATCAATCGCAAGAAGGAAGAACTGTTTTCTAAGAAAGACTCTGTGAGCGGCGAGATACGCTCTAAGATAGGAGAGCTCTCCCAGTCAAAGGTCCAAAGGAACCAGCTGACCAACGAGGTCAAGGAGAAGAAGAAGCTCCGAGACGAGCTCAACTCCCAGATCAACGCAGAGGTCGCAGTCATCAAGAAGATGAAGGACGAGCTCGACACGCTCAAGTCCAAGCTAGGGCTAAAAGAGGATCCTTCGCTTCTTCACAAGAAGATCGAGGCGATGGAGTACAAGCTCCAGACAGAGCCTATGAGCTTTGACAAGGAGCAGAAGGCCACCAAGGTCCTCAAGGAGATGAAGAAGAAGTACGCGGAAGGAAAGGGCCTCGTCGACAAGTCCAAGGAAGTGCGTGTCAAGTCCAAGGAGATTGACGAGCTAAAGAAGAAGGCGAACGCCATCCACAAGGAGATCCAGGAAGAGGCGGCAAAGAGCCAAGCCCACCACGAGAACCTCATCGAGAAGTACAAGAGCATCGACGAGATCAGGAAAAGCGAGGACGGGTTCAAGGAGAAGGCTGAGGAGTTCAAGAAGGAGTTCAACGCCGCGAACGACGAGCTGAAGAGCAAGCTGGACGTCCTGCGAGGCATCAAGGCCAGGCTTGACGAGAACAAGGTAGCCTACGAGGAGAACGTCAAGGAGAGCGAGAAGCGCACCCTGGAAGAGAAGAAGAAGATCGTCGAGCAGAAGATGAAGGACGGCAAGCCCCTGACGACAGAGGACCTGCTGATACTGCAGAGATTCTGATTGATTTCTACCGCTTTTTGCGAAAACATTTTTAATACGGCGCCTGTTAATGATATCAAAATGACCCTTTACATGATCGGCATAGGCCTCTGGGATGAGAAGGACATATCGCTCAAGGGCCTCGAGGCTGTCAAGAAGTGCGACAAGGTCTTCCTGGAGAGCTACACCTCTAAGCTGGGCGTGCCGATTGAAGACCTGGAGAAGCTCTACGGCAAGGAGATAATCCTGGCGGATAGGGATTTAGTTGAGAAGCGCGCCCAGGAAATCATAGAGCCGGCGAAGCAGGGCGCTGTCGCGTTCCTCGTAATCGGTGACGTGTTCGGCGCAACCACGCATACCGACATATTCCTGCGCGCAAAAGAGGCAGGGACTAAGGTGGTTGTGATCAACAACGCGTCAATCCTCAACGCCATAGGGATCGTGGGCTTGGAGCTCTACAAGTTCGGCAAGACGACGAGCATCCCGTTTCATAGCGAGAACGTGGAGACCCCCTACAACGTCTTGAAGGAGAACCAGGAAAGCGGAATGCACACACTCCTGTTATTGGATATTCACGCTGACGATTCTAAGTACATGTCAATCAAGGAGGCGCTCGAATACCTTTTGAAAATCGAAGCAAAGCGAAAAGAAGGCGTCTTCACAAAGGACACTTCTTGCGTCGGAGTCGCAAGGCTTGGAAGCCTAAGCCCCGGAATCATCGCAGGCAAGGCCTCTGATCTTCTCAAGGCCGACTTCGGCGGCCCGCTCCACTCTTTGATCGTGCCTGGCAAACTTCACTTCGTAGAGGAAGACGCGCTCAAGGCCTGGAAAGCCTGATCTTCCCTTTTTCAGAAACATCTCGTTTAACTCTAAAAAGATATATTTTAATACTAGCAGGATGCCTTCTGCGTTCATGATGAACAAGGAGAAGAAGAAAGGACTGCTCGATAAGTTCGACGATATGCTCGCAAAGAGTGCCAAGAAGAAAAAGTGCTGTTGCTGCGAGGATGACGAGGACGAATCATGCTGCAAGAACTAGTCGACTACGCGCTCTACGGAATCTTTGGGCTTAGCCCTGAGGCCAAGTGGGCTATGTCGCTTAATTTCTTCCTGTACGACTCAGTCAAGATAATCCTCTTGCTGCTCGTCATGATCTCAGTCCTCGGGTTCTTTAGGACTTACCTGCCTCAGGAGAAAGTCAAGGCTTGGATGAACAAGAGAAGATACGGGTCGGGTCACCTCGCGGCTTCGATCTTCGGAGCGCTGACACCTTTTTGCTCTTGCTCCTCGATACCAATCTTCCTGGGCTTCATGGAGTCAGGCATACCATTGGGAATCGGACTCTCCTTCCTGATAACATCCCCTCTTGTTAACGAATATCTCGTCGTCCTGATGCTTGGCTTCTTCGGCTGGAAGATAACGCTCGCTTACGTTGCGAGCGGCATAATCCTGGGCACAGCGGCTGGTCTACTGCTTGGCAGGCTTGGTCTTGAGAAGGAGCTGGTTCGCGACCTGATATCATCAAGGAAGACTAAAGGCAAGCAATACAAGGAATGGAAGGAGAGGGTCAGGTTCGGGCTTGGTGAAGCCTTAGAAGTTCTCAAGAAGCTGTGGCTCTGGATACTTGCAGGAGTGGCAGTTGGAGCCTTGATCCATAACTTTGTCCCTGAAGACAGCATCAGGATGATCATAGAGGCAGGAGGGGTTTTTGCAGTCCCGCTGGCAGTTGTGGTGGGCGTCCCGATCTACGCCAATTGCGCCGCTGTCCTGCCGATTGCACTAGTCTTGTTCCAGAAAGGCGTGCCCTTAGGCACTGCACTCGCGTTCATGATGGCGACCTCTGCCTTGAGCCTGCCTGAGGCAGTCATCCTCAGGAGAGCGATGAAGCTCAAGCTAATCCTCATATTCTTCGGGACAGTAGCCGCAGGAATCGTCCTGACAGGTTATCTGTTCAACCTGCTCCAGGGCTTGCTGGCCTGAAAGTTTAAAAGTAGAAAAATATATAAAACAAGGTCACAATAGGTTCTCTTACTATGTTCAAGAGAGGTGGTTTTTCTTCATTCATAGGTTCACGTAGGGCTATGTCTCCGTTGATAGCGACAGTCCTCTTGATAGCCTTTGCAGTCGCCATGGGCGCCATGATCATGAACTGGAGCGCAAGCCTTGGAGAAGCGGCTCTCTCAGGGCCTGACTGCAAGGGGGTGAGCATGGTGTTAAACCCTGTGATCTGCTATTCCCAGAACATGATCAAGATAAGCGTGAAGAATCAGGGCAAGGACATAGATGGGGTGACTGTGCAGATCGCTGACGCGAACGCCAACAACGAGGTCGTGCTTAAGAATTCTGCTCTCAGGAGGGGTGATGAGCTCAACAAGGATCTCCCTTTCATAATGACTTCCCAGACGTATGTAGGGCTCGTGCCTGCCATCAGCCATGAGGGCGAGCTTAAGAGCTGTGAGAAACCAGCACTTGAGATTCAGGAGCTTAAGAGCTGCCAGTGATAGTTTCGCCTTGATTTCCTGGCAAACAGTTCTTTTCAAAACATTTTTAATGAGCCGCGCCCTAGCCTTAGGTTTATGAGGATCAGCCTTGACGTCAGGAAGAGCGTGGATGAGAACGCGAGCAGCTACTTCGAGCTCTCTAAGAAGGATAAGAAGAAGATCGAGGGCGTGAGGAAGGTCATCCTTGAGCACAGCGGGAAGCTAAAGGATTTCCTGGAGAGGGAAGAGGAGAAGGCTCTCAGGCAAAAGCCTGCTCCTAAGAGGAGGCTTGAGTGGTTCGAGAAGTTCAGGTGGTTCATCTCAAGCGACGGCTTCCTGATAATCGGCGGCAGGGACGCGGCCACTAACGAGATCGTGATGAAGAAGCACGCGGATCCTGACGACCTGGTTTTTCACACTGATATGGCCGGCAGTCCCTTCGTGGTGGTCAAGCGAGAGGGCAAGGGCATCATTCCCAAGTCAACGCTTGAGGAAGCTGCTAAGTTCACTGCCGCGTTCTCAAGGGGCTGGAAGAACAACATGGCCGCCATAGCTGTCTTCTACGTGAAGCCTGAGCAGGCCACCAAAACCCCTAATCCTGGAGAGTCCCTCCCAAAAGGGGCTTTTGTCATAAGGGGCGAGACCAAATACTTCCATCCTGGGATGGAGTACGCGGTCGGCATGGCTGATGGCAGGGTGATGGGCGGCCCAGTCTCTGCTGTTAAGAAGCATTGCGATAACTACCTTGAGATTGGTCAGGGCGACTCTAAGACTAGTGACGTTGCTAAGGCGGTCCAGAAGGCTATTGGCGGTGGCCTGGACGAGATTCTCAGGGTTCTTCCTCAAGGTTGCAAGATCAAGAAAAGATAGATTATCTCCGACCAGTTATTACTTGAGATCCAAATTCGACCCCCCTCTTTTTTTTTTCTGAGTCTCTTTTAGAACCAGTCGTCGTAGAGCTCTTCCTCTAGTTCGTCCTCTTCCTCTTCGGACAAGAAGAAGTCTTTTTCTTCAGAATCTTCCTTTTTGGCCATGGGGTTTAAATACGCGTTCTAGCTATAAAAATCTTTCGAAATCTTTTTTTCGCTCGATAAAGAGATTGCTTGGCTTCAAGTTTCCTGAAATTTATAAAAAGCTTTTTAAAAAGAGATGTTTTTTGGGTCTTGATAGAAGGTGATAATCATGAAGAAGATCGCGTTGTTGGTTTTGTTGCTTATGGCCGCTTTCCTTGTGCCTGGCTGCAACAGGCAGGCAGGACCTGCCCTGGATAACTCCACTCTTTTCAACGAGAGCCTTAACGAGGAGATCGAGGGCTTGACTGATACTAACGCCACGCTTCCAGGCGACTTCACAGAGTTCTTCGTGGAAGTCGAGAAGAGGAACGATTCCATGTACGAGGTGGCGCTTGATGACGTCTTGACCCTTGCAGGGGAAGAATTTGACAGCTCGAAGATCAGCGTCCTTGGAGTGATGCTTGGGGATAGCTACGAGTCTGTGCTTGGCAGGCTTGGAGTGCCTGACGTCACCATGATTGGCGAGAACAAGAGTTATAGGAACATGGAGTATAGCAGGAAGATAGGCATCGGCGGGAAGGTCACTGCAATCACGTACCACGTCGAGAACGAGACTGTGACCCAGATCAATATCAGGAAGCCTTTCAACAAGTACCTTCATGGCAACACCTCATTTGATACGCGTAAGGAAGTCGTGTTTGGCCTTCTGGGCTCGCCTGACTACCAGGACTTCCTCTCGAACTTCAAGGTGTCTCACTACGTCGAGAACGGCGTCGATTTTTACATGAACAATGACAAGGTCCAGATAATCTCGCTCTATCCGCCTAAAGAGTTCAAGGGAGTTGAGTACGTAAGCTACATGGAGGAGATTGCTCCGGGCGTGTTCGTCAACTCCACGAAAGCAGTCCTTAAGGAATGATGGCTGGATTTGGAGGGCAGAAAATTCTTTTGATGTCTTTTTTTTAGGCATTTTTGGGGGTGCATGATCTATTGACTCTCGCGATTGGCATTGAAAGCACTGCGCACACCTTCGGGGTGGCTGTCGTTGATGGTGACGGCAAGAAGGTCTTGTCTAACGTTATCAAGGCTTTCAAGACTGAGGAGGGTGAGGGCGGTATGATTCCTTCTAAGGTGGCTGATCACCACGTCGACGTCTGCCAGGAGGCTTTGTCTGAGGCTCTTAAGAATGCAGGGGTTAAGGCTAGCCAGGCAGATCTTGTGGCTTTCAGTCAGGGACCTGGGATTGGCCATTGCCTAAGGGTCGGGGCGGGCGTTGCCAGGAGCCTGTCATTAGCCCTTAAGAAGCCTCTTGTGGGCGTTAATCATTGCATCGCTCACCTGGAGGTCTGCCGTTTCTTGACGCATTCTAGGGATCCTGTGCTCTTGTACGCTAGCGGGGCTAACACCCAAGTGATTGCTTACGAGGCTGGGAAGTATCGGGTCTTTGGCGAGACCTTGGACATCGGGGTGGGTAATTTCATCGATGGCTTTGCAAGGGCTTTGGGCCTAGGTTTTCCTGGCGGGCCAAAGATCGAGTCCTTGGCAAAGGAGGGTAAGAGGCTTATCAAGCTTCCTTATAGCGTGAAGGGAATGGATGTCTCGCTTGGCGGTCTTAGCACGAATCTCAAGACCAAGATCAAGTCAGGCGAGTATTCTAAGGAGGACTTGTGTTTCAGTGTCCAGGAGACTGTGTTCGCCATGCTAGTCGAGGTCGCTGAGAGGGCCATGGCTCATACTGGAAAGAACGAGCTTGTGCTTGGCGGAGGAGTTGCATGTAACAAGCGCTTGCAGGAGATGTGCAAGGTGATGTGCGAGGAGAGAGGTGCCGAGGTCTTTTTTCTTGAGAACCAGTTTTACGTTGACAACGCGGCGATGATCGCGATTACAGGCCTTGAGATGTATAAGGCAGGCGCCAGGACTCTTGTCGAGAAGAGCGAGATTAGACCGAGTGAGCGGACTGATGATGTTTCCGTTAGTTGGCGCTAGACAAATGCTTCAGGGGTTTTCTTCCTTATCTCTATCCTTATCTCGAGGTCTTTCTCCTTGTTGTAGAGATTTAGCATAGCCTCATGGTAAGTAGGGTTTTCTATGCTTTTGGGCTCGAATCCTTCCTCTGTCAGGAGCTCTATAATCTTCTTCTCAGCGTATCTTTTCAGTAGTAGGACGCTCTTCATGTATTCTGAATGGTCAAGTATCGTGTTGTGTATTTTTATGAATCCGAAGATCATGAGAGAGAATCATGCTTGATTGGTTATATCCTTTGCGCAGGGTTGTCCAGTCGCAAGGAGGAAATCTTTCGGAATGTCTTGTGAGAGTTTTCGGCACGAGGCCCAGAGCTAAGATATCTAGATAGCTACCAATAAGTCCTGAGTCTTCTCAGCCAGGCTCGCAGTCTCCTTAGCAATCTCGTCAAGAAGAGGAGTGCTAGGACTTCGTTTATTGTTCCCGATGCCTTTTGCTCCGGTTCGCCCAGTAATCTGCAAAGCTTCGCGGTAAGACTGCATTATCGTATCACGCAAGACATCCCAGCGGAATATCCTGTTGTTGACTCCCACGTCTTGCAACAACAGCTTCTCTGCCATCGGAAGATAAAGCGACAGGCTGTCAGTAGCCCTGTCAAAGAGGCCTGGAGCGTATTGCTCTGCCAAGGCGCTTGTGAAGAGGTGAACGTCCTTCTTCAGGTTCTTCCTGATGATGAAAGGCCCGAGCGTGCGGGTTCTCTTCAGGAAAGATATCATCATCTTCGGATCATCGTCAAGGGAGAGGTATTGAAGGGCAAGCCTGTTAATCTGTTCCCTGATCTCTTCTCTTGTCCGGATGGTCTCGTTCTCTATCTCTTCAGGGTCTACGTTAAGCTGCCTATCCTTAGTCTTCAGGACCGCGACCAGTACACGTAAGTGATAATCATGGGGATTGCCAGCATCCTTCTGGAAAGAATATAGCTTCTCCATGTACTCCCGATAAGTCCCGCAATCATAGGTAAGCATCCCCACTACAGTCGCAATGTCCTTTCCCGCCTGCTCTGCATTATGCAATAGGGCGAAGAGTGAGTTGCCGATCCAAGGAGCAGTCTCCCCTGATTCAGGATCCCTCACCAGGAGCGCAGGGTTATCCTCTAAGTAGTCATGCAGGTAAGCAGCTGCCTTCGCAACAAGCACTAGATCCTGGGAGCATCTGGATTCAAGGCATTTGGAGAGAACAGGATCTCTGAATCCTCTCGGGATGAAGACTTCCTCGGCGAATCTTGCAAGAGGCTCCAGATGATGTTCGAAGTAAGGCCTTCCTGAGCGACGGGTCTTTCCAGCATAGAACTCGCGGCTCAGGTTCATGCAGAACTCGAGAGGATCCTGACCAGCCCTAATCGCATAAACCGTCTGAGGCGTGCTAACAGTCACCATTTAAGCCGGACGTCAGGTTTCATATAAAAAGATTATGGATGATAACAAGACCTGTGGAAAAAGATTTAAAAAGCCTTGCGGGAATGGGCTGTTGTATGAGGCTTAACGACGCTTTCAAGACAGGCATATCCTTTGGCCTGACATCAGGCACCATAACGACCCTTGGTCTCATGGTGGGCCTGAGCTCTGCGTCTCACTCAGCGTCGATCGTGATAGGAGGGGTCTTGACGCTTGCCTTGGCTGACTCGTTCTCTGATGCCCTCGGAATCCATATCAGCGCTGAGAGCAGGAAGGAGAGCTCTAGGAGCGTGTGGGAGGCGACTATTGCGACGTTTCTCACAAAAATCATCTACACGTGCACTTATCTCATCCCAGTCCTATTGTTCCAGCTGCCGCTCGGCATCTACGTCGGAGTGGCTTGGGGGCTTGTCGTGATTACCACTCTTAGCTTCTTGATTGCAAAGGCCCAGAAGGAATCTGCCTGGAGAGTGATAGGAGAGCACTTGTTCATAACGATAGTGGTCATCCTTCTCTCGAACTACATCGGCGGATGGATTGCTGACGTGTTTGGCAGCTAGAATCAATCAGAAGGCTTTATCTCCTTGAAGCCAGTGTATCTCTGGAGGGCCTTAGGTATCTTTATCGTACTGTCTTTCTCTTGGTAGTTCTCCATGATAGCGACCAGTGCTCTTGAAGTAGCGATTACTGTGTTGTTGAGCGTGTGGGCGAAGTATTGCTTTCCTTTGCCGTCTATCCTTATATTGAGCCTTCTTGCCTGGGCTTCTTCCATGTTGGTGAGCGAAGCCACTTCGAAGTACTTCTCCTGCTTAGGGCTCCAGGCTTCTACGTCGCAGCTCTTGGCCTTGAGGTCTGCTAAGTCTCCTGAGCAGCACTCAACGACTCTTATAGGAATCTCTAAGGCTTTGAATACGTGGAGAGTGTATTCGAGCATCTTGTCGTACCACTTGTAGGATTCTTCTGGCTCGCATATGATTATCATCTCCTGCTTGTTGAACTGGTGAGTCCGAAAGATTCCCTTCTCGTCAATCCCATGGCTTCCTATCTCTCTTCGGAAGCACATCGAGTAGGCGGTCTGCTTGACCGGAAGCTTTGTAGACGGCACCACCTTGTTTATGAACTGTCCTATGAGCGGGTGTTCACTCGTCGCTATAAGGTATAGGTCCTCGTCCTGGATCTTGTAGGCCATGGCGTCTATCTCTGCGTTGGAGTAGACTCCTGTCAGGACTTCTTTTCTTATCATCAAGGGTGGCTCGGTGTATTCGAATCCTTGACTTGCCATGTAGTCGCGCGCAAAGTTTATGAGCGCCATGTTAAGCTCTGCCAGTTTTCCTCTCATCACGTAGAATCCGTTCCCGCTTATGCTGGCCGAGGTGTCGAAGTCGAGTATTCCAAGTTCTTCTCCTAGCTCAACGTGGCCCTTCACAGGGAAGGTCTTCTTCTTAGGCTCGCCTATCCTCTTTATCTCTGGGTTCTCGCTTGAGTCCTTGCCTATCGGCACGGACTTGTGGATTATGTTAGGGATCTGGAGCATGAGATCTCTTATCTTTGCCTGCAGGTCCTTGCCTTGTTCTTCTAGCTCTGCAATCTTCTTAGGGATGGCCTTTGCTTCCTCTAATAGCTTTGTCGCGTCTTTCTTGGTTTTCTTAGCCTCATTTATGGCTTGGGAAACCCTGTTCCTGTCTGCTCGCAAGCTGTCAGCCTGGCCTCGAAGGCTTCTCCAGAGCTCATCCAGCTTGAGCACTTCGTCTACGAGCGGCAGCTTGTGCTCTTGATGCTTCTTCTTGATGTTGTCCCGCACGAGCTTCGGGTCTTCTCTTAGGATCCTGATGTCAATCATGATGATGTAATACTCATGCTGGTTATTTAAAGCTTTTCGTGTCAATGGCGCGGGCGCGTGCTTTATCTTAATGTTATCCGATCGGCACGCGGATGATGGACTTCTCCCAACAAGCTCAAATTCCCAATCGAAACATTTAAATACCTGTATACAGATTGTTGATATTAAGCTATTGCAAACGGTGATTTGAGCATAATGAAAAAACTAATCTATCTTCTGAACTTGTTGCTAGTACCAACGCTAGTCTTAGGGGCAGTCGTGATAATATCACAGACATCGATAAGCCCTGAGAGCCCAAGAGTATACTTCGTGACCGGAAACATCCTCTTCCAGAAAGGAGACTACGCCGGGGCGATCACGAACTTCGAGCGCGCAGTCGCGCTGGACGAGAGCTACGAAGAAGCCCTAAACAACCTGGCAGTGAGCTACAACAAGCTAGGATTCTACGACAAGGCAAGCGACGCGCTAAAAGAGCTGACGACAATCTCGCCAGAGAACCCAAGCTACCAATACGACCTCGCAGTCAACATCGTCCTCTTGATAAAGCAGGACGGCAAAGGCAGCATCGAGGAAGTCGAGGAAGCACTAAGCGCTTTCCAGAAAGCAGACGAGCTTAGTCCAGGATTCCAGCACACACAAGAGAACATCGCGTTCCTAGAAGACCTGGCAAGCCAATACTACGGGGCGCAGTAGAATAGAAAATAAGAATTCAAAATATTTTATTATTCCAGAAGAGCTTATTCCTTCTTCTCTTCAGGCTTCGCTTCTTCGAAGAGTGGCTTCTGGCCGGCTTTGAGCACTTTCAAGTTGACCTGCGCCGTGTTCTCGTAGACTGTGTTGCCCGCGACGTTCTTCCTGACCTTTCGGCCTTTGGTATTCTTCCTGAGGCCTAATCCGCCCACTATGAGAATCTTCTTCCTCATCACGCCGTCAACGTCTTTTCTCATGGGAAATCCGCAGTAATCGCTTCCTCCCATGATCTGGAACTCGTATCCTTCGTATCCGAGCTCATCTCCCTTCAGCGTGTCGCCTATTCTCTTGTTCAGCAATGGCTTTGTCTGTTCGTTGGCTAGAACCAGCTTTGCGGTCTTCCCGCTCTTAGGGTCCCCGATGTTCACTTTGATTTCCATCAAAAATCACCTCTGGTGATTTTTGGGGTTCCAAAAATTCCTATTTTTGTAACCATTTTTGCATCCCTCCCGAGCATCTCAGCCATAAGCTGCGCTCAGCTGCATCTAGATCCTTGGAAAAGAGGGGTATTTAAAAAGGTTTTGCCCTCCAAAAGATTTTTTTCGGAAACGTTTAAATAACCACCCGTCTTCCCTGAATGGATGGCATCTGACAACTCGCCCTCAAGCAGACCTGAAAGCAAATCCTTGGATTTGCTCCCTGTGCTTTGCGAGCGCAAGGCATCAGTGAAGCCCCAGATAATGTTCGCGAACAATGACGTCTTCTTCCTGAGCCAGATGATGTCTGACTATGTCTCTATTGGTAATGGAGGATATTCTTTCAGCGACCACGCTATCAAGTACCAGCCTCATGTCTACGGCAAGGGTGGCGGAAGGACGCATCAGTATTCTATTCTCAAGGGCGGCAAGCCTTGCCTTGACATGACTATAGGAGTCTCTTGGGAGACTAGCAGCGACGACTTCCAGGACTACGCTAATCCAATAGAGGTCGTCTTGAGGCTGAGGTCTTCTGAAGTCCAGGGCTTGTATAATAAAATGTCTGATTTCCTGGACCTGTTGAACAAGGAAGAACAATCCCGAAGGTCACAGTAAGGAGAACATTTATATCTGAAACCAGCCACCATTATTCTCATGAGCTTCCAGTCCATAAACAAGGTTGAATCCGCCCAGAAGATGCTAGACATCGCTCTCAAGAGGGTTTCTAAGATCAATTTCAAGAAGTCCAAGGGTGATGAGCTCTCAAAGGCCAAGAAGAAGGAGCTCATGAAGATGGACGTCGTGAACCAGAACGTCCATTCAAGCCTGTTTAGGATAATCCGCGAGTTCCCTGCGCTTGATAACCTGAGCGAGTTCTACTCCGAGCTTCTGAAGTCAAGCCTTGACTTCGATCGTTTGAAGCAGTGCCTCGGCGCCGTGAACTGGGCCGACAACCAGGCCAAGTCGCTAGTACTCACTCACAAGAAGAAGGTGGCGGCTGCCAGGTCAAGGGAGGTCTTGCATAGCTTCATGAGCGCGTATCTCGGCAGGCTCTCCAGCGTCCTTAAGCAGGTGAATCCTAACCTGATGTTCTTGGAGGAAGCCAGGAAGATCCTAAAAGCATTTCCGGTCATCAAGCAAGTGCCTACTGTGTGCATCGCAGGCTTCCCTAACGTGGGAAAAAGCACGCTCCTTGGCAAGATCACGACTAGCAAGCCAGAGATACAGAACTACGCGTTCACGACAAAGACCCTGAACCTAGGCTATTTTGATTCTGAAAAGGGGAAGGTGCAGGTGATAGACACACCTGGCACGTTGGCCCGGCCTGAGAAGATGAACAACATCGAGCGTCAGGCATACCTCGCGATCAAGTACCAGGCTGACCTGGTCGTGTTCGTCTTCGACCCGACTGACACGTACGAGTTGGAGAAGCAAGAGCAGCTTTTAGGGATGGTCAAGAGGTTTCGAAAGCCAGTCTTGTTCTATCTTTCCAAGACGGACATCGCGAGCAAGGAGAAGATCGCCTTGTTCGAGGAGAAGCATGACTTCGTGAAGACCCCTTCCTGGCTTAAAGAGGAGATCATAAAAAGGATTGCGGAATAATCCTTGGTTGAGCAATCATGAAAGCGCTTATACTTGTGGATTTCGAGAACGAGTGGATCACAAAGGATTCTGAATATTATGTAGGAGACCTAAAAGATGTTCTTGATAATACCAACAAGCTCATAGCACATGCGAGAAAGAAGGGCTTCAAGATCATCTTCATAAAGCACGTCGAGAAGGGTTCTGAGGACTCTTTTGCAGAAGGCTCTAAAAGGACTGAGATCATAAGCTCGCTTGACAGGAAGAAAAGCGACGTCGTCATGACCAAGTACAAGATCAGCGCGTTTTACAAGACGAGCCTTGAGAAGGAGCTGGCAGGCGTCGATAGCATCGTGGTGTGCGGGGTTCTTGCGAATCTTTGCGTCCGAAGCCTTGTGGAGGACGCGTATGACCGAGAGTTCAAAGTAGGTGTTGTCAAGGATTGCTGCGTAGCCATGGACGAAGAGACCTTGGAGTTCACATTCAAGGATTTGAGGGCTACGAGGGCAGAAGTCGAGTTCTTGAGCCTTAAGGATTTCCTGAAGAGGTAAGGGCTCTTATAGGCGCTCTCTTATACGCAGTCTCATACATCACAGGCGCCTGCGAGTACGCCCTTGCAAGGCCTCCCAGGCCCAAGTTTCTTAGCAGCAGTTCGCTGCGATCATGAACCCTGTCCTCATCCCACGCATCCATCCTTGATGGGATCGGCAGGACGTAGAGCGGCGAGTCCCTGCAGGCAGGCGGCCAGACTCCCATAGCAGCGTCGTCTATCGACTCTGCCCGGATTATCTGGAGCTCAAGACCGTGGCGGTTGTCATCGCCAAGCCTGATCACGCAGTATTTCCTCAGCGCTAAAACAGGTGTTGTTCCCATGGTTATCAACTTGGAAAAAATATAGAAGAGCTTAGTTGTTGGCTTCAACTACTATGTTGCAGGTGCATGGCACCTTGGCCATTATCCTCTTTGCAGCTTCTTTTGCGACGGGGATATTCTGGCTGTCTACGAGAATCTCGAAGATGGCTTTTCCAGGGTGGACTTGCGCTGCAAGCCCGATCGGCTTTCCGAATGAGTGAGCCATTCCTGTACTCATCCTATCTGCTCCTGCTCCGCTCGCCAAGGGGTTCTCCCTTAGTACGTGGTGCGGGAAGACTCGAAGCTTTAGCTTATAGCCTACCTTGCCGGTCTTCGACTCAAGAACCCTGTTACTTGACTTCCTGGCAGCCTCAAGCGCGTTGTGCCTGATCTGGACTGGCTGCTTTGAGACGACTAGGATTCTCATCTCGAACTTCTTTTTGATGTCTCCAGTCTCATACTTAGAGATGAGATTGTGAGGAGACGCCCTGACGAAGTTCTTCTTCCTGTACTTGGACTTTCGAGTATAAGGCCTCTCGATCTTCCTATACGCTACGCCCTTCCTAAGCTTTGCCATGAGGCTCTGGAAAAATAGGGTATTTTTAAATGTTTTGATTTTTTAGACGGCACGAGACTCGCTTTGGCAATGCAGCGTTGACTTGAGCCTTGCGCAGTAGCGCATCCTTCTTATCGCCCTTCCAGTCTCAGACAGCATTCTCATCAGAGATGAATTCAAGCACGTCGCTCCTTTCTCTTGAATAGAAGCCTTTGTTCCTGATCCTTATGACACCCTTGCGTTCAATGACTTGGCCAATCCTCTGGGAGGTTATGCCATGAGCCCAAGCGACTTCCATGACTTTGTCTGGCTCGGGGGTTATCACGACCATTCCCTGGCCCATATTCCAGGTCTTGTAAGCCTCTCGGTCCGTAACATTGCCTGTTTCCTGGCAGTAGCGCATGATCTCTGGTGGCGCTTGCGGGTTGCTGATCAGGGCTCCGAGGCCAGAGTGCTTCAATACCCGTCCTAATTTTCCTGGCAAGCCGCCGCCAGTGATGTGGGCGACTCCATGAATCTCTGCCTTTGGCTCTCCCTCGTATCCGCCGAACATGTCGACGACTGCAGCGCTGTAGATCCTTGAAGGCCTAAGCACATAGCTCCCGATGCTGCTTTCGAGATACGGCAAGTTATGCCATTCAAGAGTGTCCTTCTCGTGCGCCTGGGCCATTATCTTCCTGACAAGCGACAAGCCGTTCGACCTGAAGCCGTCTTCTCGTAGCCCGACTAGGGAATCGCCTGGCTTGATCTCCTTGCCTGTGAAGAGCCTCTCTTTCCTCGCAAACCAAACGACCGCGGCTCCCCAGTTGTAGTTGAAAGGACCGTATCCCTGGACCCTGCTTCCTAGCTCTGCGACTTCTCCGTTCACGATCGCGACGTTTGCCGCCTTAGCCGCGGCTACATATCCAATTGCAAGTTGCGTGACCTCTTCAAGATAAGGCTTCCCGCTCCTTCCAAGGGAGTTGACGTCAAGGATTGATCCTATGAGCACTGGCTCTGCGCCTCGCACGACTGCGTCGTCGCACACCATTGCAAAGAGATCAAAAGCGATTGTGCTATGGTCCCCCACTCGCTCTGCAAGCTCCATCTTGGTGCCTACGCCGTCGAATCCTAAGTTCATCAACGTGCCCTTCGGCAGGCCTGAGACGTCGATCGCCCGCACGCCTGAGAAATCATCAAAGGGAACTATCAGCTCGCCAAGCCTTCCTTTCCTGTTGGCCCAAGTCTCCTTGGCTGCGTTGTATAATATCTTCGAGACGTCATCACCAAACTCGATGTTGACCCCTGAATCAGCGTAAGTTGTCATGTTATTTCTCCTCCCCCAAAAAAAAGATTGTTTCTTAATCCAAGTCTTTAATCAAGCCTCAATCCTGATTGTATCGGCTTCTCGTCGAAGTAGAGTACTCCCTTCTCGTCCTGAGCGTATCTTCCTTCTGCCAGGCAGAGTAGCGTCTTTGGGAAGATGTCCCAATCCCCGATCTCTTTTAGCCGGTCTTGGTGCTCATCTGAGACTCGCTTCACAAGGTCCTTGTCTGATGGGTCGAATGAGTCTCCTAGCTCAACAGCTAACGGCCTTGATATCATCAGTATCCTTCCGTAATCGACGTCTTTCTCGATTATGTGAGTCGTGGATCTTAGCTCTGGTTCTCCTGCAAGGATTGCATCCCTTACTGTGTGGTCGCCAGTGTATTTTCTGGATCCGTCTGCGTTTGTAATCGATAGGTCTGCTGGGTGCACGTTCACTCCCAAAAGCTCATGTATCAATGGCGCGGTGGCTATGCTCATGTAGCCTGCGTACGCTGCGACGCTCACTCCGAAAGGCGAGAGCATACCCACAGTGTTCAAGTCGTAAGACACCCGCTCTCCAAGGTCACTCCTTGGAATCCCTCTTGCCTTGTAGAAAGCAGCGATGTCCCGCGTGATGACTGGAAGGTCATAATCCCTTCCGATAACGACTGCGTTGCTCTTTGCATTATCGCTAAAGATTACCGGCACGTGAAAAGGGCAGAGACCCTTCTCCTTCCTAATCGTCCTCTCAAGCTCTATTATCTTCCTAAGGTTAGATCCGCTTCCTGACATCAAGCCGACTACTCTCATCAAGCCGTTCGCTGGGTCGTGTAGTTTAGAAAGGCTCATTTCGGTTCAGTTCACTCCTTGCAATGTCTCGCCTGTAGCGGAATCCATCTGTTATTTGTATGAGCGAGGCGGCCTGGTACGCCCTATGTGTTGATATCTCTATTCCATGCTCAGAATACGCAGTCACTCCTAGTATGCGCCCGCCTGATGTGACTAGCTGGCCGTCTTTTATCGCTGTGCCTGAGTGGAAGACTTTGACTCCTCGAATATTCTCCGCCTCAGCTATCCCTGTTATAGATGAGCCTTTCTGGTGTTGTTCAGGATATCCTCTTGATGCCAGGATAACGCAAGTAGCTGATCCTGGATTGCATTCAATCTTCTGCTCATGCAAGGTTCCATCAACTGCCGCGCTAAGCAAGTGATACAGATCATTTTTGACGAGCATCATCGCGGGTTGGCACTCAGGGTCTCCAAACCTCACGTTGAACTCCAAGACTTTCGGACCTTCCTCAGTCAGCATAATCCCCGCGTAGATGAATCCCTTGTATTCACGGCCTTCATATCTCATCTTGCTTATGACTGGGGTTAGTATGTCCTCAGAGATGCGTCTTATGAGTTGCGGTTTCGCTATGCTTGTGGGACCATAAGCGCCCATGCCGCCAGTGTTCACACCCTGATCATTGTCAAGCAGCCTCTTGTGGTCCTGCACAGCAAATTCCAAGGGAATGACTCTTTTTCCGTCAGAAATGCCAAAGACTGAAAACTCCTCACCCACCAGCCTTTCTGCAATTAGTACTTCATGGCCATATTTATTGCCATGAATCGCCACTTCATCAAGGGCTTCTTCGACACTGTCGCACACATAAACTCCTTTTCCACCAGTCAGTCCCCTTGCCTTCATCACAAGACCGTTCCTGGCAGCGCCCAAGCCATTCATTGTTCGGATTGCGAGTTTCGCATCCTCAGTGTTGCGGCAGATTATCGAGAGCGCTTGCGGTATGTCAAGCTCGCTCATAATCCTATAAGAGAAGAATTTGTCTGCCTCAAGCGCTGCAGCGTCGCTACTAGGCCCGAATACTGGCGCAATATCTTTTAATCTTGCCTCAATGCCGCTGACAAGCGGCGCCTCAGGGCCTACGATGACAAGATCCACAGGATCTGCTCTCAACTGGCTTGTCAACGCGTCAAAGTTCTCCGGCTTCGCAGCGTCTAGCGGAATATTTCTTCCCTTGCCTTCCTCAGTTCCCGCGTTCCCTGGAGAGTACAGCACTTCTGAAACATCAGGGCTCTGGGAGATCTTCCAGCCAAGCGCGTGCTCGCGACCCCCTGAGCCGATTATCATCACTTTTGCCATTTGAATCCTCCAAAAACACACTTCATAGACTCATGAAAAATAATTCACCGCGTTCCTGAACACCTTTATTTATGGTCTTTGGATTAGCATCTCTTCACAATCCCCCCTAAGCTAACCCCGCGATAACAATCAGGAACTAAAAAAAATAACCCTTTAAGAAAATGTTATCAAGCAAATCATATATAAATTTTATCATTCCAGAGGTGATACATGTAAACCTATTTTTTCATCCACTCTTTCTTTTCATCATATTTTTATATCTCCACGTTCTTTCTGTGTTGGTCAAAGATAGTTTTAGGGGGTGCTTGTGATGGTCAGTAAGGTTGTTAATCCTAACGTGTTGTCGCTAAGGTATGCTACGAAGCCTATTAATCAGTTGTTCTCTGAGGAGGGCAAGGTTGTCCTTGAGAGGGATTTGTGGATTGCTGTCATGGAGGCTCAGCGAGAGCTTGGCGTTGATATCCCTGAGGGTGAGATCCAGAAGTTCCGGTTTGCTAAGGGCAATGTCGACTTGGAGTTCATTGAGGCGCGTGAGCGAGTCACCAAGCATGATATCAAGGCGAAGATCGAGGCGTTTGTCAAGGCTGCTGGCGCTGGCGAGTACGTGCATCTTGGCATGACTAGCAGGGACCTAAGCGATAACGTGGAGCAGTTGCAGATAAAGCAGGCTTCCAGCATCATCTTCGGGAAGTATATCTCTATTCTTAGGCACTTCGCGCAGAAGGCAGAGGAGTACGCAGACATCGAGCTTACTGCGAGGGCTCATCACCAGGCTGCCCAGCCTACTTTGCTTGGCCGCAGGATGTCTATGTGGACTGAGGAGCTGCTGTTTCAGGTCGCGGCGTTCCGTCAATTCATTGATTCATATCCTTTGAGGGGTATCAAGGGCCCTGTAGGTACTCAGTTTGACATGCTGTCTTTGCTTGGGAGCGAGGAGAAGGTCGAGAGGCTTGAAGAAGTGGTTGCGGGCAAGCTTGGTTTCTCCAAGGTCCTCTCGTCTCCTGGCCAAGTGTATCCTAGGTCTCTTGATTTCCAATTAGTGTCTCACCTCGCTCTTCTCTCGTCTGCGTGCGAGAATTATGCAAAGGGCATGCGCCTCATGGCTGGTTATGAATTAGTCACTGAAGGCTTCAAGGACGGCCAGGTAGGCTCTAGCGTCATGCCTCATAAGATGAATACCAGGAGCAGCGAGCGCATCTGCAGCTTTGCAGAGCTCTTGAAGATGTATTCTGATGGCGCGTCACGCTTGTCTGGCGACCAGTGGGAGGAGGGCGACGTCTCTTGCTCTGCGTTGAGACGCATCGTTATCCCTGACGCGTTCTACACGTCAGATGGCTTGTGCGAGACCTCGCTCACAGTGCTAAATGGCATGGGCGCGTTCCCAAAAGTCATCGAAAGAGAGGTCGATCGCTACTTGCCGTTCCTTGCGACTACAGAGATCTTAGGCATGGCCGTCAAGGCAGGCATGGGCAGGGAGGCTGCTCATAAGAAGATCAAGCAGTACGCGGTTGCAGAGGCTTTGAGGATGAGAAGGACTGGAAGCACAGATAACAATCTTGCAGCGTTATTGTCAGAGGATCCCGATTTCCAGTTGGCTGGCATTACTCGGGAGAGGATTGATGGCGTATTGAATGACAAGGCTCACTTCCTAGGCAACGCGAAGAGGCAGATCTAACGACGTGACTGACAGGGTGCGCGAGTGGACAAGGGAGTATCCTGACGACGCGAGGTATGAGCCTGGCGACATCTTGTGATTAGCAGCAAAATTTTTTTGTTCTTCTCTTTTTGGAAAGCTTTTTATACCCACAATCCTGTTTTCTTGTCTGGAGGTTGAGAGCTTGTGTTTCTTGTTGACGTGAAGGAATTGTCAAAGTCTTTTGGGAGCGTGCGCGCTGTCGATTCTGTCTCTCTACAGCTGAAGGAGGGCGAGTTGTTCGGTTTGCTTGGCCCTAATGGCTCTGGCAAGACTACTATCATCAAGTGCTTGACAGGCCAGGTGAGGCCTGATGCCGGCTCAGTCTCAGTCTCTGGCCTTGACGTGTTCAAGGAGAGGGTCAGGGTGCGTGGGGTCGTCGGCATCATCCCTGAGCAGGAGAGCCCTCCTAGCTTCTTGACGGCCGAGGAGTACTTGTTCTTCGCGGCCAAGGTGCGCAGGATGAAGGATTTCAAGGGTGCCATCGATCACTGGTTTGATTTCCTTGAGTTCTCTGACCAACGCAAGGTCTTGTGCAAGGACTTGTCCAGGGGCACGAGGCAGAAGCTCATGTTCGCGCAAGGATTCCTTCACGATCCCTCCTTGGCGTTCATTGACGAGCCACTCGTCAACCTTGACCCTTTGATCCAGAAGAAGATGAAGGATTTCTTGAAGAAAAGGGTTAAGGAAGGCAAGACTGTCTTTCTCTCGACTCACAGCTTGGAGATCGCTAAGGAGCTTTGCACCAGGCTTTGCATATTGAAGCAGGGGAAGATCGTGTATTCCGGCAAGCCTAAGAGGAACATGGAGGGCTTCTTCCTGAAGCTTGTGAAGAATGGGTAAGGCGTTGGAGCTGTTCTGGTCAATGGTCTTGGAGGAATGGCGCGTCCACTCGACCCTCTTCGGCAACGTGAGGATCGGCCTCTTCCCTGCGCTCGTCGCGCTCGGCTCGTTCATAGGCTGCCTCTCGATGCTGATACTCGAGGTCATGTTCTCAAGGGCCCAGATGGTCTTGTTTGTGCACTTCCTCTTTCTTTTCTTCGGTGCCAACATAGGAGCCTTTGGCTTGCTCGGCCGCGAGGCCATGAACAGGCGATTCGGGCAAGCAAGCCTCATCGCGTACTCCTCGAGGGTGCTTCCGATAAGCGAGAGGCTAATATTCTTCGGCGTAGTCGCAAAGGACGTGCTTTATTACTTCTTCATGTGGATACTGCCGATCGTGGCTGGCTTTGCATTGGCAACGCCCTTCCTAGGAGTTAGCATTGCGCTTGCGCCTGTCTTGCTCGTGAGCCTGACATCGTCATTCCTCATAGGGACCTCGATCGTGTATCTCCTGTCAGTCATCTACGTGCGCGTGCACAGGTTCCCGTTCATCTTCTTGCTATCATTGATAGTCGCGGCAGCCCTGGTCAACAAGGGATACGCTTACCTGTTCCCGCCTCTCGCGTTCCTATTGACAAGCGACTGGAACCAAGTCTACATCTCGCTCGGAGCTATAATCGTATTGACAGGTATCGCGACGCTCTTTGTCAAGTTCGACTTCCCAAGCCTACGCAGCGAGTATAGGAACGCGCTTGAGACAGTCGACAAGCTGTTGTCTTTCGAAGGAAGGCTGTCCTCTCACACAGCCAAGGACTTCATAGACCTGAAGAGGAGCCAGGGCGGCTTTGGCAAGGTCATATTCTCGTTCCTCATACCCATGGCCTTCGCCTGGATCTTCGTGGAGTTCGTCTCAGGCATGCTGCCGGGAGTTTCGTTCATCGTACTGTTCAGCATCCTGCTAGGCATATTCTCATCCACGGTGTATAGCTGGCTCACAGAGTATGACAAGTACAACCAATACTCGTACCTGCCAGTGGACGTGCGCGACTTGCTCAAGTCAAAGCTTGCAGGCTACTGCCTGATAAACACGCTCTCGTTAATCATGCTGGTGCTCGCAGCCTGGATGAAAGATGAACTTGGAAGGCTGCCAGAAGCAGCCGCAGTGTTCCTCGTCGCGTCATTCTTCACCCTATCGATCACCATGCTCTACACTGGCCTCTCACCGTCAGTCCGGTTCATGGACGCGAAGGTGCTAGTAAAATACTTCCTGACGCTGATACCAGTAATGCTCGCATGGATAGTCTCATACTTCTTCGGCTTTGTGTACATGGCGATGATCGGAGTCCTCATACTCGCCGGCGCGGTTTTCTCCATGAGAAGAGCCTTCACCAAGTGGGATGAAGGAGAAGAACAGGCGTACTGATCATCCTGCATCAGCGACTGGAAAGGAAATCCTGATCTTGTAAAAGAGACTCCTCTGTAGTTGAAACAAGAAAATCAGTGAAAATCGCCTTGAGAGAGTTTTGTTAGGCACAGGCCTATTTTAGCCGTTAATTCAAATAGATTTTAATATAAGGTAAGCTTCCCCTTTTGCAAAGTGCAAAAAGCCAACCCTGATTCTCCAAAATTGACGGAAAACGACAAGGAAGTCCTGAGGCAGATTATAGAGCACGCTAAGATTCCTGACAGCAAGATCGCTGATG
>JAFGGS010000013.1 GCA_016930415.1 Candidatus Woesearchaeota archaeon | reverse complement strand
CTTCCGAAGCTTACGTTGGTTTCGACTTCGCATGCTTCTGTCGATCCGATTGTTAGGGTGACGTTTCCTGCCGCAAGGCCAGTCACTCCCCCATTAATCCTGTTAAGAGTCGTTATAGTTCCTGCAAGCGAAATCACTATCGCTGCCACTAGAAGAAGTGATAAGCTCTTGTTTGATAAGTCCATCTTGTATAACCTCCTAACTGCTCTTTGGCTTGATCTCGAACGCAACCCTGCCCGTAGCCTCAGACACCGACTTCTGCGGCTTGATCTCCAGACTTATCTGGCCTTGGTTCTTGGGTGAAGCAGTGACGACCGGCTTTTGGTCTCCCATCTTCATGGTGTATACCTCATTCAGGACAACTAGCGTGCTGAGAACCGATATTATGACTGTCAATAATACTAGAACGACTATTGTCCTGTTAGATATGTCATTTTCCATCCTCAGTTACCCTCAAAACCCTATCAGGATTTATATTCTGATTTTTTGGCTTGGATGTATATAAATCTTTCGTTGAACCTACTCTCTTATAAGTAGTGAGTATAAGAACTGAGAAAACGGTTTTCAGGCTTGCAGCTTGTATCTAAGGCTTCTTATGGTCTGGCTCTTTTTGGCCGGCAGGTCCTGTCGTTCCCGCAATTCTTATCTCTGCTTCCTCTGCCTTCCCGATCTCGAGCTCCTGGGCCTTCGTGGTGTTTAGGATATCCTCTCTTAACCAGTCCCGATCCTCGTGAGTGAGGTGTTCGACATCAAAGGGAGACTTCGCAGTTATCCTGCCGACCTCTGCCTTCATGCTCATCTGACCCGCTGCCTTGTACTTTCTCACCTCTGAGATTATGCTCACGGCAAGCTCGCCCGCTTCTAAGGATATCTTCTCATCTTTGCATCTCTTCTCTTCAGGCCAGCTAGTCAAGTGGATGCTCTTGAAGCCATCCTCTTCCTTCTTTGAGTAGTATGCGTGGTAGAGCTCTTCTGTGACAAAGCACATTATGGGAGCGGCTATCTTGAGCACGCCGAGAAAGACAGTATATATTGTATGTCTGGCGCTCCTCTTTGCCTTCAAAGTCTTGTCATCGTCGCCTTCTGCGTAGAGCCTGTGCTTGACGATCTCAAGGTAGTTGTCGCAGAACGTGTGCCAGAAGAAGTTCTCGACCACCCTCCTGCCCTCGCTTGGATTGTAGCTCTCATAGCCCTTGGTGGCTTCTGATATCATCTGGTTGTACTTGGCGATCAGCCAGCGGTCCATTATCTCAAGTTCACAAGGGTCTATCTCTTCAGGAGTGTAGTCTGTCAGGTGACTGTAGCAGAACTTGCCCGCGTTCCATAGCTTTGTCGCGAACTTCTTGCCCGTGACCAGCTCTTTCTCATTATAGGCCAAGTCTTCCCCCATCTTGGTGGAAGCCGCCCAGAACCTAAGCACGTCTCCAGAGTATTTCTCGATGACATCCTTCGGGTGGATCACGTTGCCCTTGCTCTTGCTCATCTTCTCACCCTTAGGATCAGCTACGTTGCCTGAGACTATTATGTTCTCCCAAGGGATTTTGTTGTTATGGTACATGCCCTTGACTATGGTGTAGAATGCCCAGGTCCTGATTATGTCGTGCGCCTGGGGGCGTAGGCTTGTCGGATAGTAATCCTCGAACCTGACATCCTTGTCAACGCTCGGGTTCTTGTCCTTAACCCAGTTAGTGATTATCCCTGGGGTCATGCTGCTAGTCATCCATGTGTCGAAGATGTCCTTCTCAGGAGTCAGGTCCTCTTTCTTGTACCCCTTGGGAGCCTGGCTCATAGGGTCTACCGGAAGGTCGCTCTCATCCGCCACCACGACCTTTCCGGTCTTCTTCTCATACCAGACCGGGAATGGGACTCCAAAATGCCTCTGCCTTGATATGCACCAGTCCCAGTTGAGGTTCTGCACCCAATGCTCATACCTGACCCTCATGCTGTCAGGGTACCAGTTGATGCTCCTCCCTGCCTCAATGAACTTGTCCTTGTTCTCTATCACGCTTATGAACCATTGCTCTGTCTCAAGGAACTCTATCTCTGTGCCGCACTTGTCGTGCACGTTCACCGCGTGGACTATCTGTTTCTCCTTTGTGAGCAGTCCCTTGTCTTTGAGCTCCCGGGTTATGGCTTTCCTCGCGTCCTTGATGGTCATCCCTGCGTATGCGCCTGCGTTCTCATTCATCTTGCCGTCCTTTGTGATGCAGGTCTTGGCCCCCACGCCCTTCCTCTTGATGGCGTCTGCGTCGAACCTGTCGCCATATGTGCATATCATGAGTATGCCCGATCCCTTCTTCGGGTCTGCGCTCTCGTCAGCCAGTATAGGGACTTCCTGGCCGAATATCGGGACGATCGCCCTCTTTCCTTGGAGCTTCTTGTAGCGCTTGTCATCAGGATGGACGAACACCATTACGCAGGCAGGCAAGAGTTCTGGCCTGGTGGTCGCGATGGTCATGTTCTCTCCCTCTGTCGTCTTGAACGTGACGTCTATGAAGCTGCTGCCAAGCTCTCGGTCCTCAAGCTCTGCCTGGGCGATCGCTGTCTGGCAGGACACGCACCACATGCTAGGGCTGCTCTTCCTGAAGATGAGCTTCTTCTTGTAGAGGTCAAGGAATGACTTCTGGCTCGTCTTGATGCAGTAAGGGTCTATTGTCGAGTAGGTCTGGCTGAAGTCGCAGCTCATGCCTATCCTCTTCCAGTCCTCTACAAAGCCTGGCTCTATCTCTGCTATGGTCTCCCTGCAGAGCTTTATGAAGTCAAGCCTCTCCATCCTGGTGGACTTGACTTTCTTGAGCTTCTCGACAAGCCTCTCAGTGGGCAGGCCGTTATCATCAGTCCCGAAGGGGTAATAGACGTTAAAGCCTCTCATCCTCTTGTATCTGGCCACGAAGTCCTGCTGGCTGTATGAGAATGCGTGTCCGATGTGCATGGCTCCAGAGACTGTCGGCGGGGGCGTGTCTATGGTGAAGGCTGCTTTTGCGCTCTTAGGCTCGAACCTGAAGATGCCTTCCTTCTCCCAGTATTCCTTCCACTTCACCTCAGATATCTTCGGGTCGTAATTGCCGTCTATCATCGTCTCTTGAGAACTGATACTTGTTTTTTAAAGTTTGCTATCAAGGCCTTCACTTCCGCTCAAGCCTTGCAATCCTCCTTAGTATATCCTTGTTCTGCTCTTCAATCATCTCCAGCTTGGCGTCGTAGGTCTTCTTCATGTCCTGCAGGGCTCCGAGGATCTGCTTCCTGCGCACCCTCCTCTTGGCTTCCATCTCCTCGATCGCCTTCTTGATCCGGCCCATGTTCTCCTCTGTCTCTGTCTTATGGGCCTTCGCCTTCGCCTCGCTCCGCTCGCCAGTCAGCCTGTGGCTGTCCTTGACCTTCTGGATCTCGTTCAGGGCTTCCCTGATGTACTTGGAGTTCTCAAAGAGCACCTCCTCGTGCTTCTGGATCTTCCCAAGCTCCCGCTTGACCTCATCCAAGTGCTCAGACTTCACGCTCCTGCCAAGCCTCTCTTCAAATGAGTGCATCTCAGCCACCTTCTTGGCGAGCACTATCTCATGGTATGCCAGGCTCTTCTCAAGGGTCTCGACCTTCTTGAGCTCCTCGCTTATCGCTGACAACTGGGCTTTGAGCCCAGAGAGCTCTTTTCCAAGGCCAACTGACTGGTCAGATTGCTTTGCGCCTGTCAAAAAACCCATCTCACGGACACCTCTTAATCCATTGTCATGCAGTCGCGGCTTTTAATATTTTCCTAAACCAGCCTTTAGACTAACAGTGACCGACAAGGCCGTGTCTTTAGGCTTCTACCAGCGTAGAAACCTTTATAAACCCCCTGATTTTCCAGAAGAGCATTATGGCAGTAAACGAACAGACAGGACTTGCAGGGAAAGGCGACCATTGCCTAAGCTGCAACACGAGCGTCGTGAACGAGAGCGGAGCAGTCAAGTTCATGTGCCCTGCTTGCGGCAAGTACCAGATAATCAGGTGCTCTAACTGCAGGAAGATCGTGACCAAGTACAAGTGTCCATCTTGCGGCTTTGAAGGTCCGAACTAAAGTCCGTGTTTTCGAGTTTTTTTTGAGGTGTTTCTTATGGCAAAAGCGATAGTCACATTGAAGATAATGCCTGAAGATCCAGGCCAGGACCTAGACAGGATAACAAAGGACGCAGAGGAGAAGATAGTCGGCTTCGCAGGCGACACAGAGCACAAGGTAGAACGAGAGCCGATAGCCTTCGGACTGGTCGCGGTGATGATCAAGTTCGTGGTAGACGAATCCAAGGGCGGGACAGATTCGCTCGAAGAAGAGATCAACACGATCGAAGGCGTGAACTCAGTCGAAGTCACGGACGTTCGAAGGATAATCGGATGAGCTTGAAATGATCTTTTTTCCCTTTAAGCTTTTTTTTACGCTTCTACTTTTCTTTCAAGCGCCGCGATAATCCTATTGCATCAAGAGTCACGCGGCGTGGCTTGATAACTTGCTTATTCGTACGCTTTGAGTATCACGTTGGCGAATCTCTGCGATAATGGCTGGTTGATCACTAGCTCTTGGCCTCGCTGCATTTCTATCTCGACATCTTTTTGCAGGACGAATAGCGTGCCGTAGTCTGTCATTCCTACTAGTGCTTTTGCTTTCGTGTCGTAGTCCATACCTAGGCTGTCCTCAGGCACTCTTATGCCGCCATTATCAATGACTATTCTTGTCTCTAGATCGCTTCGAGAGTTCTCGCGAAACCTTCCGAGCGTCACGTGCCGAAGCGTTATGTTATCGCTTGTTTCGCTTAGCCTGACGACGCTGTTGCCTATGCTCACGATAGGGATCGAGGCTCTGTTGATGGCTCCGTCTCCGTTGAGATCCACGCTTATGGTCTTGTTTGGGCCCACGTATACCTTATGGTTCACACCGTAGACCATGAGGTCGCCTGTCGCGTTCTGGAATCCAGCTGTGCCTCCGAAGTAGACTTGGAAGGTCTCGAGGGCGGGGTCTTGGAACTGGATGAGGTTGTTCTCTGGCTCCACGTCGACGAGCCTAAGGAGCGTCGTTATCCCTCCGTCTTCTCGCCTATTGTTGATGAGGAAGTAATCTTTCTTCCCTATATTATAATCGTTCCACCCGTTCCCTTCCTGATAGATGAATCCGTACTCGTTGTTTCCGGACCTGAAAGGGTTCTTCCTAGATATCGGGACAGAGTAATTCGTCCCTAGGTTGTTTTGGAAGAAGAGCTTGTAGTCGTCTCCCATCCTCTTTACGTAGATCGTGCTGGCAGGCCCGCTAGTCAGGCCTTCGTATGATAAGTCTATCCTGTTTGTCAGCATCACCCTCCTTCTGAGGAAGTCTGTCAGGCTCTGGCCGGGCAGCATCTTTATGTCTTCTGGCGCGCTTACGATCACTGTTATCTTGTCGTAGTCGAACGTGACGTTGAGGACGTTTGTCGGGATCTCTTCTCCGTTCACCATTGCGCTGTGGCCGTTTCGGAGGAGTATACTGTCTCCCGTCGTCAGTCCTTCGAGCGTCATCGTGGCGTTGCTCACGTGCGCGAGCACGTAGTCGTGTCCTAGGAAGTGGATGATCTCTCCTTCGAAGAACTTGAGGATGCCGCAATTCATGACGAGCACGTACTCAAGGATCGGATCCCCTTCCAGGTATTCGAGGTATGATGAGATGGTCTCGCTCTCCTCGTCAAAGCCAAAACCCACCCAGCCAGACCTAAGCCTTATGTGTTGCTCGTAGAACGTCGCCTTTGGCCCGAATGCCTCAGTCACTGTCTGGAGCCTTCCGCCCTGAAGTATCTCGCGCAGGCTCGCCCCTGTGAGCGTGCCCATGACCGCGCTCATGTTCTCTCCGATGCTGAGGAGGTTGTATCTTGAAGCCACTAGGAATCCGATCTCTGGAAGCGGCTGCTCTATGGGCCCGTAGCCAGTCGTCGGCGTGCTTGGGTCTGGAGTCACTGGATCATACTTTTCAGGGTCATCTTCAGCCCCGGTCGGTATTCCTTCTCTTCTCTCGATCTGCTTCTGCTCTATCCAGTTGAGCTCGACCGGCTTCTGGTCAGAATTAACCTGGTTTGAGCAGTCGACAGTGCAGCTAGTTCTCTCTTCTCGCGTGCAAAGCCCGTCGCCGCATATCTGTGGCACGCTGTCGATGTATCCTTGCGTCCTGTACTCACACCCAGATAATAATAGTATTGTTCCTGTAATCAGGAGTGTGAACAAGAACCAGGGTGATAATAATAAGAAAGATGATAATAATGCAAGTAGTTTGCCTCTCTTTTTCTCATCCATCAACCATTCCTTGGTTCAAAGGGTTTATAATGTTTTTGCAGGCTTTGAAAATGATTCAGTCTCTTCTCTGTTGGAAGCGCCTAGGCCCCTTGCCCTGGCCGCCTCTGTATCCGCCGCCACCGCTAGTCCTTGGTCTTGGCCTGTCGCCGAATCCTCGGCCGCCTTGCCTTCCTTCTCTTCCTTCGGATGAGCCTTCTCTCCTCTCGTTCCTGCCTTCTCTAGGGCTTCCTTGGCCTTCCCTGCGAGGGCCGCCTTCATGCCTTCGCCCGCCGCTACTGCCAAATCCTCTGCTTGGTCCTCTGTTAGGGCCGCGACTGTGGCTGTGGAATCCTCCTTGCCTTCCGCGGTCTCCTCCTCTTCCGCCGCCTTCGAAACTATGGCTTTGGCTGTGCTGGAACCTTATCTTCTCGAACTGAGGAAGCTCTCCTCTCTCTATCTTCGTGTCGTTGATCCTCATGACTGCGCTGAAAGCTTCGTGGTCTCGCTGGCCGATTATGCTTATCGCGAGCCCTTCTTTCCCTGCCCTCGCAGTCCTGCCTATCCTGTGGACGTAGCTCTTCGAGTCCTTTGGGATGTCGTAGTTGTACACGTGGCTTATCCCTGAGATGTCCAAGCCCCTGGCCGCGACGTCAGTGCATACCAGCACGTGGAACTTGTTGTCGTGGAATCTCTCCATGGTCTGGTTCCTCTTCGCCTGGCTAAAGCCGCCGTGTATTGCAAGCGCATCTATCCCGTTCTTCTGGAGTTGGCGCGACACGAAGTCTGTCGTGCTCTGCGTGTTGCAGAAGACCATGGCTAGTCCTCCCCTCTCGCTTTTCAGGAAGTGGAGCAGCAGCGAGAACTTGAGCTTGTCATCTATCACGTCGTAGTATATCTGCTTGAGTTTGGTTGGGTCTACGAAGTTCTGGACTGAGACGTGCACTGGTCCGTGCATGAAGTCCTGAGCCAGGTCTGCTATCTGCCTGGTGATCGTGGCTGAGAACAATAAGGTCTGTCTTGAGTTCGGGCACTGCCTCATTATCTTTCTCACGTCCTGTATGAATCCCATGTCAAGCATCCTGTCGGCTTCGTCTAGGACTAGGCACTTGACGAGGTTAAGCCGAAAAGCGTTCCTCTCAAGCAGGTCAAGGACTCTTCCAGGAGTTCCCACGACTGCTTCTGCAGTCCTGAGAGCATCGACTTGAGGTCCTAAGCCTACGCCGCCGTACACGCACACGACTTTCAGCGGCTTGTACTTTGAGAACTCGTTGAATTCCTCAGCTACCTGCTGAGCAAGCTCTCTAGTGGGCACGAGGACTATTGCTTGCACCCCGCTATCCCTTGATGAGTTCTGGATTATCCCTGCTGCGAATGCAAGCGTCTTCCCTGAACCTGTTGCTGATCCTGCAATCACGTCCTTGCGCTCGAGTATTGGCGGGATTGACTTCTCTTGGATCTCTGTCGGGCTGTCGAATGGTATTGCTCTTAATAAATCCTGGCATAAGCCCAGGCGCTCAAACTTGTTTTCGTTCATCTGTGTTCTCCTCTGTTGTCTTTTTGGATTTTTGCCTAATGAACAAAAAAACACGGGAGGCCCTTTATTCTTGCAAAGAAGGCTTTTTTTTGCCTTTCGCCGAATGTTCTTTTCCGTACTTGACGGTTTAGGTTTATCCGGTCTGCAAGCGAACCTACTAACTTCAGGCATTCAGCCAGGAGCAAAGAAAAAGACGATTGAAATCGTAAAACGAAAATTTGGTGAAACTTTGCTGTTTACTGATTTTCTTATCAATGCTTTTTCTTTCTTGGTTGTTTTTGTTGATTTAAGCTTTTATTACCTTAAGGAATCGGGATTCTTTATAAGTGTATTGGAAAAAGAGGTCAAAAATGCCTTTCTGGATGCTTGGCGCAAACATTTAAAAACACCCGGGCCATCCTTTGGTATCATGACAGAATCAGATCTAAGGTCGCCTATTGTATCAGTCCTTGGTCACGTTGACCACGGCAAGAGCTCGATCCTGGACGCGGTGCGCGAGTCCAACATAGTCTCTAAGGAAGCGGGAGCCATAACTCAGGCGATAGGCGCAAGCATTGTCCCTCTCGAAGTGATTAAGAGCAGGTGCAGCATACTCCTTGATCAGTTCAAGCTGGACTTCTCTGTCCCAGGACTCTTGTTCATAGACACTCCTGGCCACGCAGCCTTCACCTCCTTGCGAAAGAGAGGGGGTGCGCTGGCTGACATAGCGGTTCTGGTCGTCGACATCAACGAGGGCTTCAAGCCCCAGACCTTTGAGGCGGTCGAGATATTGCGGGCTAACAAGACTCCGTTCGTCATCGCGGCGAACAAGGTTGACCTCTTGCCAGGATTCAACATCGAGCCTTTCAAGAAGTCATGCTCCCTAAGCTACGTATTGTCTCAGCAGTCAGATAACACCAAGCAGATGATCGATGATAGGATATACTCGCTCATCGGCCAGTTCTACGAGCGGTTCCACATGAACGCAGAGCGATTCGATAGGGTGGATGATTACACGAAGCAGATCGCCATAATCCCTTGCAGCGCCAAGACCAGGATAGGCATCGCTGAGGTCTTGATGCTGATAACAGGTCTCGCCCAGAGGTTTTTGGAGCAGAACTTGAAGATCAACGCGTCAGGCCCTGCGCGGGGGACTGTACTCGAGGTCAAGGATTCTGAAGGCTTAGGCAAGACTCTTGACGTCATAATCTATGACGGCATGCTCAACGTGAACGACACTGTAATAATAGGTGCGCTTGGAGAGCCCATCGTGACCAAAATAAGGGCTTTGTTCCAGCCTTCCCCGCTCCATGAGATGAGGGATAAGAAGAGCCAGTTCGTGAGCATCAAGAAGGCGCTCGCCGCGACTGGCGTCCGTATCAGCGCGCCAGGCCTTGAGAATGCGGTCGCCGGCATGCCCTTGCAGGAGTGCGGCGGGAGCCCTGAGAGGATTGCAGAGGCTCGCGAGAGGATCAGGCAGGAGATTGAGGAAGTCCTTATTGATACTGACATGAAAGGCGTCATAATAAAGGCTGACAGCCTGGGAAGCGTGGAGGCTATGCTTAAGCTCTTCGGTGAGAAAGACGTGAAGGTGAGGAAGGCGAGCATCGGCGATATAACTAAGAAGGATATTCTTGATGCCGAGTCCAACTACGAGCAGGATCCGTTCTTATCGGTGATAATCGCTTTCAATGTTGGGGTCGCGAAAGGAGTTGACGTCCCTCCCAGGGTGAAGGTGATCAAGAGCGACATAATCTACAGGCTGCTTGACGAGTATGAGACGTGGACCTTAGAGAAGAAGAAGTCCTTAGAGGCAGAGCAGCTTGACCTTCTTACCAGGCCCTGCAAGGTCGAGGTTCTTCAGAATTGCATCTTCAGGCAGAGCAACCCTGCAATCGTCGGGGTCTACGTGATGACTGGCAGGCTGAAGGTAGGCACTCCTTTGATGAAGAACGACGGCAAGCCCTTGACGTCTGTAAAGTCCATCCAGTCAGAGCAGGAGAGCATGACTGTGCTCGAGGAGGGTAAGCAGGCGGCGGTCAGCCTTCCGAACGTGGTGTGCGGCCGCCAGCTTAATGAGGGTAACATATTGTACAGCGCAATCCCTGAGGATGAGTTCAAGAAGCTAAAGAAGCTGAGGAAGTACCTGAGCGAGGCTGAGGTCCAGGTCATGAAGGAGATCGCTGAGATGATGAGGAAGCAGAACATTGTGTGGGGTGTGTGAATATGCAGGATTTGAAGTTCTTGAATTCAAAGGAGAGAAGGGATTTCCTCTCAAGGCTTGAATCGCTTTATGGCTTTAGGGGTGACTTGCCAGGCCATCTTCTTCTCGGAGGAAAGGAGAAGGTCTATCTCTTGGGAGATTCTGACCTAATACGTGAGGGTAAGGATCGCGAGCTTAGGATTGACCGCGCAGGGATAAAGATAGGCACTGAGAGCCTTGGCGGAGTGCGTCTCAACATCGAAGGCAGCCAGATTCTCGGTCCTAGATGCTCTAAGCACGTGCTCGAGATCGACGCGAGCCACCTGGGGCCGCTTGTCAAGGGCGAGGATTTCCTGCTCTCTGATGACGAGCTCTCCCAGGTCAAGGATGAGAAGGGCTTGTTCCTGCTAAGGCTTCGGGGAGACTTCCTTGGAAGCGCAGTCGTCAAGGATGGCAAGCTGCTCAACCACTTGTCTAAGAATAGAAGAGTAAAGAATTTGAACAATTGATTTTTAGTTTTTTTATCTCTTTTCTTACCCTTACAGCAGGTCCTCGATCGGCTTCTCTGGCTTGGCCGGGGCTGCTGCTTGTCCTGTCAGTCCTGCTGCTTCTTTCTCGAGGTCTACGCCCAGCTCTTTTAGTGCTGAGACGTGCATCTGCATCAATTGCTCCACTATCTGGAGTATCCTTGCTAGCTCCTGCCGCTCCTTAGCGAGTGTGCTGAGGGATCCTTTGTGAAACCCTACTTGTTCTTCCTTGCTCATGTTGCTCTGCTTGTTTGTATCTTTTGCTGCTGGTCTCTTAGGCATATGCATATCACCTTGTTCATGTGTGTTGTGTTATTGTTAATGCGCTTGGATTGTGCGATCACCGTCAGATTCCTTGTGGGGGCGCAGGGTTTTTATAATTTTCCCCAGTTACCTGTGCCGGCGCATATTATTATGGGAATCTTAATAAACGACTATCTTTCCCTGCTCTTCTAATGGTTGAAGAATTGTTCTTGCTTGAAGGCGCTCTTGTAGATAAGAGCGAGTGGGATACCAGGATTGCCGGGCTAAAAGCCGGTCTCTCAGAGGACTTGGACTTGAAGGATGATGCAAGGAAAGCAGTTAGGGATGCTATTGTAAACGCGGTCCTAAGCAGGATTCCGGAGGATCGGCCGTTCGGCGTCATGTTCTCAGGAGGGGTTGATAGCAGCCTGATAGCTCATATTGCCAAGAAGTCTGGCAAGGAATTCTTTTGCTACACAGTCGGTTTCAAGGATGATGAAACGAAGAGCCCTGAAGACCTAGAAGCGGCAGAGGTAGCTGCCAGGTTGATGGGTGTGAACCTGAAATCAAGGGTTTTCTCTCTTGACGAGTCAGAGGCGCTCATCAATAACACTGTCAAGATATTAGGCCCTGAGCTCTCGAACGTCGTCAACGTAGGGGTAGGCGCTGTTGTCGTGGGTTGCGTCGAGCTCGCCGCTAAAGACGGCGTTAAGATTCTCTTCTCAGGTCTTGGCAGCGAGGAGGTATTCGCTGGCTACGAGCGCCACAAGAAAGCGGATGATCGACAGGCCGAGTGCTGGAGCGGCCTCTTCAATATGTACGAGCGTGACCTGCTTCGGGACGCTGCGATTGCAAAGGCGACTGGAGCGTCTTTCATGACGCCGTTCCTGGATCCTGAGCTGATTAAGACGGCCATGAGAGTGCCTGCCAAGCATAAGATCAATGATTCCCAGGCGAAGATCATTCTCCGGGACGCTGCAGAGGAGGCTGGCCTGCCAAAGGAGGTCTCCCAGAGGAAGAAACGAGCCGCCCAGTACGGCAGCAGGCTTGACAAGGCCATAGACAAGCTTGCAAGGAAGAAGGGTTTTGAGTTCAAGAAAGACTACTTAAAGAGCCTGTCCTGAGAAAATATAAAAATAGGCTTATGTTTCCGTCTCTTGATGTATTGATGCATACCAGAATAGTAAAGCACGCCATAAGCATTAATTATGAGGAGATGCTGACTCAACAGCATGAATGGAGGAGTGATTATCCTTGGTTCATAAAGAGGATTGAGGGTCATCGGGTTCTTGATCTGGGCTATAAGGCTCACGCGTTTTTCACGATGATTCTTTTGGAGTATGGTTTTGAAGTGGTTGGTGTTGATCGGGCTGAGGCGACGTCAGAAGCAGATGTAAGAGGAGAACTTTTCAAGCACATCACTGCCGATGTTAGGGAAATTCCTGAACCTACAAGTTCATTCTCAACTATTATTGCTCCTTCCTTGCTTGAGCATGTAGGCTTAGGTTTCTACGGCGAGAATCAAGTTAACGATAGCAGGATAAAGGCAATGGGTGAGTGGCATCGTCTTCTGAAAGAAGGAGGGCTTCTGCTGGCTCAGCTGCCTTATGGTAAGAATCCAAGGATAATTAACTTTCAAGGAAGACCATATTATCAGACTTATACTTCTGATATGATCGCAAGGGATTTCGGAAGATTTGCAATCGAGGATATTGCATACCACTCATATGAGCCGCACGGTTGGATTGAAGTGAGCAAGGCAGTTGCTGATCATATGGATCATACCACTCCCTTCCCTCCTTGTCTGGTGAAAATCATGGCAAGAAAACAAAGAGATGACTATTGAATCTTTCATGAGCTTATCTTCTAGAGCATTACTTGTTTTTCCTCAAATTTTATAAACTCATAACATTATCTGCTTGTTCTGCACATGGCATTCGCTAACGTAACTGGACTCGACGGATCAGGGCTTGCCCTCAATCCCCTTTTCTCAAGGATAATGCTCGCGTTATTCATACTGCTGGCTGGGTTCATAGTGGGGCGCCTGCTAGGGCTCCTTGTTAGGAGGATACTTGTCGATGTCAAGTTTGACAGGCACTTGAAGTACCTAGGCGTCCGCGTACCCGTAGAGAGGTTCCTCGGCAGCTCGATATCATTCTTAATCTACCTGGCCACGATATTCCTCACCCTTAACACCTTGGCTCTCACGTCAACAATATTGACCTTGGTGGCTTTCGGGATTGTGTTCGTCGTCATAGTCTCGTTCCTGCTCGCGATAAAGGATTTCTTCCCCAACCTTTTTGCTGGTGCGAGGATAAAGATGAGCGATCTCTTCCAGGAGGGTGATGAGATCAAGATACTCGAGGTCAGGGGAAAAGTCGTCGTGATAGGCTTCCTAGAGACCAAGCTGATCACTGCCTTGAAGGAGGAAGTGATAATACCTAACGTTCTGTTCGTAAAGAGAAAGCTTATAGTGAACCGCAGGAAACCCGCCAGGAACGCAAGAAAAAAGAATTGATTTTCTCTATTCCAGGCTCTCAAGCATGCTCACGATGCTCCAGATCTGGGTCCTTATGAACGGTTGGATGTTACCGTCATTGCATATCTCGTCCATCTCATCGATGCACTTGTCGACCTTGAGCTTGAGGGTCTTCTTGTCAGCGGCGCTTAGCTCCTGGATGACCCTCTCAAGCTTCTGCTTGATGTTCTTCTGGATCCCTGAGTCCTCGAGAATGTCCTTAATAGTATCTATGACCTCGTTTACCTCTGTCATCGTAATCACTCCTTATCTTCCTTGATCGCTTCCATGACTTCCTTCTGAAGCTCTTCAGCCTTCTCCTTAAGCTTGGCTTCCTGCTTCTCGAAGGACTCGACGCGGAGGTTTAGCATCTCTCTCTTACTAGAAAGCTCTTTCCTTAGTGCGTCCTTGTCGCACGAGACCATTACGTTGCTTATTATCTTGAAAGCCTCCTTTGCGCCTTCAAGCTCTTTCTCTGCGGATTCGACCTCCACTAGCTGGGACTGGAACTGCTGCTTCTGCATCGAGAACTGCTGTATGTTCTGCTCGAGCATAGAAAGCTGGTTTATCTTAGCCTGGACATCCTTGTTCATGGTAGGTCTCCCTCGATTGCGCCTCTCGTCTTGTCGTGAACTGCAAGCATCTTAGATATGGAGCCAAGCACCGCCCTAAGGGCTGATGCATCTTTTGCGCTTGCCTTGAATACGAGGCTATCCTTGTTCCTGACGACCTCGTACCTTGCGCGGTTGTTCGCGAATTCCTTCTCTTCGCTCCGAAACAGCTTCTCAATGTCCGCGACGTTCTCGCGCACAGTGATTTGGGCTGAGTATCTCATCTTCTCATTGGGCTTTGACTTTGGTCCCTACAGTCCTTGCCTTGAATATGAGCTTTGACCCGCAGTAGATGCATCTCACTCTTCGCTTGATGTTATCCGCGGAAATGTTCTTGTTGCAAAAAAAGCATTTGTACTCTGCCATTGGTCCATCCCTCTCTTTTTTCAGGCTTCTTCCCCTGCCCTTTCAAGCGCCAGCCTCTGGCTCGACACTTTGTCGACAGTGTATGCCTTGTTGGTGAACTCTGCGCCGCACTTGTTGCAGTGCCATATGCCTAGTGCCTTTCGCCTTACCTTCTCGTAGTTGCAGTAAGGGCACTTGTGGTTCTTCCGTTGGACTGCCTCGATCTTGCCAAGCTTGAACCTGACAGTCCTTCCGTATCTTGAACCTAGCCTTCTTACGCTTCCGAATGTCGCTCTCTTGACCATAGTATGAAACACCTTTTATGATTATCTGCCTGTAAACTGCTTTACCTTCGGCACTATCCCATGGATTTGGTTTTCATTTATAAAGATGATGGTTTTTTCAAGTTCAGAAATCGCGCTTGCTTGGATAGAATAAAATGGGACTGCCCGGATTCCAAACAGAGGCTTTTTGCCTCTGAGGTGCCAAAAGCTTTGCTTTTGAGCACGAACCGGGGTCGACCCTGGATAGAATAAAATGGGACTGCCCGGATTCGAACCGGGGTCACGTGGCCCCAAACCACAGAGGATGAACCAAGCTACCCCACAGTCCCTCATAAGCTGTGTGCTTGCCTTTTCGGACCTGCTTTTGGTTTATAAATCTTTTTGCGCCTTACAAAAGCACGGCCTCTTGATTATTAGGTCTCATATCTAGAATCAATCAGAACCAGTCTGGGCAGGAGCCTTTGGCTCAACAGGCTTGTCTTCCTTTTTCTCTTCCTTCTTTTTCAGGCTCTCGGTGAACCTGCACTTGGGATATGCAGAGCATCCTATGAACCTGCCGTAGATTGAGCTTCTGAGGATGAGGTCCTGGCCGCACTTCGGACACTTCCTAGCGTCCACTATCGCCTGGCCTTTCTCGTTCGCGTGGGTCTTCACTTCGATAGTGTCTTCCTTCTTGGTCGGGCACTCCTTGTTGATGCATATCTCCTGAGGCCTCTTGCGCTTGTAGATCATGAGAATGACTGGGTGATGGCACACTGGGCACGTCTTGTCAGTCGCCTTTACCCCTCCGCTCTGCGGGATGTTGTAGGTCGTCTCGCAGTCAGGGTACCGGTCGCACGCTATGAACCTTGCCCTGTTCTTCTTGGAGAACATCATCCTGAGGTTTCCCTCATGACACTTCGGGCACTTCGCTATGAAGCTCTCTTTGTCCATGGTCTCCTTGTTGGCCTCTTTCAGTTCCTCACCTATGATTTTCTCCTTTGACTTGAAGTCCTTGAGGATCTTCGTGAGGACCTTCCTTGCTTCGCTTAAGATCTCTTCTTCCTTCTTCTCATGGGACATTATCTTCTCCATGTCGTCCTCAAAGGTCTTGGTGAGGGTCTCGTCTAGGATGTCAGGACAGTATTTTTGGAGGGTCTCCACTATCTGCTTCCCTATGAGCGTGACTTTTATCGAGTCATCGAATGCATATTTCCTCTGGTAGAGGGATTCGACGATCTCGGCGCGCGTAGCCTTGGTTCCGAGGCCTCGTTTCTCCAGCTCGTTTATTATGCTTGCTGGCGTGTATCTCTTCGGGGGCTGTGTCTGCTTCTCGACCATGTCTAGGCGGAATATCTTCAGGGCTTCTCCTTGCGCGAACGCTGGCCATTCCTCTTCCTTGAACTTTGCGTATGGCTCGTAGAGGTCGAACCAGTTCTTCTCCTTGGTCCTCATGCCTGTCGCAGTGAATATCTCTCCTCCGACGTCGATCTTGAGAGTGATCGATTCCCTGACTGCGGGTGTTCCGAAGGTCGCGAAGAACCTCTTGACTATGAGGTCGTATATCTTTGCCTCGTATGCTGATAGCTTGCTTGGCTTAAGTCCCGTCGGGTATATTGCTGGGTGCGCTGGATCGTCCTTTTTTCCCTCGTTCGGAATCAGTTTTGGGAGTTTTAGGAGGTAGCTTGCTTTCTTTGCGTATTCCTCGTTGCTCTTTGCAAGCCCGTTCAGGATCTTCTGGTAGCCTAGCTTTGCAGGGAGCTTCTGTGAGCTCGTTCGCGGGTATGATATCGCTCCGCTAGTGTAGAGGTTCTGCGCTGTCGAGAGCGTGTCCCTTGGCTTTATCCCGAAGAGCTTGTAGGCTTCTGTCTGGAGCGATCCTAGGTCGAATGGCGTTGGGGGTGAGATGTTGCGTTCATTCTTCTCGACTTCTTTTACGTGCGCTGGCTTCCAGAGGGATCTCTCAAATCTTGCCTTTGCTTCTGCGTGATCCTGGAACTTCTCCTTCTCGTGGAGCGCTTCAATCTTTATGTGGTTCTTCTCTATTCCTAGAATGATCTGCCAGTACGGCGTCGGTTTGAACGCTTCTATCTCTTTCTCCTTGTCGTAGAGTATCTTCAGTGCGGGGCCTTGTACTCGTCCGCTGCTTAGGATCTTGAATGCGCCCGTGCTCTTTATCGCTAGGGTGAGCGCTCTTGAGAGGTTGATTCCGTACATCCAGTCCAGGAAGTGCCTTGTCTCTCCTGCGTTCGCAAGCCCCCAGTTGATGGTGTTTTCTGCGTTCTCATAGGCTTCCACCAGGTCTTCTTTTGTCAGCGTCGAGAATTTCATCCTGTGGGCATCTTTCTGGCCGCACGCGTATTTCATGCAATTAAGGCCTATCACTTCCCCTTCCACGTCGTAGTCGCACGCGACTGTGAAGGTCTTGGCTGTCTTCGAGAGCTTCTTTATGACGTCGAGGTATTTCTTTGAGAACGCGGCGTCCTTGCTCACCTCGCATGTCGGCTTCCATTCGAGGTCGAAGCTTGGGTATGTGAAGCTCTTCTTCTTCTCGGCTACAGTGTATAGGTGGCCTACTGCCGAGACTACTGTGATGTCTTTCTTGTTGTGGGTGATCTCGTAGTAGGGTACTCCTTTCTCTGCTTTCTTGATGGGTTTTGAGTCTGCGAGCGACTCGGCTATCCTCTTCGCGGCGTTGGGTTTCTCTGAGATTATAAGTTCTACCTCTGCGGCTCCACTGCTCGCTTTTGCGGCTTTGCTTGCCTTGCCTGCCGCTGCGCTTTTCTTCTTGACCTCTTTTTTCGGCATCTTCTCGTCGGTAAAAGTCGTCTTTTAAGCGTTTGTCTATTGTGTTTTTTCGCTTTCCCTTTTACCTCTTTTCCTTTCTAGATTTTGCAGATAATATAAAAAGGTATGGGTTTTGGTTTTTTCCGGTGTTTTCTTGTCGTCGGAGGATTCGTGTTTTTTCAGCTCTTTTTTTCAGGCGACGTCTTTTTTTCGTTCAACCCCCTTATTTGTTACTATTATTAGGTGGTTACAAAATCGAAACATTTATAAAGAACAAAGCCAATCAAAGGGTAAATGGGCCTAAAAACGCCAGAGAGACAGAACAACACGGCGATGACAAGAGCATCTTCAAGAACATAATCCGAAGGAGAAACAAAAAAGAGGGAGACGAAATGAACAAGACAAGACCAGCACTCGCAATCGCAGCAGCCGGACTCGCAGGACTGCTGTCAGCAGCATGCGGCTCACCAAGGCCGATACCAAGATACAAGGCGATGCCAGTCGCTTCAAACGAGGAATTCTCAAAGGCGCTCACAGTCCTAAGGGAGACTGGCGAGCGATCAAAGCACGGCAGGGACGTGGTATTTCAAAAAGACGTGACGGAAAACTGCCCTGCAAGCGAATGCTTTGCAAGGACCAATTTCATTGATAGGGATGGTGATTACATTGCGTTCTTCGAAGGGGGATTTAGGACCTGGGGCAAGGACGACGAGAATAGGATCATAATCGTCAGGAGAGGGATTGACGGACCAGAAGTAGTCTACGCCTTCCAGCTCGACGTCAAAGGAGTCAAGGACAGCCTGGCTGTCAGGACCCCATTCAGCGATGCAAGGAGCGCGCTGGCCGCCTCAAACCAAAGAGACCTTGTAAGTGCCTTAGAAGGCAACGACATGCCCCTAAGGGCGAGCGACAGGGACTCTGCAAGAAGGATGATCTCAAACCTCGTTGGTAAAACAGCGGTTGAACCAAGACGAACCTCTTCAGGGCCTGCAAAGGAAAAGACCGATCCCGTTTCAGGAAGCGGAGATGGAGATTCTCCAGACCTTGAAAGGGCGCTTGAGCTTGCAGCGAAATACAAGCCGATGGACCTTTGGGAATCATTCCAGGCAGAGTCAAAGGTCGGGACTGGCAGCGACTTCCAGGCATCGATCGACAGGGACCTGGTGAGCGGCTACAAGAGAAAGCTTGACGAGGCTGCTTCAGGCCTGGCAGATGCTGACAGCTACTTGCACAAGGCGATGGAGGGAGCAAGCGAGCACAGCAGGAGGGAGATGGGCGGCGTAGAACAGAACACCATCCACAAGAGGCTCTTCCAAGCAGAATACCAGAGAAGGATCGGCCTTGCGAAGATAAATGCCTTGATGGAAGGCGCAGGGATGCACAGCGACGGCACATACATGGGCCTTGACAGGATCCTCAGGAACCACGTTACTGACAAGAGCAAGATAGGAAAGGAGACTGATGAGGAGCTCGGAGCAGGCTTTGGCCATGGCGACAAGGCAAGGGCAAGCTTCTACAACAGGGCGATCCAGAATCTGACTCAGGAAGAGATGCGCATAAGCGCAAGCGAACTTGACAGCCCTGTAAAGACATCATTGCTCCAGGCGGTAAAGGACGAGCTTGGCAGGTACAAGACTGCAGCCTACAACTTTGTTCGTTGGGTGATCGCTGGAAACGGAGATGCAAGGGCTGGCCTGCTGAAGATGGGTGTTAGGCCTCAGAACTACTTTACAGGACAGATCTTGCCTGATGAGGAGATGACAAGCTACTTTGCAGGCCTGAACAAGACTATAAGGGCTGAGATGGCGCCTTGGAGCCAGCTTGATGCCAAGGGAAAAGGAGCTGAGTACAATTCAGGAGCAGCGCCTCAAGCGCAGGCTACGCCTACGCCTTCAGGGCCTAGCATAGAGGATCGGATGAAGGCTGCTGACGCGCAGTTCAAGTAAGCCAGCCTAGAAGCCTTTCAAGAAACTCTTTCAAATTTTATTCTTCTGTTTTCTCTTCTGATCTTATTGTTTTTACTTTTTCATTAATGCAAAGAAACAGCGTAAAAAGAGAATAAGATAAAAAAATCTAGGAAGCCCCTTGCCTTACTCCTTCTTCTCTTCGCCTTCCTCTTCAGAAGAGCTGTCCTCAGCTGAGTCGTCGCCAGGCTCCTTCTCGTCTTCCTCGCCAAAGCTCTCAGACTCTGGTGCGTCGCTGCTCTCGGCGTCTGAAGACTCGCTGTCACTCGTAGGCTCATCGTCGTCGTAGTTCTCCTCTTCCTTCTTCGGGAAGTCTACGTCCTTGCCAGGCACTATTGGCCTGACACCCTGCTTCTCTACGAGAATGAACGCCTTGACTTCGGAATTCTTGACAGGCGTGATCTTCGAACACAAACCCTGCACGTGCTTTTGTAGCTTGAAAGTGATTATCTCCTCGATCATCTTCTCATAGGTGAGCTTCTGGGCCAGCCTTGCGATGCTGTTCCTCATAACCCTCCTAAGAGCAGTCGAGACTGACTTGGTGACGTTATGGCTCGTTATCACGAGAGGTTTTATCCTTACGAGCTTCTTGTCGCTGGTCTGGATCACGAACGAGTCGTCGACCTTGCTCTTCCCTCGCCTGACAATCCTCTTGATAGCGCTTGGCATGCTCTCAAAGCCCATGACTTCTGTGACGCCCTTGCCTTCCTTGACGTCCACTACCTTGAGCTTCACGCTGATGCTCTGGTTCCTGGGGTTGCCGGTGAGGTTCATCATGTTGACGCCCATCTTTCGTCCTTTAAGCTGGTCTGACTCGTAGAGAGGGACTTCCCCGACCACGACTTCCCTAAAAACCTTAGGGGCTACTATCTGGAACCACTTCTTCTTCCTGACCTTGAGTGTCTCTGCTTTTGCCATTCTTGAAAACTTCTCCTTGTGATTATATTAGATACCCTATTCGTCGCTGGAAATATGAGGGGTTTATAAAGGTTACGTAGAATCAAGGGATTGCCTATATGTCGATGTTCTCCGCTTCCTTGGCGTGATCCTCTATGAACCTTCTCCTGGGCTCGACCTCTTCTCCCATGAGGATCTGGAACGTCTCGTCGGCGATCACCGCGTCCTCGATCGTAATCCTCTTGAGGGTCCGGGCCGACGGATCCATGGTGGTCTCCCAGAGCTGCTCTGGGTTCATCTCTCCAAGGCCCTTGTACCTTTGAACGACGCAGCCCTCTCCCAGCTTCTTCAAGAGCTCATCTTTCTCAGCGTCTGTCTGGACATAGTGCTTCTCTCTGCCCTTCCTGACGAGGTAGAGCGGCGGCTGGGCAATGTATACGTGACCCTTCTCTATCAAGTCCTTCATATACCTGAAGAAGAAGGTCATTAGCAGGGTGGCTATGTGGTTGCCGTCTGTGTCTGCGTCAGTCATTATTATTATCTTGTGATACCTGAGCTTCTGGAGGTTGAACTCATCCCCTATCCCAGTCCCTAAGGCTGTTATGATCGTGACTATCTCGTTCGAGTTCATGACCTTGTTGAGGTTGGCCTTCTCGACGTTCAGGATTTTTCCCCTAAGCGGCAGGATGGCTTGGTGCTCCTTATGCCTCGCCTGCTTCGCAGACCCCCCTGCCGAGTCTCCCTCGACGAGGTAGATCTCACACTTTGCAGGGTCCCTCTCTGAACAGTCAGCGAGCTTTCCTGGAAGGCTTGATGACTCGAGCACGCTCTTCCTCCTGGTGAGCTCCCGGGCTTTTCTCGCGGCCTCCCTCGCCCTTGCTGCCAGCACCGCCTTCTCGACGATCGACTTCGCCACTCTCGGGTTCTCTGCAAGGAAAGTGCCCAGCCTCTCGCTCACCATGGAATCCACTATGCCCTTGATGTCAAGGTTGCCGAGCTTGGTCTTGGTCTGGCCCTCGAACTGGGGATTCGGGACTCTCAAGGATATCACTGCCGTAAGGCCCTCTCGCACGTCGTCGCTTGAGAGCTTGAGGTCGCCGTTGACCCTTGAGTTCACGCTCTTCTCAGCGTAGTTGTTAAGGGTCCTTGTCAGCGCGCTCTTAAAGCCTGTCAGGTGCGTCCCGCCCTCGACGGTGTTGATGTTGTTCACGAACGAGAAGACGTTCTCAGCGTAAGAGTTGTTGTACTGCATCGCGATCTCGAGCTCGATGTCATCCTTGTGGTTTTGCATGTATATTATGTCGTGGAGGGCTTTCTTGCTCTTGTTCATGTGCTCGACAAAGCTCGCGATTCCTCCCTCGTAGAACATTTCAGTTGTCCTGTCGTTCTTCTCATCGATGAATATGATCCTCAAGCCCTTGTTCAGGAACGCGAGCTCCTTGAACCTGCTCTCAAGTATGTCTGCAGAGTACTTGATGCCTTCCTCGAATATCTCGGGGTCTGCGAAGAACCTTGTCTTTGTGCCTCGCTCCTCGCCGCACTTGCCGATGACCTCCAGTTTGCCGACAGGCACTCCTCTCTCGAACTTGAGATAATATACCTTGCCTTCGCGTTGCACCCAGACCTCCAGGACTTCTGAGAGCGCATTCACGCAGGACACTCCGACTCCATGTAGGCCTCCTGAGACCTTGTAGCTGTTCTTGTCGAACTTGCCCCCTGCGTGGAGCTTGGTCATCACGACTTCCAGGGCGGACACGCCGAACTTCGGATGGATATCGACGGGGATGCCTCTGCCGTTGTCCTCGACGGTTATGGTCTCATCCTTTCCAAGGGTCACTGTTATCCTGTCGCAGTGCCCTGCCATGGCCTCATCTATAGAGTTGTCTATGACCTCGTAGACTAAGTGGTGGAGGCCTCTTGAACTGGTGCTGCCTATGTACATGGCAGGCCTCTTCCTGACTGCGTCAAGCCCTCCTAGGACTGTTATCTTGCTTGCATCATACGACTCCAAATGGGCACCTTTTTCCTTGCTTTCAATTCTGTTGTATATTATTGTTTTCCGACGAGAAAACCTATCCTTCTGGAGGGTTTTGGGCTTTATAAATTTTGTTATGCTATCTCTTCAGAAAGCGTGGTCACGACTGGCTTTTCACGCACGATCACTGTGTGTTCGTGCTGGCTTACGAGGCCGTGGGCCTTATCTGGCAGGGGCGGATAGTCGTGCAGTACCCTTGCGTTCCTTAGCTCTTTTAGCGCGAAGGCAGTCTTTCCGGCTCCGTGCTTCTTCACCAGCCACCTCGTGGTGAATGGCAATCCTTTGTATGTTTGGATTGTCTTTAGCACTTCGCGCGTCATCTGGCTCCTCATAGGCTTTGCGCCGCTGAGTGCGTGTATGGTTGGGTTGCCGCTCTCGTATATCTGGCCTGCGCCTGTCGAGGCGAACGGCTCTATCGCGATCACTTGGTCTTTGTGGAGGATTGCGTTTGTCGCTGCTTCGAAGTTCGGGATGCTTGGAGAGTCGTGTATCACGAACCTTGCTAGGCCGTGGCCTGATAGGTTGACTACTGGGTTAAAGCCTCTCTTCTTTATCTCTTGTTCTATCACCTTGCCTAGTTCGCTTACAGGGGTTCCTGGCTTGGCGAGTTTGAGCGCTGCTTCAAGCGCCGCTTTTGAGGCTTCGCTTAGGAGCCTTAGTTTCTCTTCATCCTCGCTCCCGCCGATCACGACTGTCCTTGCGGTGTCTGCCACGTAGCCGTCTATGTGCACGCCCAGGTCTAGCTTGGCGACGTCTCCTTTCTTGAAGACGGTTTTGTCTTCTGCCGGGGGGCAGTAGTGCGCTGCGACGTCGTTTAGGCTTATCTGAGGGGGGAATGCGAAGTCTCCTCCTAGCTCGACTATCTTCGCCTCAATCTTCTCAAGGACTTCCAGCATACTGGCTCCTTCGACTATTAGGCTGCACCCGTACGTCAATGCTTGGCTTGCTATCTTGCCTGCTTTTATGTAGGAATCAAAGGTTTCCTGGTCCATTTGCTTTAGAAGTGCGTAGATACAATAAAAAGTTAATTGATTTGAAGACATTGCGCTATCTTTTGATCCAGGTTTTCTAGGGCCTGCTGCTTATCATGTATGAGAGGTAGATTTTCCACGCCACCGGCTCTGAGATCGTGTTTAAGTTGGGCGGGTGTCGAACTCATCAACACAGTTCTGCTTTGGTGTTCAGGTTTTAGTTGAAGGTACATTTGCGCTCCTGTAAGCCGCGGCATATCATAGTCAGATACTATCAGGCCATATTTGTTGCTCCTGGTGAAGTCCAGTGCTTCTTTTCCGTCTTCAGCTATGTCCATCTCGACCTGGAATCCGGCCTCGGACAAGTATCTCTTGAGGTGCATTCCGTAGATCATCCTTGTGGAGTCATAGTCTTCTGCTAGAAGTACCTTGAGATTCTTCTTCTGGGTTTCCATGTCGGGTCGCTCTTTTTTTTAGCTATGGTGAGTTCAGTAGATTATTGCGACGACTACGCTCTTTATCTGTTCGAACCTGATCTTTCCTGGGTCGCTTGTCGGGTTGTTGTCGCCTTTGAGTATGAAGTAGGTTCCTTTCTCGTCTTTTCCTTTGTAGGCTATCCTGTGGATTATCAGGCCGTCTGCGTATTCGCTCTCGTAGGCTACGATGTCTCCTACTTGGAGGTCGTCTTCGTTCTCTGGCGTGACTTCTATCGCGTTTGCGCCTGCGTCTATCACTGGGTCCATGCTGTTCGTGTCTGTGAACGTGGCCCACTGCGCGTCTTTCAGGTCGATCTGCACTCGTTCTTTGTTGACTAGTATCTGGTGTTCTTTTATCCTGTCGCCTGGCGAGCCTAGTTCCTGCACGTCTTCTCCTGTGTTGGTTACGCCTAGGATCCTTCCGAGCGTGTTCGCTGTTATCTCCTTGAACTCGTATCCTCCTTGGCTGTTGTTTTCTGGCAGCCTGAGGTCTTTCTCTGCTGCTGCCAGGCTCGAGTAGATGTTGGCTACTGCTATGCCTAGGCAGAATACAAGTATGAGTGTCAGTGTCTTCTTGAACATTTTATCCCCCAAAATACTTTGATTATCGCGCTTCTGGTATATAAAGCTTTCGATTTTGATACTACTGAGAAGTGAAAACAATCTATTTGAAGAGTCCTAGGATGTAATTGACTGCTTTTGATGCCGGGCTTTGAGGCTTCTCGCCTCCTGGTGGATCGCAAAGCCTTGCCAGCTCCCTGTATGCTTCATTTCCTCCTGTACTGGCGCCATACGCTGCCGCCGCTACTTTGCAAAGGTCTGGGTTCTCAGGCAGCTCCACTTCTCCCCTTCTTACATGGATATGGCCATCCTTGCTTTGAGACACGATTATCTCAAGCGTCTTGCCATCTCCTGGCCTTTCCAGGACGAACTTGATGGCGGCCTTGCCTTGTTGGTCCCTGAACGCCTGCCTGTTGTACTCTATGAATGCCTTTGCTGCGGCAGTGTTCTTTTCAGAATTGTCTTTGGCGCCGACAGTGACTGTCTTGTCGTACATTGCACCAGTCCTTGCCTTGCGTTCATTCTCGTTTTCATCTTCTTGGTTTGTTTTGTATTGGTTGTTCTGCTGTATGGTCGTGACTGCGTCCTTTCCTTGTTGGAAGTCGAAGCTCACCCTGCCTGGGCTCGTAGGATTCTCTAGAAGATCGCATCCTGGGAAGATCGCTATCGTTCCTGCCGCGATGACTGCGAGTAGGTCTTGTCTTTTCATCTGCATTGGTGTGGTAGAACTCGTATTTAATATTTTCGTTTGTTGCCACTTTATTGTGGTTAATTTTTTTTCTTGTTGTGCTCTGTATGCCTGTTGAAAACCTCCTTGGCAACCTCGATGAAAGCATCCTCCCTCTCAGTCGCGATGATCGCCCCTGCAGCGTACTGATGGCCGCCAGCCTCTCCGCCGACGACAGACGTGACCTCAGACACGATCGCCTTCAAATCCACCCCTGCAGGATTATTGCTCACACGCAAAGAGACCTTGGTCGTATCATCGATGTTCCTGGCCATGCTAAGGACGAACGTATCCCTCCCGGCATCGCCGTTCTTGGTGATCATGCTAGCAATCGTGCCAACGACAGTCGCCAAGACCTCGCTTCGCGCATTGATTATTATGTAATTCTTTCCTTTGGTCACTCTTGAAGGATCGCCCTTATTGGCCTTATACCAGCTCATGGCATCGATAAGCGTCCGCTTGTACTCAAGAAGACCCTTTAACGCTTTTCTCTTCTGCTTCTCATCACCAAGGCAAGCGCCGATCCCCAGGCCTGCATTATCCATCCTGCCGCAAGAGTTGAGAAGAGTCGAGAACTCCTTCGCATCCCTGAACTGACCCCGCTTCTCGCCAGGCAGCTTGTACACGTTAGTGAACACATCCTCTGCATAAGGGATGCTTGCCTCCTTCCTCTTTAGGATTATCTTAGAGGCCAAGTCCTTCCTCTGCTTCTCAGAAAGATCATAATAGCTCTTCCAGCGATTCCTAGGCTCGAGCGGATTGACGCCAATCTCCTTCAAGAACACGATCACCCCAGCCTCATCATTAGAGACTCCAGGAATCTCGAGGTCAGAACTGTAGAGCAAGAGCTTGATGAGCGGACGGGTCTCAAGGCCGAAGAGCTTAAGGCCGCGCTCGACCTTGATCTTCCCCTTCTTCTCAGCAATCTCAAGAATGACCCTGTTCAAGCCCTTGAAGCCGTTCTTCTCCTGGACGTCGCCTATCGCTCCGATGACTGCAAGGTGCGCCAAGTCCTCGTTATCCTCACCCATCGATCTTGCAAAGAAGAAACAGACTCCTGCCGCGCTCACCTCGCTAGACCCGTCAAAACCAAAGCTGTGCGGGTTTATGTGCGTGACGTTTTGCGCTGGCTCACCCTGGATCTCGTGATGATCCAGGACAAAGACCTTCTTGCCCCTGAAATGCTTATTGATGCTCTTAAGCTGGCCTGATCCAAGGTCGCAGAAAATGAACGTGCCATAATCCTCGCTCGCGAGATCCCTTGCGAAGTTCTCCTTTAGCTGATGGAGTATCGCTAGGTTGTAGGAGAAATTCTCCCGCTCCAAGACCTTCACGATTATGCTGGCAGCCGTGATGCCATCAGCATCAAGGTTGCTCACGAGCTTGATGGTCTCGGAGCGGTTAATACTTTTGAGCTCGAGAGCCGCATCCTTAAGCGCGCCCTCGAACCCTTCTAGTCCGATCGTCATAAGCCCTTGCGCCTACTCGACGACCAGCTTAATCCTCTCAGGATCGTACTTCCAGCTCAGCGGAAGCCTGCCGATCGTCTTGTAATACTTGATGAGCTTCTTGATCTTGGACTCTGTCAGCTGGAGGCCTCTCTTCGCAGTCATGTCCTGCTTGTTCTCTCCGATGTGCTTCCTCACGAGGACTGCCTTCCTGATGAGCGACATGAGGTCCTCGGGGATGTCCTTTGAGAGCTTCTTATCAGCCAGTATCTTGGAGATGCTCTTGCCGGTCGCTGCCTTGACGTCGGGGATTCCATACGTATCTCGCAGCTGCAATCCGATCATGGACGCGCTCTTCCCTTCCTTTGCGAGCTTGACGACGAGCAGCTCTATCTCTTTTGTCTTGTGCTGTATCCAGCCAGGAGCCACTCTCTTGCTGGGTCTCGTGCTCCCGCTCTGTCCTCTTGCGCCTGAATATTTCCTTGCCATTCTATCCTTACCTCGATATGTTTGTATTTTTGTCTCTAAATCGTTGAAAACGAAACATAAGAATTCTTTCACTTACGTTTCCAGCATAAGCAAGCACTCTCGAACCGGCTTATCTCTCAACTAAGAAGGAAGAATAAGTAAATAGTTTATAAAGATTATCCTTTTCGTTCACTCCTATGGCTCCTATGGGTGCGCGATAGCGCTCTCCACAGTGCCTGTTTTCCTGTTATACATCATCACTGCCGCCGCGACTGCGAAGTTCTCGCCTGGTTTGCTGCCGTGACTGATCGCGGAGAGGATGCTCCTTGCTATCTCCTGAGGGGTGATGGCAGTTATCCTGGCCTCGAGAGGCTCTCCTGTGAATGGCAGCAGGTTTGGCTTCTCGTTTCCACCCTTATAGGTCGTTATGATCTTTGCGTTCCCTGGCATCAGACAGCAATCATGCCATCGCCTCTCGCGTTCTCCTCCATTCTTGCTGATAATATATAATGTGCCAGTTTCTCCTTGCGCAGCGGCACTTATCCTGGGGGTGTTGATGGGCGGGTCTGGCTCAAAGCTGGCCAAGTCCACCCAATTGTCATTCTCAGGATCGAACCTGTAGGTTGATTCTTTGAAGGCGTCATGGATTGTCATTGCCAATTCGCTTGTTGTCCTGCATGGATGCGAGCATGGCGTGTTGTTCATGAGGGTGCTGTATACCATCTCGGTCTGGGCCCCGTTGCTTCCAAGAAGGATGTCGCCGATCGCTACTGCGGCGGGATATATCAGGAGCGCCCTGCTTCCCTGGCTCAAGACCTTTGGGTCAGTCACTTCAGTGTATATCACTCCGCTCTCTTTTCCCTTGACGAGTTTTCTTGCCTGGCTGGGAGGTGATCTGCCTGTGATGTGATAGCCAAGGAACGTATTCCCTTCAGGAGTCATGCCTATCATGAGGCCTCTTCCGCTGTAACTCATTCTTCTTAATCCAACTAACTGATCCATAATTAATCACCCTGTCCTTTATTCTTGTCTCATGCTTTTCTTTCAAAGAGTTTTAGAATTAACTTATAAGGATCAAGCAAGAAATAATCCTTGATTACCATGCCCACCAGTATCTCTGGCTGGGGTAATACCTGTACGTCGGCGTGTAGACTGGCCTGTAATATTGCGTGTACGTCGGGTAATACCTGTAGTAGGTGTAGCTTGGCGCGTACCATCCATAGTTGTAGTGCGGTCCGTAGTAGATCGCTGGCCCGTAGTTGTAGTAGCCGTTGAAAGGCCTGTATCCTGAGCCGTAGTAGTGCGAGTAGTGGCCGTAGTACGTGTACGCGCTCACAAGCCCCGCCAGTGCGAATAGTATTCCTAAGAATATCATCAAGAACCTTCTGAAATTGAATCGCATCATTTTTTTATCCCCCTAAAGTGGCAATCAGAACTTTTGGGAGCGTGTTTTTCTTTTTAAAGTTTGTGGCGTCATAACGCCGCGAGCCAGAAAATCTAGTTTTGAATTCGGTTTTTCAGAAGAAGAATTGCGTCAGCCCTATTCATTTATCAGCGCGTAGCCGATCAGCCTGAATCTTGAGTCGACCCTTCTTGAGATGACGACCTTATCGCCTGGGTCTGCGCAGATAGGAAGCTTTAGCTTGCAGCGTGCAATGCCTTTGCCAAGATCGTACACTGCTCCGATGGTCTTTCCGCCGTTCACGTTCAGAAGAAGTATCTCGTTCATCTTGATAGGGTCGACCTTTAGCTCTTGGTGGCTTCCCACGACCCGCTCGAGCAGGTGAACCTCTAGCTTGAGGTCATACCACGTCTTTGGAAGCTTTTCAGGCAGTCCCACCAGGTTTCCGGTCAGGCTGTCCGAGTGCACTACCCCTGGGTCAAGTGTAGTCTGTATAGCAACGCTCCCTCCAGGCCCAAGCTCGTCCACGGTCTTTCCGCCAGTCATGCAACTCACGATTGTGGTGATCAAAGGCTTTGCAGTCATCTTGTTCTGCTCTTCCAAGACCATACCTGGCCTGATCTCTATCTTATCGCCCTTCCTAAGCCTTCCCCTGACAATCGCCCCGCCAAGGATCCCACCCTTCATGCCTTCTGGCTTGGTGCCTGGCTTGTTGATGTCAAAGCTTCTTGCGACCAGAAGCAAGGGTTCTGCGTCAGGATCCCTCTTTGGAGTCGGCATGATGTCTTCGATAGTCTTGATGAGTATGTCGATGTTCACCCCGCGCTGCGCGCTGACAGGGATGATTGGCGCGTTCTCAAAAGAGGTGCCTTCGAGGAATTGCTTTATCTCGTTGTAGTTCCTGATAGCCCTCTCCTCAGTGACGAGGTCGATCTTGTTCTGGACTATGACGACGTTCCTGATCCCTGCGATCTCCAAGGCCATCAAGTGCTCCCTCGTCTGCGGCTGCGGGCATTGTTCGTTCGCGGCGACAAGGAGTATTGCGCCGTCCATTATGGTCGCTCCTGAAAGCATGGTGGCCATGAGGCTCTCGTGGCCTGGCGCGTCTACGAAACTGACTTTTCTTATGAATCTTGTAGGAACATTGTGCTTCTCACAGGTCTTCTTCGTGGTGAACTGCTCGTAGCCCTCGCATTCAGGGCACTTCCTGAAGACAACGTCTGCATACCCCAGCCTTATAGTGATCCCTCTCTTAGTCTCCTCGCTGTGAGTGTCAGTCCACTTGCCAGTGAGCTTTTCAGTGAGGGTTGTCTTACCATGGTCCACGTGGCCTACCAAGCCTATGTTCATGACCGGCTGGCTGTCCTCAAGGGTCTTTGCCTGTTCGGCATCCATCGGCTCAAAGTCTTCATGCTCTCGGCTTTTTCCCTGGCCCTTCTGGTCCTTATTATCCTTTTCCTTATGAGAATGGGATTGATGAGGCTTATTGGCAGTTTCAGGAGACTCTTTCTTCTTGGATGTTCTTTTCTTCTTGGTCTCCTTCTCTTCAGGCTGCGCGCCTTCCACTTGCGCTTTTTCAGATTTCTTTCTCGGCATCAAGTTTCAGAGAGGGCGGTCTATTTATAAAATTATCCTAGAATTACATTGAGGCGTACGCAGGGTTGTCCTGTGGAATTTCACGATATTTCATGCTTGGTCAGGTCACATGAAAATCCAAACCTTTATAAACAGCCCCTTTTTCTCGTAATCTTATCATGAGCATTTTAGCATTCAACAGATGGGATTGTTCAGGCCTGAAAGTCGTAGATCCTGGCTTGATCAGGTACATCAATGTCAAGCCAGTGATCGTCCCAAAGACAGGCGCAAGGTACGCTGGCAACAGGTTCCACAAGTCAAAGCTTTTCATCGTGGAGAGGCTCATCAACAAGCTGATGAACCCAGGCCACAAGGCAAGGAAGCACTTCAAGACAAGCTACTATTGCACCGGCAAGTCCGTGACAGCAGTATCCCTTGTTGAGAAGGCGCTCACCATCATCGAGCAGAGGACCAAGCTGAACCCTGTAGAGGTCTTGGTCAAAGCGATCGAGAACGCGGCTCCAAGAGAGGAGATAATCACTATCGAGTACGGCGGAGCAAGGTACCCTAAGGCGGTCGAGATGGCTCCTCAAAGAAGGATTGACACTGCTCTCAAGTTCTTTGTCCAGGGAGCTTACCAGAAGAGCTTCAACAGCAAGAGGAGCGCAGAGGAGTGCCTGGCAAACGAGATACTGGCAGCCCACAGGATGTCGCTTGAATCTGTCGCGGTAGCGAAGAAGAACGAGCTTGAGAGGCAGGCAGACGCTTCAAGGTAAGCATGTTTGTTCTTATATGCTGTTTTGCTTTCTTCACTCTCAAATGCTTGCGAATGATTTACTTGCGAATCATTTAAATACTATACTTTTCATGCCTTCTTCTTGATGTCTGAGCTGAAAAAAAGCTTTGGATTCGGCACTATAATCGCGCTGACAATCACTTCAATGGTAGGCACCGGCATGTTCTTCGGCACTGCTGTAGGGGCCAAGTATTCGGGTAATGCGGTCCTGATAGCATGGGTGCTTCTGGTCGCGCTCAGCCTCTACGTGGCCGCGTGCTTCGGAGAGCTAATAGCGCTCTTTCCAACCGCCGGAGGAGTCTACGAGTTCTCGAAGCAGGCTTACGGGGTCTTTGTCTCGTTCATCATCGGCTGGATTACCTGGCTTATGTCAAGCGTCGCCATGACTGTCTTGACGATAGCAGCCCTTGACTACGTACTTCCTCCCGGGTTTGATATGAGTCTCAGGCTAGGGATAGCGATAGGCATATTGCTTCTCCTGAACTTCATAGCGTTCCTGGGAGTAGACATAAGCGGGGCCATCCTGACGTTGTTCGCTATAGAGACGATCGTGCTCTTCCTGGCTATCATCGTGCCTGGTTTTCCGAGGATCAGCTATGCCAATTTCACAGGCATCCTCTCCAAGCCTATAGAGATGATATTCGTCTCATTGTTCTTCATGGTAGAGGCGTTGATGGGCTGGGAGTCTGCGTCCTTCCTTGCAGAGGAGACAAAGGACGCCTCCAAGGTCATCCCTAAGGCTTTGTTGATTACGACCTTGCTCGGAGGATTGCTCGGCATAGGGGTGGCGTTCGTCTCGCTTGGCATAATCCCCTGGCAGACCTTGGTCAACCTTAATGCGCCGATTAATGACGTCGCGCTCATGGTGCTGGGCTCTAAGGGAGCCCAATTAATAAGCTGGGGAATAGTACTCGCCCTCCTAGGTTCAGTCACCGGGACTGTCATCTCAACTCCCAGGCTCCTTCTCGCGATGGCCAGGGACAAGGTCTTCGTGAGCCAGCTCGCAGCCATTCATCCGACTAGGAAGACTCCTCACAAGGCGATCTTGTTCCAGGCAGTGGTTTCCATACTCTTGCTCGTGTTGACCGTGGGGAAATACGAGTTCCTGCTCGCAATATTCACGCCGCTCGCCTTGATAATGTACGCCGCGATACTCCTGGCCGTGCCCATCCTGAGATTCAAGATGCATGGCGTCAAAAGGGACTTCAAGGTTCCTTTCGGGCTTGTAGGCCCGACGCTCATAGCCTTGCTCTACGCAGGGATAATCACTGCGTGGGTGTTCTTCACGCCCGGCGCGTGGCCTGTCTTCAAGATAGTGCTTTCATTGATAGGAGCCGGCATCCCTATGTTCCTGCTGATGATTTCCTTCTACAATCCTGATGCGATTGCAGGGTTCATGAACGCCTTTGCTAGGATCAACCTCTGGTTTGAGATGTTTCTCCTCCCGCGTTCTGTCAGGAAGGAGATGCTCTCCTTCATAAAGGAGCCGGGCGGCAAGGTAGTGCTCGAGTATGGCGCAGGCGTTGGTACTTTGACGCTTCACATAGCAGATGCTGTAGGTCCGAGCGGCAGGGTATACGCCACTGACCTTAGCCATTCGAACGTGCACTTGCTCAAGAAGAGGCTTGCGAAGCGCGGCCTTGACAACGTCGTCGTGATACATGATGAGCATCACGCTAGCAGGATCCATCCTGACATACGTAATGCAGATGTAATCCTGAGCGTCGGCGTGCTTAGCTATATCCAGGATGTCAAGAAGGTCCTCTGCCAGATGGGCAAGATCATGCCTGAGTCTGGCCAGATATGCCTTGTCGAGTACGTGAATTTCTTCAAGTTCCTTCCGGACAAGGAGTGGCTCTCGAGCGAGGAGGGCTTGAAGAAGCTTTTCAGGGAGGCAGGGTTCTCGGTCAGCATAAAGAAGAAGAAGGGGCTCCTTTGGAATTACCTGTTCATATTGGGGATTAAGTCCGATCAGGACATACCCATAATCTGATTTGTTCTCTCAGATGATGCTCTCGATAAGAGAGGAAGTCGGTGCCGGTTATCATTTTCCAAGATGGTCCAGATACTCAAGAAGCTCAAAGTAGTTTTCTGCGCATCCCCTGCAGTATGTGTTCTTTGGTATGCCTCTCATGCAGTACTCAGAAGGGCTGCCGCATACCATGCAGGCAGGGTTCGCGCTCACCATCCTTTCTGTTCTTTTCGGCGGTTTTTGGCTGCCGTCTTTTGCGTCTCCCATGAATATGAATATTGTTCTTAAGGTTTACGACGGGAAAGGTATTGTTGCAGGAATATGCCTCTGAAAATAATCCTATTTAAAGTTTTTTATATTCTCTGTATTCCGAGGGTTAAAACGCAACGCTTATAAACAAGGCTCTCACTCTTAGGAATATCATGGGAGAATCTGACGACGATAACGCGATGGTTGGAGGGGAAGGAGTCGGTCCTGAGGGCCAGGAAGAGGTAGTCAGGGTCAGGCTTCCAAGAGGCAATGAGGTCCTGGGCATCCTCGACAGGAGACTTGGCGGGAGCAGGTGCGACGTCCGATGTCTCGACGGAAAGAAAAGGGTGTGCCGGATTCCAGGGCGTCTTAAGAGGAGGCTGTGGGTTCGCGAAGGAGACGTCGTCTTGGTCGAGCCGTGGGAGTATGGCGGGGACGAGAAGGGCGATATCGTCTACAAGTACAGGAAGATCCAGGTTGATTGGCTGAAGAAGAACGGTCACCTTGACAAGCTCCAGGAACTGGACGAGTTCTAAGGTTTATCCATTGTTTGATTCATCGCTTCTTGCGTTTCTTTTGAGGGGTTATAGTCCCTGCTTTTGCTCTTGGTTCATAGTCCTTCTCTAACAAGAGGATGATCACTAGCCAAGCGACTCCTATGCTGATGCAGCTGTCTGCTAGGTTGAAGGCCGGGAACCAGCCGAGATCGAAGAAGTCAACTACGAATCCTCGAGAGGCCCTGTCGATTAGATTTCCCAGGATGCCTGCAGTTATCATCGTGACTGGAAGCGTTTGCTTCTGGCTGATGCTCTTCACGTTCATCATCACGATTCCCAGGACTATGATGCTTATGAATATGAGCGCGGTGTTCTGGCCCTGGAGCATCCCGAAGCTCGCGCCGCTGTTATGGATGGAATGTATAGTCACGAGTTTCAGGTCAAGCTCTGGCCTGAGTGATTCGATAAGCCATTTGAGCGCTTGATCCGCCAAGACCAGGCTTATGAGGATGAAGCTGTTTCTCTTGAATCCGTCCATGATGCAATAGAACGAGTCTTGGTTGTTAAATATTTTTCTAGTCTCACAGCCCCTTGTTCTGGATGAAGAGCTAGTAATTCCACGCGTCCCTATGGCCGCCGGCTCCTTCAGATGTTCTCTCCATGCGCTTCACTCGCTGGTTTACTGAGTCGAGCTCTGCTTTTATCGCATCCAGCTTCGCGTTGATGATCTCAAGGTCCTTGCCGATGTTGATATCTGCGACGCTCTGCTCCTGCCGCGGGAAAGGTTGCGGGGCTTGGTTTTGGGGCGGATAGCCTGCCGGCCTGCTGCTCTGAACGTACTCGTACTCTTGTTGCTGGGGCTGGGAGAATCCTTGCCCTCTCTGCTGTTGCCCTGGGAATCCGCTGTACGGGTCTTGTTGCTGCGGATTTTGCTGGAAGCCGCCGTTCTCCTGTCCGAAAGGAGGGTACTGCTGTTCTTGCCCCATGCCTTGGCCCATCGGAGGATATCCTTGGCTCGGATCTTCTTGTCCGGCGGGGCCTGAGAATCCTGGATCTATTCCTCCGAAGTCTTCTTCTTTCTTCTTCTTGAACACATCAAGAATTCCCAATGTTCATCTCACCCTCTTTCATTGTTAATGTCTAAGCGATCGTTGTTTGCAATCCTTGTTCTTGTCTCTCCTGTTTAAAAAACTTACTCTAACCCTATCAGCGGGACGTATCTTATCGCCTTGAAGGTTATGGTCTCAGGCACCACTCTTAGCTCTCTGCTCTTTATGTGCTTTGCGAGCTTGAGCCCTTCCGGCTGGAAGTAGTTGATCACGAGCGCTGCGAGGAGGTATCCTTTGAGGTGGGCCTCGTCGCCGTAGCTATTCTCCAGGCCTGCAACCATGTGCTCGGCTCCTTCTTCAGTCATGTTGAGCCTTGAGCTCATCGATGCGGCCAGTTCCTTGTAAGCGTCTGTTGCCAGGAGCACCCGCAAGAGGTCGTTCTCGTCGAGCGCCACGCCGAGGTCGAATCTGTAGCTCTTATTTAGCGCACTTGGCGTCAATATGAAGACGCGGCCTTTCGTGACCCTTGCAGAATCGTCGTCCCCGATCGTCTCTATGAGTTCATCCAGCTCTTCTGCCGAGTAGTAGACGAAGCTGTCATGGCTGAAGGCCTCTTCTTCGACGGGCTTTATCCCTATGGCTGCGTATGCTTGCTCTCCATGGCTTAGGATGAACGTGCTCTCACGCGTCGCCACTTCCTCTTTCAGCATCTGGATGTCCTTGAAGACTAGGATTGTCATCACTGTCAGGAGCACTATTATTATGAGGAATATCTTGGTCAGTATCTTCATGCCGTCGCCTAAGAACCTGGTGGCATAGTATATTATGAGTACGCCCATCAGCACGAGAATTACTGTAGTCAACGGTTCCAGTATAAGCTCACCTCATCAGATCTTGAACTCAGGTCTATATTATATAAATTTTACCCATCTGATCGAAGAATGCTTGGGGATTCTGGTTAGAAGATGTCACGGTCAGGGCTTTCCTTTCTCGAGCATATCGATCCTCTTCCTTATCCTCGCGTTTTCCTGCTTCACTTTCTTCTTGTCGAGGTCTTTTGCAAGGCTCACCCTTACAGAATAGAAATCCTCAAGGTTCTTCTTGAGCTCCTCGTTCTTTCGCTCAAGGTCTGTCTCTGCCCGTTCAAGGTTCTCGTTCGCGCTCATCAATGCTCTTGTCACGTCGCTTAGCTCCTTGTTCTTCGACACGAGCCTCTTTACCATTGATATGTCTACTAGCAGGACTGTGACTACGAAGACTGCTCCGAGGCAGAAGACTGCTGCTATTATGAGCGGCGTGAACGCGAGGTCTGCGTGGGGCATGACCAGCGTGATCAGGAATGCGACGTATCCTATGATGAAGAAGAATATTAGCCCTAGCAATAATCGCCATCTCCTCTGTAACTTAGGGTCTGTGAGTATCCTTAGCAGGTCAAGGTTCAGCACCACTGCCTCTATCAAGAGGATGATTCCGACGGACACCAGGATTATCGAGAGCATCAAGCCTTTTTAGGAGAATGGGTTTTTATGGATTTCGGATGCTGCGGATGTCGACGACAAGAACTAGCGATTAATTCAGTCTCTTTTCTTCATCTTGTTCGCGATTCCCCATAGTATGTCGAAGTACTTCTTGTAGGCCTCTGAGACGCTCTGGTTCTTTATGAGGACTGCGACAGGTTCATCTGACCACACTATTATCGCGACCTTGTTTCCATATATGTTAGTGCTGACTGGGCTCGCGTAGCTTTCAGGCAGGTAGGATACGCTTCCGTACGGGACTGAGACATCTCTTCTCTTTCCGCAGTATATCAGCTGGAGCTTGAGCTTCTTCTCGACCCTTGCCCTCGTGTAATGGTTGATATAGTACTTGAGTATCTCCCTCGCGTTATAGGACGCTCCTATGATGTGGATTGTCTTGCCAGTCTCTATCTGGTCCTGCAGGATGGTCTTTATGCCTTCGCGCCCCTTGTAGAACTTGGTCTCTTCCTTCTCATGGGCCGCTGAGTATTTGGCCAGGAGCGCTGGCATGATCTCTCCCAACACCTCTCCTTTCATGTCGAGTATCTCCCTTAGCTTCTTAGGGTTCTCTGCGTAGTAATATCTCTTCTCGTTCTCTTTCATCCAGCTGGCGAGCCCTTTCTCGATGAGTCGCTCTAGAGCGTCGTACACGACCCTCCGGTGGATGCCTGTCTTCCTTGAGATCATCCCTGCCTGCATCTTGCCGTGGTCTATCAGCGAGCCGTAGACCTTTGCTTCTGTCTGTGTCAGGCCGAACTCTGAGAGTTTTGATATCATCAGCTTTTTCCTCTGGATTGAAGGTTAAAAATATTGCTGTTTTGGGAAAGTATTTATTGCATGAGAGACATCCCCTTGTCTGGAATGGGTGCTGATGCTGGTGCTGTGCTTGAGTATTACGGGGCTTTGCTGAAGAGATACGGGCCTCAGGGGTGGTGGCCTATCCTGGATCTTCACCACGCTAGGAAGGGCGTCAATCCTACGAAGTCCGGAAGCATTAATGGCTATCATCCTGGAGACTTCTCTTATCCTAGGTCTGAGGCTCAGCGTTTCGAGATTTGCATCGGCGCGATCCTGACCCAGAACACTGCCTGGCCTAATGTGGAGAAGGCGCTCCTGAATCTCAAGCAGCTTGATTGCCTTGACTCTGGAAGGCTCTTGGCGCTCTCTGAGGAGATCTTGAAGGGTGCGATCCGTCCTGCAGGTTATTTCAACCAGAAGGCTCGCAAGCTCAAGGTCTTTGCCGAGTTCTACGCCTCGTTGAAGGGCAGGGCTCCTTCCCGCGGCGAGCTGCTTGGGCTTTGGGGCGTCGGTCCTGAGACTGCGGATTCCATCCTGCTCTATGCTTTTAGGGTGCCTGTCTTTGTAGTGGACGCTTATACCAGGCGTATCTTCTCTGGGATGGGTTGGTTTGAGAAGGATGCTGAGTACGAGTCTATAAGGTCGTTCTTCGAGTCAAGCCTTGATGGTGACTATAAGCTCTTCCAGGAGTATCACGCGCTCATAGTTGAGAAAGGGAAGAGGATGCGCGCTGAAGTCGTGAAGAAGTGATTTTTTCTCCTTTGCCTTCTCTTATCGCTTGTTCATTTGTGCTATCACGTTTTTAATTCCGGTTTGATTAGCCACCTTCGGTGGTTAATATGTATAAACTGACTTTTGAAAAGCGTGTTTGGAT
>JAFGGS010000012.1 GCA_016930415.1 Candidatus Woesearchaeota archaeon | reverse complement strand
TAACACTGGAATTCAACGTAACAATCAGACCAGACACGACAGCAACATCAAAAGGAACGACCATCACGGTCAACTGCCTAGGATACTAGCTAAAATGAGGTTCCTAAAGCTATTTTCGTTCTTTTGCCTATTCTCCTTCATAATGATTCCGGCAGCAGCTGGCCTCGGAATCACTCCTGGAAAGGTCAGCTACACATTCTCGCCAGGATTCACGTTTGAACAGGACTTGTGCTTCAGGATACAGAACAACGCGTACCTCCAGATAAGCCCTGCAGGGGACTTCCCGAAGAACGTGAAGATACTCTCCGGCGTAGACGAGAATGGCAGGAAGATAGTCACTCCAGATGATGAGTGCATCAAGTACAGGTTCACGACGCCTGACTACATAGAGAGGCCGGGCCTCCACAGGACAGTCATAGGAGTCACTGAAATCGTGCCTGAAGGATCTTTAGGCACCATTGGAGTTGCAGTGCATCTGGAGCACAAGATAGACGTATTCGTACCTTATCCAGGCAAGTACCTTGAGGCGTGGTTCACTCTCAAGAACGCAGAAGCAGGCCTACCAGTCGACATGACAGTGGGCGTGCTTAGCAGAGGAAACGACACAGTGAAGAGCGCCTGGGCAGAGATCATGATATACGATGACGAAGACAACCAGATAGGGTTTGTCAAGACCCAGACAGAGCATGATATCAAGACAGATGATCGTAGGGACCTACGGGCCAAGTGGGACTCTGAAGGCTATCATAAAGGATATTATCACGCCAAGGCAAGACTTATCTACGACGAGCTGGAAGACAATCTAACAGGCGACTTCAAGCTGGGAGCGATAGATGTCAACCTGGTAGGCTACACTCAGAACGTGACTATCGGCGGCATCCAGCCGTTCCAAGTCCTGCTTGAGAGCATGTGGAGCGAGACGATCCCGAGCGTGAGGGCGCAAGTCGCAGTCCTGGGCAACCAGTCTAAGAAGCTAGTCACCTTCGAGACCCTTACCAGGGCCGTCGAACCTTGGGCGACCCAGCTCTTCGAGGGCTACATAGATACTGAAAAAGCAGGGCTCGGAGAGCACGACTGCCTCATAACAGTTCGCTTCGAGAACCAGACAAAGGAATACGAGAGGACTATAAGGATAATTCCTCCTCCAACCGCGGAGAAGCCCGGGAAGAGCCTCTTAGACTTCTTGACCATGCGAAACCTCCTCATACTGATGATCGCGATCCTTATCATAGTAATGGTCGTGCTCGCCATCAGCCTGCTTCGCAAGGAGAAGAAGAGATAAGAAGAAAAGGACAAGGAAAGATTTTTTTTCTGCGCGCAAAACCAGAAGGTTTTGCTGTAGCAAGCTCGCACTAAAGTTCGGGGTATCCTGCAACAAAGTTGCTGGTACGAGAAATGCAAAGGCATTTCCCTATATTAAACCCCGTCGCAAGCTTCGCTTGCCAATAATAATCTCTGACTTCTTGAACAGGAGCCCCATGCTTGAGAAAGTTTTAAATAAAGAGATGACCAGGAAGCACTCTATAATGAGGGAATTTGGAAGAAACATCCTAGTAGTAGTTCTAGTCCTAATCATGATATACTCCGCCACCCTCACCATCTGGAGCCTGAACAAGGCAGGCCTAGCCGAAGAGGCCAGGAGCGTGACCGGCAAGGCCTACGGCCAGGTGGATTTCTGCATCAACACGCCGCCAGTAATCTACAATGGTACCTGCCTGTACCTGTCAAACTCGACAGGCTTCTTCTTCACCATAAACCAGGACGACGACTACAACTGCACAATAAACGCGACAGACGCTGACGGGAACAACGTCAGCTTCTCATCAACATTGATCTCTGCGAACAGGAGCTTCTTCACCTCGAACGAGTCCCCCATAGACGTTCATCCTACCGGCTTCACCACTTTCAACACGAGCAACGGGAACGTGGGGGTGTACCTGCTGCAGCTAGCTGCTGATGACGAGACAGGATGCGACAACAGGATAGGCACCAAGCAGTTCTACCTCACGATCAACAACACCAACGACCCGCCATACCTCATAAAGAACATATCAGACCAGACCTTCTACGAGGGAGAGACCATCCACGTATTCTACCTGAACGAATACTTCGGCGACCCTGACTTGGACCCCTTGACCTACGTCGTGAGCGGGAACAGCAATATCACAGTCACGATATACGGGACCAGCGAGGTAGCGATAAGCGCAACCGCCTGCGGCCTGACAGAACAAGTCATCTTCACAGCAATGGATCCTGACAACGAGACCGCGTATAGCAACCTAGTCTCCATCACCTGCGTGCGCAGGACTACCACGCCTAGCACTGAAGGGCCTAGCACCACTGGAAGCGGCGGAGGAGGAGGAGGCTCGTCAGTGATATGCCCTGATCCGGAATACGAGTGTTTCGAGTATCACAGGTGCAACGTCACGAACCAGAAGCTCATGAGGTGCGTCGACACGAAGGGATGCTCGCTTGAGAAATTCATAACACTCCCCTGCAAGTACGAGGAGATAACCGAGTGCGAGGAGAACTGGATCTGCTCTGAATGGGATGTGTGCACGCCTGAAGGCCAGCAGAAGAGGGTATGCAAGGACTTGAACAACTGCGGCACCAACAGGACCCAACCCCTGGAAGTACAGGAGTGCGAGTACCTTGGAACCTGTGATGACGAGATAATGAACTGTCACGACGGCTCGTGCGAGGAAGGGATCGACTGCGGCGGGCCTTGCCCAGTCTGCAAGAGCGTCCAGGTCCCGTATCCCTTCCAGGAAGAGAGAGGGATAGGAATGTACCTGGTCACAGGCAGTCTCATGCTGCTCTTAGCAGCGATATTGCTGTATCATTACTTCAAGAAGGAGATAAACCAGGCCCTCGCCAAGTTCGGATGGTTCATAAGCAGGAACAAGAGGAAGCAATACCTGCTCTCAAAGGAGGACCAGAAGAAACTCCTAGCTGAGATAATACCGCTTCAGGCCAAGCTTGAGAAGACAGAGTCAAGAGAGCAGCTCTTCGAGAGGCTCACCAAGTACAGCGACCTCTTGAGATATTACTTCTCCAAGGTGCTCAAGCTGAAGCAGGACTATGAACGAGAGGATTTCGATAATAGCCTCGTGAAAGGGAAGGCGAAGATAATACCTTTGCTCAGGAAGGTATTCGCGTCAATGAATGATGAGTACGACAAGGTATCGAAGGATGAGAGCCTCATAACAAAGACCAAGACGATGCTGCTCCTAGAAGAGCTCAGGAACATAGTGCTCCAGACATCAGAATACACGCCAGGAGAGTATCCGCGGGAAGTCCAAGAGCTCAAGATAAAGGAAAGCGGGAGCCAGAAAGAGAAAATGACGACCATGATGATAAACGCTTACATCGCCCTGGAATTCATAGAGGCAGAAGCCGCCAAGAAGAAATACCTCGAGATAATAGAAGAATACGACAAGCTAAGCGTAGCCGAGGAAGAAGCGGTGTTCAGCGACATCCAAAGACTCTACAACAACGTGACCTACGTCAACGGCTGGGCGTGGAGAGAGAAGAAGAGCTAGACCCGTGAAGAGGACTAGTAGTAGCGAACCCCATTATCAGCCCTTCTTTTTTTTATAATCTACCTAATTCTAAGAAAAATACTCACTTGATGAGCTTCAAGATGAGAAGCGGAGCCCCTATTCCGCCAGCAAGCCAGAGAATTCCTATGGTCCGTACGATATTTGCCCTCACAGAACCATCCGGGAGCACAGATACCACTATGAGCGCCATGACCGCCAGAATCGCCGTAACCACTTCCCCAACTGCAATCTGAATAATCTTGTTTTGCATCCAATCCAATAAGCAAGCCACCTTTATAACTATTGTAAGATCCGACTTCATAGCCAGTTTCCGGGTTTATAGCCAAAGCCTTCTTTCCAAAAAGCTTATAAATAAGTTAGTTTAGTTAACCAAGTTAAGTAACTAAACTAAGTTAGCTAAGTTAGTGGTTGATTGTGGTAAACATTAACATCGAGATATCTGAAGAGCTTCACAAGAAGGTGAAACTGGCCTCCATCATGGAGGACACCACTTTGAAGGATTACATCGTCAAGGTTCTTGAGAAGAAGTCAAAGGAGCTCAAGGCGAAGCTATAGAGGACAAGATGCCCAACATAAACATCGAGATACCAGAGGAGATCCACAAGAAGATCAAGATAATCGCGGCTTCAGAAGGGATACCGCTCAAGGAGCTGATCGTGAAAGCACTCGAGGAGAAGTCGAAAGAACTCAAGATGAAGGTTTAGCTAGGAGAAGAAAAACGTGCCTAACATAAACATAGAAGTCCCGGAAGAAGTGCACAAGAAGATCAAGATATTGTCCGCGTCAGAGGGGATATCGCTCAAGGATCTCATCGTCAAGGCTCTCGAGGAGAAGTCGAAAGAGCTCAAGATGAAGGTCTGAGGAACATAAAGATGCCGAATATAAACATAGAGGTCCCGGAAGAAGTGCACAAGAAGATCAAGATATTGTCCGCGTCAAAGGGGATATCGCTCAAGGACATTATAATCAAGACGCTCGAGGAGAACTTGGATGAGAAGAGGCGCTGAGGCGAAAGCAAGTATTTGGAAGAGGACGATCATGCCAGCCCTAGCGCTAGCCTTGCTGCTGGCATTGGCGTACGTTGCAACCCCAGTCTCGTTCACGACAAACCCCTACGTAAGCCCCAACAGCACTGAGAGGCCTGACACGACAGACGACCTCACGTGCTCCTGGAACGCGTCCACTGGCACGACGTCCCAGAACGTGACCTGGTACAACGGAAGCGTGCAATACCTGAACGACACAGGCATAAGCGGGCTGTCATCTTTGCTGGGCTCGAGCAGCACTGCAAGGGGAGAGGTCTGGACCTGCCAGGTGTTCCTGGGCAACGGCACAGAGACCATCAACCTCTCGTCTAATGTCACTATAAAAAACGCGCCGCCGACGACCCCCACAATGACCAATGATACCGGCAGCAGCGTGACCAACATCACGCAGGTGTACGAGGACATAGCTAACAACTTCACGCTCTCATCTACAGACCCTGACTCTGACTCAGTGATATACGGATACTTCGGATCCCTGCCTTCAGGCTCATCATTAGATTCAGGGACTGGCGTCTTCACGTGGACCCCCACATACACTAGCACGACCCAGAACATCACGCTCTACGCCACAGACAACTACGGCGGAAGTCCAGGGGTATCCACCAAGAAGGTGCAGTTCAACGTGACCTACATGAACGACGCGCCAGACTTCACATTAGCAAACCAGACCATGAATGAAGGAGAGATATTCAACTACCCTATAACAGCGACTGACGAGGAGGACAACCAGCCCTTCAACTTCAGCATAAGCATAGATCCGACCCTGAACCTGATCATAAACCAGACCAGCAACACGTCAGCCACCATGATGTTCGCAGGCAACAGCACTGCAAGCTTCTTCGATGCAGGTAACTACACCGTGACCGTGAACGTTTCAGACACTCTGAACGCCACGCGAAGCAGGACCTTCATCCTGGAGATACTGCCCGTGAACATGGCTCCGACGCTCCAATTCATCCCGATGTACAACGCCACGCAAGGCAGCTCACTGGTCTTCAACGTGACCGCTAACGACTCAGACGCAAACGCGACCCTGAACTTCAGCACGATAATAATAGGATGCCAGTACTCAGGCATCTGGAACATCACCACGACGAACAACTCGCAGAACGCGACTGGACTCGTCAACATCACAACCCTCACGAACGAGCACGTAGTGTGCAGGACAGTGAGATTCATAGTCGTCGACGACAAAGGAGCTGAGGACTCTCAAGACGTGTTCTTGAACATTTCTAACACAAACGATCCCCCAATCGTACACGTCCTCAGCTCCTATTATAATAACACGGCAGGCCAGCAGAACATCAGCAACCTGACCGCTTACGTGAGCGCAGAGTTCACATACCTTGTGAACGCCACAGACCCTGACGAGCTGACATACGAAGGAGAGGTGCTGAGCTTCTCAGACGACAGCGGCCTATTCGTCACGAACTCAATCACAGGGCTAGTACAGTTCACGCCATCCGCATCAGACGTCGGGAACCACACGATAAACATCACCGTGACTGACGACGGAGGACTATTCGACACTGAGATGATGAACCTGACGGTCATCAACAACTCAGCCCCGATCCTGAACCCTATCGGAACAATCACCTGCTTCGAGGACGTGCTCTGCACAGAATGGGTGAGCGCGTCTGATGCTGACAACGAGGACCTGACCTTCAGCAGCAACAACACGGCAGTCTTCGACCTCACGGATAACTCCACCCAGACGCCGGTCGCCAGCGCCTACGCCAACTACACGCCGGATCAGAGCCTCGTAGGCAACTACTCCTTGCTCGTGACCGTGACTGACACGAAAGGCGCGATAGACAACGAGACCATAACAGTCATCATAAACAATACGAACGACGCACCAAGCGTCGTGGACTTCACGTTCCCGAAGATAGTGGAGACCCACACAGTGTCATTCAGCATCGACGCGAATGACGACGACTACCTCTTAATTCCAAGCTATGAGTACGTGAACTTCAGCGTGATAAACATCTCAGGGTCCCTGCTCTTCAACATCACGACTGCCTGGAACTCCGCAACCAACAAGAGCCACGGCCAGGTGCTATTCGTTCCGGAGTTAGGGACTGCGGGAAATTACAGCATCAACATCACAGCCACGGACTATTACGGGGCGACCCACACGATCAACAAGAACTTCACAGTGATAGCCAAGAGCAACGCTCCGAACATCACGCAAGTGTATCCTTACGGCACGCCGCTGAACAGCATCATCGTGTTCGCCTTCGCCAACAGGAGCCTCTTCCCGAACAACAGCACAGGGATAACTTTCCCAGAGAACACGACGATAAACTTCACGCTCAACTTGACTGACGAGACGCCAGTCACCAACCTGACATTCTTATGGTACGTGGACGGGACGCTGGCCCTGAACACGACTAACCAGACGAACTACACTAGGAGCTACGGCTTCTTCTCGGAAGGGAGCGAGACTGTGAGCGTACGCGTCGAGGACGACTACTTCGAGAACGCATCGTTCACGTGGAGCGGGACGACCACCGACGTCAATCGGGCGCCGGCGCTGATAAACGCCCTGAGGAACATATCAGCCAATGGGACGACAGTATACAACGAGTACCTCATGAGATCCTACCTCGGGACGCACTATATCGACCCTGACGACGACAACAACAGCAACAACGTATTCGACGAGGGAGAGACGAGCCTGTTGACATACACCGTCACGAGCTGCAACGTAGCCACGCTCACAATAGAATCGCACACGCTCAGGGTGAGGCCGACATCCATCGGCAACTGCACAGTCACGTTCACGGCAACCGATCCTGAAAGCCTGACTCTTGAGAGCAATGCAGTATTCATAGAAGCGCTCCAGATAAGCAACGAGACCACGGTCGTCGAGACCCCCCAGCCGCAGAGCGGCGGAGGAGGGAGCTCGAGGAACAGCCCGATCCCGATCCCCATAACAAAGGAGGACATAAAACCGCAAGCCATAGAGATAGTCGTGCCTGAGATAGTCACTGTGTACGAGAACAAGACAGTAGTCATCCCTATAGGCATCCAGAACACCTGGAACTCCACGCTGACAGGCGTAAGGCTGAACGTGAGCGCGCTGCCCCCTGAGATAGACTTCCAGTTCTCAGAAGACTATTTTGACGAGATAAAGAGGGGAGAAGTGAGGAACGTCACGCTCTCAGTCACTAATTACAGGCTGGGAGATGACTACAAGATCCAGATCATGGCGAACGTGACTGAGCCGGAGACAGGGGACTCTGCGTACGTCTTCCTGAACACCATCGAGCAGTCGCAGACAGGCAAGGACATACAGACGAAAGTCACATTCGCCCAGGACCTCCTCAACGAGAACCCTGAGTGCCTGGAGCTAAACGAGCTGCTCACCAAGGCAAAGGAAGAGCTTGCGAACGGAGGGTCCAACGAGGAAGCCATAAACATCGTCGACGGAGTCATCGAAGGGTGCAAGTACCTCGTGAGCGTGTCCAAGAGGACAGTCCAGAAGCCAGAGACAATCGTCAGCAAGGTGATAAGGAAGGAGAACCAAAGATACCTCTTTGCATTCCTGGGAGCGGCAGCCATAGGGACGATAATCCTCCTCACAGGGAAGCGAAGGAAGGCGGCCCGCAAGAAGCAGGAAGAGGAAAACGCGAAGAAAGCAAAGGCTGAAGATGAAGACTGGATAAAACCATACTGGCCAGGCAGCTGAAGGCGTTTGAAAAAATTTATAACATGCATTGACGCAATCCCTCCCATGACCATAATAACCCTGCTGGGCGCGAAGGATTTCAGGGACATTCTTTCAGGATACGATGCAGGCAGCTACAGGTCCCATAAGCACATCCCATGGGCGCTCCAGAACACAGTCTACTTGTTGAAGACGACCAGGGGCAGGTACGTCCTGAAGATATTGGAGGAATCAGACGTCGACTTCTTCAAGTACCAGCTGAGGATCATTGATTACGCGAGCAGGAAGAAGCTTCCGGTGGCTAGGATGATCAAGTCCTTGGATGGGAAGGAGCTGATAATCCATGAAGGAAAGAGAATGTGCCTGCAGAAGTTCATAGACGGGACAGAGCCCAGGAAATACACTCCTGCCCTCATCGCGGACATAGCCACCAAGTCAGGAAGGCTGAGCAAGGCACTCATGCGCCTAAAGCTCAACAGAAGGTACATCTGGATCAAGGACCACCAGTTCAAGCCCAAGGGCCCCAGGAGAAGTATCGTTGAAGGAATCAATATCTTGAAAGAAGAGCAAGAGCTCCTGAAAGAGCTGAAGGCCATAGACCGCGGGAAGCTCAGGCGAAGCGTAATCCACGGAGACCTGCACGGGGTAAACCTTCTGGTCAAGGATGACAAGCTGCTCGCGATAATAGACTGGGATGATTGCCACGAGGACTACTTGGCTCAGGAACTCGCAGTGATACTGCTCGACCCATGCGTCAGGAGGGCAGGAGTGAGAAAAGACAGGCTCAAGCTCATGCTAAGGGAATATCAGAAGCACGTCAAGCTCAACCATGAGGAGAAGAAGGCAACGTACTACTTCATCAGGAAAAGGGTGATCACGACGATTTATTGGCTGCAAAGACAGATGAAGGCCCACCCTGACATGAAGAGAAGCCTTGAGCGGATGCTCAAGAAGAAGCTGAAGATATATGAGAAGATAAAAGCGTTCAGGCTTGAAGAGTTCCTGGAGCTAGCGAGGTGACGTCACTGCAGGCCCTTGTTCTTGAGCATGTTGTAGAGCTCGTTCACAGGCGCGTAGTAAGCCTTCTTGCGCTCCTCGTCAAGCGCGTCGTAGAGCACCAGCAAGTCCTGGTAAGCCTTCTTGGAAGCCTCGATGTCCTTGCCGCTCCAACGCCTGCTGTTGTCTAGGAGGATGTTCATCTTGACGATAGTCCGCTCCTCCTCTCCAAGAGAGGTGTCAGCCTCCAATACCTTCTTGTGCTCCTGGGCGACGGAGCCGTGGAACATGTCGGCAAGCCTCTTGAAGAATGACTTCTTCTCATAATGGACTACGACCATGTCGTCAGTCAGCTTCTTGAAGTCACGAAGGATCATCACCAGCTCGTCTTTCGAGAAAGCCCGGCTTAGGTGCTCCATCTCAGATATCCTGTCAAGAAGGGAGCGGATGCGCTCATGCATCTCCTCAGGCATGTAGACCTTCTTAAGCTCGCTTGCCAGCTCGTCAGCGGTGAACTCATAGTCAATGCCTATGAACTTCTTGAAGAACCCCCTGATGAGGTCGTAGACTTCGCGCTCGCTGATGAAAGCCTTCTCTGACATCTGGCGTATCCTATGCTCCACAGCCTTCTTCAGGACAAGCTTATTGACTACCTTAGACTCAAGGTCACCTCTTTTTTCAACCATGATCACAGCTTATTCTGGCTCATTTCATATATAAATCTTATGTCCATGGACTGAAGCACGAAACACAGCAAGAAATCCGAAGATAATAAGAAAGATTTTTATATGAGTAATACGGGGAAGGAAACAAAGAAAAAGGGGTAGTTAATGGATATTGATAATTACAACGCGGTCAGAGACCCTGCTTTTGAAGCTAAGATAAATTTCTACCAGGGAAAGTTCGACGAGATAAGGCGGGAGATAGGCAAGACAGTCATAGGCCAGCACGACGTGATAAACGGCCTGATCGAGGCGCTCATCGCCAATGGCCACACGCTGGTGGAAGGAATTCCTGGGATAGGGAAGACGCTCCTGGTCAAGACCATGGCCAAGATCACCGGATGCGCATTCTCAAGGATACAGTTCACGCCAGACCTGCTGCCGACAGACATCGTAGGAGTGACGACGTACGAGGAAGGAAGAGGATTCTTCACAGTGAAAGGACCGATCTTCGCCAACTTCGTCCTCGCAGACGAGATCAACAGGTCTCCTCCTAAAGTACAATCAGCCCTGCTGGAGAGCATGCAGGAGAAGCAAGCGACCATCGGAAAGGAGACTTTCCGACTGCCAAACCCGTTCTTCGTCATGGCGACCCAGAACCCGATCGAGAACCTGGGAACCTACAAGCTTCCAGAAGCCCAAGTCGACAGGTTCCTCTACAAGCTGGTCATGACCTACCCCGAGCCAGAGGACGAGGTGCAGGTGCTTCGGACCAACATGACGATCTTCAACTTCGAGAACTACGACCTCCAGAGGGTGCTCACGCCTGACGAGATAGTGCGGGCCCAGGACTTCGTCAAGAAGATATACACTGACAAGAAGATAGAGAACTACATAATCCAGATAGTCGAGGCCACGAGGAAGCCCGCCAAGTACGACGTGAAGTCCGGGAAATACATCGACAACGGCGGAAGCCCAAGGGCCAGCATAGCATTATACATAGCTTCGAAAGCCCACGCCCTCCTGAAAGGCAGAGGGTACGTCATTGCGAACGACGTCAAGGAAGTCGCTTATAATTGCTTAAGGCATAGAATTCTGCTGAACTTCGAGGGAGAGGCTGAGAGCGTCAAGACAGACGACATCATCAAGGAGATCCTTGAGAAAGTCCCGATCCTCTAAAGTCCAGGATTGGTACACTAATAAGAACATGAGCATATATCAGATTTAAGACGTGGTGAGCGATATTGCCGATAAAAGAACTAAGACTTGACCTGACCCCGACACTCAAGAAAGTGAAGCTCAAGGCCAGGATAGACGTGCTCAACAAGGTGTTAGAGGGAAACTGGAACACCCTCTTCAAGGGTCAGGGCATGGAATTCGCAGGCTACAGGCAATACACTTACGGGGACGACGCAAGCAAGATAGACTGGAGCGCCTCGCTCCGGGCGCACGAGATCCTCGTCCGGGAGCTTGAGGAGTACCACAACTTCAACGTGTTCTTCCTGCTCGATGTGAGCAACAGCATGCTCTTCTCGTCAAACAATAAGCTCAAGGCAGAGTACGCGGCAGAGATGGTCCACAGCCTAAGCTACGCCATGCTCAACAACGGCGACGCGATCGGCCTTGGCATGTTCAACGAGAAGCTGGTCACGCAGATAATACCGACCCTGGGAAAAGGAGTCTATTACAAGATGACTAGGGAGCTGCAGGACCCTGACAACTACGGCGGAGGATACAACCTGGGCAAGGTCCTCCAGTACATATCCACCTTCCTGCAGGACCGCAGCGTCGTCATAATCGTGTCAGACTTCATAGGCCTGAAGGAAGGATGGTACAGGTACCTGAACATCCTCTCAGGGAAATATGACGTGATAGGTATAATGGTGCGAGACCCGAGGGACGCGAGCGTGAAGGACGCGGAAGGACAGTTCCTCATCGAAGACCCCTACACGAACAGCAAGATCTACATGGACAGCAACGAATACAGGAAGCTCTACGAGAGCTACGTCAAGAAAGAGGAAGACCTCATAAGGAAAACCTTTGAGCGCTCAAAGCTCGGATTCGTATCCCTAAGGACGGACGAGGAATACCACGAGCCGTTGATGAAGTATTTCAAGAAGCGCCTGGCCCTGGTGAGATGAGAAGATGATCGATATAACATTCGACAACCCAATGTACCTTTGGTACTTATTAAGCATACCGCTCCTCGTATACACGCACTTCTACCTGCTCAAGCACACGCGCCAGAAAGCCATGAAATTCGCGAACTTCGACGCGATAAAAAGAGTGACTGGCGAGAAGCTGATAACCAAGAACTGGATTGTATTGATAATCAGGCTCAGCATAATAAGCTGCATCATACTGGCAGTCGCGGGCACGACGGTCTGGTACGATGGGGAAGTGAGCCAGAACGACTTCGTGATAGCCATAGACACTAGTGCGAGCATGACCGCCCAGGACATCAACCCGACGAGGCTCGAAGCCGCAAAGGCGTACTCTGCAGACATGGTGAAGAGCCTCAAGACCAAGTCCAACTTCGCGCTCCTAAGCTTCGCAGGCACGACCTTCATAGAGACCAACCTGATAGACAACAAGGACACCATAGTCAAGACCATCGAGACGCTCGAGCCATCCCAGACAGGAGGAACAGACATCCCAGGCGCGCTCATAACAGGCACCAACATGCTCCTCGCATCGCCAAAAGGCAAGACGATAGTCATAATAACAGACGGCAGCAACACAGTCTCCGCCTTCCTGGCAGAAAGCCTCCAGAACGCCCTCGACTACGCGAAGAAGAACCACGTAGTCATCCACTCGATAGGCATAGGCAGCGAGACAGGGCCAATAGGATACCTGCCAGAATACTACAACATCTCAGCAGTCTTCAACGAGAACACACTCCTCAAGCTCGCGAACGAGACCAACGGCAAATACATCCACGCATTCACCAACGAAGACCTTGATCGGGCGAAGATAGAGATAGAGAAAGACGCGAGCAAAGCGATGATACCGATCCACCTCAACTACGGGCTCATGCTGATAGCGCTACTAGCCCTGTTCCTGGAATGGGGATTGATCAGTACGAGGTATCGCAGGATACCTTAGGCTGCAATCACCTTTTTTCTGCAAAAGATATTTAACTCGGGACCAACATCATCAATAGCCATGCAAGACCAGGAAACCGAAGGAATGGATGAGTACACTAGGCAGACCAAGGAGTGGCTGGATGAGAGGTTCAGGAGAACTACTGAGGAAGGGGTATACTACGCGCACCAGCCGATATACGGCCTTCTGCTAGGACATAGCGAACCGTATCTTTTCGAGAGATACGTCCGGACGTATCAGATAATGAAAACGCTTTCACAGATAGAGTTCAGCTCTCTGCTCGATGTTGGCGGAGCCGAGGGATACAAAGCATTTATGGCAAAAAGATTGATAGGTGTGCAGGCGGAGAATAGCGATCTCTCCGAAGAAGCCTGCAAGAGAGCTGAAGAGGTATTCAGCATCAGATCCACCCCTGCAGACATCCACAGCCTGCCTTTCAAGAATGACAAGTTCGACGTCGTCCTCTGCAGTGAAACCCTGGAGCACGTGACTGACTGGCATAAAGCGGTTGATGAACTGCTAAGGGTTGCCCGAAAGGCCGTCGTCATAACTGTCCCTTGCGAATCCCAGGAGATCATAGACCAGAACTTTAAGGAGAAGACACCCCACGGCCACATCCATCGCTTTGACCAGGACAGTCTTGGCTTCCTGGAATCACAAGGTCTTCAAGTCACGGCCAAGAGAATAGTAGATTCATCGCTAAATGACCGCGTCAACTCCTTAGAGCTGACGTTGAGAGAGGCTTGCGAGACAAAAGAGCATCAGAACATCCATGCTCGCATCCGCAGCCTAGCGCTCGTAGCCTTAGGGAATCTGGCAGGTAAGATTATTATGTCCCATATGGTCAGCAAGGACGAGAAAGAGAGCCAGCAAGGCAAGCGATACAACGCAATCCTCTTCACGGTCCTGAAAGACAAGTCCTGCATCATGGCAAGACAATCCTGCAAGGTCTCAGGAAGCAAGATCGTGAACCTCGCAGTTCCGTTCCATTACCTGAAGAAAAGTTTTTAAACACAGTTCTCTCTTATGATTCCCATGACCTTAAAACTAGTCGCGTGCGTGCTCGCGCCCTGGCTGCTCACGAGGCTGATCAAGCTCGTGCACGACGTGTGGAAAGCGAAGAGCTTCAAGTGGAGCATGCTCTTCTACGACGGCGGCTTCCCCTCATCGCACGCGGCGTTCGTCTTCGGCCTGGTCGGGTTCTTCTGGTTCGAGACAGGGCCGACGTACTGGTTCTACATTAGCCTGGTAATGGCGATAATCGTCGGGTACGACGCCTTCAACGTGCGCTGGATCACAGGCGAGCAGAGCAAGCTATTGAACGAGATGAACAAGGCGAAGAAAGGCTACAAACCGCTCCAGGAGAGGGTGGGTCACACCTTCGTCGAAGTCCTGGGCGGGGCAGCGACCGGCATCATGGTGCCATGGCTGATATTTTTGCTGTTCTAAGAGAAAGCTTTTTAAAAGAAATTCTGGTCCAAAGAGACGAAGCTGCCCCTGTAGTGGACCAAACTTGTTTGGACTGCTCAGGGCGCGAAGCGCCCCTGTAGCATAGTGGCTAGTGCAGCTGACTTGTAAACCATTTCAAGCAATCAGCAGGTCGCCGGTTCAAATCCGGCCAGGGGCTTTTAAGCGAAGCGTAAAGCCTGGCTGGGCGGGCCAAGAAACGCGAGTTCCTACTATCTCTGACCAGGGACTTTTTTCTTCCTTATTCCTTAAATCACAAGCTTTTTAAAACCTGGTTGTGATTGTCTGGCTTTGTAGTGATGGTGAGATTTTAGATGGCGGATGTTAGCTTAGTCTTGTTTGGTGTCGCGTTCATCATATTCTTCGGCTTCCTTGCTGAGTTCATCTTTAAGAAGGTTGGCGTGCCTGACGTCTTGCTCCTAGTCATCCTTGGCTTCGTGCTCGGCCCTAACGTGTGGAGCGTGATCGACCCTGCAAAGTTCACTGAGGTGGCGCCTTTGTTCACGACTTTTGCCTTGATGTTCCTGATGTTCGAGGGCAGCATGAACATTAATCTGGGCTCGTTTGCCAGGGGCCTCTTCTCAGGCTCTTCTATCTCGCTTTACAACTTCATAATATCCTCTGCAGCCCTTACTGCAGTCCTCTCGCTGATCTTCGCGTTCGACTTCATGGTGGCCTTGCTCTTAGGATTCGTCCTTAGCGGCGTCTCGTCTGCGTTCGTGATTCCCATCCTCAAGCAGCTCAAGCCGAGAGGAGAGATCTACACCATGCTTACCTTGGAATCTGCCTTGACTGACGTCTACACCATCGTATTCGCGCTCACAGTCCTCCAGATCATCAAGATCAACGAGGTGAGCTTCCAGGCAGTCATGAACCAGATAGCGTCTCTCTTCGCGATTGCCTGCCTAATCGGGTTCGCAGCCGCGATAATCTGGATATTCCTGGACATGAAGATCTTCAAGGGCAGCAAGGGTTACATGAGCACAGTGGCATTCTTAATACTGGTCTACTTGCTGACCGAGTACTTGAAAGGCAACGGCGCGATCGCGGCCATGTTCTTTGGCATATTCCTCAAGAACTCAAAGCAGCTGACTTCCATTATCAGTTGGATCAAGTCTGATGACGAGAAGGAGAAGGAGCTCGCAATCCAAGGGAGGCTCGGTGTCAATGTCATCACTGAGAACGAGGAGATGTTCTTCGGCCAAATCTCGTTCTTCCTAAAGACTTTCTTCTTCGTCTACATCGGCTTCCTGCTGAACCTTGCTGATCTTCAGGCAGTCCTCATCGGGGTCGTGCTTGCTGTGGTCATCATGTTCGTAAGGAAAGCCAGCATCCTCATGACCAGGAAGCTCAACAAGGATGAGCAGAGCATGATCAACTCCATTTTTGCGAGGGGGCTGGCCGCGGCTGCTGTCGTCCAGATAATCATCCAAAGCGAGATAATCCAGGAGGTCATAATCCTGGACATCACTTACATCACCATAGTCGCCACCATAATCCTAAGCTCGGGCAGCATCTTGTGGCATAAGATCAAGTTCAAGGCTCCTGCAGCGGCCGCAGAGTAAGGTTTTCTTTTAAAGAAAAACTATATAAACATCCTTAGTTCTTTTATAAGGGAATGGGTGTTTGGAAAAAAAGAGGTGCCACTAGTAAATATGCTTTTCTTGATCTAATCGACAAGCTAAGCTTCACCAGGATATTCGGATCGTGGATAATAATCACGATCTCTTTTGGGATATTATATTTCCTGTTCTCGCTAAGCCCGAACCACGCGCTCTTATACCGAGGCAACGAGATAGGTTCTGGCTTTAGCGGGTTTTTCAACAGCATCTATTATTCCTTCATCACAGTGACCACTACGGGCTACGGAGACATCTCACCTAATGGGATCAGCAAGTTCCTCGCGATATGCGAGGTCATCTTCGGAGTGCTCATCCAAGGATTGGTCGTGTCCAAGCTCGTCAGCTTCAAGCAGGAGACCATTCTGGAGGAGATCTACAGCATCAATTACGAGGAGGCGTTCACGAACTTCAGGAGGAGGCTCTCCCTTGTTAGGACTGACGTATTGATGATCATGGAGAAGATGGAGAGCAACAGTCTCAAGACCAGGGAGCTGAAGGACTTGTGGATCATATTCTCGGGTCTCGACCAGACCTTGACTAACATCAAGAATCTCATAATCCCGCAGAAGGATCATGCGTTCTATAACAAGAAGCTTGAGATGTCGAAGCTTGAGCTCATCCTGAACAGTCTGAAGCTCACCATGAACAAGGTGACTGAGATGGTCAAGATGCTCAAGAGCAACAACCTTGACTGGCGCGACGAGCTGCTGCTTACCAGCCTATATTATGACATCCAGACTTGCAGGGAGATCGTCGACTTCGCTTTCAAGAAGAGCATGGACCGAAAGGTGATTGACAAGCTTAATGCTCTTCGCCAGATCCTTGATGATCTTGATAATGAGCTCAAGGCATCTAAGGACCAACCCGTTCCCCAGCAGGGCGGGGGAGGCGCAGGGCCAGAGTCTCAGAAGCTGGTTTCTTCGCAGGACCAGCCGCTGCCTCCGAAGCCTGACTCTGCTTCTTCAGAAGAGCAGTCCCATGTAATTCCTCCACCTCCGAAAAAGAAGCCCTTAGAGGAAGCAAAAGAGGATGAGAAAGAGGATGCAGAGCAGCTTGCTGCGGATGCGCAAAAAGAGCCTTCTAAGCAGCAGCGGCGACCAGCATATCATATAGTCCGGTCTGAGGAGGATGACCGTAGGCATCGCTTACAGCATGAGGAGCATAGCCACATCTCTCCTGGCAGGCACAGGGAGCATGAGGGGGTGATTGATCCTCGGGTTAATGAGCTTCATCTCGAGGAGGGAGGTTTGGGCAAGGAGCGTTACCAAGATTATCTCTGAAGCGCTTGTCTTCTTTCTTCTTGGATTAGGGTCTTTATTCAAGCTTTTTCTCGCAATCTCAATCATTGATTCCCATGATAGCATAATATTTATAAATACAGACAGATGTACAAAAAACATTATTTTCAATAAATGCTGAAAATAATAAAAAAACAATAACATGGCGCTCGACGAACTAGAACGAGATGTGGTAAGCTACTTCCAGGAAGTAGGCAGGATACAAGGCATGGATGAGAGTTTCCTGAAGATATTCGCGATCCTATACCTGGAACCAGAGCCTATAACCATGGAAGAACTGGCAGAGAAGACAGAATACAGCCCTGCATCCATAAGCAACAAGATGAAACAACTCGAGCCAGCAGGCATAATCAAGAAGACCACCAAACCAGGAAGCAAGAGGATATACGTCTCGATGGAAAAAGACTTCCTCGCGATCCTGAAGAAGCAAGTCATACTCAAACAGGAATTCATAATAACAGTAGCCAAGCAAAGGATTCCGGAAATAATAAAAAGGCATGAAGCAAAAGCCAGAAACGAGGCCGACAAGCAAAGGATAAGATCGCTCCAGGAATACTACGAACAGGTCAAGAAAGCAGAGAAACTGCTGCCGAAGATCATAGACCTCTTCAACAACGCATAAAGGCCAAAAGGCAACTGCAAGAACAACAAAAACATCTAGTGGTGAGTGATAAGACATGGCAAGAGCAACAACCAAGACAGAGAAGAAAAGCGACGCGGTGCTCGACTTGAAAGGCGTATGGAAGATATACACCATGGGAGATGTGGAAGTGCCTGCGTTAAGCGGACTCGACCTCGTAGTCAAGAGAGGCGAATTCCTCTCGATCATGGGGCCGTCAGGGAGCGGAAAGAGCACTGCCATGAACATGATAGGATGCCTCGACGTTCCGACAAGAGGAAAGATCTACCTTGAAGGGCATGACATATCAAGCATGAGCGAGTCAGACCTCGCCCAGATAAGAGGCAGGAAGATAGGATTCATCTTCCAGCAGTTCAACCTGATAAACACGCTCACCGCGCTTGAGAACGTGACCCTGCCGATGATATTCCAGAACATGCCAAGGCAAGAGAGGATCACGAAAGCGAAGAAGCTGCTAGAACTCGTAGACTTGGGAGACAGGATGCACCACAAGCCCACTGAGCTATCAGGAGGACAGCAGCAAAGGGTGGCGATCGCAAGGGCGCTATGCAACGACCCGGAAGTCATACTCGCAGACGAGCCCACAGGGAACCTGGACTCTAAGACAGGAGGGACAGTCATGGACTTCCTAAGGAAGCTTCATGAGAAGGAAGGAAAGACCATAATAATGGTCACGCACGACGAGCACGTCGCGAAGAACGCAGACAGGATAGAATTCCTAAGAGACGGCAAGATAATCAAGACGATCAAAAAGTGAGATAAAAGAAGAAAAACCAATACGAACATGAAAGGTGAGGAGAACATGAAAACCATGAACAAGACAATGATACTGGCACTAGTGGCAATGATACTGTTAGGGGCGATGCAGGCGACCGCAATGACGAAATTCGCTGACGTACAGGTCACGATGATACAGCAAAGCCCAGACCCTGTAAACCCAGGCGACGTTGTGGAGGTCAAGTTCAGGATCGAAAACAACGGATCAAACACTGCAAACAACGCGAAAGTCAGGCTCGGGATAGGCTACCCGTTCACGATCTACGCAGACACCGTGCTTGAGAAAGAGCTAGGAGAGCTCCCATACACTGACGGGGGAGACGCGAGCGTGGTCAAGAGCTGGAAGCTGCTGGTGGACCCTGATGCCATGACAGGAACCGAATCAGTCGACGTCTGGTTCCAGATAAACAATCAAGGATGGATAAAGGCAGGATCATACGACGTGAACATAAGGAGCTCAAACCCATTCCTCGCGATAAACAAGATAGAATCAGACCCTGAGAGGATCGTCCCAGGAACCACGACCAAGGTCTCGTTCTTCCTTGAGAACAGGGCAGGAGACGACCTGAAAGACATCACACTGACGCTGACGACATACTCAGAGATCACAACCGCGGCAGGAGTGACAGTGCAAGAGCTTCCGTTCACAGCAATCAGGTCTGGAAACGAGAAGAGCCTGAGCAGGATAGCCAAGGGCAAGTCAAACGCGATAACATTCGACCTGTTCACAGACGCAGACGCAGACAGCAAGCTCTACAAGGTGCCATTCACCCTAGAATACTCAGACTCAGCAGGAAACGAATACACTAGGACGGGAATCATAGGGTTACTGGTGGACTCAACCCCTGAGCTAACAGTGTACGTCGACGCGAGCGAAGCCCAAAGCGCAGGCAGCAAGGGAGACGTCACGATCAAGTTCGTGAACAAGGGATTCAGCGACATGAAGTTCCTGGACGTAGAGCTCAAGGAAACAAGCGACTTCAAGCTGCTCTCGACCCCTCAAGTATACATAGGGAAGCTCGACAGCGACGACTACGAGACAGCAGATTACACCATCAGGATAGCATCCGAGGCAAAAGAGCAGATCATGCTCCCGATCCACATCGACTACAGGAACGCGAACGGAGAGCTCTACACGAGCGAACTGCAACTCCCCCTAAAGCTATACTCTGCAGAGGAGCTCAAGCAGAACGAGAATAGTGGAAGCGGATGGACTATCGCGATAATAGTATTGATCGTGTGCGTAGCGGCTTTCTTCATCTACAGGAGATGGAAGAAAGGCAAGAAGAGATAAGCCCCGAGAGGAAGCCACGGACAGACAAAACTATTTTTTCATCTTTTCCATGATATTACTTTTTAATTTTCAGCCTTGAAAAGGGGACGAGGGAGAAAAGGCGACGCGAGAATGATAAAAGACTATTTTTTGATAGCAGTAAAGAGCCTGACCAAGAGGAAGACAAGGACTTACCTCACGATGATAGGCATCTTCATAGGGATCGCCGCGGTGATCGCGCTCATAGGCCTGGGAGAGGGCTTAAGGGTCGCAATCACGAGCCAATTCGGATTCTTAGGCACTGATGTGCTGGGAGTGCAAGCCGCAGGAGTGGCCGCGGCAGGCCCTCCAGGCAGCGGAGCCATCAACCCCTTGACCAGCGACCTCGCAGAGAAGATCGAGAAGATAAGCGGGGTAGAGGCGGCTTTCAACAGGTATCTGAGCGCAGTAACGCTTGAATTCAACGACAAGCAAAAGATAGAATTCGCAATCTCCATCCCAAGCGGAACCAACAGGAAAACTCTTGAGAAGATGGTGAACCTGAAGACGTCCCAGGGAAGGCTCCTTACGGACGCAGACCGCAAGAAGGTCCTGGTCGGCGACAACTACGCACAGGACTCGTCCTTCGGAACCACATTCGGAAGACCGCTTAAGGCAGGCGACAGGATAATCCTGAACGGGGTAGACTTTGAAGTCGTCGGGATAATAGAGAAGAAAGGAAGTTTCATCTTCGACGACGCAGTGTGGATGGATGAGGACGAAATGATAGAGTACGGCATATCAGACGAGGAGCGCGTGAGCACGATAGCCGTCAAGGTGAGCGACGTGAACGAGATAGGCAAGGTCCAGCTAGCGATAGAGAAATTCCTCAGGAAAGAGAGGGGAGTGGAAGAGGGAGAAGAGGATTTCAGCGTCGAGACGCCCCAAAGCGCGCTTGAATCACTAAACTCAACCCTTTATGCAGTCCAGCTATTCGTGACAATCATCGCAGTCATATCCCTATTAGTGGGCGGCATAGGCATAATGAACACCATGTACACCGCAGTCCTTGAGAGGACAAAGGAGATAGGGATAATGAAGTCCCTGGGCGCCAGGAACTCGACGATATTCACCCTCTTCTTCATAGAATCAGGCCTGCTAGGAATGATCGGAGGGATAATAGGGGTGATACTCGGCCTCTCGTTCGCATACGGCGCCGCCGCGGCCGGAAAAACACTGCTAGGCTCAGACCTTATACAGGCGAGCGTGAGCTGGAGCCTCATATTCGGCTCGCTAGCGTTCTCATTCATACTCGGCACTGCATTCGGAGTCCTGCCGGCATACCAGGCATCCAGGCTAAACCCAGTAGACTCGCTGAGGAAAGTGAAATGAGGAACATATAAATGAACATCGACGAGATCAACTACGTTTTCCAGAACCTGATACACAGGAGGCTCAGAAGCTTCCTCTCAGTCCTCTCGATACTCATAGGAGTGGCAGCCATATTCGCGCTCCTCAGCTTCGGCCTAGGAATACAAGCGTACGTAGACCAAGTGGCTGCAGAAGCAGGCATAGACAAGATATTCATACAAGCCAAGGGCATAGGGGCGCCAGGCTCAGACCCCAACTTCTACCTGAGCGAAGACGATGTCGACTTCATAAACAAGATAAACGGAGTCGCGGAAGCGACCGGGCTCTACATGAAGACCGCAGAGATAGAGTTCAAGGACCAGAAGAGGTACTACTTCATCTCAGGAATAAACATCGACCACTTGCCGTTCGTAGAAGAGGCGATGACCGTGACCACTGAGGTCGGCAGGCCTCTAAAGGGAGGGGAAGTCGACAAGGTCGCGCTCGGATACAACTACCAGATACCTAAAAAGATATTCGACAGGCCGATAAGCACCGGAGACAACGTGTACGTCAATGGGGAGCTCTTCAGGGTAGTAGGGTTCTATGAAGAGGTGGGAAACCCAAGCGACGACGGAAACATCTACTTGACCAAGGAAGGCTTCGAGAAGCTCTTTCCCGACTGGAGCGGAAAATACGGGTTCATCATGATAAGGGCGCAGCCAGACATCCCCGCAAAAGAGCTTGCCGACAAGATAGAAGAGAAGCTCCGAAAGCACAAAGGCCAGGAGGAAGGCAAAGAAGACTTCTACGCCCAGACATTCGAGGACGCGCTCGCCACCTTCAACACAGTCATCGCAGTCATAAACGGGGTCCTTGTGCTCATAGCGCTCATCTCAGTGGTCGTGGCGGCGGTGAACATAATGAACTCCATGTACACCGCAGTCCTTGAGAGGACAAAGGAGATAGGGATAATGAAATCCGTAGGGGCGAGGAACAATGACATAATGTTCATATTCATCTTCGAAGCAGGGCTTCTGGGGATGATGGGAGGAGTGATAGGTGTGATTCTCGGGTGGTTCGCAGCCACCATGGGAGGAGTAGCTGCAGCAAACGCAGGGTTCTCATCCCTCCAACCAGTATTCCCTCCAGCGCTCATAATCGGATGCATACTCTTCGCATTCTGCGTAGGGGCAGGAGCAGGCATTATGCCTGCGTGGAGAGCTGCAAAGCTAAGGCCGGTGGATTCCCTAAGATACGAATAAGACGCGCAGACTTTACGCGGTTAAAACCTTTCTTTAAGGAAAAACTAAACTTTTATTAATAATAATCTCTTGACTGAAAATAATATGTGAGGTGAATACTAATGGATGATCCAAAAGACAAGGACGGTCATGATAACGCATACCTCCACAACAAGGAGGAAGCGATAAAGCTGGCGCTCCAGAACGAGATAAAAGTGAGGAAGTTCTACCTTGACCACGCAGAGAAGATGAAAGGAGATCTGGCTAAGAAGACATTCATCTTCCTGGCAGACGAGGAGCTCAAGCACGAGGAGACCATAAGGGAGTTCGTCAAGAACCTGAAGAACGGAGCGAATCCGGACCTTGACCCTGGGCCTGCGAACTCATCAGTCGATAAGAACAAGGAATTCTTCGGGATGAGCGTGGGCAAAGCGTCTGATAAGGTCGTCGCGAGCCAGGAAGAGCTTGACGCCTACGAGATGGCGGCGGAGATAGAGCTCAAAGGCTACAAGTTCTATGAGAAGAGTGCAAGCGAAGCGACGCACGAGAACATAAAGCACCTGTTCACATTCCTCACAAAGGAAGAGAATGCGCACTACCATTTGATCACGAACACGGCAAACTACCTGAAGAACCCCGAAACGTTTATTCAGGATCAGGAAGACTGGTTCTTCGAAGGCGGATGAACAGCCAGGAGAACTAACAGCGCTGCATCCAAAAGATTTTAAAGTATTTATCCCTTCTTAAACAGAATGGCACATGACAGGACTGGAGAGACCGCTTTCGAGCGCGCAGTCTTCTATTCTTGGAGCTGCAGACTTGACGAGTGCTGCAAGTACTGCTACATGTCAACGCTTCCAAGAGAGAAGAGGACTGATGAGAAGGTCCGCTCATTCGCGTCAATCCTCGCAGAGACTATCATAACAAAGCATTGCGGGTGGGACTACGGCTTCCTCTCAGGCGGAGTAGGGGTCTTCAGCGACGAGAAACTAGCAGACCTGCTCAAGAAAACTAACGAGATCATGGGTGAGAGGGTGTGGATAAACTTCGGCGTGCTCTCAAAAGAGCAGCTTGAAACCTTCAAGCCTTACATCAAAGGAGTCGTCGGGACTGTCGAGGTCCTAGACCCTATACTACACCGGAAGATATGCCCTTCAAAGCCCCTTGAGCCTGTCGGGAGGATGTTCGAATACGCGAAGGAGCTCGGAGTGGCGCGAGGCATGACCTTAATAGTCGGCCTCGGAGAGACCTTGGATGACCACAAACTCCTCGTCGAGTTCATCAAAAAGCATGGAGTCTCGAAGATACACCTCTACGGCCTCAACCCTCAGAAGGGGACTGCGTTCGAGCACGCAGAGCCCCCTGCAGTCGAATACCAGGCAGAATGGATAAAGAGGACGAGGGATGCATTCCCAAGAATCGACATCCAGGCAGGGATATGGCTGGGCAGGGCTTGTTACGTCTCAAAGCTGCTGGAAGCAGGCGCAGACTCGATCAGCAAGTTCCCTGCGCTGAAGGCTTTTGGGAAAAAAGAGGCCAAGGAGATTGAACGCCAGGCAAGGATTGCCGGAAGGAAGTTCCGGGGGACGCTCACCAAGCTTCCAAGGATCGACTGGGACTCAGAGATCGAGAAGCTAAGCTTTGAAAAGGGCCTGAAAGACAACATAAAGAAGAAGCTCGAGATATATATTGAGAGGATGCGCTAAAAACGCAGGATCAGATCAACCCATTCTCTTCTTCTTTCTCTGAACTCGCTTTTTTCTTCTGGAGCCAACGCTTTGCGGAGGCATCGAGACCATCCCGTCAAAGCCATCAGAACCGGCATCATTAACCATGCCTCCATCAACAGCCAGCCGTGATGATGAATTCTTCTCCTCATAATAGAATTGGACCAAAGCCTCGAATATCGACGCTATCAAGGGCCCCAGTACCAGGCCTGAGAAGCCAAAGAGCTTCAAGCCTCCAAAGGCTCCTATGAGCGCGCTTAAAGGATGTATCCTGCTTCCGCCAGCGATAATCTTAGGCCTTACCAAGTAATCCACTCCCCCGATCACGACAAGGCCGACTGTCAGGATGATTATCCCTGATATCATATCGCCTTTTGAGAACATTATCAGCGCTGCAGGGACCCACACAAAGCCAGTGCCTACAAACGGCAGGAAAGCAAGTACTGCCATTATGAATCCCCAAAAGACAGGATTAGGGATGCCCATGAAGAAGAACAATGTTCCGCCAAGCGCGCCCTGGATTATCGCAATCAAGACGTCGCCGTAGAGGACGACCACTATGACATCCTTTATCTTGGCGAACAAGTCGTTCTTCTGCTGCTCTTTGAAGGGCATGAACGTACGCACCCGAAGCAACCACGCGCTTCCCTCTACAAAACCGTAATACATTATGGTGAGCATTATGAGTATGCCGATCACAAGGTTCGTCACTGAGTCAAGGATGTTGACCGTGGCGCCCATCGCGAACTCACCGACTCCAGTCACCACCTTGGTCGCGGCGCTGGCGAGATCAACATCCCTCCCGATCCAGTCAGAGACCACGCTAGCCACGGCCTCCACGTCTGAGAAGGACTTGTTGGAGAAGAACCCGACGGTCTCCTTGATCAACGCGCTCACAGCGAAGAACAAAGGGATGAATATTATCAAGAGGATGAGCAAGATGCAAAGTACGCTGCTAAGCTTCGCGCTCCTAGTCCTCGCAAGGAAGAACTCATATACCGGATACGCAGCTATGATGAGCGCCAAGCCTATTATCGCATAGGTCACGAAAGGCTTGAGGAGGAGATAGCAAAGATACGTCAGTATCAGGAATACTGCTATGAAACCATACTTCCTGTAGTCAATCTTAGAGCCATCGACGTTCTCACCCAAAAAAAACACCTCTCCTAAAGCCAGCTTGATTCATCCTTTTTTAAATGTTTTCGATGAACCAGGGCCTGCAGCGCGTGCATCAAGTGCAGTGACAAGTCATCTAAGCTCGTGCAATAACTCGACGAGAGTCGCGGCAGACCACGCCTGGCTCAGGCAGCCTTCGCTCCTCATCGCCTTGGCGCTGCTGATCTCAGAGCTACAGCCCACGAAGCCTGAGAACAAGAGCTCTTCTCTTGAAGCGTGCAGAATCCTGTTGATATACTTCGCGTAGCGGTACTTATCCAGCCTGTGCATGGCTATGGCGGCGATGTTATTGACAAAATACCAGGAGTCTCCGTTGTGATAGCTCTGGTCGTCCTGACCAGTGTATTCCTGCCTGAAATAAGGCGACTTGTGAGAGATAGAGGCAAGGGCTCCCCAGTCAAGCCACGTCTCATCCAGGACCTTGTCAAACACGCTCTTCCACTCTTCAAGCGACAACAGGTTCGGATAAGCGTAGTAAGCCAAGAATATGTTAGGCCTCACAGTCTCCTCAGGGAGTTCTCCGCCAAGGGAATCCATGAGCCGGCCGTCCTTGAAGAAGGACTCCTTCACCCGCATAGCAAAGTCATCCTCCATAGAGCTGAAAAGCTGCCTTGAGCCGCTAGTCCTGGAGAGCTCGTTGTGAAGCCTCATCATCGCGAGAAGGAAAGCCTGCGACTCGATGAAAGCCCCGCTTCTCCTGGCCTCCTTGGTATCCATCCAGCTCTCCTGTAGGTTACCCACGATGAAACCATCTCTTGACTTGTGATGGGTCATGCCCCGAAGAGCCTTCTCCAAGCCTTGTCTTATCCTTATGAGATCCTGCACGTTCAAGTACTCCTCCACCAAGCGGTCCCTGGCGAGGTCTGCCAGGAGGTCATGGATCCTTATGAAGAGCCAGCCAGTAGCATCCACGCTCTTGACCTCGCTTGAAGGCAACCTGTTTGGAAGAAGCCCGTCGTCGCCTATCGCGTCCAGGTAAGAGAAGAGGATGTCCTTGACACGCTTGTACTTCTTATCGATCATCAAAGCCCGCAGGCTGATAAGCTCGTCGCGGCTCCAGAACTGGTAGAACCAAGGAAGACCGGCAAAGACACCTGTGCGAGCCTTCTTTCCCTGACCCTCAGCCTCCTTTCCAGGATCGACCGTGACCAGCAAGTCATCGAGAGCCTTCATCGCGGCGTCGAAAGCCAAGTCGCCTGACTGCAAAGAGTGATCCATGTACTTCTTCATGGCGTGCAAGTAGCTCTTCCTGTTCTCGAAGGAGTGACCTGCCTCAGCCATGCAAGCATCCTTGTCAGTCCCAAAGGTGAACGCTAGGTGAAGCTCTCCATCAGAATGAAGCTTGAGCGCAGTGTAGGTGTAGAACTCCGACTTAGACCCCCTCTTAGCGTCGTATTCGTAACGCTTATGCTCCCAGGACCCGACTGGAGAGAATCCGCTAGCGCCCTTGATCACCAGGAACCTGGTCCTGTCAAGATGCTGGCGCGAGTCGTCAGAGTATTTGTCGTAGCGGATCACTATCAAGTCACCCCGTGCCTTCTCAACAGAGTATATCCTGCCGCGCTCGTCAAAATCGAACAAGTGGCGGAAGTCCAGCTCAAGGGAGACCTCTCCCTGATAGCGATGAAGACTATAGATCATAGAGTTATTGAAGAGCGTGAACTCCTCCTCAGCGCCTCCCACGTAGAAGCGCTCGACAGAGTGGAAATGATTCCTTATGCCAAGCATCTTCACTCCGGAATCCAGCCGCAGGTTCTCGACGCACTTGTAAGGGCTCCACGCGTCAGTGTCAAAGAAGAACAAGCCCTGCATCTGCGTGAAGTGCTCATCCCCTAGGGCGAGGTAGCCTCCTTTCTTGTTGGAGATACAGAAAGAGACAGGCCGGTCAGTATGCTCGTCTACGTGCTTATTGTAATGGCTGTGGACTACGTGCACTCCCCCTAAACACCCCTTTTTTCTTCAGAGCTGAAAAGCAGCTCCTGATAAGCTTTATGATACAAGAAGAGCTGAGGTTGCTTTTTAATATTTCCTTTTTAGGCTGATTACGCTGTTGTCGCCTATGTTGAGTTTGCTGCTCTCAGCCTCGACAGTGGCCTCCCGGCCTATGATCGAGCGCTCAAGCACGAGGTTCGAGAGCTCGCTATCCTCGCCTATCAGGCTGTCCTTTATTATGCAGCTCGTGATCTTCGAGCCCTTGGCGATGCTCACGAACGGTCCGATCACGCTATCCTTTATCACCACGTCATCAGCGATGTGGACAGGCGGGATTATCGTCGAGTTCTCAGCTTTTATCGCCTTGTGGTTTTTCTTGAGAAGCGCCTTGTTAGACTCTAGGAGGGTCTCTGGCTTGCCGGTGTCATACCAGGAATCCACTTCAGGACAGATGATCTTAGCACCCTTGTTAATCATGTACATGAACGCGTCCGGCAGGTAATACTCACCCTTGACAGTCAGGTTGTTCTTGAAGATGTAGTTTATAGCCTCAAAGAAGAGCTTGTAATCCTTGATGAAATACAGGCCGATCGTGGCGAGCTTGCCGACCGGCTGCTCTGGCTTCTCCACCATCTCCTTGAGGAAACCCTTCTTGTCAAGCACGCAGATACCAAAGCGCTTGTAATCCTCGACCTCCTTGGTCCAGATTATGCCAGCCTCATCCTTGAGCTTCTTGACTACACTCATGTCAGTCTCGAACAAGGTGTCGCAGAAGTCTATCAGGACAGGCTCGTCAATGCGTTTCTCAGCAACGGCCAGGGCATGAGCAGGCCCTTTGAGCTCGTCCTGTTCAAGGAAAGTGAACTTGTACTTGTAAGCGCCTTCAATGTACTTCTTAAGCGTGTCAAGCTGCCTTCCTACGATGACCCCTCCGGCGATTATTATCACCTCAGAGATGTCAAGCCCCTCAAGCGAGTCAAGTATATGGTTTATGGCAGGCTTCCCAGCCACGATCATCAAAGGCTTAGGATTGCTGTGCGTGTGAGGCCTCATGCGAGTGCCCATGCCAGCGACCGGGATAATGACTTTCATAGTGGCCTGAAAGAGGGAACGGCATTTTATAAAGGTTATGGAACAAGAGTCTTGAAAAACGAGAAGTGGTTTTTCGCTCAGGCTTTACGGCTCTGTTGAAAATGTCGCCTTCGGCACCCCGTAGGGGGCAACCCCTGCCTTTACAGCCGACGAGCTTGCCTTTTTGGTAAAGCTCGTGCTGTAGGCTGTGGCGAAATTTTCAACGCGCTCTCAGGCTTTGCAAAACATTTTTATATCCTGCAAGGAAAAGGAGGAGACAGGGACACATGACTACAATACAAGACCTGCCAGGGATCGTGGCGGGCCTGAAAAAAGAGGACAAGGAGCTGTTCGACAGGTTCTTCTCAGTGCATGAGAGCATAGGACACCTCACGCTGCCGGAAGAGATGAAGCCATGGGCTGACAAGACGTTCGGAGACCACAAGTACCTGGAAGAGCAGAAGATCGTGAAGATCTTCAACAAGCAGACGTTCGAGGACGGGCTCTACAACGACGTGCGGTCCAGGCGACCGATGGTGGTTGACAATAACGAGAACCTGTTGAAAGACATAAAAGAGGCTGAGGGAGACAACTTCTGCCACCCGCTGACAGGATCGCCGGAGAACAGATTCGGAAGGGTCCGGGGCAAGCACTGCGTGACTGCGGCCAACGTGGCGAAGTACGACTCGCTGAGCGGAATGGTCATCTTCAAGAAGCACAATCCCCTGGAAGTCGACAGGAAAGACGTGAAAGATTACTTGGAGGTCATAAGGAAATGGTTTGCCAAGGCCCACGAGTACAACCCTAAAGCTATTTTTCCCTTCATAATGTGGAACTGCCTCTGGAGGAGCGGCGGAAGCATGATACACGGCCACATGCAGATGATCCTGGGTGAGGAAGTGCACTATGGAGAGCCAGAGCTGCTCAAACACCTGAAGCTAGAATACGCAGAGAAGTACAACGCAGAATTCTTCAAAGACATCTACCAAGTGCACGAGAGCATTGGGCTGGGGATAAGGAAAGGAGACGTGCGGATATTCACGAACATAGTCCCGAGGAAGGAGAAGGAGATAACCATATTCGCAGATAAGTTCACTCCTGAGTTCGAGGACGTGCTCTACAAGTGCGTAAGGTGCCTGATGGACGACTTCGGGGTGCAGACCTTCAACGTGGGAATAATCCTGCCGCCACTCGAGAAAGTGGAGGGGTGGGAAGGGTTCCCTATCTACGCCCGCATACTGGATCGCGGAGACTTGAGGAACAAGACGACTGACTTCGGAGGCATGGAGGTATATGCGAGAAGCTACCTCATAACCACGACGAACACATACCAGATAATAGAGAAGCTAAAGGAGAAGTTCGAGAACCCGATCAAGAGATTGTTCAAGAGGAATCCTAAGAAGGACTCAAAGAAGAGCGCGAAAAAAGACTGAAACCATGATAAACCCTGTTTCTGATGCTCATCGCTGATTCTCATGAGCGTGCAACGTGAAGATAGTGTATATGCTGTTTCTCAGATGCTTCGGCCCAGTCTCCTGGGGACATCTAAGAACACGTAACGCATTCACGTCATAGCCCGCGAATACAATCTCTCTGAGATGCCGGCGCAGGGTGTCCGGCGTTATGTACTTTCCAGTCGGATCAGGATGACCCTCTACAGACGCGCAGAGATTGAACCCATCATAGCTGACAAAGTCGCCAGTAGGCTCCCTTTTCGAACGGAACCAGACATTCATGCCCGCAGCCACCACGTCATCGCTTTCCCTGTCTGCAAACAGCTCTTCTACTAAAGGAGCGATATTCTTTGTGGGCATGGATGTATACTGATACTGTTTGAATGCCTTGAACATCCTCTCCATGAACTCCCGGTCTGGAACAACAATCATGGAATGCGGGAAAAGAAGAAGGTTTATATGCCTTTGCCCTATTCTCGTCAAATCAGGCATCAAGACGTATCAGGAAGCATCAAGGCTCTGACGCTTCTCTATCGCCTTGTTGTGCGCTGTTATGTAGAACTTGACGAAGTGCTTCCAGTCTGCGAGGTTCGACAAGTACTTCGCGTTGATCTTGTTCTGCACCCTCTCCGCGTGGTCGAACATGGCGAAGGTGTACATCTTGGCCGCTAAGTCCTTGACTTGCTGATCCCTCGTCCTTCCTAGGAGACTCAGGATGTATATCCCCGTGTTCTCCTTGAGGACGCGGTTCTTCATGTACATGCCGAAGCCTGAGAGGTCGCTTGTTATCGATGACAAGCCCATGGCTGCTGCTTCCAGGGGAGTGTAGCCCCAGGGCTCGTAGTATGATGGGAATATGCCTAGGTGGCATCCTGCCATGGCATCGTAGTATGAGAGGTTGAGGAGGCCGTCGTTGCCTGACAGGTAGACAGGGTATACTATCACTTTTACCTTGTCATCTTCCTTGTTGTCAAGGCCTTCTGCGAGCAGGCTCTGGACGATGGCGTCGTTCCCCTCATTGTCTATGTTATGGGTGAGTATCGACGGGTTGCCTACGCGATGGAACGTGAGTATGTTCCTTTTCAGCTCCTTCATGAAGTCCTTGTCAAAAAAGTTGCCGTGAAGATCGGCTTTCTGCGAGATGAAGTCAGTCACTATCTGCTGGAGGATCTCCTCAGACTTCATGTTGACGAGGCTCGTTATGTGCTTGTAGTAGTTCTTGTTCTCAAGAAGCTCGACCTTCACTCCGCGCGTACCCATCGGAATCCAGAAGAACATCGTGACGGTGCGGTCGCTGTTCTCCCGCTTCAGCTGCTCGTTGAGCAGGCCCAAGGCTTTTATCAGGATGTCAATCCCTTTGTTGTGGAACTCGTACCTGCTGGCGCAGAAGAACATGAGGTTGTGCGAGAGGTCAAAGGTGTAATATGGAAAGAAGTGGTATGTCAGGAACTCGCGCAGGACACCCCTGAAGGTCACATGCTTTATCGAGGTCTCCTCTATCGTTGGGAACTTGTCAAGGTCTATGCCGTTCAGCAGGAGGACGTCTGGCTTTCGGCCCAGGACCTTCTCTGCCTCGAGGCCTGTTATCTCGCTCACGGTCGTGAATATGTCGGCGTTCCTCGCAGACGCGACTTCCATGGTATGCTTCTCAGCCATGCCGTGCTGCTTCGCCTTCTCTAAGGGGTCGAACTTGCCTAGCTCGCCGTAGAGGTCGAAGTCGACGCTTGCAAGGGTCCTCCCCAGCATGGTGGCATGAGTCGTGAAGACAGTGCCTATCTTGACGTTGTTCGCCTTCAAGTAGAGGAGACCCGCTCCTGAGAGCCACTCGTGGAACTGGGCGACTATCCTCTTGTCTGGAAGAGCGGATGCGATCTTCTCAAGAAGCATGCCTGAAGCCCAAGACCATAGCACTGGCTCGTCAAAGTCAAACCTGGCTAACAAGGAGTCGACGCCAAACTTCTCCCAGAGAATAGTCCTTACCTCGTCTTTCTTGGAGAAGAAGCCCTGGAAATCCAGGAGTATCGTGAAGGGCTCGCCCCTGATTAGCCAGTTGCCGAAGTAGCAGGTGACTCCAAAAGACTGCATCTCATGGAATATTCCTTTAAGAAAATCCGGCGGCTCTACCTGCTGGAGCTCTACCTCTGCGTTCTTCTCAAAATAAGGGCCTATGAGGAAGTAGTCCTTGTAGTAATTCTTGACGTGAGGAGCCTTGGTCTTAATGACTGTGTTTATGCCTCCGCACTTGTTGCAGACCTCCCAGGAAGCCTCGAAAAGACAGTCAGCATTCGCCTTTATCATGAATCGATCATCTCCATAATGACATTAACAATATCTTCGTGATCCCCAAAAAAATCTTGAAAACCCAAAAAAAACAAATGACAAATAAAAAAAAAAACTAAAAAACTAATAGCATATGTTCACGTTCATAAGCGAGCCCAGCATGATCAGGCCGAAGATCAACCCTAGGATGAAACCATAGATGAATTCTTTTATCAGGAATTTCGTGTGGTGGGGCTCGTACCTTGCCTCGATCTTCCTGCGTTCCTCGATCTGGCGGCCCTCGAGTTTCATCTCGAAGCGCATGTCCTCAGCCAAAGCCTCGAGTTCATTGTCATCGAGTTCGTGCTCGCGTTCAGTATCGACCTGGTCAGGAGCTTGTTTCTTGACAGGCGCAGGCTTCACGACTGGCTTTTGCGCGGCAGGCGCAACAGACGCAACAGGCTCTGCAGCATCAGGCCGCTGCCTAACAGGCTCCTTTGCAGACGGACTAGCATGAGGCGGCGGAGGCGCAAGAAGCTGCTCGGGTCTAGGCGCTGCAATCCTCATCTCCTCCTTTGGAGGAGGAATCAAGGCTTCCTTAGACTGCGCAGGGATCTCTTTCTCCACCGGAGGAGCAGCGATCTCCTTCACAGCCTCCTTCACAGTCTCCTTCGGCTCGTCCTTCACGACGCTCTTCACTGCGCTAGCAGCGCCAGGCGCGCCAAGCTTAGGCTCCTCGCCAGCAACAGGCGAAACAGCAGGCGAGCCATGAGCTTTGCCCAGCTCCTGAAGATGAGGAGTCTGCCCTTGTGCTTGGTTACTTATGAATCTCTCTATGATCGCGACGGTATCCTTACGCTCCATGACGTGGCGGAGCTCGTCTGCCAGGCCTTTTTGCGAGAACACTCCCTCTACCCAGTTAGCGAAGTCGTTCTTTGCACTGTTCACGTGGAAGACGAACTCCTCGTCAGAGATCGCGCTTAAGGCTTCGACTAGCTCGCGTAAGCTCTTCGCATTCCTTCCACCCGCAAAGTAGAACCATTTATCTGGCTCGATCAACGACTTCACCTCTTCCTCTCAAAAAAGATAACAAGCAGCAAAAGTACAGGGGCTCACCAGAGCTTGTGCGCTATGTGCTTGTATATCACCAGCTGGAAGTGCTTCTTATCCTTAGTCTCTGAAAGCTTCTCAGCCAGCTCGACATCCTTGAAGATGTCCTTCACCCAGACGGCGAAGTCATTGTGCTCGGGCCTCACGTGGTGGCTGAAGACGTGGTCCTCAATCCCATCCATAATGTCCGCGAGCTCCTTCACGTTCCTGACTGGTTTGCCGTTGCAGAGCACGAAGAAGTTCTCCTGAGGAGCATCCTTCCTCAAAGGATGATCCTTAGGGAGAGGATGCTTCCTTGGCCTTCCCCTCGCCCGCTTCACCTTCTGATCGGCGTTCGCCTCTTTTTTCAACCTGATTCTCACCTCTAACTATTTTTCTCTTGTCATCAAAAACCTTGACGCAAATCGCTGCAAAAACAAAAAATATGACGATGCATTATCAATCGAACAATAGGCTGCTCGGACTCTCTGATATGAAATGACGCGCCGGCAAGGACACCACTGCTGGAGCCTCCAGGACGGGCTCTGCGACGATCGCAGGCTGGACTGCGGACTGCAGCTCCAATGAAGCCTTGGCCTCCTGCTCCAGCCTCGCCTTCTCCTTCTTCGCATCCCTCAACCGGATCGCGATATCATTGAGAGAGTTCATGAACGCGATGAAGCCCTCGTAAGGGGTGTCGTAAGGGTTGAAGTACTTGTGGACGTCTCCGTCGCTGAACCACTTGGTGCACATGTAGTACAGGTGATCGCTGGTCGTGAGCTTCCTCCAGTCTTCGAGAAGCTTCGCATCCCCTGCCTCTTTCACGCGCCTGCCCATCTGGTAGAGCTCGTAAGCAGCACTGTTCTGCATGGGATTGCCAAGCCACGCGCTCAGGTCACGCTCGATATCAGCCCAGCTGATAAAGTTGTGGATATCCATCTCAGCCACTGCAGGGTAGAGCTTAGCAGCCTCGCTCACGGTCACGAAGTCATTGTCAGGATGGTTGAATATCTGTTCAGGAAGATGCCTTAGGAACTCGAATATGCCAGTATCCTCCCATTGGTGCTCTCCGAAGGTCTCGTAGTCCATGAAGAGATTTATCACGTTGCCGTTGCCATTGACGGCAGACACCCAGTTGCTGTACTTGCCCGCATCGAGCGGGTGCTCCTTCCAGCCCTTGTTGCTGAACCTGAAGGCGATGTCGTCGCTCAGCTTGTAGTTCTTGAGCAAGAGCTTCATGTTCTCAGCAGTTTTCGGAGTGTATAAGAAGTTAGGGCTCCTCCAGCCGAGGATGTGATCCGCGCCCTCAGCCACGATGGCGTCGTAGTGGCCCATCTCCTGGACGAAGCTCGCCAGCTCGTTGTTGTAGACAAGCTCCGTGTTCCTGAAGACCCTCGGCTCCTGGCCGAAGAGCTCCTTGATCTTCGCCCTGTGAAGCTCGACCTGGGCCTTGAACTCCTCCTTGTCATAAAGGTATGATAGCGAGTGGTAGTAAGTCTCGTCTAGGAACTCCACGCAGCCAGTCCTTGCCAGTTCCTTGAAGCTCTCAAGCACGTCAGGTGCGTATCTCTCGAACTGCTCAAGGGCGACTCCGCTTATGCTGAAAGACACCTTGAACTTGCCCTTATGCCTCCTGATGAGCTCCAAGAGCACCTTGTTAGTCGGGATATAACACTTGTTGGCGACTTTTCTCATCACTTCTGAGTTCTTGACATCATCGAAGTAATGCGAGTCGTGGCCTATGTCGAACACGCTGTACTTCCTAAGCCTGTAAGGCTGGTGCACCTGGAAATAAAAACAGACTGAAACCATTATCTTCCCCTCACACACTCTTCATCTAGCATCTTCATATCCTCTTAATCCTTACTTCTTCATATTCATAAGCTCGTTGTAGACGCTCACACACTTTGACGCAGGAACATCCCAGGTCAGGTTGCGGACCTCGAATGCGCCGTGCTGCTTGAGCTGGTTGTTGAGCGTCTGGTAATGAAGGACAGCGATTATCTTGTTCGCCAGGTCATTGACATCCCAAAAATCCACCTTCAGGACGTGGTGGAGCACCTCTGAGACACCTGACTGCTTTGATATTATCGCAGGAGTATCCTGAGCCATTGCTTCAAGGGGAACCAGGCCAAAAGGCTCAGACACTGAGGGCATTACGAACACGTCAGCGATCTTGCCGAGCTTTGCAACCTCTTCCCTGTTCGCAAACCCTGGGAATATGAACTTGTCAGTCATGCCAAGCTGAGCCACGCGCTCGATCATCCTTGGAAGCATGTCACCAGTCCCGGCCAAGATGAATTTCACATTAGGATCATATTCAAGGACCTTCTTTGCAGCCTCGACATAATAATCAGGGCCTTTCTGGAGAGTGACCCTTCCGACGAAGAGGACGATCTTATCAGTCTCCTTGATCTTTCCAGCGTCATGAGACACGTTCAAGGCAGGTTCTGCAGCGTTATGGATTACCCTGATCTTCCAGTCAGGCACGCCATAGTGTACCATGAGCTGATCCTTTATCCTGTTGCTGATCGCGATAACGAGGTCAGCCCTTTGCATGCCTTCCCGTTCCATGTCATAAACCCTTTGGTCAACGCTCATGCCGCCTGACTTGTCGAACTCTGTTATGTGAACGTGGACGACCATGGGCTTGGCTGTGGCTTCCTTTGCAGCTATGGCTGCTGGGAAGGTCCAGTGGTCATGGGCGTGTATCACGTCAAACTGCTCGAACTGCGCTATCAGGCGAACCTTTGCTGCAAACATCCTTGCTTCCTCGAATATGTTTGGGCCGTAGAGCGCCTTTGCGCGCTTGTCTGAAGGGAGGGATGCAAGGTACTTCTGGTAGTCTGCATCGTAGCTCCCTGGAGTCGCGTAGGCGCCTAGGAGGGAGCCTACTGTCTTAATCTGTAGCCTCAACCTGGGGAACAAGTTGTCGGCTATCAGGATCCTCATGTAGTCGCTTCGGAGCATGCTTGGCCCGAAGGGCATTACATAAGTGACGTCCACTCCTTGCTGGCAGAGCGCCCGTGTAAGGTGATAGCATACCACCCCTACCCCTCCTGCGAAGAAGGGCGGGAACTCCCAGCCCAACATCAATACTTTCATTCTCGCCTCTTTTTCCCTGGAAAACTTTTTGATCAAAAATCAGCAGGATCGTTTCTTGCGATTCTTGCGTGTCCTGTCTGTTCCTTGCCAGTCATTCCAAGCGTTTCTCTTTCTCTTTTTCCACTTAGGTTTTTCTAAAAAATTTGGTGCAGGTGAGCACCTTCGGAAAGATTTTTGAAAAAAATCCTTGTTGTTCTTGCAGGTTATTCGTCGTGAACGGAAGCTGGAGACGGCCTGGAATCTAGTTCGCGCATGTTTTCAACTTAAAGATTGCGTAACTATATCTAGATATGTTATCTCTTTGCTGTCTTTTTCCGTTTGACTCACCTGCTGGAAATATTTTATTTTTTAATAGGAAAATCCCTTTTAACATTTCCTACTGCAGTTTTAACTGGAGTACTGGATTTATAAATTTTCCTGAAATTGAGGGGTTCGCCAAGGAGACTGAATTAATCAAAAAGTTTTTAAATAAATTAATATCATAATAATGCTAAATATCTGAACAAGAGATAAAAACAAAAAAGACCCTTGTGCGGGAAAAACCCACTAAAACAAGACGACCAAAAAAGAGTCGAAAGCCAAGATGGACATAGAAGATATTTACGCAAAAAACAATTGGAGCATCATAAAGGAATTGGCAAAGAAGCCAGCCTCAGCCAGCGAACTAGCAAAGAAGACAGGCCAGACCACGGCAAACGCAAGCATCAAACTCAAGATACTGGAAGCCCAAGGCTACGTGAAAAAAACAAAGCAAGACAAGACCGCGGCAGGCAGCCAAGAGGCTGGCCGCGCAAAATCAGCCAAGGGGCGGCCTGGAAAGCCAAAGACCCCCTACGAGCTGATCCAGGAACTGGCCACCATAGCAGTGATCAGGCCAGGCCTAGCAGAGCGAAAGACCATCAGGCTTAAAGGCGCAGACACGTTCCAGAACCTCCTGTTCAACACATTAGTGGTATGCGAAGAGGACACTTATAGCGTGATGTGGTTCTGCTGCAGGACAGGCATGCTGAAGAAGGCAGAGACCATAGCCCACCTCAGGAGTGAGGGAAACGAGATTGAACTGTTCATAATAACCGACCACCTCCAAGAGGTACGCGCACACCACAGCCACCACGCGTTAGAGGATGAGGAGGGGAAAACCAAAAAGATTATAAGCTGGAGCCATAATAGGAAAGAAGTCGAAGAAGGACTGGAAAGGGGGGAGGAGTACTTCATCAACCTGGTGAAGAACAGCCAAGGACTAATTGACCAGAACGGCTTCCTCTCAGAACTCAAGAGAAGAACAGATTAACGATCAGAGGAGCAGATGGAATTGGAAAAGCTAAAAAGACTCCTAAACAGTCTAGGCGAGGCCGACCTGACAGTCATGAAGAAGGATCTGGAGACAGGAGACCTTGCGAGGATGATCGAGGAGAGGCTTCGCAGTCAGCAGGAGAGAAACATTAATAAGGTATGCCCTGTTTGCCATGGTGAGACGACAGAGGACAGCCTGACGCTCATATTCGGGCCAGCAGGCCTGAAGAAGAGGGCGAGTTTCTGCGCAACAGACTGCTTGGAGTATTTCATTAGCAATCTCAAGAAGCAAAAGCAGGAGAGCTATGCAAGGAGGCCGGAAGATGAACACTGAACTGAAGAAGAGCCTGGAGACCAGGCAGGAGAACCTCATATTCCTTCTTAAGAACAAGAAGAACCATCTGAACATCGAGAAGCAGCACCAGATCTACGGGGCGATAAAGGAGATAGACTACATCCTCAGGATGATGAAGTACACGACTGAGGAGGACGAGGAGCAGCTCTCATTGGAGACCGCTTCCAAGGTCGAGGCGCCTGGGTCAGCGATCGAGAGCAGCAGCCAAGAAGAAGTTACGACCCAGCAAATGACCAAGGTCTCCCAGCGAGAGAAGAAATTCAAGATAGCCTTGCCTTTCAAGTTCAGATTTCAAAAAGACGAACCTTAGAGCGCATGAAGATCTTGCCGTTTCGGTTCTCCAGCTGCTTGTGGACGTAGACGCCTTTTGCGTCGTCGAATTCTATGAAATTATAGATTCTAGAGTGCTTTTTCTCTTGTAGCGTCAGCATCTGTTCCAACGTATCACCCTTCCCGAGGATTGTTCTTGCCCCGATTATATTTAAATGTTACTATAGCGAAACTTTTTTATAGCCAGAATGCCTTTCCTAGTATGGAGGGGCAGATACAAAGATACTATAATGTATATTTTTTGAAATAGTCATTAAAATATATATTACAGAATATATAATACAAGAAAACATCATACTTACCTGAAAAAACCCAAAAAAGAGCGACAACAAAATGGACATGTCTGACTTCGAAGAGATAATGCGCAACCAGAACATGATGCTGCGAAGCGTAGCGCAAGAAAGCGAGACAGACAGCAAGATAAAACTAATAGACATAATAAACGGCCTAGTCACGCCAAAAAACAAGAAAGTCCAGAAAGAAGCGATCATACTCGAAGCCACCAGCGAAGGAATGCTCGAAAGCGACGTCGAACGACTGCTAGACAGCCTGATAAGCGACAACATCATGATCGAACCAGAACCAGGATTCATCAAGAGAGGCTAGGCGAACCACTTATCGAAGCCCCTTTATAGACAAGAGGATCCTCACACAGCCTGCAGGCAACAAACAGTCTCCAGATGCAAGGGCGCCCAAGGCCTCATCAAGGCCCATCATCCTATTCTTTGGAAAACGTCTTGAGTTCAGATGAACAATCCCAGGCCTAAGCTCATGAAGGCAATCCAACGGGGAATTCAGCAGAAGCTCACGTAACAGCCACAACCGACCCATACCGTTCTCGCTCACAAAGTCGTCAAGAGATGAGGTAAGGCACCGATTATTATATCCTCCTCCAAAATAGACGTTGACGCCCTCGAAGCGCCTCAGGTCCTTAGAGTCCATGAGCTGTCCGGAATCGCACCTTGTGAAGATGACGTCATCCACAGTCCCTTGCTCCAGGAGCAGGCTCGTCGCTCCAGCATAATGATGGGCAGTCTCCAGGAACACGAGCTCAAAGGAATCACTGGCCCTCTTGACCTCCAAAAGCCTCATCAAGGCAGACTCGTATGCGTCAAGATCCCGCTCTGCTTCAGGAGTGTGTATCCTGTTCATGTGAGCAAGCGACAGGTAGAATGGGTGCGTAAGCAAGACAGCATCCTTCCCTGGCTTCGGATTCGCGTACTTAGCAGCGTGCTTCCTGCATACAGCAAAAATCTCGCGGTCAGGGCTCTTTCTATAATTCCTGTCAAGACCATAGTCCTTGGAGGCCAAGACCTCGTTTAGACGGTAAGTCCAGTCGCCAAAGCAACTATTCAGGAGCGGTCCGTCATCAGAGCGCGTGCCAAGCCCAAGTTTCTGGCTCAGCAAAGGATCATAATGCGTCGTGGTCAAAATCGACATCTTTGATGTGGGCAAAATAGAGGGATTTAAAAGCATTTCTATTGTTACTACCAACAAATAGATAAATTAGGCGAGGGATTCGTAATAATCGAACACTAGGAGGAGCTTGTCCTTGAAAAATATGAAAGCAGTAGTTGAGCAGTAGTTGTGTACTTCATCTTCAATACCCGAACAGCGTCTTCTGTTGGCTGCCTTTTATCACGTCGTCGAAGTTCGTGCCGAAGAAGTCTAGTATCGAGTCTGCTATCGGCCTCATCTGCTTGTCGATGTAGTGCTCGTAGTCGATCTTGTGCTTCATCTTCTGCACCGGCTCTGGGCCTTCGACTGTCATGTAATACTCTATCAGCGTGCTCTTAAGGTCCTTGCCTAGCAGGCGAGCGGCCTTGACGTGCGGCGGAGTGGTTTTCGTGTAGTCATCCACACCTTTCCTAAGCGCCTTGCGATACACCAGCCAGTCATCGTGCTTGCCAGCCCTCACCTCGTCAACCATTTGCTTGATGTAACCAGTGACTTCCTGCTTGTGGAATATCCTGTCAAGGATCTCTTTCTGGAAGTTCTTGGCAAGCTCAGTCCAGTCGCGACGGACGAACTCTAAGCCCACGAATTCGAGCTTCTCCTTGCCTTTCTCATCGACCTTGAGGCCTGCGTACCTCTTCTTGCTGCCCACGTCGCTCCCACGCACCTTAGGCATGATGAAGCGCTTGTACACCTTCTCGAACTCGAGCTCCAAGTGGTTCTTGCGATCATACTCTTCCTTGATGTGGGTCTCTAGGAAAACGTTGATATCCTTGGCTATGTGTTCCCCGACGCTGAAAGCCTCCTTGACGTTCTTGTCATCGCTCGAATCAGACAAGCTAAGATTCACGAAGATGCTGTCAGTGTCTCCATAGATGACCTCGTGGCCCTTCTCCTCCACCTTCCTTGCCACAAGCTTTATCAGGTGTTGTCCTGTGAGCGTTATCGCGTTGGCCATGTCCCTTGAGTAGAACCTGCAAGTAGGGTTTGCAAGGACTCCGTAGAAGCTGTTCATGAGTATCTTGATCGCAAACCTGGCGTACTCGTTCTTCTCGCTTCTTGCCTTCTCACGCTGGGCGAGCAAACGCTCGATGATGTCGGGCATTATGCCGGCGGTGTTCTTGAAGTGCGCGCCGCTCGGCACCTTGACAAGCCCCTTCTTACCCTTGGCCTCGCTTTCAGGGACAAAATTCAATGGATCAATGTTGAAAGTCCTCATGATGCTAGGGTACAGGCTCTTGAAGTCGCACACGATTATGTAATCATAGATCCCAGGCTTGCTCTGCATCACGTAACCGCCTGCCCCTTCCTCGTCGCCCTCGTCAAACCCTGCTGACGGCGCAACGTAGCCCTTCTTCTTGAGCTCCTTGAGGTAGACAGAGTCCAGGCTCGCGATGCTAGCCCTCACCCGGTCTAAAGGCATGCCTGCGAGAAGGCTTCTTTGTATGGAGAGCGCGAGGGCCGTGCTCTTATCTAGTATCCTTAGCACCAGCTCGCTGTCTTTCAGGTTGTAATCTACCAAAAGCTGCTGGTTTGAGCGGTAAGCCTCTTCTATCTCAGCCCCACGATCGTCTGACTCTATGAGCTTAGTCTCTCCCAGGAAATGCTTTGCAGCAGTGTTTAGCTTGTAGTCGTCAAGCGTTATGAAGTTGTTCTTGAGCATCTGGATGCCATCAAGCGCCATCCTTCCAACGATCTCTGCTTTCGAGTCCTGGAAGAAAGACTGCATTATCCTGACCTTGCAGGAATCCTCGCTCCTGCCTAGGACAAAAGGGATCCTGTGCTGCTTGAACTTAGCCTCGAGTATCTTCAGGTCGAAGTCAATCATGTGCCAGCCGGTTATTATGTCAGGATCAAGGTCCCTGACGAGGTCCTTGAACCTCTGGAGAAGAGCCTCTTCTGACGCCAGCTCTTCTGCGTGCTTGAGCTTCTTGCCAGACACGATGAGCACGTTCCTGTAGTCGCCGCACATGACAGAGACCGAGAAGAGCCTCTTCGCGGTTATGTCAGTCTCTATGTCGAACGACAACACCTTGAGGTTCATGGGGAAGTACTCGCAAGGCGCCAGCTTCGGGTCCTCGAAGACGAGGTCGACGAACTCGCCCTTCCTAGGGTCTCCCTTGCGAGACTCTCCTGTTATCTCGACAGAGCCCTGCAGGAAATTGTCTATCATGAACCGATACTCGAACCTGATGTCAGCCTCGAAACAATGCACTCCCTTGTTGCTTAGCTTCTCGCGAAGAGGCTTGACCTGGCCCGGCACGTCAAGGATTACCCTGACGACAGGCTCCTCAGAGAAGGTCTTAAACTTCGATGGCTCGTGGACAAAGCTCTGCACCTCAAGAGCCTTCTTCAGGTCAGACTTCTTGATGAAGAAATAAGGCTTGAATTCAGAGACCGTGAGGAAGGACTCGCCGGACTCGAGGCGGCCGTACAAGTGGACGAAAGCCCCGCCCCCTGAAGTCTTGTAAGTAGGGTGCACTATAAAACCTTTTCTTGGCTCTTGCCTGGAAGCTACAGCCGGCATTTCTTTAGATGATGCTTTTGACATTGCCCAATACCCCGCATAATAGAGGAGCAGGGTGTTTATAAAATTAATGGGACACAATATTTAAATAACCTCAAACTTCACTGAAAATACCATGAAGCGAATAGCAGTCGTCGACAAGGAGAAGTGCAACCCGAAGGAGTGCGGCAACTATCTTTGCATGCGCCTATGCCCTGTGAACAGGACGGCGAAGGAGTGCATCGTGAAAGACACCGATGGGAAGATCAAGATAGTCGAAGACCTGTGCATCGGCTGCGGGATTTGCGTCAACCGCTGCCCTTACGGCGCGATATCGATCATCAACCTTCCTGAAGAGCTCACAAAGGAGCCGATACACAGGTATTCTGAGAACGGCTTCGCTCTCTACAACCTTCCGACGCCCATATTCGGCAAGGTCGTCGGGATAATCGGCAGGAACGGCATAGGCAAGAGCACTGCAGTAAGGATACTTGCAGGTGTGCACAAGCCGAACCTTGGAAAGATAGGCAGGGACGCAGAGCAAAAAGAGGTAGTCGAGTACTTCAAGGGAAGCGAGGCCCAAGGATTCTTCGAGAGGATGGGTAAGGGAGAGGTCAAGGTGAGCTACAAGCCCCAACAGGTTGAGATCATCCCGAAGCAGTTCCAGGGAATCGTCAAGGACCTTCTCCATCACGCTGACGAGCAAGGGAAGCTTGATGAGATCGCGGCCGCTCTTGAGATCACTCCGATACTAGATCATGACATATCCAAGATCAGCGGCGGAGAGCTCCAGAGGGTCGCAATTGCGGCGTGCGTCCTGAAGAAGGCGAACGTGTACTTCTTCGACGAGCCGACGAGCTACCTGGACGTCAAGCAACGCCTAAAGATAAGCCAGTTCATACGCTCGCTCGCAGACGAGCACACCGGAGTGGTCGTGATAGAGCACGACCTGATAATACTGGACTACCTGGCAGACATAGTCCACTTAATGTATGGAGCACCAGGGGTGTATGGAGTCGTGAGCCAGCCTAAGAGCGGGAAGGCAGGCATAAACACTTACCTCTCAGGATTCCTGAAGGAAGAGAACGTAAGGTTTCGGGACCACGAGATCAAGTTCGAAGCGAGGCCGCCGATAGACGTCAAGAAGAGCGTTACTCTCACGACCTGGGAGCCCTTCAAGGAGAAGCTTGGCAAGTTCGAGCTCGAGGCGAGCGCCGGCAAGATCTACAGGAACGACATCGTCGGAGTCTTAGGAGAGAACGGGATAGGAAAAACAAGCTTCGTAAGGACTTTGGCAGGCGAGGGCGAGACGAAAGGCCACGAGATCCAAGACCTGAAGGTGAGCTACAAGCCCCAATACCTTGATCCAAGCGACGACATGGTCATGACATACCTCCAGGAGGCCATCCAGAAGTACGAGGTCCAGATCATGAGACCCCTCGAGCTAAAAGGCTTGCTCATGAAGAAGCTAAGCGAGTTATCAGGCGGAGAGCTTCAGCGAGTGAAGATCGCAAAGGCCTTGAGCCAGGACGCAGACTTATTCCTCATGGACGAGCCATCAGCATACCTTGACGTGGAGCAGCGCTTGCGGCTCGGCAAGATCATAAGGGAAGTCCTCTCCTTAAGCCACAGGAGCGCGCTGATAGTCGACCACGACTTATTGTTCATAGACACGATCTCAGACAGGCTCATGGTCTTCGACGGAAAACCAGCAGTCTGCGGGAAAGTCGAGGGGCCATTCTTCATGGAACAAGGCATGAACAGCTTCCTGAAAAACATCGCGCTCACGTTCAGGCGCGACGAGGAGACTCAACGCCCGCGGATCAACAAGCCAGGAAGCCAGCTCGACACAGAACAGAAGAGCAAAGGACGGCTATACTATGCATAAGGATAGTGATGACGCAGGGAACAGCCACGAGGAGAGGAATACAGAAGACTTCGTCCTGAAGATAGTATCGGCCATCGTGATCGTCTTCCTCGTCTTCTCAGCGAGCTTCCTCCTAGTCTTCTTCGATCATGGATTCTACGATAAGAGCTACTCGAAGTACGGGGCTTATGAAAATATCGGGGTCGAAGGCATACGCAAGACGACAGACTACTTAACTAGTTACTTAATTAGTGAAAAAGGTGAAATTAACAGCATACCAGGCCTGAGCGTGTTCACACAAGACGAGAAATCCCACTTGCAAGACGTACACAGGCTGTTCATGATTGGCAAGAGGCTTATCCTTGCAGCGATAATAATCCTGGCGATCGCCCTTCGCAGGACCTACGTCAAGGGAGGGTTCAAGAGAAAACTGCTAGGCACCCTCAGATTCTCAGCGTACGTGACCGCAGGCGCGCTCGCGATACTCTTCATCCTAAGCCTCTTTGGCTTCGACTGGATGTTCCTAAGCTTCCATCAAGTCTTCTTCCCGCAAGGCAACTACATGTTCGCGGTGGACTCGCTCATAAAGACCATGTACCCAGACTCGTTCTTCAGGGATTTCACCATGAAGATCGGTTTCCACGCGCTAATCATGGCGCTGATACTCTACTTCATAGGGAGCAGCTCAGCGATTGCCAAGAGCAGGAACAGCAGGGCAGGCAAGGCAAGGAAGAAGTAAGAAAGAAAAGCATCAGACTGCGCATCATCGAGGGATATCCTGAACAGGCGCCGGACGAGACAAACAGCTAATGCAAACAAGCAATAGAAAAATACTCAGCAAAGCTTCCGAACGAACGTCAAGAACCCAGTGTGGCTATGGTCTTTCGTGACTGGCCGAGTCCTGTTCTCATCCACAGCCCACTCACGCTCCACGACTTCTATAGTCTTCTCTACGAGGAAAGACTCTCCAAGACCCTTGATGAGCTCTTGGACCTGCGACACGTTAGGGACGTAAACGACAAGGAAACCCCCTGTCTTAAGCGCTTTCTTGGCAGTGCCGACAGCCTTCCAAGGCTCAGGGACGTCTAAGACCATGACGTCAAAGCTTTTTTGCCTAGTCGCGGCCAGAGTCGAAGGATTGTATACATCTCCCTCGGAGATCGAGACGTTCTTGTAGCCGAAGCGCTTCACGTTCTCCTTAGCAGTATCAAGGCTGCGCAGGTCCACGTCGAAGCTTACGACCTTCTTGACGATAGCTGCGAGGTAACAGGTAAGAGCGCCTGAGCCGACACCCGCCTCAAGCACTTTGGAATCGCGATTCAAGCCAGTATTCGTGATGATTGGACCGATGTCCTTCAGGCCGATTATCTGCGCGGCCCTCCTCAAATGCTTGTAATCGTCAAGGAAGCCTGCGTCCAAAAGGATGAACTCGTGAGAATCTATCTTGAGCGTGCTGCCAGGCTTCTTAGAGAGCTCCTCCTTCCTTATCATCCCGAACTGCGTGTGGAAATCCTTAGAGGGATCTACGTAGTACTTCTCAAAGCCGAAGAGGACGCGCTTCTTGCCATCGACCTCTACAGTCTTCTCTTTCTTGATCAAGACCTTCATGTAAAAGGAAGAAAAAAAGGATAGGTTAAAAAGTTTATGGCCAAAGCCATCTTCAAGGCTTCCCAAGACCAGGCCCAAGCCTGGCAGGCATCTCAGGCTGCTTGCCAATCTCTTGAGGCTTGAAAGGCGGCGGATGGTCAGACATCAAAGACTCGCTCAAGATCGAGGTGACGATCCCCTGATCCCAACCGTGCTCAAGCATCTCGTCGTAAATCATATTGAAGCTCTTGCCCTCCTTGATGCCTTCGCGAGCCACATACTGGGCGATCCTGGAATAAGCCTGTCTCGCAGGCCAGCCATTATCCTCCAAGGAAGTGGCGATGTCAGTGAAGGTCTTGCCAAGCGACAACTCCTGGGTTATGAACTGGTCCGTGTCATCCTCGGCCATGAAGACCTGCAAGCCAGTGCCTGCAAACGCAGGATTCTGCTTGTTGAGTATCTTTCTCAAGGCCTCGCGGTTCATGTAGTATAAGACTCCTACAGATCCCAGGATCAACACCCCCAGCAAGGCGAGCACGATCGACTTGGAACTTGAAGTCTGCGTAGGCTCTTCTGGTTCAAGCTCAATCCTTGTCGGCCTCTCCTCCACAGGAGGAGTAACTTGCTCAGGAGGAGTATATGCTGGCTCTTCAACTGGTGGTGGAGTCACCTGCTGAGGAGGCTCAGGAGCGCTCTTCAAGATGCCAAGAGTGAAATAAGCCTTAGTGCTGGCGATCACGTCGTCAAGGGAGAGACTGATGTCCTCTGAGCCATCCCCGTCAAGATCAAAGTAATTAGTCTCGCCCTCGATCATCCTCGAAGTCTGGGCTGGAGAGGAGTCTATCCTTATGCTGGCGAAGTCAGGCCCGACGCCAGTGACTGTTATCGTGTAATATCTGGAGCCGTACTGGAACCTCGCAGAGTTGTTCAGGTTGACCAGGGTTGACAAGTAGAAGCTCGCCAAACCCGTCGAGACATCCAGGCTAGTGGTCCTGGAGTCATCAGCAGCGCTGTCAGGCTGATAGCTGCCGCCACCGCCTCCTCCGCCACCGCTATACTCGCTCTGGATAGTGGCGCCGTACGTCGTGCTGGAAGACCTGCCGTAACGGTCAGTGACTGTAAGGTTGACTGTGAAAGAGCCGGCGGATGCATAGTTATGGCTCGCCGAAGTAGAGGTCGTGTTCGTGGAATACCCATCCCCGAAGAACCAAGTGTAAGACAAGGAGTCGTTAATCAGGCTCTCCCCGGTGGAGTTGATGTTCCTGTCAGTGGAACTGGTCGTGAACGTGGAGTCATAGCCAGCGTAATCCAGCACAGCAGTCTGTATCACGGCGACCGGAGGATAGTTCACGATGTCTGACAGGTTAGCAGGTCCTGAAAGCGTAGCATTATAATAGCTGGCGTTCCAGATGAGTATCAAGCCGGAGTATATCACGTCGCCAGTGACGTTAGCGCCCAGGAGGACCGTATCGTAGACTGTCGCGTTGAAGACGTAGGAATAGTTCGCAGACACGTTCACCAAGAGCGAGTCAGACACGTTGGAATCGACCACGACAGAGCCCTCGTAGAGCGACGAGTTGATTATCCTGGAAGGATCGATGTAGCAATCCGAGAGGACAGCGTTCTCTACTGTGCTGTCCAGGATGGTGCAGTTAGTGACAGAGGAATTGACCACTATCGAATTGGATATGTTTGATGAGGATATGTATGAGTCAGCGATTCCTGATATCGAATTAGATTCGTTGTTTGAGTAATACACTCCGTTGACAGTGGAGTTCACGACCGTGCTGTTGTCCATGCTCGTGAACGCGTAGAGAGTCACGTTGTTAGAGGAAGAATTGAGGCCCTCATCGTCAGTCGAGTTGAAGATGATCCAGCCAAGTCCGGTCCAGCCGTAGTCAGGCACCAAGACTGCGCTGCCGCTAGTCTGATTGATTACGGCAGTCACGTTATCCGAACCAGTGTAGTTGTAGGTCAAGTTGTCTCCATTCGGATCCGTGAAGTAAGTTGGCAATGACAAGGTATAGTTCGTGTTGTAAAGCCAGCTTATAGGCAGGATCGAGCCTGAGAACACTGGCGGACTGTTAGACACGTTGATCTCGATAACAGTCTCGTTGAAGCCTCCGAAAGGATCAGTCACGTTCACTGTTATGTTCTCCACGCCGGTCCAGGAGTAAGTGAAGTTGAGGGTAATCACACCAGACGCCTGGTTAATCGAGAGGATCGTGATGTTGTAGCTTCCGCTAGCGTTGAAAGACAGGTTATCAAGGTCGTAGTCAGTGAATATCTCATCATCCAGGTCAATCATGTACTGGGCGTTCTTCGAAGCGTTCCTCGAAAGAGAAGCTGACGAGTTAATGATCGGGTCCCTGTTCTGCACTGTGAAGCCGTCCTGCTCAGTCATGTTCCAGTGGCCTGCAGAGTCCATTGCGTAGAACCTCCAGAGCACAGTCTCGTTGTTGCTCAGGTAAGCCTCGTCCAGGAAGAACGAGAAGGTATCGCCGTCCTGAATCACGAGTGCAGTGTAGTTGGCCAAGCTGCCGTTCAGGGCGTCAGTCTCGAACCTCACCTCTGAGATGTTGTTAGCGTCAGTCCAGTTGACGGATATGTTCAGCGAGTTGTTGTTGTAAACTGTCATCGCAGAGGTATTTGTCAATCCTGAATATGCAGGGGCGTCGCGGTCTATTATGAAAGACGAGGAGGCGGTCGATGAGTTAGACGCGTTGTTGACGGCGCGCACAGCAAGGTAATACTCTCCGTCAGGCCAAGCAACAGTGCTTGTTACGTTGAGCAAGACCGGCCATGAAAGATAGTTCCTATTACCTGATTGAGAGGTCGTATTATCTCCAGAAGCCACTAGTCCGCCGGTCGAGTTCGTCACGTTGTAGCTCACGTTAGTGAAGACCTGGGCGATTATGGATATGTTGAACTGGGTGTTTGGCTCGGATGAGTAATCTTCGTGCATGACCTCCAAGTAGGGCAGGTCCCTGTTTATGGTGAAGTTCGACGAGGCATTGCTCACGAGTCCTAGCGAGTCATTGGCGTATATGACTAGGTTGTAAGTCGTCTGGTCGTAAGATGAGCTGTCCCAGGTGGCGGAGTAAGTGCTGCCTGCCGTGTTTGAAAGCGCTCCTGAACTCACAATTGACCCGGATAGGTTAGATATGTTATACCAGGCAGCACCCACCACTCCGATACCAGTATCAACTATTGAAGCTGAGATCGTGATCTGACCAGTTACTATGGCACCGTTAGCAGGAGTGACAGACGAGATCGCGGGCCCGCTCCAGTCAGCGAAGAAAGTGACGGCGGTATTCTGGCTCGCGGTCTGGGCGTTGCCAGCGGCGTCCTTGCAGGTTATGTAGTAAGTGCTAGTGCCCTCGCTAGAAGCTATGGAGCAAGTCACGTTATCGCCAGTATCATTACAGAGGCTTCCGTAAGTCTCAGAATAGTCTATGTCGTAGAGCGAATAGACGCAGACGATCCCGTCCTCGCCTGAGACAGTCACGTTGGTCACTCCGTCATTGACGTAGTCAGCGTAGCCGTCGGTGGCGTTAGAGTCTCCTGCGACGCTCAGGATGACTACGGGGGATGGCGGCGCGTTATCTATGTAGAGTATCTGGTTGCTCGTAGAGTTGAAAGGGATGCCTAGCTTGTTGTAAGCCACGACGATGGCGTAATACTTCCACTCATGCACGAGCGGGGTACCGTTCGAATACGCGAGATTCGAGAGCGGTATGAAGGTCTGGCTCGTGTTGGTCCAGTCGCGCACCACGTTTCCGTATTCGTCCTTGACGACGTAAGAGTAATAGCTGATGCCTGACTCAGGATCAGAGGCAGGAGACCAGTTGAGGGTGAGGTTGCTGGTGTAGGTGTAGAAATCACCGTTGTTTATCTGGACTGAGAAGTTCAATGGCGGAGTGTTATCCACGTAGAAGCTGATCTCAGAGCCGTAGTAGTACACCTGCGCGTTCCCTGCAAAGTCCCTCACCACATAGCGGAACTTGTAGCAGTAGCCATGACTCAGGCTGACTAGCTGCGAGGTCGCGCTCGGCACGAGCGACGCGTTGTATGTAGTGTAGCCTGAGAAGCCAGTGCAGCCCTGAGACGGGTTGTAGAGGACTTCGGCGTATTGCAGCTCCACGCTGCCAACCCCGCTGATGGTATCATAGCCAGAGCTCAAGTATACAGTCGTCATGTTGGTCGACAAGTTGTTCTGCGTGTATGAGATGGAACCTCCGACCGGCTGGATAGAATCAATCGTGATGCCTGTCGTGTTGAACCAGTCGCTCCATTTATTATTAGCGGACTTAGCCCTTCCGCAGACGTAATAAGTCACGTTGTCCTGCAATGTGAGCCCTGTCGCGTATACCTCGTTTGAAGCGCTTGCAGTCACAGTCCTCACGCTATCATAGCCAGGCACGAAACAAGTGGTGTTCCCTATGGTGTACTCGTAACTGGTGATGGGTGAGCCTGCCTCTGTGAAGTTGAGTATGAAGTGAAGCGCGGTCTTCGAGTTCGTGTTGTTGTTGCTGCCCCAATAGCCGTCGTCTATTATGCACGCGCCTCCATAGCATATAGGCGCCGACACGTCATTATATAATATGCCGCTGCTCGAGGTCACGTTCGAGGCGACTCCAGAGCCTGACATTGCGCGCACGCTGAAATAATAGACTGTGCCGTGCAACAAGGAATAGTTGCCTGTAGCAGACCTGTTGATGCTCACGTTCGTCCATGTAACGAGAGAATCCCAACCTCCATCAGGATACTTGGCAGTGCCGAGCGCGTACTCGTAATAAGCGACTCCTGAAGTCATGCCTTCAGCAGGGGTCCAGTTAGCGAACAGCATCTTAGTCGTCGAGACGTCAGCGATTATCGGGTTGGTCTGGTTGTAGCCGTTGAAGACCGTCGAGATGTAGCCTGCAGTGGCGTCGTAGAGCAGCACTGCTCTCGTCGTGTTGGCATTGTTGTTCATGTCCCTCACGAAGAAGGTGAGGTTGTAGACCCCGTCGGTCAAGTTGAGCGAGACGTTGCAGGTGCGTTGGGTGTCGGTGCCTGAGCAGGTCATATCAGTATAGTTGTACAGCGACGAGTTGGAAGTGCCGTTCAAGGTAACGTTCAGGATCACGGATGACATATTCATCTGGAAGTCATCCAGGACAAGGAACTGCATGTTGTAAGGCCTGACGCCAGTCGTGTTTATCGACGACAAATTGAAGGTCGGCGGGGTCGTGTCATTGAACCTGACGAAAGTGCCGTTGAGCACCTGGAGCGAACACTCGCTCGCGTTGCTGCACAGCCTCACGAAGTAGGTGTTGTTGACAGGGTCAGTGTCCTGCACAGTGTAAGTGCAGTATATTATGTTGGAAGACTCATAGGCAGACGCGCAGTAGTTCGTGTTGCCAACTCCGCAGCCAGAGACCGTTATGTCAGAGTTATTGCACACGAACGCCCTCGCTTCGACAGGCCCGGTCTCGACGCTCCAGTTGATCGTGAAAGTCACGTCATAGCCGACAATCGTCGGGTTAGAGCTGTTAGAGTCGTCAGTCACGTTGTGAAGCACAGGCGTCGTCGAGGTGTAAGCAGTGATGTTGACTGGCGTAGAGTTCACGTATATGTCGTCAGTTAATCCGTATTGGTCCATGGTCCTGACTCCGCACTTGATCATCTCAGAGCCGGACACCGTCGCGGTGAGGTTCTTCCCGGTCTGGCCAGCGATCGCCTCGTAGCTGCCGGTGCTATTGAGTCTCCACCAGGTAAATACTGATCCTGTAAGGTTCTCGGTGTCGCTGTCAGGATCAGCGAACGTGTAGTTGCATGATATGTTCGAGAAGTTATACGCCGGCGTCGGGATTATCGAGACGTTCAGGGCATACGGCCTGTGGTTGACGTAGAATATGCTCTCAGCAGTGCCTGCAGAGTGGATGGAACCCTCGCTTGATGAATTCTGGGTTATGTTGTAGAGCCTCATGTAGAACACATTGTCCCTTGGAGTCGAGTCTGAGGTCTGGTAAGTGCAGTTGAAAGGCGCAGTCACCATCGGCAGGCTATAGCACCAGCAGCCGCTAAGCTCACTAGTGCTTGAACCTCGGCTATACCAGCAAGAGCTGCAAGTAGAGTCGTTGCAGAAGAGCACTGACTGGTTCTCCCCGCCCCAGTAAGCCGTGAAGGTCACGTTCTGGCCTGCGCTGACCGGCGGAAGCGGATAACCTGGGTTGATGCTTTGGTCGTAAGTTGAGCTGTCGGCCGAGAACGCGAGATTAGTGAACACAAGGACTGCCATCATGGCCACGGCTAGCACGAGCGATGCCTTCATGGCGTTCCATGTTCCTTCTTTGAATCGCCTGCTCATACCAGTTCCAACCTTCCCTTCTTCGTCTTCTTGTACTTCTTCTCGGACTCGTCGACGTTCTTCCTAGAGACCTTAATCTTGGCGGATTTCTCACGGACTTCGCTTAGGAGCTTCTCGTGGCTTGAGAGCTCTGGCGCGTCGACCTTCTTTAGAAGTATGCCCTCGTCTGTTATCGAGTACATCCAGAATCCGGTTCCTTCCTCAACCCCTAAGTCTTGCCTCATCTCTTTAGGTATGACTATCTGTCCTCTAGAGTCACACTGCACGAGCTTAGGGTATCGCTTCACTTTACCTTGAATCCACTTAATTTTTCTGAATTTCCGAAAAAAAGTCTGAAATCACAAAAAATATGCTAATTATCAAAAAAATAACTAAAAAATCTGCCAAAAGTTCTGAATATCAGAAACAACTGGAAGAAGTCATTTAAATATGTTTCTGTCAGGAAGGCTTTGTGTGCTATCACGTTTTTAATTCCGGTTTGATTAGCCACCTTCGGTGGTTAATATGTATAAACTGACTTTTGAAAAGCGTGTTTGGAT
>JAFGGS010000004.1 GCA_016930415.1 Candidatus Woesearchaeota archaeon | reverse complement strand
CTTCACAGCACGAGCTGGCGACGGCCATGCACTACCTCTCGGCTCGTCAGATAATGTCTTCAGCATGATCTTCATCCTGCCGTCGGGCCTAGTGAGGTTCTCTGCGTTGAGTTAGATTGAACCGCACGCCGCACCCCTTGTGGCGCTCCCCCGCCAATTCCTTAAAGTTTCAGCCTTGCGACCGTACTTCCCTGGTGGCGAGCTTAACGACTTCTCTTCGACACTGCGCATCCTCGTGGGAGGCGCAATACCTTGCTCGCAGCGTTTACGGCTAGGACTACTCGGGTATCTAATCCGTTTTGCTCCCCTAGCTTTCGTCCCTCACAGTCAGAACCGTTCTGGTCAGATGCCTTCGCCATAGGTAGTCCTCCCAGGATTAACCCATTTTACCGGTACCCCAGGAATACTTCTAACCTCTCCCGGTCTCGAGCCCTGCAGTCTACTCTGCACGCTGCCCGGTTATGCCGGACAATTTCACAAAGCATTTACAAGGCCTGCTACGGACGCTTTAGACCCAATAATCGCGATCCCCACTCGAGGCGCTGGTGTTACCGCGGCGGCTGGCACCAGTCTTACCCACCCCTTATTCGCCAAGCTTTTTACACTTGGCAAAAGCCCAAGTAAAACTTGAGCACTTGGAATTCCCTTCTCACGCTTTCGCGCATTGAAAAGGTTTCGCGCCTGCTGCACCCCGTAGGGCTGGGACCAGTATCTCAGTGTCCCTCTCCGGGCTCCCACTCTCATGGCCCGTACAGATCTTCGGTTTGGTGGTCCATTACACCGCCAACAGCCTAATCTGCCGCCGGCCCATCCTAAGGCACGAATTTCTGGGAAAACATCGTTCCAGAACGATTTCCCTATCAGGTGTTACCCTCACTTTCGCGAGGTTATCCCTGACCTTAGGGCAGGTTACCGACGTGTTACTGAGCCTTATGCCTCTGATTGCTCAGAAAGACTTGCATGGCTTAGTCGAATTCCAATAGCAGCGATCTCCCGCAGGATCAACGGGAACTATTTATCCTTGATTATTGATGTACGCTATCACAAATTCTTTTTCAAGAATTGCTGAAACTTGACAATCTTGATTGGCAAGTTCAGAATTCCTCTTTAGAATTGCTGAAACTTCGCAACATTATTGTTAATAGTTCAAAATCCGGTTTGAATCTTGTCAGTTTACAATATTTACCAGGGTTAAAGAACCTTGCGGACCTTCTCTGCCTTGCACTTGGCAGATTAGCCCTGGCTGTTGCATGTCTAATTAATATGCATTATTAATAGACCTTTCTTCTTCTTTCCTACCAATGTGCCTGAATGTTTAGTTCTGGCACGGATGAATGTCACACTTTTTTTTACCTGCGTCGGAATCCCTGGCCTGTTTCGCCGGAAAGGTCATTTCCGTCGGGGCTGATTCAAGGCTCCTCACTCGCACGTTGGCGCTGATCTTTTGGTAGAGAATCAGTGTTTTGATCCTCGCCATATTTTTGTGTGAGTGAATGGAAAAATAGGTTGTTTAAATAGCTTTCGATTTGCGAAACCCTCAAAGACGTTGGTCTTGTCAGCTTTCAGATTTTCAAGCTTCGGTGTCCTCGCCCTGCTCTTACGCAAGGCTTGCCATGACAGTTGCCTGGGTCTTGTTGACGACGAGGTACGTCGGCCTGGCGTGCTCTGGGTTGCCTGGCACATAGTATGGTGTGCTCTCAGTATGCTGCCGCGCTGCCTTGTTGGTCTCGTCGACCAGGCTGTCTGGCACTGCGAACACGACCTTGTTTACCTTGCCTTGGTAAGGCATGTCTGTTATGAGTGTGTGGATGCCTGTGAGCTTGCTTGGTTTCATGCTTGTCAGGTCAACCATGATCTGGTCGTCGTGCCTGGGCGCAGGCTCTCCTCGAAGCATGGCTATGACTTCGCTGACTGGCTCTGCAGTCCCTTTCTTGACGTCGTATATTGTGAATCTTCCCTTGGTTCTTTTCTGGATTGGCATTGTTGTACCTCTTTTTCTCATGATTTGATCCACAGCTATATAAATCTTTCGATTTTGTTGTCACTATTTAGTGGTATTAAATTGCTTCTCTACCTTCTCCATCTGCTCCCAGATGTTCTCAATCAAGTCATAACCCTTGGCCTCCTCAAGAGATACCCATGCGTAGTCCACGAGCTCATCCGGACAGAGCATCTTGACATCGCCAGACGCGTGCTCTGCAAAAAGACTGACGATCACAGTGGAGAAACCATTCGGCCTGATGAACGCGAGATTAGAGACATACCCGATGTCCTTGATCTCGATATTCGTCTCCTCCCTGATCTCCTTCCGAAGAGTCTTCTCGAAGATGTCGAACCAATGATCCTGGGTGTCCTTCGGCGTATCGACGAAGTCCTTCTTCTCGATCTTCCCGCCAGGCACGCACCACTTGCCAGGAAAAGCCTTCTCCTTCAAGCTCCTCTTGCATATAAGATATTTTCCATCCTTCCTAACAATGCCAGTCACAGCGATGTAATGCGTCTTATCCTCATTCATAAAAAACACCCCTCAAAGGCTTACGTAGCCAGAATGCCCATGCCAGCCAAGAGCCGCTTGGGAATATTTAAATAATTCCTCGACATTTCTCGACTAGAATGAAGGCGCTTGGAAAGGATGAACGGGAGCAGATATTCCGGCTCTTCCTAAAAGACGAAAAGCTAAGGTTTAGCGAGATAGAGAAAGACCTCAAGATAAGATCCAACATGGTAACATACCACTTGGAACAGATGCAAAAAAAAGGCCTGATCGAGAAAAAAGGCTTCCACTACTCCCTGACAAGGAAGGCAGAGCAATACATCCCGATAATCCCGAACCTGCAGGGGGAAAAGATGAGCCCGCTCCCAGTGATACTCGTCGCGGTAGTCAAAGACGACAAGATCCTGCTGATAAAGAGAAGCAACAGGCCCTACAAAGGATACTGGTGCATGATAGGAGGCAAGATGCTCCTCGAAGAGAGCTTTGAGGAGGCAAGCGCAAGAGTCGTAAAGCAGAAATCAGGCCTGGACGCAAAGTACGACCAGATGTGCGGGGTGATGCACGAACGCGTATGGGGCGGCGTCGACGTGAAACACAGCTTCATATTATTCTTGACCAAGATGAGCGCAGATGACCAGAAGACCATGCCTGGCGAGTATGGAGAGCTAAGATGGTTCCTGCTAAAAGAGCTAGGCAAAGAGAAGATAATACCCTCAGACTACTGGCTCATCAAGCACAAGCTAGGATCCAAGATAGACGTGAAGTCCGCAGCGATGACAGACAACGAGAACAACCTAGAAGACTTCAAGATAATCCACTGACTAAGCTAAGAAATCGCTTGTTTCTGAAAACCAACCAAGAAAAACAACTAGAGGAACTACTGCTTAATCCTTCTCTTCCTCTTCTCTTTCTTCATCCTTTTACGCTGCCACTTCCAGCGCATCTGGCCCTTCTTCTTCCAGCGTCTTGAACTTCTCTTCATCTAGGAACCCCGAGAAATGCTTCGCTTTATAAAGCTTGCGAAAAAGATTTTCGCAGGCTCGTAGTTGCCTTCTTGCTGGGCTGCGTAAGGGCTTTCTTGCCTTCTGCCACGGACGGCTCTGTTGGCTCATGTCCTGGCTGGTTCCTTTTGGCGCTGCAGATATTCGCGTACCTCGAGCATCTTGATTTATAACTACTGTTTGGTAGTTATAAAATCGAAAGGCTTATATATTGGTGACGCTGAACGGAACGCATGGAACTGTCGTGCTCGACAAGGATCACTGACCTGGGGGAAGTCGGAAAAGGAAGCTGCCTAGAAGCCACGCTATCATCAATAGCAGACGACCTGCCCCTAAGCAAGAAGCTAAGATCAGGACTCAAACGCCTATCCGCAGGCCTTGAAGAAGCATCCCTCCACATAATCACCTTCCCAGACAAGACCCTGGCCGTGGAAGAGAGAGGAAGGTACATGAGGATTGCGCGAGAAGGGACTCTGCTAATCGCCTACACCAAAGGAATCGGCTCCATGCAGAACCTGCTCTCGGTCCAAGGAAGAGACGACGTGAGGGGAAAGGGCCTTGCAGATCCAAGACTGCTCGCATTCGGACCTAACGCCTGCGGACAATACCTGTACGACAGCCCCCTGCACGACACCCACTTCCCAAGGATAATCGGCGTAGAATACACGACCGATGCCAAGAGAGAATTCCTACACGCACTCAGGGTCATGACGAGCCTGGCCCTGCACCACGGCATAGAGACCGTCGAAGGGCTCCTCGAGAAAGGGATAACTATACCTATATCGACCGCCAAATTCCCTGGCCTTACAAGCTACTTGGAAGGCCTGGCCGCGCCAGAACTCACAGGGAACTGGCAATGGGACAGCAACATAGAAGCAGGCTCAGTCATGCTTCTCGTGCCAAGCACACGCCGGACGCAGGCATACTCGCCAGGAACAGAAGAAGAGGCTCTGGCAGGCAAATGCATTGTGACCGCCATCCGAGAAGTATACTCCAGATGCGGCGCGATCCTAAGCGCAGAATCCATGCACGACCAGAACTTCTACCTTGCAAAGAGTGTCTGCCCCCAAGCAGACAACTCAGACCTGCTATTCGACCTGGAACCGCAAGAGCGAATGAACCATTTCGCAGGATCAGTCCTGAGACTGGTGTTAAGACCAGACTCCGAGACTGTGAGGAGCCTCAGCCTGGACCTGAGGACATTCGTGGAGGAACTATGCTCAGAGACCATAAGCTCTCTGCCGACCAACGGACGAGAGTTTGCAGCGCTCATGAAATACGCCGCGCAAGAACTGGAAGGAAGCGTGCGCAGGCCCTATTGTCCGAGCGAACGGCTCGTAGAGAAGGTTATGGGTCTGGAAGCATATAACTGGATCGAGCAGAAAAGACACGAACACGCAAAGAGCGCAAGAAGATACTCTATAATATCTGAGATAGAACCTAAGCTGATGTAGAATAAGAGATTCTTGCCAGTAGCTTAAGAGACCATTCTCGAGTAACAATCAAGAGGAATGTTTTTAAAGAAAGCAAGGATTCTAACAGGGCAAGATGAGCAAACGAGCAAGAGAGAAGGCAAAACAAGAGAAACGAAAGCTATTCGAAGAGAGAAAGAAACATAAGCTCAAAGGATACTTCAAAGGCCCTAAGATAAAAGAGCTAAGCCAAAACCACGCCCCCTACATAACAGACCCCTCGCTTGTAGACAGCGTAGTCTACGACGGCCACGAGACTGCATACATCTACTTGACATCAGGTACTGTTCCAGAAAAAGCAAGCTCGACACCGCAACTATTCAACCACTGGGACGACCTGCGAAGATACGCAGTCCTAAACGTCAAGCCAACCCAAAGAGACGCGCAAGGAAGAGAAGGCCCGCTAGAAGCCATAGCAAAAACCCTGGGAGTCGACAAGTCGCAAGTCAAGTTCTCAAAAGAAGCCCTGGAAGAACGAACCCGAAGAGAAACGATGAGCTACAGCGGGTCATTCGGCAGAGGCTTCTTCGGAGGCGGCTACGGCGGATTCAACTGGTAAGGAACTGGTTCTAAAGAAAAAAAGAAAACGCCCCTGCCGACGGCTGGTTGCTCGTTCCGAAAAGAGGGCTTAACAGCAGTTCTATGGGTTAAACCTACTTTTTTTTTGTTAAGCGGAGTCTGATCCGGAATAATCTATAAGATGATGCTTTGGCTGTGAGTTTACTTCTTCTTAAGCTTCTTCTCAAGCTCTGCTATCTTCTTCTTCAATTCAACCATCTTCAGCTCTCTACCGACCACTATGGCATTCAATTTCTCTTGTTCTTCGCTCTTCTTCTTCAGTTCGCTCGTCCTGTCGTGGACTTTCTCCTCCAGGTTCTTATTGTATTCCTCGAGAGCCTTCCTTGAAGCGTTTAGCGCCTCAACCATGCTGTTGAACGTGTTTGCAAGTTCACCAATCTCATCCTCGGTCTTGATATCTATGTGGGATTCAAAATTGCCCTTGCCGATCTCAACAGCCGCATTCCTCAGCTTTGTTATAGGTTTTGTCAGCCTTCGGCTGAAAAGTATTGATAGTGCGGTTATGGCCGCGATCATAGCTAAAACAGTGATTGTCGTGGTCTGCTGAATCTTTCTCTTTGTATTCTGGATCTCGCTAACAACGCTATCCTTGTTTGTGCTCAGTTTCTCATCCATCAATTTTGCAGGAGCATTAAACTCATCAGTATATGTTGTTGCCGCGATGCTCAAATCCTTCCCTTGCAGAGGCGTATCGATGACCGCCAAATACATGTATTTATCGCTGTACGTCCCGTCTGCTTCAGGCCAATGATAATAACCTGAATTGTCCACATTATCCTTCCAAGTAGGCTCCACAACCCTCCACCAATCCTGCATCTTCTCATTATTCTGCAGAGGCTCTAACAGGTCTTTGCCCATCATGGCAGGATTGGGATGGGCGATCATATTCTGGGTCTTGGTCTGAATAACTACAGTATATCCCTTTTTACCGACAGGCTGGATGCCGATACTCTGGAACTCAGTATCATTTATGAGATCGGCCGCAGTTTTTTCAGGATGAGTCTCTATGTAGAGTTCAATCAGCTTCTTAGTGGCCATGGCCTAGTTCTTGATGATGGTTGCACCAAGCTCATTCAAAGAATTCAAGCTGTCGTTTACAGCAATATCTTGCATATTCCCAACTTTTTCAAGAGCAGTATTCTCCATGCTCCCAAGATAGTTAATCGAGAGAAAGCTCAGAACGCCCAGCGGAACAAGACTTAACACCATTATCAAGACAATGATCTTTGTTAATATGTTAAGTCTGATCTTTCCCACCTCTTCAGAGGCATAAGCCACGACGGAAAATATGCCTAATAACACGACTGACAAATCACATATAAATGTTTATCGATTCTGTTGTTCGATACGGCTCATTACGCCCTTCTTTAGAACGAGAATAAATATACGCCCTTGCCGGCAAGCAGAAATCCTGAAAACGATTTCTGAGCCGGCCTTTTGGGCGACGCTTCGCTTACGCCCCGGCCGGGATTTGAACCCAGGTCTTCGGATGTTTTCGACGAAGTCGGAAACTTCAGGAATTTCCAATTCCTCGCCACGAAAATCCGAAATGATTGGCCGGACTACACCACCGGGGCAAAGTGTATCCCCTTTGGTTTTCCGGATCGTTTTTAAAGTTATTCCTTTTAAACCTTCATTTCTTCTTCCTTATGAAATAATACTGTACGTCTGCGCAGGCTTCTTTTTTCCCTCTTCTTTCTGCCAGCACCAGCGCTGTGTTGTAGTGCTCTGAGCGCCAGGTGGCTTGGATCGCTATGCTTTCGTGGATCTGGGTCCTTGTGAGGTTGTCGTCTCTTGCCCTAGGGACGCTTACGCATATGCCTTTCTCTATATCTCCTTCTTCCACGTCGTAGTTCCCTTCGCGGTATTCTTTCAGCCGTTCCTTGGTCACTAGCTTGAAGGTGGCGTCTCCGATGAACCTTACGCTTCCTTGATATATCATGTTGAGGTTCACTACTGTTTCCTTCTCGCCTGCTATCTTGAGCGGAAGGTCTTCGGCTCTCGCTGTACCTAGAGTGAGTGTTCCTACGAGTGTGCATAGCGTCGCGAATTTCATTGCTCCCATGGTTTTTCCCTCTATTGGCTTTTTGAGGTTAGTGGTCCGCCCAGGTTTTTAAATCTTTAGAAGGAAGAAGATAAGATGGGCCCAAGGGGATTTGAACCCCTGACCCCCGGCTCTCTTAAATCATGCAGAGAGCATGGTCATATAAGACCGGTGCTCCAGCCAGGCTAAGCTATGGGCCCATAAATTTCTTGGTGTCTTGTGTTTGAGGGTGGTTTAAAAAGTTTTTTGTTAAGTTCTTTTTTTCGGGGTTCTTTTGGTTGTGTGCGTCTTTTGTGTCTTTTTTTTCTTGTGTTTCTTCTCTTTTGTTCTTTGCTGTTTTTTTTTGCTGCAAAACCCTCCTTTGATTCTGTAGTCACTTGATAGTGGTTAAAAAATCGAAAGATTTATAAAGAAAGGCTTCCCCATAGGGTTAAAAGGTGACAAGAAATGACTGAGCACACTCAGAAACGCAAAGGAAAACCTTCCATAGATGATATTGTCATACATGACCCTACCGTAGCTGAAAGCGTGGATGGAACCTCCAAGCTATACTCCTGCCTGGAAAACGCCTGCAAACGAGCCCAAAGCTCAAACCCTGACAAGAATGGAGGCAGAGGAGTAGCCCTCAACGACCTGCTCAGATCTGGCGATCCAGAAGCATCTGTCGACATCAATGCATTCTACGATGCAGTAACCGACCTTGCCAAGGAGATGGAGCGATACACAGAACAACTCTCTGTCTCTAACAAGCGGGCAGAGAGGATGGATGACTATACGATCACGCATGTTGACTCGCTATTGGGCGCGGCCACCCGACTTCTAGGATTCAAGCATTACGATGTGAAAGGTTACATAGGAATGGCCGACTCAGCCCTAGGAGGATTATATGCGGACCTAAGATGCAGCCTGCCGGATGTCAAAGCAGAGCTAAAAAAAGCCAGCGCCAAACTAAGGCTCCTCGAAAAATTAGTCACTACCTGCTCTAACGACCTGAGCTTACAGCACAAGCACGCTAGCGATTTACTCGTATACGCATCAGAACCATTAGAGGTAACCCTTAAAAAGATGGGCTTGGATCCAGACCCAGTGCAAGGCACCAAGAAGGCCAGCAAAGACCCGCCCTATTCCTCAGACGTGTTGGAACTCTCAGACGTGTTGGAACCTATTCCTGACGATTATGTTGAACCGGCACAGCCGAAAAGACAATACAATCCAACAGACACCCAACCAATTCCTGTATCTGCGCTTGCTGACCTACCTAAGATAGAAGCCCAGAAGGATCCTAATGTGGAGCCTTACTTTAGATTCATGAAATGGAACTGGAAGAAGGAGCGCCTGCCAGAAGGGCTTTCTGCAGAGGACATATTCGGACAGCGGGCAGTGCTGGATCCTAGCCTGGAAGGAGAGATACATGAGTACCACGCCTTCATGAGGGATAGAGCTGCGAAGATGGCTGAGCTTGGCCGAAAACACAAGGTATACTTAGCTAAGCAGATAAATGATGCCCGAAGATACGCGGCCCCGAACTCATCCTGGAATGATTCATCCGTGCTGGTATACGGCCCTGCAGACAACCCTAGCATAATGATATCCACTTAGAGATATCATTCATCATTCTCACATCTTCTTCATATCTTTTTTTTTATTTTCTCCATTATCTTTTATATCCTCATCTATCCAGTCAGAAAACCTTTATAAACTCCAACCAGCATGATTTCTTCCAAGGCAAAAAGAGGGCAATAGAGGCAATAAATTGACCTGGTACGCTACCGTAGGATTATACATCTGGGACTTGTTCGTAGACTGGATCAGGACCATATTCGTCCTTCCCTTCCAGACCCTGGACATGCTCTGGCTGCTAGTCCCTGTATGGCTCGTCTGGTTCTTCGCAGAGTTCTTCCAGGAGAAGAGGGGGACTAGCATGGGGAACGCGATCTCAAACGCGGTCGTCGTCCTTTGGGGGAGCATAGACTGCGCCCGCCAAACGACTTACTGGCTGGCAGGGCACCACGCTGCATTCCTAGAAGCGTTCCTGAGGTTCGGCCTGATAGCCCTCATATTCTCATATGGGATCCTGATAGTCTGGCTAGGCTTGCGAGGCAACCAGCTGATAAAATACATCGCCAGGATAAGAGAAGTCACTTACGTCTTTGTCATGTTCGTACCCATCTTCTACGGGGCAACCCCTCTCTCCTGGAACCATATAATCGCGGCCATCCTGTTTGCGCCGATCTTCTACTTCGGCATAGAACTCTTAGACAGGTACATCCCTCACCCAAAAGCAGTCCTCATGGACATAGGAAGCGTGGCTGGCAAGTTCGGAGACTCGTTCTCAGAAAAATTCGGATTCGATTCAGGAATGCAAAAAGAGCCGCCGATGCAAGACTCCATGAACGGATTTGACCAATACTCGCCAGCAGGCCTGCCAGGCCAGAACAACCCTCGAGGGCCAGGACCTGGCAGGAGGATGAGGTGACGCCTGATGAACACATCAACCATGTTCTTCCTGATGACGATCACAACCAACCTGTTCCTGGTGCTAGCATTCCTCTTTGCAGTAGGAGCTGCCAAGGCCTTGTTCAAGAATAAGACCCTAAAGAAAGAGATTTTGCGCTTCAAGAAGCCGCTCTTTGCCATGTTCGCAGCCGCCATGTTCTTTTTCGCCCTGGGATTCCTGCTCTTCGACCCAAACGAACAGACCGGCTCAGGCACGCTGATAACGATCAGCACTACGCTCTTCTCAGTCTCATACGCACTGCTCATAGCCTCCTTATCATACTTCTGGCACCACATCTCAAGGCTCCACAAGGCAAAGGCATACGAGCCTCTCTTCTTCATAGGAACCGCGGCTGGAGTATTCATATGGTTGCACTACCTGTTCGAGGCCGTGCTCATCCCAAGAGCAGACCTCTTCCCCTTCTACAAGAAAGTCCTGCTCATGATACACCCCTTGGCAGTGGCGCTCATATTCCTGCTCACGCTAACCATTCACCCTGCAAGGAAAGCCAACCTGATAAAAGCGCCGCTCCAATACATCTCAAGCGCGATATTCCTATACTTCGTAGGATACATGGTCCTAGTCTACTCGATAGGCAAAGGAGCGAGCATGGACTTATCCCTGCTGCACGCGACGCTGTTCTTGCTAAGCTCAGTCTTCTTCTTCATAGGATTCTACATCGCAGAGAAGACCTACCTGACAGAGTAAGCCCTGTGCTTCTTCTTATCGCGAAGCGCATTGCCGAAGTCACGAACGCACCTGTAAGTAGTCTCCTGACCCATGCACTTGTCAGTCACAGACTGGTCCTCATCAAGAGTCATTGTGCAAGGATAGTCCATCTTCTGGGCGCCTGGCTTCGTGTAGGACTCTATCATCATGCCACGAATCGCACCATGGCCCCTAACCCTAAGTATCTGCGCAGCCACCCTATCAAAGACCTTCTCCTGCTCCAAGTGATCCTTTCCAGAGTTAGCGTGGCTGCAATCGATCTCTACGATGCCAGGAAGGCCCCTCTCCTTCAACCGGCTGACAACATACCTTACGCTTCCAGCACCATAATTGGTATTCTTATTCCCGCCGCGCAATATGATGTGTGCGTCCTTGTTCCCTGATGTCTGGAGGCAGCAGAGCGCTCCCTCAACATCCATCCCGCCGAACTGTTGGGGCCTGCTAGCCACAACTGCCGCGTCAATCGCGGTATGAGGCTTGCCCTCAAGATCGTTCTTGAGCCCTACAGGCATCGAGAGGCCTGAAGACATCTTCCTTATCTCCTGATAAGTCACGCTCCTTGCGCCAATGACTCCATGAGTCGTCAGGTCAAAGAGATATTGCGGCGTGAGCGTGTTTAGGAACTCGGTCGTGACCCCAAGGCCGACGTGATTCACGCCAAGGAACACCTCCCTCCCCATGAGCCTGCCCTCATTCATGTCGCAGCTGCTATCCATGCGAGGATCCGTCAATAATCCAGGCCATCCCTCGCAAGTCCTGGGCTTCTCAAGATAGACCCTCATGGTTATCAAGAACTGATCCTGGAACTCATCAGCCAACGATTTTAACCAGACCGCGTATCCCAACGCGCCTTTGACACTATGGACTGAGCAAGGACCAGACTCTATAAGGATCCTCCTATCCTTCCCTGTAAGGATATCCACTAGCTGCTTCCTGGATTCCAAGACGTTGTTCCAAGCCCTCCTCGTGGTAGGAACCTCGCTAAATGCCTCTAGAGGGGTTATTATCTTAGTGCTTCCCGTAATCCTGCTATGCTTCTCGATCTCCTCGATCGTCACGAACTCATCCAGACTTCTCGTCCCATCCAATCCTTTCATGTCTCTTCCTCCAAACGCTAGTCTCTAGTCTTGTATCAGGAAAATCAAGCCTCTGCTCTTGTTGTCCTCTCCTCCTACTTCCTCTTCAGAGGCCCTTCGAGAATTCACGCTTCACCCGGAAGATTTGTCTTTGGAGATTCTCAAGGAGCCGGAAGGATCCCCTGGAAATCACCAGTAAAAGAAGCAAAAGAAGAATGAAAAAGGCTTAAAGCTAAAGCTTGCAAGAGCAAACGCGTTGTCCTCACAAGCATTGACTTTCATCTGGTGAAGTATTGCGCCGCTTGTATTTAAACATTTCTATAACAAGGAATTCCTAGGATTATCGAAACCTCTTTGCTTTCTTTTCGCAAAACTTTTTAAACCAGTCCTTTTGCATGATGCTCATGAAGTTCTGCAAGTACTGCTCCAGCATGATGAAGCTCGAAGGGAAAAGGTTCATGTGCGCCTGCGGCCACGAGGAGAGCGCAGAAAAGATCACTCTAGAGCAGAATTCAAGCCCTCGAAAAGAAGTCAAGATCCTCGAGTCAGACATAAACCCCCTGGCTGTCGATAACCATTTATGTTCCAAGTGCGGTTTTGGGAAAGCCCAGCTTGTCTCGAAAGGGATATTCGTGAGCGACGAGGACGAGATGACAGAATACGTCTGCGGCAAGTGCGGCCACCACGACCCAGAAGACGGGCTTAAATCCTAACTCAACGCTTCTTGCCCTGCTTCCTCATGCGGTCTGAGATATCCTTAAGCTTCTCAGCCTTGACAGAACCCACCTTCTTGCCAGAGAGCTGGGCCTCAAGCTCTGTAATCTTATCCTTCATCTTGACGAGCTTTAGCTCCCGGCCGATCGCTAGCTTGTTGAACTTCTCGAGCTCCTCGTTCTTTCCCTGAAGCTCCCTAGTCCTCTCCTGAACCTTGACTTCTAGCTCCTTGCTGTAGCCCTCAAGCTTCAGCCTCGAGACATTAAGGTCTTTTCCCATCCTGTTGAAGAAGAAGCCAAGCTCCTCAAGCTCATCCCTTGAACGGATGTCAGTCTTGTAATCAAGATTACCCTTTGAAAGCTCTTCAGTAGCCTCTTTTAGCTTCTCGATGTTGGATATGAGGCTCCTGTTGATCAGAAGATAGATGAAGCCAAGCGAGACAATAACCCCCACCAAGTCAAGGAACAATATGAAGAGTGCGTATTGCCTGATCCTCTCATTAGACCTCTCGTATGAGAGCTCTGCGTTGAAGACGCCGATCACCCTCTTATCTACTAGGATGGGATAGTACCATTCGAAAGTCGTCGAGCCCTTATCCTGCCTGGTATACGCTACCTTGTAGCCTGCAAGGGCCTGGTTCACTAAGTCTGCCTCGTCATCCGATGAGAACTCATCACCAGCCGTCTGGGTGGAGTATGCGATGTTTTGTTCCCTGTCGATCAGCTTTGCGTGGATTACCTTCTCCTGGAAGAGGTTCTCGAGCAGAGCCTTGTCCTTGATGCTCTCAAAGCTAAGCTCGCCGCTCTCAAGAAGCCCGACGAAGGAAGCGATCCGGTTCTCCATGAGCGTCTGCTCTGTATTGGCCTTGTTCTGGATGGTGAGCAGGCTTATGAAGACTAGGACCAAGACTATGGGCACGAGCGTGAATAAGAATATCTTAGTCCCAATATTCAGCTTGAAGGGCGTTTGTGCCTGCCCTGCATCTCCTACGCTGTTTTGCCAATCGTCTTCACTCATTTAATCTCCGCCATGATCCTGTCATACGCTTCCTGGCCTGTTATCTCGCCGTCAAGCACGTCGATCATCAGCTCGTCAACCTTACTGTCCAGCAGGATGTTCTCCTCTCCTAACATGTAGCCTGCGTTGTCGCTGAAATGATACCCGCCGTTGAACCTGTTGTTGACCTCTGCCTGGAACTGCTCGAACTGGTCATCTCCAATGTCAGACGTGGACAAGTGGCCTATTATGCCGGTCGGGGCCTTGGTGTACCTGACCCACTTCTCAGCAGTCTGAGGCCTTGAGAGGAACTGCAAGAGCTTTATCGCCTCCTCCTCATGGGGAGAACCCTTCATGACAGCATACTGCGGGATAAAGCTTCCCATGTAGAAGTCGACTGGCTGGAACACCGGAAGCTCAGCAGGCATCATGTTATACGTCAAGGTCTCGTCAATGTCCATCCAGTGGTTGTACATCCAAGCGCCGTTCACAGTGAATAGGACCGTGCCATCAAAGCTCATGCTCCTGGTATCATACCAAGCCCTGGTGTCATGGCCTGGAAGCAACGGCTTATACTGACTGAGCTCCTCCATGGCCTTGAAGGTCTTCAGAAGAGCTGCTTTCTTCTCATCTGTGAGCTTCTCATCCTTCACCCTATCAAGGTCTCCCACTGCCGACTTGAACAGGTGGGCGAACATATACTCGTTGACCCGCCAGTCAGGATTGGATTCGTAGAGCGCGGCTATGTTTGTCCCGTGCGCCTTGTTGTACTCATCAAGCGCCTTGACGTAGCCTACGAAGTCATCCCACGTCATGCCGTGCTGCTTGATATCAATCTCTATCTTGTCAGCGAGCTCCTTGTTGTACCAGACCATGATGAAGAATCCCTCGATGTAAGGCCCAACGAGCGCTCCGCAGTACTCGTCAAGATAGTCTGTCATTATGAAATCCTTCTGGGTCTCGACAAAGCCAGGCACCTCCTTGAAGTCGACGAGGTACTTCTTCCCCCAGCAAGGGTCGTTTAGCATCTCAGCGACGTCGCCGTAAGTCCCTGTGTTGGCTATCACTACGTCCCACTCATAGTTCCCTGTGTTTATCATCTCCACTATCTTCTTGGCGATGTCTGGGTCCGAGTTCATGCCCGCGTCCTGAAAGAACTTATAGTTCACCTTGATGCCTGGATTAGTCACCTCGAACTCTTTAGCGCTCTCAACCACGAAGTCTTCCCTCAGATGCTCGTTCTTCCACCTGGCAAGCCAGTTCACAGTCACCTGCTCTTGCGGAGCAGCGCTCGTCTCGACGTCAGCCCTCTTCTCGATCTTCACGCTGTTCGAAGAGCAGCCTGAGATGATGAGCGCCAAGACCAACATTGCCGTCAATATCCATTTATCATACGATCTCATTCTAGATTCCCTCCATCAAATAGATTCGGACAGTCTTTTCTCAACCCATCCAGAACTGGCTCTTGAAAAACCGTCCTTAAATCTCACCTCTGTTCACCTAAAGAACACCCTTGGCTTATTCATTTATATACTTTTTTCATTTGCCGGAAGCCCGCTGGCAGAATGAACAGTTCATCCCTGCCTTATCCTCTGCCTGTAATGAGCCCAGACGAGGAAGAAAGCTGCAAAGACAAGGAGGATGCCAACAGACGCTGCCAGAGGCGCACTTCGCTCAACCAAAGTGATCGCCGCGGCCAGGATGGCTGTCGATGACCATAGCAGCTTGAGCGAGAGCATAGACTCGTAAGCATCCCTTCCTTTATCTCTCATGATGAACGACGCGCCGCCTATCCCTACAAGCGCCGCTCCGACGAGCCTTGCAGCCAAGGGATCGATCGTCGTGAATCCGAGGGCTGAGAGGAAGATCCTCGGGAAGAATAACAAGGGTATGGCGAACACTGTATCGATCACGAAGTGCGCGATGAACCATCCCCTAAGGCCCTTAGGAAGCCTGCTCATGCAAGAAGCTAAGGACGCGCAGGTATTTATTGTTTGCGGCTCCTGGGAGAGCACTCGAAACTGAACAAGTCATCCTCTGTCCTGACGTCGTAGTTTGGCAGCAGTCTTAAGAACTTGTGGAACACCTGAGCAGTCGCCTCTGCGTCGCCCATGGCCCTGTGGGCTTGCTTGTTCCTTATCTTGAAGACCTCGCAGAGGGATCCAAGCCGCTTGCTTGGAAGGTCAGGCAGCATCCGGTTGGCCAGCCTCCTAGTGCAAAGACGCTTGTTCGCAAGATCCAACTTCAGATGAGCCCTTGCGTTGTGCTCTATGAAGCCGTAATCGAAGGAGGCGTTGTGGGCGACTATCACGCTGCCGCCGAGGAACTCGAGGAAGCCAGGCAGGACTTTGCTGATCGTTGGCGCGTCCCTCACCATCTCGTTGTTGATTCCTGTGAGGCTTGTGATGAAGCTAGGGATACGCACCTCTGGGTTGACTAGCGAATGGAACTGGCCAATCCTCCTCCTGCCGTTATATCTTACCGCCGCGATCTCAGTGATCCTGTGGCGATCCTTGGAGAGGCCTGTCGTCTCGATGTCAAGCACAGTGTAATCCTTCAATACCATTGTTTCAAAACCACCAAAAACCCAAAACCCTGATGAGATTCATCCAGATCAGGATGCAATTGCTGCTTCTTGATAGGTAATTATTAAGCTTTTTGGTTTCCCGATGAAAGCATCACCAGGATTATCGGAATATCTTCTCCTTTTATTCATGTTGAAGAAAAAAAGAAAGAATATGAACAACATAGTCTTATCTAAGCTAACTTCCCATCGACCAAGTGCACTTCCGTGACCTGGGGCGCAGGCATGGGCCCGCCGCTAGTCTCGGTCACGATCCAGTACTCTGAGTAATCGCTGTCGAAGTAGTAAGTCGTCTCGGAATTAATGTCTCCGACTGGCGTATTGACTACAGAGGATGATACTGCCTTGCAATACTCTTTGCCCTTGTAAGTCTCAAGACCGATTATCTCAGAGTCTACAGAGCCTTCCTGGCTAGTGTAAGTATACTTCTCTCCAGGGATGCAGAAAGCCTCTGAGCCAGCGTCCTTGACCTCTTCAGGGACTTTGGTGTCGACCTTGACCTCTGTCACGTCGCCTTCCTGCTTGACCATGACGTCTGCTTCTCCGTCGCTGTCAGTGTCTACCTTGACTTCCATCTGGCCGGCGTCAGCTTCCAGGTCTGTGTTGTCAGCAGCCTTCTCGCTGCAGGCAGTCAAAACCACTAGAAGCAAGATCAATCCTAATGCAAAAAATCTCATTTACATTACCTCCTCGTGTTTTTCAAGGGATGCTTGCTTAGGATTTTAAAAAGATTATGGAAAAGACACGGAACTTTTTCAGAAATCAGCGCTTAAGACTAATAAACCTGTGTTTTCTGACAGTTTCATGATCCTGGAAATACTGCTATCATTGGCCTGCGGAGTCCTTGCAGGAATAGTCACAGGCCTAACCCCTGGGGTCCACGTGAACCTCGTCGCCACGACTCTCCTTACGCTAAGCCCGCTTCTCCTCAGATACACTTCTCCTTTCTCGCTTGCAGCCTTCATCATGAGCCTAGCCGTCGTCCACTCGTTCCTGGACACCATCCCCTCGACATACCTTGGCGCGCCTGAGAGCGAGAACGCGCTCAGCGTCTTGCCTGCGCAGAAGATGCTCCTAAAAGGCGAGGGCTACATGGCGGTGAAGCTGACCATCCTTGGGACTTATTCCGGGTTAGTTGTCGCGCTCTTGCTCGTGCCATTCTTCATCTTCATCGCGTTATGGCTCTATCCTTTCCTAAAGCCATACTTGTTCTACCTCCTAATGATGATCGTGGTCTACATGATAATCCGGGAGAAAGAGAAGCTCTGGAGCCTCACGCTCTTCATGATGTCAGGAACCCTTGGCGTGATTGTCTTCTCTCTTCCAAACCTACCAGAGCCGTTATTCCCCTTGCTCTCAGGCATGTTCGGGATATCAGGACTGCTCATAAGCTACTTCGAGAACACCAAGATACCGCTGCAAAGATTCACGAAATCGATAGACCTGAAGATAAAGGAGCTGGGCAAGGTGCTCCTCGGAAGCAGCCTCGCAGTCTTCCTCATACAGTTCTTCCCAGGCCTAGGCCCGGCCCAGGGAGCTGTGATATCGAACCAGATAGTTCGGGACATAAAAGACAAGGCATACCTTGCTTTGGTCGGCGCCATGGGCACTATGAGCGTGATATTCTCGCTAGTCACTTTTTATGCATTGGGAAAGGCAAAAGACGGTTCTATCGTGGTTATGGAGAAGCTCTTTGAGATAGACACTGTGAGCTTTGTGATGTTGCTCCTCGTATTCCTGGTCGCAGGATCGATATCAGTCTTCTTGACGCTCTTCTTTGCCAAGCAGTTCTCAAAGCTGATAGTCAAGGTGAACTACAAAGCGCTTGTAATCTCGATAATAGTATTTATTGTTCTGATGTGCGTCTTCCTCAATGGTTGGGTCGGGTTAATAGTCCTTGCGACCGCATCCGCGGTCGGTTTAGTGGCTCCTCTTAAGAACATTCCGAGGAACCACGCAATGGGCTGCCTATTAGTGCCGGTACTAGTGTATCTCATGCTGTAAAAAAAGAAATGCATTTAATGCCAAGCTACCTTCGAAGCTGAAAATGAAGAAAGTGTTAGCCTTCGGGACGTTTGACATCTTCCACAAAGGACACGAATACTTCCTGCGGGAAGCAAAGGCCCTGGGAGATGAGCTTCACGTAGTGATAGCCAGGGACGAGACAGTCGAGCACGTGAAAGGAAGGAAGCCAGGGAAGGGCCATCACGAGCGCCGCGAAGAAGTGGAGGCCTACGAGCACATGGACGTCGCGGTCGTCGGGAACGAAGGAGACAAGTACAAGGTAATCGAGGAGATAAGGCCGGACATAATAGCATTAGGATACGATCAGACCAGCTTCACAGAGCACCTGGAAGAAGAGCTTAAAAAAAGAGGGCTCTCTCCAAGGATAGTTCGCATCGAGAGCTTCGAGCCGCACAAGTACAAGTCAAGCAAGCTCACTGGAAAAGACCCTTAAAAAAAGTTTCAGAAAATACATATTTCACGCAAGGACCGGGCACTCGTAGCTTGTGAAGCAGATCGAGACGATTGCAGTCCCATACTTCTTCTTAGGCACGATGCTCTTAGTGGTCAAGCGCCCCTCCTGAAGCTCGAAGCGATTGGAGAAGCCGTTGAAATACAACTCGTTCAAGCTCATCCTAAGCTCAGCCGCGGCGTCCGCTTCTGTCTTCTCACCATGATACTCGCACACTAGGCCGCCGAAGCGCTCGCCAGTCTCCCTGTCAAAGAGCCAGCCGTAGATGATGGCCGCGGTCGCGCGCTCTCCGCGCTCTGCATTCGCGACAGCGCAGATGGTGTCCATCACGCTGCCATGGACCAGATCCTTAGGATCAGGCTTCTCGACCTCATTCGCGATCGCAGGCAGTATCGACGAGTAAGTCATGATGTTGCACATCTCAATACCAGCCTCTTTCAGCGCCAAGTGATAAGACCCTGCGTGGATTGTTATGTCGCTCTCGCCAGAGCCGCAAGTCACGAAATAATCCTTAGGCACCCTGTTGCCCAACAAGACACTCCTCTGCGGGGCACTCTCATTACTCCTATCCAACAAAACTCTCTTAACAACTGCTTGGTTCATTTTGGTACTTAGACCACCTCCGAAAAATCCATCATATGAAAAAATTGAGAATGAACAGGAATAAAGCCATACCTCCGGCAAGGGCTGGAAGCAAAAAGAGAGCTGATTGAAAATAGAAAACCTGACGATAACGGATCAAGAGAAGAGAAGACAGGGCCAAAGCTAGCAGGAAAGCCTGCGGGAGGAGCACACGTATGATACTCTGGTACGTAAGCCATATGAGCTGCATAGTCCATCTTTTTCCTTTCTTAGGCCGAAGCTAATCGCGAATCCTCCTCGATAAAATCTATATGATTATTCTCTACCATCTTCTTACGACACTAGTAACGGACACTGTTTTTAAATGTATTTATTTTGGCAAACCCTGCCTGGCTCCAGGGCAATATTTATTAATGCGCTCCGGCTATCAACCGTATGCCGAGCTTTTCATTAAGCTTTAAGGACGTAAGAAAAGAGGATGTGGCCCAAGCAGGAGGCAAAGGCGCATCACTCGGAGAGATGGCAAGCGCAGGCTTTCCAGTGCCGCCAGGTTTTGTGATCCTATCTGATTCTTTCAAGCAGTTCATAAAGGAGAACAACATCGTAGCGGAGATAGAAGCAGTTCTAGAGACTGTCGACATAAGAGAGACCCACACAGTAGAATTCGCCTCAGAGAAGATACAAGCGCTCATACTGGATGGGAAGATCCCTGACGTAATCGCGTCAGACATCAAGAAAGCCTTCAAGAGGCTTGGAGCGCAATTTGTAGCCGTAAGGTCGAGCGCGACCTCGGAAGACTCCGCATCAGCAGCGTGGGCAGGCCAGCTAGACACATTCCTAAACGTGACCGAGAAAGGGTTGCTGGAGAGCGTCAGGAAATGCTGGGCATCGCTCTACACACCAAGAGCGATATTCTACCGCTTCGAGAAGGAACTGCACAAGGAAGACGTGTCTGTGGCAGTCGTGGTCCAGAAGATGATCCAAAGCGAGAGCGCAGGAATCGCTTTTTCTGTGCATCCTGTGACTGAGGATCCTGACCAGCTAATCATTGAAGCAGGCTATGGCCTCGGAGAAGCAGTGGTTTCGGGACAAGTCACCCCTGACAGCTATGTTGTGCACAAGAAAAGCCTCAAGTTCCTGGAGAAGAACGTGAGCGGGCAAAGCAAAGGGCTCTTCAGGAAAAAAGACGGGGGCAACGAGTGGAAAGAACTGGGAGACGCAGGAAAGACGCAAGTGCTCACAGACTCCGAGATAATCGAACTATCAAAGATAATCATAAGGATAGAGAATCACTACGGATTCCCCTGCGACATAGAATGGGCGAGGGAAGGTGGCAAGTTCTACATAACCCAGAGCAGGCCTATAACGACGCTGACAAACAAGGACGCCGCCGACAAGGGAATTATAGTTTTACTGAAACCTAAGGAGATTGAATCGAATCTCCTTGGTCTGATCAAGAAGACTGATTGGTATGCGGATTGGAGCGGGCCATTCCCTCTGATAGAAGTGTCCACATCTAACAATATCTATTTCGCTGCATTGCAGGAGAACTTCGGCAAATCATTCCATCATTATCTAGTCACTTACCACGACGGGATCTCCTCAGCCCGCCTGCCACAGGATGAGCTTCAGGAATTTGGCAGATACCTATCAAAGAAATTAGAAGACCCCAGATATGCAAAAACATTTGCTGACAACTTCAAGAAGGCAGCTGATGCCGTCAATAAAATCCTGGAGTTAAAGCCTTCCGAATTCCTAAAGAGGCTAAAGACATTCAAGGAGCCGTACAAGAGATATGGCGCTTATAATGTAGCGACAAAGATAGCCTTCAATTATCTGCCTAAAGACGCGCTGAAGACAAGAAGTTTGCTTGAAGAAGCTAGGAAATATTCCGAGACCTTCTATAAAGACAATGCAGAGATGTATGCAAAGGCAACAGACCTGCTTGCGAGCGAGATGAAATACCCAAAGAAACTGATTCTGATGATGACTGCCTCGGAAATATATGATTACCAAGAGAACAAGAGACTTCCTGAGAAAGCAGATCTGGAAAGAAGATATTCCTGCCTAGGGCTGTATTTCGAGGATGAAGAAACGTATTTTCTGAACGAATCTCAACTTGAAAAGATAGAGCAGTCTTGGGTGGAGAAGAGCGAAATCAAGCAGCTTCAAGGAACCGCGGCTTACCCTGGACGCGTCGTAGGGCCCTGTAAGATAATACTTAATTATCAGCACGCCACAATGAATGAAGGAGACATCTTGGTCACGGGGATGACTGATCCAAATTTCTTACCTTTAATGAAAAAAGCAGGGGCGATAGTCACAAACGGAGGTGGAATGCTCTCCCACGCGGCAATCGTCGCGAGAGAACTCAAGAAGCCATGCGTGATAGGGACGAAGCACGCGACCAAAATCCTCAAAGACGGAGACTTAGTGGAAGTGGATGCGGACCTAGGAGTTGTTAGGATTATGAATCAAAGTATTGGTCAATCGCAGTTCAGAACCTTCACCAGAGAACACGCAAGGGAATACTCTCTCTTCAGGATAGCGGCTTGGTATAATGCAGTGAGCCAGAAGATGGCAGACATCACAGGAGTGTCTGTGGATGAAGCCTGCGCAATCTATAAGGGCAAGGATCTTGTTGATGTATATTATTATCCTGATGCGCTGAAAAAGATCATCCCCTCAATTGCAAAGGATTGCCAGGACAAGGAAGCGATGATTGGAAAGATTCAGGATTTCCTAAATCGTTTTGAGCGCTTGAAACAATATTTCATCGGCAAGAAGAAGATAAAGAACCTGGCTCAGTTAAGAGAGTTTCAGGAAGAATACGCTTTTGTATGGGCGTGGATCGGGGTGATCTTCATAATCCCTTCTTTGCCAGTTGATGAGGAGCTAAAAAAGCTGGCATACGAGGCAAGAAGCAAGACTCAGGAATACAACGAGACGCCAGAAGCCGTCTTCAAGGAATTCATGGAGAAAACATTCCCAAAACTCAAAGGCAAGACTCGGTTCGTCTCGCCAGAAGAGATTTGGAGCGGAGAAATAAAGACAAAAAGCATTGTTCCCAAGATAAAAGAGAGATCGAAGGGATTCATATTCTACAAGAGCCAGATTTACGTCGGAGACCAAAGCCATATCCTCCCAGAACTAGGGATTTGCCTGGAAGAGGGGGAATCAGTAATCTCCGGGAAGGCAGAAGCGACTGGGAATGAGATAAAAGGACAACTAGTACAGAAAGGCAAAGCCAAAGGCATAGTAAAGGTAATCTCAAGCATAAAAGACATTCCTAAGGTAAGACAAGGAGACATCCTAGTCGCCTCCATGACAATGCCAAAGTACCTGCCCGCGATGAAGAAAGCAGCGGCCTTCGTGACAGACGAAGGCGGAATAACCTGCCACGCCGCCATAATCGCTCGCGAGATGAAGAAACCGTGCATCATCGGGACGAAGGTCGCGACGCGAGTACTTAAGGACGGCGACGTCGTGGAAGTGGACGCCGACAAGGGCATCGTAAAGGTCATCTCAGCAGGCAAGGTCATCCTCTCACCGATCTACACCCGTGACAAGTCGCTCCTGTACTTCCAGATGTGGGATGAGAGTGATCGGAAGGGCTACGAGAAGTACCTCTGCCATAAGGTAAGACACAACCTTTTCCTAAAGCCCTCAAGCGGCCGGAAGACGACGGTCTACTACGAGCAAAAAGAGCTTGACGAGATCGACTCGATCCTTAAGAAGAAGGTGGATAAGCCTGGATTTCTGAAAGCGATCTGTAAGGATCTGGAAGCGGTATGGTCAGTCATCGAGCCGTACGCCAAAGGCAAGAAGAAGATAGGGTCTGAGAAGGAATTCAAGAAGTACTACTCCGCCCTAGTAGACTTCTGGGCGGCACTCAACACGCCCTACACCCTCCCGAAGCTTGACGTGGACAAGAAATCAAAGGATTTCATATTGAAATATCGTGGGCAGACTGAGAAGTACACTGCCAAGATGGGCAACCTGCTCCATGAGTTCGTAGAGAAAGAATTCCCTTCAGCCAAGAAATACTCTAAACTAGTAACGGTTGAAGAAGTCGGCAAGCTTGGCAAAGCAGACACATTAGACGTGATAAAATCAAGGGAAAACGGGTTTGGATTGTACAACGGAAAAATACTCTCGCTTGAAGAAACCCGCGAAGTTCTTGAGAAAGAAGGCGTTTCTTTTGAAAAGCACGAAACAACAGGAACTGAGCTCAAAGGGACTTGTGCCTGGAAAGGCAAGGCTAACGGACGAGCCCGCTTAATACTTACCGACGCAGACCTGAAAAGATTGCATGAAGGCGACGTGTTAGTCACTGAGATGACTAGCCCAGAGTACGTCCCATACATGAAGATGGCCTCAGCAATCGTGACGGATGAGGGAGGCGTCACGTGCCACGCGGCAATCGTCGCGCGGGAATTAAAGAAGCCGTGCATAATAGGCACTAAGGTTGCGACAAAAGTGCTAAAGGACGGAGACCTTGTAGAAATAGACGCCGACAACGGAATCGTCAGGATCATTACTGGCCAACCAGACGACCTGGCGATAGAGGAGTTCACGATTCCAAGATCGAGGCCTTGCGCGCTCTCGCCAGTATACTGGAACGCGGTCCTACAGACGAGCGAGGATGTCAAGCGCCTCTATGGAGAGACCCTAAGCTACGAGTACAACACGTTCAAGAACGGGATGATGAACACGATCGTCCCGAAGAAGGAATGGGACGCCCTAGGAGATATTATCTCAGACAAGATGATTTGGAAGGAAGGATACTTCGAAAACCTGGATAAGAGGACTTCCGCGGCCAAGAAAAGAATACTTGGGTTCCTGGAGAAAAACAAGGAAGCCGACCTTAAGAAGGAATCATTCGAAAGCCTTGTCGCGACCGCTTCACAGATCAAGTCGTTGTTCCTGGAATACGACGCCGCGAGCGTGTTCTCCTGGTTCGTCGCCGGAGACCAGTTCAAGAGGAAGGCAGGGATCTTCCTGAAGGTGTCCCCTGATGAGCTAGATGTCCTGTCACACCCAAGCGAGTCGACATACGCGACGATGATGGACCTGGACACGATGAGGGCTGCGGTCGAAGGGAAGGAAAAAGAAGCCACCAAGGCGCTTGCAGAGAGATACTACTGGATGCCATTTGGCTACGACGGTCCGACGACATGGGACGAGCAGCACTTTGCAAGCCAGATATCCGCTTACAAGGAGAAGATCAACGAGTCGAAGTCAAAGCTTGAAGAGATGAAGACGCACGAGGCCACCCTCAAGCGATCCGAGAAAGAGATAATCCTGAAGCACAGATTCGGAAAGAAAGAGACTGCGCTGATAGGCAAGCTCAAGAAGATAGCGGTATGGACGGACGAGAGGAAGATGCTCGACTTCCAGCTCTTCCACAAGTACGGCCTGGTGCTGTGCGAGATAGGATCAAGGACTGGGTTGCCTGAGACCCAGCTCAAATACTTGTTCACAGAAGAGCTTGAAGGGCTTAAAGCCAGGAAAGAGGAACTATCTGCGCGCTCACAAGATCGCATGCGAAGCGAGTTCATGATAATCACCAAGCAAGGCAAGACCCGAGTCGCGACCGAGAGCGAGCTTCAGAAGGTGAAAGATGCGATATCAAGCCACCTCCAATCAGACGGCGGCCTGATCCAGGGGACTGTGGCCTGCAAAGGGACTGCCTCCCACTACACTGCGAGAGTCAAGATCCTCCACTCGTCCCGGGACTGCCAAAAAGTCCAAGAAGGAGAATTCCTGGTTGCATCCATGACCACGCCAGACTTCGTACCTGCCATGAAACGGGCAATCGGATTCATAACAGACGAAGGCGGAGTGACGTGCCACGCGGCCATCGTGAGCCGCGAGATGAAGAAGCCGTGCATAATAGGCACGAAGATAGCCACCAAAGCCTTGAAGGATGGAGATTTGGTCGAGGTAGACGCGGGCACTGGCGTCGTACGGAGAATAAGGGATGCTGCTGATGAGAACTTGCTTGATGTATTTCTCAAGGATTTCGGGAAGGACACTTATTATCCCCTCGTCCCAGTAAATTTCTTCGCGGCAGGTGCTCCAGGATTCTCTCCTGATTTCGGGAATCGAGGCTTTCCGTTCTCTTTCCTGGTGGTCATGAAGAACGGATCTGGATTCGTTCTTATGTCAGATGTTGAGTTCAAGATCGAATCTGAAAAGATGTTCTCATCATACATGAAAAATCCGTCTGCACTCAAGAAGAGGCTTTCCGAACTGGATGCCATCGAGAGGAGATTTGACAAGGATTATGCAAGGATGTCCATTTCTTCCATCAGGAAGATGAGCTCTTCCCAGGCGGCAGAAGGGATGAAGGAGGTGGTGTCTGGATCAAGATCATACAATGCCAAGGGGATATTCTCGCTGTTCTTTGACAAGGAATTATGTCTGGAGTTCATAAGGAAACGTGGTCTTAAGATAAGTGAGCGAAGCATAGCGCGCATCTGGGACCGGGCGGTAGATCCTGTCGAATGGTCTTTTGACAAGAGGAAGCGCCAGGATATATTAAAGATGATATCTGATAACATGAACCTGAAGGAAATCGCCGAGAAGATGCAGTACACCTTCGCGGGCTATCTGAGAGTCTTCTCCGATGATGAGGTCGAATCAGCCATCCAGACTGAGTACGCGGGATTCCTGAAAAATCCGAGGCTTGCAGCAGAAGAGCTAAAACAGGAGCGGAAAGCGTATCTGGCCAAGAAGAAGCGCCACGAGTCCTGGAGAAAGACCCTCTCTGAAGAGGAACGAAGATTGGCGGACTACATGCAGTTCATCATCTGGCTTCGCGACAAGAGGAAAGACCTTCATGGAAAGGGGATGGTCGCGGAGTATCGGGTGGCGGAGAAGCTTCTGAAGGAAGCAGGCATCCCTAAGGACTACAGGTACTATATCGCATATGAAGAGTATGCCCTGGGCGCTGATTACCTGGCCAGCAAGAAAGACGAGATTATGAGACGACCAAGCGGCACGATCATGCTTTGCCGGATGGATGGAGATGTCAGGTTCCAATATGATGACTATGAGGAGACTGTCGAGAGAATCAAGAAGATCAAAGAATGCTCCGAAACTCATGACGAGGGAATATCAGGGAACACGGCGTATCCTGGAAAAGTGCGAGGGACTGCAAAGGTGATACTTCGCCGGGAAGACTATGATATGTTCAAGCAAGGAGACATACTATTCACTTCAATGACCAGACCAGAATATGTCCCTCTGATGAAGAAGGCGGCCGCAATCGTGACAGACGAAGGAGGTATAACCTGCCACGCTGCTATCGTGAGCCGCGAGATGAAGAAGCCGTGCATTATCGGAACGAAGAACGCCTCATTCAAGGTGAAGGACGGCGACCTGGTCGAGGTAGACGCCGATGCTGGAACCGTACAGGTTATCAGAGCCTCTGTTCCTGAGAACTGGCTTCGCGTTGTCTCTTTCAGGACTGAGCTCTTGACAGAGCACATCATTCATGAGGGCTACAGGACCAGCATCCAGAAGCTGTTCCCTTTCCTTCCGCCTTTCAGGAACAGGATGATACTTGACAACGACATATTCATAGACCTAAGCGAGAACGAGAAGCTGCGGGAGTTCATATCAAAGGACTTCTTCGTTTCAGAGAAGATCTTCGACAAGATAGAATCCTTGTCCAAGAAGCTGATGGGCTTATCCAAAGATATAGAGATGACCGATTACTCTAAGACAGGTATCGCCAAGATCAAGGCTGATTGGTCCTCCTTCTACGATCTTTTCAGAGATACATCCGGTCTCATAGGCATACCCACGATAATAGACCTTGCGCTGGAGGCCAGGCTGAAAGAGATGCTTTCAGGCCTTAAGCTAAGCGTTGATGAGGCGTACGCCGTGTTTTCAGTCAGCAGCGAGGCCATCAGTACCATGAGGGCAAGAGAAGAGCTCCTATCGCTGGCAGGATCAGACTTCTCTGGAAAGAGGCTGGAAGGCCGGATCGTTCTCTATCTCCAGAAATACGGCTGGCTTCGTTCCACGCTCCTGGACATCACTGAATACTCATCTGATGACGTCTTGCGCGAGATAGAGGAGATAAAGGATCCTTCACGTGAACTCGCTTCCTTGAGGAAGACGAGGGCAGCGAACGATGCTGCTGCAAGGAAGATCATCGACTCATTCCCGCTGGAGCTCAAGAAGTTATCTCTGCTCATGCGAAGAGTGATCTACTTCAGGACTGCCCGCCTGGAATGGATGAACGAGGCTTGCTACCGGGCAAGGAATCTTCTGGATGAGATTGCGAAGAGGCTCAGGATATCAAGGCATGAACTGGTCTACCTTAGACCTCAAGAGATAGCCGAATCCCTGGATGAGGGTCTTTTAGTCCAGAAAGAGGAGATCAAGGAGCGGATGAAGGCCTACGGCTACGTCTCAGACAACAAGCACGAGCGGTTGCTCCTATTAAAAGAAGACCTGAGAGAGTGGAAAGACAGGTTTCAGGAATCAGCCAGCGGAGAGCTGAGGGGCATACCTGCATGCAAAGGAAGCGCAAAAGGAATAGTGGCTCTGGTGAAGGACCGCTCAGAACTAGGAAAAGTACGGGAAGGAGATATCCTCGTAGCACCCTTGACTACTCCAGACTTCCTGGTAGCGATGAAAAAAGCGTCGGCCATCGTGACTGAGCTCGGGGGATTAACGTCCCATGCGGCCATAGTCGCGAGGGAACTAAGCAAGCCATGCATCGTAGGCATCAAAGGAGTCACATCTTCCTTGAAAGACGGCGACTTGGTCGAAGTAGACGCGGACCTAGGAGTCGTCCGAAAACTGGAGCCCAGTGAGCTTCTCATCGATGACTACATCCGCCAGATGCACAGGATAGAGATGTCTGCTCCTGTGCCTAACTGCTCTGTCTTGGTGCAGTCCAGCGGGTGGAATACTAAGAAGTATTTCGGCAAGTATTATGATGATGAACAGGATTTCCCGCTCTTCGCCGCGATGAAGCAGGGCGAGGGATTCTTAGGATGGTCACTTGGAAAAGCCAAGCGGATAAACGCGGAGATATTCAGGAGATACTGGCGTGACCCTGCTATCCTGGCAAAAATTCTCGATGATCTAAGGATGCTGGAACATAGGATCGATGAATCTTATATGCGGATGACCTACAGATATGTGACTGCAGGTCCTGAAGATCGTATCTTGTCTGAGGCGCTAGATGCGCTAGATGCTGCGTGGGATCTGAACGCGCTCGTCTTCTTCTCAGTATACTTCGACAAAGAGCTATGTAGGAGCTACGTGGAAGGACATGGCATCAGGGTGAGAGATTTCGATAACTTCTGGGAGCGAGCAGTGCAACCGGTCTTCCTTTCGTTTGACAAGAGGAGATACCTGCACTTCCTAAAGACGCTTAAACGGACGAAAGACTGGGATGTGATAGGCGAGCAATGCCAGTTCCTAGAGGCCCACTACGACCACGTCAAGACCGTGCGAGAAGTCGCTCTCATACTCAAGGAGAAGCATAAGGGGATAAGAGACGCTGCTGCCGAGATCAAGAGGATCGAGCGGGAGCAGAGAATGCAGGACAAGGGATGCCAGTCATGGATGCGAGGCCTGAACGTTGATGAAAGGAAGCTTGCGGCATTCATACAAGCAGCCATGGAGCTTAGGGACATAAGGAAAGACTCCATCGCAAAAGCAGTCGCGCTCGTATTCAAGGCTGCCCAGAAAGTGTGCAAAAAGTCAGGGGTTGAAGACAGCCTGGCGTTCTTCATGACGGTGGGCGAACTCCGTAAAGGTTCAGATTACCTTGAGAAGAACAAGGAAGAGATCAGGGAAAGGACCGGGGGCTTCACCTCGCTCGTCAACTATGATGGGACCATCGCCTTCAGGAGAGAGGACTATGACAGGACAAAGGAAAAGGCTTACGCTTTCTACAACGGGCAACACTTGGCCGGCGTTGACCGGGGCCTGATCAGGGGACAGACCGGTTCGCCAGGGAAAGCAAAAGGAACTGTCAGGAAGATATACACTGTCGCCTCTGAAGGCAAGAACTTCAGGCAAGGAGAGATACTCGTCACAGGCATGACCAGGCCTGAATACGTGCCGCTCATGAAGAAAGCAGCGGCAGTCGTGACAGATGAGGGCGGCATCACATGCCACGCAGCGATTGTTTCCAGGGAGCTTAGGATACCTTGTGTGATCGGGACAAAGATAGCCACTCACTCCCTGAAAGACGGCGACCTCGTAGAAGTCGACGCTGACAAGGGGGTTGTGAAAATAATATTTGCAGCTCGTGCTCCTGACAAGATGAGAGTTGTCGTCACAAGGAAATACGTCCCTTTACTGACTGACTTCTTCCTCAGCTCGTATGCAGACACGTCTAACTATGTGAAGCTCTACGGTCACGAGTACTTCATGAGGACTGCTTACATAGACGGACCGTTCTACTACGGTCGGGACGCTGCTGAGTTCGGCGACTTCATGATGGGTCACGAGGCCAAGGCTCCTGGCACCGTCATGCGATCCCTAGAGCGCATCTACGCGCAAGGGGACTGGCTGATAAGGCTTGCGAAGAAGATAAGATCTTCTGACTATTCAAGAACAGACATGAAGAGACTCATCTCAGATTTCAGGCGCTTCGCAAAGGAATACGTGCTCTTTGGTATTTCCCTTGCAGGATACAACATACAGTTGCCTGTCGAGAAGCACCTGCGGAAAGTGCTCATCAAGAGGGGCATTGATGAAGGGGAGCTTGGGCTTCTTACCTTCCCGCTGAAGGAGAATTTTGCCGCGTTGGAGGCCAAGAACCTGCTTAGGATAGGGTCGGTCATCCAAGACAAGGGTGAGTTCTCGGATTTATCGAGAGCAGAGCAGAAGATGCTTGCTGAACACGTTGAGGAGTACGGATGGATCAATGCGAGAGGAGGCCTTGCTGATCCTTGGACAGAGAATGAGATTTTCGACCGTATAAAAGAGGTTAAGGGCTCCTGCGCAGAGAAGCTCTCTGAATCAGAGGCTCACCGAAAGGATGAGATGTGGAGGTCTGATGCCTTGCTTAAGAGACTAGACTTGGACCAGAAGCTTAGGGCTATGGTGGCGATTGCAAGAGAGCTGGTCTATTTCAGAACTTACCGAACAGACTGTCTAAATCAGGCAGTGCCGCTCATAAGGAACCTCTTGGAAGCAATTGCCAAGAAACGTTCAATCAGCTACGAGGACCTCCTGCATCTGCGCGTGGACGAGATACTGGAAGAGGAAGAGGTCTCAAGAGAGGAGATTAGTCGGAGGAAGAATGGATACGCAGAGATGTGCCTAAAGCCGGGAGAGCTGAGATTCACCTCAGACCCTGAGGAGATGGAAAGCTGGCAGAAAGAATACTGCGAAGAGGATGGCCACGATTCGACTGAGATCAAAGGAACCCCTGCGAACAAGGGGAGTGTGAAAGGCATAGTCCATATAGTCATGACGAAACAGGATATCCATAAAGTCAGGGAAGGAGACGTGCTCGTGGCCCCGATGACGACTCCGAACATGGTCTCTGCAATGGAGAAAGCAGCTGCGTTCGTGACAGACGAAGGCGGAATAACCTGCCACGCCGCCATAATCGCTCGCGAGATGAAGAAGCCCTGCATAATAGGGACGAAGAACGCGACAAAGATACTAAAAGACGGGGATTTGGTAGAAGTAGACGCTGACACTGGAGAAGTCAAGATAATTAGGAGAGCTTAGTTCTTAGATCTTTACTTGGTCAAAGCTTGTCACGACAGGATATGTTGGGTGTTCTAGCTCCTTGTTGCCTGGCCGTACGACCATGTAGACTGGCATGCCGGCTGTGCTTGCCGCGTCTAGCTCGCTGCTCCTGTCTGAGAGGAATACCACTTCTGAGGGTTTGGCGCCGATCGCCTTGCACACCTTCCTGAAGCTCTTCGGGTCGTTCTTCATCCCGAATAGGTCTGTGCCGAAGTGGGCGTCTACGAGGCTTGTCAGGTCTCCTAGGTTGCTGTGCCTGAACATGAGCCTCTGCTCGTCTGCGTCGCCGTTTGAGTATGAGAATATTCTGCTGCCGTCTTGCTGTTTCCATCTGCGCATGTTCCTTGCTACGTCCTCGAAGAATGGCGGCACGAGCTTTCCGTTCTCGTAGCCTTTGGCAGTGACAACTGCCATGAAGCCGATGTATTCCGGCACTAATCTGCCTGCTTTCAGGGCGTCTACGATTGTCTTTGATGCGTATGGGTGGACGTGGCTTTCGAAGTATCTTGTGAGTTCCCCTACGAAGTCGTTGTGTGTCGTTGTTCCCATGATGTCTGTGAGGACGTGTCTTGCCATATTGTCCTTTTGATTGATTCAGTCATTTATAAATCTTTCGCTTTTGTAACTACTAAGGAGTAGTTTCTTTTTGTTTTGGCTTCGCGTAACCTTTAAATACTCACGACCCGCTTCTAAAAAACCATGGACGCAGAGGAGAGATTCAAGATAATCAAGAGGAACACAGAGGAGATAGTCTCTGAAGAAGAGCTGCTAGAGCTCCTCAAGGCAAAGAAGCAACCCTCAGTCTATTTGGGCACTGCCATCACTGGCAGGCCGCACGTAGGATACTTCGTCTGGGTCTTGAAGCTTGCAGACTTCCTAAAAGCAGGTTTTAAGGTCAAGCTCTTGATGGCTGACCTTCACGGAGCGCTAGACAACACTCCCTGGGACATTCTTGAGAAGAGATACAAGTATTATTCTGAAGTCATCCCTGTCATGTTCGAATGCATAGGTGCAGACATATCGAATCTTGAGATTGTCAAAGGAAGCAGCTTCCAGGTGAATGCTAAGTACTTCCATGACCTGTTGAAGATGAGCACTGAAGCGAGCGTGCACGACGCCAGGAAAGCAGGATCAGAGGTCGTGAAGCAGAGCGACAACCCAAAGCTTTCAGGCCTAATCTACCCCCTCATGCAAGCTCTGGATGAGGAGTACTTGGGAGTCGACATCCAATACGGAGGCGTCGACCAGCGAAAGATCCTCATGTTCGCGCGAGAGTACTTGCCGAAGATCGGCTACAACAAGCGGGTCGAAGTGATGACTCCTCTCATACCAGGATTGATAGGCGAGAAGATGAGCGCATCCAAGCCAGAGTCAAAGATCGACATACTAGACGATGCCGAGTCTGTCAAGTCAAAGATGAAGAAGGCGTTCTGTCCAGAAGGAGAAGTCGAAGGCAACGGAGTCCTCGCGTTCGTCGAGCACGTATTGATGGTCTTAAAGGAAGATAAGGGTGAGCCGCTAGTCATCCCGAGGCCTGAGAAGTTCGGCGGAAACGTCGAGTATTCCTCTTACAAAGCGCTTGAAGAGGACTTCAAGGCAAAGAAACTTCACCCTGCTGACTTTAAGAAAGCAGTCGGTGACGAGATCGCAAAGCTGCTCTCGCCGGTCGAGAAGCACCGTAAGACGCTGGAAGCCACTTCAAAAGAAGCTTATTCTGAGTGATTTAATTCCAAAAGATTAATTATTTAAAGAATAATCTTATGACTTATTATCATGGACTATGGCATAATTGGCAACTGCCACACCTGCGCGCTTGTCTCGAAAGAGGCCAGCATCGACTGGTTCTGCTATCCTGAATTCTCGAACTCGAGCGTGTTTGCAAAGATCCTCGACAAGAAGAAGGGAGGAGAGTTCTCTATTGCGCCTACCTGCGACTTCACGACAGAGCAAAGCTACATCAAGAGCACGAACGTCCTAGAGACTGTCTTCAAGACTAGGAGCGGCTCGTTCAAGGTGACTGACTTCATGCCTAGGTACAAGCGGCTTCTCAAGGGCAAGAACAAGGTAGTCAAGGGAAACCAGGTCGTAAGGGTTGTCGAGCGGCTCAAGGGAAAGCCAGAAGTCAAGGTCGTCTTCGACCCAAAACCTGGATATGCGCTCCGCGAGGCTGAGATGACATCAGAAGGCAAGTCCATCCAAGTGCGGTCTGAGAAGATAGACTTCCAGCTAGTCACGAATCTAAGCCACGACCTGATCCTGAAGAAAGAGGCTTTCAAGCTTGACAAGCCAGTCTTCTTCGCCTTCGGAACCATTGACCAGCCGGAATGGTTCAACATGAAACGCGTGAAGAAGCTCCTCACGGCGACTAGGAAGTATTGGCAGGCGTGGGTGGGTTCGCTAGTCCTCCCGGACGCTAACAAGGACAAGATAATACGCTCAGCCCTGGTCCTCAAGATGCTCACGTACAGCAAGACAGGCGCGATCATAGCCGCGGCGACGACCTCGATACCAGAAGAGGCTGGGAGCAACAGGTGCTGGGACTACCGTTTCTGCTGGGTGAGGGACGCGGCCTACACAGTAGACGCCCTCTCAAAGATAGGCCGGCTTCACGAGGCCAAGAAGTTCATGGACTTCATGCTTGAGCGCGTGATGAGCGACGACCACCTTCAGATAATGTACGGAATCCATGGAGAGACAAAACTTGTTGAGTATGAGCTAGACCACTTGGAAGGCTACATGGGATCGAAGCCCGTAAGGATAGGGAACGCTGCCTACAACCAGGACCAGCACGACGTGTATGGTGAGCTCATAGACGTCATATATCTCTACTATGTCTACTACGAGTTCGAGAACAAGATGCCGAAGAGGTACTGGCGCTTTCTGGAGTGGCTGGTGAACCAGATCAGGTTCAACTGGGACAAGAGAGACTCTGGCATATGGGAGTTTAGGGGGAGCCTGCTGCACTTCACCTACTCGAAAGTGATGTGTTGGGTCGGGGTTGACCGGGCTATAAAGATAGCGCAGACGTATGGTCGGGATGATCTGGCGAACAAGTGGGTGAACCTGCGATTCGACATAAGGACAGACGTCCTGAAGAACGGCTTCTCAGAAGAAGAAGGAGCCTTCACGATGTACTACGGCGGAAAAGAGCTCGACGCCTCGATACTCCACATGACCTACCATGAGTTCCTTGAGTCAAACGATCCCAGGATAATAAGCACAGTCAAGAAGATATACGAGGGCCTGCGCCAAGGACATCTCATCCAGCGCTACAAGATGAAAGACGACTTCGGAACCTCGAAGAGCGCGTTCACGATATGCTCCTTCTGGATGATAGACAGCCTGATAGCCATAGGAGAGCTTGACAAGGCAAAGAAGATGTATGGGGATTTGATGGAATCCTCAAACCACTTAGGGCTCTTCAGCGAGGACATAGACATCGCAACAGGCAAGCTCATGGGCAACTTCCCACAAGCATACACGCACATAGCCCTGATAAACACCTCGATCCTGCTAAGTGAGTGGTCCAGCAAGAGGAAGAAAATCGACTGGGCAACTACTGGAAGGAGCAAGTGGTTCTAGAATAAAACTATCTTATCTTCTTTATCACGTCTTTCACAGAGACTGTCTCTTCTTTCCCACTCTCCATGTCTTTTAGCTTGACCTTCTTCTCTTCTAGCTCCCGCGCGCCGACTATTATAGCGTACTGTATCCTGAGGGCATTCACGTAGTCTAGGTTTCGGCTGATGCCTTTTCCTGAGAAGTCCATGTCGACTGCTATTCCTGAGCCTCGCAGCTCCTTGCAGATGGCGAAGCACTCCTTGGTCGTCTTGATCGGGATGACGTAGACTTGGGCGACTGTCCTCTTGGATTGCTTCTTGGCGAGCCTCATCACGTCGCTGATGACGTCAAGGCCAAAGCTTATCCCGATGCAAGGGTACTCGCGATTATTACCTAGAAGCCCTTGGATCATCTTGTCATAGCGACCTCCGCCGCAGATGGAAGATGTTATCTCTCCCTTCCGCATGAATCCTTCAAAGATCGTTCCTGTGTAATATCCAAGTCCTCGCGCAAGCGAGACGTTGAACACGACGCCCTTGTCATCAATATACGAGAACAGTTCTTCGAGCTCTTTCAAACCTTCCTTGCCGACGTCGCTAGTTATCATCGCCTTCAGCTGCGAGAGCTTCTCATCATTGCTTCCCTTCACGTCAAAGGCGTTCAATAGCTTGTCGATCTTCTCATCCTCAATCTCCTTCTCCTCAAGCTCCTTCTTCACTCCGCTGCGTCCGATCTTGGAGAGCTTATCAATTGATATGATTACAGAATCAGCCATTCCTGGCTTTATGCCTGCGAACTCAATTATGCCTTTCAAGAGCTTCCTGTTGTTGACCTCAATGAACGAGTCTAGCTCGAGCGCCTTGAAAGCGTCAAGCGCCAGCATGAGTATCTCGGCGTCCACGCTTATGTCCTTGCAGCCTACGACGTCGACGTCGCACTGCCAGAACTGCCTGTATCTTCCAAGTTTTATTGGGCCGTCCCGGAAGACCGGGCCGATCTCATAGCGCTTGAAGGGCATCTTGAGGGTCGGGTTCATGCCTATGAACCTGGCGAACGAGAGTGTCTGCTCGAACTTGAGGCCCAGCTTTCGCTCGCCCTGGTCAGTTAACTTGAAGATCTCCTTTAATGCGTCGCTGTCTTCGCCAGCGCCGGCCTTGGCAGCCAAGAGCTCGTACCTCTCGATGATTGGGGTCTCCAGCGGAGAATAGCCGTAGAGCTCGAACACCCGGGTCAGCCTGGAGGCTACCTCGTTACGGAGAATCTTGTCCTCTGGCGCGAAATCGCGCGTTCCCTTGTTATTCTCTAGCTTCATAATCTTGATAATATGTCTGGTGGTTTTATATAACTTTTGAAAAAAAGAAGGGGAATAAAAGAAAGAGTGTCGAGATCTGGCTCCCCGACACTCCTTGCTTAAGGACAGTACTTTGGACTTGCGCCCCAGTACCTCCTCTTCTAGACGGCAAACAAAACTTGCGTTCTGAGCCGTCCTTCATTTCATTCAGGACGGTACCTGGGATTTGAATTCCTGAGGCGAATCCTCTCGTCTACGCCTTCCCAGACTAGAGGAGTTTTGCAGTCTTTTGCTTCCACAATCCTCTGTGCTGCCAGATTACACCAATACCGTCATCTGGATATCTTCCTTAAGAACGGTTGTCTTTTTATAAATATAACTGTTTAAGAACGCTTTCTTTTGAGGTTTTTGCTGTTCATCTAAATCTTTATAAACCAGCCTGTCATATTGGCTCTTCATGGACCCCATCTGGTGGATTCTCATCATATCCGTTGCAGGCCCGATACTAGGCTCTGCGATCGGCGTCCTGGCCCCTTCGTCCAAGCTTCTCATGTACAACATGCTCTCGTTCGCTGCAGGCGTCATGATCGCAATCTCGTTCCTGGAGCTCATCCCTCACGCCATCAATGTCTCCTCTGTCATGATAGCAGTCCTGGGAATAGTCCTTGGCTCTGCTGTCATGTACCTGCTGGATCGCATATTGCCCCACATTCACCCGGGCCTCTGCACCCAGGAACAGGGGTGCCACCTGAAGAAGACTGCGATATACCTCCTGGTCGGGATATTCATCCACAACTTCCCTGAAGGCATGGCTATCGCTGCAGGGATTGTGGAGGGGACAAAGCTCAGCATGATGATAGCCATCGCGATAGCAGTCCAGAACGTGCCTGAAGGCATATGCACATCAGCCCCTTACTACGCCTGCACCAAGAAGAAGCTCAAGTCATTCCTGGTCTCATCATCGACAGCAATCCCAATCCTGGCAGGATTCCTGATTACGAAGTTCATATTCGAGCAGATATCGCCGGCCTTGATGGGCATGCTTGTCGCAGCGACTGCCGGAGTCATGATATATATCTCAGCAGACGAGCTCATCCCTACGTCCTGCTCGATCAACAGCAACCACAGCACCATCTTCTCGTTCATGATAGGCATATTGTTCGTGGTGATGCTGGGGCTGATCTAAGGCTAGAACTGGTTAACTGTCCTCTCAAAGGTCTTAAGAACTTCGCTCTCCTCAAGTCCTGGGCTTATCGGGAGAGCGCACATGACCAGCGTGTATTCCGGCGCCTTCTTGTCCTTGTACCAGAGGAGCGAGAGGCCAAACAATCTCGAAGCGATGTCGCTGCAATCAACCCCTAAGGCCTCCAGGCTGAAGCGCATCTTCTCAGGGTGCTTGCAGGGCTCGCGCAGCTTCCTCTTGCAGGGCCTGCAGAGGCGGCACGCTCCTGTGCTAAGATACTCCCCAGCCCTCCCTTTCAACTCAGGACTTTCCTCAAGCCTTCGCATAACCCTCTCGATCAAGGGCTTGATGACCGCGTTAGCGAGCCTAAGCTTGTGATCCTCGCGATAACCGCTCTTAGCGAACTGATCCAGATCCATCTTCAGGAGTACGACCAGGAGGCGATCGCTTCTTCTTGTGTGCTCGTGAAAATCAGGCGCAAAAGGCGGGCAGGAATACTTTTCGTTATAGTTCCTGCAGCCAGACCTGCAAAGCCCTGCAAGCTCAGCCTTATTGATCTTGACACTGCCTTTTTTTAGGATGCGAGAATAGCAGTCGACCCTCAGGACGTGCTTTGGAGTCTTGACAGATATTGTTTTCTTGAATGAGGACCGCATCATTCCACTAGCTCGAAATACGCACGCCTATTCTTCGCGCCCTTGTTCTCCATCTTGGTGATCCTGATACCTTTGATCTCGCTCGTGTTCGAAAGGTGAGTCCCGCCGCAGGCCTCGACCGTGAAGTTCTCTATCTCGACCAGCCTGACATCCTTTATCTCAGGCGGCAAGCCCTTCGCAAGGCCGCTAAGCCTCTCAGCCCGCTTCTCAGCCTCATCCCTCGACATCAAGAACAGGTTGACGTTGTGACCCTCCTCGACTATCCTGTTCGCGTGCTCCTCGTAGACCTTGAACTTCTCGCGGTCGAAGTCCTCTAGCGAGAAGTCGATCCTGCTCTGGTCGAGGCCAAGCTGGTTGCCTGTGATGAGCGCGCCAGCATCCTTCTCTATCACGTTCGAGAGGACGTGGGCTGCGGTGTGCATCCTCATATGCTTGTAGCGACGGTCCCAATCGATAGCGCACTTGACCTTGTCCCCAGCCATCAATCCGGGCCCTGAGACCTCGTGGCTGATTTCTCCTGAGAACTTTCCGACGAAGACCACGCCATGCTCGGAGCCGTCTTCCTTCACCATCTTGCCCGTGTCGAAAGGCTGGCCTCCGCTCTGCGGGTAGAACGCAGTCCTGTCAAGGACCACGAACTTATCATCCTTGACGCTTACGACAGAGGCCTCGAACTCCTTCAAGTAGCAATCAAGCAAATAAAGCGCTTCAACCATGAAGAAAGAAGACTCCTGTTGGATTTTTATATTTTGCTATGGTTGAGTGTCCTTGTCATATCTTGGGCTGTCTTTATCTGGGCTTGGAGGTGGTCTCCTAGCTCGACGACGAGGTTGGGATAATGATCCCGTCTGTAGTCTCCGGCAGGGTGGCCTATGCAGCCATTGTATCGCTGGAGTGCCCTCCAGGCAGGCGAGTCCTTCTTAACCTCGCCAGACAATCCTCTCCAACCGTAATTGGAGAGCAGATTGGCTGCTGAGAATATGCTGTCATGCATATGGAACACGTTTGGCTGTCTATTGGGGTCTGAACTCACAAAATGTCCTTCTGCATAAGTCGTGAATATGAACTGGGCGGGCCCGACTGCTGTCGCGTAGCTTGATCTCGTGTCTAAAGGTGCAAGGCCGATTTTCTTAAGTTCGGGCATTCCAAGCAATAGCTGCTTTCGGGACCAGTCTCTCTTGAAGAATCCTTCCTTATTCATCCTAAGATAATTCGAGACTCCTGCATTGAAGAAGTCATACTCTCCCAGGTATGTTCCGAAGCTGGTCTCAATCCCTATCAGGCCGGCAATATGCTGTCTTGGTATCTGGAACTGTCTTTCTGCTCTCTCCAGAACCTCTGAATTTTCAAGATAGAATGCGAACGCCATGCGCTTCTTGTCTTCAAGATGATAGGCTTCCTTAATCTGTTCATAGCTTTGCTCATAGCTTCCTCTTTGGTGACGCACCCCCTTGGGTCTTTTCCTCCTACCAAAGACGTTTAAGTAAAGCACAAATCTTGGATCTTCGAAGAAATCTTCTTTATGGCCTGCTTCGGTCAGGGCTTTTCTTAGGAGCCCATCCTTCAGATGCTTAAGCGCTCTCTCTTGGGAGGGCAGGATGATGTATTCTACGCCCGGAGTCTTATTGATGATCCTTATCCCTTCCACAGTGATATCATGGTCTGATGGACTGGATTCTTCTGCAGTCAAGATCTCCAAGGGGCTTAATCCTGCAGCCATCCCCAAGCCCAATGGGATGGTTGTTCCAAGAAATAATCTCCTGTTCACAGCTAGAAAAAGAAGTGTTTTAGCTTATTTAAGCTTTATGCATCTTATGCGTCTATCGTGTATTCGAACGCCTTGTCGAAGGGGTTCTCCAGCTTCATCATCTCGTCCTTGCTGAACTTCTCGAAATGGCGCCGGAAGGGCCTCATCGAGTTGCCGTGCGCGCTGATTGCCACGTTTACCTTGTTCTTCTTCATGAAGGGGATGAGCATCTTGATGAATTTCTTCACGCGAGCTTCCACCATCTTCACGCTTTCTCCGCCTGGCGGGGGCTGGCTGTAGCTTCGCCTGATGATCTTGAGCTCTGCTTCCCCGACTGCCTTGATGAACTCAGCCCTCTCGCGGCCGGCTAAGTGGTCTACCAGGTGGTGGTGTAATAGCAGCTTGTAGTCATCGCTTCCCTCTTTATGCACGAACCGGTCGTGGCTCTTGCTTTCCCACTTGCCATAGCTTCTCTCAATCATGAAGTCGTTCTCGATCACTGCTTTGCACTCGGGGTGATACTTCAGGACTTCCTTGAGAGTCCTTTTGCTTCGTTGGGTGTGGCTGTGGAACGCTACGTCGATCCGCTTGCCTTTGAGGTTTTTTGCGATTTTCTTCGCGTCCTGGACTCCTTTCCTAGTCAGAGGAGGATCTTGCCAGCCTGTGAACTTGTGGTCCCTGTTATACGTCGTTTGTCCGTGCCTGAAGAGATATATGTGAAGCTTCATGCTTCTTCCTTCTAGAACGCTAGTTTAAAAATTTTTTTGTCAGCAGTCTCATGCTGATGCGACCTTCTCAGCGAGTCCTTTGATGGTCGCTTCCTGGGGTGTCTTTGCCGCTAGGACGAGCTCTGTAGGGCCTGTCTTGAGCATGACAGAATATATGTTGTGTCCGCCGTCGATGTCATGCACTACTCCTTTGCAATGCTGTGCTATGTATTGCACTCTTCCTCTGGCGGCCTTGTACGCTTCGCTTGTCAGGGTCCTGTAGTAGCCTGTCACGACGTGGAACGTTATATCTCTTCCGTTGGATTGCCTTCTTAGGAACTCCACTGCGTCTTTTGGTCTCATGGGCAGGTATGACTTCCTGTTCCAGGTCTTCTCTGGAAGTGTGCATCCTCCTTTCTTGTGGCCATTTGGTTTCCTGTGCCTTTCTTTTCCTGTCCTCATAAGCACCAGGTTCGCAGGGTCGTTTATGAATGCCAGCTCAGTCACGTATACGCTAAGGGCTCTTCCGATGTCGTCCGCGATTCCCTTGCTGATGGCTTGCTTTAGCTTTCTTCGTGCTTCTGCTGGATTTTGCTCTTGTATGAGTTTGATGCCGCAGTCCCCTTCCAAGCGGTAGTTCAGGACTAGTCCTAGCTCTCTTGGCAGACGGCAATCAAGCAATCCTCCTGGTCTGTCTGGTTCGTTCAGGATGTTGAATGCGTTGTCTGTCCCCTGCAGGTATAGTGCGAGGATGTCTGCTCTTGATCCTATGAATAGCCTGCTCTTGTCTTCGACATCGATCTCGAGCCTTGCTCTTGAGACGCTTGTCACGAGCCCGCTTACGTCTTTGCAGTTCTTCGACCTCCTGTTATCGCACGTGGTGATCGTGAACACGGTCGGGTCTTCATTTGATGGGTCGAATATGACTACTGAGTCTTCGTCCTCTATCGCTGCTGGCCTTCCGAATGGGGTGATCATTGTCTGGCCGTATTGGATTGAGACGTCCAGATATTGCTGCATGTATGCGAGCTTCTCGTCTCCGCTCATGCTTGATGTCGGAAGCTCGGTTGATTTTGCCAGGAATTCGAATAGCGCTGCTCTTGTGAGCACGTCGCGCAGGTATTCTTGCATGGTCGTTCTTGTCCCGTTGACCTCGAATGACTGTTGGCTTGTCAGCCTGTCTTTCCTGGCTATCTCTACCAGCGTGTCGAAATGTTTTCCCATGCGTCTTGAGGATTACGCACTCTTTATAAGTCTTTCTTTTTGTAACTACTAGATGATGGTTATTTTTAGCTTATTTGAGGACCTTTCCTGTCTCGGCAAACCACAAGTACAAGTCAAGCTCTGCCTGGCTAAGATTGCTCCTCTCACCAAGCCTCTTCAAGACCTCCTCGATCTCAAGATACTGCTTAGGAGTCAGGCTCTTGCTTACCGGCTTATCAACAAGCCCGGCGCTCGCCAGCTTGTCTATTATGTGAAAATCAATTATTGCATATCCCTTATAGCCGACGTTCCTCAGGAAATGGCTGGCCTCCTTCATGCCGAGGCCCTTGACGTTCGCGACTAGCCAGTTCCTCCGCGCGTGACTGTCATCAAAAGAATCAAGCTTCGCGCGTAGACCCCTCCTGTGCTTCCTCGCCTCGACTATGAAAGCCGCCCTCATGTTCGGGAACCTGTGGCCATGCATCTTCAGTTCCCTTGCGAGCCTCTCTTCTGATGAGGATATGAGCTGCTTTCCAAGAGCTTCTTGTATCTTCATACTCTTCTCGGCCTGGAAGTTGGCTGTCATCAGGCAGAAAGCAAGCTCAGAGAAAAGGGTATCGTCGTCAGCCTTCCTGAACGCCTCGAACTCCTTCATCCTGGAGCTGACTGCCTTGCTCACGCTGCTTCCCTTCAAGGATTCAAGCTCTGATAGTATCGCTTCCACGCAGTGCAAGAACGATTGTCTGTTTAAAAATCTTGAGAAAAGAACTAGTGCCTATCTCTTACAGAGACGCTGACTGCGCAGAACCTATCTGCGTATCTCAATCGGGCTTCATAATCCGTCCTGTTCTTCCGGGCTCTTATGCATTTTTGCCGGTCATCTGCTTCCAGAGTGATGTCTGCGAGGCCTTGGCTCATGAAAAAACTCTTTGCGGCCTCTTCAAGGGGCAAGTCCTTCTCGTTGTGGATCTCGATGCTTCCTGATGTTGCTGATGCCAAAAATGAGGGCTTGTAGGTCATGTCTGCGGCTTTTCCCAGGACTAGGCGTAAGCCATCTATGAAGTCATAGCTGCTGCATTTCTGATTTTTGCTATCTGTCGCATCCATGATCTCGCGGAAAATCCTGCTCTCTTATAAAGGTTTCTGTATTTACTACGGTTTAGTGGCGTTATTTTGGGGATTGTAGTGCCTATATATTTATGCGGCTGCGTAAGAAGCAACAATAGACTTCCTATAGAAATAGCCTATCACAACGAACGTGATCACAGGAGAGACCCACTGAGGCACCCTCATCCCAAAACTATCGACAAGCATGATGATCCCAAGAAAGAAGACAGAATACATCGCCCCATTCTTAAGATATGCGTACCTCTTCAGCCTGTCAAGATTCATCATGGTCATCTTCCTGACAACTATTGCGCCAAGGCCGTTGCCGATCATGATCAAAGGGACCGAGAGCGTAAATGCGAACGCGCCAAGAACGCTGTCAATGGAGAACATGGCATCAAGCATCTCCAAATAGACTACCTTGCCAGTGTCAGTCAAGCCAGTGGACTTGAGATGAAGCCTCTGTTTGAGCTTCTCGGCCTGGGTCTTGATCATCGTGATCGTGAAGAAAGCAGCAGACCCGACAGCAGCGCTGAAAGCCATCCTAGGGTTGACTTCAAGAGCATGCCATATCAGGAATGTAAGGAAGATCGCAGCCAAAGGATAGAACCAAGACGCGTGCTGGCCAGCTAAGTTCTCGGCCTTGAAGCTGCTGGGCTTTCGCTCAAGAAAAAGCCATCTGAGAAACAAGAGGATGAGGAACGTGCCCCCTGCCATGAGAAGTATCGGTGCAGAGCTCTCAAAAGAAGCATGGACCCTGGGGTCGTTGCTTATGAAGATGGTCCAGACTTCCCACAAGGATAGTTTGGTGTTAGATATCCAGATAATGCTCGAGGGAATCACTCCCCTGACAAGAAAGACTGCCAGAAGGATACCCCAGGTTATGAACCAAAGCCTGGCCCTGCGAGACATAGTCTTCAAGACATTGGCGTTGATGATAGCATTGTCTACGCTGCTCACGACCTCAAAGAGGCCAAGGCCAAACACCGTGAGAATTATCAACAACGAATCCATACAACCAGTCTAGATGGTTGTCATTTAAAAAAATTCTGAAAAAAGAGTGTTCAAGACATGATTACAATCTTGATAAGCCATTAAAGCATTGACTTCCAAAGGCCGTGCAGGTTGCAATACTCCCTTGCCGTCAGCTTCTCTGCACCTTTCAAAGGGAAAAGCACCTCTGGCTTGTCGCCAGGCTTTAAGAACTTCCTGAAAATCACGCCGTCAGCCTCAAGCTCGATCCACTCAATGTAGTGCTTCTCCTCCATGGGATGCTCTACTGAGCCGACCTTGACCAAGACTCCATCAGCAGCCTTCTCAATTACAGGCACGTGCTTCTCCTTAGAAGCATCGACAGTGTTCTCCTCTAAGAGATGCATAGGCTCGCCGCAGCACACGAGCTCCCCGCCGCCGTTAAACAACACCTCAATGATGTTTCCGCACACGTTGCACTTATAGACAGATCCTCTTTCACTCATGCCAATCCCCTCCCCTTTCACCCTAAAAATTTGTAACCGATATAAAAATTATCCTTCAGAAGCACGCATCTCTTTATTTATCTTCCCCTTCGCGGTTATACGTCGGAGCAGTCTTTGGAGTCGCACCCTTCTCATTGCGATAATCAGAATAGACTAACTCGCCCCCGTCAAGAAGCCGAGCTTCCTGGACAAGGCCTATGAATAAGGTGTGCGTACCTATATCGACCTGATTGATGACCTTAGCGACGACGTAAGCCGCGCAGTGATCCAAGACGACAGGCACTCCTTCCCTCACCTCATGCCTTGTGCCTATTCTTAGCTTATCAATCCTTCTTCCAGACCTAAAACCGAATCCCTGGATGAAATCCACAGGCGCATCCTTGCGGAGCACCGAAGCGCTAAACCAGCCGCCCTTATCAATGAACTCGTGAGTCAGGTTCTCCTTGTTCACGCTCACGACGACCTTAGGCTCCTTGGAAGTCACCTGGAAGACAGCGTTCGCCGTCATCACGTTCATCTTCCCGCCAAAGCCCGAGCCGACTAGATAGACGCCGTAACTGAACCTGAAAAAAGCCTTCTTGTCAATCATCTAAAAGACCTATACCTCAGATCGATCTATTCTGATAGTGGGAAAAAAGACTTTAAGCGCTGGCCTTTGAAGCCATCGCCTTGATCTCATCATCAATCGCTTCCTGATCGAATCCGATGATGATCTTGCCATTTATCTCAGTCTGCGGGACGCCCATCTGGCCGCTCTTGGAAATCATCCGATGAGCCGCCTCGTGATCCTTAGAGACGTCAACGTCCTGGAACTTCACTCCCTTCTTCTTAAGATGATCCTTAAGCATGTGGCAATAAGGGCAAGTCGGTGTCGAATAAACTGTTATGGTCATGTGAACCACCTCTCATAAATTTATAGACACCATGAACTTCCGAAGTTATATATTTTCTTCTTTTAAGCCTTAAAACAGGTTTTAACCCCTTCAAGACAGCCAATACTAGTAAAATTTAAATATAGCACCTGCTTAATGAGGGTTGGAGGGTGGGAGAGCTGGAACTGTGTTT
>JAFGGS010000011.1 GCA_016930415.1 Candidatus Woesearchaeota archaeon | reverse complement strand
TAGTTTGCAGTAGTCCATGCATTCATTCACTTTCCTGCAGTCGACGTAGACTATCTTATTCTTTCCAGCGTCGTCTTTTATGCACATGAATCCAGGCTCCATCTTGACGTCCCCACACAAACACTCCCTTTGCGAGACCTTGTTCTCCTCGCAGTCAGGGATTTGCAGGAGCAGGCAGCGGCTATAAGAGTAGTCGCAAAAGCCCCCAGAGACCTTGGAATTCCTAAGCGCGCCCTTGCACTGCTCGGCTGAGCCTTCATCAGGGCATCTGGAAAGCGCATTTATTCTCAAATCGATCTCTCCATCCCGCAGGCCGATCTCGTCGCTTATCTGCGACACCATGATGATCACTTGGGACGAGGAGACAAACTTCTCGACGTAGAATAATCCTCCAGAAGACAGGCTAACTGCAGGCAAGCTCAAATCTGGGTTTGTATGATCCCTAGGCACTCCTTTTACATCCAAATTACGATATATTAAAGGAGGTGTAGATGGAGGATAAGTAGGGGTCTGTTTTGATTCGCCTATCCTGGAACCAGTCAGGAGAAGGACTGTCTTTGTCGAGTCTATTGTGCGACATTCGACTTCAGCATTAGTAGATCTCTTCACCAGGCACATGCACGCCTTGCTCTTATCATCACAAGACTCTTTCTTGTACGTATCATGAGAAGAATAGCCTTCAATCCGGTAGTCGTCTCCTAGCACCAGCAACTGTTTCGTATACTCGAACTCAGTGTCCCGAGCAGCCAGCAGTTCTATCTCGTCTGCTAGCGCGTTGAAGCTTTTCAGCTCGTCTATCTTCTGACCTTGGCTGCAGCTCCTGAAGAACAACGTCAAAAACAGCAATAAGAACAATATCGCGACTATCAAGCCGATGTTCTCGCTTAGCATGAGCTGCAAGTCGCCCTTCCTATTCATAGAATAATCCTCTAGAATTCAAAGGTTTAAAAATCTTTTCGATTCACCTGATGGTGAAGGTGTTAGCGTTTCCAGAGTCTGATGGGCAGCACTCGCTTCTTATCTCGCATCGGGCTTGGTAGTCTCCTTTTGTCAGCGTGGCAGGGCACACGAATCCTTGGGTGTGCTTCTCATTATCTCTTAAGAGCACTTTTGGAGTGCAGAAGTCAGGCCTTACCCTGCTGAGGGTGTCTATCTTCATGAGCCTTGGCGGCCAGTAGCACTCCTAAGGTATCTCCTTGTCGGTCGAGCAGTAGATCTTGATGTTCTCATCCCCTGTGTCCGCTGGAAGGGTTATCCTCACCTCGTCGACTTTCACTTTCTTGTCAGGAGTGCAGCCTTCTTCCCCTGCATAGTCTATTTCGCCTTCGTACGTGTTCACTGCGACGTCGTTTTGTATGCAGCAGACAGGGTAGGGGTCTTCGCACCAGCCTGGGATCGTGACTCCTCCTTCGCACTCGGATTCGCTCGCGACGCAGTTGCCGTCACCCACTAGTGTTCCTTTGCAGGTCTGGAGTTTCTCTGTGTCCCGAAGAGGCTTTGCTATCTGGTTGTACACTACGAAGGCCAGTATCGAGAGGAGGACTAGGAGTATCAGCAGCGCTTTTACGTCTCCGAACAAGCCTTTCTTTTGTTTCATCCGTTTACTCCTTGAGAATATTATCGCTTAGTTTACGACGTCTATCGGGCCTGACCTCGCTGAGTCTCGGCCGCTCGCGATTGCGCAGTTGTCCTTGTTGAGCGTGCAGGTTATCTCGTATTTTCCCTTGTCGGCGAAGGGCTTGTCGCAGTTGAATATCGTGTATTCATCGTCCATGGCTTGCTTCCCTTTGCTCGAGTCCAGCTTGCAGTCTAGGTTTACAGGCACACCTCCCAAGGTTATGGTTGGCGTGTTGAAGCACGCGACTCCGATCCTGTTCGAGTAGCACCTGACCTGCGGCTTGTGGCCTATCTTGGGCTGCGTCATGAGCCTTGCAGCGACAGCCGATACCTGGCACTTCTGGGGGTTAGTCCAGGTAGGCGGGTTCCAGGTGCAGTCGTTGAATCCTCCGCCTTCGACTTCCATCCAGGCTTCATCAGCCGAGCTTGAGGTGGTCACGCAGCAGTATGGCGTCAGGGTCTTGCATCCGAATCCTGAGAATGCAGTCCCTCCCCTGGCTGTGCAGGCTGACCTCGTCTCTTCGCACTTGCCATCTCCTACAGGCGTGCCTTTGCAGGTCAAGAGCTCTCCAAGGTCTTTTGAGGGCTCCAAGAAATACCTGGTAAGTATGACTCCGAGGATTATCGCGACGATTGCGAGCATCAGAAGCACTTTTTTCAGCTCGTCAGTCATTCCCTTCTTGTTCATCATGAAAACCTTTCCTTCCCGATTATTTAAATCTTATGCCTCGACGTATCCTTTCGCCTTGAGGCATGCGTGCCATTGAGGATAATAATGGTCCACGACGAGCTTTATGTAATTCGTATTTATCTTGTCGCACTTGCCGCCGTTGGGGCCCTGGTTGTAGGCGCTAACCCCTATCGCTACGAACTTTTCTCGAGGGACGACTCCTTTGCAAGTTGAGAGCACCTGATTCAAGTACTTGGCAGCGGCTGGTATTGCTAGTTCAGGCTTGTATCTTGGATCGTTTGCAAGTTCGCACACTGAGGCGTAGCTCGGGTTGCACTTGCTGCACCCAGAGCATTGGAGTGTCTTTCCTCCTATGACGCATGGGTGGGTGCCGTACTTCTCGTAGTTGAACTCTAACCCCATGTCTCTTGCAGTCTTCCATTGGAACTGGGCTATGCCTCCGTCGCCGCAAGGTCCTACGGCTTTTGGGTTCCAACGGGATTCTGTCGTGAGAACGGCTGCGAGGAGGGCTTCAGGGATGAATCCTGTGCCTTGAAGGGTTCTTCTCATCTCGCTCTCTACAATCCCCTTCTTCACGTACTCTAAGTATTGCTGGAAAGCATCTTGCTCTTCTTGCGATATCTTGCACTCTCCTGACAAGGCAGGATGCGCAGGGACTGCCTCGACGCTAGTCACTATGTTCTCTGTTATGCCGTCGTAGTACTTGGTGATGTCGAGGCCTTCGAATCCTCCGACTGCCTTGTTCACCGCATTCTCTCCCATGCCGAAGATCGCACCTGCTCCTCCGAAGAGGTTCTTAGGAGCGAACATAAGCACGACTATCACGACTGCCAATCCTATCACCAGGATCTTTATGTCCATTTCGAACGCTTTCTTTCGGGAGATCATCATAAACCTCAATTCAAGGCCCTGTCGGTACGCTGCCCCAGGACGATCCCATCGACAGCCCACCCCGGCCTATTATTATCAAGACGATTATTATGAACGCTACGATCAAGGCGATCGTCATGGCATCGCTCCAGCCCTTCTTCCCGATCCTGATCATCTCAAAGCCACCTCATCCTAAGGACTCCTTCTGCCGGTCCTGCAATATAGGGACTTCTGTGCAGCCCATCCTTTTTAACTTTTCCGAATCATACTCTGTTATCATCGTCATGGCCATGTACTCGGGGTCGTTGGCATCCGCCCACGCAGAGACTCCTCCGACTACTGCTCCTGCGGCGATGCCGACCGCTCCCACGGCAAGCACAGTCCATCCTGCAGGGTTTGATACTAGGAGGAACGTCCCTCCGACCGCAGCGGCTCCCCCAAGGACTCCGCCGGCCACTGCTCCTCCGACCGGCTTGTTGTCGACCGTGCTTATCGCTCTTAGGAAGGTCTCGATGTTGTCCTCTCCCTTGGCGTAGAAGAACATCACAGCGTACCTCTTTGAGCTGTCCAGGTTTCCTTCTCCACGAAGGTCTTCTATTGCTTTCTTCACCTCGTCCTGGGGGGCGTCTGTCGAGAAGTATTTGAGGTAGCGAGCGTAGGTCTCTGGCTCCTTGCCTGCAGAAGCAGGAATTATGTTCTCTGACAAGTACTTGGAAAAGTCGTCAGCCTTTATCCTCTTGTTCCTGAATTCTATGACTGAGCAGACGTGGCAGTATCGCCCTTCCCGCTCGAAGAGCTGAAGTTCTCCCCGGCCCCAAGTCCCCCAGCACACCCTCAAGGCCTCTGCAAACGCCTTCTTGACTTCTTCAGGACTTGAGGCGCTCGCGACAGGATACTTTGTCGGGCAGAGTATGTTAGGCGCGTTAGAGCCGCCAGACACCCTCAACAACGTCGAGTGCGACACTATGCTAGATGCACACTCTTCATCTTCTAGAGAATTCGCTATCGACTTGTTGGTGTTAACGAGGAATATTATGAGCACGATCAAGGCAGCCACTACAAGCACGACAGTGACAAGCGTCCCGTACATGATTCCTTTCTTCATTTATTTACTCCTCTCTTCTTGGAGGTGCATTGCTCCATGAGCTCCTTTGACGAGAGAACGTATGAGAAGTATGTCTCCTTGACCTCGTCAGGGGGTGCGTTCTTTCCTTCGCCTCGGAAGTATTTCTCCATGGCCTCGCCTTCCCTCATGAAGACCACGAAGTAGACCTCGTTCTTGTTGAACACGACGTCCTTTGTTATCGGCGGGCGGTCTTTCTCCAGGAAGTCTATCCCTATGAACTTCTTGACCCTCCCGTCAGCGAACTTGTCCCAAACGACTTTCGGGTTAGTTCCATATACTGATTGGTCGTAGAGCCTCTGCTGCTCTGCGAAGTACTGGTAATAAGTCTGGTCTGAGTTAGATATCTTCGTCTTCTGGGTGAATTCCAGGAACTTCTTGAAGGAGAGCTGGTTGTTGACCGACTCATCGAACAAGACCTCGTCGCATATGTAGCAGGTCTGGCCGTCGTTCCTGAAGAAGAAGGATATAGACCATATGCTCTTCTTGCCCTCTAGGAACTGCCACCAACAAAGCCTGAGCTCCTCTGCAAGCACCCTGTTGACTATGTCGTCTGACAAGCCGTCGAACTTCTTGGTGACCGTGCCTGACCTTATGTCGTACACGTTGATGGCCTTGGTGTTCTTCTCGACCCGGTTGTTGTAGAACTTTATGTTGTAGGTCGGGCAGTCAGGATCGACTAAGTCCTTGATGGGATTCAAGGTCACTGCCTGGGCGCTGACAGTGGAACGGCAGGCGAGCCTGTCCTTGGTGTCGTCAGTCCCTGCATAAACCTTGCCGACCCAGAGCAGGAGGACCACTGCCACGGCAGCCAAGGCTATGACGATTGCGATGTTAGAGTATATTGCATCCACGCCTTTCTTGCTTTTCAAGATCAGCCGCCTCCGAAGAACAGTTTACCGAATAACAACAAGCCAAAGATTATGACGGCCGCAATAAGAGTCAGGCTCACAGCAGTCTGGATGGTTATGGCCTTCTTATTCATGCCTCTTTTTTCTCTCTTAGAACTTTAATAACTTTTCGTTTTCAGTTCGCTTCGCGTCTTGTTTCGTCTCTTAGAACCTGATTTGGATTTCGCCCGTGTTTTGTCTAGCTGGTCGTTGGTTGATTCAGTGCTGCTTCTGCTGCCGCTGCTGCCCTGTCTGCTTCTTGCTGGATCGTCCTTTGTATCACTTCTGCCGGAGTGTAGACCGGCCCCCAGATGAGTTTCATGTTGCCGACCTTGTCTTTCACCCTGATGCAGATTATCCCTTGCCCTTCGACCTTTATCCTTATGTCAGGGTTGCTGTTTGGGCGGTACTCGTTCGTGTAGATCGATGGGCAGATGGTCGTCTCTGCCGTCTTTGAGGCGAAGTATTGCATCAGGCTGTTCAGCGCGAACTGTATCCCTATCCCTGTCAGGGCTTCTCCTGTGCTGTTGGTGTTCACGTTCACGTTGATGAAGTTGCCTGTCTTGAGGTAGTAGTCGTATGACGCGCAGCCGCTCTGGCCGTAGTCCTGGCAGGTGACGTAGACCCTGGTGTAGTCCAGGTATATCGGCGACTTGCCTTGGTAGCTTGGATACCTGCTCCAGTAAGTGTCAAGGCCTGCCTGGACCGGCTCTGCTGGGATGACATGGACGTCATCGTTCGTCACGCCAGGTTCCAGCACGTCTATCTTCAATGGCGCGTCTGAGACCGCGTATGCTACCTTGTTATCTTTTGTCTTCGCCTTTACGCACAGGAACGCGCTCTCCCCTGCTAGGATCGTGGGTTGGTGCTTCCCCGTGTACATGTCGTACATCACAGCGTAGTCTATCTTGACGTCTGCCTTGCCCTTGGCCATGGTCACCTTCTTCTCATCTACGTAATACTTCATCCTGGGCGTGGTCGAGGTCGGTATCCTGAAGCCTCCTATGTTAAAGTCCAAGGGCAGGCCGCTTGACTCTATGGTCGTGCCGACCACGTTCCTGACCTTTTCTATGAACTTTGATGATTGGGATTCGCTAGTGCATTGCTCTACTACCGCGTCAAAGCCTGGCGTGGTCAGTTCCTGGCCGTTCACGAGGCTCAGCTGGACGTCTCCGAACTCAGGGTCGGTCGAGGTTATCGTTATAGTGTCGTCAAGCGCCCAGTTGGAGCCGACTCCCTGGATGTCGAGTATCCTCTGCACGTTCAAGGCGTAGTTCCTGGCCGCCACCTGGAATCCGGGATCCGTTGCGTAGCTCTTGATCTCGTTTATGTCGTGGGTCAGCGGGGTCGTCGGGGGGAACTGCGTGTCTTTCCCTCGCAGGCAGTTCAGCCATTTCTCCTCGTCGTTGACCAGGGACTTGCATATCATCTTCATCTTGTCCAGAATTATGACTTTCATAGTGTATTTGTTATAGGAGTCTGCCAGGCTGGCTTCGTATTTCAGGTCTTGCGTCGGTCCATCCAATGGCTTCTTGTTCTCGAATGCAGAGCTTATTATGCTGATATCATTGCCATCAGCGACTAGGGCTATACTGCCAGTCCCTTCCCCTTGGACTTTGAACACGTAAGTCTCGCCAATCCTCTTGGAGTTCTTGAGATATATCAGGACTGGTCCGAAGGCGTCTTCAGGCAGGTTCTTGTTGACAGCGACGTGTATATCATATTTCTCTCCTTCCTTGAAGTTGAGAGCGGTGACTTTGGTCGAATCTTTTCCTATCGTCACGAATATCGGTTCTGCTATGGCTTTCCTCTGAGCTGTGTTGAACCTCAGCTCGGCTACCTTGTCTTTCGTATCCGACACGCAGCAGATGTCGGTCTTCGGGCTGCACTCCGCGCCGTATCTTCGGTAGTGGTCAGATGGGCAGGCTCCTTCAGAAGTGCATATGCCGTCCGGCTCGCATTTGGAGGCCGCGCCCACCCAGCCGGGGACCTTCATTACGAGGTATATCGTTATCAGCAATATGGCGATCATTATGACCGCTGCTCCTATCATCTGCAGCGCGTCCATCCCCTTTTTGCTTCTCATCCTCATCCTCGCACTTCTAGATTTGAGATCTTGAAAAAGAGTTTCTTGAAGGAGTTTCGTGGCGTTCTTCGCTTATTCGTACTCGTCGCTTATGTCTCTCATGACTTGTACGCAGCAGACTTGTCCTTCCCTGCAGCCAGCTGACTTGGCGAGCGGTCCGCTCTTGGTCACGTCCATCTTCTCGTTTTCTTGGCAGTCTTCGCTGCTGTCCGCGCATCTGCCGCCTACGCCCGCGCAGCCGGTTCCTTGGCCTACGCTGGTGCCTGATCTGAGGACCAACACTGCTAGGACTACCAGTACGAGCAGCGCGATGGCTGCGATGATGATGACGCTCATAGATATGCTTTCTCCTTTCTTGTTCATGGATTTCACCTCAAAAAACAGTGTAATTGAATTGATTATCCTGCTTTTTGGTTCTTTCATATTTAAATGTTACTGTGGGCGGGAGAGAGAATCAGCTTTCTTTCTCGTATACTATCTTGCGATGGTCGAAGTCTTCTATGATTATCTTGTCTTCTTCTAAATGGTAGATTATCCTGAATGGCGCGATTCTCACGCTTCTTCTTCCTTTGAGCTTTCCTGAGAGGGGTTTTCCTGCTTCCGGCATGAACTCTAGCTTTCTTACCTGCTTCCATATCTTTTCTTTTATGGCATCATTCTTTATCTTGGAATACACTTTCTTAAACTGGTCTGTCAAGATTACTTCCATCAGAGAACAGATTGGCAGGTGTCTTAAATAATCTCACGAGAAGAACTCGGAAAAATCATTTTTTTATGGGTGATTTCTTCCGGCCCATCATTATGTCGTCGAATTCCTTAAAACTCATCTTGGTATCTACTACAGTGACTCGGCCGTTCTTGACGTCATTCTCTGCACGTTTAAGGCGTTTCATGAAGGTCAATTCTTCTTTCATCCTTTGCTCGTCCATCTGTTTTAGGTAGAGGTCTTTTCCTTCGTTCATCACCATGAACTTGGTTGAGGCTTTCGCGCCTATGATCTTTCTTACCTCTGCTGGTATCACTATCTGGCCGTTTGCTGACATCCTTGTTATTGCTAGTTCCAAGATCCAATCACCTAAAAGATATTTTAATGTTAAAATAAATCGTATATATAAGTTTTTCGGAAGAAGAAACAAAGAATTTGCGGGAATGCTCATACGTTCCCTAGCAGGAAGTCTTCTCTTTTCAGGTCGTCTATTATGTAGTGGGCTTTCTTGTCTTCTAGCTTGAACGCGCGTTCTAGTTCTTCCATGAAGTCTTCCATGTGCTTGACGTTTTCGAATATTCCTTCTGCCATGTAGTCGTAGCCGTTGTTGATCTTGAAGAGATTGTTTATTGAGGTGTGGGCTTTTAGGTAGCTGCAGAGCTTGTCCCTAGTCTCCCTGCTTGTGCGCAGGAGTATGTTTGCTCTGCAGTTGTATCCTAGTTTTGAGAAGTCCAGGAGGGTCGTGTGTTTGAGGATGAGGTTTCCTTCGTGCATCCTAAGCTTGTCGTATAGCGTGCTTATGGGTATCTTGGTCTTCTTGCTTATGCTTGTCAGTGTTGCTCTCGCGTTCTGTCTTAGGTGTGTTAAGAATACTTGGTCTGATCTTTTCATGGCTTTGCACCTCTGTTCCTTTCCGGATGTCTTATTGGTATTGTCGTTGTTTCATTTATACTTTCCTTGGGACTAAAACCTGACTGTTTCAGGTTTTTGCTGAAGCGAATCCCTTGCTGTCTTGTTTTTCCGATTAGACGAGCGTTAATCTAGCCAGAAAACAATCATTTTCCTGAACCTGGCCTTGTTCGGTTGTTGAAAATATCATTTTTCGCTGAAACATCCCTGAAACAAAGGAATATTTATAAAGAAAAACATACTACCAAATAGTAAATACATTGCTTTTTTTGGGGGATATGCAATGCACACGACAGAACAGAGGATTCTAAACAAGTTCAAGAGAGAACCCCATAGGGAGATCTCCACGACAGAGCTCGTGAGAGAAGCCCACCTGGAAGAATACGCGAAGATACTGCCAGACTTGGAGAGCGACGAGCGCCAGAAAAGCAGCAAGGCCAAGATCGCGAAGGGACAGCTCCACCGAAACACGCTCTACCACATAAACAATCTGGTAAAGGAAAGGATCCTCAAGATAAGCTCAGTCAAGGGCAGGGGGGAGAAGTACTACTCGCTCATGATAGACGAAGGAGAGCTAGTCATATCAAAGAGACACAGGCAGATAGTGATAAGCAAGCAGGCAGTCTCGACAAGCCTGATCGAGGAGTACGAGAAGAAAGGGATCGTGCACAAGTTCGACCCTGAGAACTGGGTGAACAAGCTGGGCTGCATAATCCTCGAGTGCAGGAACGAGGGCGGGATGAGCAGCTTCTACAGCCAAGTCTACAACTGCTTCTCAGAAGTGAACGACTGCATAGGACTCTACGGCTTCGAGCGCATGATTGAGAGGAACAGCATTGAGAACAACGAGGACGTGCTTCGCAAGATGGACCTGGACACAAGAGACCACGACCGGATGCTCACGCTCATAATAAGCCTTAAAGCCATCCGGGACGAGGAGAAGATGGCTTCATTCCTGGGAAGCTACGCGAGGATGAGGCCCAAGAACGTAAACATCATCTTCAAGGGAGACAGCAAGGACTTGAAGGAACGCCAGGAGCTCTTCAGGAAGGTCGCAAGCCATTTCCTGAAAGAAGAGATCAAGATCAACTTCCAGAATACGAGCAGCCACGAGGCGCCGTTCGTGATAGGAAAAGCAGGCCCATACACCGTAAGGAACGACGAATGGAAGGATTATGAGAAGGACTGCCTTGGAAAGACCATAGGCCTCGCAGTCGCCAGCATGAGTATCGCGATAGACGTCAGCAGGCTCTACTCTGAAAGCCCGACGACCAAGGATGTAAGAGAGCTCTTCTTGAAGGTCGCAAAGACCCTCCTTCGCGTGAGCACGAGCCAGACTAGGAGGTCTAGCGAGTACTTCAAGAGGCTAAACGACCTCAACAAGCACCACACCAAAAGGTTCTTTGCGCATCAGAAGAGTTACATACGCTTGTGGAACTACGACTTGAAGGATAAGAGGCAGGAGAACCTTCCAGGCCTCTTGGCAAGCTGCCAGGCAGAGCTTAAGGATTTCTGCAGGACTGAGAGGATGATATACAACGCGTGCGGCCTGCCGATCGGATTCGACGCGGTCCTCTCAAGCGTCTTCAACAAGTTCAGCAGCCAGTTATCCACTAGGAACTACCTGAAGACCACGATCAGGAGGAGCGGGGAGTTAGACACGCCAGAGATCAGGGAGTTCATAATGCAAAAGGAGCAATTGTCAAAGGTCTTCGAAGGCGGGGATCGCACAAGGTTCTTCAGGAAGGGCGACTACAGGCCAGAGGACCTCGTCAGGGAGATAGCCTATCTTATGAGCACGACCAGCCTGCCGCTCATAACATATGACTTCAAGGAGACTAAGGGAGAGACCAAGCTCACTAGCTTCATGGAGGGATGATGATTCATGGAAATCATTAAGGACAATGCAAAGGAGGCGTGGATCGAGGCCTTGAAGAGGATATCCAAGCAAGGCATGGCCGTCGAGAACGATGGTCAGGAGACGAAGGAGATCCTAAACCTCATGATCACGATAAGGGATCCTTCTGAAGGCATAACAAGGCCTATAGAGGTCTTGAGAGGCTTTAAAGAGTGGTCTTATCCTGAGCTTGACGAGCTGGAGGACGTGATCTCAAGGAAAGACGCCTCGACGACTTACCAGTACACTTATGGCGCGAGGATCTTCAACGTGGCAGGCTCAAAGGACCAGGTCGAGGAATACATAATCCCCTTGCTCCAGAAGAACCCTAACACGAGAAGGGCGCTCATAGTCCTGTACCACCCGTTGATCGACTCAAAGCTCTCGAACAAGGAGAGCCCTTGCCTGATAAGCATGCATTTCAAGATAATGGAAGGAAAGCTCACCTTGACAGCGATCCTTCGGAGCAACGAGATGTTCATAGGCTGGCCGGCTAACATCTACCAGCTAAGCCTCATCCAGAAGCAAGTGGCAAGGAGCCTTGGAGCCGACGTCGGAAGCCTGACCACGATCAGCCACTCAGGCCACGTATACAAGGAGTTCGATGAGGAGATCAGCGAAGTAGTCAAAAACAACCCTTGAAATACCGATTGCTTTTTAAATGAAAAGCCCTCCCACAAGCCTTGCCAGGTAGGTCAGTGGCTTGTCTGCAGGTAAGGCCTTTCAAGGGTGCGCTTTTAAACGGGTGCTTCTTGTGGTTTCTTGCTTAGGAAAGTCCGCCCACCACTAAAACGAGTGACCTCAGTGAAATGAGGCGCGGGAGATCCGCGGGCATACGGCTCAGAAACGATACCGCCCATCATGAGAAATGAGAGTTTGGAAGTGCATACTTCCAACGCGAGTGAACTTGCTTCACTTCGTGTCCGAAGCCATCAGGCAACTGAAGGCGAGCTAACGACTCGATCGGCGAATGATAGGAGGGGTTTAAACGGCGAGTCCTCACAGGTGCAAGCCTGATTTACAGGCGCTTAGTAGAATGACAGGCACGACCCGCTGATGAGCAAGTCTCGTCAGGGTCGACATAAGGCGGCTTATAGCTGGCCAACCCGGCAATCATTTAATTTACGATTCTGGAGTGAGAATGATTATAAATAATCATGTACTCTCGAATTCATGGAAAAACCAAGATTGGGAGTTTTCTACTGGCACAACCCGACGAGGGTCGGAAATCTTTTCCTTGTCGGAAATCTAAGAAGTGATTTCCACGTGTTAATAATATCTAACGAGAACGCGCCTTTTCTGAAGAGATTTGGGGATGATGTTCTGGTCAGCCATTATGGAAATGTAACTGGGATTATAGAAGAACTAAGGAAATACAGAGACAAATCCGGGCTTGACGGCCTAATAACGCTATCAGAAGGGGCGGTGACCCTGCTTGCAGATGCACAAGAGAGCCTGAACATTGAAGGGAATGACGCGGCCGCGACAAGATTCGGCAGGAACAAGCATTGGATGAGAAAGCTTTTCGCTGAAAAAGGAATTCCTTCACCGAAATCGATTGCAGTCCATAGCCTGGAAGAAGCGATGACGATAGCGAAAAAAGAATTTGATTGGACCCTCTTCCTGAAGCCGCCCTGCATCGGGGGCAGCGCATATTGCAGGAAGATAACAGGTCCGACACAACTCCAAGAGGTTTGGGAAGAGTATTTCGAAGGAAGCAAAGAGAGAACTGCAAAAGATCCTCTTTTCCAGGAGATGTTCGGAAAAGAAGGGAGCGGATACTATCTTCTCATGGAAGAGTTGCTTGGAGGGACCAGACTCCCGTATGACGATGTCCTAGGAAAAAGGTTTCCGGTCTTCGAGATGAGCGTGGAAGGTTTCATAGAAGGAGACCGTACCAAGGCATACTCCATGACTGATAAGATGCTGCCGGAAAAAGGCGTGGTCAATTGTGAAGAATACCTTTGGAGGATGCATTCAAGGATACCTTCTGGAATGAAAAAGGTTCTCGTTGAAAGAGTGAACCTGATCAATCGTGCTTTAGGAATGCGATCGGGATGCTCACACACCGAGTTCAGGATAGAAGAGACGACAAGAGAGCATGCTGACGCAGAGTATGAAGGCGTCTTTTATAGGGCCCGAGTGATAGAGACGGCCATGCGAATTGGAGGGGCATATATGCAGCCAGCGATATATCAAGCGACAGGATTCAACTCTATCCGGGCCATGGCCGATCAGGCCTGCAGGATAGAGTCAAAGGAGAACGTGCTCTTCAGGATGCCTATGATCATGGGAAATATCTGGCCAGAAAAAGAAGGAATCATGGAAGGGATATTAGGATTAGACAACATTCTCACGCTAGGAGAGAGATGCGGAGGGGTGAGGATATATGATAGGAACGGGGCGAGAGTAGCCATACCTCCTGAAGCTTGCAGGGCGATAGGGGATTTCATCATCCAGGATCCTTCGCAGGATGTCTTGAATCAAACGGATTGGGAAACCAAATCAGGAGAATCTTCTCCTTACCGAGAGACTGAAACTGCATTTTTGGATGCGATAACCAACATCAAGGTCAGATTGAAATGAAACCGAGAAAAATCCCTAAATTCAAAGGGTTCTGCAGCAGATCAGAAGAGCATTTCGTTGCCGCCGGAGAGAATCGCATTTTACGTCTGGGAATCCAATTGGATACTCCTAGATGCAATTGGAACTGCCCTTACTGCTATGCAGAACCAGAGAACAGCAGGGATGACAATGTGCCTGTCGAACAGATTAAGGAATGGATTTCGGAAGGAAAGAGATTGGGGGTTACAGCAGTAACTGTAAACGGCACTTTTGAACCTACGACTTCAAAAGACCTGTGGAAGGTCTTGGAACATTGCCAGGATCTGTATCTCAACACGTTGCTTGTCACAAACGGGATTCTGCTCAACGAACAAAGAATCTGGAGACTGATGGACCTCGAGACCTGCGTCTTGATGAAACTTAACGTGCCGATATCAGACAAATCAGAAGCGCAGTATGGTGAATATAGAGCAATCCAGGCATTCATGTCAGGAAAAGAGCCCCAGACATATGATGTTATAATGGATAGATTGATGAGATTGGTCGAGGCGGGTTTCGCCCGGCCAATGATTGAAGAAGGCGTGGAAAAGACTAGGCTCGGTGTCGAAAGCGTGATCACGAAACAGAACATCGCCCATTTGCCAAGACTCGTAAGACAGCTGAGGGAAAAAAATATCTATGCTCATATTGAAGTCTTGAAGGAACAAGGTGGTTGCCAGCCAGGGATGCAGACGACAAGAGCAGAGCTTGAGAGATTATTTAACCGCATATTAGAGGAGGATCTACGAGAGGGATATGAAGGATGGGTTCCAAAGCCGCCTTACATAGCCGGGACCTGCTATCAGAATCTTGTAAGACTTAACATTAAGGCCGACGGAAAGGTGACTCCCTGTCCGGGAATAGAGCTTATACTTGGCGACTTGAAGAGAGGGGACACGTTAAAAGGCATTTTGGAAGGATCTGAAGAATTGAGAATCATAAGAAACCTCAAGGACCTTGTGGAGGGGGATTGCAAGGAGTGCGCATATCTGGCAGATGGATCTTGTTATGCGGGATGCCGCGGTACTGCATTCCAAGAAATGAAGAGACAAGGCCATGGCTTGAAGAGAAGGATGGTGGCCTCGGATCCTTCATGCTGGAGGGTGAGTCGCGCAATTGACTAGAATCTTTTCATCTCCAAGAGCTTTTTGCCGTACTCTTTCATGATTAGTTCGAAGAGTTCCTTTCCGAACTCCAGACTGGCTTTTGTCTGATCAGCGTCGATTACGCCAGTCTTGGTCTTGTATCTCGAAGAGATGTCGTTGCTTACCTGGAAAGGGGTCTCAGAGAACTCTTTCGTCAATAATTCTTTTTTCACCAGTGCATCTCCTGAAACCATCATGAGACTCGCCTCTGAAGCGCAAGCATGACCTGGGGGATGGCCTAGTTCATCTTTTATCCTGTTGGCGACGCTCTCGATCCGCCACCAGTTCTGGGTGAAATACACCACTTCTTTTAGCTCATAGCAGGCCTTTGTCATGGCGTTCTTTATCGCGCCATCATTTCCTCCATGACCATTCACAAGGAAGAATCTCCTGAAACCATGTTCATGCAAGGACAGGATGAATTCCCAAATCATACGCGTATACGTTTCAGCCTCATATGAAACAGTCCCTTTGAAATTCATATGAGGAACCAGGGAGATTCCGGGGGTGATCGTGGGTGCCACCAGAACATCGTATCTCTCTCCTAGCTTATTCGCGATTAGTTCGGCCAGCAAGGTGTCTGTTCCCAGAGGAAGACCCGGACCGTGTTGTTCTATGCTTCCTAGAGGTATTATTATGAGGTTGTCCTTTTTCAGATAGGCCTCTGCTTCCAGATAGGTGATGTTCTTTAGCTGCATGAGGAGTAGTAAGACAGTCTCATATTTAAAGGATTTGATTTGAAGATGGGAGGGTCGATATAAGGCGGCTTATAGCTGGCCAACCCGGCAATTTTTTCCCTAGAAGTCTTAGTTCTCAGCATACCTGAACATGTTTATTATGTAGAGTATTATTATCGGCACCAGGCCGAAGGCGAGGTGGCCTATGATCACGTCCGGCACCTCTTCTATCAGGCTGATTATCGGTATCTCGAGGAACGTGTTGAAGGCAGGCGATAGCAGCAGGATGCCGCACGCGATCACGATTATTGACTCGATGAATTCCCGCGCGTTCATTTTAAAGTGTCTCCGAGAAGCTTTTGAACATCATGTAAAGACCGTGAAGCACTGAGAAGACTCCTACCGCGACGCATATCAGGGACACCTGAGTCTCGTAGATGAATGAAAGGTCTCCTAGGAACTCATAGTATTTTGAGAGCATCAGGAGCATCGTGAAGATAAGTATCAGGGCTTGCACGATCTCATACCAAGTGCACCTCACTGCTGCCATCAGGTCATGCTCATGAATGTTCTTATTTAAATATTTTAAGGTCGGATATTGTTCTCTAAGTCCTCAGAAAACCTTTTTTTCTGGATTGTAAGCTGGTTTTTTTCTAAAACTAAAAACTATTTAAACAGGATTATGCGTGAAGGCTCTTCATGGGTGAGGGTAAAGAGGTGGAGCCTAATTTCGTTTCTTTGGATGATAAGAGTTCCCAGACTGATAGTAACATCAACCGGGAGGAGCTTACGATCGAGAGCTTGCACTCTGATCTTGAGTCCAAGCTCTCTGCGCAAGGATTCATCTTTGACAAGAAGAAGTTCATCTTCGAGGACAAGCACCTCGGCTTCGGCGAGAGGCTGGCCGACAAGGTGGCGTCTTTCGGCGGCTCCTGGACTTTCATCATCATCTTCGGAGTCTTCATATTCATCTGGATAAGCATCAACGGCTATTGGCTCATGAACCAAGGCTATGATCCGTTCCCATTCATCCTCTTGAACCTTATATTGTCGTGTATCGCGTCCATCCAGGCGCCTGTCATAATGATGAGCCAGAACCGTCAGGCCTTGAAGGACCGCAAGCAGGAGGAGATCAACATCGAGAAGGAGATCCTTGACTTCAAGCAGGATCGTTTGGACCTAATCCTGGACCAGAAGGAATGGGACTTGCTCCTTGAGATGAACGATCGCCTGAAGAGGATTGAGGAGAAGGTGTTTGGCAAGAATACAGCTGTTCGGGTCAAGAAAAGAAGGGTTGTTAGGAAAAGATAGAAAATCATATTTTTGAGCTTTGGTTTGTTGTGGGCTGGTGTTTCTAGAGCATCTTCGGGATTTCTTTCATCACGTCTTCTTGTATGTCTGAGATTATTCCTTTGAAGGATTTCGTCAGGGGTGTCGGATGTATCTCTCCTCTATACCTTGCTCTCTTTACAAGCCCTACTTTCTCCAGGTCGTTTATCCTCCTGTTGGCAGGCATCTTCGAGAGGCTTAGCTCTTTCATGACGCAGGCCATCGTGGTCGGGAGCATGTGCAGGATGTGATAGTTCCTGGGATCCGCCCCTGCCCTGAAGAGGTCTAGTGTCATCTTCCGTGTTATTGACCTGGCGAAGTGCTCGTCCGCCTTCCCGCTCCAGTTCTTCTTGTCTTCAGGCATGTTATTCGGTCTCCTGTTCTTCTTTTCGGTGCTTGTTGTCGTCTTTTTCTTTGCGTATCTTAGGCCTTCTTCTTTCCTTTTCTCTTTTTCTTCTTGTGGCCTAAGCCGCCAATTCCTTTTTTGACGAGGGCTCTGACCACTTCTTGTGCAAGTGCGGTTATCAGAACCCTGTACAATTCAGGGTCTATCATCCGCGCACCTCCGATGCGTTTGACCCGTTCGCATCAGTTGTATTCTCTATAACGCACACCAAGTATATAAATGTTTTGATTTTCCTAGGAGTTTTAATACTCTAAAACTAAATGGGCATCAAAAAAACAAGTTCAGTAATCTTTTTAAACCACACAGGCCCACTAGAAAACAACATGTCAAAGAACGACAAGATCCAGATGCCCTCGAGCGGCGCAGGGATAACAAGGTACTTCGACGACTACAAGAGCAAGATCGAGCTTAAGCCAGCGCACGTAGTCATCCTAGTGATCATCGTCATCCTCGTAGTTGTATTTCTTCACACGCAAAGCGGGTTTTTAGGATAAACAAGAGGTCTTAAGAGCGAAGATGTTTCCTGGAATGGGCGGGGTCGACCCTCGGCAGATGCGCATGGCCATGAAGAAGATGGGCCTCAAGCAAGAAGAGATAGAGGCAAGAGAGGTCATCATCAGGCTCGAGGACCGCGAGATAGTCATCTCTAACCCGCAAGTCTCCAAGGTCAACATGATGGGCCAGGAGAGCTACCAGATAACCGGCGAGGAAGAGGAGCGCATGCTAGACTCGACGCCTGAGATCAGCGACGAGGATGTAAAGACCGTTGTTGACCAGACAGGCGCTTCAGAAGGGGATGCAAGAAAAGCCATCGAGGAGCACGAAGGAGACCTCGCTGAAGCCATAATGAGCCTTAAGAAGGATTGCTAGTAAATCCTCATTCTCGCCACAACATTTATATACGTTCCCGCCCAAAGTTCCCCTTAAGTTTTGGAGGGCATCAGACTATTGGAACAGTTCCAGTTTCTCAGGGATAAAGCTGTCGAGAAGGTCAGGGTAGCTGACCACATGCTCTTCATGACCTATCCTGTCGTCAAGGACCCAAAGCTCCTCTTGGCAGTCGTCGAGAACGTGTTCGCAGGACTTGACTTTGGCGTGGCAGCTGTCCTTCACCACCAGAAGCTCTTCAAGCAGATCCCGCCGTTCCAGGAGACTTTCACTTCGAGGTTCGAGATGTTCCGAAGGACAGTCATCCCCCAGCTCGGCCTAAGCCCTAATTACGTAAAGCTTATAAGCGACGTAAGAATACTCATCTCGGCACATAAGAAGAGCCCAATTTCCTTCGTCAAGAATGACAAGTACGTCATCTGCTCTCCGAAGTATGACATAAAAGCCATTGACGTAGGGCTCGTGAAACGATACATTTTCGAAGCAAAGATATTCGTGGACCACGTAAGCAAGATAGTGAGCAAGAATGAAAGAATCTTTACATGACGCAAAGGAAGAGCTAAAACGAGTCGACCACCAGATATACGTGAGCCTGAAATACACGAGGACAGTTGATGTCTTGATGAACTGCATCGGCAGGATGATAGACGCTTATTCTTGCATGATCGACACGCTCCTCAAGTACGCGGTCGAGAAGAAGCTTGTGCCTGAAGACTTCGTGCCTTCCAGCCCCCTCGAGAGGCTTGAGTTCGCCAAGAGCCTGTTCAAGGAGGATATAGTCCAGAAGAACATGGACCTCTACGCCCTCATGAGGAAGGTGGTGAAGACCAATCCCAAGAAGGAGCAGGAGTTTCGGCGCCACGTGACTCTCAGGACTCAGATTGATGGCAAAGAGGTCACTGCTGACATCGACATCGTGACCGAGTATTATCATCAGATGAAGGAGTTCTTCGAGTGGATCGAGAAGAAGGTCAATGAGTGATGGCGTGTTTTTCCCGTTCTTCATCCTTGCGTCTTGATTTCCTGCACTTGCTCGTTTTCCTTTGGAGAGGCCCCAAGACAACCAAATATTCACTTTCTAGTGACAACAAAATCGAAAGATTTATATACTAGTTCTACTAGAATAAAGGCATTAACAACAAAAAATCAAGGAGGTAATTCGAAATGAATCTTGTTGAAAAGGTCATGGCGTACACGCTTGCTGGAGCAACTTTGGTTGGTTTGCCTAGTTATGTTCGTGCTGCTGAGCCTGCTCAGACGCCTATTGTTGAGAGTGGTATGGCTGTTGATTTTACTGGTGATCATAATCGGGATTTGGTCAACTGGAGAATCTATAAGGAGGGTTCTGGCACTAGAGCTGATATCTCAGTTTCTATTCTTGACGGTCCTAAGAGGGGTGCTTATCCCGTGACCTCAGTATACCTTCCTTCAGGTCAGTGTCTTGAGATTGGTACTCCTGATAAGGATGATTATGGTAGGAAGGGTCCTGATGGTGACAAGGACATATCTGTCTCACACTCCTCTTGTACAGATGTGACTGGTCCGGCTACCCGCTTTGGCTACGGTATCAATGATGGTACTGGTCGTTTCAAATGGGTTCCTATAGATCAGGTTCCTAAGTAAGTAAGGGGTGTTTTTCAAGATGACTTTCAAGAAATACTTGGCGGTTCCGGCGGCAGTCATTGCACTTGGCGCGGCTGCTTGCGGCGGATACGTCGCGGGGCGCTTGCAGGAGCGCAAGGAAGTATTGCAGACCTTAGAGTATAAGATACACTCGAAGGAGGAGATTTCGCAAGGCTCGCTCCTGAACCAGGTTAGGGACGCTGCGAGGATAACGGCTTGTTCAGGCTACGCTGCAGAACGCCTCGAGGATGTCAAGAGGACTGTGGCGCAGCGATAAAAAACTTTTTTTTCAAGCCTTTTTTTCAAGCTTTTTCTGCTGCCTTTGAGCAACTACTCTGTTGGCACCGCCAGTCGATTGTGTTTTCACTTCCCGGTGGCTACAAAACCGAAAGTTTTAAAAAGCAGAGCCCACATGATAGCCTACAAATAACTATCAAAACGACCAAAAGAGGTGTTTCGACAGATGATGAAGATGAGCCAGGAATTCCAGGAGAAAGTAGAAAGGATGACCACTTACAATACTAAAAGAGCGCAAGGATTCATGCAGCTCTACGGTCCGGAAAAAGGAGTTGAGATCAACAAGCTGCTAGGGTTAGACCAATACCTGCGACAAGACTCTCCTGCGACTGCAATGCTCGCGATAGGATTGCTCGGAAACGGCAAGTCAAGAGAGTACAGGCGCCAGCTAAAGACACTAGCAGGAGCAGGGGCCTCAACCATAAGCTCGGGAGTATCAGACTTTGCAGCCGCAGCGGGCGAGCAGATGGACTACCTCCTAAGACACCCAGGCATGAGCAGGAGAAGGTTTGCAGAAGCGCTAGGACTGGGCGGACTAGTCTTGGCATTGGCCAACTGCGGAGGAAGCGGAGTGACTGGCCCTACTGGCAACCCTTCGGTGTTCTCAGGAAACGTGGTCACCCTCGACGGTCAGCCAGTGAATGGAGTGATCCACTTCCTAAGTCCGGGTGGCTCGAGCGAGCTTGGAAGCGGCAACATCGTGAACGGAAGCTACAGCGTCGATGTTTCAGACGGTTCAAGCGTCCGAAGGGTAAGGATCCTGGGCCTGACTGGCACTGACATAAACGGCACAGAACTCAACTACTCTGGCGGAAAGAACTTCACAGTCCTGAAAAAGAAGCTTGGAATAGGGGATGAGCACCCGCTAGGTCCTGAATGGGGCGTGAGCGCCGAGAATCCAAGCTTCTACGACATCGTGAACAGGCACGCGCCAGTACAAGCACCAGCAGGCCTAAGAAAAGTCGTGAGCGACCTGGCATTCCACGTCAACTCAAGCAACATCACAGGATCAGTTGATGAAAGAGTGGGACATATCAGAAACGCAATCGATGAACTATATGAAGCCATAACTGGAAGGACGTGGAATGGTAATCTTCAAGTTACCCAAAGCCCTCCGGCACCAGGAAATGGAAATGTTGTCTTCACTTGTGCGAACCAGTATTATGCATCTCCTAGATATGCTAGTAATGCAATAACTGGTGGGGAAATTGCCTCAGGAAGTATCTCACCAACTGGAAGAGCTGATCGTGTTGAATTGGCAGGAACTCTGTTGTTTATCGGAGAAAGCGATATAATCAAACCGAGTCTTGGAAACGATAACATCGATTTAGAGTCATCTCACATTCAGCCTGTCGACCACAACATCATTGCTGCGGCTAGGTTCCAGACTCTCGGCACCAAGAAGTACGTGAACGGCCCGACTGTCATCGAGGACTACGAGCAGATAGTGTAAATGATATGCAAATTTTTTTCTTTAAAGTATTAATTTTCTCTTTTCCCATTCTCTATTTTGACTTTTCTTGAATAATCCTCTTTTTTGGGAAAATTATGAAAAAATTTATATACGCTTCTTTCCAAAGGAGGAATTTAACTATAAAAGAGGCATCTTATGAAGTTGGGAATTGTAATAACATCATTGATGTGTCTGCTTTTATTGGCAGGGTGCGCTGTAGATTCCGAAAAAAAAGAAGACCGCGCAGAGGATATGCTCTCAAGGCTAAAATATGATTGGCCAGGCATAGCCCAGAATACCTGGGTGGATGAGTCTGATATTCCGGAATACCTCTCGTTCTATGATGAAGTTCCTTACAGGATTGATAATCTTCTGATAGGATACGTCCGATATGATAATGGAAAGAATGGGTATCGATTGATATTCCAGGTTAGCGCGCCTTCAGATGACGTTAATAGCCATTACGGCGATGCCATGGTAAAGAGTGAGCTTTGGAATATGAAGGGTTCTGATTACGTTGAGGAAATCTCATCTTTCCTGCTTGAAAGCGACCATCATGAGATGATAATCGCCACTGCTTGGTGCGGTGAGACGACCACTTGCGTCGTAATCCAGACTTCATTAAAGGAGAGTGTTGAATTAGAATGAAAAAATCCACTGCCAGACTTTTGCGGCCAGCCTCAGCGGCCTTGGCATTGTTGACAGCGTTGATATTTCTAGCCCCCGCAATTCATGCCACTTGTTACATAGATGCTGATGAGAACTGTGAAAAAAAGCATTGCTCTGGCTGGCATGAGGACGATCTTGACCAATGCAATTGCGGACCAGGTTATGCTTGCCGAAAGGTCTGCTCTTGTTGTGCGATGTCTGGCATAATCTCTTATTTTGACTGCGTAAAGACGAATAGTTGCAGTGCAGAAGGCGAATCTTGCGGATCAGGATGCTGCGGTAGTCTGGTTTGCTCACCTTCCACAGGAAAATGCAGGCAAACAGATTGCGGTGCTGAAGGAGAAGCGCCAGATCCTGATTTCGGCTGTTGTGCCGGGCTGGAAGAATGCCCAGATGGCGTTTGCCATTCTTCCTGCTGCGTCTCTAATGAAGGCGCTGCCTGTGGCAACTGCGGGAGGATATCCTGCAGCGGCTCATGCGTGAACGAAGGAGAATGCCATCCTGGCGACACTGACAGCCGTGGCTGCGGCTGGTGCGGCACGCAAGACGAGGTCTGCTCCTCAAGCTGCACATGGACTGACACCGGAAGCTGTCATGATCAGGGAGTCTGCGCCTCTGGAAGCAAGCGATGTGTTGGAAACATTGCCCAGACCTGTACTGGTTCTTGCCAGTGGAATGCAGGGATTGACTGCACGACGCAGGCTTCGACTGATACTGACGGATCACCAACAGCCTACACCACTGGCGGAAGGGTGACTGACTACACTATCTGTAATGGCGGCGCCTGCTTAACCAACGTTTACACAGACACATGTAGCGGCATGGTCCTGACAGAGTACGGGGCAAGCTCGTCAACTTACATCGTCAACACTTACGATTGCCAGAACCTTGAGTCTGACAGTAACAATTACTGCTCAGACAGCAGGTATTACAGGCAGGAGTGGGGCTGCAGCGGCAGCCCAGGCCATTGCAGCGACGCAGCCGTCCCAGATACTCCTATCGGCACCAATGCTGACGGCGACGATTGGGATTATGAGTGCGGAGACTCCATGTGCGACAACGTGGCCGGGTGGAACGATGCCATGGTCCAGATAGAG
>JAFGGS010000010.1 GCA_016930415.1 Candidatus Woesearchaeota archaeon | reverse complement strand
TTCACTGGTTCGGGAATGTTTTGACTACTTATTACCATTAGTAATGATATGATTACTTTAAGTAATATATAAATCTTTCGCTAAAAACAAGCCCATATTCGTTCGAGACCATGTACGACCGATACGGTCATTTCTAACACTTATGACCCGCAATCCTTGAATAGGTATGTGTTCGAACGCGGGAATCCTTATAAATTTATCTATCCCTCAGGCCACTTCGCCTTTGATTTCATAGATCGGATTGTGCAGGGAGTCAAAAATGACGTTGGTGCCTTCCTGAATACAGTGCATAATGCTGTACAAAACGTTAACGAAGCATGGCAGGGATCTCTCGCTCAAAAAGCCTATGACCGCACTCCAATTGTAAAAGATATGGTGGATGTCATGTTTGGCCTGGAGGCTTTAAATAATGGTGACCGGGGTTTCGCAGGCTCACACGCAACGGCAAACCAGAGAATTGAGAATGGCATTTTCGGATTGATATCTTTGGGGGCTTTTTCAGCAAGTGCGGCCGGAAGTAATCTCATTAAAACCGCAGGGGATGTGAAGCGATATTAATCTCTCGCCAGAGAGACTTATTCATTGCTTTCGAAAAAACAAGATGCGTTCTAGTGCTGCTGTTTTTTCCTCTTCTTTTCAGTCAACTTTATATATTATCTTCTTTATCTGTTTCTTCATGGTTGGGTCATCATCTCAGGGGAGGACGAATAAGTCGTCTGTCGCTTCTCCTGCGTCTCTTGCCTCTTCGTCTTCGCCTGGTTTCCCCATCTTCCTCATGCTTTTCTGCACGCTCTTCTCTGCTGCAGGCCAATTGTTCTTGAAGCTCGGCGCCAAGGGCTTAGACTTCTCCATACAAGGCACCATCTTGAATTTCACGCTAGTCGCTGGTTGCTTGTTGTATTTTGTCGGCGCCGCTCTTCTCGTGCTCTCGCTTAAGAGGGCTGAGCTCTCTGTTACTTATCCGCTTGTCAGTCTTAGTTTCATATGGGTGTCTTTGCTCTCGATATTCTTCCTGGGAGAGACTCTTGCTTTGTGGGACTGGGCTGGAATAGTATTGATAATAGCGGGCATCTCGCTCATCGGGAGGGGTGCTTGAGATGGATGCGCTATTGATAATAGAAGCAGCCGGGATGATAATATCTACCTTTATGGGCGCCATCGGTTCTTTGCTGATCAAGAAGGGCGTGAAGAGTACGGGGGATGATGTCTGGTCTTACTTGCTTAACTTCCGATTGGTGTCCGGCCTTGCGATCTTCGCCTTGAGCGCTTTCATATACATAATACTGCTCAAGTTCGCAGACTTATCATTGCTATACCCTGTGACGTCCCTCTCCTACATCTGGGTGATATTCCTCTCAAAGAAGTTCTTGGGAGAGAGGATAAACGCTTATAAGATATCAGGGATTGCCTTGATTATGCTCGGGATAATATTCATAACAAGCCTCTAAGAAAACCTTTCTACTTGCCAAGCTCTTGCGCTATGACCTTCTCGAACTCAGAGATCGGCTGGGCTCCTATGACTGGGACGCCGTTTATGAAGAATGTGGGTGTGCTAGTCACTCCAAGCTTATGGGCCTTTGAGATGCCTTGCTCGACCTTGAAAGCGTATTTCTGCGTGTCTAGGCAGGAGTCGAACTGCTCCCTCTCAAGGCCGATCTCGGACGCGTAAGCCTTCAAGTCTGCTGCGCCAAGCGCGTTGTTATGCGAGAATAGCATGTCGTGGTACTCCCAGAAGCTTCCTTGCTCGTCTGCGCATTCAGACGCGAGAGCCGCGTTCATGGCGTCGGGGTGGATGCTCCTCAGCGGGAAGTGGTTGAAGACGAGCACGACTTCCCCCTCGTACTTGTTGAAGACCTCCATGATGGTATCCTCTCCCTTCTTGCAGTAAGGGCATTCGAAGTCAGAGAACACGTTGATAACTATCCTTGCAGATGAGAGGTTTCCCCTGACAGGCTCGTTCGTGTAGGGAACTTGCACCCTCTCGCCTGAGAACTTGTTCGGATTATATAGGCCAAAGCCGTTGGTGAAGAGAGCGATTATCGTGAGCATGAGCACGACGAAGATGCTCACAGCCACGATGTTCTCGACAGTCTCAGACTGCTCCTTCCTCTTAGGAGCGTTTGCGTGGCTGCGCGGCCTCTGTTGCTTCTCATCCTCTCCCATGATGATACGAGACACCCTTTAATGGTATAAAAAGATTTTGTTTAACCATGAAAGAAGAATCCTATCCTTACCTGTCCTTGTGAGTGATGACCTCGTGCGTGATGCCGACTATGAGGATGGTCACGAACAAGACCAGCATGGCCTGCAAGAGCAAGGTCATGTTCTCTACTGGATTCTCCTGTGCAGTCACGTAGCCAGTGGGGATGCCTTGCGTCACGTTAAGCACGAAGTGAGCCCCAATGACGGCTATGAACATGAGGACTAACCAGATGAAGAAGACGTCGTGATGCTTGCGGACGTGGATCTTTAGCTTCTCATCATCGCTCCTGGCCTTTAAGCCAAGCCTCTCCACGATCCTCTCCAAGGCCTTTGCCACGTGTTAGCCTTTGAGAGAATAATATATAAATGTTTTGAGCGGATATAAGATCGATTTCCAAAACCTTTATAAACAAGCCCTTTTTCTTGCCTTTTAACAAACCCGAGTGAATAGCGCATAGGGTTCACAAAAGAATTTTTTTTGTGAAAAAGAGCTATTTCTCGGAAAAGAAACGATTGATGATCAACATGGCAGAACATAAGGAACACAAGGACGTAAAGGCTCCGGCTCCAGTTGCAGCGCCAGTCCAGAAGGCGCCAGCCCCAGAGCTAAGGCACCTGGTCAGGATCTTGAACAACGACGTCAAGGGAGAGAAGCACGTCCTCTACGCACTCACCAAGATCAAGGGCGTGAGCGTCATGTTCGCAAACGCGGTCCTCAAGAAGGCAGGCATACCCACGACCAAGAAGGCGGGTTACCTGAACGAGAAAGAGGTCGCGATGATAGAGAACCTAGTCCAGAAGCCAAGGAACGCGGGCATACCCTTGTGGATGCTCAACAGGCGAAAAGACGTCGAGACCGGAGAAGACCTCCACCTGATAACTTCTACTCTAGACTTCACCCAAGAGATGGACTTGAAGAGGCTCAAGAAGACCAAGAGCTACAAGGGCTTCAGGCACCAGTGGGGTCAGCCAGTCAGGGGACAGAAGACCAAGTCTAATTTCAGGGTCAACAAGGGCAAGGGAAGCCTGGGAGTCAAGAAGAAGGCTCCAGCTGGAAGGAAATGATCATATTATCTTTTTGGGATTATTATTAAAGCATTGGTGAAAAAATTTGGGACGACAAAACCCTTGGTTTTGAGTCCCATAAATTTTTGGAAACTGTTTCATATCACGCTCACTAGTTTAATCGGTGAAAATTTATGGGAGATCCAGGAAAAATCAGGAAGAAGTACGACACGCCAAGCCATCCATGGCAGAGCGCGAGGATACTCGAAGAGAAGAAGATCATCTCAGAGTACGGCCTGAAGAACAAGAAGGACATCTGGAAGATGGAAACCCTTCTTAGGGATTTGAAGAACCAGGCCAAGAGCCTCGCAAGCCGAGTGGATGAGCAGTCTAAGCTCGAGGAGAAGCAGCTCATTGACAGGCTCGTCTCCATGGGTCTCATCCAGGCGACTGACAGCATGGACAAGGTACTAGGGCTCACGCTCAAGGACGTGATGGATCGAAGGCTCCAGACGTTCATAGTGAAGAAGGGACTGGCCAGGACCATGAAGCAGGCAAGGCAGTTCATAACACACGGGCACGTCATAGTTGGCAAGAAGAAGATAACCTTCCCGAATTACTTCGTGACCTTGAAGGACGAGAGCCTTGTGGAGTTCATCCCAAAGTCAGCCCTTGCAAGGGAAGACCACCCTGAAAGGATTATCGTAGACAAGGACGATAATAAGGGGAAGGAGAAGAAGAAAAAGAAGGATTCAGAAGAAGCCCTTCCTGCCTTCTCACAGGATGCGATTGAGAGCATCGAGGAGAAGGGAGCGGTCGATGCAGCGACAGAGGAAGAGTCAGAAGAGTGAACTGCTAATTCCTTACACGATCAAGGTTTGATGAAAAATGACAGAAGCAAAAGAACAAAGCGCGCCTGAAACAAAGACTGCGCCTCACGCGTCGTCTCACGCACCACATTACAGGTCTGATAGGCCTGACAACAGAGGACCAAGGCCGGAGAGGCATGACCGGTTCTCAAGGACGAGGGATGCCTTCAGGCCTAGAGGCGAGAACATCAGGTGGGGACTGGCTCACATATACTCATCATACAACAACACGATAATACACATAACAGACATAACAGGGACTGAGACCATCGCGATCGGCTCAGGCGGACAAGTCGTCAAGGCTCACCGCCTCGAGAGCAGCCCGACAGCGGCCATGATGGCGGCGAAGAAGGCAGCAGAGATCGCAAAGGACAAGGGCATTAACGGCTTGCACATCAGGATAAGGGCGCCAGGAGGCCACAACGGCCCTACAGCGCCAGGACCTGGAGCGCAGGCAGCGGTGAGAGCCCTATCAAGGATGGGTATTCGGATCGGGATAATAGAAGAGGTCACTCCCATACCTCACGGCGGATGCCGCAAGAAGGGAGGAAAAAGAGGAAGGAGAGTATAAGACCATGAAAATCAGCCTTGTGGAGAAGGACGATAAGAGGAACATCATCGTCTTTGACGTCGAGAAGACCGAGGCGGCTTATGTCAACACCTTAAGAAGGCTGTTCATGACAGAGGTGCCTATCCTCGCAGTAGACGAGGTCGAGTTCAAGACCAACGACTCAGGTCTCTACGACGAGCTCGTCGCTCATAGGCTAGGACTAGTCCCTTTCACCACAGACCTCAAGAGCTACAACCTGCCTGCCGAGTGCAAGTGCAAGGGAGAGGGTTGCGCGAGGTGCCAGCTCAAGATGACGCTTAAGGCCAAGGGTCCTGGAGTAGTGTACTCTGGAGACATAAAGACCAAGGATCCGAAGGTCAAGCCGGTCTTCCCTAAGATTCCTGTTTTGAAGCTCTTGGAGAACCAGTCAGTCGAAGCAGAGATGACCGCGGTAATGGGCCTTGGAAAGAACCATGCGAAGTGGAGCCCGTGCCTCGCTTACTACAAGCAACTGGCAGACATAAAGATAGGAAGCCAACCTGACAACAAGGAGAACGTCGCTAAGGGATGCCCTGTCAAGGCGTTCGAGGTCAAGAACGACAAGCTGGTCTTGACTGGCGAGGCGATCCAGTGCACCATGTGCGGCGAGTGCAGCCACTTGAGCGCTGACAAGATAACAGTAACCTCGACTGACACCTTCAGGGTGAGCGTCGAGTCATGGGGCCAGCTGGACCCGAAGGACATAGTTGTCAAGGCGTTGGAGATTTACGACGCGCAGCTAGAGGAATTCAGTGAGCTCGTCGGTAAGATAAAATAATTTCATGATTAATACCTCATTTAAAGCTTAGGTCGCAAAGGACGATAGGCAACCCACGCGGGGGTGCCGGAGTGGTCAAACGGGCTACCTTGAGGGGGTAGTGGCTTAGTGCCTACGAGGGTTCGAACCCCTTCTCCCGCAGTAAGCGAACGAGGAGGAAAGGCTCAAAAATCATGAAGGGATTTTTGTTGCCTTCCCCCGCATCGAAATTTTTTTTCATCATCACGATCATAAAGGATTGAAAACATGAAGAACGTGCAGAAGAACGAAAGCTTGATGGAGCTCATACAAGTGCTCAAGAAGACTGCGCTCGACAAGGAAGCGCCTGTCTGGAAGAGGATAGCTGTAGAGCTAGAGAAGCCCACGAAGCAGAGAAGGATTGTGAACCTGTACAAGATAGACAGGGTCGCAAAGGATGGTGAGCTAGTCGTAGTTCCAGGAAAAGTCCTCGGCACAGGCGACCTCACCAAGAAGGTCTCTGTCGCTGCTTACGCGTTCTCAGGCGATGCCAAGGCTAAGATCAAGGCGCTGGACGGCTCTGCAATCACCATAAAGGAAGCAGTCCACAAGAATCCTGAAGGGAAGAAGATAAGGATAATGGGTTAAGACAAGAAGGTTGATTATCATGAAGGTCATAGATGCAAGCAATCAGATCCTGGGAAGAGTCGCGTCAGCCGCGGCAAAGCAAGCGCTCCTGGGAGAGGACGTAGCGATAACAAACGCCGAGAAGGCAGTCATCAGCGGCAGGAAGGACTTTGTCTTCGCAAGGTACAAGCAGCGAAGAGAACGTGGAGTTCCCAGGAAAGGGCCTTTCCTTCCAAGGATGCCTGACAGGTTCGTGAGGCGAGCAGTCCGAGGCATGCTTCCAATGGACAAGACCAGGGGAAGAGACGCCTTCAAGAGGATCATGTGCTACATAGGAGTCCCTAAGGAGTTCGAGGGGAAAGAGACCTTCAAGGTTCCAGGAGCAGATGCTGGCAAGCTCCCGACGCTCAAGAAGGCAAGCGTGACTGAAGTGTGCAAGTCGCTCGGCGCGCCGTTGAAATAAGAGTGATACAAGATGGACAAGAAGATTACTACTCAAGGAAAAAGGAAGCGAGCAATCGCTAGAGCCACTATAAAACCGGGCAGCGGAAGGGTAAGGATCAACAAGACAGACCTGGACGCTTACGAGCCGAGGCTCTACCGTTTAAGGATACTCGAGCCGATCCTGCTGGCTGGAGAAGTCGGGATGCAGGTAGACATAGATGTGAACGTGAACGGCGGCGGCCAGAGCAGCCAGTCAGACGCTTCCAGGCTAGCGATCGGAAAAGCATTGGCGCTTCATAGTCCGAAGCTTAAGAAAGTCTTCCTAGAATACGACAGGCAGCTGCTAGTCGCAGACGTGCGAAGAAAAGAGGCGAGGAAGCCTAACAGGCACGGAAAAGCAAGAGCAAAAAGACAGAAGAGTTATAGGTGAGCAGACAATGATAATCCCGGTTCGATGTTTGAGTTGCAACAAGCCTGTGGGGCACTTGTACGAGGAGTTCGTAGAGAAAGCCGCGAAAGGCGATGACCGAAAGGAAGTCCTTGACAAGCTAGGGCTAAAGAGATACTGCTGCAGGGCACTTTTCCTAGGGCATGTGGATTTATTGGACACCGCCGCCAGGTTTAAGAAGTTTTGACGAAATCAAAATTTTTAACTAGTCTTTCTGCGAAAGACAATTTTAAGAAAGTCTGGTTCTTAGAATTTCTAACATTTCAACAAGTTGATACTTTCAAGAAGTTTTGATTCTTCGCTCACTTTTTCTTTGCAGAAATCCTTTCCTGCTCTAATCCCTTGAGGCCTGGGGGGCGTATTGGTCTGCGAAGTCGTCTCCTGCGATTCGTCAGGACGTGCCGCGTACCTCCAAGTCCTTCGCCTTCCTGATCTTACGCATCGCCTCTTCTATGCCGTGCGCGATTGTGTCCTCTAGTACGCGCTCAGTAGTCCTTCCGATGCCTTTCATTTGCAGGTTTCTGAGATTTGCCGTCCCGCTGGTATACTCCTGAGATTGAGGTCCTTGCTTTCCCTATGATCCGTCCCATCCTCCTAAGGCATGGCTTGGTGTACCTGTTAGGACTATGATAAGTCATCTGGATGAGAAAATAGTGTCTTGCCAGCTCTGCATTGGAATACAAGAAAGGGCCCTCAGCTTCCATGAGGGCGGTAATGAGGAATATTTTATGAGGTTTATGCGTGCCTGGCGGCTTGGTATTGTTCCCTTGGCCGTCCCCTGTACTTATTTTTTGGGGGAATTATGAGTCTGGGCGTTTCTGTATCCAATTCTCCCTCTATGAACTTGATTGCGTAACTTGCGTGGGTGGGCTGGTGGCCTGAGAAGTTGTGTCTTGCCTTCTCGTCAGTCTCGTCCAGGAACGCTTTCCTTGCGAGCCTTATTGTTTCTATGACTCCGTTCGGACCCTCTGCTCCTGTCATGAGCAAGGCGTCGATGCATGCCACTGAGCTGTCGCTTAGGCTTAGTTTCTCCTGCAGCCCTGAGATGTTTTGCGTTGATAATTTCTTGTCTGCGAGCAGGATTGCCATTCCTTCCCTAGGGGTCAAGTCGTATGGCTTGAAGTCCGGGTGGCTTTTCTGTGCGTTCATCACTAGGGCGTATTGCCTTGCTAGCTCGATGTTGTCTCCTGGTAGTCTCTTTGATTGTATTTGTCTTGCCATGGTGGGGGTTAGTTATCCTTGGGGGTTTAAATATTTTGCGGTTTTATAACTACTATCTGGTGATTACTATTTTTTACGCCTTGCTTCCCCCAATCCCTTAACCTTTATAAATCACCTCCTACTTTCTCCACATATGGCTGAGAACGAGTTCAACAAGATAGCCGCCAAATGGCAGAAGAGATGGGCTGAGAAGAAAGCCTTCGAAGTAAGCGAAGACCCGAAGAAAAAGAAATGCTACGTACTAGAGATGTTCCCCTACCCAAGCGGCGCAGGCCTACACATGGGCCACTCCCTGAATTATACTATAGGAGACATATTCGCCCGCTACAAACGGATGAGCGGATACAACGTCCTCTACCCCATGGGCTACGACGCCTTCGGCCTCCCCGCAGAGAACGCAGCCATCAAAGCAGGAGAACACCCGGCAAGCTACACAGAGAACTCGATGAAGAACTTCGTGATGCAGCAGCACGCCCTAGGCATAAGCTACTCCTGGGACCGAATGCTTGCGACCTGCAGGCCAGAATACTACAAGTGGAACCAACACTTCTTCATCAAATTCTACGAGAAAGGCCTAGTCTATCGGAAGAAGAGCGCAGTCAACTGGTGCCCGGACTGTAGCACAGTCCTAGCGAACGAGCAAGTGCATTCTGGGAAGTGCTGGAGACACACAGAGACCGACGTCGAGACCAAGCACCTGGAGCAATGGTTCATCAAGACGACCGCCTACACAGAAGAACTCCTAGCCGACATAAAGAAACTGAACTGGCCAGAACGCATCAAGATAATGCAAGAGAACTGGATCGGGAAGAGCCACGGGACCGAGATAGAATTCGAGATAAACGGAAAGAAGTGGCCGATCTTCACGACGCGCGCCGATACTATTTTCGGAGTCACTTTCATGGTCGTAGCTGCCCAGCATCCAAGGCTTGGAGAGCTAGTCACACCCGAACAGAAGCAGAACGTCGACGCATTCCTAAAGAAGATCAAGAGCGTGAGCGAGAAGGAACTAGAGGCTCTTGACAAGGAAGGAGTGTTCACAGGAAGCTACGCGATAAACCCGATGACAGGAGACAAGGTGCCTGTGTACGCCGGCAACTTCGTGATAGCAGAGTACGGAAGCGGGATGGTGATGGCAGTGCCTGCCCACGACCAGAGAGACTTTGAGTTCGCAAAGAAATATGACATCCCTATCAATGAGGTCATCCATCCAAGCAAGGACAAGAAGCTTGATGATCTCAAGAAGGCATACACTGAGTATGGCGTCCTCGTCAACTCAAGGGAGTTCAATGGGCTCTCCAGCGAGGCCGCGATAGAGAAGCTCCAGTCCTGGCTCTCAAAGCACAATCTCGGCAAGAAGACTTTCAACTACAAGTTCAGGGATTGGCTTGTCAGCCGTCAAAGGTATTGGGGGACTCCGATCCCGATGGTCTACTGCGACAAGTGCGGCGTCGTGCCTGTTGATGAGAAAGACCTGCCAGTCCTTCTTCCGAAGGATGTGAAGTTCGGTCATGGGAACCCATTGGCGTCGAGCGAGTCATTCGTCAGGACCAAGTGCCCGAGATGCGGCGCCGCTGCAAAGAGAGAGACTGACACGATGGATACCTTCTTTGACTCCTCATGGTACTTCCTCAGGTACTGCGATAACAAGAACGAAGCAATCGCGTTTGACAGGAAGAAGGCAGAGTACTGGATGCCTGTCGACCAATACATCGGAGGGGCGGAGCACGCGTGCATGCACCTCATATACGCTAGGTTCTTCACAAAAGCCCTGAGAGATCTTAGGATGATATCTGCTGACGAGCCTTTTCCAAGATTATTCAACCAAGGGATGCTCCACGGGCCAGACGGCAACAAGATGAGCAAGTCTCTTGGGAATGTTGTGAACCCGATCGAGATGATAGAGCGGTACAGCGCAGACGCGCTCAGGTTCAACCTCATGAGCCTGGCCTCGCCCGACTCTAACAGCGTGTGGAACGACAACGGAATGGAGTCGGCGAGCAAGTTCGTGACCAAGATGTTTGGCTCGCTCACGCACGAGAAGATAGGGAAGTCAAGCAAGGGAGTGGAGAACAAGATCAACAAGCTGATAAAGGACGTCACGGCTGACATCGAAGGCTTCAAGTACAACCTGGCGTTGATCAAGATAAGGGACGCGTTCGAGTACATAGAGCACGAGAAGATATCGAAGCGCGACCTTGAGAGCTTTATCAAGATACTAAGCCCGTTCTGCCCTCACATTACAGAAGAATTGTGGGAGCGCCTCGGCAACAAGACCCTGCTTAGCCTTGAGCCCTGGCCAAAAGCAGACGAGTCAAAGATCGACGAGAAGCTGGATGCCTGCGACTCGCTTGCTGCCTGTACAAGGAGCGACATCAACGCAGTGAAGAAACTCGCGAGCCTGGACAAGATAGGCAAGATCACGATAATAATCTCCCCTAAGTGGAAGTATGGCCTGTTCGACGTCCTTAAGAAAGAGATGCAAAAGACGAGGAATCCTGGCGAGATCCTGAAAGCCATAATGTCCACAGAACTCAAGAAGCATGGACAGGATATAACCAGGATCGTGCCGACAGTCGTCAAGGACCCGTCTAAGATGCCGACTATAATCCTAAGCCAAGAGCTAGAGAGAAAAGCCTTGGAAGAAGCAAAGGAATCTCTTGCAAGCGAATTCGGATGCGGCGTGGAAGTTGTAATCGCAGAGGATTCCAAGGAAGCGAAGGCAAAGAACGCTGCTCCTGGAAAGCCAGCGATAGTGCTGGCATAAAAGAACAGTTTTTCTTCACGCTTTTCTTTCAGGCGGCGCTTAATCTGAATTTACTCGACGCTGCGCCGGTTGATGAAAGATAAAGTCACTGCTTTATCGCAGTCACTCCGTTGACTGAGTTCAGCACGATTCTCTCTTTGAGCGCGATCGCTATCGCTTGCGCAGCGTCAGTCGAGACCTTTAGCTGGGCTTCCTTTGTCGATGCTCCCAAGTGAGGCGTGCATATCACGTTCTCGTGCATGACCAGGCGCTGGTTGGTGCAGGGCTCTGTCTCGAATACGTCGAGAGCCGCGGCTGCTACTTTTCCAGAGTCAAGAGCCTCTAGAAGCGCAGATTCATCTATCACCCCGCCGCGGGCAGTGTTTATTATTCTCACGCCCTGCTTCATCATCATTAGTTCCTTCTCGCTGATCAGGTTCTTAGTACTATCGTTCAAGGGCACGTGGAGCGTTATGTAGTCAGCGTTCTCAAACAGCTCGCCTAGCATGACTTTCCGCACGCCTGCCTCATCCATCGCGCTCTCGCACACGATCGTGTCGAATGCCACCACATCCATATCTAGAGCTTTAGCTACCCTTGCCACTTTTCGGCCTACGTTGCCAAAGCCAACTATCCCTAAGGTTTTTCCCTTAAGCTCAGTCCCCTCATGCCTTCCTCGTCCCCACACGCCGTTCTTCATCTCGCAGTGCGCTTTGAGGATTGGTTTTCCAAGCATCATCAGGAATGCGAGTGCGTGCTCTGCAGCCGCGTTGGTGTTGGCGCTCGGAGTGTTAGCGACTGCAATCCCCTCCTTTGCAGCGGCTTTAGAGTCTATGTTGTCATGGCCTACTCCCGCGCGCACGACTATCCGAAGCTCTTTTGCAGCGGATATGACCTCGCTTGTCACCTTAACTCCTGACCTGACGAGCATGGCGTGGTACTCGGGGCAGAGGGATACCAGTTCCGCTGCGCTTATGCCGGGCTTGTGGTCGACGACAAAGCCGTGGCTCTCAAGATCTCTTATGGCTTCAGCTCCTATCTTGTCAGGTATTAGCACTTTCATACCAAGCACTCCTTCTCCTGCATTGTTCTGATCATGGTTTCTTGCCAGCTCCATCAAGTTCACCCCTTAATCTTCTCCTGCTCTTTTACTTCCAGGATAATCTCTTGCTTCCTCATGCACTCATCAAGAGCCTCTAGGAAAGCGTCAAGCTCATCCATAGTCCGGTCGCCCATATGCGCGATCCTGAAAGTGGGTTCTTTTCCCTCGGACAAGAGCTTCTCGTTGAGCTTCCTGTAGCCCGCGTCCATGAAGTAGCCTCTCTCGAGCATGGCTCTCTTCAGGGTTTTCAAGTCAAGGCCTCTCCTGCTTATTATGCAAGAGACTGTGAGGGATTCGCGGCCTTTTTCCGGGAACAAGCGAAGATCGTTATCCTCTGCCCAAGCCTTCACCCTTGCAGCCATCTCCTTGTGCCTGCCTAGCCTCTCATCGAATCCTTCAATGCTTATCCTCTCAAGCTGGCGCTTGAGCGCGTAGAGATGGGGGATCGAGGGAGTGTATGGAGTCTCGTCCTTGTCATAAGCTTTTTTCAGCTCTAGGATGTCGAAGTAGTAGCCTCTGCCTTTGATAGTCTTGGCCTTGTCGTATGCCTTTTGGCTTACGCAAGCTAATGATAATCCTGGCGGGAGCGCCAATGCTTTCTGCGACGAGGAGAGGCAGAAGTCAATCCCTCTCCTGTCAGCGTCGATCCTCATACCTCCAAGCGACGAGACCGCATCGACCATCCAGATGACCTGCGGATGGTTCTTCATGACTCTTGATATCGCGTCCAGGTCTGAGGCTGCGCCTGTCGAGGTCTCGTTGTGCACCATTGCAAATGCTTCCAAGTCTGGGTTTTCGAGAAGAGCTTTCTCCACGTCTTCTGCCCTCACGCCTTTGCTTGGTTCGTACACTATCCTTTTTACTTCCTTGCCGCAGGCAGCAGATACCTCTGCCCATTTCTCAGAGAACGCGCCGTTGACTGCGTGTAGTATCTTCTTGCATACGCAGCACCTCGAGGCTGCCTCCCAGAAGCCTGATCCTGAAGAGGTCGATATCAAGACGTCGTTTGGGCTACCGAAGAGCTCTTTTAAGCCTGGCTTGAGGCTTTTGAAGAGATCCCGAAACTCATCGCTGCGGTGGCTTATCTGCTCTCGCCCAAGCTCTTGCAGGATTTCCTCTTTCACGTCGATTGGTCCTGGTATGAATAGGCTTTGTTTTCCGCTCCCCATGGACTGCTATGATCGTCTTATCCTTAAATACCATTTGACATATTTTTCAAAAATCCTGATTTTTTGGCATATCTGGCAAAAATTTTTAAATGATGACACATTCTCGGTTTTCATGGGACTTAAGACACCGACCAACATACGAGAATTCGTCTGGAAAGCGATTGACACAGACCCGTCCATAAGGAAGAGCCTGTCAAGAGGGATACTAAACAACAGGGCCTTAGCCCTCCATATCATAAGAGAACACGCCCTGAAAGTATCGCTAGATTCAGTAATAAGCGCGATCAGGCGCTACCAACTGACGCCAAAAAAGAGCGCGAGCAGGAAAGACGCATACATCCTTCTTCGGCAAGCAAAGATAAAGACCATAACCAAGATGGCCTCGCTAACACTCAAGAAGAACGAGGACACGACAAGGAAGCTGGCCCAGGCACTGCCAGAAGTCAACTACGAAGGAGGCGAGACCCTCAGGATACTCGAAGGCGCCAAGATATTCAAGCTCCTCGTAGACGAGAACAGCTTCGAGAAGATGAACACCTTATTCGGCAGAGCAAACGTGCTCGAGACCAGGAAGAAGATAGGTATGATAGAACTCACATACTCCTCCGAGCTCCAGAACACGCCAGGGGTGTTCAGCGTGGTCTCAAGCGAACTTGGAGAGAACGAGATAAGCATAATAGACGCTCTTGTCTGCTCAAACGAACACATAATAGTGGTGGATGAGAAAAGCCTGCTTAAAACATTCAACCTGCTATACGAGCTGTGCGCCTGACACCATTAGAATTCTCATTTAATAATTCAAACATAATTATTTATGCTGTCTTGGAGGCCTAAGAGCCAATAGGGGCAGTTTGCCGGGAAACCGACAAAACAAGGAGTTCTCGAGGTGAACGTCAATGGCTAGTTTCAAACATATGAGCGACAAATCAAGAGAAGCATTATACCTGCTGTTCAGGATAATCATAGGAGCGTTTTTCTTCTTCCACGGGCTAGGCAAGATAATGCCTGGATTCGGAGGACCAGGAGACGTGACGAAGTTCGCGGCCTTCGGAGCATTCGGGCTGGTATGGCTCGCATACATCATAGCGATAGGAGAAATGACAGTAGGCCTAGGCGTATTGACAGGCGTGTATTCAAGGCTGGTAAGCCTGGGAGGCGCGACCATAATGCTAGGAGCGATGATATTCGCGCACTTCCCAAAAGGATGGAACCCGCTCTCAAACGGGTCAGAGCTCCCGCTGCTCTTCCTCGCGGCCTTCATGATAGTATTCATATACGGCGGCGGAGAATACGGGCTTGAAAAGCTAACATTTAAAAAAGAAACTTTCTAAGAACTGGATTGAGCAGAAGGGAAGGAATTAAGGCCACGAGCCGCAACGCTCAGCCCTGAAGCCCATCAACTGAGGTGATGAGACTGTGATACTGGTGATATACGCCCACCCATCAAGGGAAGGGCACTGCGGGGCGATACTAGAGGAAGTGAAAACAAGGCTTAGCGCCAACAAGCTAGAACACGAGATCCTAGACCTCTACGAGGCAGGATACGACCCCATCATGAAAAAAGACGAGCTATACACCCACGGCGGAACAGAGAGCGAAGAGACCAAAGCCATGCAGGAGAAGATAAAAACAGCAGAGAAGCTAATATTCATCTACCCGGTCTGGTGGAACACCATGCCGGCCATGCTCAAAGGATTCATAGATAAGACCTTCACCCCGGAATTTGCCTATAAGTTCTCAGACAAGAGACTGCCAATCCAGCTATTGAAAGACAAGAAAGCAAGCATCTTCATAACGACAGGCGCCTCAAAAGCAGCGTTCTGGTTCTTCCTAGGAAGCAGAGGAGAGAAAGTGATGGCAAAAGACATACTCGGATTCTGCGGCGTGAAAACCAAAGCCTTCCACCTGGACAACGCAAGGCACCTAGACGACGCGACGCGAGAAAAGATAAAAAGCCTGGTAACAAAAGGGCTCCACCACGCGCTGAGCTAAAGAAGACTTCTCAAAGAAAAATAATGCGCGCCTGAGGGTGGATGAGTCGAGCAATCACAGGTTTAGCCCTGCAATTTCCTCCGCTCCGCAACCCTCAAGGCACCCGTGCCAATGTTTAGAGCTGCTTCGTTCCCGACCTGACTCGATTCACGAAGACATGAGCCGATGAGGACAGAGCATCGACGGTCAAAGCAGGACCCGCACTTGCAGGCCAAACCGCCCCTCAGGCTTCGGCCCCCACTGATATCCGTTTTGGGTAACAGGCGAGGATAAGCCGCCCGGCCTAGCAAGAAGAGGGAGGGGAGAAGGGTTTAAAAATGTTATTCGTTAAGAGCCTGTTTGAGTAAAATATATATACTTGGTAAGCAAAGAGCAATCCAAGATGCGAACAGGATCAGCAGCAGCGGTAATTCTTACAGCGGCCATGCTATCCCTGATCCTATCTGCCTGCGCTTCAGACAAGCCTTGCCAGACGAGGGATGACTGTGAGGGATTCGCGCTCTGCGTCGAGAGCAAGTGCGTCAAGGTGCTTCCAGGCGGCGACGGCCAAGCAGGCCAGGAGCCAGCGGCAAAGGAACCTGTCGTGGAAAACATCGAGCTCTGCGGAGTCGAGGACGCTGACAAGGAATGCTATAGGATCAGAGCGACCAAGTACGCGGATAGGAATGTGTGCGACTACACTACCCGCAAGTCAGGCCGCTCTGAGATGGAAGTGTGCTACACCTGCATAATAAGCTGCAAGTGATTATAGAAGTCGATAATTATCCTTAGATTCTCTTTTTCTCTACGCGGGCGTATCCAAGCTGCCTCTCGCACCGCCCGCAATAAAATCCTTCCGGCGAGCCCTTCCCATTGATGTTCTTTGTTGTGAAATACCCTGCGACCACGCCGCAATCAGGGCACTCATACGCTTGTATTGGCTCGTGGTTTTCTCCAGGCAAGGTGGCGATGCCGAAGAAAAGGATTCTTCCAGGCGCCTGGCTTGAGGCCGTGGCCTCTTCAGAATTAGGTATCTCGCAGACTCCCTTGAAAGTGTCGGATACGACGTCGCACAGCCTTTGGGCTTCGCCTCTCATGCAGTCACGGGACCGCTTATCCGTTTAAAAAACTATTGTCATGCCACGCCTATTCTTATGCATTCATAAAAATTTAAAAACCCCTCCTCCTAAAAAGGGGTGTATGCGCATATTTTTAGCAATCACGCTATCTATACTGCTCCTCGCCTCGCTCGGAGGGGCTTATGAGCTCTCAGAGTACTCGGCAGAGTACGACATAATAGGCGACAAGGTACTGGTCAAGATAGACTTGTCATTGAGCAACACCTCAGGCTACTTCATATGGGGCTTGCCGGGCGACGCCAAGCAGCTGGAAGTCAAGGGATTCCCATACTCGGTCATAGACTTGGGAGAGTCAAAGGCCATAGTCACGAACGAGACCATAACCTCAGCCGAGCTTAGCTACGTCACAGAAGCCTTGCTCGAGGAGACGAGCGACTCGTTCTTCATAGCAGACTTCTCGAAGATAGACGCGGCCAAGATATCGATACTCCTCAAGCTGCCGGAGGAAGCGACCCTGAAATACTCCTTGAGCTCTGAGCGCATGGCAGTAATCCCCAAGACCAAGGACATCCTGACAGACGGCCAGCGCATAATAATCCACTGGGACGAGCAGGACTTCAAGAATAGCAAGGCGGTGCTCGTGATATTCAAGAGACCAGGAGGCAGCAGCCTGCTATTGATGATAGGGCTCCTGGCGTTTGCACTCGCAGCCATAACCGCTGCAGGTGCATGGTTCTACACTAATAGGATGAAGGCTCCAAAGACCCTTGACGAGCCGGCAGAGAAGGAGAGGACAGACCTGATGAGGAACCTGTTCGACGAGGAGAAGAAGATAATAGAGGTCTTGCTGGACGCAAAGGACCAAGAGCTATGGCAAAAACAGCTGGAGCTCAGGACAGGCCTAAACAAGGTCAAGCTTTCAAGGAAGCTAAGGAGCCTCGAGGCGAAAGGGCTAGTCGAGAAGGTGCCGTACGGCAACACGAACCACATAAGGATAAAGAAGAGGGATTGAAGCCCTTGCGAAAACGCTAATTATAAATATTTCTTTTAGCTGATTCTCTCCAATGCAGATAACAAGGCTCTCTCCTAATGATCAGGATGACTTCTTAAGATTCATCAGCTCTATCCAGCAAGACTTCTTAAGATTCAAGAATCTTGGGAAAAGCCATATGAGAAGATACTTGGAGGACCCGGGCTATCAGTTGCTGGTCTCAAAGGAAGACGAGACTATAGCAGGTTACATCGCCTATAGGATAGAAGCCAAGGACAAGATGCAGTTCATAGGAGTGGGTGTGGGCCAAAGCCATAGGGGAACTGGCCTGGCATCAAGACTCTTCGAGAGGATGCTCTCAGAAACAAGGAAGATCAGGCCGCTTACGATTTATGGACGGACGTGGGAGACGAACCAGGCCTCGAGAAGGCTGATGGAAAAGTACGGCCTCCGGAAATACAGGACCATACCTTGCGACCGTATCAACGGCGAGTCCAGCGTGTGGTTCAGGAGACTGTTCAGATAAAAATATTCAGATCAGATGCTTCTCAGGCAAAAGGGAGTTACTTCTTGTTTCAGGCTGTTTCACCAGGTTACACGTACATACTATATACTGTTTCAACCTTCTATAGAGCAAAGAGTGAGATGGCAGCTCACAGAGTAGACGATAAGAAGCAGCTCACTTTTTGGAGGTATAAAATGAAGAAATGGATGACTATGTTTGGAGTGTTGATGCTCCTGGTATTGGCCGCGGCGCCTTTCGCGCTGGCAGAGGACGAAGTGACAGTGGATGACGTTGTTGCGTCAAGCGACGCGACAGTAGACCTTGGAGATGCTGCAGTCGACGCCGCGCTGGTCGGAGACGACGAGGCGGCAGAAGCGCTTGGAGACGCGGCTGACGCGCAAGGCGAAGAGACAGACGCCCTTGCAGAAGCGCTTGAGGAGCAGATCGAGGATGAAGTCGATCCTGGAGTCACGCCAGACTCTCCCCTGTACGGGATTGAGAACGCGTGGGACCGCATGAGGCTCGCTTTTACTTTCAACAAGGAAAAGAAGGCGCAGAAAGCCCTCATGATTGCAGAAGAGAGGCTTGCCGAATTCCGTGTCATGGCAGAGAAGGGAAAGGCTGACAAGGCTGAGAAGGCAAGAGCTCGCTATGAGCTTTTCCTACAGAGATCACAAGAGGCTGCGGAAGATATCGGCCGTGCAGAGGACGCTGACGGCGCAATGGACGCCTGGCGAAGGATTGCAGGGCTTCAGAACGCTGTAGAGGCGCACAGGGACCACCTTGCAAAGGTGACTGAAAGGATAGAGACCGCCCTTCAGAATGGGAACTTGACTGACGATCAGAAAGCAAAGCTTGAAGCCATGCTTGATAAGGTCGAGACGCAGTCTGAAGAATTCGAGGCGAAGGTGGATTCCAAGAAGGATTCTGTAAAGATCAAGTACAAGGTGCTCAGCGGAAAATCTGATGAGGAAGTCGAAGACGAAGAATTGACTGTAGATGATCAGTCAGGCCTTTCAAAGGCAAGGATTGAGCGGGCCAAGGAAAGGGTTGTCAGGGCAAAGGCAGTGCTTGCAAAGGCACGCGAGAGAGTGAACGCACAGAAAGCCCTTGGAGAGGATGTCTCAGACCTAGAGGATGGACTGGATATGGCCGAAGATGAGATTGCGCAGGCAGAAGATGACATCAAAGGAGATGCAAGGGAAGCCTACAAGTGGGCTTTGCGAGTGAATGACTACGGCAACGAGATTGCGGCTGTAGCGACAAGGCTTAGGCTTGCCAAGCAAGAAGGTACCTTTAATGAGACCAAAGAACAGCTCTGGGAGACCATACGGGCAAGGAACGAGGCTCATAGCGCAGAAGTCGCCCAGGCACTGCGCGAGAGGATCAAGAACGCCAATGCAATCCAGAAGGAGAAGCTTGAGAAGTTCTCAGACCGGATTGCGCTCAGGGCAGACAACATTGCCGACAGGGCAGAGAGCATGGTTGCTAGGGCAGAGAGGATAGGTGAGCGGGCAGAGAACATCGGAGTCCGGGCACAAGAGCTAAAGCGAGAAGCAGTCGCTACTGCCAGAGGAACCGCTGCTGATGCGAGAGGCATGGCTGCTGATGCTATAGGTATGGCATCTGATGCGAGAGGCATGGCTGATGACGCTGAAGATGCAGCAGCTGATGCTGTTGAAGCAGCCGATGATACAGCGGATGCATTGGAAGACACTGAAGATATTTCAGGCAATCTCACAGGCATATAATATGGAATTGCATCCTAAACTATTTTGATTAAATATAATTGAGGTGAAAGAAATATGAGAAAGATTTTATTTATGGCAATGTTAACTTTGCTGGCAGTATCTTTGGTGCTTGCAGAAGGACCAAATGCAGACCCGGCCAAACCAGACGATGCAGGAAACCCCGAGCCCACGCTATTGGCGGTTGGACAAGGACAACCAGACAGTGTTGGAGCCGGATCAGAAAATGCGTCTATAGCTGGCGAAGGACAGCAAGTTGAGAATCAGGTAGCTCTTCAGAATATGGGCGAGGAGTCCCAGATTCAGGCAAAAGAGCGAGTAAGAGAACTTGTTGCCGAGAATGGAGCCATGTTAAGGGTTGAGGCTTCTGAGAATGAGCGCGCTACCTTGAAGGCTGGGAATTCAATGGCAAAGACGGGGTTTGAGCTAGTTCAGACTGAGAATAATATCCGGGCGAAGCTCAGCAACGGGAAAGATGCAGAGATAAAGGTGATGCCAGACGCGGCTTCTGAGAAAGCGCTTGAGAGACTGAGAATCAAGGTCTGCTCTGAGGAGAACGCATGCCAGATAGAGCTGAAAGAGACTGGTCGCGGAGATGCGACAAAAGCCGCCTATGAAGTTCAGATAGAGAGGCACTCAAGAATACTCGGTATCTTTCAGGCAAAGATGCAAGTGAAAGCTCAAGTCGATGCTGCGAATGGAGAAGTCATCCAGGTAAAGAAGCCCTGGTGGGCATTCCTGGCGTCTGAGCCCGAAGAGTAGAGTAGATGCGCTTTACGCTTCAAAACTTTTTTTTCCCTTTTTTTCTTCTTCTTTAGACCCGCGCCTGAATCAAATTGGATCCGAACGTGGCGCGGCCTGGATGATTATTAAGAAAAATTTATTAACCCCTAATCCTGAGATGAGCTTATGCTCAAGAAGCTGTTCTCCAAAAAGAGGCCGAGGCTATCTTATACGCAGCTCATGAAGCAGCATCTTAGGATACTCAAGAACCTGCAGTACGAGTCAGGATTATTCGCGGCCTCAAGCAAGAAAGCAGGCACTGGCTATGACAAGAGCTGGCTTCGCGACAACTTCTACGAGTGCCTGGCATTCGAGGTCATAGGCGACTGGGACACTGTCGAGAAGACTTACGAAGCGATCCTGCAGGTATTCCTAAAGCACGAGTGGAAGATAGACCATGCCATAGAGCACAGGCCGACCCATAGGCATGAATATATACACGCAAGGTTCAACCCCCAGACGTTCGACGAGTTCTGGGAGGAATGGGGCAACAAGCAGAACGACAGCATCGGCGCAGTACTGTTCCGGATCGGAGAGCTAGAGGCCAATAACCGTCACATGATACTCAAGAACCCGGACCATGTGAGGATCGTGAACAAGCTTGTCCGCTACTTGGCTAGCGTCGAGTATTGGCATGACAAGGATAGCGGGATGTGGGAGGAGGACGAGGAGGTGCACGCATCAAGCGTGGGCGCGTGCGTCGCAGGCCTAAGAGCAGTGTCGAAGCTTTCAAGCATCGACGTGCCTGCGTGGATGGTTGAGCGCGGAGAAGAGACCCTCAAGCATATTCTTCCCAGAGAGTCCCGGAAGAAATTCGTGGACTTGGCGCTTCTCTCACTCATATGGCCTTACGGAGTGGTCACTAAGAAGCAGCGCACAGAGATATTGAAGAACGTAGAGTACCTGCTCCTTAGGGAGCGGGGCGTGATCAGGTACAAGAACGATCATTATTACAACAAGAATCCTGACGGATACAGCGAGGAGGCTGAGTGGACGTTCGGGCTCTCTTGGCTCTCCATAATCTACGAGCGTATGAATGATAAGAAGAAGGCGAAGCTGTTCTTAGATAAGATGCTAGAGACCCAGACTCCTGAAGGCGTTCCTGAGCTTTACTTCTCTAACAGCCCAGAATACAATGAGAATACGCCTCTTGGCTGGAGCGAGAGCTTGTTCATAGTAGCGCTCCATGACCTCAACAAGAAGATCCTGGGCAAGTGACTTTCTCGTTTTTGAAGCTAAAATACCAAAAAACATATTAATCCTAGGGCCAATCCTAAGCCTATTGGACGGGGGGATGCTGATGACAGACTCTATAATATTCCTAGGTACTGGCGGAGACGCTATAGTCGTCGGGAAGCAGATCAGGGCTAGCGGCGGAGTAGTCTTGCAGCTTGAAGGCAACCAGTTCTTCCTAGATCCCGGCCCCGGCTCTCTCATAAGAGCGAGGCAGGCTGACGTCAACATCCGTGACACTATTGCAGTTCTTGCGAGCACCCCTTCCATAAACTTCTCCAATGATCTTAACGTGATAGTTGACACCCTCACTGTCTCGGGCCTTGACGTCATGGGTGTCGTCGTGGCTGCCAAGAGCGTGATCGAGGGCGATGATAATGAGGTGCCTGTGCTCTCGAAGAAATCCTCGTCCTGGGTGGAGAGGGTGATATCGCTTGAGCCAGGGCGGAAGATCAGCATAAACAACATCAACATCTTGCCTACGAGGACTTCTTTTCCAGAGTCCCACTCGATAGGGTTCATCTTCGAGACCCAGAAGTACAGGATCGGCTACACGTCAGAGACAGAGTATTCTGAGGACGTCGCTGACCAGTACAAGAACTGCGACATCCTGATCCTTACCTGCAAGAATCCTAAGGGTCTTCGCGAGAGGGGCTGCATGAACTGTGATGATGCGGCCAGTTTCCTTCGGCGGGCTAGGCCTTCCAGGGCTATAATAACCGGCTTTGGCATCAAGCTCATCCAGTCTAATCCCATCCAGGAGGCGCGCGAGCTCCAGCGCGACACCAAGGTAGAGGTCTTGGCGGCGTCTGACGGCCTTGTCATAAACCCTGCTTCTTTTGCCGCGAGGATGAAGCAGATCCATCTTGACGAGTTCAGCAGCAGAAGGTAATGATATAGAATCAAAATAAAAAAATTAATTTCATCTTTTGGATGTCTCTTCTAAAGAAATACGGTCCTGCTTGTCTTAGAACTTCCTGTTCTTTGAAAAGCATTCCTTGCAATAGACTGGCCTACCGTCTGCTGGCTTGAATGGTACTTCGCATTCTTGGCCGCAGCCTGAGCAGGTCGCCTTGTGCTTTTCCCGAGGTCCGCTGCTTCTGTTAAAGTTACCGCCGCCTCTCCTTTGGAAATCTCCCATGGCTTTCTCCTCCTGTTTACAAAACATAAAAGAATTCTTCTTTTTTCGAAAGCTCTACTTATGTTTTCATTCTTTTGGTGCTGATTTGTTTAAAAATCTTGCTCTTTTAGGCGCTTTTGATCCCGAAAAGCATATAAATTAGTTCTCAATACTACATTTTATAAAATATATATTAAAATAGTTATTTTATTATAAATATATTGGATGCGATGAGGTGTTGGAAGAATGATACTCCAAGCGACGACAATAACCCTGGGACTAAGCGCCATGACAGCCGGGATACTCTACATCCTAACCAGCTTCAAGACCAGGAAACAAACCTTCTACCCACTACTCCTAGCCCTACCACTGTTCACCATAGGATTCTGCATGCGGCTCACAGGAACCCAAGAGACAATAGACCTAGGATACTACCTGACAGACACAAGCTACCTCTACATAAACATCCTGTTCACAGCCGCCCTGATACTAGGACAGAAAAAGTACTGGAAGACACCCTGAAACCCAAAGAAAACAAACCCCCGAGCCAACACAACCTTTATATAACCAGGAAGACAAGAAGAACACATGGCATTTTTCGACCTATCACTCGGAGGAACAATCTACAGGTTCGCAGAGCTCCTAGGAGCCCCATTCCAGAACCCGAACCTGCTATGGTTCGGCCTGCCCCTAATGATAACCATAATAGTGATAGAACTAAACATCAGGCTAGGCAAGAAATACGATCCAGGAATAAAGCAAGCCATGCCAAACGCGATAATACTATTCTTCATATTCCTGAACGCAGCCCAAGTAACGTTCTCGAAAACAGGAGGATTCCTAGAAAACCTGCTCTCAGCAAGATTCGGAGCGGCCCTGTTCATACTGCTACTCGCAGCCGCAGTCTTCCTGCTGGAATACTACCACAAATTCCCAAAGAAACACTACCTCGGAGTCTCAGCCCACCTGCCAATAAACCTCCTAGCATACGCTAGCATAGTAAAAGTCCACAACGAGACATTCGCATTCGACCTAAACGGCCTCTTCGCACTGATAGGGATGATGGCCCTCCTAACAGGACTACTCCACACAGTAGGCAAACTAGAACCAGGAAGGATGGAGCGGCCAAGGCATCGGAACATAGTCTTCCAGAAAAAGAAGAAGACAACAGGCTACGGAAGCCCAAAACGCGACTACCCAGACACAATAGTAGACCCATTCAAAGGAGTGAAGAACAGGTGAAAAGCCAAAAAAAATTAGGGCATATCCTCATAGGACTAGCGATACTGATAATCATCTCCATGGCAATGAACAACCAAGTCTTATGGCTAGTCACGGACGTACTGATGATACTAGTATGCGCCATCGCAGGCTGGGCGCTGATAAAGAAGAGATGAACCTGCCAAGATTAGATCAGCAAGACCAAGAAGTACCCTGCAAAGCAACCCGCGCTTATGAAAGGCATTGCAGGATAGAACTTGTCCTTCTTCGCGAAGATGAACAGCAGAGCCAAGGCGACTGTGGTCGTAGCCACGATTATAGCGCTCTCAAGGAACGCCTGGCTTATGGACACGACGTTCGCCAAGTGGAACATCACAGTACCGATGAAGATGAGCGGGAACGCTATGTCGCCGCCGCCGAGAATCGCGGTCTTGCGTTCATCCAAGTCAATCCTTGGAAGCTCCAAGTCCTTACGATCAGTCTTAGAAAGCCGAGGCGCGGCCTTGATATCAGCCTTCCTGGCATTCTTAGAAACAGAACGGGAGATGCTCCTAGAGACCACTCCCTTGACCTTATCAACAACAGCATCCTTCTTAACCTTGTACTGGACCAAGAGGCCGGCGAACACCTTGCTCTCAGTCTGGAACTCTGCCATCGACACCATGTGCTTACTCTTGAAGACCGCGATGAAGTCATAGACCGAGATCAAGACCAAGAGCAGGGATGCCCAGAAGATGTTGCCAGGGATCCCGATGAAGCTCTCATTCTGCATGCTATTAAGCAAAGGCACCAGGAAGACCGCGATGCCAGCGTACATGAAAACCTCAGTCAAGTTATGCACGACCACGTTAGGCTTGTAGATCTTCCACACAGCGAGCACGAACGCGAGCACGAAAGCCACTGGAGGCGACAGAAAAGTCTTGAGCGCGAAGTTGATGGCCACGAAGACAGCCAAGAAAAACCAAGCCCTCCACCAATTAGCCTTCCTGAAACGGACCAATAAGAGGACGAGCGCAGTACCGACACTGATACCGATGACCACGTAGAGCAAGAAGCCAAGACCGCTCATCTCAGGAACCTCGCCTACCTTAGACTCATCGAACGAGACGACGCGATTTCCCTGATCATCCACGCTCTCTACCAAGGAGACCCGCAAGAGGACCAAGCCCACCATCTGCGCCGCGAGGAACAGGCCAATAAGGAAGAGCGTCACCTTAAAATCATGCTTCATAACAAGGGAAAAAGCAGGCATCTGATATATAATTGTTTTGAAAAAGACCCGAGGGAACAGACCAAACCCAATCCAAAACCTATAAATACAACCTTCCCCAAGAGAGAACCATGCACCACCACGCAGTCGACCACCACCAGCACCTCAGGAAAAGAGCGCACAAGCACCTAAGCCCGAAAGAAGAGCTAGAACCATTCCCCCACCCAAACCCCTGGATGAAATCCCTGGACAGGATATGCCTCGTATTCTCAGTCATAATGCCGCTCACCACCCTGCCTCAGATAATACAGATATACGCGACAAAAGACGTGAAAGGACTATCACTGGCCATGTGGATACTCTACATGATAGGAGTAATCCCGTTCCTCATGTACGGAATAGCCCACAAGACAAAACCACTGATAATACTAAACGCGCTCTGGCTATTATGCCAAGCAGTGATCATCACAGGGATACTGATGTACATGTAGCATCTTAGGATATGATTTTGGATTGATTATTTTTCTGGCCTGACTATTTTTTTGTGTTTAGTCCCTTTTTCCAAGCCTTTTTTTTCCGAATAATTTTTAAACATCTGTGCAGTACTGTTGATTATAAGATTGTGGCAGAAAACAATGCTTTGCTGCCGTGATCCGCTAATAGGATGGGATGAGGGATGCTTAAGTCTTTTTTCTACGACGTAGACCGGTACGTGCAGGAGGAGAGCGTGATCCTCGTGAGCATCTTCAAGTGGTTCATGCTCTCAGCGGTCGTGGGCGCGCTGGTCGGCATCAGCGCATTCCTTTTCCTTGAATCCTTGGATTTCGCGACAGGCTCTGTATCAGGGATAAGCTACTTCATACTGCTCCCCGCGGCGTTCACCCTCAACATGATAATAATAAAGTACGTCTTCCCAAAAGATGACGCCTACACCACGAACAAGGTGATCCAGAACGTCCACAGCTCAAGGAAGATAACGCCCATCGCAGGTGTCAAGGCATTCTTCATCCCGATAATCTCCATCGCGTCAGGAGGCTCTGTGGGAAAAGAAGCGCCGGTCGCGGACATAGGCGCGGCCATCGGCTCGACACTAGCCTCGATCCTCAAGCTCCAGCCAGGGGATTGGAGGAAGCTGTCGATCTGCGGCATAAGCGCAGGCTTCGCAGCCATCTTCGGAACCCCGATTGCCGGAGCGATATTCGGGGTCGAGCTCTTGTTCATAGGCACCATGCTCTACGAGATGCTGCTCCCATGCCTAGTCGCAGGCATAACAGGATACGCAGTGGCAACTGCCCTAGGCGCGCACTACATCTTCCACCCGATCCTGATCTCCCCTGAATTCTCCACAGAACTGTTGTTCAAGATATTAGTCGCTGGCGTGCTCTTCGGAGTGTGCTCCCTGCTGGTGATCGAGATCATCAAGTACGCGAGGGAATTCACAAGGCTATTCAAGAAGTACGCGTGGGCAAAGAGCATAGTCGGAGGCCTTCTTCTTGCGTTCCTAGCATCGATATTCTCTGCAAGATATCTGGGGCTTGGGAACGAGATGATTGCGCAGGCGCTCTTATCAGATGGCCAGATCGCGCCTTACGCCTTCCTGCTCAAGATAGTGTTCACCGCGCTCACGCTAGCATCCGGAGGGATAGGCGGCATCATAACCCCTGTACTGGTGATAGGATCGACTGCAGGCCACGCGATAGGCAACCTGCTAGCCCTTGACCCTGTCATATTCGCAGCCATAGGCATGGTCGCGGTCCTGGCAGGCACGACCAACACGCCGATCGCGGCGAGCATCCTGGCAATAGAGCTCTTCGGACCAGCAATCGCCCCGTACGCGGCAGTGACCTGCATAACCAGCTTCCTCATGACCGGCCATAGGAGCGTGTATCCAGGACAGATACTCAAGATCCACAAGAGCCCAGACATGAAGATGGAGCTTGGAAAGACGATCGAGGAGAGCCAGTTCAGCTACGAGGAAGAGAAGAGCATGATGCGCCAGTTCAAGAAGATGAAGAGTTACATGCCAGACCGCGGCTGGATGATGGTCGGGCCAAGGAAGCCTAAGAATACGCTCGAAGAGGAAGTTGAACCAGCTGCCATGCCTGGGAAAGGCACTGATGCTCCAAGCAAGAAGCCTGAAGAGAAGCAAAGCATGCTGATCAACTCCAGACCTGAAGAAGACGAGTCCGCGCCTGAAGAAAAAACTGGCAAGGCCCAAGAAGAGCGAGAAGAGCTAAGAACAAGATGAAGTTCGTCCACACGATACAAGTCTCTGTCTTTGTAAAGCCAGGAGAAGACGAGGAGAAGATAAGAGAGTCCCTCTCATCCCTAGCGCCCTTTGACCTGGAAGAAGAGAAAGTAGCCCTGAAGAAGACAGTCGCGAAAGGCGTCGATGAATTCTCGACCAAGATCACGATCTACGAGCTGATGCTGGAGAAAGAGCGTCACACGAGGAAGTTCATAGAGCACCTCCTGTCAAGGCTCTCGACAGACCAGAAGAAGATGCTCCTGCGCCAAGAGGATCGGCTAGGCGACGACTGCTGCTTCTACCTAAGGCTAGACAAGCAAAAGCTGCTAGACAAAGAAGCCTGGATAACAGACTTAGGAGACTGCTTCCACGTGAAGATGACGATCGCCGCCTTCCCGAAGAAGAAAGAAGCGGCGAGGACAGTCGTAGAGAAGATGCTAAGCTAAGCTGTTCTCCCTTGTGATCTCCACAGCAGCATGCTTTGCGCACTTGATGGCAGAAGGCTTCTTGACAAGGACTCTCGCCTTGAAGACCTTGGAGTCTGAGAGGATGACTTGCGCCGCGTCCTCAGCCACGCTCTCGATGAGCTTGTAGCTCTTGCCCTCAATCCTCTCACCGACCTTCTTGCATACTGTCGAGTAATTGATAGTGTCCTTGATGGAGTCGCTCACAGCAGCTTTGCTAAGGTCCATCCATAGCTCCATGTCAAGAAAGAGCGGCTGCCTGCAAGACCTCTCAGCCTCGCCCACGCCGATGATGCAGGAGAACTCGGCATCTGATATGATGATCCTGTCCATCTACAAGAAGGTATCCTGCAGCCCATATTTATGTCTTCCTATTAAGACCAGGAGGCTGATGGGCAAGTCCTTTTCCCAAAACTTTAAATAATGCCATTCGCTAGTCTATCCTCATGGTGCATAAGTTCACGGTCACGCCTTGGGAAGTCAAGGGCAAGATAGATTACTCTAAGCTCATAAAGGAGTTCGGCCTCAAGCCCATGGAGGACTTGCCGCCTGAGTTCACAAGCAACCTCTTGTTCCGCAGGAAGAAGATATTCGCGCATCGCGACTACGGCAGGATAATAGACGCCATCAAGCATAAGAAACCCTTTGCCATGATGACAGGCCTGATGCCGACAGGCAAGTTCCACATCGGACACGCAGTCCTAGCCAAGCAATTCTTGTTCTACCAGGAGATGGGAGCCAAGCTATACATAGCAGTGGCGGACGTCGAGGCCTACAACGCAAGAGGGCAATCGCTTGAAGAGAGCAGAAGGATAGCGATAGACCAATACATAACGAGCTACATCGCCCTTGGCCTCAGGCCTGAGAACTGCGAGATCTACTTCCAAAGCGAGCGCTCAAGCGACTCAAAGAAGGCAAACGCATTCTACCGGCTCCAGAACCTGCTCGCAAGGCACGCCACTTTCAACGAGTTCAAGGCAGTGTATGGAGAGATAAGCCCTGGCAAGATGATGTGCGGCATACTGCAGGCAGCGGACATGCTGCACGCGCAGCTGCCGGAGTTCGAAGGTCCAGTGCCTGTGGTCGTGCCAGTAGGGCCAGACCAAGACCCGCACATAAGGCTCGCAAGGGACCTAGCCTCGCGCATCAAGGAATACAAGTTCACCCAGCTATGCTCGACTTATCACTTGTTCGTGCCAGGCCTGAACGGCGACAAGATGAGCGCCTCAGACCCCAACTCCTACATCGCACTAACAGACGACGATAAGACCGTGAAGACCAAGGTGAACAAGTACGCCTTTAGCGGCGGCAAGGATACTGTCGAGGAGCACAGGAAACACGGCGGCAACCCAGACGTCGACGTCGCGTACCAATGGCTCACGTTCTTCGAGGAGGATGATGCAAGGCTAAAACAGGTGCATGACGATTACAAGTCAGGCAAGCTCCTCTCTGGCGAGATGAAAGCGATACTCATCGAGAAGCTCAACTCGTTCCTGAAAAGCCACCAGGCCAAGAGGGAAGAGGCGAAGAAGAGAGTGAGAGAGTTTTTGAGATAATTTTTTTTTTATAATTTTCCTGATTTTCGTTTTTCAAAGCAGTAGGGGCGTAACTTGATGATTGGCATAATAGGTGGCTCAGGCCTTGACAATCCTGACATATTAAAGGATTCTAAGGAAAGAGAGGTCTCGACAAGTTATGGCAAGCCGTCTTCTCCCATCAAGACAGGGAAGATAAAGGGAGTCGACGTCGCAATCCTCGCCCGCCACGGACGAGAACACACCATCCCGCCGACTCACGTCAACAACAAGGCTAACGTGGCCGCTCTCAAGGAGCTTGGCTGCAAGGCGATAATCGCGACGACAGCGGTCGGGTCCCTTCGGAAGGACATCAAGAGAGGGGACTTGGTCATCCTGGATCAGTTCATAGACTTCACCAGGCGCAGGGACGTCTCGTTCCATGAGGAGTTCGAGCCCCACAACCCAAGCCACGCAGCCATGGCAGAGCCGTTCTCAAAAGAGCTGAGGGCCGCGCTCATAAAGGCTTGCGAAGAGCTAAAGCTCCCTCATCACAAGACAGGCACGGTCATAACAATAGAGGGTTCGAGGTTCTCGACAAAGGCAGAGAGCAAGATGTTCAGGTCCTGGGGCGCAGACGTCATCAACATGAGCATAGCCCCTGAGTGCATACTCGCAAACGAGGCAGGAATGCCGTATGCGGCAGTCGCGATGAGCACGGACTACGACTGCTTGTTCGACGACGTGGAGCCAGTCACATGGGAAGACGTGTTCAAGGTCTTCAAGCAGAACGTGGACAAGGTCACAAGCCTCTTGGCAAGAGCGGCCCCGAAGATAAGGATGAAGGCGTGATATCCATGAACGACGCGATCAAGGAGAAGATAAGGACAGTGCCTAACTGGCCTAAGAAGGGCATAATGTTTAGGGATATAACGACGTTGCTAAAGGACTCTTCAGGACTGAAGACTTGCATAGACGACTTCCACAAGAGGTACAAGGACGCAGAGGTGGACGTCGTGGTCGGAATCGACTCCAGGGGATTCATACTGGGAGGCGCGCTCGCATACCTCCTTAGCAAAGGATTCGTGCCTGTCAGGAAGAAAGGCAAGCTGCCTGCAGAGACAGAAGAAGTGACTTATGACCTGGAATACGGCACAGACACGATAGAGATCCACAAGGACGCGATAGCCAAAGGCCAGAAGGTATTGATAATAGACGACCTCCTCGCGACCGGAGGGACAAGCCTGGCCGCGGCAAAGCTAGTCCAGCGCCTAGGCGGAGAAGTAGTCGAGCTTGCATTCATAGTAGACCTGCCAGACATCAAAGGAGGCGAGAAGCTGAAAGCCGCAGGCCTCAGATACTACGCCCAAGTCGAGTTCGAAGGGGACTGAAATGTTCCTTGGGAAGACCAGCCCCGGTTACCTGCCCTGCACGTGCGCAATATTTATATAATCACAAAGACTGAAAAAGGCTTAATCAAGGTTTTTAGGGGAAAAAAGGGGGTTTGAGAAGATGGCAACGAAGTTCGTACCTTTGACAAGCAGCTTCATGCTGACAAGCATAATAGGATTCATGGTATCAGTGCTCTTCGTGATGAAGATGAGCGTGAACTGGGGATTCACCTTCGCGCTATTCTTCGTGATCATGTTCATCTCTGCGATAATCAGCATGAGCAACATGGAAGCAGAGACCAGGCACGGCTGGGAAGAGCTCGCAATCCACGAGAAGAAGAACAGGAAGGGCAAGGCCAAGAAGTAGGCGACCCTGACAAGATAACGACCAATGCGAGGTGTAGTATTATGAGACGAGAAGCAATGATATTCGGGCTGATTGCAACAGTCCTTCTCCTGGCGGCGTGCGTGCCGATAGTCAAGACGTACGTGTGCAGCGACGGGACCCAAGTCGCGGACCCTGGCATGTGCCAGAAAGAAGCCGCTCCCCCTGCTGGAGAAGAAGAGATTGAGGTCAAGGAGACCCAGTCCACCAAGCCAACGCCGGCAGAGAAGCCAGCACCTCCTGCAGTCGACGAGGACGCCAAGGTGACTGACAAGGACGTGACTGCGGACGTCGCCAAGCTCATAGCCAAGGCAGACTCTGTGAAGAACGTGAGGTTCAACTACTTCCACTCAGACGACCCATACACGAGCGATGAGTACTACGCCTCCAGGGAGAAGATGAGGATAAAGCTAGTCAACAAGCAGAAATACACAGTGGATGACCCGTACGACACGATATACATAGACTTCGTGAAGAAAGAGGCGATTGGCTACTGCGAGAGCGCATCCCAAGGAGTGTGCCCTGACAGGAACAAGAAGTACCCCTTAGACTACGCCTCTGCCAAGATCAGGACTCCCTTCATATGGCTAGACGTGATGTCAAAAGGAGAGGCTACAGGCAGGTCAAAGCAGATCGAGGGCAGGCAGGCCAAGGAAGTCCTCTTCGAGGCCAACGGCAAGCCAGGGATAGTCTGGATGGACTCGTTCTTCGGCGTCCCGCTCGAGATTAACTTTGAAGGCGTGGATTATCGGTTCCAGAACTTGTACACGAACGACGTGAAAGACACAGACCTCGTCCACCCGCAGCTCACGAACACTCTCTCATCATAAGAGGACGTGATACTGCAAATTTTTTCAGCTTATCCCCCCTCCTATTCTCTTCCTATCTCTCCAGTCCTTTTTCTCATCCCTTTTTAGTAAACTTTAAATATCCTCCTCCATATGAATGTAGCTATGACTAAAAGAGGTGTAATCTAGTGGGCCTATTGAGGATGCTGTTCGGCGGAGGCAAGAACCCATACCCTGCGATAGCCAGCCTCAAGGTCAAGGACTGCATGACCCGAGAAGTCATGACGATAGACCCTCAGAAGAGCCTGATCCAAGCAGCACACACCATGATAGGTGCGCATACGTCCTGCCTAGTGGTGAGCCAGGAGAACAAGCCCCAAGGGATATTGACTGAGCGAGACTTCATAAAGAAGCTCCAGATGGGCCGCGAGCCAAAGACAGGCATACTCGTAAGCGACCTCATGACCTCCAAGCTAGTCCTTGCGAGTCCTGACACAACCCTCTTCGAAGCCCAGAAGATCATGAGGAGGAACGGCTTTCGAAAGCTAGTCGTGGCTGAGAAGGGAGAGCTGAAAGGGATACTGACCCAGACCGACCTGTGCAAGGCAGTGGCTAACCTGAAAACCCCGATCGCCGGAGCCCCCTTAGTGAAAGACGTGATGACGACAAAGCCGGTCATGGTCTCCTCTGAGGAGAGCTTTGAGAAGGTGAAGAAGATAATGACCCAGAAGAACATGGGATCTGTAATCGTGGCTGATGACGACAGCATAAGAGGAATGTTCACTGAGTTCGACATAGTCTCTGAGTTCTTCATGAATCCTAACAAGCTCAAGAACAGCTGCATGAAGGAGGTCATGACCTTTCCTGTCGTGTGCATAACCCCTGACTTCGACCTTGAATTCGTGAACAAGTTAATGCTCGAGAAGAACTTCAGGCGCCTGCCAGTGCTTGAAGAGGGAAAGCTTGTAGGCATAATAACCCAGACCGACGTTGTCAGGGAGATATACGCTTACATCGAGAAGAACAAAGGCAAGAAGAACGCTTCCCGGGAATCAAAGCCAGGATTCGACATAATAATGAAAGGAAGCACGATCCTCTATCGGAAGAAGAAAGACAGGTCTGAGATGAAGAAAGAGGAAGAAGCAAGGAAATACGCAGAGAAGACAGCTTCGCAAAAAGAGCCTGAACAGAAGAAATAATCCAAAACCTAAGCAGCCGAGCCACTGCTAGTTCTTGTCGCCGACGCCCTCAGAATCCATGAACTTATCCTTAGCCTTGTTCTCCTTCCAGAAGACAACATGGCTAGCCCTCTTCTCGAAAAGCGCGATGGCGACGTGGATAAGATCAGTCTGGTAATCCTTTAGGCGCGAGTCGGCTATTATCTGGCCCGCGTCCTTTATGCACTCCCTCATCAAGCGGACGTTCTCCTCGCGGCAAGACTTCTCGACAGACAACTCCTCGTCCTTAGAGAGGAAGACGTCATCCCAGCGGGGATACACGCTCTTGTCAGAGCGCTTAGGAAAGCTCTTTGAAAACGCCATGGAAAAAGGTAACGAAGAAGTGATATATAAAGTTGATTGAGAAGAACACGGAAAAAGACGCTTCAAGACCCCAGCCAACCACGATAAAAAAAAAGAACACGACCACCACAAAAAGCCAACTTCAAACCCTAAAAACAACGAATCCGACCTAATTCGCATAGAAAGGATTCTGTACAATTATGGCTGCGGGACACAACGAAAACGACGAAAGGGGGCACACTCAATTTGTACTATTGTCTCTCTTATCATCTTCAGAAACATTTTTTAATTCAGTTCCAAGAAGTATACTTGACATCATTTTTCTCTCTAATTCAACTTGCTTCACATATTCTGGAATGACCGCTAAAATGTTTTTTTGAATGCCCATAAATTCCTCAAAAGCGACACGCACATTCTTCCATTTGGAATCAAGCTTAAAGAAATGTTTGTATTGAGGATTATCGTCAAATTCTAGTTCTTTAGCAAACCAACTAATCGGAACATGTGCAAAAATATCTCTTAATGCAACAAATTTTTCTAAATCTGCAAACAAGGGTGGTTCATGGCTATTTGGTAGTTTTATAGGATTTTGCTTCTGTTCAAGTTGACATTGCCAGCATAAAACCTTTACATCTGAAACGCTCTCATGACCAAAATTTGCATAGCTAATATGATGAGCACTTAATTGTTCAGTCTCACCACAAAGTTCACATTTCTTGAAATGCTTTACAAAGTCAATCTGTTTCTTTTTCCATTCCTCACTCTGAATATATTCCGTAAAAGTGAACTCATCATTCTTTTTTTTAAGAATCTCTTTAAAAACGTTCATTCTTTTTTTAAAAGATGGAAGACTTCCAAGTTCATTTTCTTTTTTCGCTCCGGTAATCAAATGAAGTTCCTTCTTTTCTGAATCTATGACCAAATTTTCTCCGCCTGTTTTGGTTATGAGTTCGTTAAGAGCAGTCTCAATTTTTACTGATGCTTCTATAACATTTCCCCTTGCCGCGACTACTTTTTCATGTCTTTCTTTTAGATTTGGAATGTTCTTAGTAAGTATTTTGGACTCTTCTAACATTTTATTAACATCTGAAATCCCTTTCTCTTTAATCAATTTGTCATATTCTTTTAGATCTTCTGTCATTAGGAACCTGTAGTATTCAAAAGTATATAAATATTCTTTGAGTGTGCCCCCTACTGACCACTAAATTCTACTGTCGCCTTCGGCTCCCCTAACTACTACTTGTGTCCCTGCGTCATAACTCTTCGGATGCTGCTGCATCCTCGTCCTTCCAACCCTGAACCTCGCAGCTCTCAGCTCCTTCGTCGCTGGAGGCTCGCTGGAGGGAAGGAGAATAGAATCAACGATTCTATTCAATAATTTCAGGGGCTAACGAAGGGGGCAATTTTCTAAACTAAAACGAAACGAACGAGGGGGGAATTCCGAGTCCTACGGACAGAGTGCCTTTTTCTGCGGAAAAAGAAATCTATGAGACGGACGCACGAAATCAAAACTTCTCCGCTCCTCAAACCCCCTTGTCTTTGCATTTTATGGGTTCTAGTCGAATATCTTGTCCTTCTTCATTATCGCGCTCGGGGCTTCTCCGCCGTGCCAGGTGAACCTGGGCCGCACCCTCATCGGGAACATCTTCTCGTTGGAGTCGTCCAACACGATAGCCGCTCCTTTAACTCTTGGCAGGTCGTCTAGGTACTTGTCCAGGCCGCTCCGAAGATAGCTTTGCATGAGCGCTCCTAGTGCGTCTGTGTCGAGCTTCGAGGTTATCCTGTGCGAGATGATGGTGTCGCTTTGCGTCATCACGTCTGTGTGGATCTTTCCTGGCTGTTGGGTCGCGAATATGACGCTGATGCCTGGCTGCCTTCCTTCTCTCATGATCGTGACTAAGGGGTCTGTTGCGAGTGTCTTTCCTTCCCGCGGCAGGAACTCGTGAGCCTCGTCGATGACGAGCCAGACCATGGGGAAGTCTAGCTTCTCGATCTCTTCCTCGCTGAAGTAATACGCGCTCTTGTGGACTTGCTGGTATTCCTCGTTCTTCCTCGAGATCATCCTCTGGATGAAGAGCTTCTGCGCCACGAGCCCTATGACTAGACTTTTTATCTCCCAGCCGCCTGGCATGGTTGCGTAGCAGCTAACGTCTAGAACTGCTACTTGTCCTCCTTTTGCCAGGTCGTTTATGCTAGTCCCTTCCTTGTCGAATAGTCCCCAGGTCTTCGCGTTCTCGAACAAGTTCAGGGCTGCGTTGATGACGTTAACCTCTGCTTTCTGCTCTTGGAGACTGGTAGTGATCGCGTCCATGTCGTAAGCTGTCTTCTCTTCGCGCAGGTTGTTCACGACCTTCTGGATTAATACTCCGATAGGCTCGTTTGAGCTTATGCCGAAGGTCATGCACCAATCCTTGCCGTCAAGCTCGGATGGGCGCACGCTAAAAGGATAGTCTGTCGGGATGCCCTTGTCCTTGTACTCCTGGAAGTAACCCTTAGGGGTATAGATGACTATGTCGAGGGGCTTAGGCTCAAGACCCCACTCGTTTAACAAGAGCTCGTCCTTCTTGTTAGGATACTTCATGGTCCAATAGACTCCCATTGTGTCTAGCATGATTATCGAGATGTTGTTCTTCACGCTCGGGGGCAGGTCTGCGACTCCCTCTGCGATGACTCCCATGGTGTAGCTGTTATGGACTATGATGTCGTTGGCGACGAAGTTGTGGGTGCCTGGGACTGTCAAGTCGTACACTGGGAATGATCCTGACAAGAGTTTCACATCAACTATCTCATCCCAGAAGATGTCTGATATGGCAAGTAGCTGCATCTGCTCTTGCTCATCTGCGAGCGCGATCTGCAGAAGCGTCTGTCTTGAAGGAGCGTATCTTATTCTCTCTCGCATCGCTTTCGGATGCGCGTAGTCCATCGCTCTTCCGATCTTGGCCCAGTTTTTCGGCTTGTAGTCTTGCCATACTTCGATAGGGATTGTGTCGACGTTGGCGTTGCGGATGTTGGGAACCTCTTTCAGGGCTTGTCTTTGCCGTTCAATCTTCTTCCCGAAGAAGCCAATCTCCTGGATGAAAACAGGGATGTGAGATGCCTGGACTTCCAGTTCATAGGACAAGAACTTCTTTCTGTTGCATCGGGTTAGTTTGGAGCGGACCTTGGAAAGGATAGAGAACTTGAGAAGCAGGCTATGCACGTCGATTATCAACTTCTTGGAGCAGGAAGCGTAGCTTATCCTCCAGGACCTCCTGTTCTTGTCATAGTATATCGTTCCATCACAGCTAAACAGCCTGTTGAGGAAAAGTGAGATGTTGGCCTTTGTCGTGGTGAATATCTCGTTAGGGATAAACTTAGTGTAAGAATTCTTCCTGGCGAGCCCGACAGAACGAAGGTATTGCGCTAATGAGTTCGCGCCTGGTCCTCTGCATTTTTTGACTACAAGATAAGTGCCCTGCCTTGCAGGCTTTGTACACAATGCTGGGTCAAAGGATTCGACGGCGGCTGAGAAATCAGATATCATATCAGCGTCGGTGTTGGAGAACTTGGTCATCCTCTGGGTCAGGCTGCCTTCGGCTATCAAGTATGCGAGCAACTTGATCCTGGACTCTTCCAGCACGTTCTCTCCGAAGTCAGGGAGGGTCCTTGGCGTGGCAATCCTGCTCCCGAGCCCGAGCTTATTGGCAGGAATCCATCCTTTCACCGTCAATAAAGGATGCTCGGGCGTGAGCTCGATCTCCTTGCCGCTCCTAAGCCTGATCTTCAGGAGTGTATCGACTGTGCGCTCGTAGAACTCTGTCTTCGGAGCGGTCTGAATCTTTAATTCTTGGTTGAGAGTGACTACATCTTTTCCGTCCTTGGCCAGCTCTTCGATCGGGACTCGAGAACCGTCGTGCAGTGTTATCAGCGTCCCTCTTCCCAGACACTTTCCGCCGCCACGTTTGCCGCACACGAAGATGACGTGGCTCCTAATGACGTCCAGCAACAATCGGTTCGACAAGCTCGTGTTCCTGCCCATCTTGACGAAGGTCTTGCCTAGGAAGATGGTGCCTTCTGTGCCATACTCCTCGCGATCCTTCGCGTTCCTCCCGATGATTATGTCATAAGCCATTTAGCTCCCTTCCTCTCCTTTAGGGTTTTTCTCTTCTTGACATATTTATAATTATTGCTATTTCAAGGTCAAACGCCTCAAGTCCCCAGCAGGCTCGCCATCTCCCTCCTTTACCAAAAAGCTTTTAAAAACAGCTTATTTTACCATTTAGAAAAAGTTACAGGTTCGTGGGTTAGCTGTTGTTTCAAAAAGCGATTATGGGCTTTGATGGATGTTTCGTGATCTGCTTGTCTGTGACTGTTTTAAGATCAGCCTCGGCTCTTTGAAGGCCGCGGTTATTTGAGCTATTATACAAGGACTCATGGGGTGATTCGTTTTGGCGAAATCAAAGAAGAAGAATGGCAGTGTTAAGAAGAACAACAGGTTCTCTAAGGTTAAGATATTGTTCGCGATACTCGCGGTGCTGATACTGTTGGGCGCAGTGTTTGGCCTGCTAAACAAGTTCATGCCAGACTTATTGGGAGGGGCTAGCCTCTCAGGCAAGCTGGCCGCGACTGTGAACGGCCAGGAGATAACAGAGGCTGAGCTCGACGCTAACTACGAGAAGCTGCCTGCCCAGTACAGGATGTTCATGACTAGGGAAGACTTCCTGGTCCAGCTCATAGACCAGACGCTCCTGAAGCAGGACGCTTCCTCTAAGGGACTCGCCGTGAGCGACGAGGAGGCAGAGGCGAATGTCAAGGAATTCCTGGCGAAGAACAACATCTCAGAGGAGGAGCTAGATGACCTTCTAAAGAACCAGAGCATGAATTATGAGAAGCTAGTCCAAGTCTCAAAGGACCAGTTGCTCATCGACAAACTCTTCGCGAGCGAGATAACGCCTAAGGCGGAAGTGACAGCGGAAGAGGCCATGCAGTACTACAACGAGAACATTGACTCGTTCACAGTGCCGCCTTTCGTCAAGATAAGGCACGTCCTCTTCAGCACAGAACTCGTGAACAGGACCATCCTCGAGTCATACAACGAGGCGACTGACCTCGTCGCTAGAATCGCGCCTGACAAGAGCAACTTCTGCGACCTCGTCACAGAATACTCTGATGACAAGCAAAGCGCGCCTCTCTGCGGAGAGTACACCTTTGCTCAAGGAGAGCTCCCGGACCAGTTCGAGGCCTGGCTCAACAAGTCGAGCGAAGGAGATATCGGCAAGATATCGACCGAGTACGGCACCCACGTGATCTGGCTCGTAGAGAAGGAGGACGAGGAGAACGTCGCGCCCTTCGAAGACGTGAAGGACGGAGTGATGATCTCTTTGAAGACCCAGAAGGAGAGGGTCGTGTACAGCGAGTACATCCAGGACTTGCGGGACGCGGCTGACATAAAGAACTACTTGTTGACAAACGAGACCGTGGCTGCATCCGAGGACGAATCAGCGGATGAGCCAGTCCTGGAAGAGGCAGTCTTAGAGGTTGCTGAGCCTGAAACTGTATTGGAAGAGCAAGAAGCAGAGACCTCTGAGCCGATGGCAGAGCCAGAAGAAGCCTCGACAATGACTGAAGTCGAAGTGCTCCCAAGCGGCGACTACACCGCCTGCCTGGCAGGCAAGGGCGTCAAGTTCTACGGCGCGTCATGGGACTCTAGCACTGCCCAGCAGAAAAGCCTCTTAGGAAGCCTCGAGGTCGAGTACGTCGAGTGCGCAGTAGCCGGCGACTACAGGGACCAGGCAAAGGCGTGCAAGGACGCAGGCGTAGACGCCTACCCGACCTGGGAATTAAGCGGCCAGAAGCTCATGGGAATATACACTCCAAAGCAGCTGGCAGACGCGGCAGGTTGCAGGTAGACAAGTTCTTTTCATATTATTTCCTTTTCTTTATCCCATCCTGCGCCTGATAGGGCTATTGTCCGGATAAAGGCGCCGCTTGGACACAATGCCCCGCCACCAGGACTAAAACTTACAAAAACTTCGTTTTTGAACTTTTGGATTAGAAATCCGAAAGCTTTTTAAATCGCCATTTCATCCCTTTTCTTAGGCCCGGCACAGAGTTGCTCGTGCGAGACCAGCGCCCCAAAGGCGCTTTCAGTGAGCTTACGAGAGTTAGTGACGGGCTACAACGTTTTTAAAACTTTTTTAAGCAATAATAATCAACGATAGTATCAATGGAAAAAAGAGCAGGCACCAAAGACCTCGCGTTTTTACCTTCACAAAGATTCACTTCATGACATTCCTTACCTGGGAAGCGGGTTTCATTCAGGCTTCCTGGAAGAGAAGCGAGAGCCGAATCAAAAAGGCTAAAAAAAGCTAGTTCAGGACCGCTTGTTCTTTTTAGATTAAAGCTAATGATTGACCGACAACCAGCCCATGAAAAAGGCTTTTGCTGGTCAATAAGGGGGAAGGATCCCGGGATGATCATGTTCACTCAGGCTGACAGGTATGAGGAGAGCTCGAAAGAGCCCCTTCTCAAGTGGAGCTTAGACTTCTAAGACTCCTGAAGAGAAACCGACAAGCCATGAGCGACGTGTTCTACCAAGAGCTGCCTTCAAACTCCAAAAAGCTTTTCGCGTTGATAATTTTAAACCGGAGGGTGAACTAGAAAATGGCAAAAATCGCACAAGTATCAGCGAAGTACATAGTACACGCAGAGATCCAGATAGACGGAGTAGTAGACAGGCCAGACGTGATAGGCGCAATATTCGGCCAGACAGAAGGCCTCCTAGGAAGCGACTTGGAACTTAGAGAGCTCCAGAGGAGCGGAAGGATAGGACGAATAGAAGTCAACGTAGACACGAAAGGCGGCAAGAGCAGTGGCATGATAATAATCCCAAGCAGCCTAGACAAGGCAGAGACCGCGATCGTAGGCGCGTCCTTGGAGATAATCCAGCGGATAGGCCCTTGCAACGCAAGGATAAGAGTCAAGAATATAGAGGACGTACGAGTCTCGAAGAGGCAATTCGTGATCGACAGGGCAAAAGAGCTCTTGAAGAACCTCATGGACTCGGTCATGCCAGACAGCCAGGAGCTCGCAGACGAGGTCTCCTACAGCGTCAGGGTGATGGAGATAGTCGAGTACGGCAAGGACAGGCTCCCAGCAGGGCCAGCGGTCGAGGAGAGCGACGAGGTCATAGTAGTGGAAGGAAGGGCAGACGTCCTGAACCTATTGAAGCACGGCTTCAAGAACGTGATCGCCATGAACGGGACCAGCATCCCAGAGACCATAATCGAGCTGAGCCGAAAGAAGACCATAACAGTCTTCGTGGACGGCGATCGGGGCGGAGACCTGATAATCAAGGAGCTAAGCTCAGTCGGAGAGATTGACTTCGTGACCAAGGCGCCAGACGGCAAAGAAGTCGAGGAGCTAGCGAAGAAGGAGATCCACAAGGCCTTGAGGGCAAGGGTTGCTTTCGAGCAGGCAAGCGCAGAGGCACAGACCAATGGCGGTCAGCGAGGAGGCGACGACAGGCGAAGTCAGCACCAGCAGCAGAGGCCTCCTCAGAGACCTCACCCACAGCAGGCCAGGCAGGACTCTAGGCAGGAGCCGCGGCAGGATAGCCGCGACAGCAGGGATTCTCGCCCGCAATCACCAGCGGCCAGCAACGGGAAGCCAAAAGACGCGACTCCTCAGGAGCTAGAGTCATTCTCAGAGATGCTAGAAGACCTTATCGGCACGCGGGGAGCTTACATCCTGGACGAGAAGCTAAACATCCTCGGAAAGGTACCCTTCTCAGAGCTGCAAGGCACGCTCAAGAGCATGAAGAGCGGCATCTACGCGGTCGTGTTCGACGGCATAGTGGACAAGGACTTGTTCTCGACAGCAGAGAGGGCGAACGTCTCGTTCCTGGTCGCAATGGACGCGAAAGCCAAGAGCGCAGGAAGGGTCACTGTCCTCACGAGCGACGATCTGTGAGAAGGACTTTAACTTTCTTACGCAAATTATTTATATATTATCATCTTTGTCTCTTTGCATGAGCTTTCCTATCGCGAGCGTCGGAGACTTGTTCAGGGAGGATGGCCTGCGAGGCATTGCATTAAGCTGTGAGCGACTCTCAGCAGAGGTCCCTGAGCAGGAGAAGGATACGCTCTTGATGGCCGCTGATCAGTTCAGGAAGGCTGCTTATTACATGGGAGAACCTGACTTTTTCTGGTATCATATTTCTGCATCAGGCGGCTGCACGAGCTTAGGCATCGCAAGGATACAAGCCTCCCTCAGGACCGAGAAAGACCCTTCCAGGAGTGAAGTCCTCGGAAAGTATGACTCCATACTTCATCGCTGAGCCAGAGCAAGATTTTTAAAGGGGCGGCTTCTCTTCGCTAAAAGCAAGAGCTGAAAATATTATAGGGGTGGTGTGATTGAACGCGTTTGCAAGGAGTTGGGCGATAACGAAGCTGAGTTTAGACGTGATAAGGAAAGACAAGGAGTTGGTAATGTTCCCGATCCTGTCAGGTATATTCTCGCTGCTGCTCATGGCAGCCTTGATAATCCCTGCGCTCGTCTTCTCAGCAGCCGCTGGTATCGCAGGGGGAGACCCTGCTGCGCATCTCATGACGTATGCAGTGATATTCATAATCTACCTCGGCCTCTCCATCATAGCGACGTTCTTCAACGTGGCGACGGTCCACACGGTCAAGAAGCGTTTTGAAGGCGGCAATGCGACGTTTGGCGAGAGCGTGAACTACGCATTCTCAAGGATGGACCTGATACTCGCCTGGAGCCTTCTCTCAGCGACGGTCGGACTGATACTAAACGCCCTTGATCACGTAGCTGAGAAGTTAGGCACGATCGGCGAGATCGCAATGAGGATAATCACGAGCATCCTCGGAGCCGCGTGGAGCATAATGACTATCTTCGTCGTGCCCGCGATGGTCTACAAGGGCCTTGGGCCCATAGACGCCATCAAGTCGTCAGTGACTACTCTTAGGAAGACTTGGGGTGAGAGCCTCATAAGGGAGTTCGGCACAGGATTCCTAGCCGGGATGCTCGCGATACTTGGCGCGATACTATGGTTCGTGGTGATAATGTTCTCGACAGCGCTTGGAGGAACGGCTGTCTTGACCGCCCTATGCCTGGCATTCACTTACTTCGTGGCTCTATTCGTGTTCTTCGGCCTAGTGAACGCGGTCTTCAACACCGCGCTCTACGTCTACGCAGACACAGGCAAAGTGCCTGCCTTCAACGAGGGAGTCTTGAACGGCGCCTTTCGGAAGAGACACTAGAACTTCGGGAAGCTATACTATTCCAGAATAATCCTTGTTCTCTCAAACAGTCTGGATTATCAGCATCACGCCGTCCCGGATGAAGCCGACTGCAATCGCTGCCAGGAGCAATCCTAAGACTCTGCTCATCACCTCTATCATCCTAGGACCTAGGAACTTAGGCATCTTCTTGACAGAGACCAAGAGCAGAAAGGTTATGATGCACACCACTATGATTGCCAGGAGCGGCTCTAAGAACCCGTACTCTTTCTGGAGGATCATGATGGTGGAGAGCGCGCCAGGGCCTGCGAGAAGAGGCGTTCCGATGATGACGGCGGCGCTGTGAAACGTATTATGGCTCCTCTTGAACTCAAGACCAAACACTTGCTGGACTCCCATTATCAAGAGTATTATGCCGCCGGCAATCTTGAAGCTCGCAAAGTCGATGCTAAGGATCCTGAACAGCCAATCGCCTATTAGCAGGAAGACTGCGAGGAGGCTGAATGCCACGCTCGTGGCTATGAACGCGATCTTCCTTGACTCTGCGCGGTCCGCCCTCCTAGTTAAGCCTGCGAACACACCCATGCTGACGAAAGGGTCCAGGATGACGAATAGCATGATAAACGCTGAGAAGAACTCTGAAAAATGAAAAGCCATCATGAAACAGCCACTGTCTTGATCGTTTATTAATCTTTTGCAAGCGAGCCATCATTTGAGCAGTTTTTTAAACCCGAACACACCCTTGAAGCCTTGATGCAGAAGAACCCGAGGCAGGAATGGAAGGTGTACAAGAACGTCTTCGACCAGTTCACGCTCCAAGTGCTTGAGAAGCTGCGAGGACAAGGCCACTACGACGAGCTCAAGAGCCCGATCGCGCTCGGCAAGGAAGCCAACATATTCTCCGCGGTCAAGGGAAGCAGAGAGTCCGAGAGAAAAGTCATAGTCAAGATCTACAGGCTTGAGAACTGCAACTTCAACAAGATGTATTCATACCTCGCGCCAGACCCCCGGTTCCACGACCTGAAGAAGAAGAGGAGGCTGATCATATTCACATGGGCGCAGCGGGAGTATCGCAACCTCTTGAAAGCGAGGGATGTGATCAGGGTGCCCATGCCGATCGCTGTGCGCGACAACGTGATAATAATGGAGCACATCGGAAGAGACGAGGCCGCGCCGAAGCTAAAAGACGCCCTGCCCTCAAACCCTAAGAAGTTCTACGACAAGACGATCGCGAACATGAAAGCCCTCCACAAGGCAGGCCTCGTCCACGCAGACCTCTCAGACTTCAACATACTAAACTACGAGGACGAGCCAGTCTTCATAGACTTCAGCCAAGGGACCACTACAGAGCACCCGCACGCAGACGAATACCTTGAGCGGGATCTTCGGAACGTGTGCCGCTACTTCAAGAGGCTAGGCCTCAAGATAGACGAGAAGAAAGAGCTCAAAAAGATCACTAAGTAATCCGTTTTTTCTCTGGTTTCTCTAAGAGAGGCTATATCAACGAGCGTCATTACCTATAGTTCTTATGCAGACTTCGAAAGGTAACAAGACTGGCATGTCGGACTTCTCGGCTATGTCGAAAGGTTTAAATATACCTAAGTATACTGAGGTATACGAGATGGCTGACACCACCATAAAGCTTCATCTAGAGACGAAAGCGCAGCTAGATGGATTTCGGCAATACAAGAACGAGAGCTACGACGAGGTCATAAGGAAACTCATCTATGTGGCCAAGAAAGTGAAGAAAGAGCCGAGGCTCAGCCAGAAGACCATCAAGGACATAGAAGAAGCAAGGGCAAGGATGGCCAAAGGAGAGTATTACACGCTGGACGAAGTCAAGAAAAGACTCGGACTGTGAATGACTTGAGAATAATACTCGGAAAGAAAGCAGAGCGATTTCTCCAGAAACTGCCAAAGGAACAGCAGGCCAGGATAATGAAGAAACTGGAACAAGCCGAAAAAGACCCCTTAAGATACTTTGAACGCCTTGAAGGCAGGGCTGATTATAAGCTAAGGATCGGAAGCATAAGGATAATCGCTGATCTCGAGCCAGACCTGGTCGCGATAAGAAAAATAGGGCATCGCAAGGACATCTACGAACAAAAGAGATGAGCTGGCATAACCAGCAAGACAGGCCTTCGCAGTAACCTTTATAAAACAGCCCTGATTCTGCCGTCATGATGAGGAAGAAAGCCGCCAAAAAAGAGGACGAGGCGCCTGCCCAGGCGAAACCAGCAGGAGAGTCAGCCCAGGAATTCTTAGACGACGTGGAAGTAGACTACGGAAACGAGGAAGTCAAGGTCAGCGAGATAGACGAGTACTCCTACGCCATGAAGATCCCGAGGGATCGGGTGGCTGTGCTGATAGGCGTCAAAGGCAAGGAGAAGAAAGACCTCGAAGAATACGCGCGGGCGAGGATAACGATCGACTCGAAAGAAGGGGACGTGACCATCGCAGGCAAAGACGCGCTCAAGCTCTACGAGCTGCGGGAAGTCGTGAGGGCCATCGGCCGAGGATTCAGTCCAGACCACGCAAGGCTATTGCTAAAGCCAGACTACATGCTAGAGCTAATCAACCTCAAAGACTACGGGGCGGACAACAAGAACAAGATCCTGAGGATACGCGCAAGGGTGATAGGCACGGGCGGCAAGGCAAGGAAGACCATAGAATCGCTCACCAACACCTCGATCTGCGTGTACGGCAAGACCATAGGGCTCCTAGGCGAGTGCACAGAGGTCGCGAACGCGAAGAGAGCAGTCGAGATGCTGATAACAGGCAGCATGCACGCGACAGTCTACAAGTGGCTGGAAGGACAGCGAAGGAAAGCGAGGATCGAGAGAGGAAGAGACTATTATTCCCCTAGCCGCTCTTAGCCATGACAGCTCCTATTTTCCCACTTCCCACGCGGTTGCTGACAGGTTTCTTGACATATCCATCAACCGCCATCCGCAGGCAGTCTTTGAAGCTTCTCATGAGTATCTTGGAATGCGGATGTTCCTTGTTGAGGGCGTATAGCTGCGTCTTTCCTATGATCCTGGTTTTCTTAACAATCCCTCTTTTCTCGAATCTCGCCATTATTTCATAGGCTTTCGGCTTGGAGATCCCGATATCCTCGGCCATGTCGCTGATTGCGATATCCACGTTTCTCATGACTAGGATCTCCCCTAGCACCTTGTTCTCTGTTGTGAAGCCGAAAACCTCACAAAATGCGTCATCATCTTCTCTCATCATCACCTATTACAATTGTTTTAGGATTTCCAGGTCAAGAGAATAATCCTAGCAAACTATTTAAACCACATAAATAAATCTAAAGAGCATGAAAATCCTCAACACTGAAAAAGAGGACTATCACGTCCACTCAATATCATTCTCTGATGGCTTCAACACGATCGACGAGATCGCCGTCTTCGCAGGCAAGATCGGCATGAAGAAGATCATGATAACAGACCACTCCCAGGCCTGTGTCGACGCCCTCAAACTGGCCAAGAAAGGATTTCGGGAGATAACTCGCGACTGGAAGAACCCGCACAATAAGGTCGACGTCAGATTCGGCGTAGAAGCAGACCTCCTGAACAAGGACGGCGACGTCTGCTTCCACATCCAAGGATATGAGAGCGAGTTCTCAATATTATCCTTCCACAAGGATGTCTATCCTCCCAAGGACAAATCTAAGGTCGCAGACGCATTCATAAAAGCGATAAACAAATACCCTGGCAAGATAAGCCTCATCGGCCATGTATGCCAAGACATTGACGAGAGCTCTGCAAATAAGGTGATTCTTGAGGCAAACAAGCATAAAATTCCGCTCGAGCTCAACGCAAGGTACTTCCTCAAGAACCCTGAAAAGTGGAGGGTGCTCCTTGACAACGCAGACCAGGTCATCATCAACAGCGACGCCCACTTCCTATACGACATACAGATGAAGCAGAAGGATGCTAGGGCGCAGCTCAGGAAGATGGGATATAAAGCTTGAAATCCTTCCGACTTGTATCCTCTAAAACAGCAAATCTTATAAATGAGCGCTTTCCTTTGTTTTTTCTGTAGTTTTCAATCATCTTTATTTTTTTTAAGGTGCTTTTCGAGGTTTTTCGAGGATAATCAGGCTTAAGGTTATGTGAGTCAGTGATACTGTATGGTTACTAAAGCAGAGGAGATGGCAAAGAAGCAGAGGGATATCTCTGTCGCTGAATTCTTCGAGAAGAACCGCCACCTCTTAGGATTCGATAACAAGAGGAAGGCTCTTCTAACAGCTGTGAAAGAAGCGGTTGATAATTCTCTTGACGCGTGCGAAGAGGCAGGCATCTTGCCTGAGCTGAGCGTCGAATTGATCGACATGGGCAACGAGCGCTTCAGGGTGATCGTCGAGGATAACGGGCCTGGAATTCCCAGGTCTCACATATCAAGGGTCTTTGCTAAGCTTCTCTACGGATCGAAGTTCCACAGGCTCAAGCAGAGCCTCACAGCGGATGAGCCTGTCTTTATAAGACAGGATGGGAAGGCAAAGCTTGTTAAGATTGGTGATTTGGTCGATGGC
>JAFGGS010000009.1 GCA_016930415.1 Candidatus Woesearchaeota archaeon | reverse complement strand
TCCAAACACGCTTTTCAAAAGTCAGTTTATACATATTAACCACCGAAGGTGGCTAATCAAACCGGAATTAAAAACGTGATAGCACAGCAAGGGGGAAAAATGAAAAACTATTTATAGCATAGACTAGAAAAACTCTCTTAAGCCATGGTGAATCTTACGTTTGGTTTCAAAAAGAGGTCTGGAAGGCTTGACAAGCTCTGGGAGTTCGATGCGCAGAGCAGCGTGACGTGCAGTCCGCTCGTTGCTGACGTTGACAACGACGGCAAGAAGGAGATAGTGTTCGGCACCAAGAAGGGCAAGCTCTTCGTGCTAGACATGAACTCCGGCATCAAGTGGTTCTATGACTCCAACGAGAGTGTCGGGGACGTGGAGCTTATGTTCCTTGATTCTGAGACTGCGAGTAGCATAGAGTCCACTCCGAACTACGGTGACATAAACAAGGATGGCAAGAGCGAGGTCGTGTTCGGGACTGAGCTCGGCTTGCTTTACTGCCTTAACGATTCCGGCATGCTCCTTTGGAAGTACAAGGCTGAAGGCACTATCAGGGGCCAGCCTTTGATAAGCGACTTGTACAAGGACAAGGACCCGAAGGTTGTCTTCGGCTCTGGAGACGGGCGCCTGCGCGTCCTGAACAACAAGGGAAAGCAGGTGTGGTTCTTTGAAGCCTCGTCTGGGATAGAGAGCACTCCTGGCGTCTTTGGTAAGGACGGCAATAATTTCATCGTCTTCGGCTGCGACGACGGAAACATATACTGTCTCAACGTGAAGGGCGACAAGGTGTGGAGTTTCAAGACGGGCGCTAAGATATTCGCGCAGCCCACGTTCGCTGACCTGTATAACGACGGCCGGACCTGCATAATCATAGGCAGCACTGACAATTATCTCTACGTCCTTGACGACGCTGGCGAGCTCTTGTGGAAGTACAAGACTGAAGGGGCTATAATCGCAAAGGCGGCGTGCGACGATATCAGTGGGGACAAGAGGAAGGAGGTCGTGTTTGGCAGCTGCGACAATAAGGTCTACTGCCTAAGCAGGGACGGGGATAAGCTTTGGAGCTACGAGACTGACTTCTGGATCGGCAGCGAGCCCATCCTAGAGGACCTCGATGGTGATGGCCGCAAGGAGGTCATAGTCGGCAGTTATGATCATAACATCTACGTGCTGGACGCTGAGGGGTCTTACATATTGGATTACATGCCAGGCCTAGGAGGCATCGTGAACCAGACTGGCCATTACGGCGACATAATGACTAAGGAAGCTGGGAAGACGACTGGCAAGAAGATCTGGCAGTTCAAGACTGAGGGCATCGTCGTGGGCTGCGCGTTCATGCCTGAGAACAAGAGCCTGGTAGTCAATACCAAGCCCGGAAAGATCGACGGCATTGCCCATAAGAAAGAGTAGGGGAAGAGTAAAAAAAAAAAAGAAAAGTTTATTAAAGATTGATGCAGAGAATGTGTAAAAAAGAGGTTCGATAATTTTGGTGAAGGTCATCTCCAATAAGTCTGAGATAACAAGGATACCTATGTATATAGAAGGACTTGATGATAACATGGAGGGCGGCGTGCCTGAAGGCCACATCGTCCTTATCAGCGGAAGCGCTGGTACCATGAAGACTTCCATCACTTTCAACGTCCTCTACAACGAGGCCTTGAGGGGCAAGATCAGCGTCTATTGCAGCCTCGAGCAGAGCTATCCTTCTATAATCCAGCAGATCGTGAACATGAACTTCGACCTTACGAAGATCAACTTGATAATCATCAAGGACTTGTCAGAGATCGGCGTCGCCATGAGCAAGCTCAAAGGAGGGAAAGGCGGAGTCGTCATCGTGGACGTCGGCTGCATCAGGAAGGAGATTAAGGACGTCAAGGTAGCTGACAACAAGAGCTGGCTGAACGTCGTCAAGAACGTGGTCAAGAAGATCAAGGAAGGCGCTGGCTGCCACGCGTTCTGCCTTGACAGCTTAAGCGCGCTCTACGTGCTCTCGAGATTCGAGAATCCCAGGATCGAGCTATTCTACCTCTTCGAGTTCCTGCGCGACCTGGAGATCACGTCATTCCTGATTTCAGAGGCTCAGCCGGAAAGCGGCAAGTACAGTGAGTTCGAGATCGAGGAGTTCCTCTGCGACGGCATCATATTCCTGAAGCTCACGCCTTTCAGGAGGAACGTGGTGCGCGAGATCAGCGTGGTCAAGATGAGGAGCACTGCGACGAACAATGACATCTTCAGCCTGGAGTTCAAGCACAACAGGTTCCAGGCGCTCTACGGCGGACAGAACCCTCTGCTGTGATTCTCAAGGCAGGCTTTTGGTTCTCTTTTTGCGAGACTTGTTTCATAACCTTTTTATAACCTCGCCTGCTTGCGTGCCTTCATGAACAAGGAGAAGAAGATTTTCTTCGTCATCCCGGCTTTCAACGAGGAGAGGAGCATAGCCAGGGTAGTCTCTGGCCTGCACAGGGCCGGCTATCACGACATCGTTGTCGTGGATGACTGCTCTTCTGACAGGACTTATGATATCTGCTCCAGGCTCAAGGTCCATCTCTTGAAGCATCTTATCAACAGGGGTCAGGGTGCTTCGCTTAGGACTGGGATTGATTATTCGCTCAGAAAAGGGGCTGATGTCATCGTGACTTTTGACAGCGACGGCCAGCACAGGGTCGAGGACTTGCCTGCAATGCTAAAGCCCGTGCTTGATGGAGAGGTCGAGGTCACATTGGGCTCCAGGTTCTTGAAGAAGACCAGGATGCCGCTTGCAAGAAGGGTTCTTCTCAAGGGATCAGTCATGGTGCAGTGGGTCTTCTACGGCGTTCTCTTAAGCGATGCACACAACGGCTTTAGGGTTATCAGCCGGAGGGCTGCCCAGAAGATCAAGATAACCTCTGACCGGATGGAGCACGCCTCTGAGATTGTCGAGGAGATCGTGAAGAAGAGAATCAAGTACAGGGAGGTGCCTGTGATAATCAGGTATACTAGCTACTCCCAGCAGAAGGGCTCTGGCTCGCTTCTTGGCGCGTTTAGGATACTCTTCAAGATGGTGTTCAAGAAGCTGATGAACTGAAAAGAATTATAATCGCGCAGGACTAATCATTCTCTATGAAGGTACTTAAGGTGCTTTTCATCTGTAACCAGAACCTTAACAGGAGCAAGACTGCAGAAGAGATATTCGGGGATGATTACGAGACTCGCTCTGCAGGCCTTTTCAATGAGAAGCCTGTCACTAGGGAGCAGCTCTTATGGGCTGACGTAGTCGTCTCCATGGAGGATTTCCAGCGCAAAGAGCTATCTGAGAGGTTTCCTGATGTCTGTATCTATTACCAGCCTGAACTAGTCAGGATTCTCAGGTCAAAGATGGCTGGACTTCTCAAACCATAGCTCGAATTGTCTTTTTGCATCCTCTCTTGATGAAAAGACTCTTGTCTCTGCGACTGAGAGCATCGGCAGGTGCCTCGTCACCTTATATTTCATGCCTTCGGAGTCCTCGTATTCCAGTATGCACAATTCCCATTTCTTTGATATACGCTTATCTTGATGCATCAACTGATGAGAGGAGGTTTTTGTTTTAAGCGCTACGTAAGGAAGTCTAGTGGCAGAATATATCGTCGGAGAAAATCTTTCGGATTGTCTTGTGCAAATTTACGAAAACAGCGAAAGAAATCCGATTTCAGAACAGCGCGTTGAAGTGCTTGATCGCGTATCTTATTATCTTGGGTTTTGAGATCATCGTCTTCACGAGCAACCTTGCCAGTCGATCCCTGTTTATGCTTGCAAAGGCTTTCTTTGATTTCTCGTTGTCCAGGTCTGCGACAAGATCGTTCCAGTCCTTCTCTGAGAACGAGTCCATCATAGTCCTCATCTTGAGGTTGATGTAGAGCGAGGGAGCGATCTTTCTTCTCACAAGCGAAGGATAGCTATCATTATTCAAGATTGATTTTGCCAAGAGCTCAGCTGACATCAGTCCTGGGATGAGCCCGCCGCCTGTCGTGGCCTTGACGAGAGTGGCTGCGTCTCCCACCAGGAAGACGTTGCCCGTCTTCACGAGCTGGCGGGGGTTATAGACTGGGATGAGGCCTCCTTGCGTCTCTAGCGTCTCTCCATTGTATCGCTTGAGCATGGCCTGGAACTCTGCATGGATACTGCCCAGGCCTGCGTAGCCTATTCGCATCGTCTTCTCATCGACCGGCACGCTCCATCCAAAGCCATACCTCTTCGGATAGAAGTCGATGAAGTTGTCGTTCTTCTTCTTCACGACTGCCTGGACTCCGACGAAGAACTTCCTCTTTCCCAGGATGCCGGCTGACTTGGCCACTTGGCTCATGGGCCCATCAGCTCCTATCAACTGGTTGAACATGAGCGTCTTTTCCTTCCCGGAATGGTCTCTTATAAGCGCCTTGCTGCCTGAAAACGACAAGAACCTGGTCCTGAATCTGAAACTTGCTCCGGCGTCTTGCGCTCTCTCGCAGAAGTGCTTGTCAAAAAGGGTGCGGTCGACTATCACGTCAGGCTTATCGAAGTGGAGCTCCAAGGGTTTTCCGTCTGGAGAGAATACCCGAACGTCATGCACCTTGTTCTGTATCGAATCGTGATCTTTAGGAAGAAACTTGAAGACGTCACTTGTCAGTATGCCTGTGCATTGGACTGGCGCTCCTACAGAGGGATGTTCCTCTATTACAGAGACTTCCTCGCGCTTCGCAAGCAGGCTTGCAGCGTACGAACCTACAGGCCCCGCTCCTATTATCAGGCTATTCATGGAGAAGTCATTGTTAGATGTATTTAATTAGTTAACGAATATTAATTTGTTATCATTTAGAAGTAGTTAAAAAATAGAAAGCTTTATAAACGGTCCGTGCCTCCAACCAAGAAATAGAGAGGCAACATCATGAACAACCTATTCAACACCCAATTAAGGCACCTGAGAAGGGAAGCATACGAAGATAAGCTCCTGGAACCGGAAAAGATAAGGAAGTTCAAGGAAGTATACTCTGCTCTTTCTGACAAGACAATGCATTACGAGAATAGACTCAAGGAAGCGAACAGACAAATCAGGAAGATGAGGCTCGAAGGAAACCTAGACGAGAGAGAAGCAGACTACGCAAGCACGATCATGCGCGGAGCAGCTCAATTCATGGATGAGCAGCGCGAGAAAAGAGGCGGCCAAGCGATAAGCCAAAGACAGCTAGACGACATAGTCACAAGCGCGACAGGCAAAAGAAAAAGCCTTGCAAGACGAGCGATGCAGGCAGTCGCAGGACTAAGCGCGGCAGCGATGCTATACGTCGCAGCGTTCGCGCCAAGACCAGCAGCGGCAGAAGAGACTAAGGCAGAAGCGCGCGCAGAGACTGCGTCAGAGAGACATATAAGTGTGTGCAACACGCTCCCACCACAGGACCTCAGGGTCACGCTTAACGGGAAAGTCCTTGAGACTTACAACAACGTCCCTCCGAACTACAGGATCAACATGCCAGAAGGCGCACAGCTAGAGCTCCTTGCAAGAGAAGCAGATGGGTTTGACGCGAACGGCCACGGAAGCTACTGTGACATGGACATGAGCAACAGCAAGGAAGACGAGAACGGCGTCAGGAGACGCAGGAAGAATCCAAAACCAGTCAAAGACAAGAAAGACTACATATACGAGAGAACCATACCTACAGTGCTGGGGCAAAGCGACGTGTACGTAATCACGGAGAAGACTAAGAGACACCAGAAGAATGCAAAGGGCACAAGGTCATACAGGATCAAGATCAACGTCATACCCACAGAACAGTGGGGCAAGGATGGAAAGACCACACAGGCAGTTGCAGGCCAGCAGCCAAGCGCCACGAGCCAGACAACCACAACCAAGTATTCATGGCCATCACAGGGAAGCGCAGGAGCAAGACAGGCTCCTAGCGGTGCAGGAGAACAACCTAAGCCTAAGAAGCAGGAAGGGCCATCACAAGTAGTGTACGAGCTAAAGCTCCTCGCAGGAGTCGGCTCAAGGACGTACGCCATGAGGACATTCGACCCGACAAGATCGACCACAACTACTATCGCCCAACTTAAGGCAATGGGAAATAACACCCAGTTCGCCATCGGCGCAAGATACGAGATTGAGAGGGAGCAGGAAGTGAGAGGCAACGCCACCGAGAGGCCATACGTCTCGCAGACAGTAGCAGTACTCGAGCACACGTTCAGGCCATCCAATGTGCCGGCAGGACTCGTAGTCCAGGCGCAAGGAATGCACTCAACAGGCGGAACAGAAGACGAGAGGATAGGATCCTACACAGACAGTTTCCAGGCACAGGAGGGAAGCATCTGGATGGGCACCATAAGCGGCGGAGCCAGGATCGGAAAATCATATTCAGGGACATACTTGCAGGGCGTCATAGGAGGCCACGTCGGCACAGACGACACGCAAGTCCCGATAAGGCACGGCAGGTCAGTCACCACTGGAAGCGACTCGATGAAGGGTTGGCAGTGGCAGGTCAGGGGAGCAGTAAGGGACTACGTCGAGGCGCAGTACACCTGGTCCAAGAGCGACATCAGCGAAGGGGTCGCAGACAAAGTCTCGACCAGCCTAAGGATCACGGGAAGCCTGCCCTTGAGAGTGTTTGCAGGCCACAGGACTGACAGCAACGGCGGCAGGAAGATAAGCATACTCGACCACGTCGCGCTCACAGCGCAGTACGAGAAGCACACTGTGGAAGTCACAGACAAGCTGCCTGACAGGTCGCAGATACCAGTCAACCCATTGCTCGAGATGGACGGCAGTAGCGTAACATTCGGAGCCACGATCAGATTTTAAGAGGTAGAAAAAGATGAAGAAGCTATTCATATCGATTTTTGCATTGGCATGCGTATTCCTCTTCGCAGGATTCGCAAGCGCAGCGGCGTGCATGGTATCGCCTAGCATAAACGATCCATTGCTGCCAGACACTGACTGCGACGGAGTAATAGACGCGCTGGACAACTGCGTGTTCATAACGAACCCGATGCAGAAGGACGTTGACCACAACGGCCTTGGCGATGCCTGCGACTTATACCTTGAGTCGCTCGGCACAAACCCGGCTGACTTCGTGTACAACGGCAGGGCCTTCAACGTCGTGTCAAGCTTCCATAACAACAGGGACCATAATATTCGCAATATCCGGGTTAGACTTCTCATCCCAGAGCTTGGGATCGAGAGCGTTCAGTACATAGACAACCTGAACGTGTGCGAGTCGAGGAGCATGGAGTTCCAGGTAAGGGCTCCAATATGCGCTCCCGAAAAGGAGTACGCTGTCTTTGTCGAGGCCACTTTCATGAATGCGTTTGGTGACCAGGAGAAGACAGGTGGAGTGACCAGCGTCAGGGTTATACCTGATGACTATTGCGTGATGGTCCTCCAGAGCGGAGGGTCGCTTGGCAACACCTACGTGGATGTCATGGAGATACAGGACGTCTACAAGGGCGGTGAGGCGGTCTATCCCATCAAGATCTCGAATAGGGAGTCTCAGGGCAAGGAGTATGTCATAACCATGACTGGCTTTGAGAACTGGGGCAATTTCAGGATCACGCCAAACAGCCTAGTGATCGTGCCGGCTGAGTCCGACAGGGTCGTTGACCTCTACGTCAGCGCAAGGCAGGACGTGCCTCCAGGAGAGAGGGTCTTTGTAGTCTCCATCCAGAGCGGCGAGGAGATCCAAAGGTTCCTCTTGATCGCGAACGTAAAGGAGCAGCCGGTCGAGGATAGGACTGTCTTCTTCATCTTCGGCTTGAAGATGGTGCTGATCACGCTTTTCCTGGTGCTGATAATCGTGGCGCTGGGAGTCGGGGTCGCTAAGTACGCTTCAAAGGTCAGGCGCGAGTCTGCTGAGAAGTACTACTAGGAAGCCACAAAATAAACTATTTTTTAACCACTTTAAAATGGTTAATTAAGCGAAACATTTAAATAACTATTTGGGTTTTCGCAACGGAAGAAAAAATGAAAAACAACCTAATTTTCGGAATCATCCTAGTCGCGCTAATCTCACTGACAGGACTCGCCCAGGCAGCAGAACTGAAAGACACGAGCATAGACCACATGAACTACAGGGAGATCCTGCCTGGAGACACAAGCATAATCTACAAGATAAGCCTGAGGAACACAGGCAACCACACAAGGACCTACGAGATAGAGCCAAACACCGACGCAGTCAAGCAGGTCGGGATCTACATGATCTACCCGAGCAGCAAGGTCCAGCTCAAGAAAGGAGAGAAAGCGACAGCGGAATTCAGGCTCACACTCGAGAAAGAAACCCCTTCAAGGATAGAAATACCGGTCAAGATAACCTCTGAAGGAGACAGCACCGAGATAACGCTCGCAGCCAGGCAGATGAGCCCGCTAGACAACGCGAAATCCGGCAAGAACATCTTCAGCGACCTGCTCAAGATAATGTTCTTCACACTGATAGTCATAATCTTCCTCATCCTGATAATCAGGCTGTTTAAGAAGAAGAAGAAAGAAGACGACTCTCCAGAAGTGGAGACGTACTACTGATCAAATAGCAAAAGGTTTTAGGGGGAAAACAAGATGAAAAACAACGCATGGAAAATCCTGATGATACCGCTCATGCTGGTATTGACGCTTAGCCTGGTCCAGGCAGCACTACTCGTGAACGTAGTGACAGACGAGTTCTCGATAGAGAGCCCGCTCCCTGTCAGGAACGTGAAGGCGTGCGAGTGCGGCATGAGGACAGAGATAATCGAGGTCACGAACCTAGGAGATTTCAAGACGCTCTTCAACGCAGAAATATTCTCCCCCCTCGCAGACCAGATATCCTTAAGCAGGACGTCATTCTCACTAGCCCCCGGAGAAAAGACCAGGATACACGCGTACATCAACGCGCCATGCGACACATCGATCAGCTCATTCTACATGGTCAAGGTATCGACCAACTACGGAAGGAGCAAGGAGCTCTACAAGGAGTTCACGAGCCAAAGATGCCAGAACATCAAGTTCACGAGCAACATGCTCAACGAGACGATCTACCCAGGCGAGACAGCCCAGATAGAGATAGAACTCCAGAACGTGGCAGAGTTCGAGGACACATTCAAGATAATGCCGACTGCAAACGTCCCATTCGCCTACATGAGCAGGGACACAGTCACCTTAGAGCCTGACGAGAAGACAAAGGTCATACTATTCACAAAGCTGCCAGTCTCAGTCTACGGCCAGATAAACCAGCCTTTCGTGATAAACAGCGAGAAGGGAAGGAACAGCGCAGAAGGATTCGAGTCCTACGAGATAATCAAGGACTACGACTACGCGATCAAGACAGAGGAGTTCGAAATCAACGTGTGCGAGGACGTGACTAGCAAGAAGATCATAAGCTTCGAGAACCTTGCAGGTACTGCAAACGAGTACTACCTGTCAATCAAGGCGCCATACTTCGTCAACCTAAGCCAGGACGCGCTCTCGCTAAACGCCTATGAGAACGACTCCATAACCATGAACATCGCGCCAAGCCAGCACGACATCGGAGAATACGAAGTCGTCCTCTCAGCGCAGAGCAAGTACGGAGAAATGGCAAAGGAGAAATACTTCAAGATCAAGGTGAACGACTGCTACGGCTCAGAAGCAGGATTCGAGGACGGCGCAAGCACAGCCACAGACAAGGCCTGCTGCGGAGAGAAGGAATACGAGTTCACCCTCACTAACAGAGGAACCTACGAGGAAGTCTACCAACTCTCAGTCGACAGCGAAGGCTGGGTAAGCCTGGACGAGTCAGACGAGTACGTCAGGCTCAGGCCAAGCCAGTCAGCGGTCGTGAAGGTCAAGGCAGAGCTGCCTTGCACTGACAGCGAGAAGATCTCATTCATAACTATAAAGCAGCTCAAAGCGCCTTACCAGACGCACGAGCTAAGGCTAGACCTGGAGTCGCTCAGCGAGAGGAGCTGCTACAACGTAGAGCTGCTACAGCAGAGCTACGCGATAAACTACGAGAGCAATAGCATACCTTTGCTCCTCAAGCACACAGGCCTGAAAGGAGGCGTGTACGACCTTGAGCTAGGAGAGCTCCAGTCGAAGTTCATCAGCCTGGAAGAGAACGAGACCAAGTTCGAGCCAGGAGAGATGAAGGTCATCCACGTGACCCTGGACAACCAGTCAGGCTACGAGGCAGGCACATACCTGAACAAGCTGAGCCTGACCATAACGCCAGAGGACAAGGACATCGACTACGACAGGCAGTTCTGGATCGTGCTCAAGGACAAGAGCTTCCTCGCAAAGGTCTGGGAGTACATAACGAACTTCAACTACACGAGGATCGGCGTGTGCGGCCTGGCGAGCCTAGTGCTGCTCGCGATACTGATCTGCACATCAGCACTGGTAGTATACCTCAGGACCGACAAAGACCTCAAGATCAAGAGGATCAAGGCAAGCCAGATCAAGAAGCTTCGAATGCTCAACATTGCGCTAGTCGCGCTCCTGCTCGCAGGACTACTGCTCCTGGTGCTTCTCGGAAGCCCAGACGAGAGCAGGTTCTATGAGAGCGCAAGCAACGAGACAAGCCCATTGTTCCATGAGTGGAAGCAAAGCACGGCCTACAAGATAGACGTGGACCAGTACTTCACAGACCCAGACCTGGATATCCTGAGCTACACCGCAAGCCAACCGAACCACATACAAGTAAGGATCGACAACGGATTCGCGACCCTCACGCCAGAGCACGGCTGGAGCGGGACAGAGCACATCGTCTTCACGGCAAACGACAACAAGGGCGGAATGACAGACAGCGACGTCATGACCCTAAGCGTCATCAAGAAGAGGCCGATGAGCTTCATGGACTTCTGGAACCTCTACTGCAAGCAGGTCAATATAACCTTGCTCATGCTGATACTCCTGACGTGCCTGATGATAACAGACGTCGTCGAGGAGAAAGGCTACAAGCGATACCTGCCAAACAGAAGGAAGTGAAGGTGCATGCCGACAAGACCCCCTATACTAGTCATAGACTGGGAGAGAAACGCCAGCCCTCCTTCGGAGTTGGCTCGACGCATCAATTGGTGTCATGACCAGCTGAAATCAGGAGGCAGCTCATACGATAAGGATCGCATTCTCTACGAGTACAGTAACACCTTGAGCATCTGGGCCCAATCTGGCGAGGCTTTTAGAAGGCTCGCAAACTCGGCAAGCATGCCCATAGACATCAAAGATGTCATGCTCGACGGAAACATCCAAGGCCTGACTGTGCATGTAGATATTACCGAGCCGGTTCCAGGTAAGAGCGTAACCTTGCTCCCGAGAGACGATCACCTTTTGGAATCACTTCTCATGAAAAGAGTGGCAGGGATATATGGGGCAGTCCTCGGATGCTCTAAGGACAGGTATCTAGAATACTTCGGATCACCGTTCGCATGGGGAGATAGGCCTTCCTCTGGACCTAGGCCGATGTGAGGAACAAAGAGAAAAGCCTTATAAGTATAACTCCATAAAGACTTTTTTTGCCATCATTTCCTTGTTCTTTGTCGATTTTATCTTCCTAGCAAGCTTGGAATGCAGGAAGACGTCGTTCACCCACGAGTGGAAGTCGTTCTTCTCAGAGTTCACGTGGTGAGAGAAGACTTCAGGGCTCATTGCGCGAAGCGCGTCAGGAAGCTCGCCTAAGTGCTTTATCACAGTGCCATCCTTGGCGTAGAAATACTTCTCAGGCGCTATGTTTAATATCTCCATTGCAAAACAGACTTTCAGAAAGGGGGTTTATATATTTTTCTAAGAGAGGAAGCTAGAATTCCAGAGGAAAAGCATTTATACAAGTACGCAGTTCTCTTGAGCATGACAGGACCATTCCTTTTCGAGGTTGTCGATAAGCTCTACAATGGCGCTATAAGGATTGCGCCGGATTGGATGCAGGAGACTCCAGTCACGAATGCATTCGCCCTTGGCGCGGTGGGAACATACTCTTTGACTTGGCTGCTCCAAAAGACCTCAAAAAAAGTGGTGGACAAGGTAATTCCTGGTTTTGACGAGAAAGCATTGCCAATCCTTGAGAAGATCTGCATCGCAGGAGTGACTGCAGGCCCATTGCTATACGCAATGATAGACCCTGAAGGCGCACAGAATATTATGACGCAGCACCCAGTCTACACGTCAGGCATGCTTGGAGTGAGTGTTGGCGGAGTTATAGCGGCAACGCAAGACCTTCAGAGACGAAGAGAGAACCAGATTGCCCAGGACCTTACGGACAGGATTGCTAAAGAGGCCGTAAGGCGAATCGATGACAATCTCGCACAAGAATATCACAAACTAGACTAATAAGCTTTGGAAAAATTAATAAACCAAGTTCTATTCTCAGATTCACATGACTAAGTTCACTTCAGTCCAGGAAGCGATAGATAAGGGCAGCGGAAAGGTCAGCCTTAGGGGTTGGGTCTTCCGTGAGAGGGGCAGCAACAAGCTCAAGTTCATAGTTCTAAGGGACAGTTCTAATATCATCCAGTGCGTGATCAAGAAGGAGAAGTTCCCTGAGGAGAAGTTCGCAGAGGCTGACAAGCTCCAGATCGAGGCTTCCTTGGAAGTCTCAGGCACGATAAAAGAGGATAAGAGGGCACCGACAGGCTACGAGGTCGAAGTCGATGACTTCAAGGTTGTGGGGACGTGCGACAGCTTCCCGATAAAAGCAGACCAGAACAGGGAGTTCCTGGACGACAACAGACACCTATCGCTTCGCACTAGGAGGATGACCGCCATATTGAAGATTAGGAGCACTGTCTTCGGAGCGATCCATGAGTACTTCAGGGGACAAGGATTCTACGAGTATCAATCGCCTATTTTCCAGAGCGTCCAATGCGAGGGGGGGAGCACGCTCTTTCGGGCAGAATACTTTGACAAGAAAGACGTCTTCCTAGCCCAGACCTGGCAGCTATACGCAGAGCCAGCAATATTCTCGCTTGAGAAGATATACACCATCGCACCTTCCTTCAGGGCTGAGAAGAGCAAGACCTCAAGGCACCTGACCGAGTATTGGCATGCAGAGATGGAATTCGCCTGGAGCACCTTCAAGGCGATCCAAGACCACGGGGAAGGACTGATAAGGCATGTAATCAAGAAAGTGCTCGAAAATAACTCTGCGGACTTAGCAGTCCTTGAAAGAGACCTGGCCAAGCTCAAGACTGCAGCCTCAAAGCCATTCATCAGGATGAGCTATACAGAAGCATTGGAAGTGCTCAAAGAGAAAGCAAAGATGAAAATAGAATGGGGCAAGGATCTTCGAACTATCGAGGAGGACGAACTCTCAAAGATGCACGATACTTTCATCATCTGCTCTAATTATCCAAAAGATGTCAAGGCGTTCTACATGATGGAGGACTCAGAAGACCCAAGCACAGTCCAAGGCTGCGACTTCATAGCACCGGAAGGCTACGGCGAGATAATCGGCGGAAGCCAGCGAGAGCACGACATCGAGAAGCTCAAGAAGAGGCTTGTCGAGATGGGAGAGAAACCAGAAGCTTACGAGTTCTATCTCGACACGAGAAAATACGGGAGCGTACCCCACGGCGGCTTTGGAATGGGAGTCGAACGCCTGATAAGCTATATCTGTGGCCTTGACAACATAAAAGACGCCATACCCTTCCCCAGGACGCCGCTTAGGTATAAGCCATGAACGTCTAGCGCCTCTTTTGTCCTGCGCTCGGTCCGCACAAAGGTTAACTGATCACGCATACGCTTCTAGAAGCAAACTAATGTTAGAATCAGCAGACTGCGCAAGGCAGGGCTTCAGTTGGCGGCATAGACGCGGAACTAGTGCAGCGAGAGCTTCTTCATCGCTTCCTTATGCTTCTTCTTCTCAGGCGACATCTTGTGATGCTTTTTTGAAAGGGCTTTCTTTGCCGCGTGGACCTTGCTGCTAGCATGGGAATGCGCTTGGGCGTGCAAGTGAGAGGCTGGGTGGTGGGCTTTGTGATGGCTTGGCTTCTTGCCTTTCTTGGGCTCCGAGGCCTTCTGCTGCTCGATCACCGCCTCCAAGTCCTTGAGCGCGTCCTCGCAGAACTGGAGCGCCCCTTCGTGGTAAGTCTTGACTGGATCAGAGTCGTTCTTGGCCAAGACCTCTATCACCTTGTCATTGCCTGATGCATCTCTCTCAAGCTTGAGGAGGGATTCTAGCTCTGACTTGTCAAACACCTCAACCTCCTTCTTGCCGAGAGCCACGAGCTTCTCCTTTATCTTCTTAAGCAGGCGGACCGCAGCAGCCCTTCTCCGGCTAGGATGCTTGTCCTTCAGCTCGTTGAACTCGTTGTAATGCTCAGAATCAATCCTGATCTTCTTCCTCAAGGACTCAACGCCTCCGCGACGCACACTATAGACCCTTCCGATGACCGCGTTTATCGCCTTTGCCTTGTCTTCTATGTTGCTTAGGAACTTCGACACGTCCTCGTCAGTGTCCAGCAGGAACTTCGGCGGAAGAGGAGGGGCTTTCTGGTCCATAGGCACGATTATGACCTTGGGCTCCTCTGGCTTTGGCTCCCTGGTTATCTCAAGGCCTAAGTCTATCTCAGGAGCCTTCTCCTCGGAAGTGACCTCGACCGTCTCCTCAACCCTCTCAACCGCGCTCTCAGTCTTCTCCCCGGCCTTGGTCTCATGCTCGCGCCTGACAAACGAGTGCTGCATTACGAGGATGGCCTCGAATAATAGCCCCAGCACGATGTTCACCGTGCTAAGCGTCATGAAATCCAAGGAACCCAGCATGCCTGCGAATCCTACGACGAGGAATGCGCCTGTGAATATGAAGGGGAAGACCATCAGGAACCCTGACTCCATGTGGTATCGGTCGATGAGAATGTAAGTCACTCCTATAGTTAGCAGCAGGGGCGATAACCCTATGAACGTGTAGAAAGGCCCGGAGTCCGTGACTAAGCTGAGGACGATCGCGCCCACGATCCAGAGTATCAAGGCCATCGTGCAGGTGACCTTAAGCACCTTGTCGACCAATGCCTCGACTGCCTCTTCATGATGGGTCAACGCCTTGGTCTCTGTCGTCTCGACTAATTCCCTGGTCACGTGGCCTGGGTGCAGACGGTGCTGTAGGTCCGGCTTCAAGGCAGGGCTTGAAGAAATCCTGCTCTGGGAAGCTATCGCCTTCTCATCAGACGGCACCGGAGGAATGACTACATCACCCACTTCAAAACACACCTCTTTTTGCTGAATCTGGAAGACTCTTTATATAAGCTTTTCGGCAGATAAGAAACTGTGATGCGCGGGCTTAGGCTTTTGAAAACTCTTCCTCGACCCTGATACCATTAGCCTCGAGCTCTATCAATACCTCTTTACGAACGTCATGCTCCAAGGCTTCAGGCGGAAATACTCCTGTCGTCTTGATCATGTGCATGGCTTTTGTAAAAGCGGCAGCGGATATCCCTGTAGGGTATGAGATGTAAGTGGCTCCGGGAAATCGTTTCACGATCTCCTTCAGGTCAGGATAGACTATTGTGCTCTTCATCCTTATCTTCCTGCCTGACTCGAGGCCGATGCCTTCTACGACTGATATGAAAATCGCGTTCTCCACAACTCCTTTCTTCATGAGAGCCATCATCTCTTTTGGAGATGGGACTTTGAGGTTAGAATGCTTGAAGAATTCTACAGGAGCAACTCTTTTGCCGTTGATGCTCACTGGCTTCTTGCTGAAGAATCCTAGCTTGTAGAGGCTCCTTGAGAAGTCAATGTCAGACCCGCTGGACTTGAAATCGACGTTCTTGACCTTGACATATCTTGGGATGGTGGACACCTCGTCTCCGTAAAGGTTCACAGAAGCCCTTCTTCCGTAAGGCGGCGGAAACTCGTACTCTTCTACATCCTCAAATGGCTTTGCAAGAGCAAACCTCTTGTTCAAGTATACTAGGGGTGGCGCGCTCAGCTCGTCAAGCGTGACCTCGACTGACCAAGAGGGTATGAACTCGCTCGCCTTCTGGTCCTCTAAGAGCCTTATCCTGACGTCTGAGAGCGAGTCGAGCCTGTCAGCTATTCCTTTGACCAGAAGATTGGTTATGCCTGGAGCCACACCTGTGTTTATGAGCGCTACGAGACCTGCTTTCTTGAACTGCTGATGATATTTAAGCTGCTCAGGGTTCTTCAAATCTTTCAGGTGAGAGCACAAGTCCTGGTAGTTGCACTTGGCCTTGAGCGCAGCCTTCATTATGGCCTCGTTGAAGTTTGGCATGCTCGCGTTTATTATGAGATCTGCACCCTTCGCCACCCTCGCGATGTCGTCAGTGCTTGAAGCGTCCGCCTTGACAAGCCTGATCTTCCTATTCTTCAAATCCAAGAACTGGCGGGCTCTCTTAAGGTCGCTAGTAGCGCAGGTCACCCTGGAAACTGAGGGGCCGCGTGCAAGGGTGTGTGAGAGTACAGAAGCGACTCCACCGGCACCGATTATGAGGATGTTCATGGGTTCACATCTCGGAATGAGGTATATAAAATTTTCCAAAAGGCTTATGGGAAAGATTTTTAACCGATGAAAGAAAACCATGGAAGCATGAGAGAGACTTACATCCCTGCAATCGAGGTCCGGAAGGCCAGCATAGCGACGATCCAGGTCGACGCGGTCGTGAATCCTGCGAATAGCTTCGGCTACATGGGCGGCGGAGTGGCTGAAGTTATGAAGAAGGTCGGCGGGCAAGTGATAGAAGACGAGGCAGTGGCCGCGGCGCCGATACAGGTCGGAGAGGCAGTGGCGACAAGCGCAGGCGACTTGGTGTGCAAGAAGGTCATCCACGCGCCGACCATGCATAACCCTGGCGAGAAGGCTGACGCGCAGGCAATCGGGTGCGCTGTCGAGGCAGCGTTAGAGGTCGCTGAGAAGGAGGGCTGCAGGTCGCTTGCGATCCCTGGAATGGGGACTGGCGTAGGCGGCCTAGGCAAGGACGAGGCAGCAAAGGCGATCGTCGGGAAGATAAAGGGCAAGCGCTTCGAACACCTCCAACTGATAATACTACTTGACGTGGATGATGAGATGGTGAAGGCGTTTGAGAAGGCGCTTGGGAAAAAATGAGACTTGACAAGGAAGAGCTGGCCTCGATGCTCAAAAGGAGGCTTATGAGCTCCAATGATTTCTCTGAGGCTCTGGAGATTGCGAGAATCAACTCTTCTGGAAAGATCTGGCTTGCAGGAGGGATGGTTAGCAGGGTGCTGATAAGGGAGATATACGACGCTGGCCATGTGGAGTGCGACTACGACTTCTTGCTTGAGAGACTAAATGACGAGCTGGTTGTGCCTCAAGGGTGGAGCGTCGAGCGCAAGAAGTTCGGCAACCCGACCTTCAGGAAAGGCTCTCTGGAAGTTGACTTGCTCCCGCTTGGGACGCACGATCACATCAAGAGTAACAAGCTTGACGTGACCATCGAGAACTTCTTCAAGGGAACCCCTTATGCTATACAAGCTATGGCTTATGACGTGGATCGCTGTGAGCTCGTGGGAGATGTTGGGATTGATGCCTTGCGAAAAAGAGAGTATGCAGTGAACAACTACGAGCAGGCAAAGCGATCTGCGGATTCTAAAGGCATAAGCGTTAATGATCGCATTAAGAAAAAGGCAGAGAGCCTGGGATTAAAACCAGTTTTTATAGAGCCTTAAGACATTATATTGTCAGCGTCTTTCTTCATCCTGGCATCGTACTCGTACTTCTTCTCGCCGTCCTTCTGCTCGTCTGACAAGGCATGAAGGAGGGCTTTTATCCTCTCAGCTTCGTTGGCTGAGGATTGTTTCTTCTCAGAGTGAGCCTGTATCATTCCATCCTCTATCTCCTCTGCGGTGCCTGAGTGCTGGCCTATCTCTGTGAATTCCTTCGAAGTTAGCTTTGTAGTGTTCCGCATCACGAAGAAGGCTGACTTGCTGTAGAGTTCGCTCGTGAATCCCTTGAAGTCTATGTCTGATGGCTTGCCGCTTGAGAGTTCGCCATGAACCTTCACAAGGACTATCGTGTTGTTGAACTCTTTTAGCTTCACCTTTGAGAACAGGTCGTGCGTGACCTCTTCAGGAGTCTTCTTGTCAGCTGAGACGTCTATCTTGAAGACGTTCTTGATGTTCAAGGGCTGGAACTTGGGAGCGCCATCCTCTACCATGTAGAAGCCTCCTCTCTCCAGGCTCCAGAGCTCGCTAAAGTTAGCTGGAAAGATTGGTCCTGGGTAGATCACGTTCTTCCTTCCAGGGAAGTCTTCTTTTGAGACTATGTGGACGTGGCCGCCTGCGTAGTAATCAAACCCTTTAGGAAGCGCGTCTATGCTCATCGAGAGCATTGCGTACATAGAGTCTGGCTTTAGCTCTTCAATGGACGTGTGGAAGAGAAATATCTTCTGGCCGGCCTTTGACTCTAGCTCTTCTAGGTTCAGGCCTTCGTATTCTTTCTGGTCAAGGCTGCCCCTTCGGCCTCCGATGCCTGTGAGCAAGGCCTTGGTCTTGGAATCCTCTGTGAATACTAATCTTAGCTTGCCATCTGTCACCTTGCCCTTCATCACGTTGATTAGGAGGTCTGCTTCTTCCAGGACGTCGAGGATGGTCTTTCCGCTCGCGCTGTAGTCGTGGCTGCCAGGAACCACGTAGACTGGGGTGGAGTTAGTCTTTAGCTTCTTTAGCTGGATCACTGTCTCCTGGAGGTGGTCGATTGCAGGGACTGCCGTGTTGAAGAGGTCGCCTGAGATCATGGCGAAGTCGAGGCGCTTCTCTATTATGATGGCTACTGCTCTCTTGAAGGCCTCTAAGGAGAGGCTTTTCATGGCGGGGTCGCGCCAGGCTCCTATGTGGATGTCTGCTAGGTGGGCGAAACGCATGGCTTTAGGGGACTTCCTGCGGGTTATAAAAGTTATGGCGGGGCAGGGGAAGGCGCAGGAAAAAGAAACATTATGTAACTACGATTAAGTGGTTACAAAAACGAAAGATTTATAAATGGGCAAACCATCCACCAACCATGCCAATCACGTTCACAGTAGAGCAGACGCTCAAGTCATATTCGACTTTGCGAGAGATTGCAAGAAGCGTCCTGGAGAATTCTGAACTTGAACAGGAATGCCTAGATATCTTCTCAGACGCGGGCGACTCTGGCCTGGCCAAAGCAGCAAGAAAACAAGTACGCGAAGCGTTCATGCAAACGCCAAACACCGAAACCACACAACTGCTACGATACTTTAGGATTGTTGATGAATGCGTGCTATACCAATACCTAAAAGACAAAGGAAATACACCTCCAGACAAATACGAGGAAAAAGTAGAGATATATGGATCCGCGACACAATCACCAAGCCAATGGCCAATATTCCACGCCATAAGAAGGGAAGTTGTGGACCTAATCGGAAAAATAAAAGAATGTGAGATGCGCACTAAATCAGAGCGTGCGCAAGCTTATGAAACTCACTGATAACCTCTTCCTTCGCCTTCTCTGCTCGATCAGAAGTGGCATTATTCACATACTGCACAGAAGCCTTGTAGATCTTATCTAACATTGCAGCATGGTGTTCATCCTTAAAAAAAATCTCTTCTCCAGTCAAACCCCTGCGTTTTCCAGTCTTACCCTCGGCAAATACCTGTATACCGACTAGCATCCCATGAAAGGTCCTAAGAACCTGCGTGCGGTTAGTGACGTTCTTCTTCATCTCGTCAAGCTTCGCAAGAATTGCGTCCGCAGACCTAAAAGACTCTTCTTTTACCGCGACCTTATCACTCCATTTTCGCATCGTCATCTCAAGAAATCTCATCATACCCGTTATAGTCTGTCCCATATCATCCACCTCACTCGCTAACAAAAATACTTTGCATTTCGAGCTAACCGAAAGCATTAAATTATGGTTTATCTCTGAGGGTGTTAATTTATATACTTTACTGTCCTTGAAGGGATAGTTCGGTTTTCATTTAAAAAGAGGTGTTGTCATATGGCTGAAAAAGGGAATCGTGAATTCATAATAGGCATATATTCTAAGTCTGATCGGGATAAGTTCGCCATAGGGGCTTATAATTTCTCTACGCTCGACATCTTGAAGGGCATCCATGATTCTGCTGTCCGTATGAAAGCTCCCGTCATCGTCTCTAACAGCGAGGGCGAGCGTGGCTTCTTCGGCCGCGACGAGTGCGTAGCGATGTATAACCTATTGAGGAAGAGGCACCCGCAGACGATCCTTCACGCGGATCACACCAAAACTTTTGATGAGGCCAAGAGGGTGATCGACGCGGGTTTTCCCAGCGTGCATTTCGATGGCTCTGAGTTAGAGTATGATGTCAATGTCCGCGAGACCAAGAGGGTCGTCGAGTACGCTCACAATAACAACGTGTTCGTCGAGGGAGAGCTTGGCGGCATAAGAGGCGGCTCCACGCTTCACCCAGACCAGACAATAAGTGAGGTCTGGACTGAGGCTGCGCTCACCAAGCCTGAGCAGGCTGCTGAGTATGTCAAGGCTACTGGCGTTGACTCGCTAGCGATAAGCATAGGCAATGTGCACGGGATATGGAAGGACGCTCCTAAGCTTGATTTTGAGAGGATTATTAAGATCAAGGAGCTCACGGGCAAATTCCTGGTCCTTCATGGAGGCTCAGGGATCACGCCTGCTGACTTTCGCAAGGCCATCCTTTGCGGCATCAACAAGATCAACATAAACACAGACATAAGGCTAGCTTACGAGAAGGCTCTTCTCCAGGGCTTGGGCGAACGCAAGGACGACGTGCCTTATCATTACCTAAGCAAGGTCGCTGAGGCTGTCGGCAAGGCTGTTGAGGAGAAGATTATCATCTTCAAGACAGAGGGGAAGGCCTAAGCCAAGACATCTAGATACCACTAAATAGTAGTTACAATTAGAAAGATTTATAAAGAGAAAACAGCCCCTTAAGACCATGCTCTCAGCATCATACAAACTAGCACAAGCCATCCAAGCCACAGGAATAGAGAACATCCCGCTGATATTCCTGCCAAGCGAAGTACCTCCCAAGATCCCACTAGGCTCAAATGTAGTAGTGGGGGTTGCGCAGGAGAATCCCTGGAGCGGAGAAGCAATCTACTTCACCACACAAGCAAGAACAGTGAACGAAGCCCAGATAGAGGACATAACACCAGTCGGAAAGACAACCTTCCTAGCAGAAGAAGAAAGAGCGTACAAGCTCCAAAAACCAAGGCTCGCAGAGATGGCCAGAGACCCTATAAATATCTTAAGAGACTACGTGCAGAAAAGAGAAGCCTGGGCGCAAGTAAAAAGAACGCCTGAAGTAGTCGACATCACAGCCAGGCTATAAGCCATCAATCATTGCCATAATTGACCCTTCTAGGGCCGCCTGCAGAATACCCCGACACAGCAGCCATCCTCTCATTAAGGGAAGAACCCGTTAGGAGAGTCATATCCGCGATCTTCTTGCGGTATTGGGCATTGAAAGCGGCCAAGTTGCCAGCATCTAGGCAACGAACCGCGCCCGAATAGACCACCAGAACTCCATAGACCAGATCCCAAGAGCCAGAAAGCTTCTGTATGTACGCGGCGACTTTCTTGTTTATCTCCTTCACATCCTCTAAAAGCTTCAAAGATGCAACCAAGGCGTTATAGTTGTTTATCTGAAGGGCTAACTCATCCATCATGGAGTCCATCTTGGAAAAAAGATTCTTCATAGTCATACTAAGACCAGGATCAACAGCTTTATAGAGAAAACCAGAGCGTGGAAAGACAGACCCCAACTCCTCTCCAAGAGCCAGCCTCAGATTCATCACTGGCCCAGATAAGCCCGCTGTCTTCTTCTGAAGGTTCCACAGGCTCCAAGCCTGACGGTCAGCAAAACACTGATTGACCAATTCCGCACTCTTAGATAACTCCCTTAGACTTTGACGAGAAACAACGACCATCTCACACCGCCTAAATCCTCGACCACGCTAGCTTGCACAAGCCCTGATGATGAAAGAGTCAAAGATTCTGCCATTTAGAAAGAAATCAAACGTTTAAATAATTTTTGCACAAGCTTTTTAAAACCGCTTCGGCTAGTTCTGGATCAGGGGGGGGAAAGAGAGCATATGAGTGTCAAGGTGTTTTTTGTCGGCAACCCGTTCGGGGGCGATGACGGAGTAGGCCCAGCCCTCTACAGCCTGCTAAAAGACGACTCGAAGCTCAAGGATTTCGAGCTCATGGAAGCAGGAGTGATAGGGTTTGACATGGTCTCGTTCATAGAGGACGAGGACCAAGTGATCATCGTAGACGCTCTCAAGTGCGTGGATGAAAACGAGGTCGGAGAGGTGAAGGTCCTGGCTGAGAGCGAACTTGAGCCAGAGGTAAGCGTGGTGTCTGAGCACGACTTCGGGGTCGAGAAGACAGCCCAGATCATGAGGATGTATAAGCCCAGGATGAAGAGCCTGAGCATAATAGGTGTCAAGGTCAAGCACTTGCAGGGATTCTCAGAACAATTGACTCCTCGTTTGCAGTCAATACTCCCGAGGATCAAAGAAGATATCAGGAAGAGCATCTTGGAGCTCTCAAGGTGAGAAAGTAACTTGTGCTACGCAATACCCGCAAAGATAACCAGGATAGAAGGTGACATAGCTATTGTGGACTACGGCGGGGTCATAAAGAAGGTGAACCACACGCTAGTTGACGAAGCGAAGATAGGAGACTTCATACTCATACACGCAGGATTCGCGATCGAGAAAGTGGACAAGAAGTCTGCAGAGGAGTCCTTGGAGATCATCAAGAGGGACCTGGGCCAGTTCAAGCCAGAGGACTTCGACCTACCAGGAAAGGAAGCGCTTGAGAAGATGAAAGGTGAAGATGTTGGAGTCCGAAAAGGAGATTAAGCAGCACCTCAAAGAGATCAAGAGGATCGCATCCAAGATAAAGGATAAGCAAGGGGATAAGACCATCACCCTCATGGAGATCTGCGGCGGCCACACCAACGTCATCATGAAGTATGGCATCAGGGATCTCCTGCCAAGGAACATACGCTTGATATCAGGCCCTGGCTGCCCAGTATGCGTCAGTTCTCAGAAGGATATCGACTGCATGATAGAGCTCGCCCACCAAGGAGTGCCGGTCGCGACTTACGGCGACATGCTGCGCGTGCCTGGAAGCAAGTACTCGCTGGACGATGCCAGGGCGAAGTACGGCAAGGTGTTCGAGGTCTACTCCACTACAGAAGTCCTGGAGCTAAAGAAGAAGCATCCTGACATCGTGTTCTTCGGCATCGGCTTTGAGACGACCGCGCCGATGAGCGCGTTCCTGCTCAAGAACAAAGTGGCAGTCTATTCTGTCCACAAGCTGGTGCCGCCTGCTGTCGAGATACTGGCAAGCGACAAGGACATCAAGATAGACGGCTTCATAAGCCCAGGCCACGTCTCGACGATAATAGGCAGGAAGGCTTATGACAATATAAGGGTCCCGCAGGCAGTCTCAGGATTCACGCCAGAGAGGATACTTCGAGGCATAAGAGTCCTCCTAGAGCTTATCAGGGACAAGAAGATGATCACTGTCAACGCCTACCCAGAAGCTGTGAAGGAAGAGGGGAACGTCGTAGCCCAGAAGCTGCTTCAAGAAACCTTCATAATAACTGACAGCGACTGGCGCGGCCTTGGAACCCTGCCAAAGTCAGGCCTTGAGGTCAGAGATGATAGCCTCAACGCAAAAAAGATCTACGCGAAGATACTAAGCAAGGTACCTGAGCCAAAGAAGACTGGTTGCAGGTGCGGTGAGATACTCAAAGGCACTATCGGACCGCAAGAGTGCCCCCTCTACAGAAAATCCTGCACGCCAGAGAACCCGGTAGGCGCGTGCATGGTGAGTGAGGAAGGGAGCTGTGCGATAGCCTACAGATACGGCAAGTGAAAGAAGAAAGAATTGTGAGCAGAGAATGAAGAAAGAATTCATCACGCTAGCGCATGGAAGCGGCGGAAAAGAGATGGAGGAGCTAATAGAGAGCCTTGGCATCAGCTACCGAGGCGAGTGGAAGGACTGCGACAAGGACTCAGCAACCCTGAGACTTGGAGAGGGCAGGCTGTGCTTCACCACAGACTCATTCGTAGTAGACCCCATATTCTTCCCTGGAGGAGACATCGGACACCTAGCATTCTGCGGCACAGTGAACGACTTATGCGTCATGAAAGCCAAGCCTCTTGGCATCTCACTCGCACTCGTGATCGAGGAAGGATTTCCCGCGGCTGACCTTGAAAAGATCCTCTCGTCCATCAAAAGGCTCTCTGAGGAATACAAGATACCGATAGTCACTGGAGACACGAAGGTGATGGAGAAGGGCAAGCTTGACAAGATAATAATCAATACATCAGGCGTCGGGCTGATAAGCAAGGAAGAGAAGGCTTGCGATGAGAAGATAGCCCTTGGTGACAAGGTGATACTCTCAGGAGGGCTTGGAGAGCACGCGACAGCGCTCCTCTCAAAGAGGTTTGACTTCGAGACCAGGATAACTACCGATTCGAAGCCGCTCGTGAAAGAGATGGAAGCAGTCAAAGGGATCATAAGGCTTGCAAAAGACCCGACTAGGGGCGGGCTCGCCGCAATCCTTAACGAGATAGTCTCTAAGAGCAGCATCGGAATCGAGATCGTCGAGGATGACGTGCCGGCGAAGCCAGAGGTGAAGAAGGCTGTCGAGATGCTCGGCATAAACCTCTACGAGCTGGCCTGCGAGGGAAGAATGGTGTGCATCGCGCCTGAAGAGAAGGCAGACGCGGTCGTCGCTGCATTGAAAAAGTTTAATCCTGACGCTTGCATAATCGGAAAGGTCGTGGAGGGCGATGGCGTGTCTGTCAGGACCGCTCTTGGAAGCAGGATTCTGCCAACCCCTTCCGGAAGGATAGTGCCTAGGATCTGCTGAAAGCAGTATATGGAAGGCGACGCGAGGAACCAACATGCACGAACTTGCGATTACTAAAGAAGTCATCAGGATCATCAGGGAAGAGGCTGAAAAGAACAGCATATCAAGCGTGAAATACGTCAGCCTGGAGCTTGGCGGATTGACAACATATAAAAAAGAATCCTTACTGTACTTCTTCAACATCCTGAAAAAGGACGAGGAAGCACTGCAGGAAGCAGTTCTTAAGATCATCGAGGTGGGTGGAAAGGTAAGGTGCAAGGAGTGCGGAGCGGTCGGGACTGTCGAAGACCCGATCCTTCCCCTTTGCAAGGCCTGCGACTCATCAGACATCGAGATAACCCAAGGAAAAGATCTGAGGCTAAGAGACCTCAGGGGGAATTGATATATATGTGCAAGGAATGCGGATGCGAGGATAAGGCAGCAAAAGGACCACAACAGAATGGCAGTGACGAGAAGAACGTCCAGATCGACAGGAAGGTAACAGAGGCCAATGACGCCACTGCAAACAAGATAGCTCACGAGCTGATCCATAAGGAGATCTTATGCATAAACCTGCTAGGCTCTCCAGGCTCTGGGAAGACGACCCTCATCGAAGGGATCGCCCAGAACATACCTGCAAAGATCATAGGAGTGATACAAGGAGACCTCGAGTCTGACGTGGACAAGAAGAGGCTTGAGCAGATGAACATCGAGGCTTACCAGATCAACACGCACTCCGGATGCCACTTGAACGCTGAGATGATAAAAGAGGCGCTGGGATCCATGAACCTAGACAACAAGAGGTTCCTCATCGTGGAGAACGTAGGCAACCTTGTCTGTCCTGCAGGCGTGAAGATAGGCCAGCACATCAACATCGTCGTGAGCTCAACCACTGAGGGGAGCGACAAGCCTAAGAAATACCCGTACATATTCATGGACGCAGACCTGATCCTAATCTCAAAGTACGACCTGAAAGACGCGGTCGGCTTCGATGAGCAAAGCTACCTATCAGACATCTCAAGGATAAACCCGCAGGCCCGGATAATCAAGTGCTCGAACAGGAAGAGTTCCTGCTTCCAGGAAGTAGCGCACTTCCTAGAGCATGAGAGAGAGCACGTCCTAGGGCATCACCATCACTGAGGCTTCTGATCGAAGAGAGCGACCACGTAAACGTACTCTAGGATGGAGTCTGAGCCGTTAACCACGTTGTGCACTACGTCCTGAGATATGTAGTGAACCTCTCCTGCTTTCAAGGCAATCTCCTCGCTTCCTTTCTTAAGGAGCATGCTTCCTTTGAGGACGAGAAGGACTTCCTCCTTGTTCTTCGTGACGTGCTCTCCGACATCTTCGCCTGGCTGGAGGACTACGCGCCCTGACTTCAACAACCTGCTCTCAGGAGGCTTGATTAGACAGTCATATTTCATATTCTATCACCATAATATTCCCAAGCCTTATTCCCAGTCCCTAAGCAGCTATGCCTTATGCTTAGTCTTGGCAGGGACCAGGATTGCCACTATCCAAATCGCAATAATCGGGATTATCATCGCAATCCCGAGCATCGTCCCACTGGCGATCAATCCATCGGTCGCTAACTCTATCAGCGGCTCTCCTTCCATGAAGGCGATGAGGTGGTCCACAAGAACCATCAAGAACGTTCCCAGCAACATCAATGCCAGCAATCCCAGCTTGTACTTCTTCCTTTGACCCTTAAGTAGCAGGCAGGCTGTCGAAGCCAGTATAGTCGCTATCAGCGTAATGATAAGCCACATGCTAATCACCTCTTATCTTAAGGCGGCGCGCGTCGCTGCTGGCGACTTGGCGCTCGCTATGAATCTCTCGTAGACGACCACCATCAATACCCATACCAAGACCAAGGCCAGTGTCATGGGTATGCCTACGGCGGCAATCTCTTTTAGCATAACTACAGTCTCAACAGGGCTGCTCATAGCTGTCAGGAACGGCGGCCAAGGGACTATCTCCCCATGCGCGACGTGCTCCACTGCCAATGCGACTGCCCCGCCCCAGATCATCGTGTTGAGCCAGCTGATATGCCAGTGCTCTGGGAATTTCTTCCTGAATACTGTCGTTGCCAACGCTAATGCTGATGGTGCTGAAAAACATGCCATCATATCACCTCTTCCTCTGGATGGGTCTGGAGCAACGAAGTATATAAATCTTACTACTAAACTTAAAAATCGTAACACTTTTATATGGGCAGAATAATACCAGGATGACGCGAAGAGAAAAATGAGGGCGAGGAGAGATAAAAGATGGAGAAGATAACCAGGAAGAGCATAGCATTCGGCAAGAAAGAGCTGCCGCAATTCGACAGGATGATAGCGAAGAGAGGCTACAAGAACCGCTCAGAAGCAGTGCGTGACCTCGTAAGGGACTCGCTCGTCAAGGAAAAGACAGAAGACCCTAAGAGCAAGATGATGGCAACCCTCACGATAGTATACAACCACCACGACCACGACGTCCAGCACAACCTGACACACATCCAGCACCACCACCCAGGCCTGATAATAAGCGCGATGCACACCCACATGAACAAGGACGACTGCATGGAAGTGATAGTGCTACGAGGAAAAGTAAGAGACATCAAGAGCCTAGGCGAGATGATGATAGCGGCCAAGGGTGTTCGGCACGGCAAGCTAGTCCTTACCGGCAATTAAACCTGCGAGATAAGCCTGGCCAAAACACACACCTCCGTCGCCAGCAGGAACCTCCTTGTTTAGCAAGACCTTGTTCTTGAGCATGAAGCCAGAGATCATCCTGTTATAAGCGACGCCGCCTGAGAAGACGATCGGCAATCCCTTAGCCTCAAGCCTCGCAATCTCAAACAAGCCCTTTGCAAGATAGCTTTGCGCAGTCGCAGCCAACCTTGCCTTGTCCTCACCCCTATTCTCATAGATGAACTTGAAAAGCGCGGTCGTGGACAAGATCCTCCTGCCGACCTGCTTGAATATGAGAGGCTCCAAGGCGTAAGGCATAGACGCATTGCTCTCAAGGATCATGGCAGGCCTGCCATCATAAGTCCTCTCATCACAGAATCCAAGAAGAGCAGACACTGCGTCAAGCACCCTGCCGGCGCTAGTCGTCAAGGGAACATTGTAATTGTCCTTAAGCATCTTAAGATAAAGCCTCGTCTCTTTCTCATCGAAAAGACCAAGCCCCATAAGGGAGCGCTCATCCAGGAACTTTGACAATATGCCAAAGAGCATCTTCTTAGGATAGATCGTTGCGCTGTCCCCGCCTAGCTGGGGTTGCTCCTCAAGGCTGCCGACGCGCACGAAGTCAAAGCCACCGGATACTTTGAAGACCTCGCCACCCCAGATGCCGCCATCATCGCCAAAGCCAAGCCCGTCCATTGCGATCCCGACGTAATCCAGGACGCCATGCTCTGCAGCCACGCTCGCGACGTGAGCCTTGTGATGCTGGACTTGGACGAGCCTTGCGCCGAATATCTTAGCAGCCTCCTTTGCAAAAGCAGTCGAGTTGTAGCCAGGATGAAGGTCGCAGGCAACAACCTTGGGAGCAGCCCTTGTAAGCCGAGCCCACTGCTTCACGCTCTCCTTCATGAAGTTGAAGTTCTCAAGCCTTGCAGTGTTGCCAAGATACTGGCTAAGGTATGCATTGCCGTTCTTCACGATGCAGAACGCGTTGTTCATCTCAGCGCCGACGGCAAGGATTCCCCCGCAGGCTTCGGGAACAGAAATCGGGATCGGCAATGGAACAAAACCTCTAGACCTCCTAAGGACAAGAGGATGATCATCCACTACCTTAAGGACAGAGTCATCGCACCTGTTGATGATCTCACGCTCGTGCGTCAAGTGAAACCTCGAGTTCTTCTCGTTCTCGACAATAGCGACGGGCTCATCAGACGCGTTGCAGGAAGTCATGACGAGCGGCTCATCAATCTCATCAAAGAGCATGTAATGCAGCGAGGTATAGGGAAGCATGACTCCCACGCTGCCAAGCTCAGAGACCGCCATGAAAGAATCCTTATCCCTCTTCTGGACGACGACAATCGGGCGCTTAGGACTAACAAGCAAATCCTCCTCTGCCTTTGAGAGCACCGCAATCTTCCTTGCAGCCTCCAAATCCCTGACCATGAGAGCGAAAGGCTTATCCTTCCTACCAGCCTTCTCAAGGCGCAGACGCTTAGCGTTCTTGCCGTCTGCGAACGCGCATAAGTGAAAGCCGCCGACGCCCTTAACAGCCACGAAGTCGCCTCCTCTCAAAAGAGCCGCAGTCTCCTTGATCCTCTCCTTATCAGACGCAAGCTTCCTCTCAGACACGCCCTCCAACAACTTGAGCTTAGGTCCGCACTCCTTGCAAGCGATGGTCTGGGCGTGATACCTACGGTCAAGCGGGTTCTCATACTCCTTCCTGCAATCATCGCACATTCGGAACTCATCCATTGACGTGGCCGGGCGATCATAAGGATAATCCTTGATCATCGAGAACCTAGGACCGCAATTAGTGCAAGTGATGAAGTAGTAGTCATGTCGCCTGTCGGACTCGTCCCTCAGCTCCTGTAAGCAGTCATCGCACATGAAGATGTCAGGCGGCAGGGAAGTCTCTCCCTGGGAAAGCTCGCTCTTCAAGATCAGGAAGTCATCAAGCTCCTTCTTCAAGGTGACCTTGCGCTCCTCAAAAGATGAAATGCTCGCAAGCGGCGGAAGATCAGTCAGCCGGGACATGAAATCAGGATCATCCACGACGACCTCGACCCCGTTGCCAGTATTCCTCACAAAACCCTTAAGGCCAAGGGCCTTGGCCTTGCGGTAGACGTAAGGACGAAAACCAACGCCCTGCACGACGCCCTTGATGAAAAAGCGGTGAAACATACAAGCATGATAGTCATCCTTAAATATAAATCATCTGTTTTAGAAAATAGATAATAAAGTGGGTCGGGCGTGATTTGAACACGCGACACCACGGTCTTCAGCCGTGTGCTCTCCCAGTCTGAGCTACCGACCCGATTGCGTTGATAAGTAAAAAAAGATTAATTGTTCATTTATAAAGCTTACTCAATCTCCTCGAACTTCTTGTCGCCCAACAGGAGTTTTCGTAGGAGGTCTCGAAGCTCTGAGGTCTTGACCCTCTTCTGCTTCTCAGTGTCCCTATCCCTTAGAGTGACTGTCTCTTCCCCTTCGAGGGTCTCGTAATCGACTGTGATGCAGTAAGCAGTGCCTGCCTCTGCTGCCCGCAGGTATCTCCTGCCAATGGCCCCGCTCTCATCATACACGCATACAAACTCCTTGTTGAGCGAATCGTATATCCTCTCGGCCCGCTCTGCCAGCTCGGGCTTCTTCATGAGCGGAAAGACGGCGACTGGTATCGGACTCATCTTGTAAGGTATCTTAAGGGTTGTCTTTCCCTCATCAACCGACTTCTGGTCGTAGAATGTGTCAAGTATCGCGAACGTAGGGCGATCTGAGCCAAAGGCGATTTCCAATACGTGAGGCACGTACTTCTCCTTGGTCTCCTCATCGTACGCCATGAGCTCTGTGCCGCTGAACTTGGCGTGCTGCGTCAGGTCGTAGTCTGTCCTGTCGTGGACTCCGCACATCTCGACCCAGCCAAAGCTCTTGGTCTTGACCTCGACGTCCCAAGCGTCATCTGCGTAGAACGCCTTCTCGTCTGGGAAGTGCTGCCTCATCCTGATGTTCTCCTCAGGGATGCCTATATTCCTAAAGAACTTGAACGCCAGGTTTATCGCCCAGGCGTACGCCTGGCTCTTGAAGCAGCCCTTTACCAAGGCCTCTTTGAGCGAGAGCTTCTTTACCGGCTCTGCCTTCTCCTGGGCCTTGTAGTCCCAGAGCGGCAGCTCGTCGTTCTCGACAGCCTTGAACTGGTCGAAGTTGTTCTTGAGCTCCTTCTTTATGAAGAACTGGGCTTCTGCTTGTGTGAACTCGCGCCCCCTGACAACGTGCTGCCTCGGGCTGATCTCATTCCTGAAAGCCTTTCCAATCTGGAAGACCCCGAACGTAGGCTTCTTCCTGAAGTACTCTTGGTATCTTAGGAATGGAAGATAAGTAGTGGTCGCAGTCTCAGGCCTGTTATAAGCCTCGGTGTCCATGCCTATGGTCGTCCTCATCATGAGGTCGTGCTTCTTGACCTCCTGCTTGAAATCAGAGCCGCAAGAGGTGCACTTGACCTTGTGCTTAGCTATGAAGTCCAGGAACTCCTTTGGCTCCTTGAAGTGCCTTGTCTCAGGATAATCACCCAGGAGGTGGTCTAGCCTGAAGACTGCATTGCATTTTGAGCAGGTCACGACTGCGTCAGAGAACCCGCTCAAGTGACCTGAAGCCTCCCAAACCTTTCGCTCCATCACGATGGGGCACTCGACCTCGAAGAAACCTTCTGCACCGAAAGTCTTCCTGATCATGTTCTCTACGTTGTTCTTGAGAAGCTTGCCGAGCGGGCCGTAAGTGTAAAAGCCGGCTATGCCGCCGTAGATCTCAGGCTCAGGACCCCAGACAAAGCCTTTCCTCTGGAGGAAACTCACAAGCTCAGAGACGCTCTCCTTCACCTTGTCCTTTGCAGCGGGCTTGGCAACCTTGTCTTTCTTCTCCTGCTTGGCCTCTGGCTTATTCTCGTGCGTGTGAGGATGCGGGTGGCTATGAACCTCCTTTTTCGCCTCGTGACCCTCATGATCCTTATTGCCAGTCATACGAGGACAAAGAGTAGAGGGGCGTTTTTAAAGGTTACTAAAATCGAAGATTTCATAACCTCAAAGCGAAGAGAAAGACCATAACTGTTTCAATCTGCCATCCTGTAGTACTCTACGATAAGCTGCCTATATTTTCTATGCAGGTTTCTTGGGTCGTAATCTACGCTTACGATAAATGAATCTGCCCTTTTTGGAATCTTTAGTTTGGCAGGATTTCTCCTGTAAATGTTATCCAGCAGACCATAATAGAAGTACTGGAGTGAATCAACGACATACCAATGAGGCAATGAAGAATGTCTCTCCGCAGAAATCCTAAAAGTCACTGAGCTTCTCAACCAAGATACCGAGACCTGAAGTCCATCAGGTCTGCGAATAAAACCTCTGTCATTGACCAACTCTGTCAAGTTCAGCTTTCTTTTGGTTTTTTTCATCTGGAGTCCCTGATTTAATTTTCTGATGATTTGACTGGCGATTATTGATAAGAGATTTAAAAATATGTCTTGGGAGGGAAAGAATCACTTCCCGGAGGTTATCTCCCATCCGATTGCCTTGAAGAGCGGCGCCCTGTTCTTGTTGATTATGTTGATGCTTATCTGGGCTGAGACGCTCTCACCAAAGCTGTCGGTGCAGATGATGGTCTCTTCGTAGCTGCCGGCGTCGTCGTAGGTCGTGGGAGTCACTTTCCTGGTCGTCCATCCCTTGTAGGTCATATCGACTGGGTCCTCGTCTATGCACTCGGCAATGATCACGACGTCCTCAGTCTCCTTGACTGTGATCGTGCCTGCGTTTCCGAGCACCATCTTAGGAGGCTCGTTCCTGAGGCATGCGTCTCCCAGGTCTACCCATTTATCCACGCCTATTGCCACGCCGTCGCATTCTGTCTTGGTGACGTTGCAGCTGCCGTAGCCGTAGTAATAGTAGCAGTCTTCCCTTAAGGGGTTGTATCTTGTGTGCGGCTCGACGCCAGGGGTGTAGTCGTAGCCTTTGGCTGCGAATCCTATGGCCGAGAGTGTTGATACGAGAATTATTGCCATGATGATGGTTGCTGGGTACTTCATTTCGATCACAAGCTAATTTTATCTTTTTTTACTTAATAGTAGTATCTTTTAGCTTTGGTGGGGCTTTTTCATTTATAAAGCTTTTGGATTGAAATCCAAAAACTCAAGACAAAAGTCTCGTAGCTTTCTGAAAACACGTAAAGACTAGCGGGAAAAAATCCAGAAAACAACCAGAGAATAAACCAACCAACCTACTTAGCCAGGTAAGCCACCTGCTCGGAGTCAAGCTCGAAGAAATCAGCGAGCCTAGCAGCCATCGCCTTGCCAGAAGGACCCGCCTTGAAGATCCTCTTCACATAAGGATAGACCGACTGGATCGCCCGCCTCTTGCTGGAATGAGTCTTAGCCGCGATCTTCTCGCAGATAGCCTTCTTCTTCATCTGCTTCATGTTAGCAAGCCATATCTTGAGCTTACGCTCAGTCTGCCTATACGCCACCGGCGCCTTGTAACGCTCATCCTTGGAAACAGCGATGCCAGCACTCAGCAAGTCATAGCAATAGACGTAGAACCTGTAATGCTGCCAGCGCATGATACGGCCCTTGAAAACATCAGCCCTGGAAAGAGACTCAAAACCACGAGCCAAGTCCTCAGGCCTAAGATACTCGCGAGGAAGATTCTCATCGACCCAAAGGAATATCTCATCAAGATCATCCTGGACAGCGTCCAAGGCCTGCCTTGCAACCCCAGGATCGGTAGTCTTGAAAATCCTAAGAAGCGCAGAACCAATCTTCTCGACGTGCTCGCGGTCGCTCAAGTGGTCGACATCGGCCCGGGAAAGCCTGCCGCTGTTAGAGACGCTCTGCAAGTCATTAAGCGCGGCCCGGAAGTCGCCGTTGCTCCTGCGAGCAAGGATAGAGACAGTCTCATCCTCACAAGATATGCTTTCCTTACAGCACACATCCTTCAGGAAAGACACAGTCTCCTGATGAGGCCTCGAAGGGAACTCGACAAGCACGCAAGCCTTACGAAGAGACTTGAACTTCTGATCAAAAGGATCCTGGCAAGTCAAAATGATAGGAAAAGCGCTCTCCTCGATCACCCTGACAACAGACGGGATGCCGCCCCGATCCTCACGGCCAGCCAAGCCATCGACCTCATCAACCAAGATTATCTTGCCCTTAGAGAACAAGCTCATCTGCTTAGACGCGGTGCCGACAATCGAATCAATGCTAGAAGCGTTCCTGGAATCACTCGCATTAACCTCGGCAAGCTCAAGCCCCAACTCGTGAGCCAAGGCATACACGCTCGCAGTCTTGCCAAAGCCGCTGCCACCATAAAGAAGAATACCCTTACCCCTCTTAAAATTAGAGACGAAACGCTTGACCTCAGAGAAGACCAAATCCAAACCGACAAGATCAGACTCGCGCCTAGGAGCATACTTCTGAATCCAAGGAACAAAATCACCACCCATGAGAAAACAGGACCGTAAGGGGTTTTATAACGTTTTTGGGAAAAACCTTTTTAAAGGATGACCAGAAACCAAGACTTAGAAGATAAAAAAAAAAGACACCTAAGGTGATAACATGGCAGTGGAATACGGAGAGTTCAAAGGCAACAAGATGATAATCCTCAAACGAGGAGACGACGAGAGATTCCCATTCTCATTCGGCAAGAACAAGGCGAAGATGATAGTCGAGAACATCGAGGAGATAAAGAAGTTCGCAGAAGAAGAATAAAATGCAAATTTCTTGGGATGCCAAGCCAACACTCGACACCATCAAGAAATTCGTAGAAGAATAGCGTAAGTAGGAACAGCACTCCGAAATGACCCTGGACGTAAACCGCAACGAAGCGGTTTACTCAAAAATCACCACGAAGTGATTTTTGTTGTACAATGCAGCTGCCGGGAATCGAACCCGAACCGAAAGCTCTTTCCACGAAGGTGGAAAGCACAGGGCTTTTTGCCGCCCTCGCTTGGGAAGCTCTAATCATACCACTAGACCACAGCTGCGCTTCGATAAGCGAGACAACTAGTGTTGATTTAAAAAAATTAGCTTTTTTTAGAATAAAAGATTCTGCCGCCTGCTCATTCCTTCTTCCTGGTCAATCCCATCTTGTCGATGTAGGACTTATAGCGCTCGAAGTCCGAGCTTTGCCTGAACTCCTGCTTGGTACGCGAGTCCATCTTGTTGAGCCAACGGCCGGATATCTTCAAGACCTCGACTACCTCAGGCGAGAGGCTGGGCCGGTCATCCAAGTCCATGCCGCTCATATCGACAGTGTCATCCTCAGATGGCGAGCTTCCGAACAAGGACTTGAAGAAGCCAGATATCAATCCTTCTCTCCTGGACTCCAAAGTATACTCCTTCTCCTTGAGCTGCTCGATCTCTCCCTCAGTCTCGTCGATCTCGTGCTTCATGCGCTCAAGAGAACGCTCAGCCCTAAGAACAGGCTTGACATCCTTCTTGCGGACGAACAAACGGTCAAACAAGCCTTCCTGGCCGCCATAAGACGAGCGAGAACTCCTCCTCGGAGAGCCGTAAGACGGTTCCTTCTCAAAGACCACTGGGAACTTGATCCTCAAACCAGAGCCAGAACCCTGCCTGCGCTGGCTTAAGTACTCATCCAAATCACGATTGAACTGTTGGCGTTTGGCCATATATTCCACCCATAACAAATGCAAATACCCTAAGGTAATTGCTCATGAGACAATAAAACAGAGTGTTATTTAAATAGTTTTCTTCCTGGGAGCAGGCAAAGAGAGCGCAGAAGAAGGCAAACTGTTTATCCAAGAGAAAAGAAAGCCGCTCAAGAATCAGCTCCCTTTAAGGAACGCGAGCGCATTCCACAAAGATTCCTTGTCAAGCTTCTTAGGATCCCTCACCAGGACAGACACCCTCTTCACGCCGGACTCAATCATGGAGAACTCCTCGCCCACATAGAGCTCAGGGGTTCCTAGGAACGCGAATAAATCCACCATTCCAAAGCCATAATACTCAAAGGAATACGTGAGGTTCTTGCCGCAGCCTATACACTCGCAGCGCTCCTTGCTGACGCCTAGTATCTCCCTATTATTCATCCTCGCAGCATAAAGCCTGTCAAAAGTGAGATTCCTCAGGCTTCTAGATATCGGCGGGGGGTCAGGGCAAAGCCACTTAAGCCACGACGGGAACCAGTCACAGATATAGTTCTGAGAGACAGAGATCAAGCCTGGAACGTCGCGATCGCTGAACACGACGATACCAGAGTCCTTATCCAGGTAAAGGTTGAGAAGCCTGGCGCTAAGGTTCCCTGGCTCATTACCCTTGACGCAAGGATACTCGAATCCATTCTTCGCCCTGCAGGTAGAGTTGAGATCCGCACCCGGATAAGCGAGCCAGAAGCTCTGCTTGAGCGCGTACCAGTAATCCTTGCCAAGATCGCTCTCGTTGCCAGGCGGAAGCTCGAACTCC
>JAFGGS010000008.1 GCA_016930415.1 Candidatus Woesearchaeota archaeon | reverse complement strand
TCCAAACACGCTTTTCAAAAGTCAGTTTATACATATTAACCACCGAAGGTGGCTAATCAAACCGGAATTAAAAACGTGATAGCACAGTGAAGAATAAGAGTAGATTATCAATTGCGAGTCGTGATCAGGCAGTCTTTCAGGACTTTTCCTTCTCTAATCCTGACGCCTTCGCTCTCAAGAAGGGACTTCTTCCTCTCGATCTCAGGCCCTGTCGTCTGCCCATGGAATCCTCCGATGCTCCCGTCGCTCATGACCACGCGGTGGCACGGCACTTTTGGCGCGTATGGATTCTTCTTGAGGGCTTGTCCTACTGCCCGCGGGCTGGACCTCAGGGCTCTTGCTATCACACAGTAGGTCGTGACTTTCCCTCGCGGAACATTCTCTTTCAAGAAAGAGTATACCCCCTCCTGGTGTCGTGTAGTCTTCATCTGAAGCCTTTCCAGTGGCTCTCGGCTTCTTTTAGCTTGTTCTCAGTCCCCGTGTCGAACCATTGCCCTGAGAACACGTATCCGACGAGCTTGTCCTGTCCTGCGAGCTTTGGCAGGATGTCTTGCTCTATCATCGAGAACCCTTCTGGGATGAGCCTGAGCACTTCCGGCTCGAGGAGGTATAGCCCTGCGTTTATGAGCTTGCTTGGCGCGTGCTCCTTGCTTGGCTTCTCGACGAATGTCATTATCTTAGGGCCGTTCATCACCGCGACTCCATATTTCGATGGGTCTTCTATGGTTGTCAGGGCCATTGTTATCAGGCCATTGTTCCTCTTGTGGAACTCGAACATGTCCTCTAAGTCTATGTTCTTGAGCTCGTCTGCGTTGAGGAGCAGGAACGTCTTGTCGACAAGCCCCCTGAGCCGATACAGCGGACCGCCCGTCCCTAGGGGCTCTTCTTCTTCCAGATAGGTGATTTTCATGTCCAGTTCGCGGCCGTCTGTGAAGTATTCCTTTATCAGGTCGCCGTTCTCTCCAAGGCCTATCATGATGTCCTTGACCCCGTACTTCTTCAGGAGGAGCAGGTTGTGTTCCAGGAGCGGCTTGTTCTGGACCCGCTTCATGGCCCTTGGGAGCCTCTCATCCTCTTGCTTGGTGTGGCTTCCCGCGAGTATGACTGCCATTGTCGGCTTGTGCTCCCCCATGGCTTTTATGAGCATCATCTCTATCGCGTGGCTCCTGTTCTTCACGTCTGCATGGTTGACTGTCTGGTCTACTTTTTCTAGAATATCTCGTTCAATGGTGAGTGTCACACGCTCTTTCATACCATCATCCCCCTTTAGCATAGGGTGATGGGGTTGTTGTTTTTAAATCTTTTTAATCGTATGAGAAGATATGATTATTTGTTTTCAATACTTTTTAATGTATATCATAGACCTTGATAAAATATAAAAAGACAAGATACCATAATAAATAATTGATCCTAAGCCCGAAAAGGGAAGAGGATCGGATAGAATATTTGAGGGGGTGCTTGGAAGTTGGAAGATAGATTCGATTTTGAAGACCCTCTTGAAGTAAACCTTGAAGACATCGAAGGAAGAGACCCGAGAAGAGCAAGGTTCATAAGAGGGTACCTCAAAGCCACTATGATATAAGCAGATTGCTTGGAACATAAGAAATTGTTTTTGTTAGGCTGCTCCAGACTCGTTCTTGACCATTGCAAATAAATACTGATATAGGACTGACAGTCTTAGGATCGGCGCCTTCCTGTGAGGAAGTGCTGCTCAGAATTAGTTATCCTCGCATCCACGCGCATCCCAAGCGAGAGTCCAGCCTCTTCAAACGCTACGGGCTTGTAATAATCGTTCCTCCCCACCATACTCTTGCCTTTTCCATTCTCATCAATCAAGACAAGACCCTCCCAACCAATCCATTCCTTGTTGTCGACAAGGCTTTTCTGCAGCTCGACTAGATCCAGGCTCCGCCTCTTGACCTCCTTAGTGGGTATGAGCTTCATGGAAGCAGCCGGCGTCCCCTTCCTGGGATAGAACTTTGTCAGGTTAAGGACGGGGATCTTCAATTCGCGAAGAAGCCTCTTCGTCGTCTCGTGATCCTCCAGGGTTTCTTCTGGAAAGCCGCATATGATATCTGTCACGACCGTGACTCCAGGCACCTCCACTCTCAGCTTATTCACAAGGCAACTGAACTCATGGGCAGAATATTTCCGCTTCATCATCTTCAATACGTGATCGCTCCCTGACTGGACAGGTAAGTGTATGAACTTGAAGGCTTTAGGGTGTTTTAGGAAGCGGATCAATTCTCCTGCCATCTCCTGAGCATGATTCGGGTTGATCATCCCCAGACGGATCCTATAATCGCCAGAAATCTCCACCAGCTCATCCAAGAGCCCTGGAAGAGAGCGTCCGATGTCCTTTCCATAAGCGCCTGCGTCTTGCGAGGTGAGCCAGACCTCCTTGGCCCCGCCAGCGATCGCTTCCTCCATCTGACTCTTGATGTCAGCTATCTGATAGCTGTAGAGGCTTCCCCTCGCAAGCCTTGTCTTGCAGAACGTGCACTCGCCCAGGCAACCAGCGGATATCGGGATTATCTCGACCACAGGATTCTTCCTTATCCTCGGCAGGCCAAGCCTCTTGTTCTTCTGGAAATCCAGGAGCTTCACAACCCCTCCTGAAGTGGCAGCGTCTACTGCTTCAGTGATCAGTTCAAGGTTTCGCACGCCCACTATCGAGACGTCCCTCAAGGCCTCGTTTGAAGGATCTGCCTGGCTCACGCAGCCAGCGACCACCACCCTCTTTCCAGCCTTCCTGGCCTTTGAGAGGTCTGAGTAGAACCTCTTCTCAGGACTGTCCTTCACAGTGCAGGTGTTGAAGACCACTAGCTCGGATTCCTTCTCAGACAAGACTATCTCGTGGCCTGCGAGCTCTAGGAGGCCGCTCATGAGCTCAGAGTCTGACTGGTTGAGCGTGCAGCCGTAAGTCTTTATGAAAATCCTCATTTCTGACCCTGAAGTTATAGCCTTGGTTTTATAGCTTTTACGAAACACGCTGCGCAGGAGGTTTCTCTCCCGCGGGTTTTTCCGCAACTTATTTAAACTCCTAATCCAAAGGGCATCTGCAGGAAAGGAGGGTATGGTTCTAAATGGCAGAAGATTATTCGCTCCCGCAGGAAGTCGAGAAGTACGACCCTGATAATATGAGGCAAGACATCCTCCAGATGCCAAGCCAGGTCTCGCAAGGCTACCAGCTAGGCGACAAGGTAGACTTGGCAGGGCTTGAGGACACTCACTTCTCTGATGTGATAATCATAGGGATGGGCGGGTCTAGCATCGCAGGCCTCATACTAAAGGATTACTTGCAGACTGATCCTTTGAAGCTGGTCATCAACCAGGATTACAGCCTGCCAGTCTGGGCAGGCCAGGGAACCTTAGTCATCGCCTGTTCTTACTCGGGCAACACAGAGGAGACCTTGAGTGCTTTCAAGGAGGCGAGGAGGAGGGGTTGCGGCTTAGTGATAGTCACTGTCGGCGGTAAGCTTGAGGAGCAGGCTAAGGTGACTCGCCTGCCGATAGTCAAGATCCCCTCAGGTCACCAGCCTAGGTCTTCCATGCCAGTCCAGTTCTTCGTGATCCTCAGGATACTTGAGAGGCTTAGGCTTGTGAGCGACAAGGGAGCTGAGGTAGGCAGGGTGGCTGCTGACCTGAAGGCCCAGGCGCCTGGGATCGAGAAGAACGCGATCTCGCTATCAGAGAAGGTCGCAGGCAGGACTCCGCTCGTGTACACGAGCAGCAAGTTCTCGTCAGTCGGTTATCGGTGGAAGTGCCAGTTCAACGAGAACGCGAAGACACCAGGCTTTTGCCACACGTTCTCAGAGCTCAACCACAACGAGATGGACGGCTTCGAGAACCTTAACGCTTCCTTCCACGCAGTCTTCCTGCGCTTCGAGGATGACTTCAGAAGGGTCCAGCAGAGGATGGACTTGACCAGGGATATACTGCTGAAGCGGGGAGTCGCTGTGACTGACATAGGCATAAGGGGGCCTACAAGGCTTAGCAAGATGTTCGCCGCAGTCCTGCTCGGAGACCTCACGACTTACTTCCTGGCGCTTCGGCTCAGGACCAATCCGAGCAAGGTTGACCTGATCGAAGAGTTCAAGAGAAAGCTTGGTCCTTTCGTCGTGTAGACAGATTTTTTCACGAGTGAAAAGCAAAAGATTTATATATACGAAACAAAACTATTTTCCAGAAAGAAAGCTGATTTTTAAAAATCGACTGGTGGGTTTTTAAGCCAGACATGAAGGAGGGGAACACCCATGAAGTTTTTTTCGTTGAAAAGGTTTAAGAAGCAGAGTTATGATGAAGACGATAATCTTCAGGCAGAAGACGAGTATGTGGAGCTGAACAGCGAGGCAGAGCCGACCAAGAGCTCGAAGATACTGGTGCGACCGTTCTTGATGAATGACTTCTCGGACATAAAGCCGGTCCTTGACACTCTCAGGGAAGGCAATACCATCGCGCTTGTCAACATCAAGCCCTTGAAAGAGAAGGACTTGGTAGAGCTCAAGAGGGCGGTGAACAAGCTCAAGAAGACTACTGATGCGATAGAAGGCGACATAGCAGGATTCGGAGACGACTACATAGTGATTACTCCCAGCTTCGCTCACATCTACAGGAACAAGCCAGGTTCGATGCACCAGGCAGCTCCATCAAGCGCCAAGATGATGATGGAAGACGACTTCGAGTAAAGGCTTCAAAATTTTAAAGGTTCTTTTTCTATGGTTTTTTCCCTCATCCTAGAAGTGGATATATGTCTCCTCAGCCTTCATCTTAAAAGCATTTGTGTTGGCCAGAATCTGTTTTGCAAACACATACTTTTCAAAACAACAAAGTATAAAAACCAGATTTTTGATAAAGCATGATGAAACACATGTCACCGACGAAGAAACCAGCAAAGGACAGCGCGCCTGTCCCTGCGCCAAAGAAACAGGAAGTGACGAAGGTAGAAGGACCTTCATACATCAAGGGAGAACTCTGCCCGTTCTGCAACAAGAAGACCCTGGCGCTCATGGAGTCCGAGATGGACATCCCATACTTCGGAAAAGCATACATCTTCTCCATGGACTGCGAGAACCCTGAGTGCGGCTACCACAAGGCAGACGTCGAGAGCGCAGAGGAAGGCCGCGGAAGCGCCAAGTACACCCTTGAGATAGACTCAGAAGAGGACATGAAGATCAGGGTCGTCAAGTCATCAAGCGCCACGATAAAGATACCGCACATCGGATCGATTGAGCCAGGAGAAGCAGCGAACGGCTACGTGACGAACGTCGAAGGCATCCTCCAGCGCATGAAGAAACAGATCGAACGCCTACGAGACGACTCAGAAGACGAGGACGACAAGAAGAAAGCCAAGAACATGCTAAAAAAACTCACGAGAGTCATGTGGGGCCAGGAAAAGCTCAAGATAACACTCGAAGACCCGAACGGCAACTCAGCGATCATAAGCCCTAAAGCAGTCAAAGGGAAGTAATGGGGGAAAATATTTTTCTTTTGTTCTAATCATTTATATCCTTACCTAGGATATACGTGCCATTGCTCGGTATCCTCTGATATTTGGTGCCTGTAATTCCTTGTGAGATAGATCAGCCCAGAATAAGGCTTTGGCAGGTAATGCTTTATCGCCGACGTCAGACCGTTGACCTTCCTGTTGCAGTTAGGATTCCTAGTCTGGAAAGGGTCTCCAGTGATGATGGCTGCGCAGCCAGTACCCATTCTTTCCAGTATGGTCTTCAATTCGTAAGGCTCAAAGTCCTGGGCCTCGTCAATCATGAACAAGGTGTTTCTTATCGAATCCCCACCCATGAACCCTGAGAAGACCAGCTCGAGGACGTTACGCGGAGGCAAGTATCCACCATTTATCTTCCTCTGTTTTAGGTCTGGATGCCTTTGCTTGAAGTCGTCAGTCTCAAAATCCGGGTGCATGAACATCTGTTCAAAAGGTATGGAGACGTTCGTCGTCTTGTGAGCGCTCTCATAAGGTCTCAAGTGCGGGCGTAGCTTCTGGAACAATGTCCCTGGCAGGGCACCAACCTCTCTTCTCTTCCCACCCAGAACTTCAGTGGGTTTCAGTATCACTGCCTGCTCGAATCTACCCCCTTTTTTTCTAGGATCCAATCCTCTCTTATCTCTTGTTTCTGCGTCATAATGCAGGACTGAATCAATCGCGAAGGCATAGCTAAGAAGAGTCTTTCCAGATCCTCGTTTCCCGCACAGGAAGAAGAGAGGGACGTCATTTGATATGCATCCATACTGAAGTGCCAGGTATTGCTCCATATCCTGAGGCAGGATACCCACTAAGCTCGAGACAGGAGATTTTCCTATCGTGAGTCCGCGCGAGTATTCAGATGGATCGAGCATCGTAAGCAAGGGGTCCGAAGCATTAAGAATCCTGGTTCTCTGGCGATTGTTGTACACCATCGAAGCCTGCACTACCGCGAATGTGTCCTGCTCCTCTGCCCTGAACCTGACGAACTGGTTGATAAACAGCTCTCTGCCGAGGATATCGACTGCGCTCTCAAGAGGAAGTGATCCTCCATTCGAGTACAAGGCTGCTTGAAGCTTTTCTGATCCTAAGAGTATACCTTCATTTACTATATCCTCATCCACTTGGAGAAATCCAGGATTCTCAACTATCATGCCAAGATTCCGGTATCTTATGTGATGCTTATCTAGTGACGTTATAAGCTTCACTGGCACGTCAGAACCAGCACCTATCTTCTCCTGTAGGGCGTTTACGAGCTTGCCTATCTCAAGACCTGCGCTGGTAGAGAATTTTGGCGTGTCAAGTACGCAGATATCAAGCCCGCCTGTGAGCTTATAAGTCGCGCATGACAAGTCTTCATCAGCGCACACCAGATTATCTCTTAGTGTGGCTTTCTTGACAAAAGATAAGGTCTCACGCGCACCATAACTGTTGCTTTTATCCACTGACAAGGCCAGGTCCTCAACGAATTGGAACGGCAGCACGATAAGATTTCGGCCAGAATCAATCGGCCTCTCTAATCTTGAGAAGGCCTCTGGTCCTCCAGCTTCGTACACGTCCGGGAAGGGTATGAATACCTCATGGTAACCGGTGAGTTTCTCTCCTGTTTGGTGTGTCTCTGCGCTCATCTTCGTCCTCCATAAGCGTAAGGTCCTTCTCTGGCCCCTACAAAGCATTCCTTGATTAGCCTGTAATCCCTGTTCATGGCATCTGAGGGTCTTGTCATCATCGGAGCTTCCTCAATTGCTCTTACAAATCTTGAGCCTCTTCTTCGCAGGTGATCCTCATAATATCCTTTAGCTGAGCTTAGGCTTGTGAGTATGTTCATTAATAGTATGCTCTCTCCTAGGGAAGAAGCGTCCGTTGGGGTCTTTACGAATCTCTGGAGAAGCTCGTCGACCTTGAGGCGGTAGCCATCGAACAGGGCTCTTGCATCTCTGGAATGAATCCTTGGCGCGATTCTTTCAAAGCCTGCGTAGACTCTCTTTATCTCTTGGTATTGGATATCCTGCGCTACTCTAGCTCCGTCCCTGATTCTAAAGTCCGCAAGGCTGTGCAGAAGCGTCAAACCGACAAAGGTTCCGAGGTCATCGCCGCTATCTATGGCCCTGTCAAAGGTCCATATCAAAGAAATGAGATTAGGAAGGGTCTTCCTCTTTTCACGCTCTCCACCACTCATGGAAAATAGAGAAAACGATTTCGTTTATAATATTTTCCTTTGTACCCATTCCAGAATGGTTACCTTACTCCTGCCTTGCTTTTCAGCTTGCTCGCCAGGTCTGTCCGCTCCCACGTGAACTCAGGTTCGTTCCTGCCGAAGTGGCCGTAGGCCGCTGTCTTCTTGTATATCGGCCGTTTCAGCTTCAAGTATTTGATTATGTCTGCGGGCTTTAGCGGGAAGTACGTCTTCACGAGCTCGATTATCTTCTCGTCAGGCACCTTGCCTGTGCCGAACGTGTTGACGTAGATGCTTACTGGCTCTGCGACTCCGATGGCGTAGCTCACTTGGATCTCGCACTTGTCTGCTAGGCCTGCGGCGACGATGTTCTTGGCTACGTATCTCATCATATAAGCCGCGCTGCGATCGACCTTGGAGGGGTCTTTCCCTGAGAAGCACCCGCCTCCGTGCCTGCCCATGCCGCCGTAGGTGTCCACTATTATCTTCCTGCCCGTGAGGCCAGTGTCTGCGACTGGTCCTCCGATCACGAACTTGCCTGTCGGGTTGATGAAGTACTTGGTCTGCTCGTCCACGAGCTCCTTGCACACAGGCATTATGACTTTCTCAAGCACTCCTTTCCTAAGGTCTATCTCTGAGACTTCAGGGTCGTGCTGGGTGCTGACTACAATGGCTTCCACCCGCAAGGGCTTGCCGTCCTCGTACTCTATAGTGACTTGGCTCTTGCCGTCTGGCCTAAGCCAGGCCAGTTCTTTCTTCTTGCGAGCCTCTGCGAGCCTCATGGTGAGCTTATGGGCAATTGTTATCGGTAAGGGCATGAGTTCTGGCGTCTCGTTGCACGCGTATCCGAACATCATCCCTTGGTCGCCTGCTCCTTGTTCGTGCTTCCTCGTCTTGTCGACTCCTTGGGCTATGTCTGGGCTTTGCTCTGAGATGCTCGTGAGCACCCCGCAGGTCTCCCAGTCGAATCCGTAGTGAGGATTGTCATATCCGATTCCCCTTATGGTCTCCCGAACCACTTTCTGGACGTCGACGTAAGCCTTGGTCGTGACTTCGCCGGCCACGTTGAGGTAGCCTGTCTTTGTCAGGCACTCGATAGCCACCCTCGCCTCAGGATCAATGGCTATTATCGCGTCTAGCATCGCGTCGCTCACCTGGTCGCATATCTTATCAGGGTGTCCTTCTGTCACGCTCTCGCTCGTAAAGTAGTATTTCGCCATAAGTTCATGACCTCGTCATTCCAAATCAATGATCTCCCTTTGGGAGCCCTCTTTTTTTAGGCTTTGTGAATCTCAATTAAAGAAAAGAGTTTCAAAAAAAAATCTTGTTCTCTTACTTGCCCCAGGCGAGTATTCCCCAGAGCACAAGGCCCCAGATCCATCCAAGGACTGGGATCACTGTCAGGACTGCAAGCCAGCCCGGCAGGTTCCTTCGCTCGCACACCTTCCAGGTCCAGATGACCATGAATACCATGAAGGCCAGGGACAGGAGAGGCCCTATCACTGGTATGAAGGCTCCTATCAATAAGAGCATCGGCCACCAGGGCATCTTAGCCATCTTGGTGAGCAAGTAGATGTTCGCGATCGGGATCCAGGCGAGCCACGAAGGCTTGGTCTTGAGCCTGTTTGCGATCGTCATCATCGCGATTGCAGAGTAGATGTACACTGCGAGCAAGAGTATCGCGACGAATATCATCATCGCGCCTAGGAATGCTATTATCCCTGCTGCCATTCCCGCACCCGCAGCTTCAGGTCCCATGTTCAATATCATGTCTTCATATGCCATTCTAGTACCACCCCTGTTTGTACTGAAAAAAAACCTTTTGGATGAGGTCTTATGGTTAATACTATATAAAGTTACTGGTGGAGCCAAGACGCGTCTTGCCTCAATGGCCTCTCATGAGCTTCTTCAAGCTTCTTATCTTGCCGAAGTCATAAGCCTTGTCAAGGATCGCTATGACGTTGAAGGCGTCCACGTCTTTTATGAAAGGGCTCAGGGTCTTCTCTGCGAGGACGTCTGTGCCTTCAGTGACTAAGTTCATGCTTGGAAGCACTACCAGCTTCTTCAGGCCATATCTTCCTGAGAGGAAGCATTTGTACCTCTCGACCCTGGCCCCGTCCCTTATGCTTATCGCGGGGTGCTCGTGCCCGATGATCACTATCTTCGCCTTCTTGTAATCCTCATCTTTTGAGAAGAGCTGGTCTCCGTGGCAGAAGAAATATTTTCCAAGCGAATAAGAGTCCTTCACCTCGACCCCTCTCTTGCCTGCTATCGGCCCGAGTATCTTATCATGGTTGCCCCTTATCAGGATGACCTCTGACTCTTTTAGCAGGAAGTCCAGAAGCATGAGAGTGTCCTTCCACTCCTGTCTTGAGATGGTTCCGAACTCGTGCTTCAGATCCCCTAGGAGTATGATCTTTCTTGGCTTAACCTCTAAGAACACCTTCTTCAAGTGAGAGAATATCTCCTTCATCTGGAACCTGGGGATGAGCACTCCCTGCTTGTTGAGCGCTTCCTCGTATCCGACGTGCACATCCCCAAGCACAAGCACCTTCTCCTTCTCCAGGAACAGCGTGAGGCCGATTATCCTCGCTCCCTTGAAAGCTTCCATGTATCAGGATATGGATGAACTGGTTTAAAACTGTTTCTGGAAATGGAGATGCGGTTATCCTGCCCATAAAAAGAAACATTTAAATATGCTTGTCATAACCACTATAATAATTATAAAACAGGTGATATTTGGATGAACACTACGATCGCAATATCGAATGAGACAAGGGACCAATTGAAAGGGTTCGGCAACAAGGGAGAGACCTATGACGAGATAATAATCCGGATGCTAGACGCTGCAAAAGAGAAGCAGTTGCATGACCTTCTCATGGACGAACGAGGCACGATCACAGTGGATGATGCTCTTAAGCAGGCCAGAAAAAGATGGCCATAGTGATAATTACTGAGCGCCTGAAAGAGGATATATTTACCAATTTCAAGGGAGAGTCGAAAAAAATACTAATCCAGATGAATTCTCTTAAGGAAAATCCTAAGAAAGGAAAAGAGCTTACCTGCATTGGAAAGACCATCCTAAAAGAGATCAAGTACAAGAAATGGCGATTCTACTTCATAACAGACGGGTACAAGCTCAAGTTCTTGAGGGTCGAGGAGCTAAACGATCTCTTGATAAAGTTTGTGCGCATGAGCGGCAAGAAAGAGCAGCAAGAGACAATAGATGAGATAAAGAAAGTGCTCAGGATGACAGGAGAGGCAGGTTTCTAGACAAAAAGATTTTTATATCAATAACCGCAGGCAGGGCAGCATGAGGCGCTCAACCGTAGGCATGGTCATCAGGGAGGATCACGGGTTCTACATCAACGCGCTGAGCGGATTCCCAGGACCTTACGGTAACTATTTTGAGCGCACAGTGCCTTCAAAGAAGATGCTCGATATGATGAAGGGGTGCAAGGACCGAAGGGCTCACTTCGTACTCGCAGCCGCGGTCGCGTTTCCGGGCGGCAAGGTCAAGGAGTTCGTCCACAAGGTCCACATCGAGATATCAGAGAGCATCAAGGGCGGGAAGGGAAACTGGGACGACATAATGAGGCTTCCGGGAGCTAAGAAGACATTCTCCCAGACACCTGATGACGAATGGACGCTCTACTGGACCAAGAACTTCGAGGAGATAGCAAGATACCTGGAGGGGAAGAAGATATGGCGCTGACAGCTGAAGAGCAGAGGATAGTGC
>JAFGGS010000003.1 GCA_016930415.1 Candidatus Woesearchaeota archaeon | reverse complement strand
TCGTGACAGACCCTTGGCCTGACAGGAACGCTGTGCAGGACGCGATTAAGATGGGAATCCCAGTAATCGCTCTCTGCGACACCAACAACCAAGCCAACAACATAGACCTTGTGGTCCCCTGCAACAACAAGGGAAAGAAAAGCCTAGGACTCTTGTTCTGGCTGATCGCAAAGGGCTACATGGAGAATAGGGGACTCGTCCAGAAGGGCGGATTCAGCCACGTCGTGGAAGACTTCGCGGCCGAAGAGTAAAAACCCTTGCTGGAAAACCCAAATTCTTTTATACTATTTATCTTATACAAACTATGAAGGCGACATGAAAGCAGTTATAATCGCAGGAGGGCTTGGAACAAGGCTAAGGCCAGTGACTTATGAGATGCCAAAGCACCTCATACCGGTGCAGGGCAAGCCGTTCCTTGAGTACACTATTGAGACCCTCAAGAAAGGAGGCGTCGACGAGATCTACATCTCTATAGGTTACTTGGCTGACAAGCTCAAGGCCCACTTAGGCGACGGCGGAAAGTTCGGCGTCAAGATACACTACCTCATCGAGGACAAGCCCCTTGGCACTGGAGGCTGGATGAACCTCGTGGGCAGGAATGACTTCAAAGGAGACTTCGTGGTGCTCAACGGTGATGACTTATGCGACATAGACATCGCGTCGTTCGTGGCTTTCCACAAGAAGAACAAAGGCTTGATGACCATCGCCCTGAAAGAGATAGATAACGTCAAAGGCTTCGGGGTGATCGAGCTTGAGGGAGACAAGATTTCCAGGTTCCTATACGGCCAAGACGCCGAGAACGCGGCTTCAAAATGCGTGAGCATAGGATACTACGTCTTCAACGAGAAGATATTCGATTTCCTGCCTGACAAAGAAGTGGTCTCGCTTGAGAACGACCTGCAGAAAGTATTGGCTGAGAAAGGCCTCTTGTATGGCTTCAAGACAGACGCGCAATGGTTCGGCATAGGCACGTTCGAGATATGGGAGCGCGCAATAAAGGAATGGAGAAAGAAATAGCCCCTGCCAAAAAACTTCATCTCATGTTCCTGAGCAGCGCTTCGTCAGCAGCAGCCTTGCTCCAGCCCATCTTGATCAGTTCCTGCTCGATCTCAGCACCGCTCTTCCCTTGTGACTTCATGTTCCTGATGTAAGAATCTACCTGCGCGTTCACGTCCTGGGATTCTTGAGGTTGCTGGGAGCCTGCTTCTCCTTGCGCTTGCTGCTGAGACTCTGCACTGCTGTTCATGCCAGTCCCATCCTTTGGCTTCTTGAGAGACTCAAGCTTCTCCATGAGATAATCCTTGTTCCTGTAGCCAAGGAATCCTGATCCTCCAAGCACTATCACCGCGATCGCTACGACTATGATTGTTCCGCCAGAGCCAGAAGAAGACTTAGGGGATACCTCCTCCCAGTTCTCTGTGACGTCGACCTCTCCGCCGCCAAAAGAAGGCTCTTCAGTCTCAACCTGGCCTGAGGGAAGAGTCTCCTCATCTGCTTCCTGCGCAGGAGGCAGTATCAACGACTTAAGAAGTATTGTCGCGTTGCCGCTCCTCGTCTCGTGCACCTTGAGCGCAATCTCCTCGTTGAGCTCCTTGACGTCGCCTTCGAGAATCCTAAATTCCTGGTTTCCGACGATGACTGTTATGCCGTCGCTCTCTATGTTCTTGACCTTGATGAAATGGGTCTGGGAGTAAGAGTCTATCCTTATAGTCTGGCCAGCGGATATGTCGTAAGGAGTCTCTGCCATGATGTCATCTATCCTGATCTGGATCATGTCACCTTCCTCATTCTGCGGGAAAGACCCGCCTCCTCCAGAAGACCCTCCTCCTGAGCCAGAGGGCGTGGCTGAGACGTTAGTGTCAGGTACGTTCTCGAAGGTGACCCTTACATGGGTCGACTCGGTCTTGTTGCCTTGAGTATCATCAGCTATCGCGTAGAGCTCATAAGATCCATCAGCATAGACTGACGAGTTCACGTGCATCTCATAAGGCTCTTCAGGGATGGTCTCGATGAGCTCCCCTCCAAGGTAGAGTTCTACAGTGGATATGCCGTCATCGTCAGAAGCATCAGCCCTAAGGAGGAACATCCCGCTGATGAGCTCGTCCTTCTCAGGAGCGGCTATTGAAACCAGCGGATTGCCTGACCCTGATCCGTTGCCTGTTCCGGCAGAAGGAGTCGTCGCGCTTATGCTGGCGTTATTTCCGACGTTGCCAGCCACGTCGTAAGCTGAGACGCTGAATGAATAAGTCGTGTCAGGACTAAGCCCTGCGCTTTGGAAGGAGAGGTTGCCCAAAGAAGCGTTGACATTAGCCACGAGCGCGCTGTTCCTGAAGACAAGGTATCCTGCGACTGCGTGGTTGTCAGAAGCAGCTGTCCAGTTGATGTTGATCTGGGATGACGACACGAGCTTTGCTGCGAGGTTCTGGACAAGCTCAGGGGGGGCCATATCGTAGAACGGAGTCGAGAAGCTTATGACATAATCGCCAGTATTAGAGTTCTCAAAGGCGTCAAGGCACTTTACGTAATAAGCGTAGCCAGTTCCCATGACGAGGCCTGAGATGTTTGCGTAGTGATAAAGCCCTCCGACTGTGAAGAGCTCCCCTTGCATGTCGTCATAATCCACGTCAGGGCTGGTTGAATATCTGCAGCTTGCGACTTCGCTAGTGTTTACAGATGTACTCGTGGAGTTGATTCCCGTTGCGAGAGAACCTGAGGGGAAGCCTCCTGATATACTGGGAGGGGTGGAGTCTGAAGACGATGGGTAACCAGCTAGTTCTATCACGTACGAGTCGACGGTGTTGCCCCCGCCCCAGTCGCTCGCGAAGAGTAGCCTAGTGCCCTTAGGGCTTATCACGACGCCAGGATCTGACAGCGCGCCCCAAGACCCTGCGGCAGAGCTCCTGTGATGAGCGACCCTGCACACCCTTCCAGTATTCAGGTTAGAGAGCAATATCTCCTGATCCAAGACCCTGCTGCCGTCAGTCGACCCCACGACAGAGACAGCCACCCAGCCAAGGTTTTGCATGGCTGTCGCAGAGACAGATATGACTGTTGGAGGTGATGGATAGCCAGTTGATTCTCCTATCAAAGTCGCGCTCGTTCCGTCGCTTAGTTTATGCCTTATTAGCGCTCCAATCTTCGATCCGCTATAAGCAGGTGCTACGTAGACGTCATCGCCTGCAAGGGTCTTGCCAAGAGAGCCTTTAAGGCTCGGGTCTGATAAGTCCAGGGTCCTTGCCTCTGCGAGGTTCCTGTCAAGGACCTTCCCGTCAAGCAAGAACACGTTCCCGCTAGGAGCAGGGCTGGCTGCGTTGCTGGAAGCGATAACCTTGGTGCTTATTATCTGATCATTGGTTATGGAGTACAAGAACTTCTTGCTGCCGCATTGCAAGCCCACTACCTTCTCAGAGGAGGTGCTCATCCAGAGAGGGTTATCCCCGAACTTGAGGAGCTGGCCCGCGTCTCGTGGGCAACTCGTAGGAGTCCCTTCGAAGTTCTTCACCTTCTGCACAGAGTTCGTGCTCACACGATACCTCATAAGGTCTGGGATGTTAGCGACTCCGCTCGTGAAATAGAGTATGTCAGGATCAATAGGATCCCACATCACCTGCTCAGGATCAACAGGGTTTATAGGAATCTGCCTTATCATCAAGTAAGTGGAGCCGTCATACATCTCAAAGCCGAGGTTCCGATGCCAGAGCAGCAGCCTTGACTCGTCAGCGTTCCAGGCTTGGGAGGAAGACCTAACAGGCCTTATCACCGCGTTGGCACCCTCAGTCGAAGAGACAGAGGTAATCCTTCTTATGATCGTCTTGAATTCAGGATCGACTGCAGTGTCCCCAAGGACGGGCTTTGACAATGAAGTCATGGCGTGAGGAAGCTTATCAGAGACGAGGCCCACGCATAAGTCCTGAGCGGCGAAGGCTGCCTGCGAGAAGACCAGCGCCAAGACTACAACGGTTAACAGCGAAAAAAACCTCTTTTCCATGACAGCCAACCTAATAGAATGAATATTTAAAATAGTTTCCCTTTTTTTTTCAGACCTTGTTATTTTTCAAGCCTTCAGGCTCAACCTCGACGATTCCCTCATCGATTATCTTGAACACTATGCTCTTCCCTTCCTCTATGCTTCGATGCTTCTGGACGATCGCCACCCTGTTAGGGCCGCTCTTACGAAGCTCTATCAAGCATTTGCTCATGTTCTTGATGATGGTGCCGCCGACTACGTTAGTCTTCTCCTTGTCTTCAAAGTCAGCGTAGACCTGGCTGCTCACTATGACTGGGATGTCGTTCTTCCTCGCGATCTCAAGAAGCGCGCGTATCTGGGACACCAATGACCTGTTCACGGTCTTTGAGTCCTCGTCATCCATCTCAATCCTGTAGAGCATGGTGAGAGAATCCACTATTATGGCGCCGATGTTCTGCTTGACAAGACCTTCAAGCTTCTTGATGGCAGCCTCCTGCTCCTTGAAGTTGGTGGGCTTGAGGAACGTGATCTTCTCAAGGGTCTTCTTGTAGTCCTTGCCGCACACCTGCATGAACCTTGAGAGCGAGAAGCTACCTTCAGTGTCGACGTATATCACCTTCTGGCCCTTCAGGCTGTTAGCTATGAATATGACTAGCAAGTTGCTCTTGCCGCTGCCGCCCGGGCCGTAGAGCGTAGTGACGACTCCCTTCTCATACCCGCCCTCGAGGAGCCAGTCCATCACTGCGCTCCCAGAACTCTCCTTGGTCTCCATCAGCTTTGAGAGGGAGGTAGTGGTATTTATGGTTTGTTGTTAGAGAGGCGGAAAAAGCGAGATAAGGACGGGCTTATTTGCGGCTTAGAGGAAGTCCTAGAAGTCCAGAAGAGATTATTTGCGGCTTAGACCTCTTTTCCAAGGCAAGTCTCATACATGGTCCTAAGCCCCTGCTTGAGAGTGGAGGGATCCGCTATCTTAGCGTGCACGAAAGGCTTTATTATCCATCGCTCGGTAAAGTTAGGATTCAGGAATATGAACGTCCAGTTATGCTTGGTCTTGAACAAGTCCCAGTTATCCACTAAGAGCTTGAAGTTGTGCTCGTTGCAGAAGCACACAAAGTAAGAGATCTCCTCGCTCTTCACGCCTTTAAGCCTATCAAGGGCCAGGTTCTCCCACGTGTAGAAGACAGAGTGACCCTCCTTGTACTCACAAGCGACCCTATCCTCATGCTCCTGAAAACTCACAAGGTCGCGCCTCATCAAGTCGCGTTGCTTGATGTACTGCACCGCCCAGCTCTTCAAGTCAAGGCTCTCTTTCATTTATTTCCAACCCCTGAACGCGAGGTATAATGCATAAGGGAGCAGGAACCCCACGAAATAAGACAGTCCTAAGAACAAAGCATCTACTCTGCCAGGCAATCCTGCAAACGAGTTAAGATCATTCACGCTCACAGAGACTATGAAGAAACTGAAAATGGCACACACAGGCACGATGACGGTCATGATCAAGTGATCCCTTGAGATCCAGGGCATGGGCTTTGCGAAGTGGATTATGAGCGAGCCAAGCAGCAGGCCAAACACCCCCGTCACCCAGTAGCCTAGCTGGCCGTTAGAAGCGACTAGGACAGGGATCAGGGCCACAGAGAGGATTATGCTCCCAAGCACGCCAAGCACCAGGATGAACCAGAACATGCTCTTCTCGACCGCGTGGACGTAAGGATGCTTCCTCTTCTGGGCCTTATGAAGCGCCACGTCTGTCTGAGCCATCTCCTCGACGCTCCAACCCTTGGCGTGGAGCCGCTTGTGCATGTGCTTATGCGTGCTTTGCATGATAAAGCCCAAATTGAGGTTGGAGGCTTATAAATTTTTGGGTCAAGCCGGGCTCTTGCCATAATATTTAAATATCAATTCTTCCAAGAAGAGGTTTTATGCCAAAGAAAGCCAAGAGAGCAGGTAAGAAGGCTGTGAAAACCGTCAAGGCCAAAAGAAAAGCTGCGATGCCAGCAAAGAAAGCTACGCGGGTTGCAGTAGTCTCTTCTCCTGCCTTGAAGAAGAAAGTCGTGAGGGACCCAAAGACAGACCTAATCGTCTTGGTCGCCATCGTCGCTATCTTCGCCCTGATCATCATGTTCGTTAGGTTTCCCTGATGAAGCTTGAGGCAGGATGTCTTGTTCTGGGCCGCTCCCATTACCTTCTACTTTAGCCACTGCTACGACCTTGTCGTTAGGCTCTAGCTTCATTATCCTCACGCCTTGCGTGTTCCTGCCGATCACGCTGATATTCGCAGCTGGAACCCTGATCATTATGCCGTTCTTCGAGACGAGCATCACCTCGTCCTCATCATTCACTGACCTCACGCTGACGACTGGTCCGTTCCTCTCGCTGCAGATGATGTTGCGGACTCCCTTGCCGCCGCGCGTTATGAACCTGTACTCCTCGAAGCTGCTCCTCTTGCCGTAGCCGTTGCTGGTCACTGTCAGCACTGCCTTATCGTCCTTTGCGATGATCATGCCTATGACCTCATCCTTGCCGTCAAGCCTTATGCCGCGCACGCCTTGGCTTGCCCTTCCGACTGAGCGCACGTCCTCCTCTGAGAACTTGACTGCTTGGCCGTTCTTTGACGCCATGAATATCTGTTCGCCGCCGCCCGTCTTCACGACCTCGATCACTGCATCTCCGTCGTTGAGGTTGATTGCGATTATGCCGCCTTGCCTTGGGTTGCCGTACTCTGATAGGAGAGTCTTCTTGATAAGGCCCTTCCTGGTCGCGAAGCACAAGTATTCCTTGTCTGAGAACTCCTTGACAGGTATTATCGCCTGGACCTTCTCGCCTGCCTCGACGCGGATTAGGTTTATTATAGGCCTTCCCTTGCTCTGCCTCGCAGCCTCTGGGAACTGATATCCTTTAAGCCAGTGGACCCTGCCCTTGTCAGTGAATACGAGCACGTAATCATGAGTGTTAGCGACGAACAAGTGCTCTATCACGTCCTCTTCCTTGGTGGTCGCGCCTATGACTCCCCGCCCGCCCCTCTTCTGGGTCTTGTACACGTCGAGCGATTGGCGCTTGACATAGCCTTCCTGGCTTACTGTGATCACGCAGTCCTCTGGCTTTATCAGGTCTTCGAAGTCAAGCGCGTCTCCTGCGCTCTCATCGATCTCTGTCCTGCGCTCGTCGCCGTACTTCTCTGAGAGGTCGTGCATCTCGCCTTTGATTATGCTCAGGATCTCCTTCTCGTCTGATAAGATGCTCTTCAGCTTCCTTATGAGTTCTACTAGGCTCTTGTGCTCATCCCTTATCTTCTGCTGCTCAAGTCCTGTCAGGCGCTGGAGCCTCATGTCAAGGATGGCCTGGCTCTGGACCTCTGTTAGCTTGTAGCGGTCCATCAATCCTTTCTTTGCGAGCACAGGATCTTTTGATGACTTGATGAGCGCAATCACAGGGTCGAGGTGCGCGAGTGCTATCAGCAAGCCCTCGAGAAGGTGCGCTTTCTCCTCAGCTTTCCTCAGGTCGTACTCTGTCTTCTTGCGCACGACTATGCGTCTGTGGTTCAAGAAGTGGACCAGGATGGTCTTCAGGTTCATGGTCTTGGGCTGGTTGTCGACGAGCGCGATCATAATGGCGCCAAAGCTGGTCTGGAGCCTGGTGTGCTTCAAGAGCTGGTTCTTCACGACCTCGTTGTTAGCGCCTCTCTTGAGCTCCAAGACGATGCGCATGCCGTTCCTGTCGCTCTCATCCCTTATGTCGCTCACGCCCTCGATGACTTTGTTGTTCACGCCCTCAGCCATCTGCTCTATCAGCTGGGACTTGTTGACCTGGTATGGTATCTCTGTGATTATGAGGTTTTGCCGATCCTTCCTGTCCTCGACTTCAATCTTTCCTTTGACATCTATGCTTCCGCGGCCGTAGAGATAAGCCTCTGTTATGCCATTCCTGCCGCAGATTATGCCGCCCGTGGGAAAGTCTGGTCCTCGCACGACTTCGAGCAGGTCTTTTATGTCTACTTCCGGGTTATCGATTATCTTGACTACTGCTTTGCATACTTCCTTCACGTTGTGGGGTGGTATGTTCGTCGCCATTCCGACCGCGATTCCGCTGCTTCCGTTGATGAGCAGGTTCGGCAGCTTGCTTGGCAGGACTATGGGCTCTTTCAGGCTTCCGTCGAAGTTCTCTACGAATGGCACAGTCTCCTTCTCGATGTCAGTGAGCATCTCGTCTGATATCCTAGCGAGCTTTGCTTCAGTGTACCTCATGGCTGCTGCGTTGTCTCCGTCGACGCTGCCGAAGTTTCCTTGTCCTTTTATGAGGGGGTATCTTAGCGAGAAGTCTTGAGCCATGCGAACGAGCGAGTCGTATACTGCTGTGTCGCCGTGGGGGTGGTATTTTCCTAGCACTTCTCCGACGATCCTCGCGCACTTCTTGAAGGGGGTGTTGTGTTTTATGCCCATATCGTTCATTGCGTAGAGTATCCTTCTGTGGACTGGCTTGAGGCCGTCTCTTACGTCTGGCAGGGCGCGGCCTATTATGACGCTCATCGCGTAGTCCAGGTATGATGCGCGCATCTCGTCGTCTATGACTGCGCTTACAACCCTGCCTTGGCTGGCGGGCGATGCGTTTTCCTCTTGTTTTCCAGAATGTTTTTCAGGGCTCAATTATGCACCTTTCCATGAACATGATTTTATGCGTTTTTCCGACACGAGAAATCAGAGATTTCTAGTGCAGAAAAAACTTCGTTTTTCCGACGATAAAACGGAAGATTTGTGGGTTTATAAGTGTTGTTATTAAGAGCATTTGTTTTCAATAGTGAAAAGAAATGTGGTTTTTGAAAGGCCGCTTCGCCAGCAGAGAAACAAGACCTGTTAATAACTCCTCAAGCCCGAATACGATGCTCGATGCTCCTGCGAATTAGCAAAAGCCCTGGAGAACCCGAGACTCAAGTAAGCAGGATCCACGCGAGAATGCACGCGCAGGAGATCCAACCTGTCAGCATCCCACAGGCAAGCAGCGATGCGCTTGTCAATAGAATCAATGGCAGCGAAATTTTCAACCACTGGAAAGCCGCCGTTAGGAGCCTCTCGCTCGCAATGATGCCTTATTGCGAAAGCAATGGAAGGAGCATCCCTCACAGGAAGGCGGGTCTGCAACGATTCAAAGATCCTGGCGCTCCGCTCTCCATGCTCATCATCATACTCATCATATTCTCTGCTCACGTCATGAAACAGCGCGGCGACATGGCAATCCCTCTGCAGCAAAATATCATCCCCGAACTCAGCCAGGCCGATCCGGCCACTATACCTAAAAACTCTGATGATGTGAGGCCAGCCATGATCACGAAGGCCAGGATTGATCATGGAACTACGAGCAAGCTCCTGCACCTGACGCATAATCTCATCAACCATCTTACGAGGAAGGAAATGCCTGCGGATTTAAAAACCCTGCTGAAAGAAACGCGTCGAGGAAGTGAGGGAATCACGCTTTTACCCTTCAAGCGACGACAGAGACAATCCGATCCTTCTGCAGGCTATGGATGACGAAAGACTTGCCGCAAAACACGCAACGCTTCACGCTGCCCGAAACCTGCTTCGGATTCGTCTTCTGCCGGCCACCGCACTTAGGACACATCACTAGGAGCATGCAAGAAAACAAGGAGCAACAGGTTTAAAAGCCCTGCGGGGACGTGTCCAGTGGGAATCCTTGTCCAGTGGCTTGTTCTTTTTCTTAACCAGCGAGAGGTCATAAAGAATTATAAATAAAACCTGATTCTACCAATGATCATGAGGAACGACTGGATTGCGAAGGTGATAAGGACAATGACGTCTCCGTTGCCTGTGAGCGATAGCAGAGTCGGTGAATGCAGGCGGTGCGGCGAGTGCTGCAAGCTGCCGACCAAATGCGCGTTCCTAAGATACGACGAGCAAGGACTGGCATCATGTGCCATCCATAAGGTTCGCCCTCTAAACTGCCGAAAATACCCGAGAACAGACCGGGAGCACATAACAAAGGAAGGCTGCGGCTACGGCTGGAATTAGACGATAAGCATCTCCTGAGCACTCTAGAATCCTAATCATCTAAACCTTATATCTCGAGCTTATCCTCATCCTCTGCAAGAGGATCCTTAGGCTTGTCCTTCTCCTCTTCCTCATCACCGTCATCTCCGTCGCCGAAGATGTCTTTGGAACGTGATTTTACAGGCGCAGCCTTGTCATCTGCTGCAACAAGTTCCTGAGACGCATCATCTGAGCCTTCAGCCTCAACCCCTGCCTCTGCATCAAGATCCGGCCTCTTGAAACTCTCATCCTGGTCAAGCTCGTCATTCCTCTGCGAGAGCTGGCCGATCTTCGCGTCGATGTCCTTCAGGAAATCATCATCAGGCGCAAGACCATCCCTGCCAAGAGCCTCTTTGGGCTTCTCAGGAGCCACGTCCACGACCTCGAACTCTCCAAGGTGAGGACTGCCCTCTTTTCCTTTCACGAGGCTCTTCTGCTCGTCCTTTGACCCTTCAGGCAATTCGACCACGTCAAGCTTGCCAAGCTTCTTCCTCCTGGAAGGCGCTGGTTCGCCTGGCTTGACATCCTTCAAGAGCTGCTTCAAGCTCTTCTCGCCAGGAACGTCAAAATACTCGAAGAACTTCTGAGTCAATCCGACCTGGAAGCTTCGGCCCTTCTTCTTGCGCTCGATAAAACCAGCGTCGATCAAGGCCTGGATGTGCTCGTAAGCATTAGTGCCCCTCGCTCTCACCACCTCTGCTTGCGTCACAGGCGCCTTGTAAGCGACGATGGACAACGTCTCAAGGATGGGGAAAGGAAGCTCTGTGTCAGCCACGATCTTAGTTACTAGGTTTACGTACTGTTCCCTGACGTTTAGCTTCCAGCCCTCGCCAGACTCCATCAAGGCGAGACTAGTATCCCGCTCATCATACTCCTTCTTCAACGACTCCAAGGCCTTCCTGACGTCTTTCTTAGAAGAACCAGTAAGATCCGCCAGGTCATCCTCAGTCATCACCCTGCCGGAGGAGAACAATAAGGATTCGACTTCTTTCTTGACATCAACCATTCTCAAACCCACCCTAGACTCAAGGAGTTTTTATTTCTTGCGGTAAAACTTGCCGTCCCGCTCCTCAAGCTTGTCCTTCTTGACGTTAGTCTCCAGGAAGTGCTTGAGGTTCTCAGAATCAATGCCTAGCTTAGCGCTGATCTCAGTCGGGTCATGGTAATGCTCGGCTGCGAGAAGCACTGCGTTATGGATCATTGCGTTCATGCTCTTGACATAGACGTCCTCCTTGGTGGAGAGCTGCCTGTAGCCAGTCGATACCTCGTGAAGCTTAGCCAGGAGGTCGTTGAACCAGTTAGTCAAGTCCTTATCCTTGAACTTGAGCTCCTCAGGAGCGATGATGTCGATGTTGGAAGGCATGAAGTTGACGCAGAGCCAATTGAACTTGTCAAGGCTCTCCACAAGGATCTCAGCGTCCACGAAAGTACTGAACAAGCCGCCCTCGACCTCCTCAGCCTCTCCGAACTCCTCACCAAGCACGTGGATCTGGAAGTCCTTCTTGATGTTGGTCAGGTAATCCCTTATGGCCTTGTCGACGTGCTCCTTAGGGCTGCCTATGACCTCGAAAGACACCTGGGCCAATACTCCGCCCTTCTTGAGTTTCGCATCTATTTCTCTCTCGTCCATGAGTCAAGCGAGAAGGGTGGACATTATTTAAATTTATCGCCCGAGAACAAGAGATCGAAAAGAATTTTGTGAACTAGTTTGCCAAGGAACCTTCCTAATTGCCCTTTGACCTCTCCAATCTCTCCATAGTCTGCACGAGCCGATCAAGGCATAATGAAGATGAGTCGACAGGTTTCTCTCCCTTATTCCGTTGGGCGTAGAACTTATTCCAAGTCTGTTCTGTGAACTGCGTAGGGACTCCGCTTTCACCCACTCTCAACACCGCGACTTTCCTTCGTCCTGGATGAGGTGATACTAAGACTGTCTCGCCATTCTCGTCAGTAGTCATGGCCAAGCCCTTGTAGCCGTCAGTCACGAGCCTCTTGACGCCTTCCAGCTTGCAATACTTAGCCGCTTCAACATATTCTCTCGGTGGTTGCGCGTTTACCTTGTGGTAATCAGTTCCCATAGTTATTTCCTCTTGGTTTTTTGAAGCCAAAAAGGAGCGACAGAGACATTATGAATCTTTCTTTTTCTTCACCACTACAGAATGGTCTTCTGTCGTGTTGTTTTTCTTCATGAAGAACAATCCTAAAATCACCAGAATCACGGCCGCAACTGAGAAATAGCCAGTCATGCCGCTGAGCTTTGCGCCTGAAGACTCATACAAGACGTCGCCTGTTACCTCCTCAAATGGTTCTCCTGCAGAAGCCAGGCTCTTATTATCATTACTCTCCAACACTCCCTTTGCAAAGAGCACTTCCTCGCTCGCACCGAAGCTCTTGTTCTCAAGAACAACCTCTTCAGGCTCCCCACTCTCGTTCTGCGCAGGCCCGCCCTTAAGCTCCACTACAAGGCTCTTCGCGTCGACTAGCTTGTCCTTCTCATAAAGCTCTAGCAGGTAAAGGTTTTTCCCAGGCTCGGCAGGCGCCTCCACTGAGAACTTCTCAGATTCATTCACAGCCCTCGCGATGTCCTTCTCCTTGCTCCTGAGCAAGGCAGTCATGCTCCCGCTCCCCTTGACGTTGGCATAAAGGCTTATGGTCTCGCGCCAATTCCTGGTCCTCGTGTAGAAAGAGCTTATCTGGCCGTGCTTCTGGGCAGTCACGTTCTTGACAAGGCTCGCCTTGACAGGCTTCCAGCCAGGATTCCTGACGATGAACAAGACCTCGTTAGAGACTTTGCTGTTCGAGTTGTTGCACGCGACAAACACGAGCCTGTTATGCGCGACAAAAACCCTGTCACGCTCATCGATCCTGGGAGTCCAGCTCTTCTCAGCGGTGTTCGCCGTGCTCACCCTCTTCTTAGCTTCGTCACCGAACAAGTCCTCGACCCAGTACTCTATGAGGAACGGGAACTCCTCAGTCTCGTCGCCCAGCACGACCCTGTCATCACCAGCACCGCTATGGTTCACACTCCAGCTTACAAGAGAATTCTTAATACGGACTCGATCCCCGTCTTCATAGCGCTCCTTATCAAGCGCGAGGCCCAGCTCGACAAAGCAAGGGACCATCGAGGGGTCTGTCGCGTTGACAGTCTTGCAAGCAGCCTTCAAGTCCATGGTCCATCCGCAGAGAGTGTAGCTGCCAAGAGAGTCTACGAAGAGCTCTCCAGTCCTTGAAGCAGAATACGCGTTTATGATCTTCGAGAACACACCCTCGACCACGAGCTCCCCATCCCTGGTCACGTTGTAGAAGACAGTCACGTTCAGGAAAGACTCAACACCCGACGTGTGGTTCAGGTTCGTGACCTTGAACAAGGAATCATAGATCAACCCCAAGTATATCTCGTCAGGAAGGACGATTTCGAGCTTAACGGCAGGAGACGACGCGTTCACGTCAGGATGCTCCTCATCCTCACCCGCCTCATCACCTTCTTCATCCTCTTCTAAATCTCCTTCATCCTCTTCTAAAGGAGGCTCCTCTGCACAGTTCTCGCTGCCAGGGCTGCCGCCGACCACGCAGGACTCAAGCCACTCGCCATTGACCAGCTCCAGAGAGTAACCGTTGCCATTCGCCAGGCCGCCATCATAGCCTGCAGACGCGGCCACCACGCTACCCAGGTATAAGAAGACCTCGTCTGCGTCGTTGTTCAGGTTATTGCCGATAGTAGCGCCTGCAGAGAATACGCTCGCATTGATGCCTGAATGATCGAATCCCTCCTCGACTATGAGAGAGAAGTTTCCAGGGACGAACTTCAAGGTTTCAAGGGAGTCATTCGAGGAGGAATCCCCGAAGACGTAGCTGGTGAGATCGTCCGTCCCCAAAACTTCGATGAACTCGAGGTTGTTATCGTTTCCCATGGGATTATACATGATCTCGCTTATCAAGACCGCGCCAGAGACTGGCGCGCCTGACAATAGCATGAACAACCCTAATGCGAACAACCTCGAATCCATGGATTGTGGTGCGCAAGATGGTGCAATAAAAAACTTACCCGAGGGAAAGCGGAAAAACGTACGATGATTCCGCGATGATTTCTAAAATCTTCCATTCCGATTATCTGTTAATTCACCCTCCTGTAACTGTCACCCCAGAACTTTTATAAATCACGCCTGCTTTCCCTATTTTTTGATGTCTTCACCGACCAAAGATTTGGAAGACCTTAGAACACGCGATTCTCAGATACAGACAGATATTTCCATACCACACTCGGTTGAAGCCACAGGGGGAGACTGAAAATGGGACGTTTTTTAGATGGCGGATATAGCGTTGAGGAGATCTGGGATGATACCCGGGACGGTACTCGGGAGGATGACTCTGAAGCCCGTCGCTTGGAAGAGGAGAGACTGGCCAAGGAGAGAGCCCTGGACCTGGAACGGAGAGTTCGGGAAAAAACTCCAGTGGACTTTGTGCAATCAGAATCTTGCCTTTCCCGCTATGACCTTGATATGGTATTGCAAGTTCACGGCTCAAGAGCGACGCCTGCCCTCTTGCAACTAATCGAATCCCCTCAGCGTAACGAGTACATCAAGTTCCATGCTGCAGTGAAACTAAGAAGTCATATGGATCAAGATACCGAGCGAAGACTAATGGAACTGCTATATTCTCCAAGTTGCGCATATGCAGTCATTGGCCTGCCACTTGCAAGGGTAGCAGATTTCCTGCTGGATGACCTGCAGGACTCTGGAGTGAAGTCGGGGATTTTCAAGACAATCCTAGAACAGTCCTATCATGATTTGAACACGAACAACAAGGTTGAGATCGCCCCTGGCAATGCCTCCTCGCGTTCACTTGCTGTCGATAAGGGCGTGATAACCTTGGCTGAGCATCTTATTGAGAAAGGCGGCCCTGGCGAGCCTGTATTCGAAGGGTTATTCTGCTTCGATCCGGCCTCACCTGATTCTCCCAAGCCCATAGATGCTTGGTTGGGCTCTCTCCCCGGGACAACTATAAACTACCTGTTCTCAGTCTCAAGAGCAGGCCAGCGAGAGATGGATGCGAGAGTGCGCGCGCTAAGCCTTGTCGGTGAGAGCGGACCATACTGGCTTAGAAGGGATGAGTGCAGGGATGTGAAGCGATATCTTGGGAACGCAGCAAGTCTTATTCTCGGAAGATGGACTGAGCCTGAGAAGAGCCTGCGCCTCGTTGCAAGAACAGCCTACGCAAAGATCAAGTGAGTCACTTCCAGACTCCAGAGATTGTCTCACCGCACTCTGGGCACTTGCCATCCCTGATCATGTTCTTCTTGACGCTCATCATGCTCCGCTCGACAAGGATTCTCCTGCACTCAGGGCACTTAGTGGATGCGCCTGAATCGCTGTGGACGTTCCCCAGATAGACGAAGTCAAGGTGTTTCTCTGCTATCTTCTTGGCCTCTTCCAGGGTCTTTAGGGGTGTCGGTTCGAATCCTTCCATCTTGTAATCCGGGTGAGCCCTTGAGAAGTGGAGCGGCACGCCCCGCCCGAGCTCTTTTGATATCCACTCGCACATCTTCTCGATCTCTTCTAAGCCATCGTTCTCCCCCGGGACTATGAGATTTGTCACTTCAAGCCACACACCTTCCTCCTTCAATATCTTCAAGGCCTTAAGCACGGGCGCGAGCCTTCCCTTGCAGTTCTTCCTGTAGAACTTGTCATCAAACGCCTTCAAGTCGATGTTGGCCGCGTCTAACACCTTGCAAAGCTCGCGCAAGGGAGCCTCGTTTATGAAGCCATTAGACACGATCACGTTCTTCAAGCCAGCCTCCCTGGCAAGTCTCGCAGTCTCGATCATGTACTCATAGAAGATGGTCGGTTCGGTGTAGGTGTAGCTGATGATCTTAGACGCGTTCTGCCTGCATAAAGACACGACTCTTTCAGGGCTCACCTCAGGATACTCCTCGAAGATGTTATCAAAGGGCCCGAACTCCTTGCTGATCTGCCAGTTCTGGCAAAAACTGCACGAGAAGTTGCAGCCGACAGTCGCGATGCTCAAAGTAGACTCGCCAGGCAAGAAATGAAAAAGAGGCTTCTTCTCGATAGGATCGACGTTTATCGCGCAAGGACGGCCAAAGACGAGCGAGAAGAGCGTGCCAGCCCTGTTAGCCCGGACACCGCACGCGCCCCTAGCATCAGGCTGGACTATGCACTCGTGAGGGCAGAGCAAGCACTGGACAGCTCCCTCTTTTAGCTTCCTGCAATACATAGTCTCTTTTTCCATTTAAAACGCCTCTCAAGACACTCCTCTCATAACAGTTGATATGCTGTTTTTATTAAATGTTATGAGCCAAAGGCCAATATAAGGATGGATCGGTCGCTTTCATGCGTTTCCCTCCAGTAACTCTTTTAAATCACACCCTCTTTCCTGAAAGGCACCATGGGCTTGCACTACGACCTGAGAATAGAGCATTATCTAAAGCCAGGGATTTCCATGGCAGACCGGCAAGCCTCCCATAAAGGGCCAATCTTCAATCCGAGGTTTGAGGCTTGGAGAGAACACATAACAGGCGTTCTGGCAAATGATGGAAGGAACAGCAGATACGAGCAAGGAGAAGAAGCAGAACTGTATGCAAAGTGCAAAGAGCACGTCAGAGAGCATTCAAAGAAGTACTTGCTCGCAAACCTGGTCTTGCTCACCCACCCGCTATACCTTCATCTGAGACATGCACATCACCTCAACCAAGACACCAGGAGAGACGCAGACCAATACCTTGACAGGCTCTTCTCGCTCCTGAGACGAAGAGATACTCGTGCAGGAGCCAGCGTCGTGCTGATAGACTCGGTTCAACAATACGCGGCCGCGACAAGCCTCCTCTTAGAGCAAGGCCTGGTGGATCTTGTCATCTTCACAGAGAGCAGGTCAGGACAAGTGCTTGACCTGAAAGACTTATCCGGATTCCCAGGAAGAAAACTCTACATCGGAGGCGCATACGCAGGCCTATGCCTCAAGACCACGATCGAGAATATACTCCTTGAAAACAGGGATGAGGACGTGCGCACGATAAGAGAGCTTTGCCTGTTCTCGCCAGTAATACACCAAGACACCCTAAGGCCAGAGCTTACGCCATCAATACCCTGGGATGAGAAGAGAGAGCTGTCACTTGGAAGCCTCGCAGAAAAGGCAGGGATTGAGATGAGATGCTGATCGCCAAGCCGCGAATAATGTGTTGCTTCCAATAAATTTCTTCTGAAGCAGCTTATCGGCTGGGAAGAGTCAGTTCTTTTGATACAGTAAGATTTAAATAGTATCAATTAAATAACACTCGGAAAAGAGGTGGAGAATGGGGCTGTTTGCTAAGAAGAAAGACTCGTCGCAGGCAGAGCCGTCAAATTCTAAGGTTCCTGACTTCAATACCTTGCTTCAAGCCCCTCCAGGACCGCCGCCGAGCCTGGACATACCGCCGCCAGGACAAGCAGGGATACTTGGAATGCTGCCACCTCCCCAACCAGGCGTTCCTCCCATGGACCAGCAACCTTTGCCTGGCACGGTGCAAAAGAACCTGCCGGCTTTTGACGTGCCTACGCCCCCGGCGCAAGCACCTCCCTCTCAGCAAGTGCCGATCCCTCCGCCGCAATCCACTGGAGAAGACGCGGAGTTCGAGCTGCCAGACTTTGACGAGGATGAGATAAAGTCCCTGGAAGCCAGGCCAGCCCCGAAAGAAGCTCCGGTGCCTGCAAAGTGGACGATCGACCCAGGCACGAAGTACAGCGAGCAAGCAGACGAGGTACAGACAAACTTCATACCAGAGCCAAGGCGTACCAGGCCGGAATCAAGCTACCCTAAGGAAAAGTACCTTGACATAAGGAATTTCTTCAGGGCGAAGGAAGAGCTAAGCAAGGCTCGGATCATGACCAGACGCACAGAGGAGAGCACGATGGAAGAGACCTACAAGGGAAGGCTTGAGAGGTATAACATGCTCTCTGCGGAGCTGAACGCGATCCAGGACAAACTGATGATTATCGACAACAAACTGTTCGAGAACTAGCTTTTCGAGGTGAACCAGATTGATAAGCGACTCAAATCCTGTTTTCGTGAAGATAGAGAAGTACAAGGACATCCTAGAGATAATCGACGCCATAGACAAGAAGCTTGAAGGGGCGAAGGACGTCCTCTCAGAGATAGAAGAGCTCAAGCACAAGGAAGACGAAGAGATCGCCTTGTGGCAGAAGAATATCGATGACATAACCCACAAGATGGATGTCATAAAGGACGAGATGAACGAGTAGAAAGGGATATACTGATGCCTAAGTATCGCAAGAAGCACATAAGGAGAACGAACGAGGAAGGCCAGGCAGAGCCCAGCCACCCTCACCACGCCCTGAAGCACGAATTCATGCCCGACAAGGAGTTCTTCATGAGGATAGAGCGGCCAGTGCTCTTCAGGAGGAACCTCTTGGAAGCCTCGAAGTCGACCCTTGGAGTGCTGAAGGGATTATACACGCTAAAAGAGCTTCGGCACAGGAAGCTGGGCAAGCTCTCAGAGCTGAACAGGGAGATCAAAGAGATACGTCTACTCATACAGAAGATAGAGGAATACCTGCCTCACTACGCAAAGCACGAGACCGCCAAGTACTTCCCAGCACTAGACCTTGAGCCTAGGACACGCAGGAAGGAGAGGAAGGAAGAAGAGCCTGCTCCAAGCCCCAAGAGGAAAGAGTCTCCTGCTCCAGAACGCGCGAGGAGCGAGATCGAAAGGCTCACAGTGAAACTCGAGGACGTAGAGGACAAGATGGAGAACATCACGAACACGAAAGTCAAAGAGGAGAGAGAAGAGCCTAAGGAAGAGCTAAGAGAGGAAAAGCACGCGATGCCTAAGAGGCAGACCAAGGAACTAGGACGGGAAATAGGAGATACCCTCAAGAGCATACACAAGAAGCTAAAAGACCTGTGAAAACGCATTTCTAAAGAATAAAACTTATAAAGAAAATCCTTGTTCTAGAGAGAATACTTTATTGCGGATGTGCCGGAGCGGTCAAACGGAACAGACTCAAGATCTGTCGGCTTAGTGCCTACACAGGTTCAAATCCTGTCATCCGCAGCGGAGTTTTGCAGAGCAAAACGGAGATGCGGATTCAGAAAACGTTTTTTTGTTTTCTGTTTTCCGCTTGCGCAGTAAACTGTGGATTCAGAACTGTTTTTTTTGCAGTTCTGTCTATCTGTAGATTTTTTATCCTTAGACTCTTTCACCGATGTTATCGAGGTGGTTTTGCTGTGAGACAAGAATTCGATTTGATGAAGTGTGAGCAGGATTCTCTTGGTCTGGTAGAGCCTGCGGTAAAGGTTGCTTTAGGAAAGCGAGCAGAGGCGCTTGACTTGAGGATATTCGTAGATGATCTTTTAAACTTTCCTCCTGCAAGCTTTGAACCTTCAGGCTTGGATTTTGCCCCCTATGCGACTGGGGCGAGAAGAAGAGGGGTTTTCAGGTTCCTGGATGAGCGCTTGCTGATCCCTAAGTATAGGATTATCCCTGTCTACGCCTACAATGCTGGGAGTGAGGGCGGACTTGAACCCTTTCCAAGAGGTCTTCTGAACATTGACAGGCTTGTCATCGCCCATCCCGTTGATTTCACGCAAGAAGAGCTTAAGAAGGGAGGATTCTCTTCATGGCAAGACCTGGTCTTGGGGATGAAGAAAGATTATCCTCATCCACTTCCTTCTCATGATTCTGTGATGAGCTATTATTCGATAAGCTACGCAAGATTCAAGTTTCATCCTCTAGAAGTGACCAGGTACTTTGATAGGCGGCCTGAACTGGTCTTCAGGCCGGCGCCTTAAAACGCGTTTTTAGTGTTAAAGACAAGTCATTTAGCTACGCTGCTTTTTCTTAAGGGTATTATAGCACTGAGGCGATTATCATGATCGGGGAGGGTTCAAAAGCACAGGGAAATCCGAGATTTCTCGCGCAGAAGAGCAAAGCTCTTCGCGCCAGAAAAACCTTGTTTTTTCCGGCGCCAGGAATTGAAGGTTCCCCAGCGCCTGATTTCATGCTCAAGGACAAGGACGGCAAACAGTATTCCTTGAAAGACATAACGACGACTTACGCCGTTCTTTATTTCTACCCTAAAGATAATACTCCTGGGTGCACGATAGAGGCTTTGGAGTTTAACAAGGCCTTATCCGTGCTTCATAAGCTCGGCGTGTCTGTCGTCGGCGTATCTGGAGGAAATGAGAAGTCCAAGAAGAGTTTCTGTGAGAAGCACGGATTGAACCTCCTCTTACTCTCAGACTCGGACTTCTCAGCCTCAGCCAAGTACGGCGTCTATGGAGAGAAGAAGTTCATGGGCCGGGCCTATAAAGGGATTTCCAGGGTGACTTTCATACTTGACAAGGATCGGAAGATTCTGAAGGTGTTTGACAAGGTCAACCCTGCGACGCACGCAGCGGAGGTCATTGACTTCCTGAAGATAGGTGTACTAAAGGATAGGGTTGGTAAGAAATAAGAAATAATTTGTCGGCCTTATTCTCCTCAGGCTTCACTTCTTCTTGGCTTCAGGAGCGGCTTTTCCTTTCCTCAAGCGGTTTATCTGCTTCACGACGATGAAGATCGTGAGCGCGATGATCGCGAAGTTTATCACGATGTTTAGGAAATTTCCGTAGGCGATCACGGGTATCGCCGCTTCCCTTGCTGCCGCGAGTGTCGTGCCTGCAGCGACTGGTTTTAGCGGGATGTAGAGGTTTATGAAGTCAACCCCTCCTAATAGCAACCCTATCGGAGGCATGATTATGTCCTCGACTATGCTATTCACTATCTTTCCGAAGGCCGCGCCTATGACTACTCCTATCGCGAGGTCGACTGCGTTGCCTTTCACTGCGAACTCCTTGAACTCACTCATGAAACCCATCTGTCTGCACCCCCTTGTGCGTCTGTTTGGGGTTTGTGTTGGCTTGGTGGTATTTAAATCTTGGTTTGAAGCCCTTTAAGCAGGCTTCGCTCGCGTTCGCTATTAAAGAGTGATTAAAATCGAAACCTTTATAAATGCAGATTTTTTCATATGCTAAAACAGAGATAAGAATTAAAATTTTGAACCCAAACTCTTGAGTGAAAAAATACGATTTCTTTCTCGAAAAAAACAAGAATAAAACAAACAAAAAGATAAGTTTATAATCTGGATGAATAAGACAGATTACAGATTAATAGAGGTAAAAAACAAAATGAAATTAGAAATTATCCCGATCGGAGGATTCTCCGAAGTGGGCAGAAACAGCACCCTGGTAAAATATGGGGATGACGCAGTCATCCTGGACCTGGGCCTCCACATGGACAACTACATCGCCTACACAGACGATGACGAAAGAGACGATCTTGGCGAGAAGCCGGACATGAGCGCGGAAGCGCTGATGAAAGCAGGAGCAGTCCCGGACATCAACCAGATAAAGGAACTGATCCCGAAAGTCAAGGCGATCTGCATAAGCCACGCGCACCTGGACCACCTTGGAGCGGTGCCGTTCCTCGCAAACAAGTTCCCTAACGCAGGCATCCACGGGACAAAATACACGATAGAAGTGTTGAAGCAGATGCTGATAAGCGACAGGACAAGGCTCAAGAACAAGTTCCACGCGCACAATGAAAGCTCGAGATTCAAGATATCAAAGGACATGTCAATAGAGTTCGTCAGGATGACGCACTCAGTCCCGCAGACCGCGTCAATAATGGTTCACACGCCAGAAGGGACAGTGGCATACGTGCTTGACTTCAAGCTAGACAACGCGCCAGTCCTAGGAGAGAAGCCAGATTATCAGAGACTGACTGAGATCGGCAAGAAAGGAGTAAAAGTCCTGATCATGGACACGCTCTACGCGCATAAGAACAGCAAGACGCCATCAGAGAGCATAGCGCGGGAGATGCTAAAAGACGTTCTCCTAGGAGTGAACTCGAAAGGCAACGCGATAGTCGTGACCACGTTCGCAAGCCACATCGCAAGGCTTAATACCATAATCGACTTGGGGCGCAAGCTCAAGCGAAGAGTGATACTCATAGGCAGGAGCTTTGACAAGTACGTCACAGCCGCGAAGAAGGCCGGCGTGGCAGACCTGACCAGGAAGGTCGAGATGGTCAAGTACGGAAGCCAAGTCAAGAAGTACTTCGGAAAGGTCAAGAACCCTGAGAAGTGCCTCTTCGTCGTGACAGGACACCAGGCAGAGCCGGGCAGCATCCTGCCAAGGATGGTGTTTAGCCACCTCTTCAAGTTCAAGGAAGAGGACAACGTGATATTCTCATGCAGCGTAATCCCTGTAGAGAGCAACGTGAGGAACCGTGAAAGGCTCGACGCAGAGCTCAAGAAGATGAAAGTGAGGATATTCACAGACGTCCACGTCTCAGGACACGCCTACAGGGAAGACCACCGGGAGATGATTAAGCTCCTCAGGCCAAAAATAATAATCCCTACGCACGCGCCAGCAGAGAAGCTAGCGCTCACCAGAGAACTAGCCATGGAACTAGGCTACAAGTCAGAAGACGTGAAGATACTCAAGAACGGGGAGCGGATAACGCTCTAAGACAAAAGAGAGTCCTGCTAGCATCCGTCGTCTTGGGAGTTCTTGCAGAATCAGGGCAAAAACCCTTTTTCCAGCATAAACCTTAAATATTAGACCTTGTTATTCATAAGCATACTCAAGAATAATTCATGTGGGGGATGTAAATATGAAGCTTACTCTTGCTGATGCAAAATACTTTAAGGATAGCATTGCAGTCATCTCTGACCTCGTTGTAGAGGTCAACTTCAAGATAACGCCTGACTCTATAGAGCTGACAGCCATGGACCCGGCCAACGTCGCCATGGTCATCTACAAGCTGATGGGATCCACCTTCACTGAGTACGACGTGAAGGAGCCAGTCACCATCGGAATCAACTTGAATAACCTAAAGCAGGTGCTCAAGAGGGCCAAGGCGAATGACCAGATAACACTCGAGGTGGAGAAGAACAAGCTGAAAGTCACGTTCCAGGGCACCACTAAGAGGACCTTCCAGCTTCCTCTCCTGCCGGCAGAGGAGTCTGACAAGAAAGAGCCAGACCTGAAGTTCAATGCGACCATAATCGCTGATTCAAGCCTATTGAACGACGCGATAGAAGACGCGGACATAGTCGCAGAGTCAGTCAGCTTCGAGGCAGAGCCAAAAAAGCTCACAATCCAAGCCTCGGGCGACAACAACAAGCTAGTCATAGAAGTCGACCCTGGCAAGGGGACTGAGATGGACGTCAAGGACAAGGCAAGGGCGAAGTATTCGATTGAGTACCTGAAGAAGATGATATCAGGCGCAAAGCTCAGCGACAAGGTCAAGATACAGTTCTCAAAAGACTATCCCTTAAGGCTTGAATACGTCGTCAAGGACGCAGTCCAGCTAGTGTTCATACTCGCGCCAAGAGTTGACAACGACTAAATAACGACGTTCCGCCCTTAAGAGTATCTTTTCATTTTCAAATGCCGGCTGACCTCGAGATCAGGACCGATAGGACCTTGAGTTTTCTTCTTAGAGGGTCTGATGCGCTTCTAGAGGTGCTGCTTAGCCGCAAGAAAATCGGCCAGGGAGACGGCAACTACAATGGCTTTGGAGGGAAGTATGACATCTCAAAGGATGAAACGTTCGAGGATACTGCAGTCAGGGAGATCAATGAAGAGTCAGGGCTGAAGGTGGACGTGAACGACCTTGAATACAAGGGATGCCTTAAGTTCTATTTTCCCAGCAAGCCTGAGTGGAACCAGCGCGTGTACGTCTACTTCGCAAGGAAGTGGACTGGCGAGCCGACTGAGACAGATGAGATGGCGAGGGCTGAGTGGTTCAGGGCGAGCGCACTGCCATACGACCGGATGTGGGATTCTGACAAGACCTGGCTTACGCCGCTGCTTCAAGGCAAGAGGATAGCGCGCGCAGCGTTCCACTGGAAAAGCGACAACAAGACAGTGGACAGGTACGAGTTGGAATTCTCCTGATAGTCTCCTGCCCTGCTAATCCAATTCCTCTCCATAATCGCAGCAGGTGAGAATGTCAGGTTCGCTCTTCTGGATGTAGACTAAGGCTTTGGTATCCTGGCCGTTCCCGAAGTTTATTACATTGCTTCCCGTAATCTTAGCGTAAACCCCGATGAAATTATTTAATGCTCTTGGAAGATCCTTGCCAGGCTGGAACTTTCGGCCGCCGATAGGATCATCTTTCCATCCATCCATGACCTTGATCACCGGCAGGCAGTTCTCGAGCACCTGCTCGTTAGGGAGCTGGTCGCCAGGCCTGATGATCTGGCCAGGCATGTAAGTCGCGCCATTAGACTCGCCCTCTCGAAGCACAACATAAGCCACGACTAGTCCGATCTTGTCGTACTCATCCCCCCTGTCAAGGGCTGAGATAGAGAGATATGGTCCTTGCTTCTGGTTCACGTGGTGCTGGGCTACGCAATCCATTATTCCAAGGACTCTTGGCTTCTTGGTAGTCGCACCGCATTCACCGTGCTTTCTTGAACTCGAGATGGCCATAGTCTCGCAGAGCAAGTAATGTTTGCCATCAGCATCAGTGTAATACTCTTTCTTGAGGATGCCGTTCTCTCCTATGCTCTTCCAGAACGCTGCCTGGATCCCATCAAAGTCTTCGCAAACGCCAGCGAGGTCATCAAGGCTGTTATACTTCCTGTCAGAGAAGAACGTCTGAGGCACGAGGCCGCAGGGATTAGCGCCTCTGCCAACTCTTGAAGGCGGAAACTTCGTGACGTTGATCGTGGCTGAACGATACTTTTCCTGGTTGTAGCCAGCGGCTGCTTTTGTGCCTGCGCTTGTAGTGTTTGCGCTAGTCGAGCTTCCGAAGTGAGTCTCGACCCCGTTTGAGAGGTAGTATGCCTGCGCAGCTTCAAGAAGGACTTTCTCGTTTTGTCTTAAAGCAGTATCTATAATCCTGAGCGCATCCCCTCTCTTCGGGAACTGCTTGTTCATGACTGTCTGCAAGTAAAGGTCGATAAGGTAATCCGCCTTCTCTCCAGTGGGCGCCTCAAGGAAACCTATCAGATGACTCGGAATCCCAGGGGTGTCTCGCTTTTTTGCACGCTCATTGATCTCAGCGCATCTCTCAAGCAGCTCTTCTTCGCTCGTGATCTGCATGATAGGATTGTAAGAGAACTCCAAATCCCTCCTGATTGCCCTGGTTAGCTTATCTCTTGAGCCAAACAACTGGTCAAGCCGCACACAAGCCTTTACAGCCTTGCTAGCATGCACAGGGCTCATGCCCTTGAGTGTGGAGCTGTTGCTCCTGCCATTCCTTGCAAGGTCAGCAAGCTTGTGATAAGGAGCCACTATGTGGACGTTGCCGACAACAAGATCAGGAGTGATGTCGTCCCTTAGGACCTGGCTTAGCTCATCTTCCATGAAGCTCACAGGGTCCATGACGCACTCAGGACCGATCACATTGGTCTTGCCAGGGATGAGAAGGCCGCTAGGCGCCAAGTGGAAGACGTATTTCCTGCCATCATGCCAGACAGTGTGGCCTGCGTTCTCGCCGCTATTCACCCTCGCAATCACCCTAATATCAGGATGATTCGCGATGGCATCCACTATCTTGCCCTTGCCTTCGTCACCGAAGAACGCTCCGCAGACAACTATGACATCGTTCTTCCTTATTATAGGATTAAGGATCTCATCTATCGAGGCTACGATGTAAATGTTCTCGGCCGCGCAAGACAGCTCAGGAATCGTCTTTGGATCGATAGCCCTGAGAATCTTCCACTCTTGTTCAGTAATCTCCCTCAGATCCAACATTGCACATCACTCCCCTTAACGTTATATTTAATGAATCAAAAACCAAGATCAATTGAGGCTGTGAGGCTTGCTCTCGACAAGCGCACCTGGCTCGCGGCTCTCAAACCTTATGAGCCCCTTCCTCATATAATCATGCAGTTCCCTTAAGTTCCTGCAGTTGAGCGCCTGAAGCCCTTTCATGACGCTATTGACAAGCCCTGGAACGAACGAGTGCACGCTTCCCTTGCTCCTCACATAGCCAGTCACTCCCTGGGCTTGCACCCCGTAATCCCTTATGCTGCGGCCGCCCATCGCTTCAAGTGATCCCATTCCCCTGTATTTCTTCATGCGCTCCCCACTGGCGGTCTCGACCAGCTCTCCAGGGCTCTCATCGGTTCTTGCAAGCAGGTTTCCTAGCATGACTGCGTGCGCTCCGAGAGCCAATGCCTTCACGATGTCTCCGCCGCCCCTTATGCCGCCGTCCGCTATGACTGCCAGTCTTGAGGCTCTTGCACAATCATATATTGCAGTCGCTCCTGCCCTTCCGACGCCTATGGTGTCCTGCGTCGTGCAGATAGAGCCAACTCCCTGGCCGCACCTGTAAGCATCCATGCCGTACTTCTCAAGCTTACGAGCAGCTGCTGAAGTGCTTATGTTGCCTCCGATTATGAGCTTGTCAGAATAATGATTCTTAATGAACCTCATGGTCTTCTTGGCATACATTGTGAGGCCTTGAGACGTATCCACCACGACTCCGTCTGCGCCTGCTGCGAATCCTCGCTCGAGCGGCTCTACAAAATCCTTGGTGTCCACGCTGAAGAGCACCCGAAGCCTTCCCTTATCATCCCTTGTTGCGTGCGGGAACCTAGCGTTCTTGACCATATCCTTTCTCGTGACCAGATAGTTTATCTTTCCAGCTCTTGTAATCGCCAGGAGGTGCCTGATCCTCCTATCGGCCATCTGTCTTCTTGCCTGTTTCTCTGTCACGTTGCTTTTCCGGATGACCATGCCATTCCTTAGCAGCTCGTCAAGGGAGTACATCTTGGCGCCTACCTTGAGGTCTAGGTCGCTATCCTCAAAATAGCAGTCTCTTGTAAGAAATCCTACAAGCTCGCTGTCTAGCGTGCCGTCCCTTGTGACTGGAAACGTGTCTATGATGCCTGAGCCGCTAGGCCTTCTCTCGCTGCTCACCATGAATCTCTTGCCCTTCTCGCGAGCCTCTCCGATGGTCATGCCTGGAGCGACTGTCATGGGTTGGGATATGAACCCACTCTGGTGGCGCTTTACCTTCTCGATTTCGCTTATCTGCTCTTCCAGCAAGAACCTGTTGTCCGCATCCCTCTGGTTATGATGGATAACCGAGATCCCTCCTTGCTGTGCTATCGCGATGCTGAGATTCGCTTCGGAGACAGTGTCCATTGGAGCTGCGACTACAGGGATGTATAGCTTGACTCCTTTACCCAGGTCGGTCTCAAGGCTTATCTGGTCGAGGCCGATCTCTGTCTCTATGCTGTCCAGTATGTTGAAGTCGTCAAACGAGTATCCTTTTCCGCTTCCTTCCTTCAAGAAGAATTCTTCTGCGCTCAGGCCAGGAAGGTCGCCTTTTGCAGGCCTTCGCCTGTTGCTGCGCTTGGTTGAGGAAACTCTTGCTCTTGATCCGCTCCCCGCCATCTTATTATTGTCAACGATGCCAGGTTTAAATACTTTTTTGAGCTGTTTTCGTCATTAAATTGTCACAAAAAAACCGCGTTTCCCAGAAGTTTTTTATATTATAATCCCCAAGACCCCACTTAGAATGCCAATGATAACCAAGCCTTTTGATTTCTTTACTCAGGAAGCGAAGAGATGGTACCGCATAACAGACCAACTTACAGGAAACTTAGGTAGAGGAGTGGGTGAGGGCATTAGCAGAGGCCTTGGGAAGAGCAGAGGCATCGGAAAAGGCATAAGCAAGGGACTGAAGAGGACCATCGGCAGGAAAAAGCCCGCCCCGAAGCACGTCCGCGTGGCTTTTCGGGACAAGCAGAAAGCTATGTTGTCGAAACTCACGCTTCTCTACGGACCAGAAGAGGGTAAGCGCGTTTTCTCGCAGCTTCAAATACTCATGCAGCACTTCGTGAAGCACAAGCCTTCGAAGCTGAAAAAACTAGACTCATCCTTCAAGCCCTTGAACCGCTTCACAGAGAAGGACGCGATTCTCATAACATATCCTGATACTGTGCGGTCGCCAGACACAGACACGTTAAAGACTCTCAAGAGGTTCTCGGACAAGCACCTCAGGGGAGTCATAAGCACGATACACGTCCTGCCGTTCTATCCTTACTCGTCTGATAGGGGATTCTCAGTGAAGAACTACGCGATGGTAAAGCAAAACTTCGGCACCTGGGACGACGTCGAGGACTTAGGAGAGAACTTCAACCTCATGTTAGACGGAGTGATAAACCATGTCTCGAGCCAGAGCAGGTGGTTCAAGGGTTTCCTGCAGGGGGATCCAGAGTACGAGAACTACTTCATCCACTATCCTTCGAAGAGCTCCATAACTCCAGAGCAGATGAGGAAGATAGTCAGGCCAAGGACGAGCGACCTCTTGACCGAATACTTGAGAAAGGAAGGCAAGGCGCACGTGAAGACCTATGTTTGGACAACCTTCAGCAAGGACCAGGTAGACTTAAACTACAAGGAGCCAAGGGTGCTCCTTGAGATCATAGAGACCCTGTTATTATACGTGCATCACGGCGCGAACATGATACGCCTGGACGCGGTGAACTATTTGTGGAAGGAGCTAGGGACTAGCTGCACTCACCTTCGCCAGGCGCACGTGATAATACAGCTCTTCAGGGACGTGCTTGACATAGTGGCCCCGAGCGTCTCGCTGATATCAGAGACTAACGTGCCGCACGCAAAGAACATAAGCTACTTCGGAAACAGCGGCTCGAGCTCAAGAGAAGCTCAGATGGTCTACAATTTCACACTTCCACCCCTAGTCCTTTATACCATATACAAGGGAAGCTGTAGGCACATAAGCAAATGGGCGACAAAGCTCAAGTACCCTGCGCACGGGACTTATTTCAACTTCCTGGCAAGCCACGACGGCATAGGACTAACGCCGGCAAGCAGGATCCTCCCGAAGAGCGAAGTAGACTTCCTGATAGCAGAGGCGAAGAAGCACGGAAGCCTGGTCCAGAAGAAGAAGGTGGGGCTAGAGAAAGAAGTGCCGTACGAACTGAACATCACTTGGTGGAACGCGGTAAACCTGCCAAGCGAGCCGTTCCAGGTCGTGCGCTACCTGGCGTCAAGGGCAATCGCCCTCTCGCTTAAAGGAGTGTCTGGCGTATACTTCCACAGCCTGTTCGGCACCAAGAACGACATGGAAACATTTTCCAGGACCAATATAAACAGGGATATCAACAGGAAGAACTTCAACGCTAGAGAGATAGATAAGATGCTCTCAGAAGACTCCCTTCCTTCAATGATATTTAAGAAGTTCAACCATCTGCTCAGGGTGAGGGCTGATGAGAAGGCATTCCACCCTTTAGGAGGGCAGCAGGTGCTCATACCGAACGACCAGGTCTTCTCAGTCCTGCGGACGAGCATTGATGGAAAGGAGAAGATATTGGCCCTAGTCAACGTCACTGACAAGGACCAGGAGTTCAGGGTGAACTGCCAAGAATTAGGGCTAAATCCGAAGACCCTCTACAACATAATAAAAGACAAGCCCCTCACCAAGCCAAGGATCGTGCTGCACGATTTCACGATGAGGCTCAAGCCTTACGAAGTAGTGTGGGTGAAGTCTAGGGCGTGACTTCATTTGAAGTTGCCCTTGTATCCTGGCATCGTCGGGCAGCCGCAGCACCTACCTTGCTTGTAGGCCTCGCATTTGAGGCAGAACTTGCTGTCCATCTTCTTGCAGGGGTTCTTCTTCCCCTTCTCGCGATAGCTAAGGTTTATCTGCCTGTACTTCCTTGAGTAGTTGAGCAGCGGCAGGAGCACCTTCTTCTGTATGCTCCATCCTGAGAATAGCGGGCAGTGGCTGAGCATCGCTTCTGCAGTCTGCAGGTTCTCGACAAGCAGAAGTATCATCAGGTTATAATCTCCTATGGTATCGTAGTATGCCATGACTTTAGGGCAGTTGGAGAACTCTTCCTTCAGCCTTTCCTTCTCGTTAACGTGCATTATCAGGCAGAAGAACTGGAGGTTGAGCTTGTTTATGTTCAGGTTGTATGATCTTGAGATGAGGTCTTTACTCCTCATCTGGTCGATCCTGTACTTGACTGCCGCGTGGGACAGGCCCACTTTTTTCCCGACCTCTGCGAGGCTCTTCTTGAAATCGCTGTTAAGCTCCTGCAGAATGTCCAGGTCTATGCTGTCATACTTGTCCATTTCTCCTCTGCCATCTGTGTTTATTGTTTATTTTATAAACTATTTGTTTTAAATTTTAAAAATATTTCTAGATATATTTATAAATGGTAAAGCTACAGTTTCGGCTTAGCAAAAAATGATTTTCACTGAAAACTCATCACTTGAGGTGCAAAATGTCAGACTGCCCATACTACACCACTTGCAACATGTTCAAGGAATACGCCAACGACAAGACAAAAGAAGCCCCATTATTCATATTCTCAAACCTCTACTGCAAAGGGCCAAGCCAAGCCAAGTGCATAAGAAAGAAAGTGGCCGATAGCCTAGGCCAAGAAAGCGTACCAGTCAACCTGTTGCCAAACGGCCAAGCGATGATAGGCACAAAAGGCGACGGCTGGCCTGAAGACGTGAAGAAGCTGTTGCCAAAGGCTTGAACTCCTATCGGGGAAAGAAAACAGGAGCATTAAAGATTCTTAGGCTTAACGTCCTCTCTGTTTTTCACTTACCTCCCCTTTCCTTCCAAATGTAGCCCTCGCATCCTGACACCGCATTCTATAGCAACAGGTTTGAGCATCAAGCAATCATTTTTTAAAACATTGGCGTCCCAATGCTCTCATGCCTAGACGCGAACAATCAAAAAAGCCTCGCGGCCGCAGCCATCACCTGCTGGAAGGCTCTGTGATCAAGTCAATCTTCAAGATATCGATCCCTGTAATATTCGCGAACATCCTCCAGACACTCTACCAGCTAATCGATACTTTCTGGGTAGGGCGCCTCGGAGAAGCAGCAGTAGCCGCGGTCTCGCTTAGTTTTCCCATACTGTTCTTCATAATCTCCTTCGCGACAGGATTCACCATGGCAGGCGCCATCCTTGTAGCGCAGTACAACGGCAAAGGGGACGAGAAAGGAGTCTCCTTATCTACAGGGCAGACCCTCTCCCTTGTCACGTTGATATCGCTTGTGATGAGCACGGCAGGTTACTTCCTGTCAGGCCCGCTCCTCTCGCTGCTTACAAGCGACCCTGCAGTACTGCCAAATGCGACGTCTTACCTTCAGATATCGTTCCTCACCGTCGTCGCCATGTTCATCTACATGGTCTTCCAATCATCCTTAAGAGGAGTGGGTGAGGTTAAGTTCCCGATGATAGTCATATTGGCGACAGTTATACTCAACTTCTTCCTAGACCCCTTGTTCATGTTCGGATGGAAGTTCATCCCTGCGATGGGAGTGGCTGGCGTCGCATGGGCGACGTTCGTGACGGCATCTCTTTCGGCACTGATAGGGCTCTTCTCCCTATGGCTCGGCACGCACGGCATAAAGCTGAGAATGGGCTACCTGAAGCTCAAGGCACCCTGGATGAAACAACTCTTCAGGCTAGGAGTCCCATCCTCGCTGGAGTTTTCATCAAGGTCCTTTGGCATGTTCGCCATGATATTCGTCGTCTCGACGCTAGGAACGACGGTTGTCGCGGCTTATGGCATCGGAGCTCGGATGCTAAGCTTTATCATCATCCCAGCAGTGGGTTTCTCGATCGGGACCACCGCCCTTGTAGGAAACAACATCGGAGCCAAGCAATACGAGCGAGCAGACAAGATACTTGGAACTGGCATGAAGATAGGATTCTGGACCCTTCTGGCTTTAGGTGCCGTCATATTCATATTTGCAGAGCCGATAAACACCTTCTTTGTCCCTGGGGAAGATAAGGTGATAGCATTATCGACCACCTTTATCAGGTGGATGGCGCTCACATTCGGGCTCATAGGCATGCAGATGGCGATAATGGGCGCGCTCAAGGCAGCTGGCAAGACAACCCAAGCCATGATGCAAGCAGTCTTCCAGGCAGGAGCCCTGATAATAATCAGCTCAGTGCTTGTCTTTGTTCTGAAGATAGGAGAGATGGGGATCTGGGCGGCCTATCCAATCTCTAACATAGTCTCTTTAGGATTGGTCTTGTACTTCTACTTCAAGAGGAAGGAGTGGCTGTATAAGAGGATTGTTTGAGTTTTCTTTTATCAATCAACCCAGCGCGAAATCTATTGAGGATGCGATTCTGCGCTGGCTTTTACTCCTTTTTTTTTATTTCATATCCTCTTCATCTTCAACAGCAGGCTGTTGCTGACCACGCTCACGCTGCTCAAGGCCATCGCGCCTCCGGCTATCATGGGATTCAAGAGCCAGCCAGTCCAGACGTAGAACACTCCCGCGGCGATCGGGATCCCTGCCACGTTGTAGGCTAGGGCCCAGAACATGTTCTGCCGGATCTTGCTCATGGTTGCTCTGCTCAGGCGAATCGCCTTTGCGACATCCAGAAGATCATCTTTCATGAGCACGACGTTACCAGTCTCCATCGCGACGTCAGTGCCTGAACCCATGGCGATGCCTATGTCTGCCTGGGCAAGCGCGGGCGCGTCGTTTATGCCATCACCGACCATGGCTACCTTGCCATGCTTCTGCAGCTCCTTCACGTGGCCTGCCTTGTCCTCTGGCAAGACCTCTGCGAAGTAATCCTTGATGCCGACTTGCGACGCTATCGCTTTTGCCGTCCGCTCGTTGTCGCCTGTTATCATGTGAGGAGTGATGCCTAGGTCCATCAGCTCCTGGACTGCGCGCTTAGAGCTCTCCTTTATCCTGTCAGCGACAGCCACGACTCCTAAGAGACTCTTCCCTTCAGCAAGGAACATCACTGTTTTTCCCTCTGACTCCAGCCTACTCGCCTGGCTCTCGTAGTCAGCGATCGGGATGCCAAAGTCATCCATCAGCTTCTTGTTGCCAAGAAAATACTCTTTATGACGGATATTCCCATGGACTCCGTGGCCTGGGATGGCCTTGAAACCCTCGACCTTCTCGAAGCTGCCCTTGTGAGCCTTGACGATAGCCTCTGCGAGCGGGTGCTCGCTCATCTTCTCAAGGGAAGCCGCGACGTGCAGGAACTTGCCACTATCCATGTCTGACTCTATATCAGTCAGGCTTGGCTTGCCTTCAGTGATCGTGCCTGTCTTGTCCAGGACGACGTGCTTTATCCTGTGAGCAGTCTCAAGAGCCTCTCCGCCCTTGATCAGGACTCCGTTGCTTGCGCCCTTGCCTGTGCCGACCATTATCGCGGTCGGAGTCGCAAGGCCAAGCGCGCACGGACACGCGATTACAAGGACTGAAATCGCTGCGACGAGAGCAAAGCTAAGGTCGCCTTTTACAATCATCCACGTCGTAAAAGTGACAATCGCGATTAGGAGCACGACAGGCACGAAATAAGCTGAAACCTCGTCTGCGAAACGCTGAATCGGCGCCTTGCTGCCTTGAGCGTCCTCGACCAGCTTTATTATCCTTGCAAGAGTGGTCTTTGCCCCGACCTTCGAAGCCTTGAACTGGAACGCGCCCGTCTTGTTGATGGTCGCGCCTATGACCTGGTCCCCTTCCTTCTTCTCGACAGGAATGGACTCGCCAGTTATCATGCTCTCATCGACAGATGAATGACCCTCGCCGATAACTCCGTCGACAGGGATCTTCTCGCCAGGTCGGACCAGTATAAGGTCCCCGACCTTCACGTCATCAACAGGTATCCTGACCTCCTGGTCTTCGCGGATCACGCACGCAGTCTTAGGCTTCAAGCCTATAAGTTTCTTTATGGCGTCCGTGGTCTTGCCCTTGGCCTTTGCCTCAAGGTATCTTCCGAATATGACTATTGTTATCAGGACCGCGCTCGCCTCGAAGTAGGTGTGCATCCCGCCTGTGATGACTACGTATACGCTGTAGAAATACGCCGCGCTCGTGCCAAGGACTATTAGCGAGTCCATGTTGGCGCTAAAGCCCTTCAAGGCCTGGAACGCAGACCTATACATGTCAAACCCGAGGTAGAACTGGACTGGAGTTGCCAGCACGAGAAGAATCAGGCTCTTGTAAGGGAGCTGCTCGCCCATTATGAACATCCCGATGATGAACGCGGGCACTGCAAAGAACAATCCGATCAAGAGCTTCTTCTTCAAGGAATCAAGCTCCGCGTGCTTGTCAAGCATCCCAGACTTCATCCCATTAGCGGATTCGCTCGCGCCGTAGCCCTTTGACTCTATGGCCTTGATGAACTGGGACACATGAGCCTTGCCCTCCTCGAACTCCACAGTGGCTTTCTCAGTCGTCAGGTTGACGTTCGCCGCCTTGACGCCGTCGATCCGGCTCAAGGTCCTGTCAAGCAGGGTCGAGCAGCTAGCGCAATGCATCCCCTTGACGTCCAAGACCACTTTCTTCATGCTTACACCTCTCCTCTATCTCCTTTGATACTGCTGTTTTTTAATTTTTGGAAAATCCAATCATCAAACCGTTAAAGCGTTCATTGTGCCGGCAGGTTGCACCCGCTAAGGAACGCCAACCTCTCCAAGGACTGCTCTCCCAAGTAGCTTGTGTTGTTGATCTTCCAGGTAGGATACGCCTCTACGCCGTTCTGCTGGCATTCGCCAGGCCTTGCATCGCAATCCACGAAGTGCACCTCCTCGAATGAGCTTCCAAAGAGCTCCTTCTGGGCCTGGCAGTGAGAGCACCACGTGGTGCCGAACATGGTGACGTCCTTCTCGGTGAGGCACTGCGCGAACGGCTGCAGGTTTATCGACTGCTGCGAGCATCCTGATAGCGCGAGCACTGCCGCTGCTGACAACACCACTAACGCTAGAATCAATATCCTTCTCATCTTCATCCACCGCATCCGCATCCGCCGCCAGCGCCCGCACCACAGGTTCCTGCAGGCTTGGAGGCAGGTATGCTTGCAATCTCCTTCTGGACCGCTTCAGTGTCTGACAAGTCGATGTCGTCCTTGACTATGAACGTGCCTGGAATCATTCCCATCCAGCAGCTCCAGCGAACGACGCCGGACTCGTCAGGCGTGAACTCGATAGTCTGCTCTCCAGGCGTTATCTTGAAATTGAGCCCATACTTTGGGACTTGGATCGCGTTGTTGCACCCGGTTATCTCCTTGCCGTTCACGATCCACTTGACAGGCACGCCCTTCTTCAGGACAAAGGTGTCTGGGCTCCAGCCAGACCTGAGGACGTCCATCCTTATCTCCTGATAGCCGTCCTTCATCACTACTGTATCTTCGCTTCCTGCTGATGCGCTCGCTGCGCCTGAAATCCCTCCTGAGGATCGGGTCGCAGTCACGAGCTGTACTATTGACTGCGCGTCGTAGCCGCTGCCTGTCAAGACCAGGCCGTTGTTCATCATGACGAGGCCAAGTATTATCACTACGACGCCAGATGCCTTCAGTATCTTCTGGGTCGCCCTGCTGGAGATGTAGCTTGCGAAGTAGCCGAAGCCGAGCATGACAGGCAAAGTCCCTAGGCCGAAGACGAAGAGGATCTTCGCACCCTCGATCATGCTGCCTGTGCCTGCTGCCATGACGTAGATCGCCTGCAAAGGTCCGCAGGCAATCATGAGCCCGTTAAGCAGCCCAATAACTAGGGGGCTCTTGGTCTGCTTTGAGCTCTTGCCCACGAACCTTGAAACAAATGCAGGTGTCTTGAACTGGATCTTTCTCAAGGCAGGGAAGACGTTTAGCATCTTCAGGCCGAACAGGACCAGGAATAATCCTGCGAGCAGGCCGATCGTGCCCCTCATCCCAGGAGTGAACGCTATGATAGACCCTAAGAGACCAAACGCGGCTCCTATGATAGTGTAGGACAAGGTCTTTCCTACGCCGTATAATAAATGAGACTTATGAGAGCTCCTGCCTTCCTGCGCGTCCTTTGCAGTGTAGCCTACGACGAATCCGCCGCACATCGCGATGCAGTGGAAGCCAGTGAGGAGGCCCACGATGAACAAGAGGCCGTAGCCCATGTTCTGGCTTATTGTCGGAAGAGAGATGCTGTCCACTAGGTTCAGTAGGAAGTATCCTGCGATAAGTATCCCTATGACTGCAAAGGTCCAGCCAAGCCAGTTGTTATTCGCCCCGCCAGCGTCAGGGCCTGCTTTTGAATCGTCAAGGATCAGGCAGGTGTAACCCTTCTTCTCGATCCTGTAGAGTATCGTGTCAATATCAGTCTTCTTGCTGTCAAACGTGACGACGCCAGTCTCGGACGGATAGTCGAAACTGACATCTTCAACCCCCTTGACCTTCAAGGCCTGCCGCTCTATTATCTTAGCGCAGCTCTCGCACGTCGTGCCTTTCGCAATGAATCCTTGTCTTATAATCGCCATGTGAATCAACCTCTCCTGCTTCTTAGCATCATCTGCTCTTCTTAGGTCTCGTAGCCCTCTTTCCTGATGATATCCCTGATGGTCTTCTCATCAGACTTTGTATCATCAAACTCGACGACTGCGCTTCCCTCCTCATGTGAGACCTTCACGCTCTTGATCCCTTTCTGCTCTCCAAGCGCGTCCTTGATGAGCTCCTCGCAGCTCCTGCAATGCATCCCCTTGATGCTGATCGTGACCTTCTTCATACAAAACCAATCCTCCTTTCCTTTACAAGACATTTTTCTTTCTTCAGACCCAGATGTGCTGAGTTTTATTACTACCTTTCCCCATTCTCCATTGAGCTAAGAACGTTTAATTCCTGTAAATATGCTTTTTTTAACGTTTAAAAGAGGTTTTCTAAGCGCAAGGTTTTCTTTTGCAGGCAAAACAAGATTTATATATGCTGAAGCGCACTCAAGGCCTTGATGAAACAAAAGAAGCTCGGATTGATAATAATCGGCATCGCGATAATCATAGGCCTGACCGTCATCGGCTTCAAGGTGCGTGAAGGCTACTACATAAACAGCATCATAGGAGAGACCGGCTCATGCTACTTGTCAGACGGCACATGCCTCCATGACGAGGAGAACGCCAACCTCTGGATGTACCTGGTCGGAGGCGCAGTGTCTGCAGCGCTATTGTTCCTTGGAATATACCTCTCGTTCATCGACAAGACCCAGGAAGAGATGGAGAAGCATCACAAGACAGTCGCAAAGGCTCTTGAGTCCGCCAAGAAAGAAGAGCGCGAAAAAGACGAGTTCAAGGCCTTCCTCGCAGGCTTCACGTCGGACGAGCAGAAAGTATTGAAAGCCGTGCATGAGCAAGACGGCATAAAACAATCCACTTTGCGTTACAGGACAGACACCTCAAAGACAGGACTCTCGCTTATGCTAGCAAACCTTGAGAAGCGAGGATTCATCAAGAGGATAGATAAAGGAAAGACTAAAGAAGTCTACTTCGTGAAGAAGTTCTGAGACTCTTGTCGTCCTAGCCTGCCTTTTCTCTGTTAATACAAGTTTTGCTTTCTATCTCGGCTTCAGACAATCCTTGGCATACAACAGTTCTGCATTAAGGATGCCTCCACCAGCAGCCCCTCTCACCGTGTTGTGGCTTAGGCATACGAACTTGTAATCGAACACAGGGCACTCTCGAAGCCTACCTGCAGTCACGGCCATACCGTTGCCAGAGTCCCTGTCAAGCACTGGCTGAGGCCTGTTTGGCTCATCCCTATAAATGATTGGCTGGTCTGGTGCGAAAAGCAAGCCAAGCTCCTGAGGCTCGCGCCTATACAACGCCCAGGCCAAGCGTATCTGGTCAGCAGAGGGCTTCTTGCCTCTGAACGAGATGTTGACTGAAGCCAAGTGGCCGTCACGCACTGGAACTCTAGTGCACGTAGCAGATATTGCTAATCCTTCATAATCAACAATTCCTTTGTCATTGTCAACGCTTCCAAGTATCTTCAAGGGCTCTCTTTCGGACTTCTCCTCCTCCCCTGAGATGAAGGGCACCACATTATCGATGAGATCCAGGGCAGACACGCCAGGCCTGCCTGCGCCGCTCGCAGCCTGCTGGGTGTGCACGATAAGCCTGTCAACATTATAGCCCGCTGCCATAAGCGCGTGGATCGGCTTCATATAAGATTGAAGGGAACAGTTAGGCTTCACTACTATGAACCCATCCTTAAAGCCATATCTTCTCTGCTGCGCAGGTATGACTCTTATATGGTCTGCGTTGATTTCAGGCATGAGCATGGGGACAAAAGGATCTCCTCTATAAGCAGATGCGTTTGACACTACAGGAAGGCCTGCCTTGGCATACTTCATCTCAAGATCCTTAGCCACATCTTTGTCAAGCGCGCTGAAGACAAAGTCACACCCATCCAAAGCAGCCTCGAGGTTAGACGCTTCAAAGACGCGAAGCTTCCTGACATCAGCAGGGATGTCCTGACCCATGAACCAACCCCTTGCAGACACCGCCTCCTCGAAAGATTTAGAATCCTTAGACGCTGCCAAGAAAGTGATTTCAAACCAAGGATGATCCCTGAGCAGATGCACATAATTCTGACCCACAGCACCAGTCGCTGCGAGCACGCCAGCACGTAGTTTTCTCATAATACCAATCCTCCCAAATTGTTTTCAGATGAGCAATCCCGAAAAGCCGGAAAAACCCGTGAGTATAGTATGTCAGAAGCAGTATATAACTGTTTTCACTTCTTCAAGCCCTTGAACCACTCGACAGTCTCCTTCATCCCATCCTCGAAACTAGTGGGCTTGAAGCCAAGCTCTCTTCTTGCCTTCTTGATATCCAAGAAGATGAACCTTACCTCGCCTTTGATGGCTTCCTTGTGAGGAGCATCCTTATCGATCCCTAATGCCTTGGCCACAACCTTGTACACATCATTAACAGATATGCCCTCGCCAGACGCTAAGTTGTAAGTCTTGCCCCCGGTCTTCTTGTCCACGTTATCAGCCACGAGCTTTGATATGTCCTTCACGAACAAGAAATCCCTTGTCTGCTTGCCGTCTCCGAAGATCGAGAACTCCTTCCCCTTGGTAAGCCCTTCCACGAACACAGGAATCACTCGCTTGGTACCCGCGTCATCCCTTGGCCCGTATACGTTCCCGAACCTGAATATCAAGTGATCAAAACCATTGTTGATCGAGTAAGACCTGACGTAGAACTCTGCAGAGACCTTTGAGCAGCCATAAGGCGAGAGCGGGATCTTCTCGGCTTCTTCTGCCACGGGGAGCTTCTTCGGGTCTCCGTAAGCCGCTCCTCCAGTACCAGTATATATGACTTTCTTGACGCTGTCCTTATGTTTCTGGCAAGCCTCCATGACGTTCAAGGTGCCGATGAAATTGACCCTTGCATCGAACACAGGGTCTTCAAGGCTTCTTCTCAGCATCACCTGGGCTGCGGTGTGGACGACTACTTCGGGCTTGAACCTGGAGAATGCCTTGTCGAGGTTCTTGAACTTGGTTATGTCCCCCTTGTAGAGCGTTGCGCTCTTCGGGATGTAATCCTTCTTTCCCGTAGACAAATTGTCAAAGATAAGAACCTCATGACCCTTAGCAATCAATGCATCGACAACATGGCTTCCGACAAAGCCGCACCCGCCGGTGACTAGGACCTTCATGAGATGACAATCGATGCTTCGAGTTTAAATATTTGATGAAACAAGGGCAATTTTTATAAATCCCTGCGCAAGCCTTCATATTAATCGAGGTGGTTTTTTTGAGGGGATGTAAGCATAGCGGTGTCTTGTTCGCTTTGTTTCTTGTCTTGTCAATCGTATCAGCCCTTGTTTTGCAGGGCTGCAAGCCAGAAGGAGGTGCTTCAATGGGAGAGGTAGCGGTCTTAGAGACCAGCATGGGTAACATAGAGATAGAGCTTAACAGGAGCGCGTCTCCTGTGACTGTAGAGAACTTTGTCTCTTACGTGAACAGCGGGTTCTACGACGGATTGATATTCCACAGGGTGATGAAGGGCTTCATGATCCAGGGCGGAGGATTCTCTCCTGATGGCGTCCAGAAAGAGCCTGCTGATCCTATCAAGCTAGAGTCGTCAAACGGCCTGAAGAACAAGGCAGGGACGATCGCCATGGCCAGGACCAACGTGCCTGACAGCGCGACGAGCCAGTTCTTCATAAGCACGGTCGACAACTCGTTCCTCGACTTCGCGCCTGGAAACCCGGGTTATGCGGTCTTCGGCAAAGTAGTCTTGGGCATGGACGTCGTCCAGAAGATCGAGAGCGTCGCGACCGGCAACAGGCCTCCTCATCAGAACTGGCCTGTCCAGGACGTCGTGATAGTCAAGGCTTACATGAAGAAATGATGCTCTTTGGTTTGTTCACTCAAAATATTGTTTTTATCCCTTTATGAAACATTTATAAAAAGACGGTCCGTCCTTCAAGGACAGGTGATGCTGATGTTTTCAAAACTCAAGAAGAAGTCTCAGGAGAAGAAGATAGAGAAAGAGGCGTCTAAGGCGCCTGCTGAGAAGAAGCATTCTCATGACAAGGCTGCAAAGGAGCAGGTTGCTCCAAAGGAATGCGTGGTCGCGAGGGATATGCCTATCGGCGAGGCTGCCAGGACTAGCGGCGCCGCGCCTGAGATAATGTTCTCATACGGGCTTCATTGCCTTGGCTGCGGCATGATGGCCTTCGAAACCATCGAGCAGGGTTGCTCTGCGCACGGCATGAGCGAAGAGGAGATTGACAAGCTTGTAGGGGAGCTTAACGAGGCCGCGCAGAGTGAGATGAAGGCTTCCAAGGACGCGAAGGATTGATTGGTATGCTGTTATTTTCGTGCAAAAATTTATAAACTTGAAGGAATCCAGGATTGCTTGATAATGGCGAAATATAAGTTATCAGTGGATGCCGAGGCTTGCATTGGCTGCGGCGCCTGCGCCGCGACTTGCCCTGATCTCTTTGATATAAAGGAGACTGACAAAGGTCATAAGGCGGTCGCGAAGAAGGCAGAGACTGAGGACCTTGAGGGCGCGAAGAACGCTGCAGAGGTCTGCCCTGTGAATGCCATACGCCTTGTTGATGATTCGGGAAATAAATTGGCGTGATGCTTTTCTCTTGGAAAGTGTCCGGTTTGAAGCCGCATCCAGGCTTTGGAGGGGAGTCATTTGAAGAAGGCCTCTAAGGGTCATGATCAATCTCGTTCTGTCCCTTGTAGTCGTATTGATTTCTCAGGTTTTTCAAAGCGTTTCTCCCATATCATCAGCGCTTCCCAGTTTGAGAGGGTTGATCTGGACGTCGTGCTCTCAAAGGCTGCTGAGATGGAGAAGCTGGTCAAGACTAGCGGCGGCTCTTCGATACTGAAAGGCAAGGTCATGGCGACTCTCTTCTACGAGGCGTCTACCAGGACCAGGCTGTCTTTTGAGTCTTCGATGCTTCGCTTGGGTGGCTGCGTAGTCGGCACTGAGAATGCGCGTGAGTTCTCAAGCGTCTCCAAGGGCGAGACCTTGCAGGATACCATCCGCATCTTGAATGGGTATTGCGACGTGATAGTAATGCGTCATGACGAGAAGGGGGCTGCTAGGACCGCGGCTGGAGTCTCTAGGGTGCCTGTGCTCAACGCAGGGGATGGTCCTGGTGAGCATCCTACCCAGGCGCTTCTTGACTTGTACACGATCAAGCGGGAGTTCGGAGAGGTTGAGGGCAAGAAGGTAGCCTTTGTGGGCGACTTGAAGAACGGCAGGACTGTGCGTTCCTTGGCTCAGCTCTTGGTGCATTTCAAGGGTGTAGAGCTTTTCTTCGTGGCTCCTAAGGCTTTGGCTATGAAGGATGACATCAAGGATCTTCTGAAGCGTAAGGGTTTCAAGTATTCTGAGACTGAGAAGCTTGAGGATGTGCTTCCTTTGGTTGATGTACTTTACATGACTCGCGTCCAGAAGGAGCGTTTTGCCAGCGAGAAGGAGTACTTGGCTTGCAAGGGCGTGTATGTCCTTGACGCCAAGAAGGCCGCTTCGATGAAGGCTTCTGCCATCATCATGCATCCCTTGCCGCGCATTGATGAGATTGCGCCTGATGTGGATGAGGATTCTAGGGCACGGTATTTTGAGCAGGCGCAGTGCGGCTTGTTCGTGAGGATGTCTCTCCTCTCGCTCTTGATCGCGAAGGAGTAGGTGGGCCTGTTTATTTATTAGGGCCTTGAATGGTTGCTTTTCTTTGCAGTTTTTGCAAAGGTTTTTTTGCAAATTATATGTTGCATTACAGGAAACTTTATAAATCGTACTATTCTCATCATACGCAATATGTGGTGTTAGGGGTGGCTTCTAGACACTACCACTAGTGTTTTGGGTCATTATGTCCGACGAGGTGAATATTGCATTGAAATGCCCATTTTGCGCAAACGACGACACCCAGGTCATGGAGACTCGGGAGACTGCAGAAGACGTAACCAGACGGAGGCGCGAATGCACCAGATGCAAGAAGAGATTCACCACCTATGAACGCCAGGAACAAGTCCACTTGCGAGTCATAAAGCAAGACGGTAACAGGGAACTATTCGACCGCGACAAGCTCAAGCGCGGATTTTTGAAAGCCTGCGAGAAGCGGCCGGTCACGACAAACCAGATAGAAGAGCTGCTGGACGACATAGAACGCAAGCTAAGAAGCAAAGGCAAACCAGAAGCCAAGAGCTCAGAGATAGGAGCCCTCGCCATGCAGAAGCTTCGCAAGCTCGACGCAGTCGCCTACATACGGTTCGCCTCAGTATACAAGAAGTTCGAAGACCTCGAGGACTTCAAGAAAGCCCTGGGCCAGATGGACACGAAATCTAACAATCGGCAAAAAAACAAGATAGGAGGAGATGTGAATGATTGAATACAATGGGAGGAAGCTGCCGGAAGAGCTTCCGAAGATAAGGCTTACTGAGAACCAGTCGAAAGTGATAGCTGACAAGTACATGAAGGACGCGCCGAGCCCGGAAAGCTGGCTGTGGAACATCGCGACCAACATAGCGCTCTCAGAGCTCTTATACATGAAAGACGTCCGCAAGGAAGACTTGTTCGAAGGCGTGAAATACTCGTACGAGACCCACGAGACAGACGCCGGGCAAAAGACCGAGATGCTCCTCCTGCACAAGGAGATCTCCCACTATAACGCCCGGGACGAGAACTTCAAGCGCTTCATAAAGAACCTGAACGCAGTCCTGGACAAGAACCCTTCTGCAAGGGAGAGGATTGAGAAGCTGGCCAAGGTATTCTACACTATGATGTCATCCTTCGAGTTCCTGCCCAATAGCCCGACTCTCATGAACTCAGGACGAGCCCTCCAACAGCTGTCAGCATGCTACGTGCTGCCAGTAGGCGACTCCATAGAGGAGATATATGACGCAGTCAAGAGCATGGCGCTCGTGCACAAGAGCGGAGGTGGGACTGGCTTCTCGTTCTCAAGGCTAAGGCCGACCAAGGACCACGTGAAGACGACAAAAGGGATATCCTCAGGACCCATATCATTCATGAGCCTCTTCGACAAGTCGACAGACGTAGTCAAGCAAGGAGGGACCAGGCGAGGGGCCAACATGGGCATCCTGCGATACGACCACCCAAACATCAGAGACTTCATCCACTGCAAGGACGGGAACAACGCCTTCGAGAACTTCAACATAAGCGTGGCGATAGACAAGAAGTTCATGGACGCTGCGGCCGCAGGGACAGAGATAGAGCTCATAAACCCGCGCGACAACGGCGTGACCGGCAAGCTGAACGCGAAAGAGCTCTTTGACGAGATAGTCGAGAGCGCGTGGAAGAGCGGCGACCCAGGGATAATAATAATCGACAGGATAAACGAGACTGAGAGCAACCCTACGCCGGAGCAGGGGATGATCGAGTCAACGAACCCCTGCGGAGAGCAGCCGCTCCTGCCATACGAGCCTTGCAACCTGGGAAGCATCAACCTGTTCAGGTTCGTGGACGAGAAGAAGAAAGACTTTGACTGGGAACGCCTCAAGGTGTGCGTGCATAACTCAGTCTACTTCCTGGACAACGTGATAGACGTGAACAACTATCCTCTACCGAAGATAGAGTACATGGCGAAGCTTGGCCGAAGGATAGGCCTTGGAGTCATGGGGTGGGCAGAGAGCCTGGTAGCCCTAGGGCTCCCATACGAGTCTGAACTCGCTTTCAGGAAGGCAGAGGAGGTCATGAAGTACATAGACTCGGAGTCAAGGAGGGCTAGCGAGGAGCTGGCCAAGAAGAGAGGACTCTTCCCCAGCTGGAAAGGAAGCATCTACGACACTAAGAGCAAGCACTACAAGGGAAAGGAGAGTAGGCCTAGGAACAGCGCGATAACCACGATAGCCCCGACAGGCACCATAGGGATCGCCGCAGGTCTACAGGGAGCCGGCATCGAGCCGTTCTTCGCAGTGGCTTATACCAGGTATAACGCCGCGGGTATCGACGCGCTCAAGAAAGGAGAGACTCCGCTTGAGAAGGACACCTTTTTCGAGGTCAACCCGCTCTTCAAGAAGATGGCAATTGAGAACAGCTTCTTCGGACTCAAGGAGAACGAGCTCTACAAGAAGGTCGAGCAGAACCACAAGAGCCTGATAGGCATCAAGGAGATCCCTGAGAAGATACAGAACCTCTTCCTGACGAGCCACGACATAAAGCCGATAAACCACTTGAAGATGCAAGTCGCGTTCCAGAAGTACACGAACAACGCGGTGTCAAAGACCGTGAACCTGAAGAACGAGGCCACTGTGGCGGAGGTCCGTGAGATATACTTGAAGGCTTACGAGTTCGGAGCAAAAGGCGTGACCATCTACAGGGACGGCAGCAAGCAGTTCCAGATCCTTAACATCAGTTCGAAGAAGGACGAGAAGAAAGAAGCGGTTCAGGAAGAGAAGGAGAGGATGCCTGACAAGAGCAGCTACTACCTGATAAACACAGGACAAGGGCCGCTTCACATCCACATCAACTACGACGACATAGGGCCATTGCAGATGTTCGCGAACCTAAGCCCTACAGGGACTGAGATATCAGGAATGACTACGGCAATCGGGATACTGATATCGAAGTACTTCGAGCAGGGAGGAAACGCGAACCGCTTGCTCAAGCACCTGAACAGCATCAAAGGAGACAAGCCATTCGGATTCGGACCCAAGAGGGTGGACTCTATCCCTCACGGAGTGTCCAAGGCGCTCAAAGAGCACCTAGTCGCGACAGGCAAGTTCGAAGGCATGAACGGCCAGACAGTGTTACTGGCTAACGGCAGCGCAACCCAGGAGACCCTGATGCCAATCCACGCAGAACACTCTGAGGAGAAGAAGAAAGACAGCCTGTTCTGCCCCAAGTGCTTCTCGACCAACGTCGAGATGGTCAGCGGATGCTCAGAGCCAACCTGCTTTGACTGCGGGTATTCGAAGTGTAGTTAGGATGGGACTCCGGCCGAAGGCTAGGAGTCGCATATGCGCGTCAACTGAGCGTAAATGGTTGGAGCCTACCTGTTTTGACTGCAGCTACAGCAAGTGCAGCTGATGCTGGAGTGCATCGACTGGATTTCGTGAGAAATCCGCCCATACTACTTTATTTTTTTTCATTTATCTTTTTAGAAAGCCTTTTTGGTTTCAGGCGTCGCTAAGTCTCATCTTTGCTCGATGCCGCTCCGGAGGATACGCATGAAGAAGGGACTCATCCACGTCATAACTGGCGATGGCAAGGGGAAGACTACTGCATCTGTAGGCCTGGCTGTCAGGGCCGCTGGCTTCGGCACAAAAGTATTATATGCGCAACTCTTCAAGGAAGAGGCTTGCGAGGTCGAGGGCATGAAGAAACTCGGCATAACATATCTTGGATTCTCATCAAAGCATCCTTACTTCGTGAATGAGACTGAGGCTAAGATGAAAGGCAAGGCGGCTGCCTGCACTGCATTTGTGAAAGACGCTTTTCTTGAAGCAAAGAACGGATATCATGGCTTGTTCATAATCGACGAGTTAGGGCCAGCGCTCGCCGCAGGGATGATAGAGTCAAACGTTGTCCTGGCACTCGTTAAAGATAAGCCTGAAAGCCTGGAGCTAGTCATGACAGGCAGGAACTTCCCAGAAGAAGTGCTCGCAATCGCAGACTACATAAGCGAAGTGAACAAGATACGCCACCCATACGATGAGGGGGTGCTGGCGAGGAAGGGGATAGAGTATTGATGCGTCTATGATCGATTGTCTGCTCTTGGCTTCTCGTAGAAGTCGACTGTGACTGTGAGGTAAGGCTTCTCCCTTACAGGCTTATCATCTACTGTCTTGAGCCTTCCTTGCGCAAAGTCGATGAAGTGCCATGCTGGCTTGCTTTTCTCAGGATTCTTCGGGACGTAGATCTCATGCTTCACCGAGAGGTATTCCCCTGCCGGCTTGTTGAAGGCTCCCTCAAGACCGTAGATGGCGCGCTCCCTTCGCATCTCACCTATCAATGGGTCGTGTGTTTCTGAATCCAGACCGACTATGTTCACCAATCCGCTGCTCCTGGAGTGTATCAGCGACAGCGCTTCAGAAAAGGATATCTCGTGCGAGATTGCCCTCCTCCTGCCGGAGAGTAAGCTGAGTAATTGTCTTGAAAGCATTCTTCATCTCTCCTCATGTTGATAGCTGAGTGATATTTTGGAAATAATTTGCCAGCCTGTAATTGCGTGGTCTTAGTTGTCCTTGACTTCCCTGACTGCCCTTTGGACTACGAAGTCAAGTGTGCCGTGGTGGATGTCTTTGACACCAACGACCCTTCCGAACTTGCTCTGGGCTCGTCTCTCTGTCACGTCAAGGATGTGTCTCTCTACGTCCGGTCCCTTGATGACTTGGTAGAATGCACTGGGCTCGTTGAGCGATGGGTTTGGCATTAGATTGCGGAGGTACTCGCTGGCCTCCTTCGGAGTTATGGGTCTACTCTCCTTATTGATTGGCCTGAAGGTTCCCTCTGCGTCGCTCGGGATCGCTCCAAGTACCTTGCCAATATCCGCTCGCCCTATCCTTTCGCCTCTTACTAGTTGATAACCAGTTGTCGCCTTCTCATACATATTGTCTTCTCCTCCGATTGAATCTTGCGGCCTTGGCCGCTCCTTCCCTTAGGCGATGACAGGCTATTTTTTAAATCTTTCTGTAGTTACCACTCAATAATGGTTTTTGATTGGGTTTGGCTGCGTGCCAGAAGCAAAGAGCCTCATACGCCACCTAAAGACATAAAAGCGCAAGCGCAGTACCCTAGAGCAGACGAGAAAACAACGAAGAGAGAGAAACAAATGGTATTTTTACTGTTCCTGGTAGCAGCCGACGTGACCTTCGCAATCCTCATGTTGCTCACCCACCTAGGCGTGCTGCACAGCTGGAGAGCAGCCCTTGGAGGCGCATTCTTCTGGATGGGGAAAGGGATACTCTTCAGAGGGAGCTTCTTATCAGTCCTGGACTTCATAGCAGGACTCTACTTCATACTGGTCATGTTCGGAGTGCACAGCTCGCTAGTATACGTCTTCCTGGCGATCATGCTCTACAAGTTCACGATAAGCCTGATACTGCGGGGCTGAGGGGCTCTTGAAGCCTGATCTTCGAAGCGAAAAGCACTTAGGGGGCTAACCTAACACTGTTCTCCTACTGCGCCTTCTCTTGTTCTCGAGAAAGCTGATCTCGAAGTCAGACAACCCAGCAAATGCAGGGTCAGCCGCATCCTCAGCCTCGCGAGCCACAGGACTGTCTGCAACGGAGGTTGAGAAAAAGTTTAGACAGCAGTCATCATGAAAAAGCCTCTTGGAAGGATCCTTCTCTCCCAAGCCATCAAGGCCTAGGCCAAAAGCTTTGCCAGTGCAACCGCACCAGCCATCTTCCGAGGGAAAAGCTGTTCTCATAAGAATACCCTGGGAAAGCATTAATAAATACCCTGTGAAGGGAAAAACCTGAAAACCGTTCCACAAGATTTTTAAACCGCCCAGGCTATTTATTTACTCTATAATGGTCTACTGGCTTGACTTCGTAACCTTAAGCCCGCCAGGCTTCTACGGGAAAGACATCGCGATAGACGTCGTGAGCGCACTCGTAGTCCTCCTGATAGGATTCTTCTGCTTCAAGAACTTCCTGCTGGACAAGCGAAGCAAGAAGCAGCTATTGTTATCATCAGCCTTCCTGGTATTGGCTGCAAGCTTCCTAGTCAAGATAGCCACGAACGTACTCACGCACAGCGAGAGCGCGCCCACGCTATACCACCAATACCTGGCAGCAGGATTCCTAGCCCATCTATTCCTCACCCTGTTCGGGTTCTACATACTATACGCCCTGACATCGAAAGACGACCTGACCATGAACTACGTGATCATGGCCTACTTCATACTCATACTAGCATACTTCGCCAGGTTCAACTACCACTGGTTCCACGTCACGGCAGTCATCTTCCTCCTGGCCTCGACCAGGCGATACGTCCTGGCATACAAGGAGCACAAGTACAAGAACACGAAACTCCTAGCCATAAGCTTCTCGATAATAACGCTCAGCCAAGTATTCTTCACATTCACATACACCGACAGGTGGGTGTACGTCGCCGCCGAAGCCATCCAACTGCTAGGATACTGCTTCCTCCTATACACCTTCATCATGGTACTGAAAAATGCAAGGAAAAAGAAGTAGGATAGAGATAATATACGACATGCTCCTGACCATAAACAGGAAAGGCGGCAGGATCAAGCCCACGCACCTCATGTACAAGGCGAACCTAAGCCACAACCAGATGAAACAATACCTGGAAGAGCTGTCATCGAAAGGACTGGTCGCCGAAGACACGGAAGGGAAGGAAGCGCGCAAGGTGCTGACGATAACCGACAAGGGGATAGCGTTCATCAACCAATTCAACCAGATGAGAGAGTTCGAGAAGACGTTCGGACTGTAGCCTCAGTCTTAGCATAATTCTTACTGAATCTGCTTTTCATTAAACATATAAACCTGCCAGTCCACTCTCTTCTCCAATGGCGAAGTCAAAGAAGCAGAAGATTGTAGTCATCGGTGGTGGCACTGGCTCTTACATTGTCCTTCGAGGACTCAAGAAGCACGACGTCGAGATAACAGCCGTCGTCTCGATGATGGATTCTGGGGGGAGCGCAGGCAAACTCCGTGACGAGTACGGCTACCTGCCTCAAGGAGACACCAGAAGGTGCCTTATCGCTTTAAGCGAGGACTCATCTTTCCTGCGAAAGCTATTCGAGTACCGGTTCGAGAAAGGAGGGGTTGGAGGGCACAACTTAGGAAACCTCCTCCTGACAGCCATAAGGGACATTGCAGGGAACGAGAAGGACGCTGTGGAGGAAGCCTCGAAGCTCCTCAACATAAAAGGCCGCGTCGTCCCAGTCACGCTGACTAACGCGCACATCGGAGCAGTCCTTGAGAACGGCCAAGTAGTCGTGAGCGAGACCAACATAGACATCCCAAGGCACAACCCTGACCTGAAGATTAAGAAACTATTCATAGTGCCCAAGGCAAAGGCGAACCCTGAAGCAATAAAAGCGATCCTGAAAGCTGATAAGATAATAATCGGACCAGGCGACTTGTACACGAGCGTGCTCGCAAACATCCTGGTCGGCGGCATAAAGAAAGCGCTGTCAGACTCTAAGGCCAAGAAGATATTCGTGTGCAACATCATGAACAAGTACGGCGAGACGACAGACTTCAAGGCGAGCGACTTCCTGAAGGAAGCCGAGAAATACGTCGGAAAAGGAGTGATAGGCTACGTCTTATTGAACAACAAGAAGCCGGCTGCAAAGACGCTCAAGCCTTATGAGAGCGAGGGGTCCAGGTTCATAGCGCCTGACCTGGCTGCCAGGAGAGTTAAAGTCATCAAGACAGACCTCTTGGATTACGGCAACCTCGCAAGGCACGACTCAGACAAGCTCGCAAAAACGATAATAAACATCTAAGGAATCAAAGACAAGCATTGGAGAACAAGATGATAAAACTGATAATATTCGACCTGGACAACACGCTCTTTGACACTTATAACCAACTGAGCAAGCCTGTGCTGGGAGACATGTTCCAGAGGATGAGGGCTGCTGGCATGACGCCAGAGCAGGAGAAAGCACTCAGGGAGAGATACGCCTACACTGGTTTTAAGATACTCGCAGACCAGCTAGGACTCAATCCAGACGTCGTCATGGTAGGGATGGAGGCTTACGAGTTCATGGACATGAGGCACATCAAGCCTTATGATGACGCAAAGCTGCTGCTAGAGCTGCCTGGAGAGAAGATACTCGTGACGTCAGGGATTCCAAAAGTCCAGCAGGAGAAGGTAGACCTGCTAGGCATAAGGGATTACTTCGAAGAGGTAATAATAGACGACTCGAGCAGCCCGAAGAACAAGGAGATAATATTCGAGAGGCTCATGAAGGAGAAATCCCTCAAGCCAGGCGAGGTCGTGGTGGTGGGCGACAACCCTGACTCCGAGCTGATAGGGGCGAAGAACCTCGGAATAGTATCTGTCCAGATACTGAGGCACGAGGGCATGAGGGAAGGCAACTATGATCATAAGATAAAAGGCTTAGCAGAGCTCAAAGGCATAATCGCAAGATACTGAGGGTGATCTTTTTTGTGTGGAATAATAGGTGTGGTCTCAAGAGATGAATTTCCCTCAAGGTTCCTTCTTGAAAGGCTGAAGCGGCTTGAGTACCGCGGCTATGATTCTTACGGCTACTACGACTCGACGTCCCTGAAGAGGAACCTTGGAGAGATAATCGTTGCAGGCGAAGGCAAGACGAGGATTGGGATTGCGCACACGAGATGGGCGACTCACGGCGGAGTCACGAGCGAGAACGCGCACCCGCACATGGGCTGCGACGACGAGGTCGTCATCGCTCACAACGGCATAATCGAGAACTACAAGGACCTGAAAGTGATGCTTGAGAAGAAGGGCCACGAGTTCTCTTCAGAGACGGACTCTGAGGTCGTCGCGCACTACTTCGAGGAGAAGCTGAAAGAGAAGAAAGACGTGAAGAGGGCAATCTCGGACTTCCTAAAGGAAGCCCATGGCACATTCGCGATACTGATGATGATAAAGGGCGATGACTCAATCTACGCCATCAAGAGGGACTCGCCGCTGGTCCTTGGCATGTGCGAGGACAAGCTCATCCTGGCATCTGACATCTACGCGTTCTCAGATATCACTACCAAGGCCATCTTCTTCGAGAATGACGAGTACGCAGTCATCAAGAAAGGGTCATACGAGTTCTACGCCAAAGACGGGAAGAGGATCAGGAAAGACGTGACGTCCTTCACCTGGCAGCAGGAAGACTCTGAAAAGAGAGCCTACAAGCACTTCATGCTAAAAGAGATAGAGGAAGAGCCCTTGGTCGTCGCCAGGATGCTGCTCTCGCTTGAGCACGAGCAGAAAGAGGCTTTCAGAAGACTCGTTTCCCTGGTCAAGAAGTCCAGGAAGATAATCTTCGCGGCGTGCGGCACGAGCTACCACGCATCGCTCCTGGGAGCGTTCTACCTGCACACGACAGGCATAGAAGCCCAGACCCTGATAGCCTCTGAGTTCAAGCACTACGCGAACGTCGATGCGGACACCTTAGTCATCGCGATAAGCCAGAGCGGAGAGACTATGGACGTCATAGACGCTCTCAAATACGCTCAGGAGAAGAAAGCCAAGGTAGTAAGCCTTGTGAACGTGCCCTACTCGACGATCCAGAGGATGAGCGCCCTCTCGCTAAGCATCATGGCAGGACAGGAAGTAGCTGTCGCGAGCACCAAAGCCTTCGTCAACCAAGCCGCGCTGCTCCTAAGGCTAGCCCAGGAGTTTGGCTACAAGGCGAACCTCGCGAACCTCGCTGAGAAGATAAAAGGCTTGATAGCGCAAAAAGATGAGATAAGAAGGATCGCCAAGGATATGTCTAGGTCAAAAGACGCGTACATCCTGGGAAGAGGACAAACTTATCCGGTCGCGAGGGAGATCGCGCTTAAGGTCAAGGAGATAACCTACATCCACGCAGAAGGAATGATGGGTGGAGAGCTAAAGCACGGCACGATAGCCCTCATAGAGAAAGGCACGCCAGTCATAAGCCTGATCGGGTGCAAGGACGAGGACATGATCTCGAACAGCAAGGAAGTCGAAGCAAGGGGCGCTAAGATGATAATCATCACGAACAACCCTGATTACCAAGGAAAGAAGGGGAAGGCCAAGATAAAAGACGTTGTTTTCATAGACACGGACAACGACGGAAAGTTCGGGATACTAGCATGCGTCGCAGGACAGCTGCTTGCATACTACGCGGCAGACGCGCTTGGAAGAGAGATAGACAAGCCAAGAAACCTGGCGAAGTCAGTGACTGTTAAGTAAGCTTATACACGATCAGGCTCGTGAATTTTCTGGCTTCAGTCACATCTTTTTTTGTCTTAAAATAGCTTGTTGCATTGTCCAGTATGGGATAGTCATCGCTGTACTTGATTAAGATGAGCCAATCCGCTTTTTCTGCGAGCTCTCCTAATGTCAGGAATCTCTCACCAGAATTTGTTCTCAAGCCATCCCGCCCAGAATCAATTCTTAAGTCATCCCATAAACGCCCTTCATCCCAATCAGGAAAGAATATGTTATTCCTGAAATTGCATGTTGTTATGTCAGGAAAACCCTGTTCCGGAGGGAGTAAAAAACACGCGGGGGTCATATAATATGTGAAGATGGCATACTCCCAGCCAGGATATATGATGATGGTATCGTTAGGGCCTGCATTCTCATGCATGAATTGGGCAACCTCTTCCCATTCAGGAGTCCAGTGCTGCGTGAATCTGTCCGCGATGCTAAAAGCCATGGAAACTGCCAGGATAAATATCGCTGTGATGGCAATATTTCTCTTGGTGAAAACCTTGAAGATGAGATAAGATGCCAGGATGGATATGCCGGGCACTATAAAGACCAAGTATCTCTTATGGATGAGCGCCCATATCACTGAGAGGCAGATGGCAAGGATTAATGGTACAAAGACCCACGTGAGAACCAGCTGCAGCGATTCCTCCTCTTTTCTCTCCATATTCATCTTCTTTCTTATCCTGAGAACAATGATCGTCGCCAGCAGTATGAATACACTGACAAGCATGATTGCGTTGCCAAAGACTTGCGTTATATTAGCCCATACCGTGCTCCAGAATCCCTCATGAAACAGTTTGCCCATAGCTTCAGTCTGCCTCGGATAAAATGTCAGGAATTGTATCGCGAATAGGATCGCGCCGGGTATGAATAAGAAACCGACCATGACCTGCTGAAGGAGCCATTTCCTGCTGAATCTTTTTCTCCAGATGACCCACGCATTCTGGCATATGATGGACCACGTGGCGAGATCATGAGTGTACAAGGCACAGGTAGTGCAGACTGCGTGATGCCAGCGGTATTTCTTGTAGTCGGTCTTCATCATCAGCACCATGAAATAGAACGAGGCTAGGCATAGTGCGGCGAAAAGGGAGTAGTCCCTGACTTGCTGGTACTGCTCTATCAGCAAGGGGGAGATCGCTGTGAAAAACGCAGCAGATATTCCCACCTTCTCGCTGAAAAGCTCCTTTCCCAGCAAGTAAGTCAGGATTATTATGATAGGACAGAATGCTGCTGAGAGAAGCTTTCCTGAGAGGTCACTGACGCCAAAGACAGAAAACCACCCTCTTAGCAGGATAAAATATCCTGGCTGCTGCAACTCATGAAGGACGTGGCCAATCAGGTTTGTGAACGACCGCGTGGCGTAGAACACGCTTTGTCCCTCGTCGAGCCACATGGAATCAGAGCTGATATTAGAAACGCTTAAGAAGGTTCCAAGCATTATTATTCCAAGAAGTGCCCATCTTAATCTCATAACCTGAAAACTATTTTGTTGATATAAAAATATTATGTTTCCTCTGTGCAGGATTATGAAACCTCGCGTTAACAGAGACTTTGTTTGTGCGCATCAAAAGAAATATATATAAAAGAAATATCTGTTCCTCTTATGAATTAGGATTAGTTCTGGTGGACTGTCGGCGAAAAAAAACATGGCTGAAGCAAGAAATGATGAGATAATGAAAGATCGCGAAAAAGTCATCTTGCTAGGAGCGGGCGCTGCAGGGTTAGCATGCGCCCTGAAACTAAGCGAGGCCGGCAAGAAGCCCTTAATTTACGAGAAAAGCACGCAGATTGGTGGCCTAGCAAAGACGCTCTCCTTTAAGGAAGGAAACCTTGTTTTCAGGACTGACCTTGGTCCTCACAGGTTCTTGTCAGGAAACAAGCAAGCTTATGAGGCTGTGCGCTCCCTGCTTGAAAAGGAGCTGCTTACTGTAAGGCGGAGCACGCGCCAGTTCATCAGAGGAAAATTCTATGATTATCCAATTAGGCCTGTGCAAGCGTTTATGAATATAGGACTTTTTAGGGCGGGATTGCTGCTGGCCTCATACCTGAAATCAGCAGCATATTATCGGATACTCCGAAAATCACCAAACAATTTTGAGGAACACATAGAATCCCAGTTCGGGAAGAGTCTTGGGGATTTTTGCATGCTTAACTACACTGAGAAAATAATCGGGTTTCCCTGCAAGAAAATCCATCCTGTTTGGGCGAACGAGAGGATAGCCGGCCTTAACCTGTTATCTGTAATTAGGAATGCAGTTCTGAACGAGGATGAAGAGAGTAAAAAAGATAAGGCTGCCGGTTCTTCCCCTAAGTCGCTCGTGAACGAGTTCCACTATCCAAGATATGGGATTGGATCGATATACACGCGAATGCTAGATCATGTGAGTAAGAAAGGCGGGAAGCTTCATCTCAACGCAGAGCCTTCCAGGATAAAGATGGCTGGGAAAAAGATTTATTCAATCGAGTTTAAGGGCGGCGGAAACGATCAAGGAGGTGGTGTTGAAGCTGTGCGCAATCCTTCTTTCGTAGTCAGCTCCATTCCGATAACAGAGCTAATCAAGCGCATAACCCCTCTTCCGCCTAAAAAAGTGCGTGATGCCGCTGGAAGGCTTAAGTGGAGGTCCCAAATATACTTGTTCCTAACATTGAACAAGCGCCAAGTTACAAGGGATAACTGGATGTATTTCCCTGATAATGAAATCCCTTTCGGAAGGATATCTGAGATGAGGAACTTCAGCAGGCAAATGAGCCCTGAAGGAAAAACTTCTCTTCTAGTAGAGTTCTTTGTCGATGAAAACGATGCGACCTGGAAAATGGGCTCAAAGCAGCTCCTTGATCATGCTCTCCCGCATCTGGAAAGGATTGGCTTCCTGAAAAAAGAGGATGTAAGAAACCATTACGTGATAAGGATAAGCCACGCCTATCCGTTATATGACCTTGGCTTTGAGAAAAACCTTGAATTGGTGATGGGATACATTGATAAGGTAGAAAACCTGACCTGTATCGGCCGCTCAGGCAGGTTCCGATACAACAACCAAGACGACAGCATAGAGGCAGGATTTTCTGCGGCTGAGAAGATAATAAACAGAAACAGCCTTATCTGACCTTAAGTCAAAATTCCTTTATATGCTTAGCCTTCATATATTCTGATGTGAAATATATTTAAATAAGGCACCTGATTCTATACTCTCATGAAGACAGAACTTACCTCTCTTGACCTGCTTTTTCTTGTCAGAGAGCTAAAAAGCCTTGAGGGCGCGAGGGTCGATAAGGTGTACGAGCAGGAGGATGATAAGAAGGACTTCTTGTTCGTGCTGCGCAAGATCGGCGAAGGCGCTGGCAAGCAGATGCTGCGGGTCAAGTTGCCAGGGCTAGCCTACCTGACTGAGTATAAGTCCTCGTTTCCAGAGAGGCCGCCAGGATTCTGCGTCTTCTTAAGGAAGTACCTTGATAACTCAAGGGTGAAAGAGGTCCGCCAGCACGCCTTTGAGAGGATACTTGAGGTCGTGTTCGAGGTGAAGAAGGGGGAGGAGTTGTCGGAGTTGACGCTCGTGTGTGAGCTCTTCAGCAAGGGAAACATGGTCTTGCTGGAAAAAGACGGCAAGATAAAAGGGCTTCTTGAAAGCCAGAACTGGGAGTCGAGGACCATCAGGGGCGGGACCAAGTACCAATACCCGCCTGGCCAGGCCAACACGCCGAAGCTGACCATGGCAGAGTTCGAGAAGATAATAACGAGCACTGCCTTTGATTCCATAGTCAAGACCTTCGCGATCGAGCTGGGGCTTGGAGGCGTCTACGCAGAGGAACTGTGCAGCCGCGCAGGGATACCTAAGGACAAGAAGAGACTTTCGATCGACGAGATGGATAAGGCCTACACTGAGCTTGGCGGAATGTTTCATCTCCAGATAAAAGCGAATTCTTCAGACGGAGAAGTCTTCCCGTTCGAGACCGCCAAGTCAAACAGCCCTTCAAGGAAGGACTACTCTTCGTTCAACAAGGCTTTGGATGAGGAGCTCACAGACAAGATGATCAGCGTGTCAGATGCTCGCGAGACAAAGGAGAAGCAGACCAAGGAGAAGAAGATAACGCTCATCATAAGAAAGCAGGAAGAGCGTCTGAAAGAGCTTGAGAAGAGCATCTCCGAGAACCAGCGCAAGGGAGAGCTGATCTATGAGCACTACGCCGAGATAAAAGAGCTCCTTGACTTGATGAACTCCTGCCGCAAGAAGATGGGTTGGGACGAGCTCAAGAAGAGATACGAGGGCCACGTGCTCGTCAAGGAGATTGATAGCAAGGCAGGAAAGATAGTGGTGGAATTATGAACCAGTTCCTTGAGAGGTACGAGAAGCTAGGGGAGATGTTTGACCCTAAGAGCATAGTGGTCCCTCACGCCCTTCGCGTGAACACTCTCAAGATCGATGACTCCTCCTTAAAGAAGCGCCTCAACGCTGAGCTTGAGAAGATACCATTCCTCTCGCACGGCTACTATTTCAAGTCAAGCTTCACGGTAGGCGCCATGCCAGAGCACTTCCTGGGCCTCATCTACATCCAGGAGGCCGCAAGCCAGTTGCCTGCAGAAGTCCTGGATCCTAGGCCTGGAGAGCTAGTCCTTGACATGGCAGCGGCTCCTGGCAGCAAGACGACTCAGATGGCCGCCATGATGGAGAACAAGGGCGTGCTAGTCGCGCTCGACGCGAGTAATCCCAGGCTTCCAGCTCTCAAGAACAACCTCGAGAGGTGCGGCGTGTCGAACTGCCTTGTCTACAAGAAGGACGCTGCATTTGCAGAGGACTTTACGGATGAGTTGGGCCGCGAGTTCGACAAGGTATTGCTCGACGCGCCTTGCTCGGGCAACTTCGCAACAGACAAGGATTGGTTCGCCAAGAGGAAGGTCTCAGACCTGAAAGAGATGGTGAAGGTCCAAAGGAAGCTAATCGACGCAGGCCTTGCAGTCCTCAAGAAGGGCGGCGTCATGGTGTACTCGACCTGCTCCTTGGAGCCTGAGGAGAATGAGGAGAACATCGACTGGCTGTTATCGAGTTACGAGGATGTCGAGCTTGAGAAGATAGGTGTTCACGTGGGCGAGCCAGGCTTGACAGGGGTCTTTGGCAGGAAGCTGAACCCTAACGTCGCGCTTTGCAAGCGGCTATGGCCTCACAAGACAGGAACCCAAGGGTTCTTTATTGCGAAGATCAGGAAGCTGTAAATTCCTCTGGTCTTCATTCTTTCTTTCCGAAAAGCGGGGCCTAGCATTATATTAAGCACTTCCTGCCTGCTGGCTGCATCAACTAATGGAGGTCATTTAAAATGGGACTTAGCGACAAGAAAGAGCAGCAGCTCAAGAGGATGCCTATCATCCAGAGCAGGATAAAGGCCAGCAGGAACGGACGCTTCGTGATACAGCAGACGATCATCACGAACGTGAAGCCGATCGAGTATTACAAGACGATACTCGCGAATACCGTGAAGGTGACTGAGGAGCCTCTCGCTGAGGATGAGCTCATGGTCGAGGAGGGCTCTGAGCTCTTGAAGAGGGTTAAGGCTACTGCTTGAATGTAGTGGCTTTTTTTTCTTTTTATAGAGAGAAAACTCTTTTGTGTTATCACTGTCCGATTACATAACATTTATAAATGGTTCCTTTTTCTTACAGACAAAAAGAGCCATAATATACTCGGAATACAGAAGCCAGTATCATAAAACACAAAAACAGGCTCTGAAAATCAAGAAACGGTGAAAAAATGAAGCTATTATTCGTAGGCGCAGGATACGTGGGCCTGGTAAGCGGGACCTGCTTCTCAGACCTGGGAAACGACGTCATATGCGCAGACGTCGACGAGAAGAAGATAGAAGCCCTAAAACAAGGGAAGATGACAATATACGAGCCGGGGCTAAAAGACCTCTTCGACAGGAGCGTGGAGAGAGGCCGCCTCTCATTCACGACAGACATCGCCAAGGCGATAAAGGAATCCGAAGTGATATTCATATGCGTAGGCACGCCCTCGAAAGCGAACGGCGAAGCAGACCTCAGATACGTCTACGCGGTCGCAGAAGAAGTCGGGAAGAACATCGAGAGATACACAGTCATAGTGGACAAGAGCACAGTCCCTGCAGGCACGGCCGACAAGGTAAGCAAGATAATCTCAAAAGAGCTCAAGAAGAGGAAAGCCAAGATCGAATACGACGTCGTAAGCAACCCGGAATTCCTAAAGGAAGGATCCGCAGTCAAGGACTTCCAGAACCCTGACAGGGTCGTGATCGGCTCCTCGAGCCAGAAAGCAAGCGACCTCATGGGGCGGCTCTACAAGCCGCTCGCAAGAGCAGAGAGGCCCATAATATTCACGAGCGAGAAGAATGCAGAGCTCATAAAATACGCTAGCAACGCGATGCTCGCGACGAGGATAAGCTTCATGAACGAGCTATCATTCCTATGCGAAGCCCTAGGCGGAGACATAAAAATAGTGGCCAAAGGCATGGGGCTCGATAAGAGGATAGGATCAAGATTCCTGCAGGCAAGCTGCGGATACGGAGGCTCGTGCTTCCCAAAAGACGTGAAGGCGCTGGCACAGATGCTGGAGCACCACGGGCTCTCATCAAACATCATGAGAGCAGTCGACTACGTCAACGAGAGGCAGAAGAAAAGCATCATCCCAAAGCTCAAAAAATACCTGCCGAAGCTTGAAGGGAAGACGATCGCGATATGGGGGCTCTCATTCAAGCCAAGGACCGACGACATAAGGGAATCAGCCACCCTGACAGTAATCGAGCAGCTGCTCAAGGAAGACGCGAACATAAGGATCTACGACCCAGAAGCCATGGAGAACGGCAAGAAGCTCTTCTTGAAAGAAGACGCGATCAAGTTCACGAAAGACGTCTACGACGCAATAGACGGCGCCGACGCGCTCCTGGTCATGACAGAATGGGATGAGTTCAGGGAGCCGGACTTTAACAAGGTGAAGAAGCTCATGAAAGAGCACATCATAATAGACGGCAGGAACGTATTCGACCCTGAAGAGATGAAGAAGACAGGGATCAAATACCAAGGAGTAGGGAGATAAGAAAAGATGAAGATACTCGTGACTGGCGCAGCCGGATTCATAGGATTCCACGTTTCGCAAGCGCTCCTCGCAAGAGGAGATGATGTAGTCGGGATAGACAGCCTGAACGACTACTACGACGTAAACCTCAAAAAAGCAAGGCTAACAGAGCTCCTTGGAAAGAAAGGATTCGCCTTTGTCGAGAAAGACCTTGCAGACAAGGAAGCCATGGAAGCGGTCTTCAAGGAACACAAACCAGACAAGATATGCCACTTGGCAGCCCAGGCAGGCGTCAGGTATTCCTTAGAAAACCCGTTCGCCTACGAGCACACCAACATCCACGGAACACTAGTCCTCCTTGAGATGTGCAGGCACCACGGAGTCAAAGACTTCATATACGCCTCCAGCAGCTCAGTCTACGGCAACAACAAGAAAGTGCCGTTCGCAGAAGAAGACCCGGTCGACCACCCGATCTCATTATACGCTGCTTCAAAGAAGACGTGCGAGCTGATGGCCTACACCTACCACCACCTCTTCGGGCTCAACTGCACAGGCCTGCGATTCTTCACAGTGTATGGTCCCTGGGGCAGGCCAGACATGGCGCTCTTCAAGTTCACGAAGGCGACAATAGAAGGCAAGCCGATAGACGTCTACAACCACGGCAAGATGAAGAGAGACTTCACATACATAGATGACATAACAGCAGGCGTCCTCGCAGCCCTGGACAAGGCATATCCCTACGAGATATTCAACCTCGGAGGAGACCACCCTGTCGAGCTTGAGAAATACATCGAGTGCATAGAGAAAGCCATCGGCAGGAAAGCCAAGAGGAACAACATGCCGATGCAGCCAGGAGACGTGCCAATCACCATGGCAGACCTGACCAAGTCACGAAAGATGCTGGGATTCGACCCAAAGACCCAAGTCGAGGAAGGAATCCCCAAGTTCATAGACTGGTACAAGAAATTCTACGATGTGAAATGAGAAGATAAGATAAAAAATATTTTCCATGACTTTTTTACTTTTTTTCTTAATCAACCCTTGTGAGTCCTCATCTCGTTGACAGGCTTCCCGGGCATGATCATGGGGAGCACGTGCTCGTCAGGATCGACGACGACGTCGAGGACGAAAGGGCCTTGGCTTTGCATCATGCGCCTGATGCCGGGCTCGACAAGCCTGTATTCTGATATGCGCGCAGACTCCATCCCGTACTGGGCGAATGCGCCGGCCGCGAAATCAGGGTGCGCGCTGCTGCCGATAGCCGTCGCGACTCGGTTCTCCTTGAACATCAAGTCCTGCCACTGGCGCACCATGCCAAGGGATCCGTTGTGCAATATGACCGTCTTCACAGGGATGCCTTGCTCGTAGAGGGTCCTGAGCTCCTGGGAGTTCATGTTGAAGCTGCCATCTCCGTCGATGTTGACGACTAATGCGTCGGGATTCGCGAGCTGGGCGCCGATAGCCGCCGGAAGGCCAAAGCCCATGGTGCCGGCTCCGCCTGAGGTTATGAACTTCCTAGGCCCCCTTGGAGTCATGTATTGGGCGGCGAACATCTGGTGTTGGCCTACGCCAGTCGTCAGTATGAACTCGCCCTTGTACTCCTGAAGCAGCCGATCAAGAGTCTCAAGCACGAACTGAGGCTTGATAAGCCCCTCAGGATAACCCTTGCCGTCGTCGATAATCCTGGAAAACCTTGGAAGAGGATACTCCCTTCTCCAAGCGTTGATCTGCTCGTGCCACCCGCTGAAACTCTTGCTCTCATAAGGATTTATCCTCAAGGCTTCCTCAAGGAAAGACTTGGCATCAGTGTTGATAGGCAAGCTCCTGAAACGCTCGCCACCCCGCCTCTCAGGGTCAAGCCTCTTATTGATCTCATAAGGATCCACGTCGACGTGGGCGATCGTCTTAGGCTTGCCGTTCCTGCCGTGCCCCAAGAACTCGTCAGGATCAGGTATCACTCGGTCATCGACTCTGCTGCCGATGAACAACACGAAGTCCGCGCTGAACAACGCATTAGTAGCATACGCCCCTCCATGCATGCCAGCCATTCCAAGATGAAGATCACTGTCTTTAGGGAAGCAGCCGAGCGCCTTGAGAGTCGTTATGACCGGGACGTTGTACCTCCTTGCAAACTCGAAGAGCTCCTTGTGCGCGCCAGCGACCTTGACGCCGCCGCCAGCCTGTATTATAGGCCTCTCAGACTGCAAGAGCGCCTCCAAGACCTCCTCGACACTCGCCTCCTTGAACCTATCCCTGCCCTTGACAGGCTGCTCAAAGCTAAAAGGCTTGTCAGGATGGTAGAGCAACTCCTTGCCCCACACGTTCGACGTTATATCAACGCTGACAGGACCAGGCCTGCCGCTCCTGGCCACTGCAAAAGCCTCTCTCAAAGTATTCACTAAGACATCAGGATGAGTGACTAGGTAGCTCTTCTTAGTGATCCTCTTCATCATCTCGAAGACCGGGCCCTCCTGGAACGCCATGCTTCCAAGGTCATTCGCCGGGACCTGGCCCGTGATAGCGACGATCGGGACAGAATCCATGAACGCGTCAAGGACCGGCGTCATAAGATTAGTCGCGCCAGGGCCAGACGTCGCGATGACCACGCCGACCTTGCCAGTAGACTCAGCATAACCCTCAGCCATGTGGCCAGCAGCGCCCTCCTGGCCGCAGGATACAATCCTGATATCAGACTTGCTCAGAGAGTCGAAGAGCGAGATGACCTTGCCGCCCTGGATGCCGAAGACGACAGGCGGAGCCTGATAGTCTCTGAATTCCCTCTCAAGGATCTTGACGACAGCCTCAGAACCCTTAAGGACGACGCTCTTCTCAAGGCCGACCGAGTCCCTCGCAATGAAACTATCGCTGCCGCCAATCCTGGGTGTCGTTCTCAATGCTTCCGAATACATTTTTTTTTTGTCTCCCCTCATATTCCTCTATGTAGGTTGTAGATAGCGCTCACCCTGTTCCCCTTCGCTTTTGGTGTTGAAGAAGAACAGGAGAAAACTATAGCGTAAGGACTACGACGACTAGCACTAGAAGAATGACAGCCAAGTCCATTGTCGTAGCCTTCTCCATGATGAAGGCATATACGCAAGCATATTATATAAAGCTTTGCGTGGAAGAAGGGAATAGAAAACAAGAATTATGATGAGGTATGATGGTTTGCGCTGCTCGTCAGTTCGGAAAATGACCCGCGAGAAAAATAAAGGAGGACAGCTTTCCGGTTCTCCCACACATAAATGCAGTACGCGCCGGAACGTAGGAGTGCTTAACTTCTGTGTTCGAAACGGGAACAGGTGTAACCACTCCGCTATGACCGTCCAAACAGCCAGAAAATAGGGTTATTTATAAAGGTTACGGTCGGTGTGTGCAGATTTTGTCATTACTGGAAACAAGCATCTGGATTTCCCAAACAGGCTTGTTGTTTTTCTATTCCTGGTTGAGTTTAAGTATTCTTATTCTATATATTTTCCTATTTATTGTAGTATTGTGTTTTGTTAGAGTCGTTCTCAAAAGGAACCATTCTTCAACGCCTTGTCAGTTCCCGCCAGTTCTTCTTGTATTCCTTGTATCTCTTCTCGAATTCTTCCCTGGGAGTCAGGTCCACGCCTAGCTTTTTCAGCTCTCGCTCAAGCTTCTCGTGTACTATCTCCTTCTCGGATTCGCTTGTCATCTCTTCCAGCTCGATTATGTGGCCGTAGCCTTGAGTGCAGTCCAGGCAGGCAGTCATCCCTTTCCATGAGAATTCGCTCCTCTTACGATACCACTTGATATCGACCTTGAACCCTATTTTCAGGAATATCTTCTCTAAGAGCTCGTAGTCCTCCTTATCTGCCTTGACCTCGAGCTCTTCCCTGCTATCATCGTGGACCTTCCCGGACTTGAGCCAGACCTTTGCGTAGAAATCATTCTTTTGTATGCGAAGATCCTGTTCGCAGTCGAAGTACAAGGTTTCCTGGTTGTCCTCTTTCAATAGCTTGGCGTTCTCTTTGAAGAAAGACAAGAGCTCAAAGTATTTCTCTTCTGATATGAAGCTACGCGCCTCTGCTTCTATGTTCTTATCGTTCATTTCTTGCTCCTGAGCTCTTTTCGAAGCCTCGGGTTTATGACTAGGAAAGGCCCGACTATCAATGCGTCCAGGTTTCCCTGCTTGAAACTCCTGATCGCGTCTTGCGGGCTGCACACTATCGGCTCCTCATGCATGTTGAAACTGGTGTTGACGACGGTCGGGATGCCTGTGAGCTTGTAGTACTCGCTCACGATGTCGTAGTAGCCAGGGTTTATGTCCTTCGTCACGACCTGCGGCCTCGCCGTGCCGTCGATGTGCACGACTGCAGGGCTCGTCCTCTTCATCTCGTCTGTGCAGTCAAACGTTACCGTCATGAACTCGGACGTGTACTCTCCCCTCTCGAATCCCTTGTAGCACCTGGACGCGTGCTCTTTCAAGGTCACGGGCGCGAACGGCATGAACTCGCTTCGGTGTAGGTTCTTGTTGAGCCACTCGTTCACCTTAGGGTCGGTCGTGTGGTACATGATGGTTCTGTTGCCAAGGGCCCTTGGCCCGAACTCCATGCGGCCGTCAAACCTTCCTACGACGAAGTTCTTTGCAAGGAGCCTTGCCACTTCCTTGGCAAGGTTTTTCGGCCTCTTATACTTGACCCTGAACTTGTCAAGAGCCCTCTTCATCTCGGCCGTCGAGTATCCTGGGCCCAGGTAGACGTCGTGCAGGCGGTAAGGCTTCATGTCAGGCTCTAGCATGGCTGCTGCTCCTGCGCAGAGCCCTCCGTCTGCCATGTGAGGATAGACGAACAGCTGCTGCACGCCTGGAAGCTCCATGACTTCCTGGTTGAGCCTCACGTTCGCGAACACCCCTCCTGCGAGCGCGATGTTCTTCAAGTGCTTCCTCTTCTTCCAATAATGATTGATATAAGCAGTGACCACTTCCTCCAGCCTCTTCTGGAAAGCGTAGCTTAGGTTCTCGCGGCCATATCTCTTATGAAGCTTCTTGACGTGCAGGTAGCTTCCATAGATCGCGTTGCTCCGGATCTTGCCGTTCCTGAAGAAAAGCATCTCATCCACGCACTTGCGGACCTCCAGCACCTCGTGGCCATGGGCTGCGAGGCCTGTTATCTTGCCCTCGTGCCTGTTAGGCGTAAAGCCGCACACCTTTGTGACCAAGCCGTAGAAGTTGCCGGGACTGTCAGGAAGCCTCGACGTGCTTATGAGCTTGAACTTTCCGTGCGCGACCTCCCACACACTCGCTGTCACTCCGAGCCCTTGGCCGTCGCAAGTGACTACGAGGGCGTCCTCGAATCCTGAGAAGTAATAAGCGCAGGCAGCGTGGGCCGGGTGATGGTCTACCCTGTGGATTTTCTCCGCAGGGATCTTGCTCTCCTTGAACCACTTCTCGATCTCGCCATTAAGGCTGGTGGTATCTTTTATGAGCTGAGGAATGTTCCTGCCAAACCACACTCCCTGGTCGAGGAGGACCCTGCTCCTTGGGACTGTGAACTTCTCCTTCATGAAGTGGCTTGTGAGCGCGCCGACGTAAGACTTGATCTCTTTTCTCTTAGAGCCCTTTGCGATCACGAACTGGTCGATGTCGTCAAGCGAGAGGCGAGAAGACTTTAATATCCACTTGATCGTCTCGTAAGGAAAACCCCTGTGCCTCTTTACCCTGCTGAAGCGCTCCTCATTAGCCGCGAAGGCGATCTTGCCGTCTATCAAAAGGGCTGCGCCAGAATCATTGTCTGTCTCGCTTATGCCTAGTATCCTCATATCTCACAACCTCCTGCATAGTCATAGTCCTAAGCTCGCCCCTTTTTCTCTTCTCAGCCGCGTAGGCCAGTATCTGATCAAGCCCCTTCAGCATCTCGCCGCTGTCCCACGACAAGTTGAAGGGATGGAACCATAAGTGGAAAACCTTATCCTCATTTATAGCTTTATCCATTCCCTTGATGGCTTTTTTCACCCTGCAGCCCATAGGGACGTATCTCCTGAATCCATCCCTTGCAAGATAAAACATGCTGCCAGGCAAGTTGTATAACACTCCACCCTCAGCCTTCTCCCTCCTCGCCTTGTAGACAGGCGGAGTGACTGTGAACAAGTAATCCAGGAGATGAAGAGGCTTTTGCACGAAGCCCGGGAACTTAGAGAACCACCACTCATCAGCGCCTCTATAAGCAGAGATGCCATGCCTCGAAAGGCTCTTCTGGTGCGCGACCCTGTTCTGAGGGAAGACCATGCTCTTGGCCTCTATCCCAAGGCTCCTTGCAGCAGCTACTGCCTTGAAGAGCTCCTCGTCAGCCTCTCTCTTTGAGAGCTCGTCAAAGAACGAGTGGGTGTGGCCATGTATTCCTATCTCATGGCCTCGCTCCCTGATCATCCTGACGACGTCCCTGCCAAAGGCGTAGCGCTCATCGACCCCTTTGCAGAAGCAACCCTTGTCAGGGCAATCACGCCTGCCCTGGAGCATCATGTGTCCGACTATCGCGAAGGTAGCCTTGATCTCGTGCTTGTCAAGCAGGTCCAGGAAGCGCTTGAACACCTTCCTCTCCTTATCAACACCCCACTTGAAATAATCACGATCACTCCTTGAGGACACGCCCCAGAGAAGCTCCTCATCAAGACTCAAGACGAAAATACCAGTCATATTAACAAACGCTCACATTAAGCTAAAAACCACTGAAAAAAGGCTTTAACCAAACCGTAGAAAAGGGCTGTTTTTAAAGCTTTCCCGAAGGGATGAAGCTTCATTTCCTAAAGTTTTTAAACCAGGAACGCGTGCATCCAAACCAATGAGTGGATCTCAAAAAGAAGGGCTTGAAGCGCAAAGCTTCAGTATATGCGTGCTAGGGCTAGGATACGTCGGCCTGCCGCTCGCAGCCGCGCTCTCAAAGCACTTTTCTGTCTTAGGGTTCGACATAAACAAGCGCAAGGTCGAGACGCTGAAAAAAGGAGTCGACCCCATGGGAGAGCTTAGCCCTTCAGAGCTTAAAGAAGCCAAGATAACCTATAGCAGCGACGCCTCAGACCTGAAGAAAAGCAACTTCATAATCGCGGCAGTGCCAACACCCATAACAAAGACTAATGCGCCAGATCTATCGCCGGTCGAGAAAGCCTCAGAGACAATAGGCAAGAACCTCTCTGCAGGGACAATCGTGATCTTCGAAAGCACAGTCTACCCCGGCGTTACTGAAGAGATCGCCCTGCCGATCATCGAGCGAGAATCAGGCCTGAAATGCGGGAAGGACTGGAAGATAGGATACAGCCCAGAACGAATAAACCCAGGCGACAAGGAACACACAATAGATCACGTAACCAAGATAGTCTCAGGAATGGATCTTGAAACGCTGGAGAAAACAGCATACGTGTACGGACGCGTAACTACCGTGCACAAAGCAGAGAGCATAAAAGTCGCAGAAGCAGCCAAGGTGATAGAGAACATACAACGAGACCTAAACATCGCCCTCATGAACGAGCTATCGCTCATATTCGAGAAGATAGGGATCGACACTCAAGAAGTGCTACGAGCCGCAGGCACGAAGTGGAACTTCCACAACTACAAGCCAGGACTAGTTGGCGGACACTGCATAGGAATAGACCCATACTACCTTACCTTTAAAGCCCAAGAGCTAGGATACCAGCCGCGCGTGATACTAGCAGGACGAGAGATAAACGACGGCATGGCCAAGCACGTCGCAGAGAAGACCATAAAAGGACTGATAAGGCAAGGCAAAGCAGTGAAAGGCTCGCGCGTGCTTATCTTGGGATTGACATTCAAAGAGAACGTGAAAGACGCGAGGAACAGCAAGACCAAAGACGTAATCCTGGAACTGCAAAAGAACGGCGCAGACGTAATCGCATGGGAACCACATCTAAGCCAAGAAGAAATAGAAAACGAAGGATTCAACGTGAAAAACACCCCTCTTGAAGACCTGAAAAAGAAGATAGACGCGATAATACTCGCAGTCCCGCACAAAGAATACGCAAAGATGACACTCACAGAACTAGACACGCTCTACAAAGACAAGAAACTACTAATAGACATAAAAGGACAACACAACAAAGAAGAAGCAAAAAAGAAAGGATACGAATACGAGAGACTGTGAAAAAACTTTTTCTGATAAGGATAGAGCTCTGACTGATTTAGAAAAATATATAAATTCCTCCAAATACCCCTCAAAAATACTTTTTCAAAAAGGGGGTTCAAAAAATGAGGAAACTTGTCTTAATTGCTATTCTAATCTGTGTTCTGTTGACATCGACAGCATTTGCAGCGACCAAGCACGACTACGTCGAAATGGTCGAAAACACGGACTACTGTTTCGACTGCCACACGATATACAAGATCACGAAAGCGGATGATGCTCCTTTGACCAGGCTTGAAGTTAAGTTTCTGGATTCCTCAGGAAACCTCGTCGAACCTGAATACGAGGTCTCGAAAAGAATCATCGATTATTCAGTAGAACCCGAAGACATATACGAACCCTGCACGAAGTATTATAATGTAACCAGCAACAAGACTGCTGAAGAGGAACAGGTCCAATACCAAGATATTTGCCACGTTAAAACAAATCTTGTGGAAAAAACCAAGGAATACTATTCGCTCATTACCTTCGATGATTTCAGAGCAGAATATGCCAACGCCACTAAAGGAGCGACCTTTCTAGTGAAGATTTCCGGAACCTTAAAGAAAGGCGAAGCGATAGATAATATCCTGACATTAAACGAATTCGAGTACACCGAATATGACTGGTGGAACGCGAGCTATCCAAATAGATTTGTGATAAATTGCAGCAACGTCACGAGCCCAGATTTGCACCTGTTCATCAACGGCACCAATGGATTTGACATCGGTGGCGGACAACAGCATGTCCTGATAAATTGCCAGAATGACCCTGATTTTGGAGTGTATTATCTTGGCTGGGATAGTTACACGATTGCCAATTCGACAGGTCAGGTTCCTTACTATGTAAGTGTCGGTAACGTCAGTTCTTATAATCCTGAGGCTATCTTCAACCATAGCTCTCTGGCATTCTACACCGGCTTCCTAAACGATGCTTACACGAGCGACTACGGAAAGAATGCAACTTCCAGCAGCGTCACTTATAGCAGCAATAATAAAGTCGGCGGAAAGGGAAGCGCGTATTTTGATGCAAGCACGGATTATCTGGACTACTCATCCTTGACACTCAGCCGGACAGATAACATGACTTTCTGCACGTTCATAAACGTGACGAGTTTATCAAATACGAACAGAGGAATCTTCTATAAAGTGAACACTGCGTCCTCAGGCTCTCACATCCAGTTCCAGGTTAATACAACCAACATCTACCTGTATTATTTTAGCGGGTCCTGGCACATGGTTACCGGTTCAGCATCATCTGCAAACCAATGGAAGCTTGTCTGCTTCGTCTACAACGCCGTAGATGGAAGCACTGCCAACGTAAAAGTGGTATCTGATGGGATCTTTAACAATGTAACCGGACCTCTTCTATCCGCATCCTCCTACGCCGTAACCAGGCTGGGTTATGTCCTTGCAGATACTTACGATTATCCTGGCTTTATAGGGTATCGCGATGGTGCCTCTTATTGGAGTAGGAAACTGTCAGATAACGAGCTCACAACCTATTATAACAATGCCAAGGGCGAAAAGGGATATGCCTCTTTTGATACTGTTGTGGAAAAGCAAGTGCTTGATGAGAGCCTGGCTAGGTCGCTCATTACTTCTGCAGCAGAAGCACAGCTAGGATCGTACACTGCTTATTATGACAAACAAGTATATACCCGATTGGCGAACGGGACCCAGAAAACCGGTGTTTTTGACGTGTTCGTGACCAGCGGAAACAAGCGATGGGCTTTCAACTACGACCAGAACAGCAGTGCGAGTTTCCCATTGCCATTCTACAACATAACGCCCGTATTTTATGTGTGGCAAAGATATAATCTGTCCTATCTGGACATGTACTATGAAGTTAACAACTTCATTGACAGCACTAACTAGGGCTTGAAGGGGTGATATGTTAGTGTCTGTCAACAGGTTAATCTTAGGATTGTGCATCGTCGTCCTTCTTCTTGCAGGGCTGGGCTCTGCTGCTGACGATTACAAGCCTTACCTGCACAAGGCGAATGTGCCTGATAGCCCTGTTGTCAGGATGTTTGGCCAATACGCGACCAGCCTCTTCCCAGGAGCTGCAACTTACACATACACGATCGATACGCCACCAGGAGTAAATGGTTTGAGCCCTTCAGTATTTGTTTTTTATAACAGTCAGCGGGTTAAGCAAAGACCTAGTGTCATGGGCGCTGGCTGGGGCATCAAGTACGACTTGATATACAGGGATGTGCAATCGACGCCTGACGACACTTCTGATGACAAGTTCATATTCTTCCTGGAGGACGACCTTTACGAATTGATATATTCCGGAGGATTATATCATACCGAAGTAGACTACTGGTTCAGGATCGAGAGGAACGAGACAGACGACTCCTGGACGGTCACGAAGCAGGACGGTAAGAAATACCGCTTTGGCCATAACACCGAGTCAAGACTGGCTTCCAACACCGGCAGGTCATACTCTCTAAAATGGTTCCTTGACGAGGTAGGGGACACCCATGGAAACAGGATATTCTACAGCTACTCTCAAGATCCAAACGCAGAGGATGAAGGCGCGGTCTATCTGGATAGGATAGAGTACAATTCTGACAGGAAACGAACGATAGATTTTAGCTATGAAACAAGCGTCAGGCCAGACCGAAGGAGAGTGTACGAACAAGGCAATCTGTTGGAAGAGTCAAGAAGGCTTTCTGACATAATGGTCTCTGTAGACGATGCCCTTGTCAAGAGATATGCTTTTTCCTACTCTATCCTGGCTGATTCGCTCTCGGCTCTGGAGAGCATCGTTTATTACGGCGAGGATGATTCTTCCATTCTGCATACCATCAATTTTGAATACTATGATGCTGAAACCGGGTTTACCAATCAGACTTCTATCTGGAAGCCGACAGAGATATTTTCTGATTCTTCACATATCGATTACGGGGTGAGGCTGTTGGACGTGAATAATGATGGGTTCCTGGATATCATCAGGAATAAATCAGGAGTCGGTGCAGTCTGGATCAACAACAAGAGTGCGGGCTGGACTCTCGATAGTTCAAGGACAATCCCAGTATCCTTTGTTGATGCGAGCGGAGTTGACCAAGGCGTGCGCTTCGGAGACGTCAACAAGGACGGCTTCACTGACTTGGTGGTTTCAAAAGCGAGCGGCACCCACGAGGTCTATCTTAACGATGATGGACAAGGATGGGAGCTGAGCGGTTGGAGCATCCCGACTGATTTCGTAAGCTCCAGCGGAGTGGATCAAGGCGTGCTGTTAGTCGACGTTAACGCTGACGGAAGAGATGACATCGTAAAATCAAAGACTGGCTTTCACCAAGTCTATCTTAATAATGGGGCTGGTTGGATCGCTGTCTCCTGGATTATCCCTGCAGAGATCGTGGATTCGAGCGGAGTGGACCAGGGAACCAGATTGCTTGATGTGAACGGAGATGGGCTCATAGACATAATGCGGTCATCTTACCTGAGCAGCACAACAGTTCGTGAAACGTGGCTTAACAACGGAACTGGTTGGGAATCAAGCAGCGCCTGGACTCCCCCCTCCTCGTTCTTCTTCACTCAGACTGGAAGATCGGATACTGGTGTGAGATTCGCGGATGTCAACGGAGATGGCTTGGTTGATATACTTGAGAATTACGAGAATGGGTCTACCACTGCGAAAGAGGTTTGGCTTAATACAGGAAACGGCTGGACTTCGGATAGCTCCTGGCAAATGCCTGAATCTTTCATCCTGGGAGGCTATAATCTCGGAAGAAGGCTGGGAGACGTCGATGGAGACGGATTCGCTGATCTCATAATCTCTTATGGCGGAGAGAACAGGACTTACACAAAGGACTCAACGACCCCTTTCCTCATTAAGACCATAACTAATGAGTACGGCGGAGTCACGACCATCAACTATACGACCTCGACGCAATACAACAACATGGAAGACGATATCTCGAAGATGGGATTCAACATATTCGTTGTCTCGGAGGTGAAGAAAAACAATTCCCTAAGCGATGATTTCAACACTCTCGGAGAGGGCTTTTATGAGTATAACTACGGCAAGTATGATTATGACAAGTCAGAGTTCAGGGGATTCGGGCTCTCCACAGAGACAAAGACTGATGTCGTGATAAAGCACTACTTCCATCAAGATGACGCCCGAAAAGGAAAAGAATACGCGATTGAGGTTTATAACGAGTCAGGCGGGCTGATCAACAGGAACGTGAAGGACTACAACTACACCTATTTGGATGGAGTCTACAATTTAAGCCTAGCTTCATCGACCACTTACATCTACGAGGGTGAAGCAGATCCGCGCGTCCTGAAGAAAGAATATTCCTACAACGTGTTCGGAAACCCGCAATACCTCTCTGACTATGGAGACCTGGCAGTGGCTGGGGATGAGAAGTACTACAATTACTCCTATGGCTTCAACTTCGAAGACTGGATCATCGACAAAGTCTCCAAGATGACGGTCTATGACTCCACCTTCAACAAGGTGAAAGAGATGAAATACTATTATGACGGCCTTGGCCTGACAGGGGTTGGCTCGCTTGGAGAGCTCACAAAGACAGAATACTGGCTTGAGGACGGGAACAACTCATACGCACACTTCACTTATGATCCTTTCGGGAACATGATATCCAAAACAGACTCCCTGGGGAACGCTTACAGGTACCAATACGATGACCTGAACATCTTCGTGGAGAACATAATCAATCCATTAGGTCACCTGACCACTTTTGAATACGACGAAGGCACAGGCAACCTGCAGTGGAGAGAAGAGAACGGCATAAAGACCTCTTATGAATACGACATCTTCGGGAGGATCATGAAGGAAATCAGGCCTTACGGCAGCTCAGCGCTACCAACCAAAAAATACATATATGATTTCGACGGAGACGCGCCCGAGAGGATAGTCATCAGCCTTAGGACAACAGGGTCTGATTATGATAACATCTCTTATTACTATGATGGATTCGCCAACCTTGTGCAAGTGAAGAGCGACCTTGGAAACGGGACTGAGATAGTCAAGAACATATTCTATGATGCAGACTACAGGATAGGCTCCGAACAGAACCCTTACTTTGCAGGGTATGAATCAGGAATGACAGAGAAGTCAGGGACAGACAACCTGACCTCATATGCTTATGATGCACTGGACCGGGTCGTCTCGGTAGAGAATCCTGATGGAACGAGCAAGAACGTGGAATTTGGAAGATACAATATCACGGACTATGATGAGAACGGCCACGCGCATTCATATACCTTGGATGGCCAGGACAGGATATCCCGCGTCTACGAGCGGGTAGTAGACCCTTTCTCAGGCATTGCGAGCGTTTACGTCACGAAATATGAATATGACTCCAACGATAATCTCGTCAGGATAATCGACAACGAGGGCAATCAATTCAGGTTTGAATACGATGCCTTGTCCAGAAAGATAGGCATGGACGATCCTGACATGGGAACCTGGACTTATAGCTACGACCTGAACGGGAACCTGATAACCCAGACAGACGCCAAAGGCCAGGCAATAATGCTAGAATACGATGCCCTCGGACGCGTAGTCTCGAAGGAGAGCGCTGACGTCAATCTCACGTTCGAGTATGATAAGGACTATGCAGGAACCCTAAGCAGCATAACCATGAACTCAGACTCGATAAGCTACTCTTATGACGACAGACTCCGGGTGATTGAGGCCACCCAGACCATTAATGGCCTGGTTTTCTCAAATAACTTCGCATACGATTCCCAGGACCGATTGGTTGAGGACAATGACCTGACATACGATTACAACGGCCAAGGGAAAGTGGGCGAGATTGTAGGATATCTCTCTGATGCATCCTACAACTCATTCGGAAGTGTTCTAAGCAGAGGATATGAGAATGGAATCACGACCTCTTACGCATACGACCAATCCAATAACCGGCTGAAAAGCATATCGAGCCCTGGCGGGCAAAGCCTGGAATACACCTACGACCCTGTCGGAAACCTGTTGACCATCAGCGATCTTACCTCTGGAAGGATACAGGAGATGAGCTACGACTACCTGGATCGGCTTGTAAACGCAACTGCAGGAGCTGACAGCTACATCTTCAGCTATAACAGCATCGGTAACCTCAAGAAGCTCATAAAGAACAACGTGAGCCAGAGATATAGGTACGCCGGAGCTCAGGCCCACGCGCCAAGCCAGGTAATGCAGGACTCTATCGGCGTTGACATGTACGAGCCTCACGAGCTAAGCACCTCTCTCAAAAAGAGGGTTTTTGAATTCAACCTCATAAACGAGGAGGATGAGACCCTAAACGCGACCTTCAACATAAGTTTTGGAGATGAGGACTCGATGCAGGATACTGTAACCGTGACTGCAGGGGACGACACGATATTCCTGATAGAGAAAGAGTACTCAAACGGCGGTGACTACGACGTTGAATTCAAGGCGACTAACGGCATTAATAAAGATGAGGAAGAAGAACATATCAAGTTCGGAACAAGAGCCGAAGCTCTCAACGTTCTCTACGGAGACGTTACCCGCAGGTTATTCGAGTTCGTGATATCTAATGACCTGAACGAGACTGTGAACGAGATAGATTGGACATGCAATGACGTAAGCTCCATCGAATCTACAGACCTATCCGGTTTCGAATCCATACCTAACGAGATCGACTATTACTTCTCAGGGCCAGGCAGCAAGACCTTCACCTGCACTGCCGAAAGCAACGATGGAAGCGAGAGCATAAGCACAGATGTGCTGGTGCAGGGACTGGCCATAGAAGAGTATGACGTACTATACACGAACGTGAGCCAGCGGGTCGTGGCTTTCACAGTCAAGAATTACTATGAAGACATGAACGTCGAGATAAATGAGACCACCAATGGAGCCACTTCAACAAACAATGTCAACCTGTCAACAGATGAGGATATCGTGGTAATAACAGAGACGAACTATACCACTCCTGGACTCAAAGAATACTATGTCAGCTTGAGCGGAGACTCCACTGGGGCAAACCACACAGAACACTTCAAGCTAAGAGGGGCTGAGATAATTAACTACACCAGAACCTCTGGAGACTACACCAACGAGACTCTGCGCTTCTTCGTGGTGAACTACTGGGCGCAAGGAGAAGTTGGGTGGGGAGTGTCGAACCCATTCACTTACAATACCACAATCATACCAAGCGGCCAGAGTGTGGAATTGGTCATGGAAAGCAGCTACACGACCCAAGGTATGAACGAGATAAATGTCAGCGTGGACTACGCAGGACTAACCGACAAGCTCATGGATTACCTCAACGTCAAGCCACTTAAACTATCAGCTTTCGATGCCGTCCTCAGCGGAGCTGACAAGTCAGTATACGAGCTGATAGTGGAAAACGACTTGCAATCGCAACAAACCTTCAACTGGAGGCTTGACACAGGACTTGAGAACGTGAGCGGGAACGAACCCATAGACATAAACTCGGATGACATCATCATCCTGGTGGAAACATCATACTCGACTGGCGGCATTTACAAGCCTATCGGCAGGGTAAATTCCACAAGCTATAATGATTCAGCGCAGAGGGTTGTGGTAATATGAAAAAGGCAAAGACTTTCGGGGGAAGCGCGATCTTCATGATCTTCCTAGTCATGAGCCTGCCCATCTGCCTTGCGGCCGAGATGAACCTGGAGTACGACGCGAACGGCAACCTCATGACGGGAGATGGCAAGTACAGAGTCTATAACTCGCTCAACCAGCTGGTGAAGGTCTACAATGGAAGCGACGATAGCAGCGCGTTGATGCTTGAATACGTCTACCACCCGGTCGAGGAGCGGGTGTGGCAGAAGAAAGTCTACAACGAGAGCGGAAGCCTCGAAGAGACAGTCTATTACTGGAGCAAGAACTTCGTGACAGTCGTGAACTCCTCTGGAAGCTACAACTTCACCTACATCTACCACGAGGGCCAGCTTATAGCCCAGCAAGAGCCGGACGGCAGCAAGGTGTACACCCACGGCGACCTGAAAGGAAGCTCGAGCGTAGTCACGGATGAGGATGGAAACGTGATCGAGAGGACTCTCTACAGCCCGACAGGAGAGATAATCGCCGGAGGCCAGACCATGAGATACGGGTACGAGGCCAAGGAGCAGGAACTGGGCAGAGGATCCATCCCGACAGAAGGGCTGGTGAGCTACTACAGCATGGAAGGAGGCGTGTTCGACACCGGATCAAGCAATCCATTGGCCGTGATAAACTACACCGGAGGCTGCTCTGACCTGAACGTGTCCACGCCTTATTACAGGATGAGAGTAAGCTATGGCGGCGGGGTGGACTTATACTACACTTACCTGAACGACTCCTTCAACTGGGGAAGAGGAGACATGGGTTGGGACCAGAGCATCGGAGCACTATACACGACCACATGGACCATAAGCGCAGGCAAGACCTCAACCAAGTGCGTAATCACAGAATACCCTGACCACATCAACGCTTATTACTACACCGACAATGCAGCTAATAATGCTTCGAACAGCTGGAACTTCTACAAGACGCATATAGAGCTAGACTCGTACGCAGACCTGAACTACCATGTCTACCATGGAATCAAACACTGGTACTCCGGCCAATACAATATCTGGAATGGCACAGACAATAAGACAGGGAACGTCTCTTACACCGATTGGGACTCAAAGACAGGGATAGCAGGTGTAAGTTTCACAAGCGACTCCATAAGCCCAGACATCTACGTCGTAGACTGGAACGAGAGTGCCACCACAGACTTTGACTACGCCACGAGAACAAGCGACTCCATCCCAGGAGTCGTGATTGGCCGATGGAACAGCATAGCCGCTGGTAAGACGACGCGGCAGAAGATAAAGGTCTTAGTAAGAGATGATAGCAAATCATTCCCAGACAACTACCTGACCCCGCTGGAGGGATTCAGGCAGGATACCTCCTACGGCACGCCAAGCCAAAGCTTCGGATCATCAGAGTATGGAAACAACGGAACAGCGATAAACGCCACGCCAGTCGATGGAAAAGTAAGACAGGCCTACAAGTTCGACGGCTCAGCAGACTACCTCCAGGTACCAGACGGACCAGACTCCGGACTGGACTTGGACGATGCCATAACAATATCCACCTGGGTCAAGCCGGCAAGAGCCACCCAAGGCTATATGGTTGCGAAGTATGGGGCTTACATGCTGCAATTCTCAGGCTCACCCAACAACACGACCCAAGGAGGAGTATGGATCTCAGGCAGCTGGAACCCCCTGGCAACAAGCTGGACAATACCCCTGAACCAATGGAGCCACATCGTATTCACTTACAACAAGTCAAACGCATACATTTACGTGAACGGCGCCCAGGCAGGATACGGCTACAACGTCAACACCATAACCGAGAACGACAATCCCTTGATGATAGGCGGAAAGCTGCCGACAGACAGGAGCCGCGACTTCAACGGCTCAATAGACGAAGTAGGTTTGTGGAATCGGGCATTATCCCCCTCTGAAATCAAGGAGCTCTACGATTACGGCTCCAAGTTCCAAAGCGAATACGGCAGCTTACCATCCGACGGCTTAGTAAGCTACTACAAGCTGGACGGTGATGGAAGCGACGAGACAGGCACCAACCCTGCATCATCCATTAACGGGGCAACCGAGACTGATGGAAAATTAAGAGAGGCTTATGGCTTTGATGGTGTTGATGATTATATTGCTATATCTGATAGTCTTTCGGTGTTGAATGTTGATGTTGGTGAGGCGAAGACTCTTTCTGCTTGGATTAGGGGTGGAAAGCAGGATCCTCGCGGGTATTTCTTGTGGAAGGAGGGGAATTGTCTTGGTTGGAGTCTTCGGTTGGAGACTAATGGTGATTTGAATATTCGTTTTAATACTGGTTCTGGTTGTTCTGGTTATACTTCTTATCAGGAGACTGTTGATGATGTTGATTATGATGATGATGTTTGGCATCATGTGGTTGGCGTTATTGACAGGCCTGATGAGGAGATGAGGCTTTATGTTGATGGTGATTTGAAAGGCACTGTTTTTGTTGATAATTCTGCTGGTGCTGCTGGTGGGAGTGCGAGGATTGGTACTGATTGGAATAATGGCAATCCTTTTAACGGTTCTATTGATGAAGTTGGTGTTTGGAATAGGAGTTTGAATGATGATGAGATAAAAGAGTTGTATCATTACGGACGACGCAAAGGAGAAGCGTACCGGAGCACTGACTTCAACTTCAGGAAGTACAACCCAGAACTAGCAATGTTCGA
>JAFGGS010000007.1 GCA_016930415.1 Candidatus Woesearchaeota archaeon | reverse complement strand
GGAAGAGAACCCGTACATCAACCCGCCAAAGAAGGCGGTGCCTGATGCTAGTGTGAGTCCTAGTTCTACGCCTGCAAGTCCAGCTGCGATTGCATCAATTGCCAACATAACGAATGATTTTATCACTCTTGAGAACGTTGTCTGCATTGGCAGCGACGGCAAATCATTTGAAAGATATGACAAAATAGACATCGCAACAGACGTAGAGCGACAGGCAGAAAAAAAGCATGTAAGCTTCACACCTTACCAAGCGATTACACACTTTGAGAACCGCGGAAATGGCTTGTTTTTGCCAAGCTTCGCACTAAGCTGCAACATCTTAGCTGCCCTTTTTGGTAAAGCTGTGAAAAAAGAAAAGAATGATGAATACACAACATTAGACGCTAACTTAAAGAAAATACTCGACCAATACCTCAACCACGGCGCAGGGTATGGCTGGCATGCACAAAACACAGTTGTAAACTGGAAAACAAAGGAGATTATCCATTATCCAAAAGATGCTGACTTCCCAAATAATGGTGGAACTAGCAACATAAACAAAACTGGTGCACCAATTAGAAAAGGTTTTAGTCCTGTTGGATTCGGAGACATGACCCTAGAAAAAGCCTTAAAAGAAGCTGAATTCAAGAAATACATAATCAACCTAACAGGACTACCAAACCCTGAAACACTCGTTGAAATTGGAAAATACTACACCAAAGTCGCCGGAAGCGATAAAAAAGCATTTGTCTGGGTGCCAAACAAGCCAGCAAAAGCAGATTACACAGCGGCGGCTTGGCTCGGTTGCGACATTGACGACTTCAGCATCAATGCTGACGACGACCTAGGCGGCAATAATGCCGCTCGTGGGGTACGTAGTAAGTAGCCGCAAAGAGGACGCAGTCCTCTTGCGCCAGAGACCTTAGGTCTCCCGGCGCCGCAGGCGGCGCGCGCCGCCAAAGAATCGAAACTGTTTTAAAATATTAGATTTCTAATAATATCGTCCTCGTTTTGCTTCCCATTGGTGGAGTAAAGCTTTGGGCTACACGTCCCTTCATCATGGTCATTAAATTTTGGGGCTATGAAATACAGTCGCGACAGTGATGAAGCGGCAGTGCACAGCAGGATGAGGGGGCTACAGTTGAGGGCGGCTTGGCTCGGTTGCAACAATGACAACTTCAACATCAATACTAACAACAACCTAGACAACAATAATGCCGCTCGTGGAATAACCCAACCAAAAACGAGGACTTATTTCTCTTATATTAGGCGTAGTTATATTAATTGCTTGCAAAAAAGCCAAAAAATGAACGCGACAAATGATTTGTATGAAAAACTTTGCACTTATGAAAACCTTGAGCTTGCATGGCAAAAAGCCAGAAAACACAAAACACTCAAACCTTACGTCAAAGAATTTGAAAAGAACCTAAAAACCAACCTATGCGCGCTCAGAATTGAACTCCTGCTTTTCTCCTACAGGCCACGCCCGTTGGAAACATTTATCCTGCGAGACCCAAAAACCAGAATCATAAGCAAATCAGACTTCAGAGACAGAGTCATCCATCACGCAATCTGCAACATAATCGAGCCATTATTCGAGAAAACATTCATCTACGACAGCTATGCCAACAGGAAGCGAAAAGGTGTCTTAAAAGCGATAGCGAGATTCAATGTTTTCAAAAGAAAATCCTCAAGAAACAACACGAGAACATGCTTCATACTCAAAGCCGACATAAGGCATTACTTTGATACAGTAGACCACAACATCCTGATACGTATTCTGAGAAAAAAGATTTGTGATGAGCGATTAATCAAGCTCATTGAAATCATCCTGTCAAACCACAAAACCGCAGAGCACGGAAAAGGAATGCCGCTTGGCAACCTGACAAGCCAATTCTTCGCCAACATTTATCTGAACGAACTTGACCAATATGTCAAGCACACACTGAAAGCAAAATATTACATCCGCTACGTTGATGATTTCGTCATTTTCAGCGATTCACATGAGATTCTTAGAGTGCACCAGCAAAACATTAATCTCTTCTTGAAAAATAATCTACTTCTTGAACTGCACCCGGACAAATCAAAGATAATCCCCATCAAAAAAGGAATAACTTTTCTTGGATTTAGGAATTATTATAATCACCGACTTCTGAAAAAAAGCAACATCAGAAAAATAAGAAAGAAACTCATCGATGCAAAAACAGAATATCAAATCAACAAGTTAACGTACGATGATGCGTATAATATATTCGAAGGATGGAGCGCGCACTCAAGATTCGCAAACACATACAAACTCAGAAAAACCATGAGCAACATGCTTGAACAGCTATTTCCAGAAAAAACCGCCAGCAAAGAGATTGACAAATGGCTCAAAATCAAATAGAACTATTGATTGAACATTTTTAAATCCTTGCAGAGCCAACGTGAGCCTAGATTCGAGCGCATTCTGCATTTATTGGCTTGTGATAGGCTTGTTTGTTGCCCGAATTATAATCTTATCTTCTTATATGGAACTGGCTGTGGAAAAAGGCAGGCAGGTCGGTTCTAACTAGGATTTTGATGTTTGGAAAGAGTGATTTGTATTTTCTTTTCATGTTGCTGTCTGTGAGAACGATGAACAAGTTTTTCCCATATTTTAGCTTGGCTTCCGTGAATTTATCATACAATCTTCTTTTGTGTTTTTTCATATTCTTTCCTGTTTCGATTTCCAATGCGACAATCTGCCTTGTTCTGTTCTGGAAGATGACATCAGGATATACTGCTTTGTAAACATGAACATCTTTTGTGAATTTCAACAGTTCGTCTCGGATGTTTCTTACAAGAAAAGTGTGGATTAATGATTCTGGTGGTGCTGGCAAGATCCAGACCTGTTCCTGGCGCAACTTACCTATTGGTACAAAAGAACAAGACACGTAACCCTGATCTTCAAGATAGGACTCATCATAATAATCAAGCTTTCTGCCAAAGAACAAGCCCTTGCTAGAGTCAAGTTTAATATTGATGTCTAGCCTTTGCATTCGGAAATCATATCTTTTCTCACTCATACAAAAACCTCCAGAATTATTTTGAGAAGTTATCAGCGAACTTTTGCAGCATCAACGCTTCCAACTGCCTGATGCGTTCGTCTGTGTCTTTCTTTTGGTTGTTTAGTTGCTCTTGCAACACAGCGACCAGTTGCTGTTCTTTTTGCAGTGCTTGTTGGATTTCTGTTTTGGTTGTGTCGATTAGCATGTCGTCTTCTGTTATTGTGTCTCGCATTCCCATGAACTCGCTGTAATAATGAATCATTTCGCTCTTGCGCCAGCCATAGCGGTATTTTATTTGGTTTTCAGAATTGTAGATTGGCAGGTAATGGCAGACGCTGTTATGCCTGAAATCATACATAGTCACCCCTTGCCTAACCAAGACTTTGAAGTTCTTCTGCTTAATGGCAACCCCTACTTTCAAGGTATTGTAGGCAAGTCTTCCGATGGTTCTTGTCATCACAATGTAAGAGGTGCTAAACAAAAAGTCCTCCCTCTTCAAATCATATTTCTTAACATATTGCCTTACCAGGTCTGAACTTATCATTAACTTAATCTTTCTGCCAAAAGTTTTAGACGTCTCATCCCTGATATTCAAGAAAAGAAGGTTGCATCCTGGAACATCAGACAAATCCATAACCCTAACATTCATCAGCTCAGTTGGCGCGCGAAGTCCGCTATCAAAAAGAAAATACACAAGAGCCTTGTAATAAAAGTTCGGGGCAGCATCAGCCATCCGTTCAACATCCTTTAAAGTAAAATAAAACCACTTCGGCTTATTATCCTTCTTCGTATCCAAAGAATCAACAATATTCGGCGTCTCCTTCCTAACTCGCATAATCCAACGCCAAAAAGACATAAACGCCCTAGCATAGCTTGAAGTATCAAGAAAAGGACGACCCAAACTACTCAAAGTAACTCCGTTGCGCATATTATTGAAAACAAGCAAGACATCATCCTCACTTAGCTGCAAAAGTGGCTTTTTTGCGCTAGATTCAAGCAACTCAACAATCCTGCGCAAACGAATCCGGATATTGCACAAATGATTAAAGCTCCGCTGGCCACGATACGTGCCTTTCGGCAAATTCTTGCCAGTATAAAGGTCCATCACATAATTGGTAATTAACTCGCTTGCCTCAGAAGAAACCCCTGTAAAGGCAAAATAATCGGCTTGTTCGCCAAAATAACCAATACTCCTAAGCCAAGCCTCATGCTTGCCTTTATTATTGTACGGGTCAACCTCCCGCTCACCCTTATTGTTAATCGTGATAACCTGCATCGTCACGCACAACATGTCCGCAGTGATATTTAAATCTCGTCATGAGAATGTGTGACAATCGAGAGAAAAAGCAGTCACGTAAAGCGTGACACCACAGTCACTATGACCGTGACAGCGAAAAACAATTAGCTACTAGAAAATACACATTAACACCCACAATCATCCAAAAATGACCCGGGTCGTATACTGCGTCGGCCGGGATTCGAACCCGGATAGTCGGCTCTCGTCAACGAAGTTGACGAGTTAAAGAGGACTCGTCATCTTGTTATGGAAGGCCGAAGTCATAGCCGTTAGACCACCGACGCGAATAAGCTATTCGAAAAAGAAAGGGATTTATATAGGTTGCGGATGCGCAACCTAAAGGAGGTTGCTTAAGTCTCCTGTTAGCTTACGATGCCCTGGGCATAGTAAGCTCAAGAAAAACGAGTTTTTTCTCTGAGGTTGTTGTTTTTTACTAGGGCTTTTATTCTTCAGTCAGGTATCTTGCAACGTCAAAGCCCTTATCTCCTGGTCTTGGACTGGCGTCAGATGAAGGCGCCAACCCTTTGGGAACTTACGCTTCTGACGTATAATTGCGGCCTTCCGCCCAGGCGACAATATATCGAGTGTCCGCTTTGCTTCATATCCTTATCAGTCCTGTATTCTTTCGCCATAGCTGAGAGACCGTCTGCGCTCTTTAGTAACTGCTCTGGACTTTTCAAGTCTCCATTGTCTGGAAAAGTGTCGACGCCTATCGAGTATCCTATCGGCCTGCTTATTTTACCTTCAGTGGTGATCATCCCAAGGTCCAAGTGTGAGAAGGCCTCAAATATCCTGTCTGTGGCAGCCAGTATCTGCTCGTGGGTGTGCGGTCCTCTCATCAGTAGAGCATATTCATCCCCGCCGTATCTTGCTGCAAGGTCCGCTCCCATGTTCCCGTTTGATTTGTCTGCTCCTCGTAGGCCTGCTCGTAGATGCATAGCGATCTCTTTGAGCACAAGATCCGCGCCCGGGTGTCCCAACGCAGAGTTCGCATCTTTAAAGTTATCTAGATCTATGAACACGACTGATATTGCATCAAGAGTGCCATCAGCGTGGCTTCTTTCCACTGCCCGGTATCCATTCCCAAGGAACTGCATGAACGCCCTGTTATTGTAGAGCTGGGTCATGCCATCGAACAAGGAGTCTCTTGCCTGGAGATTCGGCACAAGTACCCTTTTGAATCGTTCGTATCCCACAGGGGTCATTGGCTTTTGGATCTCTCCAAGGTGCTCTCCTTGCTTGAAAGCGTCATCTATGGTCCTTGCATTTATCAAAGGATTTTTGGTTCCAGGGTCATATACTAGAACTTTCAGGTCTACGCCAGTCTTCTCTTTTGATAGCAATGCTAGTTCCTCAAGGTTCTCTTTCGGCGGGGCGTCTGGCCTGTTAGGAGATTCAACATCCACTAACAAGATGTCCCAGTGCTCGTTTAAGTGCGGGAGAGCTTCTGGTATTGTCCTGTAGGTCTGAACGTAGAAATTTCCTTTGCCTATTTCTTTTAGGGTCTTAACTACCACTTCTGTAAGGCCAAGGCTTCGGCCTATGTGCATTATGTTGTGGTCTCTTCCTGATCTTTCTTTAGCTCTTGCAGTTTTCATAGTATCACTAAATAGTAGTAACTTTTCTTTATAAAGGTTTCGGTTTTTAGCCCGAAACAAAGCCAAAAACAGCCCAACGAAGAAGCATCAAAAGAGATGCTCTTATTTCAGTAACCTTTTAAAACTCCCTCGAGCTACAAACCAACAATGGTGCTAGAAAAGCTAGGAGAATCCCTGAAGAACACGCTTCGGAAGATAACAGGCGCCTCGCACGTCGACGAGAAGCTGGTGAACGAGCTAGTCAAGGACATCCAGCGAGCCCTCCTCCAAGGAGACACGAACGTAAAGCTGGTCTTTGGCATCACCAAGAAGATAAAAGAACGAGCCTTGAAAGAAGAGCCGCCAAAAGGCATCACGAGAAAAGAATTCTTAGTCAAGATAGTATACGACGAGCTAGTAGACTTCCTAGGAGGCCCCGGCGCCAAGATAAAGATCGAAGGCAAACCCTTCAAGATAATGCTGGTAGGCCTCTTCGGAAACGGGAAGACAACGAGCGCAGGCAAGATAGGAAGCTACTACAAGAAAAGAGGATTGAAAGTCGCGGCGATCCAGACAGACACCTGGAGGCCGGCAGCCTACGAACAGCTGGAGACGAACAGCAAGAGGGCAGGCATCACGTTCATGGGCCTCAAAGGCGAGAAGAGCCCGACCAAGATATACAAACACTTCGAGAAAGAGCTGGATGATTACGACCTCGTGATAATAGACACTGCAGGCAGGGACGCATTAAACGACGAACTGATAGAAGAGCTAAACAACATAAACACCGCAGTCAAGCCAAGCGAGACCCTGCTGGTCATGAGCGCGGACGTAGGCCAAGCCGCAGAAACCCAGGCCAAGAAGTTCCACGACACCTGCAAAGTCACAGGCGTAGTCATGACCAAGATGGAAGGCACTGCCAAAGGCGGCGGAGCACTCATAGCCTGTTCAGTCACAGGCGCGCCAGTCAAGTTCATAGGCACAGGAGAGAAGACAGAGGACTTCGAAGAGTTCAAGCCAGAAGGATTCGTCGGCAGGCTCCTAGGCATGGGAGACTTAGAAGCCCTACTTGAAAAGGCCAAGGAAGCGATCACAGAGGAGGAAGCCCAGGACCTTGGACGAAAGCTCCTCAAAGGAGAATTCAACCTTCTAGACCTCTACGAGCAGATGAGCGCGCTCAAGAAGATGGGACCCCTAGGCAAAGTCATGGAGATGATACCAGGCATGAGCCACATCCAGATGCCAAAGGAAGCGCTCCAAGTCCAGGAACAGAAACTCAAGATATGGAAGCACATCATGGACTCGATGACCCAAGAAGAGCTCGAGGAGCCGGACATAATAACAGGGACCAGGATCGACCGCATCGCCCAAGGAAGCGGGGTCGAGAGCACAGAAGTGCGAAGCCTCCTCAAGCAATACAAGCAAAGCAAGAAGCTAGTCAAGATGATGAAAGGCGCGGACAGCGAGAAAGGGATGCAGAAAGCCATGCAACGGCTACAGAAAGGCGGAAGAGCCGGATTCAAGTTCTAGAAACAAACACCCCCACTCCAGAGTGGATAATCAATCAAAAAGTTTTTATATCCAGGCATCCTCTTCTCTTATCATTTCAGGGGGGTTAGCTGTATTATGGGAACTCTTTACCGGATGAGGACTAGCATCTTGTTCCTCTTATGCGCGTTCATAATCCCAGGCGCAGTGCTCTCCAAAGACTTGTTCTACTCAGGCACCTTGATGGTGGCCTTCATAATAATACAGTTCCTGATGATAATAGGATTCCTCGCAAGCAAGGACCAAGGGTTTGATGAGTGGCACACGTTCTGGGCGGTCATCGCAGGCACGTTCTACATGCTCACGCTGCTCATAAGCGGAAGAAGCCTGATTCTAGAAGCGATAGGAGTGCTGCTCCTCCTGCTATACCTTGCAAGCGCTGTCGCGTTCATATTCAAGAGGCAGATCGAAGGAGTGCTTGACACTGCTAGGCCTGAGCGCGCAAGAGAAGGCAAGGAGAGCAAGGTGCAGTCAGAGCTAAGCCCTGAAGAAGTCGAGCAGTTCAGGAGAAAAGACGAGCTCCGAACGCTAGCAGACAGCCCAATACCCGAAGCACCGATAAGCCAGAAGCACCTCGACGAGTACGATGACTTCAAGAAACCCAAGATCAACGCAGCCTCTGAAGAAGAGGACATAGAATGGGTCGAGGGAGACTTCCTTCGCGAGTATCGGGCGAGGGATGACAACGAAGGCTACTACGAGATAAAAGCAGAGACAGAATACGAAGGCCAAACTGACAGCGAAGGATATATAGAACTCTACCCTGACGATAAGCTGAAGCGAGAAGAGGAGCAGAGAAGAAAGGGACGCGGGCTGAGCATCAATCTTCCGAAGGTAGAGGTCGTCGAGCTCAAGGAAGCGCCGAGGATAGACATAGAGAAGCTAAGAGCAAGCGCCCATGCGCTTGACGAGAGCGTGGGCAAGATCAAGGACCGCATAAGACTCATCGCGGAGAAGGCGATACTAGAAGGCGCGCAGAAAAAGATAGACGAGAGTGTCAGGAATCAGAGGAAGAAGAGCCTGCTAACAGAGAAGAAAGCCCTTGAAGACGCCGCGAAGAAGCTTGGAAAAGCAGTGCTGGACGCAAAGAGGAAGAAAGATGTCAAGGACGAAAAGGTATTCGCGTCACAGACAGGCACCAAGTATCACCACGACGAGAAATGCATGAGCCTCAAGCGTGTCAGGAAAAAAGACGTCGTCACATTCAAGGATTCTAAAGAAGCAAGGAAACAGGGCCTGAAGTCCTGCGGCCTATGCAAGAAGCATTAGCAAGAGAGAAACGCGGGGACCGAAGGCAAGATGGGAAACGCAATGACTTACGAGTCGACGGAATAGAATACGGGCTTTAAGCCAAGCCGCGCCTCACCACTCGCTCAAATTCTTCTGAGCCTTATTGAACCTTTCAAGCCTCATAGGCGGACTGACCGCCTTGAACTTAAAGCCCCACTTCTCAAGCATCTCCAAGGCATTAGGACTGATTGATGGCGCTGCAAGCACTCCCTTCACGTTCTTGACACCTTTGATCTCCTCGATCTTCTCAACATACCTTCGAAGCTGAGTCACGGCGTCTAGACCCGCAGTGTAGCGCTTGCACTCGACAATCACCATGTTGCCCTTCTTGTCATGGCCAAAGACGTCGATGAAACCGAACTTGGTGTGCTCCTCTCGGCTCAAGGGCTTGAAGTCAGGGCTTATGAGCGAGGGATTATCCTTTATCATGTCGCTCATATCCCTCTCGTTGCCGGCAAGCTCCTGCTTGGCGCCGTCCTCAAGCTTGTGATGCATGAACGAGTGTATCCTGAAGACCTGCACATCAAGGTATTCTTTCTTGTCAGAAGTAACGCAGCGCAGGTGAAGATGCTTCTTATCAGGGTTAAGCGTGATAGCCCCACCCGCCTTCATGTAATTGATAGGCGCGCTGCCCACAGGCTGGTGGATCAGCAGAGTATTGTCATTCTTGATGAAGATCATGCGGTCCCCCCTCGCAAGGCTAGCCTCAGCCCTGCCGCTATACGCGATCTCGCAACTGCAAAAGAAGCTAATGCACTCGTTCTTGGAGAGCGCCTCCAGGAACTCAACCCTAAAATCACCCAGCTCCATGGAAGAGGGAGAAAAAGCGGCCAAATAAAAATGTTTTGGCCAGGGATCATGCCTTCTTGTGCATGCACACCATCATCGGGCCGTTCAGGTCAAAGACAAGATTCAAGACCCTATCCAGGATAGAGAAGGCCTTCAACTCAGCCTTAGGGCATGATGCCATCGAGTCATCAATAAGCCTTTGCGTCTTCTGCTTCTCGAGCCCAAAAAGAGGCATCTTGCCGTATTCAAACTTGAAGAATATATCCGAGAACATCTTCTCGAAAGACACCACTTGCTTCGAAGCCCGAAGCAAGGCGATGCTAGGCTTCTTTCCATCGCTCAGAAGGGCGCAGAGCTCGGCGTAGCGGTCAGCCACTTTCTCCAGCTGCTCGATTACAGTGTAGAGAGGAGCCTGCCTCTCATAACCAGACTCAATCCCTAAGTTTATTGCGCGCCTGCAGTAGTCTGCGAACTTATCAGATTCTATCTTCTGGAGGGAAGTGTTCTTGAGCCAGTCAGGATCGTTGCTCTCTAGCGCGGAGAGGAACTCAGATCCCATATTCGATATGACGAAGAAGAACCTCCTCAGGGCATTGTTGAACTCCTCGAAGTCGTTTCCTGACAGGTTTTCCAGCATGAGCACGTCTTTCTCCTGCTTCACGATCTCAAAGCCCATGAACTGCTCCCTTACAAGGGATTGTATGGTCTTGAGCTCTTCATGAGACGAGAATTCTATGCGCATCTCATCATAGCCGGACTTGTAGGCGGATCCCATCATCCTCCTTATCATGCTGCCTGAGCCAGACACGTCGAGTATCAGGCTCTTATGTTCGTGCCGCTTCTTTGCGGATATGACGACTGAACCTTTCCTTGCCTCGACTTCTACCTCATCTCCTTTCTTGAGGTTCTTCTCTGTCGTCCATCGCTTAGGCAGGGATACTGTGAGGGATGACATTCCGTGCTGGATGAGTTTCCTGTTCATAACAGCCAGCAGTGGAAGCCCAAATATAAACTTTTCGAAAAAGTATACACTAAGTACATTTTGTATGCACTAAATAGATATTCTTCAAGCAACTAATAACGATATAAGACACACCGAAACAGAGGTGAAACAAATGACTGACAAACCGATGCTACCATGGGACAGGGAGAATCCAGAACTGGAAACAGAAGAGACAACAAGACTCAAAGACAGGCACGAGTTCTCAAGCGAACTCGAATGGATAACATACCAATCCAAGGTGTTCTACGAGGGATTCCGCGACATAAATGCAGCAACAAAGATACTTGAAGACGGACTGAAGAAGTACCCGGACCAGCCAGACCTCCTCTTAGGAGCTGCAGAATGCCTCTCAAGAGACAAGTCTCAGCTCAAGAAAGCATTATCATACTGCCAAAGAGGCCTGAAAAAGGATCCAGACTCAGACTACGGCCACACGATCAAGGCACGCATAGAGCTGGCGCAGGAAAAGCCAATCGACGCCTACATCTCAGCAATGAACGCCCTCAAGATAAACAGCCAGAATGTCGAAGCAGGAGTCTACCTGGGCACGATCGGCTTTGCAATCGCAGAAGCAGAAGGCAACGTCGAAGAGATGGAGTACAGCATAGAGAACCTGAGGATAACGCAGAGACTTTGCCCAGGATCAAAGAGGATAGAGAGGATAATCGCAGAAGATGAGAAGAGACTAAGAGAATACAAAAGGTGAAAAAGAATGGCGGAATACATCATACATCACACAGTAATGTGGCCGGGCTGCGGTTGCGGCTGCAACAGCGACGGAGATGTCCACGAGGATTTCAATTTTTCCGGGTCACGGCAGGAAGCTGAGCAGGAGCTAAAACGGCTGATCCAAGCCGATCGGTTCCAGTCTGAAAATCATAACAGTTGGCAAATGGAGAAAATCCCAGGCTCCGACCGCATTCCGGAAGATGAATGCAAAACAGTCACCCACATGCATGATGAAAAAGATTTGGAGGCCATCCTTAAAGATCCAGCCAGGCTATCTGAAAAGATTTCACTTCCCATAGGCAGCCTGCCAAATAACCAATATGCCGGCAATAAACCAAATCCCACAATTAGGCACACAATAGAGTATGAAGTAAGAAATAATGATACGCTCGTCTGCCCGGGAAAAGGAATAGCAAGCCAGTCGACCTTTCCACACAATAAGGAAACATCATTGGCGTCTGTCGAAACAATGATTTTTGAGTGGTGCATTGCAGAAGACAAGAAGGCCACTCATGTTTACAGGCGGGAGCGTTACTACGACCCGAATAGTCAAATTGCTTCTGAGAGAACTGACATATACCCGATAGAATACCATCAATTGATAAAACATGTCATGAATAAAAAAAGGTGAAGTGGATGGATGAATCAAAAATAAATGAATTCAAGGAAAAATTCCCGATGCTGGAAGATGTTCTCAAGAGTGTAAACTGTGAAATAAAGGACATCTGGCTGTCAGATGGGGATGACAATATCTGGATGCATAAGACGCATTATGGCGACTATCTTCTTGGACATAGCTGTAATGCATTTCAGTACGAGAGTAAAGAAGGCATGAGGCTGGCAATTCACGCGCACTATCTACACGGAGGATACATCTCTCAAGGATCGACTCCGGGAGATGACCACATCTCGGCCGACATAAACATTGTCTGCAATGAAAAGATAAGAGATCTTTCGGATGAAAGGATAAGGGAAAAAACCACTGGCTGCAAACAGATAGGCTCAGGCGAGATGTGCGAATGGGTTGCGGGAGAGTATGATTAAATGAAATGCAGAGAGAATCAGCAGAATTAAGAGAATAGGGTGATAAAATGACAAGGTACAAGATAGAATTTAACCATTATGAGCCTGGCTGCGGTTGCGGCTGCACTGAGAATGACCTTAACATAGCAGAGCAGCATGTCCACAAGATCTTTCGTTTTGAAGGAAGTGAAAAGGATGCCATGGCAGAGATGGAAAGGCTCAGAAAAGACCCGGAATATTTTTGTAATTATGGGAATTATTGGAACCTAACTGAAGAAAAAGCACGGCTGGTTGTTGTCTCAGGACCATCAGGCGTAGGCAAGGGACCTATAATCGAGGCTGTCAAGGCGATGTACCTTGCATCCGAAGGAAGAGAGCTGCCTCAGTTCAGGGTGAGGAAGACCAAGACTGCGAGGAGCGTGGAAGGAGATGAGGGAGTCGGTCTTGAAGGGTCAGGAGATTACTCTGCATATGATTGCAGGGGAACAGAGCAAAGGATATACTGGGGCTCTCTTGACAGTGCATTGAAGAATGATCACGTGATAATGGAGGTCTTCCACAAAGGATTAGACCTGATAAAGGCAAGGTATGCAGGGGATCATATCGACGTCACAACAGTATTCATATCCCCGCTAAGCAAAGAGGAACTCGAAGAACTAAGAAGCCAGCCGACAGGGCTTGAGAGCTACCTGCCGGACCTGATGCTGGATTCGCTCGTAAGAAGAGCGCAAAAGGAAGGAAAAGTCATGACAAGAGAACTCCTAGCTGAACTCGAGGTGAGAGCGAACGGCTCGATAGATGAGATCAAGGATGCAAAGAGATACGATTTCGTCGTGCCCAACAATTGCTATGAAGCAGACTCAAGATGGGGGCTTCACAAACTAGTAGGAGAGCCTCACAGAGTAGTCTGGTCGGTCTATGACCTGGTGACCACAGGAACGAGCATGTATGCGATTCCCGGAGCAAAGTATGACATAAACACGTAGGCTCATAGACGACTCCACACCCCGCCAGAAGCCTTTCCGAGCATGGATTTTTGAAAAGATATTTAACTGAGTAGCGTCATAGCAAGGGAAGAATCTTAAAAAAAATCATGAAAACCAGGGGGTGGATCATGAAAAAGAAGAAGTCAACCAAGAAGAAGCAATCTGAGAAGATCGATAAGAAAGCTGAGAAGAAAGCAGACAAGAAAGAAGCGGCGTCAAAGCCAGCGTTCACGTTCAAGTCATCTTATGGCATCGCGATAGGCGCGGTCGTGGTTATATTGCTCCTGATAGCGTTCGTGGGCATGCAGCCTAAGAGCGACAAGCAGGCCGACACTCCAATGGGAGAGCAAGAGGCTTGCGGCGACGGCGTGTGCGGAGCGAGGGAATCTGCTTCTGGAAGCTGCCCGTCTGACTGCCAGACCGAGCGAGAGTACGAGAGTGAAGTCACTGACACTACAGAAGTCCTTGAAGAAGCAGGTGACTGCGTAAGGGAAGGAGGGACAATCCCAGTCGTGCCTAACGCTCCTGAGTGCTGCTCGGGCCTGACACTCATTGACCGTAAGGAATCATCAATCCTTGGGATTGCAGGGATATGCACTGCCAAGTGCGGCAATGGCGTGTGTGACACAGAGACTGAGAGCCCGAAGAACTGCCCTACTGACTGCGAGGAAATCATGGACGCAAGGCCAATCTGCGACGGCGTAGGGACCTCGAAAGAGGGCTGGTACCAGAACGACAAGATACTCATCTACGCGTTCTGCAACGGCTGCACAGCAGAGTGCATGAACAAGGGCACACCATCAGAAGGATGGTTCAACTCCTGCAACGGCAAGCAGATCAAGAGGGTGTGCAACTAAGAAACAATCTCAAGTTGCAGAAGACAAATTATTTCTTATCATATTTTTCTTAGCATTCCTTGCTTTTATTCTCTAGAATCCCGTTAATTTTGTCTGCGTCCTCATCTTGCTTAAGAGCTTGCTCTTCTTCAGGAGAATCGAGGCGTCAAGGCCAAACTTCTTCTTCACAAGACCAGAAACATATTTTAGCATGAGCTCTTGCGAGTCAAAGATCATTGGTTTTCCTAAAAGGGCCTTTCTGACTGCTTCTCGCACTACCCAGACTCCCAAAGGAGCATAGTACTCCCCTGTTATGAACCTTAAGAGTAGGACTGATCCCTGGCGGCGCTGCCTCTTCAGATATTCAAGGACTGGAAACCTTGCAGCGTAGTAGCCTCCGGCAGTCTCAAAGGCATACTCCTTCCGACCATCATAACCCTCATAGTCTGTCATCACGCTGATCCCTTCAGAATCATGCCAGGTGCTCTTTCCAGCGTAGGTCTCGAAGAGCTCGTAGCTCCACACCCCTGGGAAGAAGAGCGCGACGTAGTAGTTGCCTAGATAGCCTCCGAAGAAGGCGGCGTAGTCATAAGAGGGATAATCCTTGATCTCAACTATCATCTGCTTGCCGAGTGTGTCATCTACTGCAGTAATCGACCAGCGGGTGGGAACCAGCTTCCTTTGGCTCTTGACACCCAAGTTGCCGACGCTGAGCAGCCTTGTCAGGTAGTGCTCGTCGACGTCTCGCTTGTAGAGCGCTTCAAGGGCCTTGCCTGCTTTCAAGTCAGTGTCTGAGACGGCCTTGTCAACTGCCTTTGGAACTTTCGCGTTCTCTGTTATCCTCGCCTTCTTCAGCTTTATATTCGGGCCATGAGGCATGACGTCCTGGGCAAAGCTCAAGGAAAAAGCCGGTTTCTTCGAGAGGTTAATCTCCATGTCGACAGGGTCCTTAGCCATCCCGATCTCTTGCCCCATCTCAACTAGCCTATCACTAAAGCTCTTTATGTTGCTCTTGAAGTTAGAGTTTATCAGGCTGCTACGAAGGCCGATGACCTGGTCGATCGAGTATCCTTCCTTAGACCACAGGAGAGGATTGTCATGTTCCTTGTAATCCTCGACGCTGAGGAAACCCACGTTGATGTTGGGATAGCCGAACCTTCCCACGAAGACGTTAGGGCTCTTGCCGAAGAAGTCCTGCTTAGCTGAGACATTAACTTTCTTCTGGGCAGAGAGCTTAGACATTATAGGGCAATAAGTCCTGCCACAATTAGATGGTTCCCGGCCCTTGCACTGGATGCACTTGATGTTCATCAAGCCAAGGAGGTGAGAGAAAAGTTAAAAGGTTTTTCCTTCGAAGAAATACCTCTCAAACGCGGATGCGCCTTTTCAGCTGGACGTATCTGCTCCTCACAACCCTCAAGTAAGGAGTGTCATCAGTCCCTTCACTATACATCCCCTTCTGGTAGTTGCGAACAGAGAGACGGCGAGCCTCCTCAGGACTCCTGCCAAACGAGAGCTGCCGATCAAGGCTAGTCCTAAAATACCTGTGCGCAAGCCTCGCCTGGGTCTTGTAATCATACCTGAAAGAAGCAGGGTCTATGCGGTCTGGAAGACCAGTGTAGCCTTCCTCCTTCATCTCCTTGAGCAGTTCCTTTGCAGTCTTCACCCGCATCTGGCAGTATCCTATCGCGATATTAGGTGCCTTATCAAGGTCACCTAATGCTTCAGGATTTCCCTTGCTCTCCCAGAGGCAAAGAGAAGTCATGAGCATGAGAGGAGTCCTTGACTCCACTGAAGCGTCAAAGTTGTAGCCCAGCACCTCTTCGGTGACCTTTCTGTCAAGAGTCTGGCCTCGCTCTCCCCAATGAGACTTGAAAGTCTCCTGCATGACAGGAACGACCTGCTTGATGTAATCAGACTTAGTGAAAGAATCCCATCTAAGCTCAGGGACCAGAGAGGCTACCTCTGGCTTTGGGTTTGAATCCTGCCTAGGCCCTCCTTCAGCATTGTTTGAGAGTATCATAGCAGGAGTGACTCCCAGATAGAACGCGAAGATTCCTCCGAGCATAGCTTTAAGTCCTGATTTTCGGGTATGATAGACCATAGTAAACCTTCCGGGAAAACAGGTTGTTTTTAAACCTTTCCCTTTAATCCATAAGTTTCTGCCTTCCTCCTGAAGTCATGATTATATCGTTAAAGATCATATCTTAAAGAACAATTTACCTAAGCGCTCCTTCCTGACTCCGCCTTGAACACGCGGTATTGGGCAAGCACTTTCTTCACATAGTTCCTGGTCTCGCGATAGCCCCTGTTGACCTCGCATTGGTAGATCATCTGGCCGTCGCAGTCAGTAGACTGCTGAAGAGCCTTTTCTCCGCCGTTGTAGGCTGCAAGGAGGCGCGTGGCTCTTGACTCAGGAGTTGTTCCCTTCTTGATCCTGGGCCTCTGCTGGAGGTATGCGATGAACCTAACTCCAAGATCAGAATTTATGCGGGGATCGAACAGCTCTTCCTGGGTGTAGCTTCTCTTGCCCATGTCCATGGCTGTCTGGGGAAGCAGCTGGAATAGACCCCTTCCTTTCGGGACCTTCTTTCCGCCTGATACTTTGTATCCTATCGCGCGCGGGTTGTACGTCGACTCGCAGTAGGCGAACGCCCTCGCCAGGTCATAATCGACCCGGTTTCCTGGACTTTGCGCGTTGTGATTCTCGACCGCACCACGAATTATGCTCTCGAGCTCGTCGAAGCTGTAAGTCTTCCTTCCTGATCTCTTGACGCGCTTGTTCCTCTTCGCAATCCTCTTCTTTACACGCTGCCTCTCCTTCATGTCTTGCATCGGCTTTGCTTCCTTAACTACGTCGACCCACTCGTAGCTTAGCGGGCCATCACGGGCAGTCACCTTGACTATGCCCAGCTCGTTGCTCTCGAGCATGTCAAGAACGTCGTCGTTCAGGAGCAGCTTGTCAGCATACTCTGCAGCCTGCTGTGGGCTCTCAGACGGAAATGGGCCTATGAGGGTCTTTATCATACCAGCCTCTCCGGCTTCAGAATCGTATTGGAGCGTGAAGTTATTGCATCCAGCCTTCCTCAGGACCAAGACTGCCTCCATGACTAGTGACTCATCCCTGTTGGCCGAGAGCTGGATGTATGTGCCGTCTAAGACTCCTGCCTGGAGTGCGTCTTTCCTGCTCTTCCTTGCATGAGGAATGGTCTTTGGCTGGAGGCTGCTAACAGACTTCAAGACACTAGCGTAGCTTGCCGCGTTCTCTCCTCCGAAGTCATATACTGTGATGAACCTCTTGGAGCCATCTCTGAGAGTGATCGGCTCTATGATCAGGCTTGTAGAAGGAAGTTTTTTAGCTTCTGAGGCTTTTAGAATACTTACAAGGTTGCCTTCAACCCGCGCCGTGCTCTCTCTCAGGGAGGCGTACTCTCCAAGGGCTTCTGTGAGGCTTGAGTAGTCCTTTAAGACGAGGTCTTTGAGTTCAGGATTTGCCTGAGCTGAGGTTTGCATAGTTGGTTCTGCAGAAATGGCTGTTTTCGGAAACGAGGCTAACACCATACTGCCTGCGAGCCCTACACCGCCTCGCAGGAGGGTTCCTAGGAAGCGCCTTCTGCCGCGTATGCCTTCATTCTCGCTTGTTTCCAGCTTTGTTTCAAGGTCTGTTTGTTGCAAGCTCATCTTAATCCCCCAATAGAACCCTTTTTGATTCGCTTATTTATAAATCTTTCGATTTTGTAGCTACTAAATGGTAGTTACTAAATCCCGCGACTGTCCATGATAGGGCTAAAAATATATAAACACCACACTCTCCCCCGACTATTTGGCGGCTCGATATGCTTTAAAAATGCAGCATCTGCAACCGATTGTGACAGGAACTGCGATGAAAAGAGGGACAACCGCAAAAAGTATGACAATGACTCAGACAAGGTGATTCGCTCATGAGATACGCACAAAACACAAAGTTCAAAGAGATAGGGGATAAAGGACAGAAGATACTCGAAGACAAGAACGTCGCCATAGTGGGCCTTGGGAACGTCGGATCTACAGTCGCGCACATGCTCCTCAGATCAGGCATAAACCTGAGGCTTATAGACAAGGGACGAGTCGACCTGACAGAGCTATCGAGCCAGATGCTCTACCTTGAAGAGGACCACAGCAAGTTCAAGGCGAAGCAGGCCAAGAAATACCTTGAGGAGATAAACCCTAAGGTAAAGGTGAGGACTTTCCACGAAGACCTGACGAAGAACAACGCATACCTGATAGACGCTGACGTCGTGATAGACGCGACAGGAGACTTGGAGACCAGCAAGCTCATATCAGCTGAGACCAAGAAGAAGACCATCCTGATCTACGCGGCGGTGTCAGGGAGCAAGGGACTCATAATCACGACCGACAAGGGAGTAGCGCTTGACAAGATCAAGCCGATCCTGGACAAGATGAAACCCATAAAAGAGGTCGGGATCATAAGCCCGGCAGTCCACATGGCCGCGGCGATCATAGCGACGAGGACCATAAAGAACCTTCTGAAGAAAGGATCAGCAAAAGATAATGTCCAGTTCGACGTCTGGAATGATACATTCAAGAAGCAGAAAGCCTAAGACAAGGCAAGAGCATATCAAAGACAAATCCTGATCCGGAGAGACGAGAGATAAATGGCACTCACAAAAGAAGAGATAGGAAAGCTTAGGGAAGCGTTCACCACGTGCACGAGGCCAGTCATCCTGTTCGACAACGACCCCGACGGAATATCGAGCTTTCTTATGATCTACAACCAGGTCAAGGACGGGAAAGGAATACCGATAAAGAGTGCTCCGGAGATAAGCGTGGAGTTCGCGAGGAGCGTGAAAGACTACTCTCCCGACCTAGTGATAATCCTTGATATGCCGATGGTCAGCCAGGAGTTTCTGGATGAGATCAACACGAGGATAATATGGCTCGACCACCACCAGGTAATGAAAAGAAAGAAAGTCGAGTACTACAACCCGAGAATTCATGACCCTGATGACAACATGCCAACGTCGTACTGGGTGTACAAGGCGCTTGGAGGCCCGCTCTGGATAGCTATGTGCGGGATAGTCGGCGACTGGTTCCTGCCGGAGAAAGAGGTGCTCTTGGAATTCAAGGAAAAATATCCTGACCTCATGCCATCCGACGTGGACAAGCCAGAGGTCGCGCTCCATGACACAGAGATAGGTAGGCTTTCAAGGATACTGTCGTTCAACCTCAAGGGAAAGACCGTTGACACTATAAAATCCGTCAAGGTACTGACCAGGATAAAAACGCCCTATGAGATCCTGAAGCAAGAGACCCCAGGCGGAAGGTTCATCTACAAGAAATACCAAGGCCTTGCAGAGGAATTCGAGACCCTGATAAAGAGAGTCAAGATAAGGCCTGAGGACCAAATGGTTCTCTTCATATACCAGGGAAGCTCCGTGTCGTTCACGAAAGAGCTCAGCAACGAGCTGCTATACAGGAACCCTGACAAGCTGATACTGATAGCGTGGGAATACAACGGCGAGTACAAGTGCTCGCTGCGCACGACCAAGCACGACCTGCCGAAGATGATAGAGAAGGCGCTTGAAGGCGGCGTGCGGGGCTACGGAGGGGGCCACGCCCACGCGAGCGGAGCCTGCATAAACAAGGATGACTTCGCCACGTTCGTAGATAACATGAAGAAACAATTATAGAGAGAAGGGGAGAGAAAAAAAAGGGAAAAAATCCGCGCGCAAACAGGTGAATAGTCATGAACGAGGAATTAAAGAAGAGCATAATGAAGACGGACTTCGAGGACATAATAGGGCAGGAGAACGTGAAGGACCAGCTCAAGTCGGCCCTTCTCATGGACCGCCACATCATACTGGTAGGCCAGCCAGGCATAGGTAAGACCACGCTCGCCAAGAACGTGGCGAAGATCATGCCGGAAAAGATCGTGTGCGGCTGCTCGTTCAACTGCTACGCAGACAACCCCTCATGCCCGGAATGCCTTGACAAGAAGAAGAGGAAGGAGAAGATAACCCACAAGAAGCTCGGCGGGAAAGAGCTCTTCGTAAGGGTTCAGGGAAGCCCTGACCTGACAGCAGAAGACCTCATAGGAGACATCGACCCTGTCAAGGCGATGAAGTATGGGCCCCTTAGCATAGAGGCCTTCACGCCAGGGAAGATATTCAAGGCAAACCAGGGCATCCTCTTCTTCGACGAGGTGAATAGGTGCTCTGAGAAGCTGCAGAACGCCCTCCTCCAGGTGCTGGAAGAGAAGAAGGTCACGATTGGCAGCTACTCGTTCGAGTTCGACCTGGACTTCATATTCATAGGCACGATGAACCCTGACGACAAGAGCACGGAGCCGCTCTCAGACGTGTTCCTGGACAGGTTCGACCTAGTCTACGTAGAGCACCCTGAGAGCCTTGACCTAGAAGTCGAGATCGTGAAGAAGGCAGGCAAGAAGCTAGTCGAATTCCCAGAGAAGCTGCTCTTGACCACGGTCAACTTCGTAAGGAGCCTGCGGGAAGACGCAGACGTCGACAAGAAGCCAAGCGTGAGAGCCAGCATCGGATTATACGAGAGAGCCCAGGGCAACGCTTACCTGAACGGACGGGAGAAAGTCACGGCCCAAGACGTCCAGGAAGTCATCGTCTCAGTATTGAGCCATAGGATAACCCTCAAGGCCAGTATCAAATTCCTCAAGTCAACAGATGATTTCATACGCGAGGAATATAAAGAGTATTCTGCTCGGCCAGGTGATTACCGGTAGCACAGAGCCGGTAAGATACGAAAAGAGCAAGGAACGCGTTTCTAAGCTGGAAGAGATCGAGGAGATCTCAGGCAAGCTCCACAAGCAAAAAGAGGAGAACAAGCTAATGTCCAGCGTCCTTGAGAACGACAAGGAAGCGATAGAGGAGGGGAAGCTCCTCTCCGAGAGCATAAACCAGAACCTGTCGAGCTTTGTCCCAGACATGATGTTCAAGAACCTCGTGAATGACTACAAGCTCGCAAAGAAGCTCTACGGCGAGTTCATGATAAGGAAGCTCTCAGGCTACGACCCTTCTTTTGTGGAGAAGAATATAAGGATCCCTGAGTTCCGGGAGGAGCTCAAGAAACGCATCAACGAGAACGTGAAGAGCCTGAAGGAGAAGGAGCTCGTGAACAAGGAAGGAGAGATAACGAACAAGGGCCTCACGCTCAGCTCGCTAGTCATGTACACTGAGGAGCTTGACAGGCTAAGGCTCAAGGGCCTTGGCGAGAAGAAGGACAAGAAGAAGGATATCTACGGCGACAAGGAAGACTATGCCAGCTTCAAAAAGACAAGGTATCGGGACATCGCAGTCAAGCAAAGCATCAAGACCGCCATCCGTCGAGGCCACAATGAGCTCCAGAAAGAGGACCTGAGGATATTCGAGCGGGCGAGAAAAAGAGGCATTAGCATAATCTACACCCTGGACTCTTCAGGCAGCATGAAGGGTGAGAAGATCAGGATGGGCAAGCAGGCAGGGATTGCCCTAGCGTACCGCGCGATAAGCGAGAAGAACAAGGTGGGCCTGATCGTGTTCAACGACGAGGTAAAGAGCTTCGTAGAGCCGAGCCTCGACTTCCAGAGGATAATCTACAGCCTGGCCAATATTAGGTCAAGAGCAGAGACTGACTTTGCAAAGACGATCGAGAAGGCGATAGAGCTCTTCGGCAGCACTAACGAGACAAAGCACCTCGTCTTCCTGACAGACGTGCTTCCCACGAAGGGAGAGAGTCCTGAGAAGCAGACCCTGCGGGCAGTTAGCATCGCCAGGGACGCCGGCATAACCATCTCATTGATAGGCATAAACCTGGATGACACAGGCCTCAACCTCGCGAGGAGGATAATAGAGGTGAGCCAAGGAAGGCTATACAAGGTCAAGAACATCGAAATGCTAGACCAGATCATACTGGAAGACTACTACAGCCTCTGAATCACAACACATGATTTTCTCGTAACATTTTTATAATGCAGGATTCAAGGCATAGGCAGGATCAAATCCAGTCATCAGGAGGGGATAGGCATGCCAAAGAAACAAGCGAAAGAGAGCAACAAGAAGATCGAGATCTCGATACCGGGAGGAATCGCTAAGAAGATAGAGAAAGGGATGGAGAAGGGCTGTGAGCCAAAATACAACTGCCAAGCACATAGTGGAGGAGCGGTGTACGGCCTAGGATTCCTAGGAGCAGCAGTCTACTACATAACCACCGCGACCGGTTTCTGGAACGGCGTGTGGGGCGTGATAAAAGCCTTGGTCTGGCCCGCGTTCCTCATCTACGAGCTCATGAAGTTCTTGATGATGTGAGAGATGAATCTTTTGCAAGGAAAACCTTAAGTAATGAGATTAACGGAGGATAGCCATGAGGCTGCTTGTATTCACAGACGTGCACGGCGACGAGCGAATCATCAAGAGGCTTAAGAAGAAAGCCAAGAAAACGGACTTGGTCCTCTGCGCAGGCGACATCACCATCTTCGAGCACAACATGAGGAGAATACTGCAGGAGCTAAACCGCATCGGAAAGCCGCTCCTCCTAGTGCATGGAAACCACGAGGGAGAGAGCAATCTCAGGAAGGCTTGCAAGCAGCACAAGAACATAGTCTTCCTGCACAAGAGGTTCTACGAGCAGGAAGGGGTTCTTATAGTAGGATATGGGGGTGGAGGATTCGCCCTGAGGGACAAGGAGTTCGAGCGTTTCGAGAAGAGGATCAGGGCGAAGAGAAAGAAAGACCAGAAACTGGTCGTAATGTTCCACGGCCCGCCTTACAAGCTGAAAGTCGACAGGATCATGGGAGAGCACGCAGGATCAAAGAGCTACACTGACTTCATCAAGAAGCAGAAGCCTAAGATCGTCATCTGCGGCCACCTCCACGAGAACAATTACAAGCATGACAAGATAGGTAAGACAATCATCTTGAATCCAGGGCCTGAAGGGAGGATAATAACAATAAAATAAATTCACCCCCTGCAAGTAGTTACAAAATCGAAAAATTTATAAAGAAATCCTAAGACAAAAACATCATGCTGCTAAAAGAAGAACCAGAACTACGCGAGATAAGAAGATTTCTAGAAGAACAAAGAATATTCACGCTAAGACAGCCATTCCCAACAGGCTACTGCTCAGCATCAGCAGAACTAGTATATCGGATCCTGAACCTGCCGATGGTCGCAGGGAAAGTCATGACGTGCGATCCCAAACAAATAGCATACAACTGGACCCACACCTGCAACCTCGGACTGGCACAGACAAGCCTCGATCCAGACAGGAATGATCCTGAAGGGAACATAGAAGTATACGTAGACCTAACAAAAGACCAGTTCAGCAACGGAAAAAGAACATACCAGCCAGTAAGCCTGGAAGTAACAACAAGAAGCACGTTCCAAAGATATTCTCCCAGAGATGAACAGGCGTTCTTCGCCATAATGAGAGGAAGGACAGAAGGAAGCAGGAAAGAATATGAAAACTTCCAAAGGAAAATGGACGCGCTAGAGCAGACATACAAGACTAGGAAGTGCCAAAGTCCATCACCCGCGACTTCAGATCCCTTCTCATAAGCAAGACCACCCTCGACTCAGGCTGCTCATCAACGATTCTCACGCCAAGGAACTTCGCAAGCTCCTTTGAGAACTCGACAATCTCGGAGTGCAAGGGCATGTCCTTGTACTCAAGCCTCCTCTTAGAGAATCCTACAGATACAAAGGCCTTTACTTCCAAGAACAATGGATCAGCGATCCGGATCAGGTCAGCATATTTCTCAGGATCCTTCATGTTCCTGCCCTTGGCAAGCGTGAGCCTGATAGTCGTCCTAGTCTTCCTCTTAAGAGCCTTCATTACCTCCAAGGACTCTGATATGCGCTTCCAGCCGTCCTTTATCAGGGGAGAGCAGTTCCTCTGGAAATCCTCTTCAGAAGGCACAGGCAAGGTGATGTAGAGCTGGGTCGGAGGACTGCGAGCAAGCTTTCTCAAGACATCAGGATTAGTGCCGTTAGTGACGACAAAAGAAGACATCTTCCTCTTCTTGAGCTCTGCTATCAGCCCTGGCAGATCAGGATACATAGTGGGCTCGCCAGCAAGGCTTATGGCGAAGTGAATCGGCCTCATGGCCTCATCATATTTCCTCTTGTTCGCCTTGTCAAGCCCTCCGAAGCCATACAAGAGCTTTGTATGGCGCATTATGCACTCATCGATTATCTTCCCAGGAGGATCAGCGCCTCCGATCCATTTTGGGATCGTGTGGTCAATATCTCGCCAGCACCACACGCACCTCAAGGTGCACGTCGGAAGCGCGGGCGTCATCTGGACGCAGCGATGGCAGTTTATGCCGTAGAACCTTTGCTTGTAGCAGGTGCCTTCATCCCTCAGGCTCTTCTTCGTCCACAAGCACACCTTGACAGCAGAGTGATTACCGACAACGCGGTATCCCTGGCGCTCAAGATCCTTTCTTTTAGCGTCAGCTATCTTCATAAGCATCTTCATGTTATAAAGGATAGAAAAAAACTGTTTAAAAAAGTTTGTCAAAAAAAAGCTTAAAAGCTTGCTTTTAGCCTATTTCTAGCTTACTTCTTCTTATGCCAGGTGTACTTTCGTATCTTGGCGCTCTTGCCAAAGCCGCAGTGGCTGCAAACCTTGTCCTTGACGTGGTAGCTTCGCTCACCGCATCGCCTGCACCTTATGTGGGACTTCTTCCCTGACTTCTTTCCCATGCTTGGTGTTCCTTTCATGAGTAATCACTCCTTATTCGTCATTGCAGGCCTTACTGCGTCGATATTATCGTGATGGTGTCTCCCCTGATGAAGACTGTCCCCAGCTTCTTCTTGACTTCGCCATCCTGCCTTTCCTCTGCCTCTTCCAGGACGATGTTTATGTGGATATCGAATGCTGAGAGCGTTCCTACGTACTGTCTTTGATTCTTCAAGTCGATTATGACTCTCTTCCCTCGCGCTTTGTTTAACGCGTCCAATGGTCTCATTTCCATGTTATTTATCACCTAAAAACTAAGTTAAATGGCTTTTAAACTCGAAGAACAGCAGGTGGTTTATAAATGTTTTTGTAAAGGATGCGTAAGGCTCAAGCCTGTTTTTCCTGAGGAACCATCAAAGACCCGCATCATCACATGCAAGTCTATGCTATTCCTTAATCAGTAAACTTTATAAAGGAACCCTTTTTTCAGAGTGGACATAATGGTAGTTATTCACGGAAAACCAAAGAGGAAGCCGACCGGCGGCAGGTACACTGACGCCAAGACCAAGAGGCTCCACCAGAAAGGCAGCCACGCGACCCACACGAAAATCGGGAAGCAGCACGTAAAGACAGTCCCGACCAAGGGCGGCGGTTCCAAGACCAGGCTCTACGCGGCTGAGAAAGTCAACATATACGATCCTAAGACCAAGAAGTTCGAGGTCGCGCAGATACAGACTGCGGCTGAGAACCCGGCAGACAGGCACTTCGTGAGGCACAACATAATCACCAAGGGTGCCATCGTGAACACTTCCAAGGGCAAGGCGAGGGTCACGAACAGGCCAGGACAGGAAGGTGTCATCAATGGCGTCCTTGTCGAGTGATTGAGCTTAAGAATTCTTTTGTTCTTTTCAAGATTATTTTTAAGCCTGGATTCTTCTTGATAATCTGAAGACAGTGCTTAAGTATTCTGATCTTTTCTTGTTATAAGAAGCGTAGACTCCTTCGAACCTACCGCCTATCTTCTCATCTGGGACGTCAGTTGGGTTTCCCAAATAGTCCCTCCCTTTAAAGTTAAACTTATGGAAGTAGTCCATCAACAGCTTCCTTTTCTCATCTAGAAACTGGAACCTTCCAGAGCCTGCAAAGCCCATCCTGTCTGCGTCGTGCAGGAAGCAGGAGACGTCTACTGCGTGGTTTAGCTTAGCATTCTCTACAGGCGTGAGGCCTTTGTATTCGCGTTCAGCAGTCCGTTCTAGTGCCATATTAGTTAAGCGGCATTTCTAATATATAAAGCTTTCGGTTTTTACACTACTAAACAGTAGTTACAAAATAAAGAAGCCACGTTCATCTCAGCAACCAATCAGCAACGCTTCTAGAATATCCCTTGCGCTTAAAAGACTCCTTAAAACTGTAATTGACAGAATGTAGCCGCTTAACGCTCACCCCAGGCCCAAGAGAGAACGCCCAAGCACCTACATCATTATGGCTTCCCTTCAGTTCAAAGAAAGGATTTGCCACAACAATCGGTTTCGTGACAGAGAAAGCCTGCCAACCACGATAGCTAGGCAGCCCCAATAAGAAGTCAGCAACCCTATTCTTCAGCCCAGGCTCAAAAGATCCCCACGCAAAACGACCCAAATCATAACCCTCTGAATGAGCCCTCACAACCTCTGCTGCAGAGCCCGCAGAAAGCGTTGAATTGCCATCTACCACCACAAGCAAATCATAAGAAGCCTTGCTTACACCGAAGTTCCTGGCATACGGAGCGCCGCGGCAATCAACAACATAGATCTTATCAACAAAGCGCTCAGCGATGGAAACAGAGGAGTCAGCGCTAGAGCTATCAACATAAATTATCTCTTTAGGGCCATAATCCTGCGAAGCGATAGAATCAAGGCATCTTGCAAGATGATGCGCCTCATTATATCCTATCACTAAGAAGGACAAACCCTGAATCTGGTGAAAGCTCTTTTTTCGCCCTGTCATAAAAATCCTCCACAAATTCAGTTACACCAGGCAAAGTAAGCTTAGTGGTGTAGCTCTTCTCAAGCTTCTTCAAGACCCAATCCTTAGCCGCCCGAAGATTCAGTCCGTTATTAGAATAACGTATGGATAAGAGATAAAGATACTCTGTGAAATGCGACACTGCATCAGCGTTCATCACGATCTCCTCCTCAATATTGGAAGGTGCATGAGCACAATCTCCTGAGTGAGTCAGGACAGTCCTAGATATGCTCTCAGCAAGCTCTGGAGAGACCCCAATACGCTTAAGGAAGAATCTAGAATAATGATACCCTGACAAGTCATGGTTTATCCCGATGACCTTCAGGTAATCAAATTTCACCCGCCCAATGTCATGAAGATAAGCGCCAGGCACAACAATACCCTCATCAGCACCATGCCTCTTCGCAAGCATCTCAGCTATCCTCACGACAGGCAAGAGATGACCCTCGAGGTTATGCCTAGGATAGGACCGCTCACACAAAGACACTAACTGCTCCATTGCGACAGTACCAATCATCACAACAGGGGAAGCAGCAGTCATTTTTAAATTCACCTAAGAAAAGGGAGAGGACAGGAAGGATCTTTACCATTCAAGTCACCAGAATCCCTAAGAGCCATTGCAGGGCAGATGCCCTGGCAACTGACCCTGTAAAGATCACAAGGCTCGCACTGCTCCTTCTTATAGAAAGCCTGAAAGAAACCAATGAGAGGAGATTTGAACCAGATATCCTCGATGGAATCCTGAAGCACGTTACTGAACCTGCCAGAAGAGAAATCCTCATGAAACAAGCCAGCAGATGACAGTAATGATGCGCGCTCACGGAAGATCTTCTCAAGAGATCTATTCAAGGAATGACCCATGATCCCGCATACCTGCACAGACCCATCATAACCTATGCTAAAGCCAGTCCTTCCAAGTCCGCAGCCCTGACTAAGATAAGGAAGAGGAGTAGATGATATCTTTTCAAGCTGAGAGTCGCGCTTAGCCCCCGCAGAAGGATGTAAGCAATCAAAGACAGTCGCGATGCTCATTCCACGGCCAGACCTATAAGCTTCCACGACAGTGTTCGCAAGGCATATGTCTAAGGCAGAAGGAACAGATATCAAATCAGAACCATCCGCGGCTCCAAAGGAACGCAATGGCCCAATGTTCACAGGCACAGGAACACCATGCTTCTGAGAGAGCGAATCTGCAAATGACAAGAAACCCCCGAGATTACCAAGGTTCTCCTTGCAGATGATGTAGTTTAGCTTGACACGCTGGCCAGCTGAAAGAAGGTCAGAGACGGTCATCGTGATATCATCAAAAGTCCCATTCCCATGCTTTGAGAGCCTGACCAAATCATGCAGACCCTTCAGACCGTTGTAAGTGATCCTGATCTCATCAGGAGAGAGAGCGACGAGACCCTGAAGTATGTCACTCCTCTTATCATCAGGATAGACACCGCAGGTATAGAACCTCAAGGCCATGCCATAATCCTTGACCTGCCTTCCTATCTCGAACCAACCAGGAGCCAAAGTAGTCTCCCCTCCAGTGAGAGCTATATGGTTTGCGCCAAGATCATCAAGCTGCTTCAATGCAGATAACATATCATCCTGAGACATAACTTTCCTGCCAGGCTCAGACCGAGCATACTCATTATAGCAAGTAGCACATCTAAGGTTACAGGCAGACGTTATCTCAAGAAAAGCGCCCCTGGGGCCAGAAAGCTTAGGGATAGCCACTCGTCTTCTCAATGGAAGATCCTGATCAACAACCAGTCTTTCATCGACAGGGGAGAGATAACCCTTTCGCTTGAGTAGAGATAAGAAATCACTAAGGGCGGAAGGATTCGGAGTCACTGCATTAAGCTTGACAGAGCCACCATCCTCAAGGAAGGAAGGGATAACGTCCGAAGAATAACCAGGAAGATCAGATAAGATGGCATCAAGAGAGACAGGCTCCCTCCTGAGGATCTTGCGAACAGCAAGAAACTGCCACCTACTCATAAGCACCCTGTTTTTCGGGTTCTGTGAATCAAAGAGCTCTCCTCCAAAGTATTCCTGATAAAGCTTTCTTACCATATTACCTGTTCACCCCAGAGGCAGTCCCCTCATCATCCGGAAAGACAGGATCATCACAAGGGATATGGAGGTAGGACTCAAATAATCTCTGAAGGCCAAGCTTTCCGTAGAAAGTCACATCCTTCAATCCCATCCTTATCTGTTCACAGTCCAGACTCAGGAAATCCTTCCGGTTCCTAGTGCAGAAGAGGCCACCCATCTCCTGGCCTGCAAAATTCCACGACTCGCTAAAGTAAGGAACTTCCCTCACCCTGGGAAACAAATATAACACCTCACCAAAGATTGCGGCGTTGAAAGTAGTGAAATCCTGAAGGCGGATCACATCATCAAGTATCCTATTGTAATCATGAGAAGTTCCAGAACCAACAGCATCAAGATCTATCCTAAGACCATAATGAGGCTCTACTATCCTTGAGAACACAGGGTCGATACGCTCATACATAAAGCCAGAATAATCATCCCAGAGAGGGTAGAGAAAAGGCCCTGCCTGAGCATGGAACTGTGTAGGCTCGCTCGCTCCGCTCCCCGCAAGGTTGATGAACACCTTGTGGCCCGAATGCCTACTGAACGTGATGAGAGAGCTTAAATCCTCTGCGCGCATCTCCTTACGGATCTCCTTTGGAACGAGAATGAAATGGTTCTCGATGATAGGGGTTATTGAAGGAAAGACGACGAAGTGATCATAGTCAAATATATTGCGTGAGCTGTCAAACCTTCCGGAAAAAGCAATCTTCTTGTCTTTAGGCTCTGGTTTTGACTCAGACTCTTTCTTCTTTGCAAAATAATCCTGCTTGGACTGGTTGAAATAAACGTCGAAAGAGAATCTAGCGCCTGGACTGGAAACAGTCCTGACCTCTGACGGCTTCCACCACCCATTCTCTCTCAAGAAACGATCCCAGCTCTCCTTGAGATGGACTTTAAGATCATACTCAGAGCCGTACAAAGCGACAGGCTCAGGTCTGACATCAGCAACCAGCTTAGGATTCATATTCACATACCCCCAAATAATCTATAAAAGCCCTGCAAAACAATATGGGTCAGGCGCGTCTAGCCGACCATTATGGACATAGCTCGTAACGATGCAATTCCCGAAACAAGACTTGGAATAATGCTTGCAGGAGAGGCAATCCTTGCATTTATTCACCGAGAAATCGCGATAAGCGACCCATCGCGAGGAATCAAGCCAGATGCTCATGAAATCATCACTCCCAAGGTTACCGGCCACGAAAAGCTTCTTGTCAACAGGAAGTCCATATCCGCTTCCAGGACTCACGACGCACCCATACACATCGCCAGCAGGATTCACGGCAGCGACTTCGATACCTGCAGCGCAGCTAACCTTGTTGAACAAAGAAGAGACCACTTCCTTAGAAGAGGAACAGGACTCATCAATTATATCAAAGTATGTCTGGACCTTGACAGGATACTTCTTCCTTATCCTTGAAACCTGCTTGACGACAGCATACATCTGTTCTTTCGAGAGAGTCTTCCTTGACCTGGAATCAGCCCTGCCAGTAAGCTTAAGAGGGTTTGTGTTAATGACATTGACCCCTATCTCTGCACACACCTTTGAGACTGTCTCAAGCATCTTGTAGTTCTTCTTGTCAAGGGTCATGTTCACCTTGAGAAGAAGACTCTTGTCCATCCTCAAGTCAGCAAGGTTCCTCAATATTACGTCATAAGTCCCTTTACCCCTGATGGAATCATTGTACTTCTTGTCGCCATCAAGGCTGGTAATGATAGTTTTCACTCCAGAATCTTTTATCTTCTGGACTATTGCCGGTGAGAATATACAATTGGTGGAAAGAGAAACCACCAGGCCAGCCTGATGCGCGTATTTTATCACTTCAAAGAGCTTCGGATGAGACGTCGGCTCTCCGCCAGTAATCCTGAACTCGAACACTCCTTTCTGGGCAAATAAGTCGATCAGGGATTTGATCTTATCAAAAGGTATCTCAGAATCCTCCCTGCTGCTGCGATTATAGCAGTTCTTGCAGTTAAGATTGCATCTTCTAGTAATCTCAATATAAACCTTTGAAGGGGCACTGAGAGCATCCTTTGGAAGAGTATATCTTGAAGCAATCCTGAAATGATCAAAACCTCTCACAACTTCGCCGTATTCCCCCTTCTTGAACAGGAAGGAATATTTCTCACTAGTATACCGGAGAATGTCAAGGTAATCTTTCTCACATACATGCACAGTTGAACAGGTCTGGGTATCGAAGAGAGATGCACCTTCCCGTTCCTCGCGAAGCTTATAGCGATTCTTAGGCCCAATCATCAATCCGCTATCATTCCCTGCTAAAGACTGTTTCATATCATCAATCCCCACAGCTATCTGCTTTTAGCAAGCACCTTTATCTGGTGCTCGCTGGTCACATTCTTACCAAACATAGGCTGGCAGTAAGTGCAGTTGAAACAAGGAAGCTTCTCAGTGAAATCAACCCGATCATAATCAGCCGTTAGCTGAGCCTCCCTGATCTTATTGATCATCTCCCCCTGCCAGATCTCGGCTATGCTAGATTTCTTCAGGTTACCCAAGACAAGGGACTTCTCGACGCGAGGACCTTTGAAAAGCTCGTTGAAACATACCGCTGCATCCCCATTCGTGTCTATATTGAACCTCGCCCAGTGGACCCTGCAAGGGAATATCTTCCTCTTTGAACTCTTGTCCTTTGTGAGAACACCATTGTAGTCATGATAACTCCTTATGAAGCAGTCCTTTGCAAAGCCAGTCTCCTGCCAGTACTCGACAAACCTCGAGTCCTTCTGCTTATCCTTACTCTGGACCCTGCTGAGCAACAGTCTCGTCCCAAGATTCTTCCTCTTGATGAGTTCTGAAATAAACTTGATATTCCTTGTCACGAGATCAAAGCTGTCTGTTCCCTTGGTCTCAAGGTAATCCTCTGCATCTATGCTGTTGAGAGATATCTCAAGTATATCAGAATACTCTGCAAGGCCTTCAATCCGGTCCTGGTTGGTCGTGACCAGGCTTGTAAATACCCATGTCTTGACATTCTTTCCCTTCGCATATCTAAGGGCCTCAATCAGCTTTGGCCAAAGAAGCGGCTCGCCCACAGAATGTATCCTGACCGTCGAATGAGGATATTGAGAAATCTCATTTATTATCTTCTTGTATAGCTTTAAGTCTATGACTTCCTTGCCGAAAAAATCAGTTCTGCCTGCGATCTCATGAGACCCTACAGGGCAATGCACACACGAGCAGGGACAAGCCCCTCTGAGCACGCATATGTTCACGATATTTGGAAACTTCGCTTCCTCTTCAGATCCGAAACCTTTAGTATACATCAAATCACCCCTGAAATCTAGTGCGAATCCTCATAGTCTCATTCTCATGACGAAACCAGAGTTTTCATATTATCCTCCTTTGATTGTTGAAGAGAATAAGATGGCCTCATGAGCTCATCTATGAGCGAAGTTATATGGTTGTAGTTAATCTTCATCAGCCTGTAGGTGGCTACGAACAATGCCAATGAATAGATTGGGTGAGGCGCCACCCCTTTCCAGTTATGCTTCAGGATTATCTCCTGCAGAACTTCCTTCCTCAGCTCCATCGCGTCCTTTGCAAGGCTTGATATCTCGCTATCTGCCGGAAGAACATATTCTGGTATGAAGGCTGATTTCAAGTCTGAAATCATCACAGACTTATAAGACCGTGAGAAGGAGTTATCATATGCAATCCTAGAACCAGGATAGTATTCCACGAGAGGATAGACAGTCACTCTTGCGCCCGCAGCCACCATCAAAGTCGCCTTCTCTATAGTGTCCACCACGTCGCTCTTGTTGGAAGTAGGGTAGAATAGTATAAGGTTCATCAAGGGAGTAAGCCCTGATGAAATAGTCTCTCGCAGAAGCTCGATTGTCTTGCCCGAAGGGTCAGGACCTGCAACTCCCTTATTCATCTCCTTAAGAAGACGGTTTGAGAATGATTCTATCCCATATATTATGAACTTGAAGCCAGCGCTTCTCATCTCCTTAAGTATGTCCGGCCTCACGTTATCTATCCTTCCGAGGCAGAAATAATTGAGATTCTTGAGCTTGCTGTCAGCCTTGATCCTATGAGTCAATTCCAGTATCCTTTCCTTGTCCTGAAGGAAATCGTCGTCGCAATAATATATCGCAGTAACTGATGGATGAGCCGACACTGCATTTCTCGTGAGCGTCAGTATGTCTTCTGGTGAGAGCATCAGAGGGGGGTGTGGCCTTCCAGGAGAATCCAGAAAGTTCGTGGATGAGCAGAAGGCACATTTCCTCGGACAATGGCTGCTAGTGACCAGCCTTATCGTCCGTAGCATGTTATCGTTGCACATCATCTCTAAGTGCTCATCCGAGTAGAATGATTCCATGTGGCTCCAATACTTCTCAAAAGGTATCTGCTTGAAGTCTATTGAGAGCGATATCTTACTGAAGTCTTCGCTGGTGTAAGGCTCTCTGAATCCGGTGAACGTCATCTTTCCTTCAACCTCATATGCAAGACCCTTTATCCCGTCAAGGGTCGATAGGTTCATCCTAGATTTATCCCCTCTGGCCTTGATGATCCTAGGTATCATCTGTTCCAGCGCGAATTCTCCAAAACCTTTGCATATGACCTGCAAAGGTGTGTTCTTGAGAAGGTATCTGATGGTGAAAACAGCCCCCTGACCTCCTGCTATTAGAAGGCTGGCCGGTGACAATTCTCTTATCCTCGAGATTATCTTGAGGTCAAATTCATAAGTCGTGTATAAGAGACTGAATCCCACTATATCATAACGAGTCTCCTCTGCTCTCCTGTATAGTTCATCTATCCCTTCTATATTCGGATCAAGCACATCTATTGACACATCATTTGTGGAGAACTTACTCCTTATGTATGAGGCGATTCGATATATTCCTAGAGGAGGTGATAGATACTGTCCCGCTCGAAGCTTGTCGTTATAGGGCGATACCAATAGGATTCGCATCATCTTTCATGCATACAACCAAAGCCAAGATATAAACGATTTCAATATTGATACTAGTGAATAATATTGATATTCGTAACATTTAAAAATCCGAAAATATCACTTAGAAGGATGCAGAAGAAGACCGTACAAAAGAAGATCATACAAAGGAGAGTGATACAGCAAGGTAACGACACCCTGACAATCACCCTGCCGAAAGACTGGACCAGGAAGTATGGAGTAAAGGCAAAAGACCTACTCAACCTGACCCCGAACGACAATGTCCTGGAGATATCAGCAGGCGAATCAAAGAAACACGAGACGACCGAATTCTGCATAAGCAGCGACAATGCAAAAATAATAAACTGGGTGCTCGGAGCCTTCTTCAAGATAGGGATAGACGAGCTGACGATATACTATCCGCATCAGAACTCCGCCAATGCCATAATCCAAGCCATAAGGCAAAAACTTTCAGGCTATGTCATAATAAAACAAGATAAGAACCATTGCATAATAAAGAGCATGTCCACAGACGACGAGAGGTCCCTGGACAGCCTCATAAAGAGAAATTTCACAATATTATTCTCATACACAGACAACATCTACGAGCTAATAAATCAGAAGAAATATGATGAACTCCTGGAACTAAGATACCTACATGATAACGCAGACCAGATGATAATGCTCTGCGAGAGGATAATCCTGAAGAGCAAGTACGGCAGCACCGCAGAGACGGTGTACAAGATCGCACTATTGGAAAACCTAGAGCTGTTTGGAGACGTATACAAGAAGATATGCGCATATCTCTCTTCTGAATCCGATAAGAAGATATATCTCAGAAAAGACTGCATATACATCCTTAAGATGATAAATACGCTCTTCAGGGAGGAGGAGAAACTTATCTACAAGTACACGACACCAGCCTGCGCAGATTTCATGGAAAAGCTGCTGGCCTGCGAGAAGGACCTGAACAAACTCATAATAAGCAGCCACAAGGTGGAACTAATCTTCCTGTTCTACCTGAAAGAGATAATTTCTTTGATGATGAATTTCATCCCGACTATCACCATGCTAAACCTGAATGATCACGTCATAGAACAAAGACCTCCTTTCTAGCGCAAGATAAGAGAAGGAAAGAGCAAAGCTCACAGCCCAAGCCAGCCGAACAACATGGCAAGGCCCAAGAGAAGCGTGATCACGCCCTCGACCAGATGGATGTACCTTATATTCCTCTCCTTCCAGCCCGAAGCCTTCTCAACAGACGACACTCCGAAGTAGACCAGCAAGACCACGACGACTATAGGAATCACGAATATGAGATTATAGAGGAAAAGCCAAGGCAAAGTATTGACAAAATTAAGAGAAGACAATATGCCGCCGGCGATGATGTAAGGCCCTATAGTACAAGGCAGCAGGAAAAGCGTCACGAAGCCGCCCACGACAAAAGCACCCCAAGGACTAGTCACCCTCTTCACGATCTTCTTGACCTTAGGCCTGAACAAGAGAGGCATCTCGCTGCCCACGCGACCAGGCACGTAGCTGAAATAATCCAGCAGGTTGACCACACCAAGGAGGATGGCCAAGACAGCCATTGCCTTGTAAAGAATCACCTTTACAGAGACGAGAGCCTGCACGAGCTGGAAGAAAGTCACGATTATGATCCCATATATGAAGTAGAGCAGTAAGACAGCGGAAGCGAACGCGAGGCCCGCCCAGAGCACGTTCTTCTTCTTGTCAGGGTTAGCAGTCAGGATGGCGAGCAAAATCCAGAGAAGGATTGCAAAGACGCAAGGATTGATCGCGTCAACAGACGCCAAGGAAAGCACCTTGACCAAAGTGAGCTCGACACCAGGCCCAGGCTCCTGGCAACTCTCGTTCAAGACAGAAGCCCCTCCAAACATCGCACCTCCAACGCCGCACTCCAAGTAATCAAGCTTACCCACAAGGTCGCCAGCCGAAAGCTCAGAGTAGAACGCAGAAGAACCATCAGGAAGAGGACAAGGGTTAGAGCTCATGGAATCAATCTTGCTCTTAAATCCATTGATTATGTCAGAATCGCCCTGCAAGTAATCATCCTTTCCGAATATTATTAGGGGAATGCCTGGAAAGATGCCGTAAGCGCCAGCGTAAGAGCTCAAGAGGGGAGCATTCTCAGGGATGTTGTGAACCTCGTACTTCACCAGGATGAGGTTCGGGGTCTCATTCACGACCCTTTCAATGACAGGCTTTGCATTCGCGCAGTGAGGGCAACCAGCGCCAGTGAAATAGACTGCGCACACAAACCCATCGTCCGCCGCTGAGGCAACCACGGAAAGAGCGCCAGCTATAAGCAAAGACAAGATGACCAAGACAAAAATCCTGCTCCTCAAGCGTTCATCCACCTCGATAAGCGAGGATACAAGAAGGGTTTTTAAAGATTGCTAATGAACAAGCGATATGTGTTGTCCCGAAACTGCTTCCGGTCACGAAACTGCTTCCGTTTTTAGTTCTTGCCACACTTCGTGTGGTGTTTTGTAGTTTAGGC
>JAFGGS010000006.1 GCA_016930415.1 Candidatus Woesearchaeota archaeon | reverse complement strand
GCTTGAGCGCGTACCAGTAATCCTTGCCAAGATCGCTCTCGTTGCCAGGCGGAAGCTCGAACTCCTGATTCAGGCTAGTCGCAAAAATCCTCTTATTATCGCTCTTCCCTGGCTTGAGGTCAAGTATGCAGACAGAATTTATCTGGCCAAAGTTCTGGCTCCTGATAAACAAGTCCTCTGGCTCGCCGCAGGAAAGCACGAACTCATCCCGGTCAGACTTGAGCATCCTTGAGAGTGTGATTGCTGCGAGGCGCGTACGGCTGCTCCAACTACCGTTCAAGCAGTGATGGTCACCGTAGAACTGGCCGCTGTTGATGCACTGAGGCCTGGAACCGAAAGAGACATTTCCGTTCTGGAAAGGAGAACCCTTAGGATCGAACAGGCATTGGCCGTCCTGCGGACAGAAGCCACTAGTGCAACCATCAGGCGTGTATCTCTCTCCGCCAAGAATACCCCACTCGCCGTTCTGGCATTTGTAAGTCACGTTCGAATCAGGAAGCTGGTAATACTCAGAGAAGCCTTTCTGCTCGAATATGCATTTATCCTGCAACGGATCCCAGCACTGGCCAGGAGAGCAGCAAGCAGCGGTCATCACGAAAGAACCATTGGTGATCTTGGACTTCATATACTCGTATAGCTCAGGAGGCACAGACGAGTAGTGAGACCTGTCGGTCGTCGAACCCTTAAACCTGGTCGGGTTCTTCCAGTCAGCATCTAAATCACAGAATGCGTTACCCTTACCAGGCATGTCGACCTGGGTGCAGACCGGGAAGTAGTTGATGAGCTCTCCAAGCGGAAGTTCCTTGTTGCGAGGAGCCATGGATACTGAAGTCCATACCTTAGCTTCCACAGGGACTGCTCCACCGAATTGGGAAAAAGGACCGTACACTACAGGCACATTGGTTCCGGGCGCAAGATAATCCGGCTTCTTACTAACAGGCACCCCACCCTCATACATCCTGAAGAAGACTGAGAAAGGAATCCCTTCAACGTCAGTGATGGATGAGAATTCATACCTGAGCCTGAGAGAATCGCCAGCAGCATAACCTTCATCGGAATTAAGATCAGTTCCTGTCTCGTTCGCAGATGAATTAGAAGAGGAGTTTGAAGGAGTCTCATCAGTATCGTCAAGGAGATGCCAAGAGGTCTTTGAGAGCTGAGAGATATCATATAGCCCCATTAAGGTACCGTCGGACCTTACCTGCATCAAGGAAAGGACTCCGATAGTACTCCTGCTCCACAATAAGACGTAAAACGCGTCCCTCACAGGGCTGTAAGTGAGTCCGAGGACAACAGGCTTATTCAGGTTAGGACCGTTCTTTACAGGGCCCATCGTGGCGTTCACAGAGACAGTCCTCATCTTAAGGGCGGGACTCGTGAAGAATAGCTGGTATGTGTTGGCGGTCGGATTAAACGCGACTCCGCCAGAGAAGTCTGTCGTGTTCGTCGTGCTTCCGACAAGCAACTCCTGAGAGACAGCCACGCCGTTGTAATCGAAGACCTTAGCCTTGAAACTTGAAGTGGAAAGCCAGCTTATCACAAAATTATCAGGCCCAGCGGCTGCTGATGATAGCACGCCAGTTCCGACAGAGAATGGCCCTTGGACGTGAGCGTCCCTATCTATCAGGAAAGCAGAGACAGGACTGCCCTCACCAACCCTGTAGGAAGGGATGTCATCCATACCATCTCTGATGACTTTCGCCTCCTTAGAACAAACCAAGACGTACTTGCCTGCTTTCTTGCTAAAGTCCATCCTGCCAGACGAGAGCCTGTTAGCATCGAAGTCGCAAGACTCAGAGGTCACCCGGAACTCTGGCTTGACAGTGCCATCCGGCTTCACATAAGCCGCCTTCAGGCCAGGGTTAGTGGTCCACACTACAAGGAAAGTGTCAGTCTCCTCATCATACGCCACCTTGAGGCCGCCGCGACCGTCAAAAGTTGTGGAGGGAAGAGCTTCGAAATTTCCGACCTTGAAATGATCCTTTATCATAGAGCCGTTCTTAGAGAGCAAGGAAGCATAGACTACTGTCTGTTCAGAATGGGTTGGCGCATCCACCCTCGCGTCATTTCCCTCAAGCCACGCAACTATTATCCTGCCGCTCTTGGTACTGTAAGCAGTGCCCAAACCCATATTCCCCAAGGGGAATGCCTCGTTTGGCTTGCCATCATAATAATGACCCCACAAGTTATCTATGTGGGTTGCGACTTCAAAGTTCTTGCCCTTGACAAAGTCCAGGGCATAAGAGGAAACCTCGAAGTTATATCCAGGATACTCGCCAGTACCAGGCCTCCAGCCATCACCAAGGCAACCGAAGTACTCTCCTCCTGATACGAAGACGCTCTTAGATGCAGGATTGTTATTAGTGATAAACCCGCCATTAGGCTTGAACTCGGCATCAAAGCACACTCCTTTTCCGCCAGGATCATAATAGTACTCTGTCTTAGTCAGGGCACTACTCACAGCATCTCCTTCATCTCCTCCTTCTGAGCAACACTGCGTTCCAGTCCAAATCTTCCCTGCGGCGACGCAGGTATCATAATCCATATCTAAGTCTATAGACCAACCGCCGGTCGAGTTGCAATAGACCCGCTTCCAGGAATCAGCCCATTCCTTGCGCCACTTGCCATTCCAGCCACCGCCATAAATCCTGACAACGAACTCTCCAGTCTGGAATTCCTTAGCACCCCTCCCATCCAACAAGCCGTTCTGCTTAGCAGGCAGGTTCGCGCAGCCGTCATTGCCGCAGCAGATTCCAACGAAAGCGTTGGACTCGCCGTCAGGAGCAGGATAAGGCTGAGCCTCGAGGTCATGATAGCAAACATAGCCGTAGCCAGCAACAGGATAATACTCAAACCAAGGTTTGCTGCCGCTGACGTAGTCAAGGAGCGTGAATGCGCCGTAAAGCGGAGCCCTCGTTTCCGCGCCCTCCCTCCTCTTGAAGCAGGTACCTGCAATCCTGTCAGCAGTGCTGCCGAAGGGGCCGGCGTAGAAGTCAGTGGACTCGACAGTAATCGGGATTAAGCCCGGGCAAGGCATAATCGTGACGTCTGTGAACTTGCCTCCAGGATAAAGCCAGGGCATGGCAATCGCGCTAGGGCACCTGGCACTGGTGGCGGCGGCAGCGACTTCGCTCTCGCCCTCGTCGAAAGGGAAGGCCTTGGAAGCGCCTGCAGTCTCGCTCTCGATCAGGTAAGCATGCCCCCACATCTGGCTAGTCGGCTCCATCTCCTCACTCACATAACCGCCAGGATTACAGAACAACACCCCGCTAGTGTGGTCCAGGAAGTCGCCACTTACCTGAGCCCCGGATGGAGGATGGGGATCATAAGGAAGATCAAGCGTGTCTTGGGTCTCTCTCTTGTGAGTGCCAGGCATCCTGCAGGTCATGCCAACGCCAGGAACAGCGTTTGCGACCTCAAAGTAGAACTCGAAAGGGCATTGATAATCAATCCCTGCACCGCCACGCATCATCTGACCAGCAAGCTTATCTTTTGAAAAGCCGCAGAACTCATTGGCATCACAGCACAACTCCTCTGAGAACGAAGAGTACTTGCCTACGCAACCAACGCCGCCGCCTTCAGCCTCTCCGCAACCAAGCCTGGAGATAGTCAATTCCTCTTCCTTATCAGAGCATATGGTGAAAGGCTTACCAACACCCTTGTTATAGACTGGGAAAGGCATATTAGCATCCTCTGGAAGGTAGAATACCTCACCCAACTGGTCAGGATCATTAGTATTATGCCACCTCTCACCATCACACAAGGAAGTGATCTCGCATTCATTCTGCTTGCCCTCACGATACTTGCCACCGCCGCAGCAGCCAAGCTCGTCATCAAACATGGCGTCAGGACCAGCCTGCTGCTGGCAAGCGTACTCGTAATCATCAAAGCTGCCGCCGTAAGTGTAGCCAGTCTCGTTAGGAGAGAATAGCGTGCCGTTGGTAGTGTTGCTGGCGGCGGCTCCACCGCCTGCAGGAGGTAGTACTCCGCCACCATCGCTCTTGCATTCACAAGTGCAATCCTGGTTACCGTTACAGTAACTGCGGCTGACATCAGCATGATATCCTGATTCGCAAGAATCATCCTCAACATAGCAGCTTGGAGCCCCTGGTTGATCACACGCGGCAGAGCAAGATCCTCCTGACCCACCCGGAGGCGTGCCTCCTGGCATAGTTCCTCCGCCGATGCCTGGAATGGTATTGCCAGTGACGTTGACGACAACAGACCTCCAGCCGCCCTGATCGTCAGTCTCTATAGTGTAGAAGAAAGAAGGGTTCACAGAACCCTTGAAAGTGGCAAACCAGGGATTATCAGAAGCCTCACGGTTAGCGTCAGCACGGCCGCACTTCCAGAAGCCAGACTGACCCTCCTGTGCGCAGATAGGAACTTGTTTGTCTATAGCTCCGTTCAGACCGTGACTGTCAAGGCAAAAACCTTCAGTCAATTCATGACCCTTCTTCAGCTGGCTCTCGTCAGTGATCTCCTCGCCCCAGCCGCAGAGGCCGCAGTTAAAAGGATCGCCCACGCCGATGTCTAGGCAACCGCCACGCGCCTCCTCGACAGCACTAGTGCTGTAGCTGCCGGAAGGAAGCAAGTAGGGGAAAGAGATGCCTGCGCCAAACGCGTTCCGGTCATAACTACCTCTCGCAGCGACGATGGGCTGCTCTTTTTCAGGGTTAGCAGAATAATAAGGAACAGGACACCACTTGCACCTGCCCCTTGAAGGATCAAGCGGCAAGTTATAGTCGCCCTGACACTCCTTTACATTCTCCTTGTTAGCCTCTAAACTCTCACCCTCTGGCGCGGCCACGTAGCCAGTCGCCTTGGCAGCGCAAGCAGCGCAGTCAGAACAAGCAGCACCATCACTCTCAGTGCAGACAAAGTCACCGTCACAAAAAGCAGACGGATAAGTAGTCCCTTTGTAGCCGACGCACAAGGAATAAGCTGTTCTCGAGACCTGGCTATAATACCAGCCTCTTTGCTTGCCAGTTGCACATGGAGGACCGCTAAGCTTGAAAGCGCCTTCGTATCGGCCGGCAGAAGACACTCTTGGGCCGGTGCTGCCGCCTGGCTTCCAGCCGCAGAGAATCAGGTAATGCTTCTCATCAGAGTTAGGAGCAACAGAGATCTCCTTCTCATCCAAAACAGACCACCCAGACCTTCCGCCGCAGCCACCTTTCAAGATGCCGCTCTTAAAGGCAGCGGCATCAAAGTTTGATCGTGAAGAATTGTATATCGCTGCGTAGACAAAAATATCAGCGAGCACACTGCCCTCACAATCAGTGTTGCCGCTCCCGAGAGTTACCTTGCCATCAGATCCTAACGAAGCAGAAGCATAACAGTTAGAAGCATCGTAGATGTCAGTACCGTCACCATCATCGCCACCCCACAACGAGAGCGCGGCAGGGATCAGGAAGAAGGATACTGCGAGCACGATAGCAAGAAAGCTAAAAATACGTGCGTGCCTATGCCTCAACAAAAACCACCCTTTTTAGTATATGATTATATTCCTCCACCTTAAGAAGGGTAGTATTTAAACTTAACGAAAAGGAATCCGCGTGTTCAAGAGAGAACAATTCCCAAACCTCCTAAGAAAATGAAGCATATGAGGAACAGGTAATAGATGAAAAAGATTGGCTTCTCATCATAGCGCTTCCGCAGGATAAGAAGGAAAGTGGCCATGACCGAGACGGAGGCAAGAGAGATTATGATCGCGTCAGACACCCTGAACAAAAGGAGGGGGAAGAGGTATGCTAAAGAGACGAGGATTGCAGTCACTATCTTGCCTTTAACCTCGCCAAGCAAGACCATGATGGAGAAAACCTCGTCCTTCTTATCACCCATATAATCCTTGATGTCCTTAATATACGCGCCTAGACTCAAGCTCACAAGTATGAACAAGGCGATTCGTGGCGGAAAAAGAGAGAAGCCGCGCCCAAATACCGTCGAATAACCTATGAACACAGCGGCCAGGCTGGCGAGGCCTATGCTAATATTAGTCAGGAACAAGAATCTCTTCATCCGGAAAGGCCTGACAGAATAGAAATAGGCTACTGCGTGCAGGAATAGTATGAGCAAGAGTATCATTGGGCTTGCAAGCGCTGCGAAGATAAGGGAGAACAAGAGGCAGACGTATCCGAAGAGCTTCATCTCATAGGCTGACAAGGCCCCTGATGCAAGAGGCCTCTTAGGATTAGATATCTTGTCGCACACCACATCTTCCAAGTCATTCGTGACCACTGCAAACTCCCAGGAAAAGAAGAGTGCAAGCAGCGAACAAACCAAGATGAAAGTATCCGCATCAGCAGACTGGACATAAGCAATATAAGATCCTAAGAGAAGCATCAAGGAATAATGGATGACCCTTGAAAATCTCAGGTTGGAAAGCAGCACGCCCAGTCTGCGACGATCGTGAATAAATGAAAAACAAGTTAGGCCGAGCAGGGTCATGATTGCAAAGAAGAACGCGAAGCCAGACTCGCTATACCCTATGCCAAAAAGACCGAGGATGAGAGGCAGGATCGCAAGGAGGAAGATGAAGGAATACGCGAGCAAGAAACCGAGCGCTGATTTGAAGAAGGATTTGGTCTTCAGGAATACGTACGCTGAGCAAGCAAGACAGATAATGAGCACCTCTATCCTCAAACCGTCAGTGACCACTCCGGGGCAGAAGGTCAGGAATTTCGACAAGAGACCCTCTGACGAGAAGATGTATTTCATGCGCTCCCCCCAATCAAGGAAGAAACCAAGAAGAGGGGCTAGCAGCACGAAGACCAACGAGAGGGAGGATAGCCTCAATATCCTGACGGGATCCTCTCTTGTGAGAAGAAACAGCAGAATGACTAAGAATATAAGGGCGGCAAAATAGAATAGGTAGAGGTGGATGATCGTAAACGCGAGATTTTCCTCCTTCATCAAGACATCCCAATCAGATTGCAAGAAGACTTCAAGCAGGATGCGCATCATTATTACGGCCAATAACCCGAAGAAGTACTGCGAGAGGGAGCCCTTGGCGTTCTCAACGCGATCCACAAAGGATGAAAGCTTGCTGAGCATGAAGACAGACATCAAGCTGATTCTTTAAAAATATTTTCATAAAACGATAAACAGAAGATGATCACCGCAACTTTATCGTCCTCGCGAAGCCCTCAAGGTCCTTGGCTGATCTCATCCCGAGCACGTCTTTTGCTAGGGTCGCGATTAGGGTCTTGTTCTTGTGCTTTCGGCACAGCCTCGCGTTCTGGACCATCCGCCCCAGCATTATCGCGTCGGTTACAGAGCCAGTACCGAAGACTATCGTAATCTCCCGCTCCAGGGCCAGCTTGCACATAGGATCATCCAGGCCTGCTCTTCTTTGGTAGAAGAAGTCCTTGCCTTCTGACGCGCTCTCAGCGTCGATGACATAATCTATTCTGCGGGATTCGAAGAACGGCCTCTCAGCAGGTGCAAAGACCAGTTCGTGGTGTTTCTTCGCGGCGCCTGCGTCACCCATGTCCCTTATGAAGGCCGCCAGGCGGATCTTCAGTTTGCCTGAATAATCGATCTCCTTCTTGGAGAACCCTTCGTATAAGAGGATGACTTCCTTGAATCCGAGCTTCTCAGCAGACACAAGGAGCGCTGCTTCGTTCCCTTCAGGGCATAACACGTCGACGTCTTTCATGAGAAGGAGAATTCTAAAGAGCCCTTTTATACTTTTCCAATTCGACAAGGACTTCTTCGTCTGAAAGGCCGATCAGGGGTCTTAGGATCGGATAGGAAGAATCATATTCTTGAAGCGTGCCGAGAGTGTCTGGGACGATGATTGCAGTACAAAAGCGCTTTTCAGCGACGATATCCATCTGATCAGGGCCAGTCAGCTTCTCGATGGTGACTTGTCTTGGGAGGAAGCTCTCAAGAAGAGCAACATCAGGGGTTTTCTGGCTTTCAAGCATGACTGGCTGGATGTCGCATCCCCTCTTTGCGAGAAGAAGGGCGGCGAGGTGGGACTTAGGGTCTTGGCTTATCAGAACCAAGACCTTGCCTTCCGCCCCGACTGGTAGACCTCCTAAGCACTTAATGGTTTTTGTGAAGAGGTATGAGCTTGGGCCGATGATTTCGAGGCAGACGTCTAGCTCAGGAGCCTCTAAGTCTACCTTCCAGCCAGTGGCTTCTACTATCAGAGCTCCCAGCTCCCGTTCGATCTCTGGCGAGGTCTTGGAAAAGTCTTTTGTAAGCCTCTTCGCGCTAACCCTGAATGTGGTGGTTTTTTCATGTTTTTTAAGCTCAGACAGGGTTTCCTGAGTCATCATCTTCCAGTTTGCGGAGAATTCCTGAGCAGGACTGTAGGATACTATTCCGAAGACTTGTTCGAACTTAGGGGTTTTTTCGCACATCACAAGGATTCGGCCATGGAGACGCTTGACTTTGGCCAAACCTCCTTGTTTTTTTAGGTATAATCCTATGTTCTCAACAAGCTTTTTTTCGAAAAATATCCTATTTTTTCCTTTTAGGGCTATCTCTGCATATCTTAATACATATAGGCTCAAGGATAGGTTCAAGGGGTTGTCTGTCATTTTTTTACTAAAATCAGGTATTCTTCTTGGTATTTAATTTTTTGCTTAATGTAGGGGTTGGGGTTACAACAAATGAGAAGAAAATATTTTCGCCAAAAATGATATTTTTTTCGAATTTTCTATTTGGTTTTTTAAAGGCCTTTTTTCCTGGATTTTCAAAAAATATTCGCCCGAACCGGAAAATGTACATTATAATGCGTTATTAACGTTAATAATGCATTATAAACATTATAATGGGCATTATAATGAGAATAATGGCCATTATAACGCACATTATAATGCATTATAATGGCTTAGGAAAAAACAAAGAAGAAGAAACAAGACAAACTAACAACCAACAAAAGAACAAAACCAGAGCAGAATAAACCACAAAAAAACAGAATACAAAGGAAGAATAATCAAAGATTAATATCAAAAATTAATATCAAAGATTATAGAGCTTCTTCACCTTAGCCTTGTGTTTAAGGCTGAATATCTTCACGCCATTAGGAAGGCTTGACTCCTCAACAAAACCCTTAATCTTAAGCTGGTTCATATATACTCTCACAGTACTGATGGACTTGCCCGTCCGCTCAGCTATCTGAGCATATGAAAGAGGGGCCTCTGTGTTGAACAAAACCCCCACGAGCCACTTCTCAGGATTGGAAAGGGCCTCAAAACTAGCCTCAGACGTTATGTTATTAACATTATCAACGTTATCAACGTTAATAACGGGCTCAGAAGCGCGTTTGAGCTTGGAATCTTCAACAAAAACCAAGAGGTCACGCTTCAGTTCCTCTTTCAAGACCTCTTTGAGGGTGTGGAGCTCTGCCTTGTGGGCGTGCAGCGAACCCTCCAGCTTCTTTGAAGAATCGACCACCATCGTGGCCAGGTCAGCATATATCTTATTCTCAAGCGTCAAGAGATCCTTCTCAAGACGCTTTATGGACTTGTCGAAATGGATTATCCACTCAGCGATGCGCTGGTGATTTACAGAGGTATTATCCTTCAAATGAGAGTGATTCTTATGAAGGTCCTCGATGAAGTTCTTCTGGAGGGTCAAGTCCTCCTTTATCTTCAAGAAGGCAGATGACAGGCTTGAATGAAGCTCTTTCTGCTCAATCCTCTTCCTGAGCCACCCTAACATGAAGAGATAACTGGAATTATCCATATATAAATCTTTTTAAATCTCTCATGAAAGAAGGGGAAGAGCGCTTTAGGCCTGCAAAAGCTTCCTGTGGAGAATTGGCTAAGAGGAAGTTCCACAGGAAATAATGGGGGGTTATTTGGCTCGAAAATGTGTTCAACTCCTCTCGTTTCCGCCGTTATAATGGGCTAAAAATGGCGTTTCCACAGGAAATGATGGGGGGTTAGTTTAAGAGGGTGGGAAAAAACGTTTTTGAGCTTAAACAGAAGCATTTATAAACGAATCTGCATTTCCTCATTTATAAAGGGTTTTTAAAGCTCTCGACTAAATTTGGGGGGAGTCGGATGAAAAAGAAAAAAACAACCAAGAAAACCAGCGCGCCAAAGCCCAAGAAGGGCAAGGTAGCGAAATCTAAGAATGCGGTGCCAGCAAAGAAGATGGTGCCGAAAGTCCAGAAAGCCAAGGTAGATAAGTACCCTGACGCAGGACCTAAAGACATAAAAGTAGTCAACATAGTAGTCTCGACGAGCCTTGAGCATGACATCCCGCTCGAGAAGATGGCAGCTACCCTGAGCAACACAGAATACAATCCAGAGCAGTTTCCAGGGCTGGTCATAAGGATAAAGGATCCTAAGACGAGCGCCCTCATCTTCAGCTCCGGAAAGGTAGTGTGCACTGGCGCGAGGAGCATGGAGAAGGTGCATGAGAGCATTGAAAGGATCATAGAGAGTCTCAAGAAGATAGGCATAAAGATAACTGTGACTCCGAAGATCAACATCCAGAACATAGTCGCCAGCGGCAACATAGGGATGGACCTTAACCTTAACGTTCTAGCCATGAAACTTGACAACACAGAATATGAGCCAGAGCAGTTCCCAGGACTCGTATACAAGCTTATGGAAGCAAAGGCCACATTCCTATTGTTCAGCAACGGGAAGGTTGTTTGCACAGGAACCAAGTCTGAAGCAGAGGTCCACACTGCGCTCGATAAGCTGGTAGAGACCCTGAAGGCAGTCAAATAAAAGAAAAAAATATGCTTATCTGCCAGTCAAGATCAATAAAATTTTTATTCAAATTCTTATTTCCAAGGAAAATCCCGAAAATAACTACGAAAATGTTTTCGGGTCATCCGGGACTAGTGGGGGGATGCATTTTTGGATGTGAGTGAACAAATAAACCTGTTCTACGAGTTCATAGAATCAGATTATCACAAAGACCTTGTAAGGCAGGCAAGCAAAGGGGAAAAATTCCTTAAGATAGACTTTTCGCTTCTAGCAAAATACAATCCTGAGCTCGCAGAGATGCTCCTTGAGAATCCAGAAGACACCATCAGGGCGGCAGAACTGGCAATCGCCAACTTCGACATAGAGGGAGACACCAAGAGCTTCAGGGTGAGGTTCTTTGGCCTGCCAGAATCCCAGAGGGTAAGCATCAGGCACATCAGGGCCACACACATAGACAAGCTAGTCGAGTTTGATGGCCTAGTCAGGCAGAAGAGTGACGTGCGCCCTCAAGTGACCAGCGCAAGATTCGAATGCCCTGCCTGCGGCAACATAATCACAGTATTGCAGACAGACACTGTCTTCAAGGAGCCGAGTAGGTGCAGTTGCGGCAGGAAAGGGCGCTTCAGGACAATCTCAAAAGAGCTTATAGACGCCCAGAGGATTGTGCTTGAAGAAGCCCCTGAAGACCTGGATGGGGGAGAGCAGCCAAAGAGGCTTGCGATTTTCCTCAAAAGCGACCTAGTAAGCCCTCTTAGCGATAAGAAGACCAATCCTGGAAGCAAGGTCAGGGTGAATGGGGTTGTAAAAGAGATCCCGATAGAGCAGCATGGGATCAAGACCACTAAGTTCGACCTGTTCTTAGACACCAATTTTGTCGAAGCGGTCCAGGAAGATTTCTACGAGCTTGAGATAAGCGAAGAGGAAGAACAGGAGATTAGGGAACTGGCAAAAGACCCTAATGTGTTCGACAAGCTAAGAGACTCGCTTGCACCAAGCATATACGGTCATGAAAAGGTGAAAGAAGCCATCTTGCTCCAGATGTTTGGAGGAGTCCCTAAGAAGAGGGAGAAGGGAGATGTGACTAGGGGAGACATGCACATCCTCCTAATAGGGGATCCTGGAAGCGGAAAGAGCCAGCTCCTAAAAAGGGTAAGCACAGTTGCTCCTAAGAGCAGGTATGTGAGTGGAAAAGGCGCTAGCGGCGCGGGCCTCACTGCGAGCGTCGTGAAGGACGAGTTCCTCAAAGGGTGGGCTTTAGAAGCAGGAGCGCTGGTCCTCACCAACAAAGGAATCTGTTGCATTGACGAGCTTGATAAGATGACAAAAGAAGACCAGGTGGCTATGCACGAAGGCCTTGAACAGCAGACCATCACCATTGCAAAGGCCAACATCCAGGCCACTCTCAAGGCAGAGACTACTGTCTTGGCCGCCGCAAACCCAAAACTAGGCCGATTTGACCCTTACGAACTCATAGCCAAACAAATAGACCTTCCACCAACACTTCTCAACAGATTCGACCTTATATTCGCTATAAGAGATCTTCCAAGTAAGGAAGGGGATGGCGCTCTTGCCAACTTCCTTCTTGACTTGCATCAGAGCGATGAGAAGAAGGAAACGTTCTTTGACTCTGACAAGATCAAGAAGTATGTTTCGTACGCCAGGAGAAGGATAAAGCCTAAGCTCACGGATGCGGCCACGAAAGAGATCAAAGAGTACTACGTGACCATGAGAAATGCGGGGCAGGAGGATGGAAAGATCAGGGCAATCCCAGTAAGCGCAAGACAGCTCGAGGCAATGGTCAGGATGAGCGAGGCGAGCGCAAAGAGCGAACTTAGGACTAAAGTCACTAAGAAAGACGCCAGAAAAGCTATTGACCTGCTCCACTACTCACTGTCCCAGATAGGCCTTGACCCTGAGACTGGAAAGATTGACATCGACACCTTGACGACAGGAATAACTGCCTCCCACAGGAACCATGTGGTGACTGTGAAAGAAGTCATAAACGAGCTTGAGAGGGTGTTTGGAAAGGTCATACCTTTAGAGGACGTTGAGCGTGAATGTGAGCTTCGGGGCGTTGACAAGGACAAGACTAATGAAGTAATTGAGAAGCTTAAGAAGTCAGGCGACATATACAGCCCGAAGCATGGAGTAATCGCCAAGATCGAATGAAGAGAAAAACAAGATGGTAATGGGTTGCGCTTCAGATGCGATCCGAATAAAAGGGTTAGGGTGTGAATGGATGGCACAAGTCAAACGCGAAACAGCGACAGTATGCATGATAGATGATCTTCTGAACGGAAGCTTTGTCAAGACAGAAGGGTGGAACCCGAGCTATTTTGACACGGGGATTGGCAGGATATCGAGAGCCAGCCTTTTCGGAGTCATTGTCTCTAAGGACGATGAGGGGGCAGTCCTGGATGATGGGAGCGGCAGGATGCTCTTGAGGAGCTTTGAGGAAAACTCATTCAACGGAGTGGGGATAGGGGACTTTGTCCTGATAGTGGGAAGGCCGAGGGCTTACAGCGACCAGAAGTATCTTACACCAGAGATCATCAGGAAGATCGATCCTCGTTGGGGTGGGTATCGCAAGATCCAGCTGGAGATGTCCAGGCGGAACGCCCCGGTAATCGTCAAGCCTAAAGAGAACAAGGTACTCATCAAAGAAGAGAATGAACTGCCAGTCAACCACTATCAGAAGATCGTCGAGTTCATAAGGGATCTTGACTCTGGCAGCGGCGCAGACGTGGATGAGGTCATGAAGCGCTCAGGAGCGCCTAATTCAGAAGAGTTTGTGAGGAAGCTGATTGAAGAGGGGGAGATCTTCGAGATCAAGCCAGGCAAGCTCAAGGTGCTTGAGTAAGAAGACAGAAGATTGCATCAATTCCTTTTTCTAACCGAAGATTACTGGTGTGACAAAGACTTCCAGTATCGCCGCCACGAAGAGCACGCCTATACTCAGGATTATCAGGTCTGCCGAGTCCATGAGGACTTGCTCAAACTTCTTGGTCCCGAAATCGTGCTTGATTATGGCAATGCTTATTATGCCTCCAGCCATTGCGCCGACGAAGTAGGCCAATATCTCCGGGATGCCGTGTATCGAGTATCTCAAGAGTCCGAAGCTGATTATCTGGAAATAATGGAATATCTTATCGAGTCCTATGAGGTGCGCCACGTCAGCCAGCTCTACCCGCATGAAATTGCCTATGGCCGCGCCTATGACTGAAGCGTTCCACATAAGTATGAAAGCCGCTCCCGCGCCGTATATGAATGAGAACAATATGCAGAATATGAGCACTTTGACGTTGTTGAAGAATATCTTTGAGAAGAAAGACACGCTCATGTTAAGGGGCACGTAGCTTGTGAGCCTGCCGTTTATCGAGTTTATCGTGTCTGTCTGGCTCTCGAACAAGACGTTGGTTGTCGGGGCTGATAAGACCACATACCAGAATGAGAAGGCGAGCGTTGCGCCTATGAAGAGGAATATGAAGGCCTTAAGAGCCTTCGCGTGCTCTTTTAGGAGCCATGATTCTTCCATACCCTCAAGCCCTTTCTCTTCTTCCATAAGGACCGTGTTGTATATCAGCGGCAGGGCTGCCATGGTGGTCAGGAAGACCATTATCAGGCTCGCCTGGCTCTTGAAGATCCAAAGGCTTAGGAAGATGGCGACGCTGCAGAATAGGAATCCTATGAAGAAGAGCCTGCCAGGCTTCTGCTCCGCCCTGAAAGGGGTGATCAAGGACTCCAGTACCATTCGCGTGATACTGCAATAAGAGATTTATAAACATTTTGGATGTTGATTAGAGCGAGAGTGATTATAAAGAAAACGAATGAAGAAAATTAATGTGAAAAAGAGTTTGAGAAAACTAGTTTTTGGTTATTTTGCTTAAAGCTCTGCCTTGTGTATTGCCTTGCTTAAGGTTTCGGCAAAGACCGGTGTGTTGACCCAGACTGCGGAGTCGTAGGTCGGGTGGACTTTTGAGTCGTCCATGAGCATGAACGCCAGCTCCTTGTCGTCCACTATGCAGAATCTTGCACCGAGGCTTTTGATGTTTGAGATGTCTGCGTGCTTCTTGAGCTCTCCGACGACGTCTTTTGATTTGCCTGTTAAGGGTGCCATTATCCTTATCTTTACTCCCTTGTCGCTCATCTTCTTGAAGACTGATCCGAAGTGCTTGTGTTTTGAGATGAGACCATCTTCAGTGGTTACCAGGACGACGCTCTTCTTCGCGCCTTTTATCATGCTTGAGAGGTGGTTGTAGATCTGGTTCCTGCCTTTGATGACTGCAGTTAGCTCTGCTGGGTTGACCATATCCACTCCTTGCGTGTGTAAGAGGTTGAGCTCGGTTAAGACTTCACTTCCTTTCAGCTGCTCTAGCATCTTGTTCTGCTCTTCTGCTTGGATCAGGACTTTCTTCTTGACCCTGTCAACGACTTCTTCTGGAGGGATTGCCATGTACTTGATTGGCTTTCCGATCTTCATCACTATGAAGCCTTTCTTTTCCAGGCTTTCTAGGATGTCGTAGCTCCTGCTTCTTGGTACTCCTGCGATGTCAGAGAGCTCTCCTGCTGTTGAAACCCCTCTTGAGAGTAGGGCTGTCCATATCTTGGCTTCGTAGCTGTTGAGGCCAAAGTCTTTGATTTTCTTCAAAAAAGATTCCTGTACTATCATTTTTTTGCTAACCTCTCATGTATTTTGTCATCAGTTGGAACTTAGAGGAAATGGTTCTTATTTATAAAGGTTTCTCTTTTGTTGTTATTAGATAGTGAAAACAAATTTTTTTAATTGGAGGTAAAACGAGCTTAAATCAAGAATTGAGAAGGAAAATTGCGCTTCCAAACACACCCACCCCTTGGTTTCAACTCGAAAAGAAAATGAACGCCAAAAAAATTGAATCAACTCAATCCACAACACGTAAAAAATCAAATTTTTCAATCAAATTTTTCTTTCATTTTCAATCAAATTTTTCTTTCAGATTCTTTTTTCTTTGTTTCTCATTCATCTTATGTTTCCTTCTTCAATTTTTTTTCTTTTTTGTAATTTTTTCTCGTTTTGTTTCATTACATTTCTATATAGAAATATATTATATATATTATATATTATATTATTTATATTATATTATATATTTTACATTATGTTTTCAATAAAAATGAAAAAAATTCAAAAAAACAAGCAAGAACAACAAAAAACACAAAGATTGAATAATACTAAAACCACATCAAAAATCCAATTCTTATCTTAAAAACATACTTTTCAACTAATTTTACCCTTTCATTTTAAATCTACTTATTGAGGATATTTTCCAAAACACACTTCAAAAGAGTCCGTCATAACCCAAACTTAACATATTTTCAACCTCAATTTTCACTTTCAAAAAAATTCCAAAGGAAATAAAGGTGTGGGTGTCTAGTTTCGTGTTGTGTGTTTTGCAAAACATATTTCATAATCTGGCATTTTTTTGAATATATTCCACAGGAAAGGAATGTTTATAAACCCCTGCTTCATCTGGAGATTTTGGTTGGGGGAAAAATAATGAAGAGTCGACTAAAAAACTCAAAATCTACAAGCAAACAATCAAAAAATAGAATGAAAAACTTTGAGTTCTCCAACAATTCAAAGGTGAAATCTTGGTAAATAATATCAACAAGCTCCTGGAAGGATTCCTGGAAAGAGAATCATTCTTCAAAAACAAAAAGGTGTTGCAATCAGCCTACATCCCAGGCGAGATCAACCACCGCGACGAGCAAATAACCCTGATAGCCAACATCCTCGCACCCGCGCTGAAGATGGAAAAGCCATCAAACGTCTTCATCTACGGGAAGACAGGCACAGGCAAGACGCTTTCAGTCAGGTACTTAGCAGAGCAGATGACGACGCTAGCCTACAATAAGAAGATACCCTTAAAGATAGTCTACCTCAACTGCAAGCTAAAGAAAGTCGCTGACACAGAGTATCGGCTAGTAGCGGAACTCGCAAGATCATTCGGCAAGGAGATCCCGCCGACGGGGCTTCCGACTGACGAAGTATACAACACATTCTACAAGGTCCTTGACGAGGAGAAGCAAGTGATAATCCTCATACTCGACGAGATAGATCAACTCGTCAAGAAAGCAGGGGATGAGCTCATATACAACCTTACAAGGATCAACTCTGAGCTCAAGAACTCTCAGACCTCAATAGTTGGCATAAGCAACGACCTCGTCTTCTCAAACAGCCTGGACCCGAGAGTCAAGAGCAGCTTAAGCGAGGAGGAAGTGATATTTCCCCCCTACAACGCGCTCCAACTCCAAGACATACTCCAAAGGAGATCAAGCGAGGCCTTCAAGGACGAGATAATGGATGATGGTGTCATCCAGAAGTGCGCTGCCTACGCCGCAAGAGAGCACGGAGACGCAAGGCGAGCCCTCGAACTGCTGAGAGTGGCGGGAGAGCTTGCTGAAAGAAAAAATCTCAAGAAGATATCGATGAAGGAGATTGACGAGGCAGAAGACACAATAGAGCGAGACAGGGTCTTAGAACTAGTCAAGAATCACCCAAAACAATTCCAAGCCACGCTCTATGCCATATTGGTCAACAAGAAAGACTCCAAGTTCAATTTCATACAGACTGGCGACGTGTATGACACTTATAGAGAGATATGCAACAAGGTAGGTCTTCGCCCCCTTACCCAAAGGAGGGTGTCAGATATCATAGCAGAGCTAGACATGCTGGGTATAATAAACGCCAAAGTCATTTCAAAAGGCAGGCTCGGAAGGACGAGAGACATAAGCTTCCAGCTCCCAACATATTTGGAGCAGAACATCAAGAAGATATTGGAAGAAGACCTGCTAAACTGAACAATCAACCCCAAATAACCTTGACTTTTCATTTTTTCCCGCCGAACAAGGCGGCTTTATTAGCTGGTGAGAACATGGCTATTGTAGATACGCTCTTAGAAAAAGGGATTCTCGTAAGTCCGGACGTGACAGAAGACCCTGAACTTCTTGAGAAACTAGAGTCCCTCGACGTGTCTGCTTTCGAAGGAGTAGATCTGATAGGCAGGGATTTCTTCTCAAAAGACGCGCTTCCAAAAAGTTCGCACTTCGAGATCTTGTTCTCCTATTCAAAGAAACCAAAGAAGATAAGCCTGACCGACTTCGTCAGCTACTTCAACCGCAGGCTAGAAGCATTATCATCCTTCTTGCGGCAGAGGACTGAGCTCCAGAACGTGATGAGCTTGGCAAGGCTAAAAGCAAAGAAGGACAAGGATCGGGCGTCAGCGATAGGCCTAGTCTATGAGAAGAGCGTCACAAAGAAGAACAACGTGATGATAACATTAGAGGACCCGACAGGAACCATAAAAGTGCTGGTACGCCAGGACAAGCAGGAATTATATGCGCAGGCGAAGGAAGTCATGCTTGATGAAGTGATCGGAGTGGAAGGAACCATATCAAACGGCTACCTCTTCGCGAACCAGATATTCGTGCCGGACATCCCCTCAACAAAAGAGCTCAAAAAAGGCCCTGAAGAAGAGTACGTCCTGTTCGTCGGAGACCCTCACTTCGGCTCAAAATTTTTCCTGAAAGACTCCTTCGCCGACTTCATCGCGTGGGTCAACCAGAAGAGAGGAAACGCGGCGCAAAGGCGCATTGCGTCGAAGGTCAAGTACATAATATTTACGGGAGATCTTGTTGAAGGTGTGGGGATATATCCTGGCCAAGAGGAGGATCTTGAGATAAACGACGTGAAAGCGCAGTATGACTTGTTCTCAAACTACTTGAAATCAATCCCAACAGACATCACCCTCTTCATAATCCCTGGGAACCACGACGCAGGAAGGCTCTCAGAACCCCAACAGCCGATACTCCACAACTACGCAGAGAGCCTTAGGTCCCTGCCGAACGTAGTCCTCCTAAGCAACCCCGCCATTGTGAGACTCGGCATAAAGGAGAACTTCCCTGGGTTTGACATGCTAATATACCATGGCTACTCAATGATCTACTATGCTAACAATGTGGAGAGCATAAGATCAGCAGGGGGTCAGAAGAGACCAGACCTCATAATGAAGTTTCTCCTCCAAAGACGCCACTTAGCCCCATCGCACACATCTAACCTATACATCCCAGACAGCGAAGAGGATCCTTTGGTGATCAAACACATCCCTGACTTTTTCGTGACAGGGCACATCCACCGGGCGAGCGTGGGTCAATACAAGAATATAACCCTTCTAAACTGTTCCTGCTGGGATGGCGTGACCGAAGATCAGGAGAAGCGAGGCTTAGAGCCTCAGCCTGCGAGGCTGCCGATAGTGAACCTAAAGACGCGAGAAGTCAAGATAATAAACTTCATGAGAGGAAACGCGCCAGAAGTCTCTGAAACAACTCCTGAGCCTGAAGATGCGGGGCAGGAAAAGTGACCACTATCCAAGAATACTTCGACGCGTTGGAAAAAGAGACCTTAGAAGCCTACAAGCTAGCTTCAAAAGCAAGGGCAAAAGGCTATGACCCCGACACCAAGCCAGAAGTAGTCCTCGCCAAGAACCTGGCTGAGAGAGTAATCGGCCTGATAAGCGTGGCCGCTCCTCAACTAAGAGAGTCCGGCGCAATCAAACGGATAGAGACCTTGGAAAAAGAACACGGAGTCTTGGATTGGAGGGTAGCGTTCCAGATTGCTCACGAAGTCGCACAAGAGAAGTTCTGCAAGTTTCCAGACAAGAGAGAAGCCATGGAGGTCGGGATAAGGACTGGATTCGCATATGTGACCTTAGGAGCAGTCTCAGCCCCGCTTGAGGGCTTCACGAAGCTCGAACTAAAGCCAAGGCGCGACGGGACAGGAGACTTCTTCTGCCTGAACTTCTCAGGACCTATCAGGGCAGCAGGAGGAACTGCCGCGGCAGTATGCGTCCTGATAGCAGACTACGTCAGGAACAAGTGCGGATACGTCCAGTATGATCCTGATGAGAAAGAAGTCAGGAGGTGCCACGCAGAGATAACAGACTATCATGAGTGGGTCACGAACCTCCAATACTTCCCTTCAAAGGAGGAGATGGATTTCATGGTGGCTCACATGCCAGTCGAGATATCAGGAGACCCTTCTGAGAAATACGAGATATCAAACGTCACCCTCAAAGACCTTCCGAGGATACCGACCAACAGGATGAGAAGCGGCTACTGCCTGATGTATAGCTCTGCGTTGCCCTTGAAAGCGCCCAAGGTATGGGCAAAACTCGGCAAATGGGCTGACAAGTTCGAGATGACGCACTGGAACTGGCTGGATGAATTCCTGAAGATCCAGAAGACCATGAAAGCAAAAGATGGCGGGAAGAAGAAGGATGATAAGAAATCAGACCTTAAGATAAAGCCCGATTTCACCTACATCGCAGACCTCGTGGCTGGAAGACCAGTCTTTGGTTATCCGCTAAGGAGCGGCGGCTTCAGGCTCAGGTACGGCCGGTCCAGGCTCTCAGGCTACTCTGCCCAGAGCATCAATCCGGCAACCATGATAATCCTTAATGAATTCATAGCGATCGCCACCCAGCTCAAGGTAGAGAGGCCTGGGAAGGCAGGCGCCTACACCTCTTGTGATACGATAGAAGGACCTGTCGTCAGGCTGAAAAACGGTTCTGTGCTCAGGATCGACACTGAGAAAGAGGCAAAGGAGCTGAAGAATGACGTCTCAGAAATCCTTTATTTAGGAGACGTCCTGATAAACTACGGCGACTTCTTCGACAGGGCGCATCCTTTGGTTCCCGCAGGCTATGTCCAGGAAGAGTGGATTTTAGAGTTTGAAAGAGCAGCCCTTCGCTTGTTCGGGACTTTTGACCTTGAAAAGATCAGCGACTTGGTCGACATCGACCCTGAAAAACTCGACGTCCTCTTCAAGAAACCCTTCACGACAAAGATCTCGCTCGAGGCGGCCAAGCACATAAGCCAAGCACTCCAAATCCCCCTTCACCCAAGCCATATCTTCTTCTGGAACTCAATCACTCAAAAAGATGTGATTGACCTCGCATCGTGGATATTTGAGAAAGGAAAGATCATCCCAGAAAAAGAGGCTTATCCTGACTCGCAAGATGACGCGCAATGCCTCGCAATACAAGGATCCGACGCTAAGAGATCCCTTGAGCTCATAGGAGCACCTCACGTCTTCAAGGACCAAACAGTCTTGATAAAGAAAGACCCCGCGTTGGCTCTGCTCGCTAACCTGGGCGCAAGGACTCCAGAAGAGCTCGAGACAAAGATATCGCTGCTAAGAGCGGATGTCGCGGCGGGGAATGCCAAGAACCCGCTTGAACTCGTGAATAAAGTGTCTGGGGTCGAGATCAGGGACCGGTGCGGAACCTTCATAGGTGCGAGGATGGGCAGGCCTGAGAAGGCAAAGATGAGAAAGTTGACAAGCAGTCCTCATGTCCTCTTCCCAGTGGGAAACGAAGGAGGAAAATATCGGTCTTTCCAGTCAGCCCTTGAAAAAGGCTTCGTCTCAGCCCAGTTCACGCCGTTCTACTGTAAGTATTGCAAGCGAGAAACAGTCTTTCCCACTTGCGAGATATGCGACAAGCCTGCTGAGAAGATGAGCTATTGCAAGAAGCAAGACAAACTAGTGAAGTTCGGAACTGATTGCGAAGGTTGCAGGGAGAAGATGAATCCTGACGGAGAGCCATGTCATCCCCAGCTCTACAAGATCATGAAATTCAACATGAAGGAAAGTTTTCCGGCTCTCCTCAAGAGGATAGACACCAACATCTATCCAGACCTCATAAAAGGGGTGAAGGGGACGAGCAACAAGGAGCACACTGCAGAACACCTCGTGAAAGGCATACTGCGCGCAAAACACAGTGTGTGCGTAAATAAGGATGGCACTGTAAGATATGACTGTTCAGAGATTCCAATAACTCATTTCAAGCCAAAGGAGATCGGAGCCACAGTCAAGAAACTGATCGAACTAGGATATGAAGAGGACATCCATAACAAACCACTAGTCTCAGACGAGCAAATCCTCGAGATAAAGCCGCAAGACATACTCTTGCCTTGCAGCCCAGTCTCGCCTGAAGAGCCGGCAGATGAGGTGATGTTTCGTGTGGCCAACTTCACAGATGAGCTCCTGGAGAAGTTCTACGGTCAGAAGCCTTATTACAAGCTAAAGACAAAAGAAGACTTGATAGGCCACTTGGTGATAGGACTCGCTCCGCACACCTCTGCAGGCATCTTGTGCAGGATACTTGGCTTTTCGAAAACCCAAGGATTCCTAAGCCACCCCTACATCCATGCAGCGATGAGGCGAGATTGTGATGGTGATGAGAGCTGCTTCCTCCTATTGATGGACGGCCTCCTAAACTTCTCAAAGAAATACCTTCCAGAATCCAGAGGCAGCACAATGGATGCGCCCCTAGTCCTGACCTACATCCTGAACCCGGCCGAGGTCGACGACATGATATTCAACATGGACATCGCCTGGAAGTATGACCTTCCATTCTACGAGGCCGCAAAGAACTATAAGCCCCCTTGGGAGGTCAAGATAAAGCAGGTAAGCCACGTCCTGAACACCCCGCTCCAATACGAGAGGATGGGATTCACCCACGACACCTCAGACATGAATCAAGGCGTGCTCTGCTCAGCCTACAAGCTCCTGCCGAGCATGGAAGACAAGTTAAGGAGCCAGATGGAGCTGGCCGAAAAGATTAGGGCCGTGGACTCAAGCGACGTCGCCAAGCTCGTGATAGACAAACACTTCATGAAAGACACGAAAGGGAATCTTCGTAAGTTCTCGCAGCAGGAGTTCAGGTGCATAGACTGCAATGAGAAATATCGGCGCCCGCCCCTGTCAGGCAAATGCACTGCGTGCGGCGGAAGATTGATATTCACAGTCTCAGAAGGCTTCGTGATCAAATACCTGAACTTAAGCATGCAGTTAGCAGAGAAATATGGAGTGCCAAACTATCTCAAGCAAAGCCTGGAACTGCTGAAACAAAGGGTTGAGAGCGTGTTTGGAAAAGACAAGGACCGGCAAGAAGGTTTGAGCGCGTGGTTGGCAGGATAAGATAATAAGATTTTGGAAGAAGAGATTGCCTGGTTCAATTCTTAGAATAAATCGAGTGCCTGGCACCGCACGCAGTGCACTTGAGGAAATAGACGTCGCCTTCCTTAGTCATCTTAGTGTCTGGTTTGCCGCACTCCTTGCAGATCACGAAAGTCTCAGTGTACTTCTGGATCTTCTCGTTGATCCTGCTCGCAGGAACCTTGGTGCCGAAGACCACGAACTGCTTCCTGATCTCGCCAGGAGTCGCAAGCTCCTTCAATACGAACTTGAGGACGTGCTCAGGCTTCCTGCCGATGTGCTGCGCTATCTGCACGAAATTGCTGATTATAGTCTTATTCCCCTCGATGTGGCCGCGGACGTTAGGGACTACGAACCTCTCCCCGCCAGTGCCTACCTCAGGTAACTGGCTCTTTCCACGCTTAAGAAGGTCTTCGTAGCTCTCCATGATGGGTTAAAGGAAAGGATGGTGATATAAAAGGGTTTTGCTTTTGAATAAAGGCCTGTGTTGGGTCCTTTAGGGACAATCTTTATATTCTGCCAGATATCTCCTTATGGAAAGAGAGTCTGAGGGGTTTATCAGGCCTGATCAGGCGTTGTCAGAGGGATTTTAGTGGATTTCAAGGGTTTGCTAACCAAGGCGGTAGGTGCGGTCAAGCGGGGACGAGTCTTATACTATCCTGGTTGCTTGACGCAAGGCTGCTTGCCAAAGGCCTTCCAGAACTACAAGTCGCTCCTGCACGACGCAGGGATAGATTACTTCATGATCCCAGAGCTCTCGTGCTGCGGGTCTCCCCTGCTCGGCGCAGGCTACAAGGAAGCCTTTGAAGAGCAGAAGAACCTGAACATGCGCCTTCTCAAGAAGCACGGAGTCTCAAAGATAGTGTCTAACTGTCCGCACTGCGTCAGGGTGTTCAAGGACCTCTACGGCGTCGAGACAGAGCACATCTCAAAAACCCTTGACTCGAGCGGCTTCAAGCCCACAAGAGACCATGGTGAGTTCTCATATCACGATCCTTGCCTCCTTGCCAAGAGCGGCGTGATTGCCGAGCCCAGGAGCCTGCTTAAGAAACGCGGCTTTACGATAAAAGAACCGTTCCACTGCAAGGAACGCACCTTCTGCTGCGGCGCGGGCGGCGGCCTGAAGCAAAACAATCCTGAACTGGCATCGAAGATAGCCTCTGCAAGGATAAAGCAGCTGCGCGCAGCAGGCATAGTCACTTCCTGTCCTTACTGTTATCTTCACTTGAAAGAGAACCTTAATCCGAGCATAGGAAAGCACGTATTTGAGATGAGCGAGGTGCTGTTCGACGAGTAAGGCTCACCGCAGAAACTGAAGATGAGATATGCAAAGATAGTCGGGGATGAGAACGTCACAGAGACGCGCGAAGAGCTGGAAGCATACTCTTTCATGAACAGTGAGAAGACGATGATACCTTCCCTTGTCGTTTGGCCAGAAGATACTGAAGCGGTCGCGAGGATACTGCGCGACACCAACGCCACTAGGACTCACGTGATCATCAGAGGCGCGGGAACATCTTACTCCAAAGAGGCAGCCGCCCAAAACGCGATAATACTCTCATCAGAGAGGATGAGCAAGACGGTACACCTCGACAAGAACACGAACCTGCTCGAGGTCCAGTCAGGCGTCAGGATGTCAGACATACAATTCGCGCTCTCAGAGACCAATTACCAAGTCCCGTTCACCACCTTCAACCCTTCCGCCACAGTAGGAGGTCTCCTGGCAAGAAACGCGGCCTCCAAGGATAGTGAGGTATTTGGCAGGTTCAGCGAGCTCGTGGACGAGTTCGAATTCGTGGACGGCACAGGCAAGATCTACTACCTCAAGAACAAAGCGATGGTTGCCGGGAAAGAAGGCCTTTCAGGATTCATAACCAGGATGAAGCTAAAGCTAGTTGAGATGCAGATACTCTCCCTGGACGCGTGGCCGTTCCAGGACATCCCTGAGATGCTCAAGAAAGTGACTCAGCTCAAGAAGGACAAGGAGCGCTGCTTCGTAGAGTTCCTAGATAAGAACACTGCTTCGTCGCTCGGCTTCGACTCAGAGTATACACTCGTCGTCGCCTACACGACGCTCAAAGGCGCCTACAACTCAGCCCTCGACGTGAGAGGCCTCCTGAAGAAACTGGACTTCGTGCATCAAGCGAAGCGCCAAGAAGGATATTTCTACATGATAGACCCTGAAGTCTCGCTGGAGAAGACGTACGACCTGATAAAATGGTGCGAGACGAACCAAGTCCCGCTCCACGGCCACGCAGGCATCGGAGTCTTCTACGCTTATTTCAAGCAAGGAGAGAACTCGAAGATGGACTCTTTCAAGAGATTCATGCAGACCATAAACTCCAAGCTCAGCGGAACCCTCGGCAAGGGATTCATGAACTACGAGTTCCTGACGGTTCCAGAGAAGAAAGCCCTGATAAAGCTAAAGGACGAGTATGATTACAACAACACGCTAAACCCTGGCAGGATCATATCCTACCGTTAGCCAGGAAGACCAAATGAACGAAAACAAAGACATGATCGTGAACAAACAATGGCCCATAAGAACCTAGAACAATGCAACGAGTGCGGCATATGCAACTCGAGCTGCCCGGCCTACTTCGTGCTCAGGAAAGAATCAGTCTCTCCAAGACACAAAGTGAAGCTGGCGCGGGAGGGAATCATCTCAGAAGCCTTCCAGCTCTGCACCGACTGCGACACCTGCTTCCAGAACTGCCCTGTCAAGGTGAAGATCGACCTGGAATCCATGAGGGAAGACCTGGTCCGTCAAGGAAAAGAAACCGACGCCAACAAGCGCATGAAGCAGAACATCCAGAAATTCGGCAACTCCCTTGGAGACCTGAAGAAGACAAAGAATATAAAGCAATTCTATACCTGATTCTCGATGCAACACTACAAGAACCTGGTCCTGATAGGCACGTCACACATCTCAGAGCGATCCATTCGCGAAATAGAGCGGGAATTCCACCTCTCCCAACCAGGCATAGTCGCGGTGGAGCTCGACAGGAACCGCCTGAAAGCCCTTCTGGAAGACGCCAAGCCAAACTACTCACTCTCGCTCATGAAAGAAGTAGGCGTGACAGGCTACCTCTTCGTGCTGATAGGGGGGCTTGTCCAGAGAAAGCTAGGAAACCTCGTCGGTGTCGTGCCTGGCAGCGAGTTGAAGCGCGCAGTCGAGCTGGCGCGAGACAACTCTAAGCGAGTGGCGCTCATAGATCAAGACGTGCGAGTAACCCTGAAGCGCTTCAGCAAGGAATTCTGCTTCAGGGAGAAGATGAGGCTCTTCCTGGACGTCTTCAGGGGGCCGTTCATGAAAGAAGCGAAGTTCGACCTGCGAGGCGTGCCAGAGAAGCAAGTGATAAGGAAGCTCTTATCATTCATCAAAAAAAGATACCCTGGATTCTACAAGGCGCTCATAACCGAGAGGAACGAATACATGGCAGCAAGGCTAGCCGCGATAATGAAGAACCACCCGGATGAGAAGATACTCGCAGTCGTCGGCGCCGGCCACGAGGAAGAGATGATGGAGATCATAAGAAAACGCTTATCGACTGAGACTTTATAAAGAGAAAAGCTTAAATACTTCTGCTTCCAAAAAATATCTGTATTTATGACTGCTCTTTTTGACACGCAAATAGATCCTGACTTCAAGGATATGATGATTTCTTCCCAGAATCTTGTTCATAGAATGAGTGTTGTCTTCAGCTACAAAGAGAAGATAGAAATTCGAAGAAGAAGAGATGTGAGGAGAATCCGGGAGATCATCTCAGACAGGAGCCTTGAGGATCCGAGGAAGACATTAAGAAACCACATAAACATGATGTCTCTCTATTATGACGTTGAAAAAGTGCTGATTCAGGAAAAAGAATCTGTTGCGCGGACGACTATCCGGAATTGGGGAAAGCAAGGGGGTATTGGATCCATTGCTTCAAGAGTTATGCGCAAAGACAATTTCGCATTATCCTTGGTTCGGTGTTATCAGACTGCTCTCGACGTCTTGGATCATCATATGGAGCGGATAAGGCGCTATCTAACCACTCTCCCGAATGATGAATTCACCCATCCTGTGGAAGAAGTTTTAGTAATGTACAAAGAAATAAGGAACCACATCGAGGAACACCTGATCCCGACATTGAAGATACAGGAACGTCATCTCCAGAATTTTTCAATAAGGCTGAGTCTGGATGATTATATTTCCTTCATGGAGAGCTACAGGCGAGAGCTTAAGCAAAACAAAGAGATGATGGAAAAAGCGAAATTGAAAGTTAACTATCTTCTGCAAAAAAGAAAAGACCTCTCAAGAAGAGTGAGAAAATACTTGGAATTCAAGCAAAGGCACCAACTGGCGTTTGGGATGTTTGGTCTTGCATCGTTTGCAGTCTGCATTTTAGGGGGTCTGTTTGCTGCTCCAGTGATCTTCTTTGGTCTATTCAAGGCGACCAACATGACTTTTAGTTTTCTCTCAACTGCCCAGGGATTCTTAGATAGCTCTTCAGACATCGCGTCCGTCGTTTGGTCTTGACAGGTCTCGCGCCACCTTCCATCCTCATCATTCCAAAAAGAAAAACTTATTTAAACCTACTTCTTCAAGGGTCGTCTTATGCACGAGCTCTCAGCCAGGATCGAGAAGCATTATAAGTTCTCTAAGTCAGAGCTCTTCCAGATGTCCATGACCTCCCTAGTCGCTGCCTTCGGGCTCACGATATCTGTCGGTTGGGGTTTCTTCAACCTGATAGAGGAGCAGAGCCTCATAAACTATTTTGTGAACTTCCTGATCGTCGCGATGATGATCTTCATCTCTATTCTGGTCCACACGACGGCCCAGAAGATCGTCGCCTTGAAGCTCGGCTACAGGTCAGAGTACGGCTACTGGCTGAACGGATTCCTGATAAGCACGTTCGTCTGCTTCATCACCTTCGGATTCATCCCCTTCTTCTTTACAGGATCAGTCTGGACCGAGGACGTCCAGAAGCTGAGGATGGGGCGCTTTAGGTATAGGGTCATGCAAAAAGACCTGGGCTACATCTCGTTCGCAGGGCCGATGGCCAGCATGGCAATCGCCATAATCCTGTCATTCGTCTACGTTGTCACAGAGAACCCTCTCTTGTTCGCGATAATCGTGACCAACCTCCTGATAGCATTATACTCGCTCATCCCGATACCGCGGTTTGAGAAGGTCAGGCAATTCGAAGGAGGCACCACCGGTCTCTACCTCTTCATAGCGTCGAGATGGGTCTTTGTCCTAGTATTCTTCTCGGTGTTGATATACTCACTCCTCTTGTTCATCGCCCAGCTTTTCTCAGTCATACTCGCTCTCTTCATAGGGATAGCGATAACGGTGGTCTACAAGCGGCTCTACGACGACTAGGAAAAACTAAACAATCAACAATATAAACAACACTCCCTTCGCCCTTCTCCATGATAAAAGGATTCGAGCCGAGGCTCTACCAGCAGACGATCCTGCACACTGCAGTCCAGAAGAACACTCTTGTCGTGATACCGACCGGCCTTGGCAAGACCAACATAGCAGTCCTCCTGGCCGCAAGCAGGCTCAAGAACTATCCTGAGAGCAAGATACTGGTGCTCGCGCCGACAAGGCCTCTTTGCGACCAGCACGTGACCTCGATGAGGAACAGCCTGGAAGTTGGGGAGGATGAGGTCTCGCTCTTCACAGGCATGATAAGACCTGAGAAGAGGGCTCAGCTGTGGAAGGAGAGCAGGATAATCGTGAGCACGCCCCAAGGACTTGAGAATGATATCATAAGCAGCAAGATATCCTTGAAAGACGTCAGTCTTCTGGTCTTTGACGAGGCCCATAGGGCTGTGGGAGACTACTCTTACGTCTTCGTCGCCAGGCTCTACAGCAAGAGAGCAGACCACCCAAGGATACTGGGCCTGACAGCTTCCCCAGGCTCTGACGCCGAGAAGATAAAAGAGGTTTGCAAGAACCTGTTCATAGAAGAGATCGAGATGCGATCCTCAGAGGACCCTGACGTCAAGCCTTACGTCAAGGACATAGATGTCGAGAAGGTCATGGTCGAGCTCCCGCCAGAGTTCCAGGACGTCAGGAACTACCTGAAAGCCTGCTACGACTCGAAGCTAGAGAAGATAAAGCAGATGGGCTACCTCTACGGCGACGTGTCAAGCTACTCAAAGACTTCTCTTCTTGAGATGCAACGAGCCCTCTACGCCAAGATGATGAGCGGAGAGAAAGACTTTGACATGATGAAGTCAGTCAGTCTCCTCGCCGAGGCGCTCAAGGTGCAGCACGCGCTCGAGCTAGTCGAGACCCAAGGCCTGCGTCCCTTACTAGAATACTTCGAGAAGCTGGATGAGGAAGCTAAGAACTCGACAGTCAAGGCAGTCCAGAACCTGACGCGCGACCTAAATTTCAGGTCGGCCTACATGAAGACGAAGACAATGGTCTCAAACGGCATGGAACACCCTAAGATAGCGAAGCTGCGAGAGATAATATCATCAGAAGTCGCTTCCAAGAAGGACATCAAGATAATCATATTCAATCAGTACCGCGACTCGTCAAACCAGATAAAATCCGTGCTTGATGGGATAAGGGTCTCGTCCAAGGTATTCTTCGGACAGGCGAAGAAGAAATATACCGGCCTCTCGCAGAAAGAGCAGAAAAAGGTGATCGAGGAGTTCAGGGAGAACAAGTTCAACTGCCTGATTGCGACCTCTGTCGCCGAGGAAGGCCTAGACATCCCCCAAGTTGACCTGGTGCTCTTCTACGAGCCTGTGCCCTCAGCCATAAGGACTGTGCAGAGACGGGGACGGACTGGTAGGCAAGAGAAAGGCAGGGTCATAATGCTGATCACCAAGAAGACCAGGGATGAAGGGAACATGTGGGCGTCGCACCACAAGGAGAAGAGAATGTACAGGGTCATAGAAGAGCTCAAGAAGACCTTCTCGCCAGGTGCGAACGCGGCAGAAGCAAAGGAAGAGCAGAAAACCCTGCTAGATGATGAGCGCAGGCAGAATTCACTCCTCAAAATTCACGCAGACTACCGCGAGAAGGCGTCAGGCATAATAAAAGACTTGTCAGAGCAAGGAGTGAACATATCCCTGTCAAACCTAGAAGTAGGTGACTACGTGCTAAGCGAGCGGGTAGTTGTGGAATACAAGAAGCTGCCGGACTTCGTAGACTCTATAATCGACGGCAGGATGCTCTCGCAGCTCGCCAATCTCAAGAAATACGACCGGCCGATAATACTGCTCGAAGGGACTGAGGACTTATATTCCCTGAGGAAACTGCACCCGAACGCTATCAGAGGCGTATTATCTACGATAACCGTGAGCTACGGCATCCCGATCTTACAGACCAAGAATTCAAAAGAGACGGCCGCGCTCTTCATGGCGATAGCGAAACGAGAAGCAGACACCTCCCGCAAAGACTACAGTCTCCACACTGCAAAGCCGCTCTCAGACAAGGAAGTGCAAGAGTACATCGTGTCGGCCTTCCCGGGCGTCGGGCCAGTGCTCTCAAAACCCATCCTAAAAGAGTTCAAGAGCATAAAGAAGTTCGTTAACGCAAGCGAAGACGACCTCAAGAAAGTCAGCCTGATAGGTGAGAAGAAGGCCAAGAGGATAAGAGACGTCGTCGAGAAAGAATATGAATAAAAGAATTTGAAACCTTTTCTCTCTCTCACTTCTTATGGTTCAATTTGTAGAATGCGGGGTTATCAATCACTTCTTGCTTGAGCTGCACACGCATATAAACTGACGGAGGGACTGTGTGCATCTCTATTGTCGGTTCATCTTCTCCCTGCCTGTGTTCTTCGACTACAACCTCAAGCCTTGGCTTCTGTCCCCTTAATCGTCCTAGAATTCCAGGCTTAATTTCGTTCTTTTCCACTACAATTGCACTGTACGGCGGCTTAACATTACCGATTCCCTTGAAGTATTGCTCTGCCATATTCAGCTAACCCCCGTCACTTGCGCGACAAAAGAAAGTATTGGTCCCTATGTATAAAAAACTTTTGCTGAAAAGCGATCGCAGAATCCCTCAGGCCTTTTTCCTGACCTTTATAAGGCAGGCATTATCCAGGTCTGCGTGGGCGCTCGCGTATAGCCCGAAGAAGAAGTCGTTTTTCAGGAACTTCTTCTTGCCGCCCCTGGAATCATCCAACGGATCGTTGACGTACACGAACTCCTCACTTATCCCTGTGACTATGTTGAAATGGAAATTGAAGGAAGGCTCGATGCCATACTCGAAGTTGGACGTGAGAAGCGCGCACAAAGGATTGCCGGACTTGATCTCCCCCGTTATGTCGTTAGCGTCAGGCACCTTGACCTCTACCTTGCCGCCGTCCTTCAAGAACTGGATGAAGAACCCCAAGGTCTTCTTGTCCTGCGCAGAGCTAGTCTCGCCCTTAATGTCCTCGAAGCGCTTAGCGATCTGCTCCTGAGACGCGCCTATATCATACTTGGTGAAAAGCCTCGGGTGGAGAGTGGTTATGGTCACGTCAAAACCTTTCTGGATGAGGAAACTGCCGAGCTGAGGCGCGTAGGTGCCGATCTCATCAACAGGAATCGCTTTCTTGCACTCATCAAAAGAAGCCTTGACACCATGAAAGTCCAAGAGCATGACGACTCCTGCGATGCCGCAATCAACAGAGCCGCTAGGCTGAAGGACCAAAGGCACGTTCAAGATCATAAAAAGCCGTAAGCAACAGAGAGGTTAAAATACTTTTCGCAAAGAAAGAAAAGGCTGCGGAGGAAGACAAAAGGAACTGTTGTTCCTTGGCCTTCCTCCTCGCTCACTTCCTTCGCTGCGGGGGAAGGGGTTCGAACCCTCGTAGGCACTAAGCCACTAGCTTTTTCCATTCAATCAACTGATTGTCGTCGATGAACGCCTGAAGCTAGCCCGTTTGACCACTCCGGCACCCCCGCGAGAGTGATGCATGCAAAGAATCAAGGTTTGGTTTTAAATGTTTTCGTTAACCAAGCAGCTTCAAGAAGCCTTCAGGATCAGAGTCTAAACCGTCTTCTTTAAAAAAAGCCCTTCATTACTGGTCCTCATGGGTTTGGGATTCGCAAAGACGCTGTCTTACTATAAGAGGCTTGACGTACAAGAAGCGCTCGTGACTCAGGCAAAGGATAAGGAGATAGCCTTCAGGTTCACAGACTTCTTCGGCAAGAGGCCAGACACCTTGACCTACCCTGCTGACGTCTTAGAGCTCGCCAAGCAGAAGATGACGAGCCTTCACTGCTCAGAAGAGCTCTGGATAAACCCCTTGCAGATAAGCACCGGCATGAAGAAGGAAGAGCTGGAAAAGCTCAGGAAAGGATGGGACCTCGTGCTCGACATCGACTGCAAGTTCTTTGAATACAGCCGGCTCGCGGCGTTCCACACGATAAACGTGCTGAAAGCGAACGGCGTCAAGAGCATAACCGCCAAATTCTCAGGCAACAAGGGATTCCACATAGCAGTGCCCTTCGAAGCCTTCCCGAAGATAGTGGGCGACAAGAAGATAGAAGGGATGTTTCCCGACGCTCCGCGTAGGATCGCAGCGTATATCACAGAGCTCATAAGGAAGCCGCTTGCAGAAGACATCTTCAAGCTCGAAGGAGGATCCTTCAGGAAGATAGTCGAGAAGACAGGCCTGAAGCCTGAAGAGATAACCAGGCAGGAGAAGAACGAGTTCGGAGACAGCATACCAAAGCTCAACGTCGACCCCTTCCTGGAGATAGATACGATCCTGATAAGCTCAAGGCACATGTACCGGATGCCATACTCCTTTCACGAGAAGTCAGAGCTGATATCAGTCCCCCTGGACATAAACGAGGTGCTTAAGTTCACAAAGGAAGAGGCAAAGCCAGAGAACGTGAAAGTAAAACACCCCTTCCTCGACCGAAAAGCGCTCTTCGCAGACGCAGAACAGCTGCTTCGGAACGCCTTTGACTACGCGCCCCAGCAAGCAAGCCTAGGATATGAGCACGCCGAGCGGGCAGCGCGCGATAGGAAAGAATACGAACTCCCAGAGAAAGCCATTCCAGAAGATGCCTTCCCGCCATGCATAAAGCTTATATTCCAAGGACTCGAGGACGGCAAGAAGAGGAGCATGTTCGCACTCACCAACTTCCTGCAAAGCTGCGGCTGGGAGCCAGACAAGATCGAGGCGCGCCTGAAAGAATGGAACCAGAACAATCCAGAACCCTTACGAGAACAAGCCATCGTCGGCCAGATGAGATACGTGCGCATGCAAGGGAAGAAAGCAATGCCGCCGCCATCTTGCAACAACCCAGGATACTACAAAGGAATAGGAGTGTGCAAACCAGACGAGCTATGCAGCAAGATAAGGAATCCGTTGCAATACGCGAAACTGAAATGGTCGATACTGGAGCGGCGGATGCAGGCAGGGGCGAAGACAGTGAAGAAGAAAGTCATGAAGAAAGACACATGATCTCTCTTTTCGAGCTTTTCCTTGAAATCCAAAACCTACAAGACCATCGTCTTGAGCTCGTGTCTTCAAAACGCAAGCTTTATAAATAAACCCATTTTCTTTTGCTCTTGTTCGAGTGGTAAATGGACTTGAACGAGCATAAACCAAGCCTGAGAAGAAAACCCTTTTCAGTACGCACAAGAACAGCTTAGGTGGCTCTGTCCGCCTGGTCTTTTCGCGTCTTCTCAAAGGATATTTTCGAGTAATAGGCTCGTGTTTTGCAAAAATCCATCATACCTTGCCAGTCGAGGCATACCTCGCTCGGTAACATGAAAGGAGAACGAAATGGCGAATCCAAGGAAACCAAGAAAAGGAAGCATGGGCGTGTGGCCTAGGAAACGAGCGAAGAAGATGTATGCTCGTGTCAGGGGTTGGACTTCTCAGAGATTCGACAAGGCCCTCCCGTTAGGATTCGCAGGCTACAAGGCCGGGATGACCCACGTCATGGGGATAGACAACGGCAAGACCTCCCTCACCAAGAAATTGGAGATCAGGCTCCCAGTGACTGTCGTCGAGTGCCCGCCGATCAAGATTTTCTCAATCAGATTCTACAGGAAAAACTCTTATGGTATAGAAGTCGCAGAGGACTTCCTCATAAAGCCTTCAAAGGGCGTCGAGAGGAAGGTCACCCTCGCAAAGGAATACAAGGATGCGGCTTCCCTCGGATCAAAGAATCCTGACGAATTCGAAGACATATCAATTCTCGTTTACACGACTCCAAAGCCGACCGGCCTTGGCAAGAAGAGGCCAGAGCTCTTCGAGCTGAAGCTATCAGGCTCGAACAAGGACAAGCTCGAGTTCGCCAAGACCCACATCGACAAGGACATAACAGTCGACCAGGTCTTCAAGGAAGGACAGTTCGTCGACGTCAGAGGAATCACTAAGGGAAGAGGAATCCAAGGCCCCATCAGGAGGTTTGGCATCGCTCTCAAGAAGGCGAAGACTGAGAAGGGAAGAAGGCAGCCTGGCAGCAGGGGCGGCTGGAGCGAGCAGCAGCACGTGATGTATAGGACTGCATATTCAGGACAGACAGGATTCCACCAGCGAGCACAGTACAACCTCCAGATCATTAAGATAGGCTCTCAGCCTTCAGAGATCAACCCGAAGGACGGGTTCTCGCACTATGGAGTCGTCAAGACCACTTACATGCTAGTAAAAGGATCAGTCATCGGGCCTAAGAAGAGGATGGTCATCTTGACCCAGCCGCTCAGGGCTCCGAAGAAGGAAGCGGCTTTGCCAACGATAACTCATGTCAGCCTGCAGAGCAAGCAGGGAAGGTAAGCGCCAGAACAATCAATATAATGTTCAAGATCAAAAGGTAACTCAAGATGAAACTCAAGGTAATGGACGCGGATGGGAAAGCCGGAAAGGAAGTCGAGCTGCCAGAGCAGTTCACTGAGGAAATCCGAGAGGACCTCATAAAGAAGGCAGTCCTGGCCATCCAGAGCAACAAGAGACAGCCTTACGGCAGCTTCGAAGACGCAGGCGACCGCCACTCCTCATGGGTCTCCAAAAGAAGGAGGGATTGGAGGGGTAGTTACGGCAAAGGCATCAGTAGAGTTCCAAGGAAGGTCTTGAGCCACAGGGGAACGCAGTTCTTCTGGGTCGGGGCGCAGTCTCCAGGAACAGTCGGCGGACGAAGAGCCCACCCGCCCAAGGCCGAGAAGGTCTGGGACTGGAAGCTTAACGTCAAGGAGAAGAGGAAGGCGATAAGGAGCGCGATGAGCGCGACCATCCACAAGGAAATCGTAGAAGCAAGGGGACACGCGATTCCTGCAGAGTATCCATTCATGATCAATGATTCATTCGAAAGAATAGCTAAGACAAGCGACCTCACAAAGGCCTTGCTCGCCGTCGGCTTCAAGAACGAGCTCGAAAGGGCTGGGTCTTCGAAGATTAGGGCTGGCAGGGGAAAGATGAGGGGCAGGACCAAGAAGCAGAAGAAGAGCGTGCTTCTAGTAGTGAAGGATGCGAAAGCCCTTTCAAAGGCAGCGTCAAACATCCCTGGAGTCGACGTATTGAGCGTCAAGAGGCTAAACGCAGAGGCGCTCGCACCCGGCTGCATGCCTGGAAGAGCGACGCTCTTTAGCGCGTCAGCAGTCGAGGAGCTCAAGAAGGGCTTGTTCACGCAAAACTACGCAGGAGAGAAGAAGAAAAGATGATAATCAAGTATCCTTTGTCAACAGAGAAGGCGATAAGGCTCATGGAGTCAGAGAACAAGCTAGTCTTCGTAGTTGACGACAAGGCGAAGAAGCCTGAGATAAAGAAGGCTATAGAAGATGCTTTCAGCGTGAAGGTCAAATCGATCAATACGCTGAACGACAACAAGGGCCGAAAGAAGGCGTATGTCAGGTTCGCTGACGAGACGCCTGCAATAGACCTCGCTACAAAGCTCGGGTTGATGTGATTTAAGAACAATGAGTGAAGACAAATGGGTAAGAATATAAAATCGCAGAGGAGAGGACGCGCAACCACGACCTATACCAGGCCTAGTTTCAACTTCACTGCTGACACGAGGATCGGAACCGACGGCTCCGCAGTCATAACAGAGCTCGTCCACTGCAGGGCGCACTCAGCTCCGCTCGCCAAGATAAGACATGAAGATGGCAGCGTCACTTTCATAATCGCTCCTGAAGGCATAAAATCAGGCCAGGAGATATCGATAGGCGGAAACACAGTCTCGAACGGGAACGTGCTTCGCCTCGGAGACATCCCTGAAGGGACTAACGTCTTTAGCATAGAGAACGTTCCTGGAGACGGCGGAAAATTCGTGAAGGCATCAGGCCTGACCGCGAAGATCGTCGCGAAATCACAAAGCAAAGTCACAATACTCCTTCCTTCAAAGAAGAACAAAGACTTCAACCCTAATTGCAAGGCCATAATCGGCGTCGCAGCGGGTGGCGGAAGGCCAGAGAAGCCCTTCTACAAGGCAGGAAGGAAATACCACCGGATGAGAGCCAAGAACATGTATTGGCCTGAGGTGTGCGGAAGCAGCATGAACGCAGTCGACCACCCATTCGGAGGCAGGAGCAGCCACCACAAGGGAAGGCCGACTATCGCGCCTCATAACGCTCCTCCAGGAAAGAAGGTCGGAAGCATAAGGCCTAGAAGGACTGGAAAGAAAAGGTAGATAGGAAGAATAATGTCAAGGTAATGTCAAAATGGTCCAGAAAGAATTCACTTATCGCGGAAAAACAGTGGATGAGCTTCAGAAGCTCAGCATGTCAGAGCTCTCAACCCTCATGAAGTCAGACGCCAGGAGGAAGATTAAGAGGCTCTCAGACGCTGACAAGAAGTTCATAAGGAAGGTCGAAGCTGCCAAGAAGCCGGTCAAGACCCACAACAGGGACATGATCATATTGCCGTCGTTCGTCGGCAAATCGATAATGATCCACGACGGCAAGAGCTATCAACAGATAATGATCACGCCTGAGATGATCGGCCACTGGGTCGGGGAATACGCCATGACCAGGAGAAAGGTCGGCCACAACTCGCCGGGAGTCGGCGCCACCAGGTCAAGCTCGAACCTGTCGGTCAAATAAATGATTACAAGAAAATGAAAGAAAATGATCATATGAGATTCCAAGGATAAAAAATGACCCGATACAACTACGCATTCAAGACGGAGAAGGAGAACGTCGTAAAGACGGTCGGAAGAGACTTGAACCTCTCCCCTAAGCAGGCTATAGAGATATGCAAGTTCATAAACGGGAAGGAAGTCGCAAAGGCCAAGGGCATCCTTGAGAAGGTCAAGGAGAAGAAGCTTGCAGTCCCCTTCACGAGGGCGACTAACGGCGCGGGCCACAAGCCAGGCATGAGCGCAGGAAAGTATCCTTTCAAGGGATCGATTGAGTTCCTGCAGCTCCTCAAGCAGCTTGAGGCGAATGCGCAGAACAAGGGCCTTAGCTCAAACCTTATAATCATACACGCATGCGCTCAGAGGGCGAGTGAGCCTTTCAAGTACGGAAGGAAGAGGCGCGTTCAGATGAAGAGATGCCATGTCGAGCTCGCAGCGCAGGAGTTCGAGCAGAAGAAAGCGAAGGCAAAGAAGGCTTCGAAGCCAAAGGAATCAAAGGAGCCTAAGAAGGCTGATAACGATCAAACAAACACTCAAACAAACGCTTAAAGGTGTAACAACGTGATTGAAAGGAAATTCATAAGCCAGCACATCAAGGAATTCGAGATAAAGGAGTACATCAGGGACAACCTGAGCCGGGTCGGACTTAGCGACGTCAAGCTGCAGAGGACTCCTCTCGGAGAGAAGATAATAATCAGCACCAGCAGGCCTGGTCTCGTAGTCGGAAGATCAGGGAGCAACATATCAAAGCTCACAAAGGACCTCAAGGAGAAGTTCAATCTCGAGAACCCACAGATAGAGATTGAGGAGGTCGTAAGCATCGGCCTCGATGCCAACATAATTGCAGAGATGATAGTCAATTCGCTTGAGAAGTTCGGCCTTGCAAGGTTCAAGGGAATCGGGCACAAGGCCTTAAGCGACGTCATGGGAGCAGGAGCTCTCGGAGTGGAGATACTCATATCGGGAAAGATCCCGAGCCAGAGGGCAAAGACTTGGAGGTTCTACCAAGGCTACCTGAAGAAGTGCGGGGACATCGCGGTCAGCCAGGTCAAGACGGCTTATGCGAGCGCCAACCTCAAGACCGGAATCGTCGGCGTAAGGGTCAAGATAATGACTCCTGACATAAAGCTGCCGGACAACATCAGGATACTCAGCAAGGACCAGCCTGCAAAGGTAGAGGAAGTGGCTCCTGAGAATGTGGATTCGGATGAGAAGATGAAGGAGATTCTCAAGGAAGACAAGGAGTCTCCTACTACAGTAGGCGAGGAGAAGGAGGCCAAGAAGAAGAGCCCTGCAGCCAAGAAACCGAGAGCCAAGAGATCCCCGAAAAAGAAGAAGAGCGAAGACGAGCCTGTCGAAAAGGAATCGTCTGCGCCTGAAGCAGAAAAGCCTGCCGAGGCAGCTCCAGAATCCGCCTCTGAAGCAGATGCAGGGGAGAAGGCCGAATAATCAAGATAATTAAGATAATCAAGATCAAGAAGATCACAACAGGTGTTTGAGAGATGAAATTTAAGGAAATGGCACAAATGGGCGCGGACGAGAGGAAGCGCAAGAAGAAGGAGCTAGAGCTTGAACTCATAAAGCTCAACACCCAAGTAGCCACAGGCACGCCCCCTAAGAACGCAGGGACTGTGAGCAGGATCAAGAAGGACATCGCAAGACTAATGCTGATAGAGAGGCTGGCCGAAGTGAAGGCTGAAGCCACGAAGATATCAACGCCAAAAAGGGCAGTACAAAAAGAAGCTAAAAAATGAGCGACATATGCAGTACATGCGGTCTGCCGAAAGAACTTTGCGTTTGTGAGACAATCGCAAAGGAGAGCCAGAAGATATCGGTCGATATCGTGAAGAAGAAATTCGGAAAGATAAGCACGATCGTCTCAGGGATCAACGAGACGGAAATCGACCTGAAGGAACTCGCCAAGAAGCTCAAGAGCAAGCTCGCGTGCGGAGGCACGGCAAAGGACGGGCACATCGAGCTCCAGGGCAATCATGGCAAGGAAATCAGGGCTGAGCTGATCAAGCTCGGATTTTCACCGGACCAGGTGGAAGTCAATACGAGAAAGTAATCAGACACGCAAGGACAAGATGGACCATCATCCCGAGGAATTCATAGGCCAAGAGCTTAAGGTAAGAAAAGCAGCCAACAAGAGCCTTGAAGGCCTTGAAGGGACGATCATCGATGAGACAAAGAAGACATTCACCATCCGGACAAGGGCTTCGGATGAAAAGGTAATATTCAAGGAGCTTTGCGATTTCGAGATCGCAGGCAACGAGATCAAGGGAAAAGATCTTGCCTTGCGCCCGGAAGAACGGGTCAAGTCAAGGAAATGACGAGGATCGGAAGCGATCAGGAAATCAAGATCAAAGGAGACAACAAAAATGGTCGGAAAAAACACCAAGAGCAAAGCAGCGCAGGACGCATCGACCTGCACTGACAAGAACTGTCCTATTCACGGAACCGCAAAGGTGCGGGGAAGAGCACTAGTCGGAACCATCACGAGCGACAAGATGTCAAAGACCGTCGTCGTGGCGTGGACCAGGAAGTTCTTCGTGAAGAAGTATGAGCGGTACGAGGTTCGGAAGAGCAAGATAAACGCGCACAACCCTGAGTGCATAAACGCGAAGAAGGGAGACCGCGTCAAGATAGTCGAGACGAGGCCTCTTTCGAAGACCAAGCATTTCATAGTTACAGAGATACTAGGCGCAGAGACCAAGAAGGAGCACGTCAAGAGCGAGGAGATAGCCGCTCTCGAGGCGCACCAGGAAGCAAGGGATTCTGCACGCCAGAAGATAAAGGAAAAACCAACGAGTGACTCAGAATGAAGGCGGTCAAGGCGAAGATAACAAAGGGACTCCAGAAGGGATCTTTCATAGAGACCTGCGACAATTCAGGAGCCAAGATGCTCAAGATATTCGCGATCAAGAGATCCAAGACTGTGCATGGCAGGAATCCTGAATGCGGCATTGGAGACTTGGTCATGGCCTCTGTTGTCAAGGGAAGGCCTGACATGAGAAAACAAGTCGTGTTCGCGGTGATAGTACGCCAGAAGAGGGAATTCCGAAGGCCTAGCGGGCTTCGCGTGAAGTTCGAGGACAACGCGGCAGTCGTCCTGAAGGATGATAAGGGAAACCCTAAGGGAACCCTGTTCAAGGGGCCGATCGCGAAGGAGGTCTCTGAAAGGTGGCCGTTCATCGCTAAGATCGCGCCGCTAGCGCTATGAGACCAAGACTAAAAGGACTGAAGTGATAATCAAATGAAAAAGAAATTTTCAACGGCATGGAAGGGAAGCAAGCAACCAAGGAAGCAGAGGAAGTATAGGCATAACGCGCCCCTGCACGTCAGGAGCAGCTTCATGAACGTCATGCTCTCAAAAGAGCTTGTTGCCAAGCACAAGGTCAAGAGGCTGAGGATACGCTTGGGAGACAAGGTTAAGGTCATGAGGGGAAAGAACAAGGGCAAAGAAGGCAAGGTTGACGTCCTGAACGTGAAGAAGTCAAACGTCAAGATGACTGGAGTTGAGGTCTCGAAGAAGGACGGCTCCAAGGCAAAGGCTCCGATACAGGTCTCGAACCTGATGATAGTCGAGCTGAACCTTGATGATAAGAAGAGGCTTGAGTCAAAGAAGGCGGCGGCAGCCACTGCTCCTGCGCCTAAGAAAGCAAAAGCATTGAACGCATGATTTGAAGGTTGAAACAATGGTCAAGAATCACATAAAAAGGATAAACGCACCCAAGAGATGGGACATACTCAGGAAGGAGAACAAGTTCATCTCCAGGCCTAACCCAGGAATCACTCTAGACTTTGCAGTGTCGCTGAACACCGCCCTCAAGGAGATCCTGGGGAAGACCAAGACCACGAAGGAGTCCAAGTACCTGATCAGGTACAAGCAGGTGCTCGTGAACGGCGTGAGACGATACGACGAGAAGTTCCCAGTGGGCTTCCTGGACGTGCTATCGCTCCCTGAATCACAAGAGAGCTACAGGCTCATAATAACAGACCAGAACAAGCTTGCATTCGTCAAGGTCTCGGACGTAGAGTCAAAAATCAAGATATCCAAAGTCTACAAGAAAATCGCGCTTGCAGGCGGAAAGATGCAGGTTGCCTGCACTGACGGCAGGAACTTCCTGATGACCAAAGAAGACGCGGGCAAGGTCTCGACCAACGACACGATAGTATACTCGATCCCAGACCAGAAGGTCACCTCCATCCTCAAGTTCGAGAAGGGAAGCACAGTATTCCTCTATCAGGGAAAACATGCAGGAAACCTTGTGAAGATCGAGGCTTTCGACGGCTCGAACATAATGTTCAAGGAAGGCGCAGAGACCTTGGAGACAAGGAAGCCTTACGCCTTTGTCGTAGGAAAGGACACTCCTGTGATCACAATGACCTTGGGAGTCCAGCCTGCAGGAGGCAAGAAGGCTAAGAACTGAGCAAGACACTGCAAGACAACAAGCAAAGATAACAACATGACCAATAACATCATGATGCGTGATCCACAATGGCAAATGACCAAGCAATGAAGCAAATAAGGGTAGAGAAGCTCACCCTGAACATAGGAGCGGGCAAGGAACAGTCCGTGCTAGAGAAAGGAGTGCACCTTCTCAAGCAGATAACAGGGATAAACCCAGTCAAGACCATAACCCAGAAGAGGATTCCTGGATGGGGACTTAGGCCTGGGCTTCCCATAGGATGCAAGATTACCCTTAGGCGTGAAGACGCGAAGAAGCTCGCAAAGAGGCTCCTCGTTGCCAAGAACAACAAGCTTTTGATCGAGAACTTCGATGAGGAAGGAAACATCTCCTTCGGGATCAAGGAATACATTGACATACCAGACACCAAGTACGATCCCAAGATCGGGATAATGGGGCTTCAGGCTTCAATCACGCTCACAAGACCTGGTTTTAGGATTAAGAGGAGGAAGATCCTCAAGCGAACAATCCCCCGAAAGCATAGGATATCGAGAGAAGAAGCGATGTCCTTTATGAAGGACACTTTCGGAGTGAAAGTAGGGGATGAGGAATAAACGATCATGACCCGCTCATGACCAAGAACAGGTGCAAGGCATAAAATGACAACAACACACCACACTAAGATGCTCACCCAGCTCAAGGGCAAGCCTGGAAAGATGGCCAAGTACAACAAGTACAACAAGCCGAGGGACAGGAAACACGGCCGAGAGCTGAAGAAATGCAGGCGATGCGGCAGAAATGCGGCCCCGAACGCCATGTACGGCCTCAAGTACTGCAGGCAGTGCCTGAGGGAAGTCGCCCAGAAGATAGGATTCAAGAAATACAACTAGACCAGATGAACAACGCAATAAACAACATGAGGAAGAAAGAAGATGAGCCTTAACGATCCACTCGCAAACGTGCTTTCCCAGATAGTCGCCTATGAGAAGGCAGGGAAGAAAGAGCTAGTCACAAAGAACAACTCCAAGATAATCAGGCAGGTATTGTCGATAATGCAGGCTCGCCTCTACATCGGAGGGTTCGAGGTGATCGAGGACTCGAAAGGCGACCTGCTGAAGATCAACCTGCTCGGGAAGATAAACAAGACAGGGGTCATCAAGCCGAGATTCAGCCTGAAATATGACAATTTCGAGAAATTCGAGAAGAGATACCTCCCTGCTAAGGACTTCGGGATACTGCTGGTAAGCACGTCCCAGGGCTTGATGGTGCACGACGAGGCCAAGAAGAAGGAGATCGGCGGCCGACTTATAAGCTACTGCTACTAGATTGAAGGTTTTCAAGATGAAACAGGATATAAGTGAAGACATTCAAATCCCGGAAGGGATACAAGTCACCCTAGCAAACGGTCTCTTCAAGGTGAAAGGCCCGAAGGGAGATTGCGAGAAAACACTAACACTCCCGAGCATAGAGGCGAAGATCGAGGGGGGGAAGATAATCTTCTCCTCTAAGAACGCGACTCTTCGTGAGAAGAAGATAATCATGACATTCATAGCGCACCTGAAGAACCTCTTCAAGGGCGTGAGCGAGGGGCACACCTACAAGCTCAAGGTCTGTTCAAGCCACTTCCCGATGACTGCTGTAGTGAAGGGCAGCCAGGTTGAAGTCAAGAACTTCTACGGGGAGCAGATTCCAAGGCAGATAACAATACCTCAGGGCGTCAGTGCCAAGATCGACGGTCAGATAATAGTGCTTGAAGGCGTCAACAAGGAGCTGGTAAGCCAGACCGCCGCGACCATAGAGCAGTCGACCAAGAGGCCTGGCTTTGACAAGAGAAGGTTCCAGGACGGGATATTCCTGATAGAGAAAGACGGAAAATCCCTGATTAGATGATGAGGACAAGGAAGAATCAAGATAAAAACGTGATGATCAATGGATAACAAAAAACTACTCGAACTAAGAGCAAAGGCGAAGAGGAAGAAGCCTGTCTTTTGCAGGAAGGACTCGAACAAGAAAGCAAGGATCGAGTCTAACGTATGGCGAAAGGCAAGGGGCTGCGACAACAAGCAGCGCCTCAAGAGAAGGGGGCACAAGAAGGGTCCAAGGTCAGGATTCAGGTCGCCTGTTCAGATAAGGGGGCTTGACTCCTCGGGACTTATCCCCGTACTCGTATCAAACCTCAGGCAGTTCGAGACGCTCACTAACAAGCACGGAATAATAATCGCGTCAGTAGGGGATAGGAATAGGAAGCTCCTTGTGGAGACAGCCTCCAAGAAGGGACTTAAGATCTTGAACCTCGACGCCTCAAAGGCTATCGAGCAGATAGACGCAAAGGTAAAGGAGAGGCAGGCCAAGAAGAAGAGCAAGGAAGAGCAGAAGAAGGCAGATGAGAAAAAAGCAAAAGAGAAGGCCAAGGAAAAGAAGCCTGCCAAGAAGGAAGAGGAGAAATCCGATGCCTCAGACAACTCCGCGGCGACTGCAACTCCTGAAGCAGAATCCGAGGAAGATGCGAAGAAAAGGCTAGAGAAGGAAGAGAAGGACAAGATACTCACCAAGAGATCATGATAATGACACATAACACCAAGAGGTTTGACTGAAGATGAAGCTTACACTCCAAAAAAGGCTCGCGGCAAGCGTTATGAAATGTTCACCTAAGAAGGTGACGTTCGACCCGGCCAGCCTTGAAGACATAAAGGAAGCCATAACCAAGCAAGACATCAGGTCGCTAATAGGGGAAGGCATAATCAAGATCGCTCCTGACAAAGGAGTATCGCGCGCAAGAGCCAACAAGACTAAGCGCCAGAAGAGAAAAGGTCTCAGGAGAGGAGTCGGAACCAGGAAAGGGAAGAAGACTGCGAGGACTCCTAAGAAGAGGGCCTGGATGAACAGGGTCAGAAGCCAGAGGAACTTCCTCAAGAGGATATTGGAGAAGGGAGTCGTGACGCACGACATCTACAAGGACCTTTATGCGAAGGTAGGAGGGGGCTTCTTCAGGAGCGTCAAGCACATCCAGATCTTCATGGACGAGCGAAGTCTCGTAAGCAAGGATCGGACGGTAAAAGGCTCAGACGCTTCTGCGTCGGCATCACCCGCTAAGGCAACCAAGCCGAAAGCAGCGCCTAAGAAGGCTAAGAAACAGGAAGAATAATCACGATTCAGAGGAAAGATAAAATGACAACGAACAAAGTCGTAGCGTACAGGAGAAAGAGAGAAGGCAGGACCAATTACAAGAAGAGACTGGTCTACCTGAAGAGCAGGAAGCCTAGGCTTGTCATCAGAAAGACCAACAAGCAGCTCATACTTCAGATAACGGAATACCAGCCTGACGGCGACAAGGTGCTCTGCGCAGTCACTTCGAAATCACTCTCAAAATACGGATGGAAGTACTCTTACAACAACCTTCCGGCATGCTACCTTGCAGGGGTCTTGCTCGCAAAGAAAGCCAAGACTGTCAAGGTCTCAGAATCAATAACAGACCTTGGCTTCCAGACTAACGCTGCGGGCTCGAGAGTGTTCGCGGCAATCAAGGGAGCGATTGATGGCGGCTTGAACGTGCCTGCTGACGAGGAATCCTTTCCGAGCGAAGATAGGCTCAAGGGAGCGCACATTTCATCCTATTTCGGAAGTACAGAGGACAAGATACAGTTCTCAAAGTACAAGACAGACAAGGCAGACGCTTCAAAGATGTCAGATGACGTCGAGGCTGTCAAGAAGAAGATCATGAACTCCTAAGATATGGGATCGAAGCAAAAAGAACTATAGGGACTATAAAACAGACGGTTGATAATCATGGCAAGAAGAAAAGAGAATGAATCAAGAAATCCCAAGCGCGGTCGCGGTCGCGGCCCAATGCAGGATAACAAGACTGAGAAGACACCTGACTTCGCTAACTGGAAGCCCAAGACCGAGCTCGGGAAGAAAGTCAAGGACAGGGAGATTACAAGCATCGACGAGATACTTGATCAGACCATGAGGATACTTGAGCCAGAGATAACTGATTCGCTCCTCACGCTTGAAAACGACCTGATGCTGATAGGCCAGTCAAAGGGAAAGTTCGGAGGCGGCGCCAGGAGAGTCTTCAGGCAGACCCAGAAGAAGACCATGGAGGGCAATAAGCCAAAGTTCTCTACCATTGCAGTCGTGGGCGACAGGAATGGTCACGTAGGTGTGGGCCTTGGAAAAGCCAAGGAGACTGTCCCTGCAAGGGAGAAAGCCATGAGAAGGGCGAAGATCAACATATTCAAGATCAGGAGAGGATGCGGAAGCTGGCAATGCGGATGCCAGACCCCCCACTCAATACCTTACGCAGTGACCGGCAAGTGCGGCTCAGTCGAGATTAAGCTCATGCCCGCTCCTAAGGGAAAGGGTATAATCTGCCAGAAGGACATTGCAAAGATTATCGAGCTGGCAGGCATCAAGGACATCTGGGCAAAGACGAGGGGCCAGACCAAGAACAGGGTCAACTTCGTATACGCCTGCGAGGATGCTTTGAGGCAGCTCGCAAAAGTCAAGATCAGGCATGATGATATCGATAAGCTCGCGATAGTAGAGGGCGAGAAGAAGAGAGATGCAGCAGAAGCGTCAGAGGCGTCAGAGACCGCTCCTACGCAGCCTGAAGGAGAGCAATAAACCGCAGAAGCGGATAGCAAGGTCGATTATACATGGCATCAGAAAAACCAGGACAGGAAAAGACAAGGAAGCCGACGATCAAGAAGCCAGCAGCCACAAAGGCGACAGCCAAGGCACCAGCAGGCGCATCACCGGCAGCATCACTTGCCGCAGGAAAGCTCGCGATCATACTCGTAAGAGGGCTCATCCACGCGAGGAAGGACATAATCGCCACGATAGACAACTTCATGCTCCGGCAGAAGCTCGCATGCGTAGTCGTTCCAGACACGCCCTTGAACAGGGCTTCGGTCATGAAGTGCAAGGACTACGTCACTTTCGGCACGATAACAGATGAGACCTACAACCTGCTCGTCGAGAAGAGAGGCGAGAAGGACTGCTCAGGCAAGCTTAAGAAGTTCTTCAGGCTCCACCCGCCAAGGGGGGGATTCGAGAAGAAGGGGATAAAGAAGCCGTTCAACCTCGGTGGAGCACTAGGGCACCGCGGCGAGAAGATGAACGACCTCATACAAAAGATGCTTTAATCAACTCCAAAGAGGGATTTTTATGAAGTTCAAGAAGAGAAAGGTTCACAAGCAAAGGGCAAGCACCTTCCACGGATGGGGCAGAGGCAAGGCTCACCACAAGGGAGCTGGCAACAGGGGCGGTCGCGGTCGTGCAGGCAGCGGAAAACGCTCAGACGGCAAGAAGCCGTCGTTCTGGAAGGAGCGACAGGGTAAGTTCGGGTTCACGACCAAGAACAGGAAGATCATCTGCGCGGTAAACATAGACCAGATAGAGAAAGACCTGCCGCTTTGGCTTAAGCACGGAATCGCCTCAAAGAAAGGAAGCGACTACGAAGTAGACCTCACTAAGGCAGGATTTGACAAGCTACTTGGAACAGGCTCTCCTTCATGCGCTCTCTTCATAAAAGTCGACTTCGCATCCGCAGGAGCAGTCGAGAAGATCGCTGAAAAAGGAGGCGAAGTCACGATCCTGAAGACCATGAAGAAGAAGGCCAAGAAGAAAGCAGCTCCTAAGAAGAAGGCAGATGATCCTAAGAAAGCATCTGAAGATGAGTCTGAGGAGTAGGACCGCAGCAAGGCTTTCTCTTCTGAGAATCTAAAAGTTTTTATAACAATCTTTACAATCGCTTTATAATTCGCTTTTATCCGTTCATCTTTTAAGATGAAGGGGAATGTGAGCAACGAGCTTAGTGGGGGTTTGGATGAAGAATGGGATTTATTGACACTTTCTTAAACAACCTTCCCGAAGTACAGCCACCCACCCAGAAGAGGCTCGCGTTCAACGAGAAGCTGAAATGGACGCTGATCACTCTAGTGCTGTTCTTCATACTGGGGCTGGTGCCGCTCTACGGCTTAGGGGCGAACGCGCTCCAGCAGTTCGAGTTTCTATCAGTCATCCTTGGGGCTAGCTTTGGAAGCATAATAAGCTTGGGAATAGGGCCTATAGTCACTGCATCGATCGTCCTCCAGCTGCTTAACGGCTCAGGCATCGTCAAGTTCGACCTTACGAGCCACGAGGGAAAGAAGAGATACCAAGGGATACAGAAGCTTCTGTCGATATTCTTCATACTTTTCGAGGGAGGGATATACGTCGGTATGGGCGGACTCTCGCCCGCAGCAGGGATCTCTCCAGGAGTCCTCATATTCCAGCTCTTCCTTGGAGGAATCCTCATCATGTTCATGGACGAGGTCGTGAGCAAGTGGGGTTTCGGGTCAGGAATCAGCCTGTTCATAGCAGCAGGAGTCTCCCAGAGCCTTTTCATAAGGGCTTTTAACCCTCTTCCAAGCCCGACAAACCCAGGGATAGCCTCTGGAGCTGTTCCTGGACTGATACAATCCTTGAGCTCAGGGGACGCTGTCAACGCAGGACTCATGCTCGCAGGCATAATCGCGACTGTAGTAGTGTTCATCATGGTAGTGTATGGTCAATCAATGAAGGTAGAGATACCTTTGAGTTTCGGAAGAGTAAGGGGATACGGCGTAAGGTGGCCTCTCCACTTCTTCTACACGAGCAACATCCCAGTCATCCTTGTGGCCGCGCTCATAGCCAACGTCCAGCTGTTCGCAAAGCTCCTGGCTAATTGGGGCTATCCTATACTCGGCACGTTCGCAGGAAACAATCCCATCTCAGGATTGGCATCCTGGCTTTACGGCCCGCAAGTTGTCAGGATGATACTTACTAACTCACTATCCATGATAGACTTGTGGAGCGCGCTGGTATACATGGGTTTCATGGTAATAGGTGCGGTCGTGTTCAGCATATTCTGGGTGCAGACCTCAGGGCTTGACCCGAGAGCCCAGGCTAACCAGATGCTTAGCTCAGGACTCCAGATTCCGGGTTTTAGGAAGGATGTCCGGGTTCTTGAGAGGATGCTTGGCAGGTATATCTGGCCGCTCACAGTGCTCGGTGGAATCGCAGTGGGAATCCTCGCCGCGCTAGCAGACATATCAGGCGCTCTTACGAGCGGAACAGGACTTTTGCTTACAGTATCGATCGTCTACAGGCTCTACGAGGAGATTGCGCAGCAGCACCTGATGGACATGAATCCGATGATGAGGAAATTCATCACTGGTTAGGCTGCGTGCATCCGCGCGCATTATAGATCCAGTTTCATATTTTTTTCAATATTTTCAATAAGCACAGCTTTTTCGGGGTGAGATGCAGAAAAATGGGATTCACAAGTTTTTTAGATCCAGTGCTTGACCCTCTTCTCAACCTAGACCCTGCGCTCTCGATCTTCATCCTCTCATTCATAGTCACCCTCCTAATCACGCTCGTCTACAAGTACGCGACGAACCAGACTGAGATGAAGCGCCTGAAGACGGATATGAAAGAATCCCAGGCTAAGATAAGGAAGCTCTCAAAGGAGAATCCCCAGAAGGCGATGGAAGCTCAAAGCCAGGCCATGCAGAAGAACCTGGAATACATGAAACACAGCTTCAAGGCGACGTTCTACACCATGATACCAGTCTTGATAATCTTCGCGTGGATGAGCCAGAATCTCGCATATTATCCGATAGCTCCAAGCTCCACGTTCACAGTCACAGGAGTGTTCGCTGACGGCCACGCGTCCTCTGCATCCTTAAGCTCCATTCCAGAACTGACGTTCGTCAGCAACCAAACCCAGATCATAGAATATAATCCCTCAAGCAAGGAGAACATCGCGGTCTGGCAGCTCAAGGGAGCTGTGGGCGAATACAAGGTCACGTTAGATTACAACGGAGAGAAATATGACCACGCAATCCTGATTTCTGAAGGCAAGAAATACTCTGCTCCAGAAAAGCTCATAAGCGACTCAAAGCTTAAAAAGATAGTTGTAGGCAACGAGAAGGTGTATCCTTTCAGGATACTAGGCGTCAGGTTCACCTGGTTCTGGGCCTACTTGGTCCTGAGCATAGGCCTTAGCATGCTCATGAGGAAGATACTGAAGATATACTAAGCGCGCTCCTTTGTCCCTGACAAGAAAGTTCTCCTTTCACTCTTTTCCCTGCCTTGTTTTCTGAAATAATAACCTTTATAAATACCCCTTTTTTCCTGAGGGGTAACATGGTAGCAGGAAGACACAAGTCAAGGACCCTGAAGCGCGTCCATAAGAGGATGCCTGGCGGGAGCACCAAGCTCACGTTCCAGAAGAGGAAGCCTAAGAGCGCAAAGTGCTCGAAGTGCGGAATCGAGCTGAAAGGAATACCCAGGCTTAACACTGCCAAAGCCAAGAACACGGCTAAGTCCAAGAAGACCGTTGCCAGGGCTTATGGTGGAGTGCTCTGCGCCAACTGCCTGAGGATGAAGCTCAAAGCCCAGGCCCGAGCCTAGAAAAAGAAAGACAAAAAAGAAACCCGTAAATTTTTTCATAACAGTCATGCCTTACAAGCATCTGACCTGCGCTTTCGGCGACGAAAGCCAAGTTAAGTCTTAAACAGATGCGAAGGCTAAGTAAAAGAAAAAGAAGGAAACAAAAGAAATAAGCATGAATCAGCGCCCACGCGCTCAACATGGAGGATTGGAGCAAATGTTATTCGAAATCGGAAGAGTCTGCCTGAAGATAGCAGGCAGGGACGCAGGCAAGAAGTGCATAGTGATAGACAACCCGGGCACGAATACAGTCTTGATAGACGGAGAGACCAGGAGAAGGAAGTGCAACGTCAAGCACCTAGAGCCGCTCGACAAGGTAGTCAGCATATCAAAGAACGCGCCGCCCGCGCAGGTGCTGAAGGCCGGAGAAGAGCTCGGATTCAAGGGACTGGTCGAGCAAAAGAACAAGAAGGAAGAGAAACCAACCGCGCCCAAGAAACAAAAGGCAAAGAAGCAAGCTCCTGCAAAGGGAGCAAAACAGCAGGCTAAGCCAGCAGTATCTCCAAAGAAGGCAAAGGAAGAGAAAGCAGAAGAGGAAGACGAGAGCGCGGAATAAACGCTTATCTTCTTCACAAAATTCTTGAAACTATTTCATCACATTTTTTCCCCTTATATGTCCCTCTTCTAAAGAACAAGTGTCTTGAACAACCAGAACCAGACATTTAAATACTCAATACTCGATCTGGCGCTTCTTGAAGCCTCGCCTCTTTGACGCCAATTTCTTCTTCTCGATCTCCTTCAAGATCCTCTCTATCGCTTCCTTTGGGGTCTTGACATCCCAGACCTTCTCGGTCTTCCTCTCATCAAAGAACGTGCCCGCGACTTTCTTGGCCATGCCGCCGCTAGGAGTGAGCGCGACTATCGGGATATCCTCGATGTAAGCATACGTCGCCTCGTTAAGAGTGCCTGCGCCTCCACCGACCAGGATTGCCCCGTCGCAGCTATTGAGATTGATCGCGTCCCTCGAGAAACCTATGCCGGTCGCGACGACGACGTCACAATACTTGTTGTAGTGTTCCATCCTGCCCCAAGGGAGGATGCCAAGCGTCAAACCGCCATGCTTCTTTGCGCCCTTCATGGCAGCTTCCATCACCCCGTGGCCCCCGCCAGTCAGGCATATCGCGTCTATCTTAGCTATCTCCTCACCAGTCTGCTCTGCAAGATCATAAGCCTTCTTTGTGCATATCTCCTTGCTGCTCCCTAGAACTGCTATCTGAAGTTTTCTTCCCATGCGAATCTCAATCCTCATCAATGCAAGTATACAGTCATAATCATTCTCGCCTGTCAAGATATGATGCTTGGTCTCACTCACATATTAACTAGTTCATAAATCTTTCTAATTGGCAAACAATGTTTGCTAATGCAAGCTCGCGTATATTTTTGCTATGTCAAGCTCGAGCGCAGACACGGGCATCTGGACTCCAAAACCCTCTAAAACAAGGGGATTTATCTCTCCTAGGAATCCTATCTCTTTCTTTCCTGTGAGGATCTTCGCGCCCCTTCCAACGATGAAAGAAGGATGATCGGTCTTCTCAAGCGAGAACTCGAGTCCCAATGACTTCATGAGCTCATCAACCACCTGCTTGATCCTGGTGAAGTCAGAGTCGCTTCTCGCAATTGCCGCAGCGAGTTTCGGGACCTCATCAACACCAGTCTCTTCTGAAGACGAATGGATGAACCCTGTACCTATCTCAAAGAGCTTCTGAGGATACTCCTTGTTCGTGTTCTCAGAGAAAATCTGCATGAGGCTCGGCAGCACCCAGCTGCGCATGATCGACCGGTCGACGGTCTGGGAATTGGCGATCTCTACGACTGCAGAGTCTCCCTTGATGAGCATCTTATGACTGTTAACGTCCTTGTTTGTCAGGTTGTACGAGATAGTCTCGATGAAGCCCATGCCGACCAGGATATTTGCTGCCCTGTTCTTGAAGACCTCTAAGGGGTCCTCCTCCCCTATAGTCATGACGTTAGGGATCTCCGGCTCGAAGTTCTCATAGCCATAAGCAATCGCTATATCCTCTGCAAGGTCTATCTGGTGAAGGATGTCAGTCCTGTAAGCAGGTATGAGCACCTTCCTGCTGGTTTCAGAATAGGCGAATCCCATGCGTTCAAGTAGCTTCTTGATCTCAGAATCGCTGAGCTGGAGGCCTATCATCCTCCTAGCATAGTCGATGTCTAGCTTCCACTCCCTTGGCGAGAGGTCGGGACTCCTCCTCTTCTCCCTGCCGTAATCCAGAATCATCTCAAATATCTTACCGCCCATCTCTGCAAGGCTGGTAACGATTATGTTAAGGCACTGGCTTAGCACCTCATAGTCAAATCCGCTGCACTCTATGAAGACCTCACTGGTCTCCTCAGACACCTTACCAGTCTCGTGGCTATTGATGATCGGAGGCATGGAGAGCACGCTTCCCTTGGCGTCCACGAACAATGGGAAGACCTTCGCATCCTTCAAAAGGTGTGCGTATTCCTTTCCAGCCGGATGCCGCGCTAAGATCTCAAGGCCCGTCATCTCCTTATCAGACTCAAGAGGCCTAAACCTTATCTCACTCGGCTTCATGGCGGTGTATGTGATCGGAAGATGGATCTTTTCCAAAGGATAGATTCCTATCGCAAGCTTCTTCCTGTGCCTGCCGAAAGTGACGTGAAGCTTCTCCTGGAGCTGCACGATCTCCCTTATCTTCTCATCATCAAACTTGATGTTCTTCACGATCGCGCAGGCAGTGAAGGGTCTCACTTTCTCGACAGAGCGGTCGATGATTACCTTGTAATTTTCATTCTGGGAAGCCTTGTTCACCTTGAACTCCCTAAGGCCTGTCTTGACGCCGATGAATGACGAGAGGGCACGGGCGAATCCTGGTTCCGAGAGCATGTCAGGCCTGTTAGGGAAGACTTCTACCACGATCTCGTTATCCTCGATCTTCTCAAGATCAGTGCCTAGCATGCTGATGCGGTCCTTGAGCTGGTCCAAGGAAAGCTTCTTCCCAACAAGCTTCTCCAGGACTTCCTTGTTCAATGTTAAAGTCGGCATCTGATAATACTCTCCTTCATAATATTCCTTTCTTCTCTACCACTATCTCATCCATTCCTTCATCTCGCGGAGCTGCTTGACATCGTTCTTGTAGAGCTCCCTGATGTCCTGGATCTTGAAATACTCTATTATGATCCTGTCAAAGCCAGGCCCCCACGCAAGGACTGGGATGTCGATGCCAAGCAAGGGCTTGACAACTTCAGGCCTGAATATGCCTGCGCCGCCAAGTTCGAACCATTTCTTGTGAACCGGGTGCCAGACGTCTATCTCTACGCTGAACTCAGTGTAGGGGAAGTATGCCGGCCTAAACCTGGCCTGCTCATAACCCATCTTCCGGAAGAACGCCTTCAGATAGCCTAGCAAGTGGCGGAAGTTCGCGTTCTCATCTACGACAATACCCTCAGTCTGGTTGAACTCGAAGAGGTGGGACCAGTCAAGGGTCTCGTTCCTGAAACACTTGCCAAGAGCGAAGTATTTTGCAGGAAGGGCCAACTTGTCATCCCTGATACTGGCGAGCGTATGCGCCGATAGGCAAGTCGTGTGAGTCCTAAGCACGTTGCGCCTGGACTCATCCTCGTTCCAAGCGTATCTCCAGCCGATGCTGCCAGTGTCGCCGCCATCCTCGTGAACCGCTTTGACGGCAGAGACTATCTTCTTTTCAGGAAGCCTGCCTTGGCTTGGGTTCTTTATGAAGAAAGTATCCTGCATCTCCCTAACGGGGTGATCCTGGGCTGTGAAGAGCGCGTCGAAGTTCCAGAAGCTCGTCTGAATGAATGAGCCTGTCATCTCCTTGAAACCCATCTCGAGCCAGATCGACTTCGCGCTCTGCTTAGCCTGGTTCAAGAAATGGCGCTTACCCCTCTCCTTCCGAGGCACGACCGCAGACACATCATAAGACCTGAACGTCTTGCCCTTCCACTCGCCAGAAGCCAGCATCTCAGGCGTGAGCCTCTCAACCAAGTCATCCTTCAAGTCATGCTTGGAAAGACTCTTTCCAAGACTAGTAAGCGCAACAGTCCAATCCTTCTTCAAGACGGAAAGGAGCATGTCCTTGCGCTTCTTCAGGCTCTGGAAAGCGAGAAGCTCCAAATCCTTAAGCGAAGAGACGTCGACCTCATGGCCCGAGACCTTCTTCAAGAGAGCCTCTTCAGGAGAATCCTTCTCAAGAATCCTCTTCCCATGATCAGTGATCGTGAACACAGGACCTGCGCTGATAGTCATCGCGGCCTTGCCTCGAAGCACGCCGACGCAAGCGTTGACCTCGTCATCAGAGAGGTTGGCTGCCTTCTTGACATCATCCCTCTTCAAAGGACCCTTATGAATAGCCTTCAAGAACGCAGTCTCAGGAAGCCCGTGCTTCGCAGCCTTCCTACCATTCTCACCAAGAACCAAGATCTCGCGCACGTCCTCACGCAAAGACAAAGCCTCCTTAGCCGCAAGCCACTGAAGAGCACGCATGACCTCGACATCCAACAAGCCGCTATGCTTGACGATGTCAGCGAACGATAGATGCTTAGCGAGAACAGGGACTACCTTGCGCTCCAAAGGATGAAGCGAACCAGCAACATCCCTGACCCTATCACTCCCGCCCATCATCCCAAAAAGAACGAAAAGGAGCTATATAAAAGTATTGGTGGTCGTTAACGAGCTGGCAGCCGCGGAAGCCCTCAAGCAGCCTTTGCGAGCTCGTAGAGATCCCTCAGGTGAGGCACAAGTCTCTTGGTCCAGGTCTCGCACTGGCGATAATAGCGTTTCCTCTCTTCCAGCGAGCGTATAGTGATCATCCCGCCAGATTTTAGCGAGTTCTCCCTCGGCCTGACGCTTCCATTGGTATAAGCCACGAACACGAGGCCTGCGTGGACGCGGTCGACAGGCTTAGTCCTATCAATCAAAATACCTGCCAATCTTGGAGTGCTGAGCTTTCCTTTGACAATCACTTCCTCTCGAAGCTCTCTCTCAAGCCCTTGTGCGATGTAATCAGGCCCATCCCCCCTTTGGATGTGGCCACCTATGCCAATAGACCTCTTGTTAAACAGACGCGTCTCCCCGAACTTCTTTATGTTCGCAGCCCTAAGATAGGAGAACACCTTGTCATCTCTCCCGAACACGACGAAATAAGGGATCATCTGAAGGACAGTCTCATCAGTCTCGCAGTCATACCTTGAATGGAAGAAGCCACCCCTGGCAAGATAGTCAATACTGGCTAAGCCACTCGCTCTCAATAACTGGAAGCTGCTTCCCTTAGTTCTCCTAAGATCCTGAAGCAAAAGGGCGTCTTGCACAAGCACATCCCTATTAAGCTTCCCATGCTCCTTAGCCGCCATCATGTAATCGAAAGGCATGAAGAACTTTGCTGGTTTAGGGCCGACTTGACCATGATAGTTGGAACCGATGCTAGCACCATACTGCTTGTCAGGATCAGTCGTCCTGAAGACGTCCAGCTTGCTCACAGGCATACCGTCGGAGAGCATCATCGCAGACAGTTCCTCAGACTGGATCTCAAACACCAAGTCGCCCTCGAAGCTGTTATCGACAAAACCTGCGAAGTGCAACGGCCCGCTGATGCCTATGTGAGAATGCTCCTTGAGCTCCACGTTGAGGTGGGATGGAATCTTGAGCACCTCCTTTGAGGCGAACAAGTAATGTTCTCCTTTCTGGATCGTAAGGCTTCCATCACGACCTTTGATAGGTTCGAAGAACTCCTCTGCATTGTATAACCCCTTGCTTCTGAGATCAACAGGTTCGGGATTGTGTCTCGCTCTAAGGCCGACGATGCCATGAGTATCCTCACCCTGCAGATCAAGGTGTATCTGGAGCGCGTCGGTTATGACTGGCTTTGCAGGGACGAGCGCGCCACACTTTTTCTGATAAAGCAGGGGATTACGCGCGAATTCAGCCCTGACCTCTGCAGGCCTAAGAAGCGCGTCCCCATAGAAGAATCTCATCTGGTTGAGACTAAGGCCTGGATATGCGATGACGTTGAGCGCGAGCGGCTGGACCAAAAGCCACAGGTCAAGATTCGTATCAGGCCTATACTGGCCGTTGATTTCGTCAAAGCAAGGATTATAATCTGAAAGAAGCCTGGTCTTGAGGAAAACCCTGCCGAAGCTGCTCTTAGGAGATGACTTGACATGCTTGCTCGCCGATAGAGATATCTTTTCCTGCAAAGGAATAAGATACGTGAACCCGACCTTGAGCTCGAACCCTGAAGAGATGTCATGTCTCTTTCGCTGCCTTGCAGGGATCTCAAGGAGGCTACGATACACGCTCTTGCTTTCGACAGGCCTGAATAATCCTCTGGTCTCAAAATCCAGCACGTAGACAGAGTCGCCGAGAGTCGGCTCGAAAGAAGAAGGCTGAATCTTGCCCTCGTCAAAAGAAGAGACCTGAAGCCTTCCGTCCCTTATCATGTGCCTGATCTCTCTTGATCCAAGGCCGATTCCCCCAACTAACCCCTCAAGACCCATTAGCCTCGAAGAACCTCCTCTGCGTTTAAATTTGTTTCTATTCTGAAGTGATTCATCCTTGAAGTATCTGAAGGAAACATGAGATGAAATAGAAAAATACTATGAAAGAGTTTGACTGCCTATCGAGGTTTCTCCCTGATTTTACACAGTCGCTTTCTTCTTCATGTTCTTCCATGCGAGCTCGAACATCTCTTCGAGGGCGCTTGCGAAGAACGGAGTGTTTATCCAGATGCCGATGTCATACGTCGGATGGACGTCTGCGTCGTCCATCACCATGAAGACGAGCTCTTTGCTGTCGACGACGATGAACCTGGCCTTGGATGAGGTGTGCCTGATCTCAGCCACGCTTCCCAAGTCCTTGACTGCCTTGTCACACTCCTTCGTCAGGGGAGCCGCAATCCTTATCTTGACTCCTCTCTTCTTGAGGACCTCAAAGACCGGCTTCATGCTGTCGATCTTCCTTATGAGGCCTGCGCTGGTCGTCATGATAGTGACCGTTTCCTCTGCGCCCCTGAGCGTGAGCTCGATGTGGTTGTAGAGGTTATGCCTTCCCTTCAATGATCCTGCAAGGTCGCTTGGCTCGACGAGTTCGACCCCTTGCGTGTGCAACGAGTTGAGCTCCTGGATGACGTCGGTGTTCTTGAGATTCTCAAGCCTCTTGATGTGCTCGTCAGCTTCGGTCTTGGTGTTCTTCTTGACTCGCTCCACGACCTCTTTTGGCTGGACCGCCATGTACTTGATAGGCTTGCCTAGCTTCATCACGACAAAGCCCTTCTTCTCAAGACTTTCAAGAATATCATAACTCCTGCTCCTAGGAACATTAGCGATGTCAGACAGCTCCCCTGCAGTCGACACTCCTCGGGACAGCAGAGCAGTCCATATCTTGACTTCGTACAGATTAAGGTTAAAATACCTTCGGAGTTTGCTTAGAAACTCTTCCTTCACAATCATTGTTTTCCCTCCAAAAAAGGTGATTCCTCTCGAGAAATCAAGATAAAATACTCTTGACGCTCCCGACACACTGGATGATCCCTCCCCCCTTTTTAGGAGGGATAACTAATAACTACTTTAAATATGTTACTATTTTTTACAATCAAACGATAGTTAAAATATCAGGGGTCCCAAAAACCCGAAAAAACACCTGAAAAAGCCTTTTTTTTTAAGAGCATAAGGCTCTGCTTAAGCCTTCCTGACGACGTAGAAATATTCCCCTGGCAGCTCGAACTCCGAGTACTCCCACCTGTTCTTCTGGAATATCCTCTGGGCCCACAGCCTCTTCTCAGGCCTGATATCCTTCCTGCCCCCGATGCTCTTGGTGGCGAAGCTCACGACTATGAACTCTGACTTGATCCTCTTCAGGACTTCCTCGCTCTTGTTCCACTCCACGACCTCGAGAGAGTCCAAGGCCTTGAAAAGGAAAGTGACGTCAGCGCCCGCAGTGACCTTTGAGACGTCATTTTTCAAAAGGTCAATCTTCCTAGCCTCACCCTTTATATTCATGATACTGAAGTACTCGCTCACGAACTCCATGTCCTTACCTGACAAGTCGCAGGCCAAGTACTCTGGCTTGCAGCCGAGATAAGGATAGCTAATCGGGTTTAAGCCGCAGGCAAGGTCCACTATCATCTTAGGAACCCCTGTGAACGAGAATATCTTCTTATACACCATCCGATATATCGGAAGCCGCTCTTGAGTGGACTTGTGGAGCGAGAGGATGTTGTCATGATTCTCGACTGAAGGGTCTTCCTTCAGCGCTTCAAGAAGCCCATGCCTCTTGCGATACTCGTCATTGATGAAGACGCCGTACACAGTCCTAAGCTCTGCCCTCACCCGGCTCACGACCTCCTTATGATCCTTAGAACGCTTGAACTTCTCATACTCTGACGACTCGAGCCTGTCCTTGATCTTCTTGTGGTTATTAAGAAACATGATCAGCTTGGGTTTCACGAAGTCAGGCTCAAGATTTGAGAGCTCCTTCTTTGCGAGAACGTCACTGATGAGCAAGCCTAACTTTTCCAACGGAGCACCCCCGCAACTCCTCCAAGGCCGAAGAGCTTCTTGTCGCTCTCCTCAGTGCTGATGATATGGACTGCTCCTCCACGCTCCTCAGCAAGCCTAAGCAAGCGCTCAACCCTTGCCTGCCTTCCTTCATGCCTGCTCTTATTTAGGAATTCGTAGCTTACGACCAGCTCCTTGACAGCCCCTATGTCGACTTTCTCCTCACACTCCTTGATGCCATAGCAAGCCTCATCCTTGGAGATCGCCTTGAGGATATCCTCCATGAGTGAGAGCTCCTTTGCAGCCAAGTCCTGCTCCATCACCCTGAAGACCTCGGGCCGCTTCATGACTTCGCTTATGGCGTTCTCGCTCACCTCGCTGCAAGTCGCGGGCGTGATCCTCTTCTTAAGATCATCAGGCACTTCTTTCATGAGGTATTCCTTCCAGAAGCTGGGAGATGCCACTATTATGTTCTTAGGATCGAAGCGCTTCACGTAATCCTGGAGGAGCTTGACAATCTCTGAGTAGAAGTTCTTCTGGTCGCTGTTATCGACAGCTTTCTTGGACACTGAACCGGAAATCCTCGAGAGGACCTCATGGCCATGCCCTTTCAAGAGCGAGAAGATCGCCTCCTCACGATCAAAGACAACTATTATTATCCTGCTCTTCACGGCGTGCACAGCCTCGTTAAGCTTGTCAAGCTGATACTTAGGCCAATGCCTCTTTCGGATCGTGATCACGCTGCCCGCGTCCACTTCGATCGTGTGGTGGCTGCCGCGAGGAACATCCTCAGGGCCCTCAACGACCAGGCCGTTAAGCCGAAGCTCATTACTATACTTGTGGAACTCTACGCGTTCGACCTCGACCTCCAGGAAGACAGTCTTCTTGACAACAGCTGCCTTGCGATCCTCACTGCCACGGCCCCCGCCATCAAGCTTGATCTTACGCTCAGTCTTGCCCCTGACAAAATCCCCTGACTCAAGCACCTGCTGCAAGTGCCAAAGATCCTCGGGAGACTCGACCTTGACCGAGACTTCCCCTTGCCGCAGATTCTTCTTGACTATTTGCATGATAACACTGCGTAAAGGCTCAAAGCTATATAAATATTAACAAAATAGAACCCTGCGCAAACACCGCGCAGTTATCGTCACTACAAACCAATAACTTTATATACCTCATTTATTAAGG
>JAFGGS010000005.1 GCA_016930415.1 Candidatus Woesearchaeota archaeon | reverse complement strand
AGCAATAAGAACAATATCGCGACTATCAAGCCGATGTTCTCGCTTAGCATGAGCTGCAAGTCGCCCTTCCTATTCATGAACTAATCCTAGAACGCAGAGGTTTAAAAATCTTTTTGAAAGAAATCCTCATCCGATGTAGCTCGTGTCCTGGTAGTGAGTCTCTGCTTCCTGGTCGAGCATCTCCTGCTGCCTCGCCCTTGGCTTTAGCTCTTTCTCGAGCTTCTTTAGGTCTTTCTCGAACTCGGCTATCTTCACGCCGAAGGAGTATTTCTTCTCAAGGATCCTCATCAGCCCTTTTGCTTCGTGGAGGCCTACGTGCATGGGACTCGCGTAGGTCTCTGCTAGCAGGGCAACAGCTTTTATCCCGTATGCGTCTCCAAGTCCCAGAACAAGTCCGGTCACGCCCATGATCGGGCCTACGATTCCATATAGCTGCGGGTCTGCGCCGTACTTGGCAAAACCATCAACCAGCTTCTTGTCGTTGCCTGTGCAGTAAATCCTGCTCTCAACAGGCATCTCTCCAAGCCCTATGCCTCCGAGGGCCGCGACTTCCTTGCAGCCGAGCTTCTTGGCGAGGGATAACACTGCTTCTGTGAAACTGTAGCTGTCCTCCTCCCTGGCTGGCTGGATGTCGCCTACTAGGAAGAGAAAGTCTCTCTTCTTCACCTTCTTGTAGAGCAATTCTATAGTGGGCAGCTTGACTGTGTGGTCTTCCTGCACAAAGACAGAGTTAGGCAGGCAGTGAGAGAAGAAAGACGCAATCCTCTGAGCCTTGACCTGCTCTGCTATCACGTCGCACGCGATCTTGCCCACGTTGCCTATCCCAGGCATGCCTTCTATCAGGACCGCGTTCTTAAGCTTCACTTTCTTATGGACTGTGACCTTCCACTCGCTCACTCAGACATCAGCCTCTTTCTGCTCCTTGAACCTGCGCCTGTAGCCGCCGTACTTGTCCTCAGGGCTGTACTTAGGCGGCTTTGGCTTGGCGCGTAGGCCTCCGCACGAGCACTTCTCCCCAAGCCCGTAGCTCCCGCAAGAAACGCATTTCAGGATGTGTAGCATGATTAATCCTCAACCCCTCACCTGCTAAAAAAGATTGTTCACCTTAACTTCAGGCTTCCTGGCGCTCGAATCCGATCTCGCCTTTCTTGCCCACGTGCTTCTCCATGGACTCCCTTATCCCTGCGATGAGGCCTTCAGCCTTCTTGTAGTCCTTGGCAGTGACTAGCATCCTGTAGCTCCCGCCGCCAAGATATGAGACCTCGACTGCAGGGTCGACGGCCTTAGCCTTTGCAAACGAGTCCTTGATGAGATCAAGTCCGTCCTCATGGAACGTCTTGAGGGTGACCTTCTCTATTATCTCGACCTTCTTAGGCTTGATCTTGTCCTTCACTAGTGCTTCAAGCTCGCCCGCCAACCCCTTCTCGACGCCTAGCTTCTCGAGGCTCGCGCCCTTCTCGACCAAGTCCTCAAAAGCCTGGAATATCCACTCGTAATGATCAAGCACCTTAGGGGCTATCTTCTGGTAGAGCTCCTCTGCAGGCACCTTTATCTTCTCGCCGAGCGAGACTATTATCTTCTCTGCCTTCTGCTCCTGCTTGATCGCGTCTGCCTTGCCCCTCTTCTGGCTCTCATTCACCCTTCTCAGGGAGACGTCTACCTGGCCCCTCTCGACGTCAGTCTTTATGACCTTGCAGACTATCTTCTTGTTCTCCTGGACGAAGTCGCGGATGTTCCTGATCCTTCCAGGGCTGACCTCACTTATCGGAACGAGTCCTGGCTTATCATACTCGTCAAGCTGGACCGTGATCGCGTGGTATTGTATCTTCGTGACTGTGCAGAACACGAGTTCTCCTTCCTCAGGATAACCTTGTCTCTTCAAGAACATCTTATTGGAGTACCTCTAAGACCCTTGCCTTGACCCGAGACTTTCCGCCAGTAGGCTCTGATATTACCTTCTCGCACACAAGGCACTTGACAGTCGTCGCGCTCTTGCCGAACACGATCTGCTCGTTCTTGCACTTAGGACACCTTAGCTTGATGAACCTGCTCTCCGGCTCTCTTACTATATTCATGTTAAAAACCTCCTAATCATGAGTTTAAGCTGCATAAACCTCGAGGAGTTTATAAAGGTATTGCTCTGATTTACTCATCAAAAAACAAGCAGAAAGATCATGGGAAAAATCAGGAAAACCAGAAAAACATATTGCCAGAAAACCTATTCTTACACGAGCTCTATCTTCTTGGCCCGGTAGCCGCTCTTCTGGCTAGTCGTCTTGCTGCACTCCTTGCAGGTGTAGCGGAAGTCTGTCTTCTTTGAGAGCTTCTTCCCTGTCATCTTAGGCTTAGGCGGCTTCGAGTACCTTCCAAGGTTACCAGCGCCCCTCCTGAGGCCTCTTTGCTTGACCCGAGGAGTGCTCCCCCTGCTCATGGGATGAGCCGCGTTCCTGCCCTTCTTCTTAGCCTGGCTCACCTTCTGCTCGGTGTGCTTCTTGCAAAAAGGGCAGTACTTCTTGATGGTCTTCTTGATCTTCATGTTCCAGCTGGAAATTTGAGGGGTTTATAAATGTTTTGACATCTCCCTATTCTCAGTACTTGTAATGCCCTGACTTATATGGCCCTTCTGGCTTTACGCCGATGTAGGCTGCCTGCTCTGGAGTGAGCCTGGTCAGCTTCACTCCTAGCTTCCCCAAGTGGAGCCTTGCGACTTCCTCATCAAGCTCTTTTGGCAGCATGTAGACTCCGATCTCGTGTTTTTTCTGCCAGAGCTCCAGCTGTGCCAAGACCTGGTTTGTGAAGGATGTGCTCATGACAAAGCTCGGGTGGCCTGTCGCGTTCCCAAGGTTCACAAGCCTTCCTCTTGACAATAGTATTATCGAGTGGCCGTCCTGGAATACGAACTGGTCGACCTGCGGCTTGACGCTGACTTCCTTGACAGTCTTGTCAGCGACCATCTTCTCTACCTGGATCTCGTTGTCGAAGTGGCCTATGTTGCACACGATCGCCTCGTTCTTCATCCTCTTCATGTGATCGAGTGTGATGATGTCCCGATTACCGGTCGCTGTCACGAAGATGTCAGCTTCTGGAAGCGCGTCTTCTGTAGTCACGACCTCAAATCCTTCCATGGCCGCCTGCAATGCACAGATAGGGTCTATCTCTGTTATCAACACCCTGGCTCCGAACCCTTTCATGCTCTGGGCGCAACCTTTGCCTACGTCCCCGTAGCCGCACACCAGGACTGTCTTTCCGGCAATCATCATGTCAGTCCCCCTCTTGATGCCGTCTGCAAGGCTCTCCCTGCAGCCGTAGAGGTTGTCGAACTTTGACTTGGTGACTGAGTCGTTCACGTTTATTGCAGGGAACAAGAGCTTCTTCTCTTCCATCATCTGGTAGAGCCTGTGGACTCCAGTTGTCGTCTCCTCCGAGACTCCTTTGATGTCTGCAGCGAACTTTGTCCAGAGAACTTTTGATTCAGCGTGCGTTGCTTTCAGTATCTTCATCAGCTCTATGAAGTCTTCTCCTTGGCCAGAATAATCCTTCTCAAGGATTGAAGGGTCCTTCTCTGCTTCCACTCCCTTATGGACCATCATCGTCGCGTCTCCGCCATCATCCACTATCAGGTTCGGTCCCTTTCCATCAGGGAACACCAAGGCTTTTTTCGTGCACCACCAATACTCTTCAAGGGTCTCTCCCTTCCATGCAAAGACCGGCACGCCTGCTTTGGCTATCGCTGCGGCAGCGTCGTCCTGCGTAGAGTAGATGTTGCAGCTAGCCCACCTCACCTGCGCTCCAAGCGCGACCAATGTCTCAATCAAGACCGCGGTCTGGACTGTCATGTGCAGGCTGCCTGTGATCCTCGCGCCCTGCAACGGCTTTGTCTTGCCATGCTTCTGCCTAAGCGCCATCAGCCCCGGCATCTCTGTCTCTGCAAGCTCGATCTGCTTCCTGCCCAGGCCTGCCAGGCTGATATCCTTTACCTTGTAATCATCACTCACATCAATCACCCTTCAAATATACTATATGCCCTGCATAGAATACAGGCGAATACAAAACAATTCAGGGAAGGGATTTATATAATTTCTGAAAAGAAAACACTGATGCTGAGAGCGGGAGGATTTTACGCCAGCTCTGCCCGTCCTTTCTTGACTAGTAGGTCTGCGATCGTGGCGTCAAGCTCAACTAGCGAGTCCTTCTCGAACGGCCCCAGGATCTGTCCTTGGCGTCCCAGGAACTTGGGTAGGTAGTCCATGATCTTTATCTTCTTCAAGGAGTCGACTGAAGATGACCTATTAGCAGGGTCACTCGCTGCTGTTGGCGAGCCTTCCTTGGATGAGACTGTCGGCGTCTTGAAGTGCAGGCTTGGCCTGTCAGAATCCTCGTTCGCCTCCTCGCTGTCATAAGAGACTTCCTCTCCGGAGACCGCTGTGAACCTCGCCTTTGCTCCGCTCATCAGGCCGTTGAACTCCTTCAAGTGGATTATGTTGTCAAGGATGCCGTTCTTGTACTTCGAGAACAAACCCACCATGTCTGAGAAGAACTCGATCTCGCAGGGCAGCAATGTGCTGGTGTCTATCACGTCGCTGCCTGTCCTCGCCTTGACGAGCGCGATGTTTATGACCTTCTTCTCACGCCTCTCATAGAGCTCTTTTACCAGTCGGCGTATGTTCTGGAACTGGATCTTCATCTTCTCCTTCTCGGCCGAGAAGTAAGAAGTGTCCTCCTTGCGGTTTAGGATCATCTCCTTCTCCTTCAGGTAAGCAAGCACCTGCTCGTAGAAGTCCTCGTCCAGCTCTTGGAGCTCTTCCCTGTTCTTCTCGCGCCTAAGAAGGTCAAAAAGCGTCTCGTAAGTGATCCTTATCTCCACCATCCTAAGAAAACAGGGGGCTAGATGGGTTTAAATAGCTTTTCAACTACACGACCCCAAAAGAGGCAAAAGACGGATGCGGCTTGTATAACAAGGATAAAAAGGGTGAGAACAGCAGGATTTAACATCATTTTTAAATGAAAAAGGATTTCATGACGTGAAAATGGTCGCCAGGTTAGTGTTCGAGAACCTCCGCTTCAAGGAAGAGAAGGATAAGGAAGGGAAAGACGTCGTTAAGGTTACGTTCTATAACATATACTCTTGCCGCCTCTCGTCAGATGAGCTCTCGGAGATAGGCGGGTTTAGCATCGGAGAGGATGGCAAGTCATTGGAGTTCGACGCGCCTGAGAAGAAAGCAGGCAACAAGTTCTACCCGCTCCTCCAGAAGGCGTTCGACAGCCTCACATGCAACCTGACAGGCAAACGCACCATATACGTTCACAAGAACTCAGGCATTCCGATAATCGGCGAGGGCGTCTTTGGCCTGATCGACCGCAACACCAACTGCATAGAGGTCAAGCCCTTGACGTGCTGCAACCTTGACTGCGTGTTCTGCAGCGTGGACGCAGGGCCTAGCTCTCGGAAGAACGTGGATTTTGTCGTCGAGGAAGAGTACTTGGTGGAAGAGTTTGGCAAGCTAGTCACTAATAAACAGCATGACGTCGAAGCCCACATCGGGCCGCAGGGAGAGCCTCTTCTCTACGCGCCGCTGGTGCAGCTCATCAGGGATCTTCGCAAGAACCAGAAAGTCAAGGTCATATCGATAGACACCAACGGCACGATGCTCACAAGGAAGCTGATCGATGACTTCGCAGAGGCAGGATTGACAAGGCTCAACGTCTCGCTCCAGGCAATGGATGAGAAGAAAGCTTGCGAGATGGCAGGCAGGCCTTACAAGGTGAAGTACGTGCTTGAGATGATCGAGTACGCTTCCAAGAGGATGAATGTCCTGATCGCGCCAGTCATAATCCCTTCTTTGAATGACAGCGAGGTGGAAGGCCTAATTGGCGTCGGAAAAAATATCAAGTCTGATTATCCGACGGTGGGAGTGCAGAACTATCTCAACTACAAGCGCGGCCGCAACCCTGTGAAACAGCGCTCCTGGGAGGAGTTCTACAGGATGCTCGAGCAGTACGAGCAAGAGACCGGGGCAAAGCTCAAGCTCTCTAAGGAGGACTTCGGGATCGTGGCTGACGCAAAGCTTGAGAAGCCCTTCAAGAAGAAGGACGTGGTGAAGGCGCTCATAGTCTGCGACGGGCCAGAGGCTGATGAGAGGATAGCGTCTTTCAAGGGGAGGGCAATTATCGTCGGCAAGGCAGGCCACTTGCAGGCCGGAAGAGAAGCAAGGGTCGAGATCATCAGGGACAAGCACAACATTTTCAGGGGGATAGCGAGGTAAACAAGGGAGATTTTGGAAAAACAAAGATTTTTATACTCATCCCCTCGATTCCCCGCGCATCATGGACTGGAGCATCTTGGGGAAGATATTCCTCACATTCGTCTTTGCATCCATCTTCGGCTATGAGCGGCAGAGGGCGCACAAGCCGATAGGTTTTGGGACTTACATCTTCGTATCGATAGGAGCCTGCAGCTTAGGGATCGTGGCTCACATACTAGCCCCTGATAATCCCCTGCCGCTCCTCTCAGCAGTGATATCCGGGATCGGCTTCCTGGGAGCCGGCGCCCTGATAAAGACGAGCGACAAGGTATTCGGTTTCTCAAGCGCGGCCAGCATCTGGATCTTCGCGATATTCGGCCTGATAATAGGCGTAGGGGAGTACATCATAGCCTTGATGCTCTATGCGTGTGTGATCGCGGTTATATTGATAGACAAGGTGCTTGAGAGGAGAGGGGTTGGCTCTTACCAGAAGAGGATGCTCATAGCCACTAACGCGATAGTGCCTGAGAAGGAGATAGAGTCCACCCTCAGGATGAAGGGCATAAAGATGAAGAAGATCCATGCAGAGTTCAACAAGAAGGAGAACACGTTCTCGATACTCTACCAGATCGAGGGCAGTAGGGACTCCATCAGGGATGCCCAGTCAACCCTCTTCAAGAAACCCTGGCTAAGCTCCTTTAAGGTAGAATGAGGATTAATAGGCCTAAATGCCCTTGCCTTAGCCTTGTTCTTTATCAGTCCACTCCGAACAGTCTCTTGAAGAAGCCTGTCACGCCATTCACAATCTTCGTCAGGACGCCTTCCTCCTTAGGGGTCACTGTCGGCTTGAGCGGCGCCGCTGGTTCAGAGCTGTCCCCACTTCCAGTGCTTGCGCTGTCAGGGGAGTCTGCCACCAGCTTCGTGAGGTTGACTGGCAGGACGGTCATCTTCCACACCAACCCTGGTTTGCCCCTGATGGTGGCTTCTGTCTTGACATAGAGCTCGGGAGTCGTGAAGTTCTCAGGTATCACCAGGCTGTATATGTAGGCTTGCTTGGTGCCTGACTTGTCGAATGAGATGCTATCAGACGCCTTTCCGCCCTTCAAGAGCAGGCCTGGAGAGTAAGCGTCTCCAACGTCTACTGTTATTATCTCATCTGTCGCGTGAGCGACCTTGACAGTCACTGTGACGTTATCTCCAACCCTCAATCCAGTTGTCTTATCCAGGGTCTGGGTCAGGGAGATTGACTTGTTGACCGGCTTTACAGTTATCTTGTCGCTCTTCTCGAAGTCGCCTTCTTCCCCAAAAGTAGTATAGTAATGGCCTGATGCGCGGAACAGGTAGTCGGTCTGAGCGTCGACGCTCGGAGCGACCAAATCCTCCTTGACCAAGAGGGTCTTGGTCTGGCCTGGAAGTATTTCGCTTATCATCCCGCTCTCCTCGATCGTGATGTTGCTATTCAGGATTGCGTTCACGTTCTTGAAGCCAGTGTACTTGTTGCTGTTCTTCACTGAGAAAGCGACCCTGAAAGGCCCTCCCTCAGACACCACCTTCTCCCTGACTGAGAGTATGAGCTCAGGAGCCTTGTAGCTCGCCGTGAATGAGAGGTTCCGGTTCTCAGTGTATGACTTCACGCTGGAGTCCTTCACCTTGAGGCGGACTGGGAATGAGTAAGTCCCTGACTTGCTGGGCCTGAGCTTTGCGCTTAGGCTTTTTGAGACTCCACCATCGATCGCTCCTGACCAGGAATAGGTGGAGCCCTTCCTAGTGAAGGTTCCAGGATCATAATTGAAGGAGACGTATTGCGGCGGGACATCAACCTCCAGGCTCTCCACCTCGAGCAAGTCCCATTTCTTGTTCTGGACTGTGAGCGAGAGAGTGGCTTCACCGCCTGTCTCGACGGTTCCAGGGGAGATGCTCGCGCTTAGCAGGTAAGGCCTGGTAGCTGCAAGGTCCACTGAGAGGGTCGAGGTGTTGGCTCCTCTCTGCTTGCCTTCCAGGGTGTAGTACATGGAGGCGTAGTTCTTGAACGCGATGTAGGAGTCTACTGTGAAGCCATAGACCAGGGTCTTGGTCGTCCTTGGAGGGATGTTCTCGTCAAAGACGACTCCGTGGAGGGTCTTGTCAAGGTATCCTCCACCAGAGGTTATCCTCACCCCTTCGGGATAAGTGTCCTCGTACCTGAAGGAGTCTGTTGAGAAGTCAGTCGGATTCTCTATAGTGACTGTCACAGAGACTTCCTCGTCCTTGATCGGAGTTCCGGGCGTGAGTGTCCGCTTCATGGTCAGGACGTCCCCTCTCTTGTATATCTGGATCTGCAGGCCTGCGTAGACAAACCTGCCGGCCTCGAACTTTATAGGATCCCCTGCCTCTGCGTTGTCTATGTCCCTGAATATCCTGTTTAGGCAGTATCTCTTCTCGCTCGTCATCTCACAGGTGCCGTTCATGATGACGAATGACTGGTCGTCTGCGCGCAGGATTATCCTGTCGTCGTCCAGCTTCATGTGGGTGACCAGGAAGACCTGTCCGTCCAGCGTGAACGTGTCGCCTGAGTAGTGCCAGGCGTCGTATATCTTGGTGTCTGCCGCCAAGGTTAAGGATATGGACAGGAGAAAGGCAGCCAGTGCTGCTGCTAGCATCACACCTCTTTTTCTGGAAACCATTGACTTAACCATCTCAATCCCAGAAATATAAATGTTTCGATAGCCTTGAGAGTGAGATGGATGATTATGAAAGAGAAAAGGGAAGAAGAAAAAAAAGAAAAAATCAAAAAATTTGTTTTGGTTCTAGCGTCTAAGCGACCTGTTTACTCAACCGTGTTGACGGTTATCGTGTTCAGGTCTGCAACGACTACTTCAACCTCGTCGCCTGACAAGTCGTAGTCTGCCGCGTCTGCGAGGACGTAGCATGCTCCGAGCGTGTCCTGTGCACTGTATCCAGCGACAAGCAAGGCGTTCTGGCTCTCGAAGAGCTTGATTACTGCCTTACCTGGGGTGAATCCTTCTGCACAGTCTGCGGGGTTGCCCATCAATTCAGCTGCCTTAACGTTGACGCAAGGTCCACCGACGACGATCATCTTTGCTGATCCTACGTCAGGGGCTTCTGTGTCAAGCACTGCAAGGCCGACTGCGATTGGGTTGAGGGTCGTTGAGGTCAGCTTTCCTGACTCGCCGATCGCCCCTTCCTTGACTTCAACTGTTCCAGCAGTGAGGAACACCTGCGCGTACCTCTGGGTGTCTGGGTAGTTTATTGTCAACTCGCTTGCAGAGGTTGAGCTGCTTGGGTTGTAGAGCTCAAACAGCGCTCCGTAGTCGGTGTATCCCCTGCTGTAGTCGTCGTTGTCTGGGTCCTGCACTAGGCTTGCGACTGTTCCGCCCAGGGTAACTGAGGAGATGTCCACAGTGTTTCCTGTGCTTTCGTCTATTGCCACAGTGCTGGTCTCTGCGCCTTCGCTTGACTCGTCGAACTTGGATGCAGTGGTCCTGATGGTCAGGTTGACCAGGTCAAGTCCTGTGACTGGACCGGCTGCGTCGAAATTCAACGCTGCTGAGCCTAGGTCGACGACTGCGCCTCCCTTGGTCACTAGCCTGATGACGGTGTTGTTAGCGATTCCGCCGGTTCCGTCCAGGTCTATTGACAAGGCGTAGTCCTCAGGGTCTGTTCCGGATGCGCCCACGTAGAACGTGTGGGATGCTCCGTCAACGATGAGGTCTCCTGTCGCGCTGCTACCCTCGTCTCCTGTGAAGGATACGACTAGCTCTCCGCCTGACAAGTCATTGAAGGTGACTGTGTTGTCAGCTGCGTTGATGCTTGAGTACCTCAAGACCTTTGTCGCTGCCTTTGTCTCGTCTGCGCCAGTCGCCCTGTCAGCAACTATGAAGTAGTCGTTGTCAGAGACGAAGGTCCCGTTGACTGTCCAAGCAGTGCCGCCATTTGGAGCAGATGACTCCTCGAAGATGAGGTCGTCATCGTCATCACCAAACTTGAAGACTCCGCCCTTCTTGGTCAAGTACGGGAAGCTGATCTTGTCGCCGTTGATGTTCTCGAAGTCAATCTTGTAGCTGTGGTCGCTCACTGCGTCCAGCTTGAACTCGCTCGAGCCGGTCTTGACAAGGCCCGCGTACTTCAGGTCCCAGGTGTCGGCCAGCATTGCCTTTGCGTCGTCATCAAGCGCTTCTCTCATGCCGTGTTCTGGCATGATGAAGAGGTCCTCATCGTTGGACACCTTGTACTTGATGTAATTCAGCTTTATGTTGTCCGACGTGTTGGTCGCCTTTATGATGAGCTGGTTGTTGGCAACGCTGTTTCCCTTCACCTTGACGGTTCCTGCCGCGTAGTCTGAGTCCTCGTGGTTCGAGTCTGTCAGCTCGAGCTTGTTTGCTCCGAGGTAGAACTCTACCATTCCTTCCCTGTTGTTGGTCAGGATGCTCTGGACTCCTACTGTGACGTCAGTTCCGAGAACCTGGGTCTTCCCTTCAGTTAGCTCTCTTGACATCACTCCGTTTACCTGGAGCTTTGCTGAGCCAGTGCTTGAGATGAAGACTGCGGTCACTTCGTAGTCTACTCCGTCGATGGTGTAGGTCTTTGTCTCTCCGTCCCTGAGTACGTCAGCTACCTGTCCTCCTAGGAGGGTCAGGCTGATAGAAGCCGCGTTCCTGTTGGTGTCCACTATGGTGAAAGGCGCACCCAGGAGGGTAAGCACTTCGCCGTGAAGGTCTGCCATGTCATTGTCGGTCTCGACTTCTGACTCTGCTCCTTCAGTGAACTCAACGTGGTACTCGAAGAGCGTTGAGTCTGACGCTATGTACAGGTAGTCTGATACCTGGTCATCGTCGTTCTCATCGTACTTGACGTACATCGTCGTGTTGTCGAACTTCATGTACTGCTTGACTGGCGTTGAGCCAAGTCCGGTGTCTAAGACTCCTGATTTCAGGGCTGCCAGGTCGCTTGATGTAAAGGTCGACTTGACGCTTCCGATGGTCTCGCCGAGCGTGACGACGTCGGATCCTACCTTGAACTCTGCTGAGTCTCCGCTGACTGATGCTTCTCCTGCTGCTCCTGGAACTTCGACTTCCATTGAGGAGGTCGCCGCTGCCTGCAAGCTAGCCGCCAAGTCTATCGCACCGACGACGTCTGATGTTGCGGCATTCGCTCCTACTACGATCTTACCGCTAAAGACGCCATCTGATACGAAAGGCGCGGGGTAGTTGCTCAGGTCAAGTGCGGTTGCTCCCATGATGGTGGCGCCCAGCATGGTGGTTCCTGCAACCAGAGCTGCTATCTTTTTCGCTGTCTTCTTCATATCCATTTAAACACACCTCCGTGTTTAACTCTTGTTGGTAAACATGTTCTTTGACATGTAACCTCTCTGTTCCATGGTCCTCATACAGTCCATGGGGTTTGCCTCATGCAGTTGTTTTACCAACCGCATTCTTAAGCCCCCATACGCTGTCTTGGACTATGGAGTTGCCTATGTGAGCCTCTAACAATAAGTTTTGTTTATAAAGTTTTCGCAGAGAACGGCTATATCACCAGATATGAGCGTTTTTAAGGCTTAAAAACGCAGGTAGCTATTGAATCAGCTGCCTTTAACTTGCGAGTAGCAACGAGCCCCTGACAGGGTCAAAACAACTCAAAACAAGAAAACCGCCCAGGCACTTTATTAATGTTTCGCAAGAAGCCGCCAGAAACAAAAAAGTGTGCGTGTTCTCAAAGAAAGGTGGACTGTCAGAGGCAACCGCCTCTGAGCCCACAGTCTCACTGAGTTCGTCTGTGGGCGGCAGGGTTCGAACCTGCGTAGGTACTAAACCAATAGGTCCTAAGCCTATCCCGTTTGACCACTCCGGCACGCCCACGAAGAGAACTTATTGCCGCAATCCAAAGAACAACAAGACCCTTTAAAAAGATTACTGTAAGATCCTGGAAGACCAGAATCTCATCTGAGGCTAGAGATTATCATCTGAGCCACTTGCTCAGGGCAATGGACTGACGTATCAATCATCATCTTCTGAGCCATGCCAGACTCGTCATAGAACTGTTCATACAAATCCCGCTTTCTCAGGTTAAAGTCAAGTGAATTCCAAAGCGGAGTCAAGGCCTCTGATGGCCCACCCTTCCTCTCAGTCCTGGAATCAGCCCTCATCCTCTGCCTCAAAGCCTCATCGCTAAGTGTCAGCATCACAAGGACAGCGCCCATGCGGTTCAGCTCCTCTTCCAGCCGGGAATAGTCAGACACCCCATTCCTTAGGCCGCAACCCCTGGCAATCATCCCCCAATACACATAGTCTGAAGGATGGAGCCTTTCGATCAGGACATCATGGCCTTGGCAGGCATCTGCAAGCCTCACAGACTCAAACAACCTCTCAAGATGGGAGCGCCTCGTGTTTTTCAGGGTTTCGCCAGGAACCTTAGAATATCTTATGGAAAAATCAGTCACTGGAGCATCATCACCCAGGGATCGCAGGACAGGCAACCGATAACAGCCATGATGCGCAATCACAGTCGCACCTGAGAATACCTCCATAAGAGGACTCATGGCTTCTGATTTCCCGACATAATTAGACCCATCGAGAACTAGGACGCTTCTTTTGCTAACGCTAACCATGAGTTTAGATAATCCAGAACATTTTATAAAGATTTTCAAAAAAAAAAAAAAAGCGCCGACCGACAGGCAAAAACGCTTAAAAAAAAAAAAAGCGTTTTTGGGTCGCTCGCCGTTATCTTGATAAATCAAGATGCGCCGACCGAGAGTAGAAACCATTGGGTTTCTAGCCCAGTCGTCTCTGCTTCGCATGCGCCGACCGAGATTCGAACTCGGGTCGCAGCCTCTTTGCAGGGCATCTGCCTGTTTTCCCGGCAAAAACCTGTGGCAAGGCCGCATTCTAACCACTAAACCATCGGCGCGTCACACACTATATATAGAACTCGGCATCTGGCAAGGGTATTTAAAGTTTACTTTTTCTTCTTGGAGCCCTTCCTCTTTGCAGAGGAAGCGGCTTTTGCGACCATCTTGTCCTCTGCTGCCCTGACGTTGGCTGCCTGCCTGGCAGGCTTCTGTTTTGAGAGATCCCTCTCCAGCTTAGCCACTCCTGCCCCTTCGACCATGCGCTTCACGTCATCCTTCCCGGATTGCTTCTTCACGATGACTATCAGCTCGTTGTTGACTATCAGGTCGGTCTGGCTGATGAATGAGAGCAGAATCAAGCCAGTGTATATGAACTGGAAGAACACGCTCAGCTCATAGACGTGTATCGTGCCGAACAAGATCTTGACCCCGTAGATCTCAAGCATCATCAGGAACATAGTATATAATAGGTAGATTATGCTTGATAAGAACAAGTAGTCCCAGGGCCTGCGGTCGATGTGACTCTTGGTCTTGTTCAGGAAGAGGAATGCGTAGACCACTATGAAGAGCGCTATGAAAGCGTTGGCTACAGTGACTACTCCTAGGACAAGATCCAAAAACATCTCTCCACCAGCACCTCTTTTATTAAAAGAAAAGCCTGGCGATGGTTGTTTAAATACTTTTCTCTGTCTTAGCTCATATCCCAAACCAGGCGTGGAGCAGGGTTCCGAATCCGAAGCTTATTATCGCGGTCACGATCGATATCGCAGCCATCTCCAGGAACTGCGGCCAAAACCTCTTCATCTTGGCGACTGTTATGTAGAACGTGTACGCCGCTATCACCAGGATTGCGAAGGTGAGGGTGAGCGCAAGCGACGCCAATATATTATTCAGCAGGAAGTAAGGCGATATCAGTATGGCTACAACGACGAGGTAGGTTATCCCTGTGTAAAGGGCTGATTTCATGGGGCTCTTGTCGCTTGACTCGTCCTCTTTTGTCGCGAGGTAGTTCGAGGCGCCCATCGAGAGGGCCGCGGCAAGTCCCATGACCATGCCTGCGATCGCGACGATCGTCGCGTCCTTGAGCGCGAAGGTCATGCCTGCCAAGGCCCCTGTCAGCTCGACTAGCGCGTCGTTCAAGCCTAGGACCACGCTTCCAGCATAGTCAAGACCCTCGTCCTGGAGCAGGGATATGAGCTTGGCTTCGTGGATCTTCTCATCCCGCATTATATTAGTGACTCCCTTCACGTGGCGGTAGTCGTTGTAGGCGCTCTGCGCCTTGTCCTCGCCCATCTCCATCATGCGGAGCACGAACGTGATGCCAAGGAATCTTGCGAGGAACCCGTACCATGCAACCCTGAGCCTGCTGGGCTTCACGTCTTTTGCAGTGAACTTCTTCCAGAAGTTGTAGTGCTTAAGTTCGTCCTGGGATATCCGCTGGAGGATCTTCTTGTTATGCCCCCTAACCCTCTTAGCCAGGTTGGCGTAGACCTTCGACTCTGTTATCTCAGAGCGCTGTGACCCAAGCGCGAACTTAGAAAGCTTATCCTTCATAAAGAGCTCCTTGGATTGTGGAGTTTATAAAAATTGTCATGAGAAAAAGGATTCCTCAGCCAAGCTTCTTCTCGATCAAGCCAAGTATCTTCATGTGATAATCAGATATGACTATATAATCCTCAGGATGCTCCAAGATGTCTTTTCTCAGGTCTTTAAGTGGCATGAAACGGGCGTCCTGGACCTCTTCCGCCTGCAACGAGAGCTCATCAAGAGAGACGTCTGACTTTAGCAGGAAGACGTAGATGAAATGATTATCCCTTATATCCTTGAATGCGGCACTAATCTTCTTCTTGATCAGGAAATCAAGCCTCTCTTTCCGGACAGACAATCCCAGCTCCTCGGCAGCCTCCCGAATCCCTGCATCAACAGGGTCCTCTCCTGCATCGATGTGACCTGTAACCGCGACGTCCCACCGATCAGGAAAGATATCTTTATCTTTTGATCTTCTCTGGAAAAGAATCTCGCCTTTCAGATTAGCTATCCATATGTGCGCAACCCTATGCCAAAGACCAAGCCTGTGTGCCTCGCTCTTCATCCTCTGCTCTCCAGTCAAAGTGTCATTCTCATCGCAGATGTCTACCAGCTCGTCTCCCATGGATGCGAGTAGGCCATCATCATATAAAATGTTTTCGTAAATAAAAGAAAGAATGGGCCCGGCCAGATTGTCGCAGGACCCAGGGTTCTGGAACACCAGGACTCCCTGAATTCTCGTTCGAACTGGCGACCTTCGCTATATTGAAAACGCGAGGCGTTTTTTTGCAAGCGCCTAGCGCGTTTGCGTCAAAGCGACGTCATAGCCACTAGACTACGGGCCCGAATCTTTTGAATGAAATAGTGGTTTGCTTAAAAAGGTTGCTGTTCAGTTCCCTTTCTCGTGGAGGATCTCGACTATCTTGGCGTAGGCTGGTCTTGTTATGAAGACTCCGACGCTAACTCCTAGGATCGTGGTCACGGCAAAGCCTTTGAGCAGGCCTGCTCCTGCAAACCATAGCGGTATCATCGCGACTATGATCGTCAGGTAGGCTGTGAATATTATGAAGAAGGCTTTTTTCAGGCGTTCCTTCCAGTTGGTGTATTGGTTTCCGCTCTTGCTTCCCCTGATGGTCTCGTCTGCTATTACTATCTGGTCGTTCACGCCGGTTCCTATCGCTATTATGATCCCTGCAATGGCTGCGATGTCTAAGTTCCAGCCTATGACTGCGGCTATCCCCATGAAGATGACCAGCTCTGAGAGCATGATTATTATCATTGGCAGGCTGATTACCAGGCTCCAGTATCTTATGGATACTGCGAGCGTGACTGCTATCAGGGCGACTAGTCCCATGAGGAGGGCGTTTCGTACGAACTCGTCTCCTAGGCTTGGGCTTATGTTGTCTGCCTTCACTATCTCTAGGTCTACTGGCAGGCTTCCTGTGGCCAGGATCGCCTGGAGGCGCTTCATGTTCTGGAGCGAGTCTGTCATGGCGGCCTGCTGTGTGAGGCCTGTTCCGCTTCCTGAGATGCTGATCTGGGTCACTGCGTTCCCCTTTAGCTCGGCTCCTATCCTTAGGACGTCTACTGACTCGTTGTCCAGGAATAGTTCTAGTGATTGGGACAAGTAGTTCTGGTCGTTCTCTATCACGATCTCAAGGTTCTTTGTGAGGTCTGCTTGCCTTTGGGCGGCTTCAGGGCTTAACGAGATGCTGAACCTGAACCTGCAGAACCATCCGCCTCCTTGCGCCTGGCTGCATCCTGCCTGCGGGTCTATGCCTGAGCATTCAGGAGTCTTGCATATGTATGTGATGTCCTGGGATCCTCCTTTGAATACTGAAGAGTTTCCTATCTTGGCTTCGAAGTGTCCTTGCTTGGCTAGCTCTGAGAGCTCTTCCTTGGTCGCGCCTGCGATCTCTATTATTATATACTGCTCATCTCCTTGGAAGTTCGAGGCTGGCCGCACAGTTATGTCTGTGAGCCCGAACACGTTCAGCCTTTGGTTGATGCTCTCTATTGTCAGGTCCAGGTCTTGCTGGCTGATCCTTGAGACTGGCTTTAGCACGATCCTGCTTCCGCCGCTCAGGTCCAGTCCTTTCTTAAGATTAGTGGTCGGAGCCTCGTATAGCTGGAGGCCTACGTCTTTTACCCCTATCACCTCAGTGATTATTATCGGCACTTCGCGGGTCCTTGTCAGGTTGACTGTCCTGTTCAGGTCCTCGTCGAATACCTCTTCAGCATAATATTCCGTCTTTGTCTCGCCGGTGTCTGTGATGCTGTACTCTGGCATGGCTGTCAATCGATAGATGTTCTTGTTCGTCTTGACTGTGAAGGTCATGTTGGGCATCAGGCTCTGCGTGAATAAGTGGTAGTCCTGAAGCGACTTCACAGGGATGTTGTTTATGGATAAGAGGACTTCGCGTGACATGGGCCTGACTTCTGGTCCTGGACTCTGGATCCCTGCCTCGCTTGCAGAGCTGTTCTTGAGCACTCCTCTTATGGCCAGGCCGTCTGCCCAAGGGTTTGGGTGTATCGCGATTATGGCCATCGCCAGGCATGCTAGCATGAGTATGACTTGCCAGGTGGTGAGTATCTTCTTGAGCCTCATCTCCTCCCACCCTCCTCGTTCTCTTCTGCTTCCATCTCGTCTTCCACTTCCTCAGCGACCTTGTCCACGCGCCGCTCGTGCGCCTCTTCGCGGCCTTCTCTTGCAGCCATCCTTCTTGGCAGGATCCTCTCCATGTAGTACCTGAGCAGGGCCGTGTTCTGGAGCCAGGTGTTCACCAGGTCGAACAAGAGTCCTATCAGCATTATTATCATGATCTCCTTTATCACTTCAGACTGGGTGAAGAACAGGCTGACAGTCACTGCGATGAGGGCAGTGGTGGTGAGCATTATCCCTGTGTTTGCCGCGTTGAGAGTCCTTTGGAAGACTGTCCCTTCCTTGCTCTTGAGCACTCTTGTCGTGAGCAGGATGTCTGTGTCTACGCTGTATCCTATGAGCATGAGAAGGGCCGCGATCCCTGCGCCGCTTATCTTCATGCCTAAGAGGTTGACCACGACTATCGTCTCTATGATGTCTGCGAAGACCGAGAGGATCACCATGAGGCTTGGCATGAATGCCCGGAATGAGAAGAATACCACTATCCCCATGAATACGAACGCGAATATCATGGCTTTGATTGTCTCGCTAAAGAAGCTTCCGCCGAGGGCCGCGCCTGTCGTCTCTGACGACGCATTCTCAGATGCGCCTGGTATTATCGTATCCAGCTCTTCTAATATGGCGTCGTTCGCGTCTATGTTGTCAGTCAGGACGATTAAGGCTTTCTGGACTCCGAACTCGTTAGTGCTTCGGACGTCTATCTCGTCTCCTGAAAACTTGGCTTTGAGCAGGGATGATACCTGCGTCAGGTCCACTGGCGTCTCGACCGGGACTGTTATCACGACCCCTCCTTTAAGGCTGACTCCTTTGTTGATGAAGTCGCCTGTCGTCGCGATCTGGTAGACGAAGAGTCCTAGTGCTATCACCAGGAGTATCATGGGTATCCATAGGAGCTTCAGGTAGTGCCTGTCGTATATCCCCAGGATGCCTTTGTATTCCTTCTTCTCCAGGACGTGGCTTCCATGGCCTATGTTCTTGAGCTGCTCGAGCCTGGTCTCCTTATTGGCTTTCCATCGCTGCTCTCGCCGCTCCCTTCTTGACAATGCCATCTGATAGGTGGGTGTTCTTCGGGTTCATTAATAAATGTTTCTATGCTTTAGGGCAGTACTTTAGGGCGGAAGCATAGAAACTTCAAGACGACAGTCTTGCTGGTTTTGGTGGCTTAGGCGTTCTTGAAAGCACATCCATTTGCGCATAATTTATATATTGCTAGTTTCATGGATTATTCCCATAAGAGGTGGATGAGGTTTTTCAGATGGTATTTTCGATCCGGGCGCAGTCATCTTTCGAGTACATCATGCTGATTGCGATAGTGCTCTTGTTCGTGGTCTCAGGAGTGGGGGTGGTCTATCATTACTCCCAGAGGTCTACTGAGGACGTGCAGACCGCGACTATCGAGAAGATCGGGACTGACATCCTGGACACCGTGGAGAAGGTCTACTTCATAGGGGGAGACTCTTGGGAGACTATCAGGCTCAACATCCCTAAGAACGTGAAGGGGGTCTACGTCCTGGACAACCAGGAACTCATTATAGAATATGATTCGTACGGCGGGATCAGCGAGGCAGTGTTCTTCTCTGACGTCAACCTGACGACGCCTTACGTGAGCGGCAACAGGGCCAACCTGAGTGACTTCGCGCATTCAGGGATCAACCTCATCCGCGTCGTGTCTTCAGGCGGTTACGTGAACATAAGCGAGTTAAAATGAGGCCTAGATCAAGAACGCGCGCCCAGAGCAGTTTCGAGTTCATCGTAATAGTGGGAATATTATTCATGATCCTCATAGGCGCGATGGGTTTCATCCAAGGAAAGATATACACCATCGCGAAGGATCGCAACGACGCGCTTCTCTCAAGCGTCGCCAACATGATCCGCATCGAGCTCGCCATTGCCGAGAGCGTGGACGGCGAGTATAGCAGGGAGTTCATCATCCCTTTCGTCCTGGAGGGTAATAATTACTCAGTCACGATGGAGAGCAGTGCAGATGCCCTTCTGAAGATGGACGACTCAGAGCACCTGCTTCTCTTGAGCGAGAACATGACTGGTTTCCTGAAGAAGGGCTCCAACATCATCAGGAAGATGGATGGCCAGATCATCGTCAACTACCAGTGCAGGTTGGGGTTTCCAGGGGTCGAGTGTGACCAGTCGAGCATGTGCGACGACGGCAACCCTTGGACTATTGACGTGTGCACTCCTCTTTGCAGGTGCGAGAACCAGTCCCTTCCTTCTTGCGGCAACTTCGTGCTTGACCCGCCTGAGATGTGCGAGCCGGCAAACACTTACAACAACACTAATTGTTCCCAGTCAACCAGCACTTGCATGGGCAACATGACCGGGACCAGGGATGCTTATGGTGATTGCGAGGTCACGTGCGCGTGCGGGTACGACCAGTTCGATTATGCCTGTATGTATGGGTCTTGCGGGGCTGACTGCGAGTCTGATGCTATTTGTGAGGACGGCGACCCCATGACTATCGACGCCTGCGAGGGGTGCGTGTGCACCCAGCTCTTCGAGTGGATAATCACTGGCAACGTCGAGCTCTTCGGAGTGTATGACCGTATCAACAATCTTGTCATAGCGCCTGGGGCGAACGTCTCTGTCCGGAAGTATAATGGGAGCGCTAACACCGGATTCCTGGAGATCCATGCGAGAAACATAACAGTCATGGGCCTCATAAATGCCAGTGGAAAGGGATATGATGGCGGAAATGGTGGTGCTGGTGGCAACGGCGGAGACTCAGATGGAAGCCCGACGGTGAGCTCTGGCTTTTCAGGAGTGAATGGCAGCGGTCCTTTCGGCGGAGCCGGCGGATTCAGGGGCTTGTTCACCAACGTCGACGGCCTTCCCGGCTGGAATGGTACCAAAGGAGGATACGCCGCGCCCCAATCCCAGGGAGACATCTCAGAGGATGAGACTGTGTTCATGGGTAGCGGTGGAGGAGGAGGCGGGGGAGGCGCTGGAGGCGCAGTCTATATTGATTATGGAGCCACTCCTGGAAGCGGCGGAGGGGGAGGCGGGGCAGGCGCAGCAGGCGGAGGCTACGTCAAGCTCTACGCGTCCCAAATAATAAACATTACAGGAATGATTTACACTACGGGCGAGAATCGCTCTGGCAATGGCAGCAGGGGCGATGACAGCGGCTCTGGTGATGACCAGTACGGCGCAGGGGGCCTTGGAGGCTTTAACTCCACTCTTAGCTCGATGGTGGGCGGGATGTATGGCGCGTCTCTTCATTACCATGGCGGAGTCGGCGGCAGGGGCGAGGCTGGCGCTGGCGGCGGGCTCTTGCTCAAGGCTAATGAGGTCTACTTCAACAGTTCCAGTAGCGACGCTCGCGGCGGAGGAGCGAACGTGATCAATGGCGGCACAGTCAAGATATTCTACAAGAACGTCTTGGTCAACAGCACGTTCAACGCTGGCAGGGTGTTTATCAAGAAGGAGCGATAGAGCGATGCGTGCGCAAGAAAGAGATGATGATCATGAAGGCGGCCAATGGAAACGAAAAGGGTGAGAAGGGTCAGAGCAGTTTCGAGCTCGTCGTGATAATCGGCGTCGTGGTCTTGTTGGTACTGGTCGTGGCGGGGGTCTTGCTTGGGCAGCTTCGCAAGGCTGACGCTGACAGGGATGTCCGCTTGCTTGAGAGCCTTGGCGAGGTCATTAGGGCTGAAGTCGCGCTGGCTGAGAGCGTGCGAGGAGAGTATTATCACGAGTTCACGCTGCCTCAGCTCGTCGAGGGTAAGGATTACCTTATTGAGAGTTCTGGGGATGGGAGCGTGGTTCTCAAGATGGATTCTGGAGCAGCTCACATAGTCTTCTTGCCAAGCGGCGTTGGCGGAAGCTTCCAGAAGGGCCTAAACGTCATCCGGAAGGAGGGAGAGGATATTAATGTAAACTAAGGGGTTGGTTTCAGCAATCCTTTTCAAAAAATATTTAAAGCGGCTCGTTCGGAATGAATTCTTATTGGTTAGATCATTGCTTTGTCGCTGGTCGTTGGAGGGTGTGATGCGAAGATGATGTTTTGCCCGAAGTGCGGTTCGTTGCTCAGGCCAAAGTCAGATAAGAAGAAGAAGGTCCTTGCGTGCAGCTGCGGCTACACCAGCAAGGAGGTCGAGTCGGCCACCATCAAGGAGCAGGTGGTCAAGGATGAGCGGGAAGTCGCTGTCGTCGAGGAGAACGATGACCAGCTGCCTGAGACTGACGCTGAGTGCCCTGAGTGCGGGAACGGCCGTGCGCGGTACTGGCTCCAGCAGATGAGGGCGGGCGACGAGCCAGAAACCAAGTTCTTGAAGTGCACCAAGTGCAAGCATGTCTGGAGAGACTACGACTAGATGGCAATTAAGAATATAGCCTCATCTGACTTGTTGGATCACGTGAAGGATGGAGTTCTTCGTGTGCATGCGAAGCCTGGCAAGAAGAAGACTAGGATAATAGGATTTGATGATTCTAAGAATGCGTTAGTAGTCGAGGTCGGCGCCAGGGCTGAAGATAACAAGGCGAACGTCGAGCTAGTCAAGTTCTTGTCTAAAGGGCTGAAGAGGCCGGTTGTGCTGAAGAGTGGCTTTACCGGCAAGGACAAGCTCCTCATCTTAGGCTGAAATCCCTAAGAGAAGATCATAGTTTCTTCCTGCGGGTGAGCGTTCCGAGGGTCATCTCGGGGATTGAAAAATCAATGGTTATGCTCTTCTTAGGGATTATGAGCTGACGCATCTTCACTCCAGCAGTCTCGAGAAGCTTCCTTCCGGCCTTGAACGCGTCCACTTGCGCATACTTGTCTGACAAGTACACCACTTCATTTATCCCTGATTGTATTATGAGCTTTGCGCACTCGTTGCAGGGAAAGAGGCCGATGTATATCACGCATCCTTTTAGGTTTGTGTCCCTGCTGTTCATTATGGCGTTGAGCTCTGCGTGGCAGACGTAGGCGTACTTAGTCTCAAGGAAGGGGCCTTCGCGCGCCCATGGAAGGACGTCATCAGAGCATCCTGAGGGAAATCCATTGTAGCCGACGCCCATTATCTTTTTTTGGGGCGATACTATGCATGCTCCAAGCTGGGTGTTGGGGTCCTTACTCCTGTGCGCTGAGAGCAAGGCCACGCCCATGAAGTACTCATCCCAGGAGATGTAGTTCTTACGCTTAGTCACGTTATCGCTTGAGCATTTCGCATCTTTAGCCTTTGCCATGTCATTCTCCCCCGATCTTCTTCATCACTTTCTCGAATTGGACGAGCAGCTCTGCCACGGTACCCTCATTTATCAGGGTGTGGTCTGCCATCGCTATCGGCCCGCCTTTCTCGATGTTCTCGATCTCTGCAAAGTCGCGTTTCCTTGCCTCTTCAACCGTGAATGGCCTGTTCCTCAAGTCCTTGTCGTCCTTTGCGAGCTTCCTCTTCTCGAGGCGCTCGTATCTCATCTCTGGCGGCGCGTACACCGCAATCACGACTAGCTGCTTGCCATACTTCTTTTTTAGGATCTTATACTCGCTCCAGCTGTAGAGGCCGTCTCCGACTACGTTTCCTTCTTTCAGGAAAGCATCTATCTTAGGTATGTTGAGGGTCGCGTAGGCTCCCATGCCATGCTCTTTTCGCACAGACTCGCGGATTATCTTCTCGTTGGCTTCTGTCGGCTCGAGGCCTCGCTCCTTGACTATGTCTAGGGTTATCTGTCCGAATCTGAAGAAAGAGTATCCTCTCCTGACTAGCTCGTCAGCGATAACACTCTTGCCTGATCCGCACATCCCGACTAAGGCTATGAACTTGTTCAAGGCTGTAAAAACCCCCGTTTTTATGGAAGAATTAGGCTTCTGCCTAATAAAGCTTTTCAAAAAAAAGAGGCGCGAGGCAGAGAAGCCAGAGGGCAAGCTCGTCAAGGAAAGGATGCCAGCCTACGCGCCAGTCCTTAAAGCCGCGACGAGAAGAAAAAGAGACCAGGCTGAGGCTTGAGCGAGTTGACGAAAAACCATTTGCGACTAGGAAAGCGAAGTACTACGCAGACGACATAGGCGAGTAATATGACTCTAGGATGAAGTTCTACAAGGGAAGCGTCGCGAAGGAAGCAGAAGAGAGACTGCCGTCAGTCGAGGGGAACGACGAGATCGAGGAGATGGAGTGGGTATGGCTACCGTCAAAAGATGACATCAAGGTCAAGAAGGCCCATGATGAAGCCTTAAAGGCGGCGCTTGCTCATCCGAGATAAGTTTTTAATCCTTCTTCAAGGCTCTTGCGAACGCGTTGACATCCCTGTGCAAGTATGTCGGCTTCACGTCTCCAAGGCCTGATATGTCTCCTTTAGACATCGTGACGAGGCAAGTCTCGAGGCCGAAGTTTCTTCCTGTGAGTATGTCGTCTGATCGGTCCCCTACGAAGTAGCTCCGCGAGGTGTCGATGTTGAACCTCTCGGCTGCCTGTTCCAGTAGGCCGGTCTTTGGCTTCTTGCATTCGCAGTCCACTCCGCCCTCTTCAGGCCGTTGGTGCGGGCAGTAATAATAGGCGTCTATGATTATGCCTTTCTCAGCGTACTGCGCCGCTACGCTCTTGAAAGCGTCCTCGACTTGCACCGGAGAAAGCCTTCCTCTTCCGACCCATGGTTGGCTCGAGATTATTATCAGCTTATACCCTGCTCCCTGCAGGGATCTGAGGCCTTCGACTGTCTGGTCGAAGTATATCTTGTCAGTAGGCACGATTGCAGGATACTCTGAATTATCTACAAGAGTGCCGTCCTTATCCAGGAAGACTGCGCGCTCCATGGGCACTCCCATCAATTTGTTGAAGTGCGAACGAAGCTGGTATTGCACTGCCCCGAAGGACGCGTCTGCGCTTATCAGCTTGATATTGAGATCCGGAAGGGCGGTCGCCAGGTGCTCGTACCTGCCTTTTAGCATGGTGATCTTCTTCAGGGTCTCGTCAGGAGAGACTTCCTTGTCCCTTCCTTGTATCCTTGAGAGGGCTGTCTGCGGGTCGCAGAGAAAGACTGCTGACAGGTCCGGATCCGGGAAGAAATGGTTCATCGCCCGTATCTTCGCCACTTCATCATCTGTCTTCGCCTGGTAGGCTAACGATGATAGGAAGCTCCTCTTCATGACGACGACGCCATGACTTGAGCCGATCAGCGGCTTTATCGAAGTGTTGAACTGCTGTTTCCGGTCAGCTGTGAAGAGCATCGCCTCGACTTCAGGATCCCTCTCTGACTGCGGCAGGCGCTTGTATGCTTCTGTCACGTGCCTGAAGACTGACGGCTCTGTGAAGAATCGGGTCTGGATTCCAAGGTTCGCGAAGTAGCCGGTTATCCAGTCGTCGTAGCTGTCCTTTCCTGCCCCGCTTATCCCCTCAAGGAATATCAATCCGCTTCTTTTCATCTATCATCAACTTCCTTTGTCATTCGCTTGTCATTCACTTCACTTTCCCAGATGCCTGGGCTTTCCGCATCCCAGGACTCCGAAGTCCCTGTAGAGGGCGTAGCAGTCCTCTCTCAAGTAGAGTTTCTTCTCGGCCTTCGTCTTGGGCGTTTCATCAACGACTCTGACTAGATCCCATGAGTTGGGGTGAGCGTAGAACGGGTGCTCTCGCGGTATGCCTGAGATCACGAGCCCTGTAAACTTAGTCCCTCGCTCCCTTGCGACTTGGACCCTGTGAGCCCCGTCGTTTATTATCGGTATCTCGACGCCGAACGTACTGCCGTAACGTATCTCTCCCTGTCCCGGGATGAAGGCGACTTCACGGTGGGCCAATTCTATTATGGGAGGGGTGAGCGTCCATATTTCTCCTTCGCTGTTGCTTATCTCTAGCGCGCCGTCCAGGTTCAGAGAGTCTATGCCGTGCTCACCCATCAGGTATGTCCTCAAGTCCCTTTGCAGCTGGAGCCCTCGCTTGATCAGGTAGAACGTCGTTGGATTGACCTCTTCGGGCTTGAGAGAATGCAGCGAGATGTTTGCATCCTTGTAGACTAGTATGTCTGACCCGTCCGGTGCCTTCTGGACCAGAGGCACTCTTCTCACGCTGGTGACAAGCTCATCTAGAGGAATACTCTTCAGCAATTGGAATCTCGTCAAAAAAACATCACCTCACGCACCCATCCTTTCATTTTATCTCACCTGTTTCTTTCATGAGCATCATACCAAGAGTAGATCTTCTTCCACACCTCTGGCGGGAACTCTCTCCGGTCTACCTTGAAGTACTTGCTTGTTTTCGGCATGAGAGCCGAAACCTTTGACAGAAGCTCCCTTACAGTGCTTACGTACGAGAAGTTTCCCTTGGTTATGTCAGTCCTTAGGTCTCCTACGTATCCCATCTGGTCTGTCTGCCAGGAGTGCATAGCCCTTATGTTGGCTCCGAACGGCACCAGCTTCTCAGCCACTTGCGGATTCACGCTCGCAGCCTCCTCGAATAGGTCTGAAGCCTGCTTCATGTCAGCAAGGTATTCTTGAGTTATGCCAAGGGAATCGTATAGTGGCGGGACCTCGAATCCCAGCCTTGTAGTGAGCAGCTGCGTGCTCCTGCTTCCCCTTCTGTGCCTGAAAAGGTCGCGATAGCCGTGGTATCCCATCACGAACTCTACTGTGAGACCTCCATGGGAGATTGCAGGATGTATCACTCCTTTCTTCCCCCTATGAGCGTGAGCAATCTCAAGAACTTGATCCACATCTTTGTCTGTGAGGGCTGAGAAGATATCCTGGAGAGCTGCTCCACAGTATGGGAAGACTACGAGAGCCGCGTTGAATCTGTCAGTGTACATTTCTATGTCCCTTGGTGAGAGCAGGTTTGCTGTGCCGTTCTTCAACAAGTTCCTCTCATGCAGGGATCCTAGGTGGGTCCTTGCCAAGTATTCCCTCATGGCCTTGTCAGTCTCTATCTGCCACTGGTCGATCTCAATGTGGCTCTTTGGCCCGAGGATTATCGGCGCTATCTTCTTTGCCTCATCCCATAGTTCTTGGCCTCTAGTCCTGTCCTCTACGCGGTTGCTTGAGATCATGTCGGTTATTATCCTCTCAAGGGTTCTTGCGTCTGTTGAGAATCCTACGCTGGTCCTGTTGAGGGCGAGAAGGTATAATCTTGAGTAGTCAAGCACTGACTTCTCGACTGTTGCGCGAAGGCTGTCTCCTGTGAGGCTCTCGAGAATCTTTTGTTCTTGGCGCTCAAGCATCTCAGGCGTCGCCTCGAAGGATGGATCTATCCTTTTCTGTCCTTTAGCCCATGCAAGCGCTGCTTTCTGTACCTCTTCAGGTCTCTTGAGGTATTCTATCCCTCGCTGGTTGACTGGCTGGGCTAGCAGTCCGTCTGTTATCAGGTTGGTGAAGCGGACGTATTGGCGTCCCATACGTTCGATATATGACAGGGCCTTATCTACACTTGGAAGCCCTGCGATGTCAGGGTCTCCCAGCATGAGCGGCAGGACTGTTGAGAAGTCTATGTATCTTGTGCTCTTCACCTGCGGGCGGTTCAGAGGGTGTCCTGTGATCTTCTTGCCTGTAATGTCCGAGACCTGCTCGACCACTCCTACGACTTGGGCTTCTTCCTTTATGCTATCATGACCGTGGCCGAGTATCCATTGGCTACTGAATACTTGGGTCTTTGGGCTTACCTTGAGCGTGCCGTCAGAAAGCCTGAAGATGTCCATCAATGGAGCGATGTGCGAGAGGAACTCCCTTGTCTGTTCTCTTTTCTCCTGGTCCAGGAATTGTAGGCTTCTTGTCTGCATAGGGACATGCGTTCTGCTGTATGCTGATACCAGCGGCGGCAATTCTTCTCCTGCAAGCAATGACTGCGGATAGATGAAGCTCGTGTTCCCGTGCGGATTGGTGAAGATGAAGGCGCGAATCATCTCTTGCTCTTTGTAAGAGAAATTTTTCATCACTTGTTCTCGTTCTTCAGCCAACCAATATCACCCTTGACTCTGGGGAGAGAAAGGAGTTATTTAAAGGTTACCATTCTGGAATGAGGAAAGAGATAACTTAGCGAAATCATCATTAGGTATCTTGATGCAACGCAAGAAGTGAGGATTATTCCTCTTCTTCTTTTTCCGGCGCGGCGTCGTCTTCGTCGAAGAATGAGTTTAGGCTTCTGTTCTTGATCATCGCCTCGTAGCTTATTGTTGTCTTGCCGTCAATAACCATTGTTTAATTGTTTTTTGGGGGATTGTTGTTTATAAAGATGATTAACGCGTAAACTATAACTTTGAAAAACATTCTTTGAAACACATCTTTCAGTAATATATTCCGAAGTCATAGGTGTACGAGTGAATAGTAAAAGGTGATGGAAAAGAAATCGGGATGTACGACAAAAGCCTCAGTCAGGGGTCCTCTCATCCGTTGGTGTGCTTGGAGTGCTTCCTGCAGGCTCCTTCTTCCCGCCTCCGCCCCGCTCCCAGGAGCCGAGGTTCATTATGCTTTGCAGGTTATGCGAGATGACCTCTCCGCTCCCCGCGTCGATCCTTATGTTCAGGATGCTGAAGGTGTGAGTGACCAGGGTGATGTTGTACATCTGGGCAGTCGCCTTCTGGAGCAGGATTATCCTCTTGGATACCATCTGGTTCTTGTATTTCTCCTTAAGCAACTCGTCGCAGATCTCCATCGCGCGCGTCACGCTTATCTTGACTTTCTTCATGTCAAGGGCCTGGACTGTGCCGTCTTTCTTGAAGACATCTTCTTCTGCCTTGGCGCGTATCTCTGGCTCGGTCTCGATCACTGTCAGCTTATCTTTGGTCGGCGAGTAGTAGCCTAGCTCCCAGCGATACCTCTTCTCCTTCTCGTCTAGCATGGTGAAGGCATGCGCCAAGTAGTAGTCAGGATTTTTCTTCTTCCATTCCTTGTAGGCTTGGCTCTCCTCTGTCTTCTTGATGGTGTCTCGCAGGATCATACACGCACCCCCACCATCCGCAGGCCATCCACGAACCAAATCTTGATGTAGCCAAGCCAAGGAATCCTACCGACAGCCTTTCCCAAGATGACCTTCTCAAGGACGTAAGTCTCGTCAAGCTCAGAGTCCCTTATCTGGGCTGCGTTGTTGTCGCCCTTGGTCTGGAAGACCCACATGCCCTTATCCTCCTTTCGTATCACCCTGTGGATGATCGGGTAAGGTTTCTTTGACTGGAACACTATGACGTCGCCCACTTCGACATCCTCAGGATCCTTTCCTATCAAGAGCATCAAGTCTCCCTTGTTAAAGCCGTTCCTGAAATCATAGCCTGAAAAGTTAGCCTTCGTAATCCCCAGGGCCAGGTAATCATCCTCGTGAGCAGTCCACCAAGCGTCAAAGGGCTGGTCATGCACCATGCTGGTGCTGACCACTGCGACGATCGGGAAATTAGTGCCTAGCAAGAATCCGATCGCAGGATAGAACAGGAACTTGATTATGATATAGGCCAGGACTACGTTCGCAAGCCAACTCCAGGCAGAGTCATCGTACCAGATGAAATACCAGAGCCTTCCCCAGAAAGACTTAGGCTTCCAGGCAGACTGCTCCACGACGCGCTTCTTTTTCCTGAACATAATCAAATCCTCGAAAGCAGGAATGATTAAAAAGGTTGTGGTTTTACACCTCCTTTTTAAATGCCTGGCCAAAGGTTTAAATATCACGGAAACACCCCTCTTCTTTGGTAGCCTGGCTCCTGAAAAAAGAGGGGGATTACGAAGTACAAGGTTTCGGGGGCAATGATAGTATATGAAAGCCATCAATATCTCGATATGCCGCTGCGGCAAGTTCCTGGATAAGCATAGCTGGAGGCCTGTCAAGGATGTCCGCGAGGTCATCATGCAGAAGATCAGGGAGACCATGCCAAAGGCCAAGATAAAGTTCGAGTATTATTCTCTGCCAGAGAAGCACAAGGAGAAGAAGGATATCCAGACAATCGTGGAGTTCAAAGGACAGGTCTACAAGCCAGTAGTCATCGTAAAGATGGCCAAGTGCAATCTCTGCGAACGGGAGGGTACCAAGTACTTCGAGGCGATCCTGCAGATCAGGAGCAGGAGCGAGCCAGTCCTGAAGGAGAGTGTGGAGTACCTGCAAGAGCGTATATCCGGGCTTCGCCAGAGAGGGGTCTTCATCAACAAGGTTGAGCGCTTCGAGGACGGCTTTGACCTCTACCTCACCAGCAACAAGCTGGCCCAAGTCCTCGGCCGCGAGCTCCTAGACAAGTTCGGAGGCGGCCTGAAGGTGAGCCCCAGGCTTTTTAGCAAGAACAAGCAGACTAGCAAGGAGCTCTACAGGGTGAACGTGTTCATAGAGCTGCCTGGATTCACCAGGGGAGACTACATGGTGGTTGATGACCACGTCTTCTTGGTCGACAAGCTCGGTCGCAAGATCAAGATAACCGAGGCGGTGAGCGGATCAAGCAGGATAGTCGACTACCTCGGGCTCGACTACTCTGTGCTCAAGAGGCAGCAGGCATACGTGTCGAAGACTTATCCCCATCTCGAGGTCATAAATCCTCATGACTACCAGTCTAGCATGATAAAGAACAAGCCAAGGAAAGACCTGGTCCTTGGCGAGAAGGCGAACGTCGTTATCCACAAAGGGATATATGCGGTCGACTAGGCAGGCCATAACGTAATTTTTATAAGCGTTAATTCTCCTCTGTGAACTATGTGGAAGGAAAAGTATAAGGAATGGTTCAAGAGGTATTCTATGCCTATCTTATTGGCGACCTTGGCCGCCATAATCTCTGCGACTGCATTTAAGTTTCTCACAGGCAATAACATCGTTGCTGGCGTGCTTGCGACGTGGGTCGACAACGTCGTGTTCTATGGTTACATCTCGTTCCAGGACTTGAAGAAGAAGAGAAGGAAGCGGGGCTTGAGTCTTGGGACTCTCTTCAGGCATATGAGAAATATGTTCGTCGAGTTTGGGCCTGCAGAGTATCTTGACAGCTTCCTGCTCAGGCCTTTTTATCTGTCATCATTTCCATACGTCATCGGAAACTATCCCTTGGCAATTCTCCTAGGCTCGGTCGCTGCTGAGGTGACTTTTTTCATCCCAGTCATAATCTTCTATGAACTCAGGAAGAAGGTCTTTAAGGACTAGGGGGCTGGTTTAGGAATAAGGCTTAAGTTAAGAAAGGATTAAGAAAGAAACAAAGCAGCGTTTTCTTCGGTTAAATTTAAAAACCAAGGGTTCCTCTCGGGCAGTATCAGGGGGTGATTTCGGCTTTTGGATGCTTATAATCGCGGAAGGCTCGGGGTCTTGGCTTGCGAGTCTGGCAGGCACTTCGCTGAGAAAGTCGTGGCTCGTCTTCGCGAGATTCTCGAGGATGAGGGTGAGAGGCCTGACCCGCTTCTTAGGCCTTCAAGGGAGATCCGCTTCTCTAACACAGAGGTCAAGACTGAGATCGACGAGTCTATCAGGAACCAGGACCTCTACATCTTCCAGGACGTCGAGAACAACAGCAAGGGCTTTAGCGTGAACGATAACCTGATGGCCTTGAAGACCGCGATAAACGCCGCCCGCTTCTCTAATGCTCACTGCATAACAGCAGTCATCCCCGTCTATCCTTATGCGCGCCAGGACAAGTCAAAGACCAGGGAGGGCATATCTGCCGCAATGGTAGCTACAGAGCTTGAGGGCCTGGGTGTTTCCAGGATCATAACCTTGGATCTTCATAACGAGGCCATCGCTGGTTTCTTCAGAAGGGCGACTCTTGAGAACCTACGCGCGTCTGAGAGCCTGATAAAGTACATCAATAACAAGATAGGGATTAGCAACTTGGTGATCGTCGCGCCTGACGCAGGAGGCGCTGCAAGGGCTAACTTCTACGCGAAAAAGCTTGGCTTGAAGCTCGCCTTGATTCACAAGGAGCGCGACTACTCTAAGACCAGCACCATCGAGAACATGAGCCTCATAGGTGAGGTCGAGGGCAGGGATGTCTTCGTGGTCGATGACATGATCGACACCGCAGGCACTGTTGTCAACGCGGCTAAGAAGCTAAAGGACGAGGGCGCTAAGAGGGTCTTCTTCGCGGCTAGCCTCGCGCTCTTCAACGGGCCTGTTGTCGAGAGGATTGATGACGCTTACAAGAACGGCTGGCTAGACAAGGTCGTGGGCACGAATGTCGTCTTCAGGTCCAAGGACTTCGCTAAGGAGCATCCGTGGTATGAAGAAGTGCCTCTTGAGAGGTACTTCGCAAGGGTCATCTTCAACATCAACAAAGGCCTTAGCATAAGCAGATTGATGGAGTAAGAGCTTTCCTGAGAATCTTGTTTCTCAGTGTTATTTCCTGTACTTCTCCAGGCTTAGCTGTCCTTTCCTCTTGCCTTTAGGCACGACTATCGCTTCTTCTGAGAGGTCTTGCCCTACTTGTTTCTTTAGCGAGAGGGCGATCGCCCGTCCGAGCATGGCTGATAGCGCTGATAAGTCTGCCTTCTTTATGTCCTCGACGTCTCGTATCTTGTTCTGGTATAGCTTTCTCGCCCTGACACGGCCTATGCCTTGCAGGCGAAGGAGTGGCAAGAGCTCTTCTTTTGCTCCATGCCGCAGCCTGATGCGAACCTTCGCGATCTCTTTTAGCAGGCCGTGCATCTTCGAGAGCTTCGCAAGCTCCTCAGAAGCATACAACAGCCAGTCTGCTAGCTCTAGCTTCGCCCGTACTTCTCCTGGCCTGATGTTGTAGCCCTCGAGCAGCTGCTCCTCGTCCGCCTCGTTTATCCAGTCGTAGAAGAAGAGGGCTGTCTTTATGCTCTTGACGTACTCCTCGTAGTCTGTGTCGTACATCGAGAGCTCGATGCTTAATATGTGCGATGACTTCTCTGCCATGGCGGCTTCGACCAGCTCGTACTCTGACACCCGCACTGACAACAGCGGCCTAAGCTCCAGTGTGTATGATATCATCTGCAGGAGCGAGAAGTCGTTCACCATCTTCTCAGCCGCCCTCTTCATGCAGTTAATCAGGTAGTTAGCAGTGTAGGGATCCAGGTATAATTGGCTTACGCGGTGGCCTGTGAGCGTGGCCTCGACCCGTTTGCCGTCCTCGCTCCATTGGATGAAGCCACAATCCTCGAGGTAGCGCAGGATCTTCTCGATTATCTCTTCGAGCCGCTCAGTGTTCTGGAACTGGTGGGCGTAGAAGGTCTTCTCGAAGAAACCCATCAAGGTCTCTTCTGAGTTGCAGTACTCGATCGCGATCAGGCTCAGGACGTATGTTCGCAGGATCGGCTCGACTGCGAGCTTTGAGAGTATGTCCTCTGGCTCGCCGTTCACGTAGTGGTCCATTATGTTCTCCTTCTCAGAGTCTGTCTCTGAGATGCAGATGGCTTCTCCATACTCCTCACCATAGTCTGGCCTTCCTGCTCGTCCGCAGAACTGCAGGTATTCAAGTACAGGTATCCATGCCATGCCTCGCTGGCCTGAGAATCGTTTCAAATCCCTGACGATCACGCGGAAAGCCGGGAGGTTTAGGCCGTAGGCAAGGGTTGGCGTCGCGCATATCACCTTGAGCGTCCCCTCCCTGAAATTATCCTCTACGATCTCGCGCTGCTTCGAGTGAAGCCCTGCGTGGTGGAAGGCTATCCCGCTCTTTACGCATAGCGCCAGGCGCTTGCACTGTTTGGTCGGCTTCTCAAGCGCGCCAAGGACTTGCTCAGACAACTCTTCAAGCGCCGCCTTCCCCTCTCCTTCTGGACGGACCTTGGCGGCGAGCCTCTCAGCCTCGGCCTCTGCAGAGTTCTTGCTGTTCACGAAGACAAGCGCCTGTTTCTTAAGAGCTAGCGTGTCTAGTATTATGTTAAGGACTGAATTCGCGTACCTCTGCTCGATCTTGAGAGTCTTCTTCATGTCAGCGATCACTCACCCGAGGATTAGCCAGTGGGCTTGGCTTTAAAAAAGTTACACCTGAAAATCGCATTTTGGTCTGGCCAAAGCGCCAAACGAGTGAACTCCCCTTGTTTGATTCAAGAGAAAGATAGAAAAAAAAATGAGCCCGGGGACAGAAAGAAACGTTTCACGTTTCTTAGGCCCCCAGCCTCATCGTTGATGAGCCCGGGGAGATTCGAACTCCCGACCGCACGATCTCTGACGTTTCTCGCACATATTCTTCCCTCGCGCTAAAAAATGCGCTACGGGCGCTCAGGAATTCCCTGAATTCCTGGCGGCTCGCACCTTTGGTGCTCCGCTATCAGTCGTGTGCTCCAGCCAGGCTAAGCTACAGGCTCAAATTTGTGAAAAAATTTCTAAAGTATTATAACGCCTCCGACCAGATTCAAGAGGACGTTGTCCTCTGCGCCAGAAGCTTCGCTTCTGAGCGCGAACTGGTGACCGGTCACCAAGCGAAATAATATGACGCCTCCGACCAGATTCGAACTGGTGACCGCGCGGTCTCTGCGCCACTCCTTAAATTGCAGAGCGCGAGTAACAGCCGCGAGCTCCACCGCTAAGCTACGGAGGCAGGGGTATAGACGGAAGAAATCCAGGCGGTTTATAAAGTTTACGCGAAAAAGTTTATAAACAATTTTGGCTTTCCTCATCTGATGGCTAGCAACACAGACCAGTTCTCAGACTGGGAGATGACGCTGGCAGATCATTATGTGCACATGCTCAATGAAGAGCTGGCGTTCATACTAAGAGACGGGTTTTCTTTTGGACAGACTGCAGGGGTTGTAAGAGTTGATGGGAAACTTGAAGGCTTCGCCATATTCTCTCTTTGCAAGGAAGTCTTCTGCCAGGGGATCTTGTCGAGACTCGATTATGAGGATTCTCCGAAGATCGGTAGTGATGGTGTGGCGCGGCAGACCTTGTTCACTGTTGAGCAGCGGGTCATGAGATTCTTGCCTTGGAAGATGAGGTTCTTGTTCAGTGCAGGCGTATACCTGCCTTTGGAAGCAGGCGAGGTTGTCAGCGTGAGGGGCGCCAAGAGCTATTCTATAATTTCCCGAGACGACTTTGAGAAGGAGACTCGTGAGAGTCAACTAGCAATATATCGCCAGACCAGAACTGATCTTAGTATGCTTTTGGATGAGTCCATCCCTTATCAGGTGCACGAGCTCAGTGCAAGAAGCGGGAAGTATCATGTCTTTGATCTTGGAGTGACTGTACCAAGCGCGAAGAGATAATGTCAAGAGTCTTTGAGCATCTTCTTGTAGAGCCCATACCTTGCGTTTTCGTGGGCGAAGTCTGAGAGTTCCTGGAATCCGAAGTTTTGCACGAGACTTATGGCTTGCTCGTTTCTTCTCGGATGGTGGCTTGTGAATAGGACTACTTCTTCCTTTCCTGCTCTTAGCGAGTCAGCGACTAGTTTCTCCACCAGTTCTCTTCCGACGAAGTTCCCCCTGTAAGGCGCTTTTACGAGTATCTGGTCTGCGTAGATCGTGGCGTGGCTCACGTGGGGTGTCAGGTTCTCTAGTATCGGGTCTCCCAGCGTCTTGAATCGTTCGAAGTCGTATGCTGCCAGGAACCCGATGGTGTCAAGGTCGACCTCTGTCACGTAAAAGAAAGGGTTTTGAAATATCCTGCGGACGTATTCTCCGAGGGTCGGTATCTTGTAGTTGACGAATCCCGTGCTTGGCCACTGAGGATTTGTCCTTCCGACTCCTGCCTCTCGTTGGAGCGCGATTATCCTTGGTGCGTCGCAAGGGTCTGCTGTCCTGATGAGAGAATTCATGTTCACCCCTTCTTGAGTTTCTGTCCTTCTTTCGTGTCTTCGACGATCCAGCCTTTGGCTTTTATCTCGTCCCTTATCCTGTCTGAGGCTTTCCAGTCTTTCTTCTTGCGAGCGTCTTCTCGCGCGTCTACCAAGTCCATAATCTCTTCTGGCGCCTCGATCGCTTCTGCCTCTGCGTCTGCGAGGCCTAGGCCTAGCACTTTGTCGAACTCGAATGCGAGTTCGAGCTTCTCGCGGCTTCCAAGCCCCTCGTCTTTTAGCGTGTTCCAGAGGACTGCAAGGGCTTGGGCGGTGTTGAGGTCGTCTTCCATAGCAGCGTCGAACTCTTGCTTGTACTTCTCGAAGGATGCTGTCTTCTTCGAGTCGGTCCTGGTTTTCAGCTCGATTATCATGTTCTTGAGCCGTGCGTAGGTGTTCTTCGCTCCTTCAAGCGCTTCTAGGGAGAAGTTCAAGGGTTTCCTGTAATGGGTGCCTAGGCAGAAGTACCTGTAGTCGAGCGCTGAGAATCCTTGTTCTTCAAGCTCGCTTATGGTGTAGAGTCCTCCTTTGCTCTTTGACACCTTATCTCCTTTGAATGTGAGGAACGCGTTGTGGAGCCAGTACTTTACCCATGGCTTCTTGCCGTAGGCTCCTTCGCTCTGCGCGATCTCGTTCTGGTGGTGGACTTGGATGTGATCTTCTCCGCCGGTGTGGATGTCGAACTGCTCCCCTAAGTACTTGCTGCTCATGGCTGAGCACTCGATGTGCCATCCAGGGAATCCTAGGCCCCAGGGGCTCTCCCATTCCTGCTGTCTCTTACCTGGCTCTTCTGAGAACTTCCAGAGCGCGAAGTCTGTCTTGTTCTTCTTCTCGCCCATCTCGACCCTCTTGCCTTCCTCAAGCCCTTCTGCGCTTATGCGTCCGAGCTTGCCGTAATCCGGGAACTTTGAGGTGTCGTAGTATATGCCGTCGCTCGTCTTGTAGGTGAATCCATTCTTTTCGAGGGCCTGGACTAGCGCTATCTGTTCTTTTATGTGCTCTGTCGCCTTGCACACGGTGGTCGGCGTGATGATGCTGAGTTTCTCTGCGTCTTTCTCGAACGCGTCTGAGTAAAACTTCGCGATCTCACTCGCCTTCTTGCCTTCCTTGGCGGCGGCTTTCTCCATCTTATCCTCTCCCTCGTCCGCGTCTGAGGTCAGGTGTCCTACGTCAGTGTAGTTCATGACATGGTTTACCTTGTAGCCTAGGTGGAGAAGCGTTCTTTTCAATACATCCCAGGCTATGTACGCCCTGAAGTTTCCTATGTGCTGGTACCAGTAGACTGTGGGTCCGCAGGTGTATATGCCTACCTCTCCTTTCTTTATGGGTTTGAGTTCCTCTTTCTTCCTTGTGAGTGTGTTGAAAAACGCGATTGGCATTATGGACTGAAGTATTCTTCCGGCTCTTTTAAATCTTTTCATGCACTTGATTTTGCGTGGAAGATACGTTGGCAAAAGCCAGAAAGTCTTGAAGGATCTTGAAGAAATTTGCAGGAAAAAAATATTTTTCAAAAAAAATTTGAAACGAAATCTTTAAATACATAATTAACCTATTGTTTTTCATAAAAAAAATTTTCCGACGACAAATCTTTTTTGTTTTCGCCGGAAGAAAAGGAGCTGAAATGAGAATTCAGGAAAATTTTGGAGGGTCTGCACGCGAAAGAACCAGGTGATCGATAAAAAAAATGAACACTTCTTCTGATACTACAACAACAGAGAGTACAAGCAGGATTAGCAAACTCATCCACAATTTTTCTTTCAAAAGAAAGATTTCTTTGAAGGAATCCGCTCATTTTAAGCTCATCCTTGAGGAGGCAGAGTACAAGAACCTGAAGCCCAAGGATGAAAAAGCGAGGATTGCGTGAGTAGATGGATTCGAACGGAAAAAACGGCAAGGATAAGGATGCTGACGGGAAGAACGGGCCTAAGAACGTGAGGAAGTTCCTGTTCATCACGATGGAGAGCCTGAGCGGAGACCTTGCATGGCAGATAACCAAGGAAGGACACGAGGTCAAGGTCTTCATAGAGGACAACAGCGAAGACGGCCTTCATACCGGTTTCTTTGAGATAGTGGATGCGTGGGAGGATCACATTGAATGGGCTGACGTCGTCGTGTTCGATGACGTGGGTTTCGGAGAGCTCGCGGACGCGCTTCGGAAAGAGGGGAAGTTCGTGGTCGGCGGTTCGACTTATACTGACAAGCTCGAAGAGGACAGGGAGTACGGCCAGCAGGAGATGAGAGAGGCTGGCATGCAGGTGCTCCCGCACTGGGACTTCACCAACTTCCAGGAGGCCGTCGAGCACATCAAGGCGAACCCCGGAAGGTATGTCTTCAAGCCTTGCGGCGCGATATCTAGCGACAGCAAGGGCATCCTCTTCATGAGCCAGGATGATGACGGCAAGGACTTGGTCGAGATCCTTGAGCAGAACAAGAAGCTCTGGGCCCGCAAGATAAAGAAGTTCCAGCTCCAGAAGATGGCGGTCGGGGTCGAGATCGCTGTCGGGGCATTCTTCAACGGCAAGGACTTCATGCTTCCTATCAACGTGAACTTCGAGCACAAGAAGCTCTTTCCAGGGGACATAGGGCCTTACACTGGCGAGATGGGGACCTTGATGTTCTGGTCTGAGCCTAACGAGATTTTCTACAGCACGCTCTCAAAGATCAAGGACAGGCTCGCGGAGTCAGGCTACGTGGGCTACATCGACATCAACTGCATCGCGAACGCGAAAGGGATCTATCCTTTGGAGTTCACTTCCAGGTTCGGTTATCCTACGATAAGCATCCAGATGGAGGGTATCGTGAGCGACTGGGGAGAGTTCCTGTATGGGATCGCGAGCGGCGAAGCCCCTGAGTTCAAGGCCAAGAAAGGCTTCCAGGTCGGGGTCGTCGTAGCCGTGCCTCCGTTCCCTTTCGATGACAAGAACGAGGCTTACATATACCGGGACTTATCGATCCTTTTCAAGAAGCCTAACAGGGAAGGGGTTCACCTGGGTGATGTCAAGCTGGTGAACGACGTCTGGGCAGTGGCAGGGGATACTGGCTACGTCTTGATCGTCACTGGCGGCGGCTCGACTGTCGAGGAGGCCCGGAAGCAGGCTTATTCCAGGATCAAGAACATAATATTGCAGAACATGTTCTACAGGACTGATATCGGGATCAAGTGGTTCCAGGAGTCTGACAAGCTCCACACGTGGGGTTATCTCAGGTAATTTGTGATCATCAGTTGTTGAGAACCAGCAATCTTATTATTCTTTCTTCTCCTCTTCTTTCCCCTCGTTTTTCTTGTGTCCGTTCTTGAACCATTCAGGGGTTGAGGGGTCGTCCACTTCCCATTGGTAGTCTGTGCAGATCTCTTCTCCCTTCTTGATGTTCCTTATGGCCGTGAACACTATAGTCTGGGCGGGTATGTCAGTGTCGAACTCTGCGTTTGGCTCGTGGCTGTGGTTGTATATCGAGCCGTAGCCTAGGCACACCGCCACTTCATCCTCGTTCTCACCCCACTCGAACAGGTAGTGAGATAGGACTGTGGTGTCCATTATCTCCCACTGGTCTTTCGGCACAGGGATTACAGGGCAGACCTCTATGACCTCTCCTTCCTTGAAGTCCTTGGCCGCGAACATACCCCTTCCTTTCCCTGGCGCAGCGTCGATGTATACTGTCATGAAAACCCCAAAGGATAGCGCTTGTTTTTAAAGTTAACGGAGGCCAGCTCTTCCTTCTTAGCCTGGTTGAGAGGGGAAAGAGGGTCTGGCCGGCTGGTTTTTGGCCTTCCATCAGATTTAAATACCCACTAATGATGCTTGTGGCCAAGGGACAAGATGATTGATTTCAAGATCGTAACTGACCTAGAGGAATGCAGGAAGCTTTGGAATTCTTTTCCGGATGATGACTATCTCTTCGATGAGTGGGATTATCGCGTATGCTTCTTTGACCCGAATATCCACCAGCTTCATTTCATAGCAGGCTACAAGGGAAAGGATCTTGTGGGAGTCATCCCTTTGTGGAGGGAGAAGGGGAAGGATTATTACGAGTGGTTCGGAGGCGAGCTTCCCGAGCACAGCCACATATTGTTAAAGGACTATTCTTTGCTCCCCGAGTTCATCAAGAAGATACCGGAGGATTCGTGGCTCGCGTATTCTGAGCCTGTATACGCTGATTTCTTCCCCGGCTGTAGCACTGACACCGTCTTCTTCCTTGACCTTCGCAAGCACTCAAATTCATTGGAGAATTACTTCTCGACTTTCGGCAAGAAGCATCGTAAGAACATAACCAGGGACTTAAAGATGCTCTCTGCGAAGAATCCTCTCATCGCGAGGAACAGGCTTGAGGACTTCGACCGGATGATAGCCCTTAACAGGGATCGGTTCGTGGGGGAGTCCTTCTTTGACGAGGAACACTTCGTGAACGGGATGAGGAAAGTCCTTGAGAGGGCTCTTAGCAGGGATGAGCTTGAGATGCTCAGCATCCTGATAGATGGTAAGATGGAGGCTGCAGAGGCAGCCATATTCACGGAGTCCAACAAGCGCTACACAGTGATCCTTGGCGGGAACAACCTTAAGGTGAATAACATCGGAAAGCTCATGACTGTCGAGCACATCAAGAACGCGATCTCGAAAGGCGCGATAATCGTGGACTTCCTCTCGCACGACTGCGGCTGGAAGAAGCTTTGGAACCTCGAGGAGGAGAACCTCTGCGAGATAGACATATGACATCCGTTCTACTGCAATGATGGCTCTTCGTCCTCTTCTTTCTTCTTTTCCTTGTCTCTTCGAAGCACAGTGTACACGTCGGTCCTGTAAAACTCGTCTGGGAAGAATTTCTTCTTGAAGTTCGTGAGCGCTTCCTCTCCACCGCCCAAGTCTGTCTTCTCGACTCCTAGCTGCTTGATGAGGCTTAGGTCTATCACGTTCGAGACCTCTCCGATGTTCTCGTAGTCGTAGTCGTATATTCCGACGCAGGAGTAATACATGCCTGGCATCACAGTCTTCCATCCTCCGAAGACAGAGACTGGCTTGTCCTTGACTTTGATAACCTTGACCATGTCAAATCCTTTGAAGCTGCTCTCGATCATGTTGATGTATCTCTTGTAAGCGGCGTGGTCTGACGCAGTCCTCTTCTTCACCCAGTCCATGACGAGCTCCTTCAGCACTTCCTTGTCCTCGTCCTTGAAGTCGTCTACTTTCGCGTCGTGGTCCTTGAAGAACTTGTTCTTGAAGTACCTTATCTTCTTCCACTTCCCGCCTGAGAGGTTCTCGTCGAAGTTCTTCATGATGAAGACCGGCCAGGTCATGCTGTATCTCTCTTTGAGCACCTCGTAGCCTTTTCCTTCCTCTTTCAGCCTCTTTGCAAGCCCTAGCTTCACCTCGTAGCGGGTCTCAAGGATGACTTTGTCCATTCCCTTCTCTTCCACGCAGAACTTTATGAATCTCTCGAGGGCCTCAATCATCTTCTCTTTCGGGGCTAGCGGCTCGACCAGCGAAGTCACTATCCTGCTCTTGCCTTCTTTTGAGAAGAAGCACATGACTCCGAAACCTACGTCCTCGTCATATAGGAAGGTCGGCGTGCCCTCGTCTGTCAGGCATTTGAAGTACTCGAACTTATGCTCAGGCATGAAGCCGAGTCGCTGGATATAGCCTCTTATGAACTCTTCGTTCCCGTCTATGTCTGTTATCTCTTTCATCATCTGCTTCCGGATCCTGAAATGATCTCGTTGGAAATTTTTAGAAAGCTTGGATTATAAAAAGTTTCTGAAAAAAAATGAAACAATGAAAAGGCAGAGGATCGCTTGGCATCATTATTCTGCATAATAATATTTGCATCGCATAAATATTTATAAAAGAGTGACGGGATGAATCTTTGATGCCGCGTAGAAATGACATGAAGAAGAAATTCATCATCGTGTCGGGCGGCGTTCTCTCAGGGCTTGGCAAGGGAGTGGCTGCGGCCAGCATCGGTAATCTCATAACAAAGGCAGGCCTGAAGGTGGTTCCTGTCAAGTGCGACGGCTACCTCAACGTGGACCCGGGGACTATGAACCCGACTGAACACGGAGAAGTGTTTGTTCTTGATGACGGCGGAGAGGTCGACATGGATTTTGGCCATTACGAACGCTTCCTAGGAGTGTCTTGCAAGTTCTCTTGGAGCCTGACCATGGGCAAGATATACGAGGAGATCAGGCTTAAGGAGAGGCGCGGCGATTATCTTGGCAAGACCGTCCAGCTCATCCCTCATGTGACAGACCTCATCAAGGAGAAATTCTACAAGATCGCAGAGGATGAAAAGGCTGACGTCTTGATGATTGAGATCGGCGGCACAGTGGGCGACATCGAGAACGAGCTCTTCATCGAGGCCTGCCGCCAGATTAAGAAGGAGGTCGGGCCTGAGAACATAATGTACGTGCACTTAACTTACGTGCCTGTGCCTGACAACGTGCACGAGCAGAAGAGCAAGCCCACCCAGCAGAGCGTGGCTTTGGTGCGCGAGCGCGGGATCGAGCCCGATATAATAATCGGCCGGTGCAAGGAGCTGCTCGACTCTGGCATCAAGAAGAAGATAAGCATTTTCTGTGGCATCGAGGAGAAGGCAGTGATAAGCGGAGTCGACGTCGATTCGGTCTACAAGATCCCTTTGGTATTCTCTAAAGAGGGCATTAATGACATCATCAAAGAGAACCTCGGCATCGCTTCCGGCGTCAAGGATGATTGGAAGAAGCTGGCTGACAACCTCGACCATACAGAGGGCAAGGTGACCATCGCGATCTGCGGCAAGTACACTAAGCTTGAGGATTCCTACGCGAGCATACTAGAAGCGCTTAAGCATTGCAGCGCGAACCTCAAGGTCAAGGTGTGCGTCAAGATGATCGAGACTACTGACGTGAACAATCTTGAAGAAGCAGGCTCGCTCTTGCGGGGGATCGACGGCGTAATAGTCCCTGGCGGCTTTGGAAGCCGCGGGATCGAGGGCAAGGTCCAGATCATCCATTACTGCAGGGAGCACGGAGTCCCGTTCCTTGGCATATGCTACGGCTTGCAGCTCGCGGTCGTCGAGTTCGCGAGGAACGTGTGCGACCTGAAAGGTGCGAGCACGACTGAGACTCATCCAGGCACTCCTCACCCTGTAATCGACATCTTGCCTGAGCAGAAGAAGATCACTGACAAGGGAGGCACCATGAGGCTTGGCGCGTATCCCGCTGTCATGAAGGAAGGAACTTTGGTATGGATGTTGTATGGCAAGGAGAAGGAGGCTTGGGAGAGGCACCGCCACCGCTACGAGGTCAACCCAGAATACCACCAGGCGTTATTGGAGAAGGGACTAATATTCTCAGGCCTAAGCCCTGATGGCAAGCTAGTCGAGTTCATAGAGCTGCCGAAGGAGAAGCACAAGTACTTCACAGCGACGCAAGGCCACCCTGAGCTCAAGAGCAGGTTCGAGAAGCCAGGGCCGCTATTCTACGGGCTCGTGAAGGCGTGCGTGGAGAAGGAGTAAGAAAAACAATTCTATCTAAAAGGGTGTTTTCCGCCGATGCAATACGTGCATAAGTTGTTCCTTGGCATCTTGAGGCTCTCGTAGACTTTCATCATCGATTCCGTCGTGAGGTATTTGACTTCTAGCTTTGCGCTTTTGGGCTTGTCCTGCCCTAGTTCTCTTGCGATTTCATTCTCGCTTCTTCCTCTGGCGATGAATGAGTCGTCTGGCGGCATGTCTACTCCCCAAGTGCAGCCTCTTGGTTTCCCGTCTTCGCCTATCACTCCAATAGGAGGGGTGTAGCTTAGGAAGTATATCTTCTTGACGCCAGCGTCAAAGAGCATGTTGATCGCGTGCCTTGAGTTGTTGCCCCGCACGATGCTGTCATCTATCACGACAAGGGTTTTTCCTTTGAGTTCTTTCAGGATGAGCGGACGCAGGTAGAGGTTCTCGTTTATCGAATTCTTGCGCTCAGTCGTCGTCGATCCCTGGAACGACCGCTCGTCGCGAAGCTTGTAGAAGACTGTCCGGAACCTTATCCTTGATTCCTCGCTGTACGCCTTGGCAGCGTCTTCCGGAGACTGTGGTAGGAACGTGACGTAGTCAGCGTCCTCTGGCTTGTGCTCCTTTGCGAGCATCACTCCTAGCTTTTCGCGCAGCTTCTTGACAGGCACTTCTGAGAGAGTCGACTTCCTGCTCGCAAGGTAGTTCCATTCGAAGAAGCAATGCCTTGGCTTTGGCTCTGCGTGCTTCTCTGAGGCGTAGCTTCCATCTGGGAAGAGCTTGTAGGTTGAGCCCGGCCGCAGTTCCTTCTCTTGCTCTGCGCCGCATTCTATGAACGCGACGTCTTCTGAGGCGACGACGTAGTTTCCGTCTTTCCATCCGATGACGCCTGGCTTCATGCCGAGCCTGTCCCTTATGACCAGGACGTGGTCTTTGTTCTTGTCTGCGATCGCGAGGGTGTAGGCGCCTTTGAAGAGGTTCACCAGAGCTTTCTCATCCATCTTTCCCTGCTTGAACGCGAGGAGCAATGCTTCTGTGTCGCAGCCGGTCCTCAAGGCTTTGAGGTCAGCTCCCTCCTTCTCCAGGAGCTCGACGTCGACTTGGCCGTTGTGTATTATCGCCATGTCGCAATCTCTTATGTGGACGTGAGACCCATAGTCATGCCTGACCCCTCCGATCGTGTGCGGGTGGGCGTCGTTTAGTATCTGGTCCTTCCTGCCTCTGGTCGCGTACCTGACGTGTGCGAAGAAGGTGTGGTATTCTCCTGCGTTGAAGAACTTGTGGAGCGTCTTGTTGCTTATGCGGTTCACTGGACCAATCCATTTCACGACGTCGATCCTTCCCTTGCCTATCGCCGCGATCCCAGTGGCTTCTCTTCCGCGGTGCTGGAGCGACTTGATGAAAGAATAAGCGTCGTGCAGCGTGTGGGCCACGACTAATCCGCAGTTGTGCCGTATTATGCCCGCCACTCATGTCCACCCTGAAATATTGTGTTAAGATAGGGCCTTGCGCCATCTTTTATATAGTTTGTTAAAAACAGGCTCGTGATAATCACGACGCAGGGTTTTTCTTGCTCAGTAGACTGTCTTTGCGCTCTTGACGACGTCTTCCATCAGTCTCACCAGGTCTAGGCGGGCCTCCTCTGCCTTCACTGCTTCTAGTCTTGGCCTCGTCGCAGGGTTTTTTGGCAGGAAGGGGCAACCGGGCGACAAGCGGACTCCTTGAGTCCGTTGCACTAGAGGCTTTGCCTCTTCGTGTTTCTCTATCGAGAGGTCGTATGTCCCGTACTTTCTGGCCCTGGCCATGGTCTCTGTCTTGTCAAAGCCAAGAAGAGGCCTTAGGATCTTCATCTTGACGGCGTCGTCAGTCACCTTCATGCTGTCGAGCGTCTGGCTTGCGACTTGCCCCATGTTCTCTCCTGTGATTATGAAATCGCACCCCTCGCTCTTTGCTATCGCTTCTGCAGCTCTTAGCATGGTTCTTTTGCAGAAGAGACAGGTGTATCTTGGGTTGCACTTGGCCTTGTAGGCTTCGTGTGCTTCCTGGATGCTCGCGAAGACTAGCTTCTTGGCACCGATCTTCCTTGCAAGGCGGGTCACCTTGTCTGCTTCAGCAGGGTTTTCCAACAGGCTCAGGTGGAGCGCTATGATCTCGACTCCTCGCTCTTTCATCATGACGCCGGCAACAGGGCTGTCGATGCCTGAGCTCATCAATAATAATCCTCTCATCAAGCCTTTGAACGAGAGGAATGGTTATATATTTTTCGGGCAAGAAGAATCTATAGACTGATTTTCTGCAGGGTAATTCTATGAGACGCTGCCCGCAATAACCGTAAGTATTATAAAACAGCCTGACAATAATTGAAGGCATGCCCAAGACAATAATGGTTGTTGATGACGAGGAGCACATAGTCAAGCTAGTCGAAGTAGTGCTCAGCATGGAGGGCTACAAAGTAGTCACTGCCTTCAGCGCAAAGGAGTGTCTGGAGAAGCTCAAGAAGGCAAAGCCAGACCTGTTATTGCTTGACATCATGATGCCTGACATGAACGGCAAAGAGCTATGCCAGAAGATAAGGGCTGACCCTGCTACAAAAGACTTGAGGATAGCGTTCTTGACAATCCTGCGGAAGGAAGAGGTCGGAGTCCAGTTCATGGAAGACATGGACTTGAAAGGGCACATCATAAAGCCATTCGTCCACAAGGATTTGATAAAGAACATAAAGGACTTCCTCAGGAAGTAGAATCATTTCTTCTTGCAGATGAAGAGTGCGTGGTCTTTCTCGAAGGGGTATAGGTCCCTGTAGTCCACGACTGTCATTCCAGGGTGTTTCTCGAGCTCTTTTCTCACGCGCTCGAATATCTCTCTTGGTTTCTTCGTGACGTCAACGCTCCTGGCTTTCAGGGCCAATAGGCCGAATCCCCCTGTCTTTAGGTAGGAGTCGCAGTTCTTTAGGAATATGCCTAGTTGGTTCTTCTGGGCTACGTCCTGGAAGACCACGTCGACCTCTGCAGGGACTAGTTCCTTATAGCTCTCTGGCTGGTTCGCGTCTGCAAGGATCGGTGCCATGTTCTCCCGCTCCTCGCACACGAAGACCAGGTCTCGCACGACTCTTGGCGCGAAGTCGAGGCAGAAGACGAATCCGTCCCTGCCTACCATGTCCGAGACGTAGCTAGGAGTGAATCCGTGGCTGGCGCCAAGGTATAATACCGCGTCTCCTTCTTTTATGCCTATCTGGCTGGCTCCCTTCTTGATGCCTGCGCCAAGCTTGCTCCTGGAGACGTCCCAAGCCCGGTACTCTGCGCCCCTGTCTTTTAGCAGCATCTCTGCAAAGAAGCTCTTTCCAGGCGTCAGGTTCTTGGTGAAGAGCAGCCTTCGGTCTCTTTCACGCTCGTACACGTTGAACTTCTTTACCTGCTGCATCATCACTCACCTGTTTCTTATAAGACGCCTCTTTGGCGTTCATTGCCTCTGGCCCTTGAAGACCACCTTGAATAGTATTATCCTGCTCAAGGCCACGCTGTACATGAGCACGCTGATGACTGAGCTTATCAGGAAGGCGTATGCCCAGCTGAAAAAGTATGATAAGAGCTGGATCGCGATCGCTGTCTGCGCGATCATGATGTAGCTTGAGGTGTGGGCGAAGTAGTCGTGCTTCTTGCCGCTCGTGTGCACTTTCTCCTCGTGAATCATCCAGAAGTACACTGCAAAACCCAAGCCTAGCGTCCCAATATAGTACTCTGGCTTCGCCCTCATGGAATAGGACAGTAATCCTAAGAGCACTATCAGTATCAACGTCAGGAATTCCTGCTCGAAGAGCAGCATCTTGTCATGCTTCCCTACCTTCATCTCAACTTCACCTCGACCTCTTTTAATAGCTCATCCCCTTTGTATTCTCCTTTGAAATAATCGATCCTGACAGCCACGAATATCTTGTCAGCCAAAGCCCTTGCCATGCGTCCCCGGTCATCTTTCTTGGCTCGCTGGACTAACGGGTGCTGGAGCAGGTGGCCGTACTTCGGAGGCTTGGCGCCAGTCTTTATGTGGCGAAAGAGCGCTTTCTCTGCGCCTATGAGCTGGATCGTGCTGCTCCTCATCATGGCGAGTTTCCTAAGTGAGCCAGCGCCTCGGAGTAGCTTCGCGCCTATGACCGCGCCTGCGAGCGTGTTTAGGTTTGGAGAGTAAGCCTTCATCGTCTTCTCAAGGTATTCTACGAGCCGCTTCTCCTCCTCGTACAAGCCTCTGATTGACTCTGCAAGGTGCCTTATGCCTTCTAGCTCCTTCTTGTCAAGCTCAGAACCCATGCACTCGTCAACCTTCCACTCCTTCAAGAGCTTGTGCTTGTCGCCTTTCAAGACGTGTGTTATGTACTCTTCATGATCCTGAATCTTCTTGTCAAGCTCAGGGAAGTAGAGAGAATACCACTCCCTAAGGCGCTTCGCCAGGTTGTTCTGGACGCGCTGGAGCTCCTCAGCGTTGTTCACAGCGTTGATTATGAATAGGTCTGGATTCACGCTCTCCCGGACAAGCCTCTTCGCCAGAAGCAGGTTCTTCTTCCTAAGACTCGAATAATCAGCCATTAAATCAATAGTTGAGGCTTGGGGCTTTTAAATATTATCAATTATCAACCAGGACTACAACAAAAACGCGACAAGACCCCATTTTAGGATGGTGACTTCTTGGAAAGATTTATAAGTTTCACGTGGTTAGCTGGAAAGCCATGGCAGGGAATAATTATTTCGGAGTTGATTTCGGCGGCACTAACCTGAGGGTTGGAGAGGTCAACCCAAAGACAGGGGCTCTTGAGAGCGACGTCTTCTCAATGCCGATGGCAGACATAAGAAGCAACCATCATCTAGCAAGCATCCTGACCTCGATGCTTCCAGCAGGCTCAAAGGTAGGCATAAGCGCGGCAGGGAACGTTGATGAGAAGAACCTGCTGATACTAGAGTCTCCGAACTCGCCCATCAAGGGGGTTATCGACTTCGCCAAGGAGCTCAGCATGGCTGACTGCGACGTCGTGCTGACCAACGACATGAGGGCAGCTGTGCAGGCAGAGGCGAGGTTTGGCCAAGGAAGAAGACAAGACAACGTCCTAGTCGCGACTTATTCTTCAGGATACAACTGCGCAGTCGCGAGGAATGGAGTGAACGCGTCGAGCGCGGAGTTCGGACACCAGACCTACAGGCCGGAAGGCATGTTCTGCGGCTGCGGTGGACAAGGCCACTTGGAGCCGTATGTCAGCGGCAACGGCGCAGCGTCCATGGCTCAGCAATACCTGCTCATGACCAGGCTTTGGGATCACGAGATCATCGACGAGGCCTTGATGGACTTGAACGCAGGGAGGGAAGAGGAGCAGCGGATAAACGCTCCTGTCAGTCCCGAGGAGTGCCCCGGAGTGATTTGCTCCATAACCTCAAAGCATGTCTACAAGGCGTTCCGCAAGGATCCCAACGGCGAGCCGCAGAAGACCATCAGGGAGACCCAAGCCCAGGCCATCGCGCACTCATTCGGCATGATGAACTCGGCGTTCAGCCCGCTGGACGTGATCGTGTGCATGGGCAGCCAGACCAAGGACTGGGACCTGCTCTTCAAGCCAGCCATCAGGAGATACGAGAGAGGAGACCTCCAGATGCCCTCGCTGAACAAGCCAGACATCTTGAAGACTAACCTTCCGGAGATCGGAGTCCAGGGCGCAGTGGCGTACTTCTTAAGCCAGCGAAAGTGAGCATTTTCTTTTTGTTTTCTTAGACAATCTTTTTAAACCCCTCTTTTCCTCTAATAGTCTTATGACTGAGGATAAGGAGACTATCAAGATGAATAGCAAGCAGCGTCTCATGCTGCGGCATTTCATCGGTGATTTGGAGAAGCACCGTGGCCGCCATACTGAGCTCGTGTCGGTTTACGTGCCTGCAGGCTATGATTTGAACAAGATCATCAATCACTTGCAGCAGGAGCAGGGTACTGCTTCGAATATCAAGAGCGCGAGCACTAGGAATAACGTGACTAATGCTTTGGAGAAGATGATCCAGCATTTGAAGCTCTTCAAGGGAACTCCTCCTAATGGCTTATCTGTTTTCTCTGGTAACGTTGCTGAGCGTGAAGGGGTCCAGGATTATCAGGTCTGGAGCTTGGAGCCGCCTGTTCCTCTCAACATCCGCATGTATCGTTGTGATAAGGAGTTCGTGCTTGATCCTTTGAAGGAAATGGCTGCTCACGAGGACGTTTACGGCATGGTGGTCATTGATAGGCGCGACGCGACCATAGCCCTCTTGAAGGGTAAGACCATCGTGCCTCTTCAGCGTACTCACTCAGAGGTTCCTGGCAAAATGAAAGCTGGTGGTCAGTCAGCTCCTAGGTTCGCCCGTTTGAGGGAGGGTGCTATCAGGGATCATTATAAGAAGGTGGCTGATTACATACAGGAGCAGTTCATCTACATGAAGGAGCTTAAAGGCATCTTGATTGGCGGTCCTAGCACTACTACTAACGAATTCGTGAACCATGACTTCTTGAATCCTGAGATCAAGCATAAGATACTAGCGGTCAAGGACTTGAGCTACACTGACGAGTTCGGGCTTCAGGAGCTTCTTGAGAGGAGCCAGGACGTCCTCGCTGAGGCCGAGGTCGCGAAGGAAAAGGTTGCCATGCAGAAGTTCTTCCACTTGCTCGCGACTAAGCCTGAGATGGTGAGTTATGGCGAGAAGCAAGTCATGGATTGCCTCGCAATGGGCGCGATTGACTTGCTTCTCATAAGCGAGACCAAGGCTGACAACCTGGAAAAATTAGAGGAGGAGGCTTTGAAGTTCGCGACCAACGTCGAGGTCATATCGACAGAGACCAGGGAGGGTGTGCAGCTACGCGACATGGGCGGCTACGCAGCGATCCTTCGTTTCCCAGTCCAGGTTTGAGGATAGTTTTAAATATCACTAAGCTATTCTTGAAGCTATTAGGAGGGGGTTGGCTATGAGTAATCTGGGCAATAGCGGTTTTAGCCAGAGAGAGTTTGACGATTTCGTGTTGAGGCATGGCGTCATCGGTTTCTTCCAGGAGCCTATAAAGCTTAAGTCTGGCAGGATGTCTAATTGGTATGTCAACTGGAGGACTGTGTCTGAGGATGCATACCTGCTTGACCGGCTGACTGATTTCGCGATACGGTTCATTCATTCAAGGAGCATAGTTCCCGCGTCGATATATGGTGTGCCTGAGGGGGCGACTAAGACCGCGGTGATAGCCCAGCATAAGTTGGCTAAGGATTTCCTGGACTACGCTCCTGGAAGGTACGTCGTACCCATGGGCAGGGGCAAGCCTAAGGAGCACGGAGCCCCAAAGGACAGGTTCTTCCTGGGAATGCCTAGAGGCAAGACCTTGGTCCTTGAGGACGTGACCACGACAGGCGGCTCTCTCTTGGGCACGATCGACGTGCTTGCAGAGGCTGGCGTGCCTGTAATCGGAGCAATGGGCTTGACTGACAGGAACGAGGTTGGAGAGGATGGTCTTAGTGTAGGCATGCGCACGTCTGCTAAGGGAGTTCCTTACCATGCCATGAGTAACGCTCTTGACTTGCTGCCTAAGGCTTACAAGATGATAAAGCCAGGCGTGGAGATAGCGAGGGCCATCGAGGGTGAGTTCGAGCGCTACGGCACAAAGCAGATAACGTTCAGCTAATGATACGAGGTGGTTTTGACATGAGCAATATTTCAGAGAAAAGAATAACCCGTGAAGAATTGATGAAGCATGCCAGATCCAAGGTTTGCCTCCCATTGGACAAGATTGCGTCTATTTCTGAATTAAGGGAGAGGGTCTGTGAACTTAGCCCAGTCGCAGGATTGTTCAAGGTCGGGAAGGGGTCGTTCACGAGGTTCGGATTTGATGCTATCAACTCAGTCCACAGGTTTGGCGCTGGAGTATTCCTTGACTTGAAATACCATGACATCCCTGCGACCGTCAGGGATGCCGCGTACGCTGCGACCCAGCAAGGGATCTACATGTTCAACGTCCACGCCATGGGCGGGAAGAAGATGATGGAGGCGGCTGTAGAGGGCGCGACAAAGGCTTCTGAAGATTATGATATCCGTAAGCCAAAGATTGTTGGCGTCACTATCCTGACAAGCATAGACCAGGCGATGATGAACGATGAGATGAGGATCCCTGGCGGCGTGGAGGATCAAGTGCTTCACTTGGCTTTGCTCTCGAAGTCAGCTGGTCTTGACGGCGTCGTGTGTTCTGCTGCAGACCTTCGCGCGATCAGGAGCCACCTTCCGCACGATTTCATGTATGTGACCCCTGGCATAAAGGGCACGACCACGCCGGCAGGGGATGACCAGAAGAGGGTCTTCTCACCTGGCAACGCAGTCAGGGCCGGTTCTTCTATACTCGTCGTCGGACGGGCGATCACCGACCAGCCCACGCCTGAGGCCAGGCTCCAGGCAGGTTATGAGATATTGCAGGACATGGCAAGATACATCTGAGAGAAATCGTCCTTTTAATGCCAGGGTAAGCATCATCAAGTCTATGGTCTGCCTATTGCCTTGTTGTTTCCCTGTCGCGGTTCATCCAGAGGTATTCCTTGGCAGCAGAGTACCTTGCGGTGCTGTCTTCGAAGCAGAATACCGCGAGCATCCGTTCCAGGAGGCTCCATTGGCGGACGTATCTGCTGGCTTGTTCTACGCTCGTGAATCTTAGCAGTTCACGCTCTTTCTTCTCCTCCCAGTTCCTCACGTGTTGGTACATAGCAGAATGTTCTTCAAGGAATGGCGGGTATATCATCATTTTATCCTCCTCTGTTGCGTTGATCTGGCAGGGGCACTTGCTGCGGCGCGTCCAGCCCGTGTTGATATCTGGAACAGGTTCTTTTCTGAGTCCAAGGTTACCTTTGCTCCGAAAGGCAGCGTGATTATCGGGTCGGCATGCCCTATGTTCGCGTTGAAGAGGACTGGGAAGTTGAAGTCTTTTGTGTGCTTCCTCACGATCCCTTCGAACGTCTTGATCTCTTCCTCTGAATAGCCGAATCCTCGTCCGACGACCAGTCCTTTTATCTTATTGAATACGTGAGAGTTCTTGAGGTCCTGCATCTGGCTATCCACGTATGCAAGGGGCTCTCCTTTCGTGAAGTCCTGACCCTCAGGGGTCTCTATGAAGAGTATCTTGTTTTCGTAATCGATCTCGAAATCAGTCTTCCTCAGCTGCAGTATGCTGTATAAGCATCCTCCGACCATCGGTGCTGTCGAGCTTCCCTCCCGCACCCATACGTGTCCGACGTTCTTCTTCATCTTTCTTGGTCTCTCCAGGTCTTTTTTCTCAGCCCAATTGAGGAGCTCGTCAGTCCAGGAGCCGGATGCGTTCACCTCGAACGGGGCATCTGCCATCAGCGCCTTCTTGAAGTATTCGATAGTATAGCCGAGGGGCTTAGGGTACTCTCCGAATTGCGTCATGGCGCAGGGGCCGTAGAAGGTCATGACTCCTGACTTGCAGTGTATTGCGTGATGGATCAGGGTTATGTCTGAGTATCCGATGAATGGCTTTGGGTTGGCTCGTATAAGCTTGTAATCCAGGAGGTCCAGTATCGCGTTCGCTTGCAGTCCTCCGATCGCAGCGATTATCGCATCTACTTTCTTGTCGGCAAATGCCTGATTGATCTCGTTCGCCCTTTCAGCCGCACTCATCGAGCTTCCGTCTGGCAGTATCGAGCTGCAAGAGGGGTATCTCTTCACATTGAAGCCTATTTCTTTCAGTGCCGCCGCCGCATTCTCTATCCTGTGCGGGAATATTGCTCCAAGGCCTGAGGATGGGGCCAGTATCGCGATCGTGTCCCCTTTCTTCAGCAATCCGGGCAGTATCAGATTCGATTCCATTTTACATCATCGAAAACCAGGCAGTATGCTCTTGGCGATTCGCCCATGCGCGTGTCCTGGCGGCTCCCTGCCCTGTCAAGCCTGAAGATGTCAAAATCCTTGGCTCGCTCGGGCATGAAAAAATAGAGCGGGTGCAAAGTGGACTGCGCCATGTAGGCTATCCTGTTCAGGTTGTAAGTCCCGCTAACATTATAAAGCTTCTCATTGCTTATCTGCCTGTTGCATACGTCCACATGGTCGAACAGAGCCAGCAGGGCTCCGCGGACGTGCTTCTTATCGAGCTCGGAACTGATTCTGCGAGCAGACTCTTTCAGTTCAGCGTTGTCAGTCCCGGGAATGGCCGTGGTGACGCCTGTTCTTCTGAGTATGGATCTCGTCCTATGCAGGAGGGATCCTATCTTGTTAACTGCATACGTATTCACGAAAGAGCCCAAGTCTCCTGTTCTCATCTCGAAATCAGCCATCTTGTCAGGAGTCTTCCATACTGCGTAAAGCCTGAGGAAATCCGCATCGTATGATTTCAGCGCAGTCTCTATGTCAACAATCTCAGGATCCGAAGCGTCTAATCTCAGGAAGCCCCTGGCGCTTAGGTCTGTGGAGCAACCATCTTTTCCTAACGCCCGCGACAAGAGGAAGGGCCAGACTATGCCATGGTAGTATATGATGTTCTTCCCCAGAAAATGGTCGAATGACACCTCGTCTAGGTCCTTGCCGATCCCGACTGCGTATGCTAGAAGCGATTCGTACCACATATATACGAATAATCCGTCTCCGTTGGGCATTCTCGTTCCAAGATAGTTGTCACGGGATACGTCCCATGGCAAGAGGGGTTGCCTTACCTGGCTTGCCAGGTAATTCCTGACTGATTCATCGCTCTGAGTCTCGACTGATCTTGCTATGGCATCCAGCCCGGCGTCAAACTTCAAGAACCAATGGCTGACTAGTTTTTGCGTTACATCCTTGTTTCCGCAAAATCCGCACCTCGTCTCTCCCCCTAGCTTGATCTTTCCGGTGCTCGTCCTGTCTCCGGCATCAAGCCAGCATATACTGCCCCGCTCCCAATACAGCCCCAAGCCCAAAACACCTACAAAAGCAACCTTAAAGATTAACTTTTTAATATCTCAACACCCCGCAGTAACCATGAGAAACATCGCACAGCTTGCTTTCTACGAGTTGTATCCTGGCGAGAGGAGCACAAGAGAGCTCAAGGTAAAATTCTCGCGCGCGTTCAAGAGCTACAACGCCAACGTGAAGTACACGCGCGACTGGATGGAGTTCAAGCTCTCTTACGAGTGGAAGAGCGTCTCTGACGAGATAAAGATCGGCCTCATCCAGTCGTTGATGCTCAAGGTCTTCCGGGATCTTCCGCGGCCTGAACGCACCATCAACATGGACCTCTACGATCACTTCGTCAAGGGCATCGGCGAGTATCGGCCCGCGACTAGGGTCGATCCTGTGCTTGACGAGTGTTTTGAGCGGGTCAACAAGAAGTATTTCGGAGGCTTCATGGAGAAGCCTAACCTTGTGTGGGGGCTTGAGAGCTTCTTTAAGCTCGGAACTTATACTTACGCGAGCAACACAATTACGATTTCCAAGGTCTTGGAGGATGACGAGCTGCTCTTGGACTACGTCATGTATCACGAGATGCTTCACAAGAAGCATAAGTACTACACTAACAAGGCTGGCCAGAGCAGGCACCACACGGCCGCGTTCAGGAAGGATGAGGATGCCTTTGAGGATCCTGACGTGGAGGAGAAGCTCTCAAGGTATCTTCGCCGCAAGCGTTGGAGCGCCAAGGCTCCTGAGAGGGAGCGTAGCCGTAAGAAGAAGGTGAAGAGCCTCTTCGACTGGTTCTTCGGATGAAAAAACAGGAATTAATAACCTTTTTAACAGAAACCTTTTTAAAGGCCTCCAATTCTCTGAAGGGTACTCTAATTTAAACATAATCGAGATTGGTGATTAACTGATGGGCGGAGAAGTCAAGAGGAAGAGCGCAGGAAGCTTCCAGATAGGCAACTACATCGTAGTCGAGGATGCCGCGTGCACAGTCACGAGCATCCAGATCTCAAAGCCAGGCAAGCACGGACACGCAAAGGTGAGGCTTGACGCTGTCGGCATGATAGACGGCAAGAAGAGGCAGATAGTAGTCCCAGGTCACGACGAGCTCGAGACCCCGGTCATCGAGAAGAGGAACGCCCAAGTACTAAACCTTAACGGCGACCACGCCAGCGTCATGGACTCTGAGACTTACGAGACATTCGACATGGCGATCCCGGAGGACTTGAAGCCCGAGCTCAAAGAGGGCATGACAGTCGTCTACTGGGTCATATTGAACGACAGGATCATGAAACAGATAAAGACAGGCTGAAAGCCTGGTTTTAGCTGCGCCAGAAACAGAATTTTTCTGAGCGCGGATCAAGACAGGCTAAAAAAAATGATTAATGATTTTTGGTGATTTTTTATGGCTAAATTCGCAGAGTCTGAGAACAGGAACTTCAAGAACATATTCGTCTGCAGGAGATGCAAGTCTAAGATCAGGGCTCCGACGCTCAAGGTCATGGCTGGCGGCATCAAGTGCAGGAAGTGCGCGAGCAAGGTCCTCAGGCCTAAGAGGAAGAAGTAAAGCTTTTTCTGATATAGTTTGATATAGAATTGATTATAGAGTGATAGATGCTCTTCCTCTGCCGGAAGGCTTTCTTTAGAAGCAGGTCATATTCGGCGCGCCTACTAGCAGCACAGTCTCGAAGCTGCAAAGGTCGCGGTCAGACGCTGTAAGCTCCCTTGCAAGCTTGTAGCTCTTCACTATGACGTAAGGAGCCTTTGGCACTGCGTCGTCTAGGATGTGCGCTCCGCTGTAGCAGGCATGCCATGCCTGGCCTTCAAAGAGCCTCTTGTCAGCGCAAAGCCCCCTGACCAGGTAGACTGGCTCCTTTCCTTCTAACAGGTCATCCTTGAGATCCTGAAGAAGGGTTATTGACAGCTCTTCTATCCTGCCTGCCTCTTCAAGCCTGTTCGCGCGGCTGAAGCGCGCAGTGAGATTATATGCAAAGCCAGGATCCCTCGCCAGGGCAAAAGGGACTTTGGTGCCTTTTCCGTCCTCGTCCACGAAGCTGCCATCGTAGCAGGCGTACCACATCTGGTTGTCTGTCAGGCTGATGAAGCCGGCAGGAAGCCCTCTTAGCAGGTAGTCTATGGAGGGTTTTGCAAACATGCTGCCTGGCAGTATGATGTCAGGCCCAGGGTCGCTTATTGCTCCGGGCTCCATCCCTAATGGCCATTCACTCGTCGCAGTCATCTTAGGCTTGAGGGAAGCGAAGCATCTTTTTAATGGTTTTTCATGTCAAGCCACCAAAAGACATAAAAAGCCACGTGTTCAAGGTCTATTGCAATGAGTCTTTTAGCGTCAGTCCTCGAGTATAAGTTCATAATATTGTTCTACCTAGCGATCGTAGTCTTCATTTATGCCAATAGGAAGAAGTTCGAGTTCCAGGCCAAGTTCATAGCCCTCTACAGGACCAGGTTCGGTCTTGACTGGATCGAAAGGGTTGGGAGCAGGCACGCTGAGCTCATAAAGATAATTGGCTACTGCGGCATCGGCGTAGGATACATAGGGATGGCTTTGATTATGTTCATGATCGTCAAGGGCGTGTGGGACTTGGCTTTCGTGCCTGGCGCGCCGCCAGTGATATCCCCTGTCCTGCCAGGAGTTCCTATCCCTGGAAGTCCTATATTCGTGCCTTTCTGGTATGGCATAATCGCGCTCTTCATAGTCGTCGTCATACACGAGTTCAGCCACGGCATAGTCGCGCGGGCGCACGACGTCAAGGTCCAGAGCACAGGTATAGTGTTCTTCGGCCCGCTCATAGGCGCGTTCGTCGAGCCTGACGAGAAGAAGGTCGAGAAGGAGCCTGACTACGTCAAGTATAGCATATTCGCGGCAGGGCCGTTCTCTAACATATTGACGGCGGTCATCGTCCTGTTGATCACCGCGTTCGTCTTGAATCCCTTGACTGACGCAGTCGCCAAGCCCTTGGGTGTCGAGTTCACCCTCGTCGAGGATGGAATGCCTGCCAAGGCCGCCGGCCTTGAGGCTGGCGTGATGTACACGTTCGTCAATAACTTCACAGTCTCGGATCTCTCGAGCTTTGAGAAGGCGCTTAAAGGAGTGGCTGTGAACGAAACCATAATCATTGGCAACGCTGACAATAATTATTCCGTGACCACGACTGCCAGGCCTGAGAATCCTGAGAAGGCCGTGATCGGCGTGAGCGTCAAGACGAAGTTCACGAACGAGGAGACTTGGTGGCTTAAAGGCATACTCTGGTTCAACGGGCTCTTCGCGTGGATATTCATGCTAAGCCTGGGCTTAGGGCTTGCAAACCTGCTCCCGTTAGGACCTGTGGATGGTGGCAGGATGATCAAGGAGAGCCTTGAGAAGGTGTGGGGAAACAAGGACGGCTCAAGGGTGTGGATGAAGATCACTGTCGTACTCATCGTCGTGCTGTTGGTGCTACTGCTAGTCCCGATCCTGCGCGAGATGCTAAGCTGGGTCACGTTCTAGAATTATTTTGAGAAGCTTTAAAAGAGCAGTTCTTCCTCTTGAGGATTATGTTAAGCATAGTACTATTAGAGTCTGAGACCTCTGGCAACATCGGGAGCATATGCCGTGTCATGGCTAATTTTGATCTTGACAAGCTAGTCCTTATCAGGCCTAAGTGCGATGTTGACGAGGATGCCCGCAGGTTCGCTAAGAACGCGCAAGGTGTCGTGAAGAATATCAAGGTCGTGAAGACTACTATTGAGAAGGCTCTTTCCAAGTATGATTACGTGGTCGGAACGACTTCAAAGCTTGGCCGGGATTACAACATCACAAGAAGTCCTATCACGCCGGAGATGCTGGCGAGGAAGCTACAGGAAGTGAATTTATCTAAGAAAGAAGTCGCTTTGGTCCTGGGGCGTGAGGGCGACGGCCTCTACAACCACGAGATTGAGATGTGCGACTTCGTAGTCTCGATCCCCACGAGCAAGGATTATGATTCCATGAACATAAGCCACGCACTGGCAATCCTCCTCTACGAGTTGAAGAAAGCAGAGTTCTCAAGCAGGATGATGAGTGGCTACACTCCTATGGGAGAGCCTGAGAAGAAGCAGATCATGAAACTCCTAGGATATGCACTGCAGAAGATGGACTTCCTAAACGACGAGAAGAGAGACACCCAGAGGAAGATGTGGAAGAGGATGATAACAAAGAGCTTCATGACAAGAAGAGAAGCGTACGCACTGATGGGATTTCTTAAGAAGATAAAGTAATCTATTTCTTCTTCGTGAAGTACTCGTCTACTCGCTTGTCTCCTTTTGCTTTCGCGTGCTTGCCTAGCCTGTAGTATATCTTCTCGGCGTGGCTGCCCCAGCTGTATTTGCCTTCCTCTTTCTTTATCGCTTCCACCTCGAATTCTCCAGTCGCAGCCCCTTTCTTCAGGTGGTAGTAGATGACTCGCATAGTCGCCTTAGGGTATATGCTCGCGTAGTGCTTGTAGAGCTCGTAGCCGTAGGCTTTCTTGCACGCGTATAGTATCTCGACCAGCGCTTGGCGTATGCTGCTTCCCGCGGGCCTCCCCCTCTTCTTTTCCATCAACTAGTTTAATGGATTCAAGTGTTTTAAAATGTTTTGTTTAGAAAAAGCGATCGGACAAGGCGGCTATCCTTACCGCGATCTCACCTTTGACAAGAGCTCTTTTAGCTTCCTTGCTTCTTGCTCGTAGGCCTCGTCGTGGTTGTTGAGGGCGTGGCTTTCCATGCGCTCTGTTATGTCCTTTATCTTCATGACCTGCTCTAGGAGGGTCTCTTCTTCTTCCACTTCCTGTTCGACTGCCTCCGGGCTTCCTTCAGCAGGCACGATCTCGACTCTTGGCTCTTCCTCGACGTCTTCTTCCTTGGCTGATTCGCATATCACTTCTACTTCTGGCTCGTCAGCCTCGTCTTCCAGCGATTCCTCGTCTCCTGGCAGCCTCTCAGCTCCTTCCTCCTCGACAGGGATCTGGCTTATGCTCTCTGACTCGACCAGTGTGCTCGCGGCTGATTCCATTGCGAATCCGTTCAGCGAGAATAGCTTGTGGCCAAGCTCATTCACCACTCGCTCCCTTGCCTCGTCGCATGAGAGTATTGCTGGCATGGTGAGCTTTGCGTCCGCGTCCTCTGTCTGTCTCAGGGTCGTCGTGTGCTCGTGCTTGACCTCGCGCGCGTCCCCTTCCTTGGTCTCGACCGTGATTATGTCTTTCTCCTCCACTTCTGTCTTCGTCTCATAAGTCATCCTGTTGACTTGGTTGACGCTAACGGCTTCCTGCCTGATGTTGAGGTAGAGCTTGAGGTCTTTCGCTATGAAGCTCTTGGCCTTCTTGGTCAGCCTCGCAGCTTCTGAGATGAGCTTGTCGTTCATCTTCTGGCGCTCCCCGTCCGCGACTAGCGGGTGTTTTACCAGCTCGTCGCTGTCCACGTCCCTTCGGATCGCATATTCCTGCAAGTTTATCTGGGTGCTCCTTATCATGAGTGAGTTCACGTCCACGTCGTGGACGTCTTTTCCCAGCACTGGCTCTCCGTAGTCTAAGAATCCTATGTAACTCTTGACCCTTATCATGTACTCGTTGAAGTCCGTGCGGGAGTAGGTGACTGCGGAGGCGTCCGTTCCCTTCATCTTCTGGACTATGACGCCCATCCGGAACCGGTCTGATATTGCTGCTTTTGCCCTGTAATGCCTTGACGCTGGAGAGTAGGCAGACGCCCACACCAGCTTGAGGGCTGCCAGGTATTGGTCTTGCCCCTTGACGTTTTGCAGTATCCCCTCCTCGTCTTCTGTGTGGAGAATGTAAGATGGGCTTCGTATCAGCGTTATGTATGGCAAGTCTCCTCCTGAGATTAGGTTGTGCGCAGAGGATCCCTGCTCGATCCCTAAGGACTCGTAAGCCTCGCATAGCTCTGAGTAGAGCTCTTTTGGGAAGGAGGCTTTTATGAACGCGCTCATGACTTCCTGGAATGCCTTTGAGGAGTCCTCGTTCTCATGGTATATCTTCTCTATCTTTGCGCGCAGGCCGTTCTCTGCCATGAAGTCATCGAAGGCCTCGTCGTTCACGACAAAGCTTAGGGGAGTGTTGAATCCCTTCTCCTTGAGGAGTCCCAGGTCTGAGGCCCTGAAACCTAAGGTCTCACTCTCTTTCCGCCCCACGTTGGTCAGGGTTATTATGTATCTCATCACAGCACCTTTAAGCTCATATTCCTTGCACTAGTATTTAAATTTAGCCCTGTAGCCGAAGGCCTAAGAAGCTTGTTTTCGAGAAAGGCGTTGAAGGTCACCTGGTGCTTCTCTTCTCCAGCAGCCGCCTGTCTTTTGAGACGATCGAGAGGAGGGCTTTCTTGTCCAGGAGGTTGTTCTGCGCCCCGTGGTTTTGGATGACGCTCTCTGCCTGGTTTATGGCGAGGAGCAGGCATTGCTCGACTGGCTTCTTAAGGATTATGCCGGCCGTGAACGTGGAGGCGAACGCGTCGCCTGCGCCAGTAGTCTCGACGATCTTCAGGTCAGTCCTTGCCTTGACTGTGTAGAACTCGCCAGCGCGGTAAGCGACTGCGCCGTTCTTGCCGTCGGTTATCACCGCAACCTCTGGGCCTGTGCTTACTATCTTCTGGAGGTTGTCTTCAATGGTCCCTGCGCCTACCAGGCTTTCGGCCTCTTCCTTGTTGAGCACCACTAGGTTTGACTGCTTGAGGAGGGCCAGCGCTGCTTCCTTCTCGTGATCTACGATCGTCTGGGAGGGGTTGAATGATATCTTCATCCCGCCCTCCTTTGCGTGCTCTGCTATGCTCCTCATAGTGGTCAGGCTGTCTCCCAGCATGGATGATAGGTAGAACCACTTGGCCTTCAGCCTCGAGAAGCCCAATTCCTTGACTTTCAGGTCGTTGTTGCAGCCCTTGAAGGTGAGTATTGTCCTGTCTTCCTCCATGGCGTCCAGTATTATCGAGGTGCCTGACTCGCCGCCGAGCACTCCTAGGAATGCTACCTTGTTCTTCTTGAGAGAAGCTAGTATCTGGGATCCTGTCGTGTCTTTCCCGACTTTTCCCACGTAGCCCGTCTTGAGGCCCATCCTCGAGAAGGCCACTCCTGTATTCGCTCCGTTCCCTCCGAAGTTATGCAGCAGCCGGGTGACCAGGATCTTGGCGCCTACAGGGTAGGATATGTACTCTACAGTCTTGTCTTGCGTCCTTATGCCTATCAGCTGCGACTTGTCGGTGTGCGCGAATATGTCGAGGTAGTTGCTTCCCACTGTTATTACGTCATACATGATCGTTCATCTCTTCCCTTTCTGGTCCGCAGATCAATCTCTTATCTCTTCTAGCTCACTCCCTTCTCAGGGTGGTGGAAGGGTCTTCCCCAGTCAGCGGCTATAGAGGTCAGTTTCAGGTATTGCTTTATCATCGTGTGAAGGCGATAAGTGTCCTTGTAGAGGTCTTTCTTGTACTTGTAGATGTTGTCAAGGTAGAATCTCGTCCTGAACCACTTGTCGAACCTGCTCAGGATGAACGACTTCTGCCACTCGTCGTTGTAGTCGAGCTGGAGCCAGGCTTGTATCCTGAGTATGAGGTCTACCTTGTTGGTGCCGAATTTCTGTCCGTGACGCATGACCTCCATCTTTTTTGAGTTGAGAGTCTGATAGTCTATCTTGAGAAAGTAACGGTAATACCGGTTGTCTCTCGGCGTCAGGAACGCGCGCCACCAGATGTGATGCTCTTGCGCGCCGGTGGGCTTGGTCCGCTCCCAGTAGAGCGTCTCATAGATCTGGTCTGGGCCGTCCGCTGCAGTGTAGCCCTCGTCCACGAGCCAGTCATATATCCTCTTGTACATGTTCTTCAAGTGGAGCACGTCCTCGTGCTCTATCTCGAACTCGCACGCTAAGATGTCTCGTTCATTGCCAGGCCTAAGCCTTACTGGAAAGTCACCCATCAGGTTTCCTCTTTTTTGGATTTATTTAAATGTTTTGAAATGCGGGTCGTCGCAGGTGTCTGGTGAGTTGAAGTCCGTTCTTGTGAGGAGGCGCCAGAACCGTTCCTTTACGACTACGCCAGCGATCCTCCTTGCGAAGCTGTGCAAGGGCAGTGGGTGGGTCTCAAGCCTCACCTTGCCTTTCTTGACAGCTTCCAGGACTGCGTCCTTGGTCTTGGCAGAGTCGACCCAGGAGAAGGTCGTGCCGAAACAGTACATCCTGTGGGCGTCGCTAGTCCCGATTATCGGCTTGTTGTACTTCCTGGCGACCTCCTCTGCCTTCTTGTTGCCGTTCAAGAACGATAAAAGCCTGTTCTGCATGAACTTGTTGTAGAAGTGGCTGTACTCTATGGCGTGGAAGTGCCTGATGTTAGGCTCGAGCTTGTCTCCGAGGCAGTTTCCAAGGAAGAAGTAGGGGTGAGGCGCGATTATGAGCGCGCGGTCCTTTATCTTTTCAAGGTCGCCCAGACGCTTTAGTCTCGGCAAGTCCTTGTTGGTCACGTTGATCAATAAGACATCTGCTCTTTCGATCCTGGCCTCTGCCCCAGAGATAAGGAGTATGCCCTTCTTCTTGGCGTAGCCTTGGATCTCGCGGTTGAAGAACACGTGATTATGGTGAGTGATCGCGAGCACTTCGAACTTCTGCCTCGCGGCTTCCTGTATGAGCTGCTTTGCGCTGTATGATACGTTGTCGCAGTCGTACCAATCCTCTGACGTGTGGATGTGCAGGTCTGTCTTGAGCATGATTCCCTGTTAGTCCCTTGGCCAGTTAAAAAGGTTGTGAAAAATGAGCTGGCAAGAGAACATGATGCGCGCACCCTCGTGATTCTCACGACGAATATCCGCTTCTGATTACTGCACTTGCATAATCTTTTTAAACAAGCGCGATTCTGTTCTTTTTTTAGTATGAAACTTACTAAGGCCAGGCTTATTCTTGAGGACGGCTCTGTTTTCTTTGGCAAGTCTTTTGGTTTTGAGTCTTCGGTCGCTGGCGAGGTCGTGTTCAATACTGGAATGACTGGTTATCCTGAGAGCCTGACTGATCCTAGCTACGCAGGCCAGATACTCGTCTTGACTTATCCGTTAATAGGCAACTACGGCGTCCCAGGCGATGAGCAGGATGAGGCTAGCGGCCTTCTTGAGAACTTCGAGTCTGACAAGGCCCACATAACAGGGCTTGTCGTGTCTGATTACAGCTTTGAGCACAGCCATTGGAATGCGAAGAAGAGCTTGTCTGAGTGGCTCGTGGAGAACAAGGTGCCTGCGCTCTTTGACATAGACACGAGGATGCTCACCAAGATGCTGCGCGAGAAGGGGACCATGCTTGGCAGGATCGTGTTCGATAAGGATGAGAGGAAAGAGAAGGGCCAAGGGTTCTTTGATCCTAACAAGGAGAACCTCGTGAAGAAGGTCAGCATCAGCGAGAAGAAGATATACAGGGGGCGAGGAGAAGTGGTTGGCAGGGGCGTTCTTAGGGTCGTGCTTGTTGATTGCGGCGTCAAGAATAACATAATAAGGTGCTTCTTGAAGAGAGGTGTGGAGATTGTAAGGGTCCCTTGGAATTATGACTTCTTAGGTGAAGAGTATGATGGCTTGTTCATATCGAACGGGCCTGGCGACCCTAAGGCCTGCAAGGCCACCATCGCTAACCTGAAGAAATCCCTTGATGCTAATGATCCTAAGCCTGTCTTCGGCATCTGCCTAGGCAACCAGCTGCTCGCCCTTGCGTGCGGCGCTGACACTTACAAGCTAAAGTACGGCCATCGGGGCCAGAACCAGCCTGCGGTCATGCACACCGATAACAAGCATAACAGGTGTTTCATCACGTCGCAAAACCACGGCTTCGCAGTCGACTCAGAGAGCCTGCCAGAAGGTTGGGAGGTCTTGTTCTCTAATGCGAACGACGGCACGTGCGAGGGGATAAGGCATGTCTCTAAGCCTTTCTTCTCATGCCAGTTCCACCCCGAGGCTGCTTGCGGCCCTACTGACACCGAGTTCTTGTTCGACGACTTCCTGGAAGAAGTCAGGAAGCATAAGAGAGAATCCGGGAGGAGTGGGAAGTGATTATCATATGACGAGCAGAGTTAAGGTAAAGGAGGCGATGAAGGAAAAAGTGCCGGGGGCGAAGGCTCATCTTGTCAGGCCCGGGAAGGTGCTCGTGCTCGGCAGCGGGGCTCTCAAGATCGGCGAGGCTGGCGAGTTCGACTATTCAGGCTCGCAGGCTATCAAGGCCTTGAAGGAGGAAGGCGTGAAGACAGTCCTGATCAATCCTAACATCGCGACCATCCAGACGAGCGAAGGAATGGCTGACAAGACATACTTCCTGCCCGTCACTCCTTTCTTCGTCGAGAGAGTGATCGAGAAGGAGAAGCCTGACGGAATCCTCTTGTCGTTCGGAGGGCAGACCGCCTTGAACTGCGGAGTCGCGTTATTCGAGTCAAAGGTCTTGGAGAGGCACGGCATCAGGGTGCTCGGCACGCCTGTCAAGACTATAATAGACACTGAGGACCGCGAATTGTTCGTCAAGAGGCTTGATGAGATAGGCGTCAAGACTCCAAGGAGCATTGCTGTGAATTGCGTTGAGGACTCAAAGAAGGCTGCAAGGAAGATAGGCTACCCTATAATCATCAGGGCGGCTTACAGTCTCGGCGGCCAGGGGAGCGGATTCTGCTCGTCAGAGGAAGAGATAGTCGATCGCGCTGCCAAAGCGTTCACGCACTCATCCCAGATACTCGTCGAGGAGAGCCTTAGGGGTTGGAAGGAAGTCGAATACGAGGTCGTCAGGGATTCTTATGACAACTGCATAATCGTGTGCAACATGGAGAACTTTGACCCCTTAGGAATACACACTGGCGAGAGCATCGTCGTGGCTCCGAGCCAGACGCTCACCAACTCAGAGTATCACAAGCTGCGCGAGATATCGATCAAAGTGATAAGGCACCTGGGCATGGTTGGTGAGTGTAACATCCAGTTCGCGCTCGATCCCTTCTCTGAGGATTATCGCGTGATCGAGGTGAACGCGAGGCTCTCAAGGTCTAGCGCCCTCGCTTCAAAGGCCACTGGCTATCCGCTCGCGTTCGTCGCCGCCAAGCTAGGCCTTGGATACTCGCTCCCCGAGCTTAGGAACTCGATCACCAAGGTCACGACTTCCTGCTTTGAGCCTGCGCTCGATTACATTGTGTGCAAGATCCCAAGGTGGGACTTGTCCAAGTTCTCCCAAGTGTCTAACAGGATAGGCACTGGCATGAAGAGCGTGGGCGAGGTCATGGCTATCGGCAGGAACTTCGAGGAGGTGATCCAGAAGGGCCTTCGCATGATCGGCCATGGCATGCATGGATTCACAGCCAACAGGGACATCTTGTATCCTGACCTGGAGCACGAGCTCAAGAACCCGAGTGACCGCAGGATATTCGCGATCGCAAAGGCTTTTGAGGAAGGCTACTCTGTGGATCGCATCCACGAGTTGACTCGGATCGACAAGTGGTTCTTGCACAAGCTCGAGAACATAACGAGCATTTCAAACGAGCTCTCAAGCCATGGTTCTCTTGGCTCATTGCCTGATGAGCTGCTCCTCGAGGCCAAGAAGAGGGGCTTTTCTGACTTCCAAGTGGCGAGGCTCGTCCTGAAACCTGGGTCTGCGGAGATGGAGGAGTCGCTCCTCAAGGTCCGTGATCATAGGAAGAAGAAGGGAATCATCCCTTTTGTCAAGCAGATCGACACTCTCGCAGCAGAGTATCCTGCGATGACCAACTACTTGTACTTGACTTACAGCGGATCCTGTCACGACGTGGGTTTTGGCAGGCAAGGTGGTGACGAGGACTCAGTGGTCGTGCTTGGAAGCGGGGCTTACAGGATCGGCAGCAGCGTTGAGTTCGATTGGTGCTGCGTGAACACTGCCGCGTCTGTGAGGAAGACTGGCAGGAAGGCTATCATGATCAACTTCAACCCTGAGACTGTGAGCACTGATTATGACATGTGCGACAGGCTCTACTTTGACGAGCTCACCTTCGAGAGGGTGATGGATGTTATTGACCTGGAGGATCCTTTGGGTGTCGTTGTTAGCACTGGCGGCCAGATCCCTAACAACCTCGCGATGAGACTTCACAAGGAGGGCGCGAGGATCCTTGGCACGTCTCCAGAGTCTATCGACTCTGCTGAGGACCGCCACAAGTTCTCAAGATTGCTTGACGAGCTTGGCGTCGACCAGCCCGAGTGGAAGGAGCTCAGGAGCTTCTCTGAGGTGAAGGCTTTCGCTGACAAGGTCGGCTTCCCAGTCCTCGTGAGGCCTTCGTACGTCTTGTCTGGAAGCGCGATGAACGTCGTGAGCAACCCTGAAGAGCTAGAGCAGTTCCTGAAGCTGGCAAGTGACTTGTCAAAGAGTCATCCAGTCGTTGTCTCGAAGTTCATCGAGGGGGCGAAGGAGATTGAGATCGACGCAGTCGCCAAGGATGGTGAAATGTTGTGCTATGCGATATCCGAGCACGTCGAGTTCGCTGGAGTGCACTCTGGCGACGCGACAATAGTATTCCCTCCTCAGAAGATCTACGTCGAGACTATCAGGAGGATCAAGAGGATATCGAGAAGAATCGCGAAGAAGCTGGGGATCTCTGGTCCTTTCAACATCCAATACCTTGCAAAAGACAACGACATCAAGGTCATCGAGTGCAACCTGCGGGCTTCGCGCAGCTTCCCGTTCGTGTCAAAGGTTCTCAAGCTGAACCTCATAGACTTGGCGGCGAGGGTGATGCTCGGCGAGGATGTGAAGAAGCCTGAGAAGTCATCATTCGAGCTAGACTACGTGGGCGTAAAGGCTCCCCAGTTCAGCTTCAGCAGGCTGCAGGGCGCAGACCCGATCCTGGGAGTTGAGATGGCTAGCACTGGCGAGGTCGGCTGCATAGGTGATGACTTTGACGAGGCCATCCTCAAGTCCATGCTCTCAGTTGGGTATGATTATCCTAGGAAGGGAGTGCTCTTATCCACTGGTCCTGTAGACTCCAAGGCAGAGCTGGTGGAGGAGGCAAGGCTTCTCGCGGGTAAGGGGCTCTTGCTCTACGCGACTCCAGGGACTGCGAGGTTCCTGGAAGAGAGCGGGGTGAAATGCACCGCACTTTATTGGCCTGACGACAAGAGGAGCCCGAATACACTCGAGTGCCTGAAGAGCGGCAAGATAGACCTTGTCATCAACATCCCAAAGAACTTGTCAAGATCTGAGCTCTACAACGACTACACGATCAGGAGGAACGCTGTCGACTACAACATACCCTTGATCACCAACATGAGGGTGGCGAAGGCGTTTGTTCAGGCCATGTGCAATACAGATAAGAAGGACATCTCGATAAAGGCGTGGGAAGAGTACTAGGAGAATTATATTTTCATATTTTTTAATCAGTCCAAAAAGTCCTGCTTCTTGATCTTCTCTGGCAGGTATCTCTCGCTGATGAACGATATTCCTTTGCTGCTCAGAGCTTGGATCTCTACCTTTGCTCCGAAGTCTTTCATCATCTTGAACTGTCGCTGCCAAGCCTTGTTCTTTGCGAACCACTCGTAGCTTTGCATCTGCTTGAGCCTGGAGATGTCTTTGTCTGTCAGCTTGATGAAGTGCCTCTTGAGGTCGTATGTTAGTACGTCGTCGCAGGTGATCCCTACGAACTTGACGTCTGGGATAGCCATCGAGTCTGCCATGTGGGCGAGACTTATGCTTCCGAACTTTAGGACTGAGTAGATGTACCATCCCCAAGGGTCGTTGTCTGCTAGGACGAATATCGGGAGGTTGTGCTCGCTTGAGAGCCTTTGCAATAGTCTTCTTATCCCTCTAGTGGTCTGTCCTTGCGAGCTCATGATTATGCAGTTCTGCTTCGCCCAGAACTTGTCCTCGTGGAGACGCTCCCACACCGCTGCTTTCTCCATGTAGATGACGTATTTCGCGTCCACTTTCTTGAATGCGATGTTCTCGACGTTCGAGGGGATGCTCCATCCGCCGCTTCCTAAGCGGCTCCAGTCTATTGTGTCTCCCGAGTCCTCTATCACGACCTTGCCTGCGACGCTTCCCATCTTGTTCGCGTTCACGTTCAGGTTCTCTCTTGAGAACGTGGTTATCAGCTCTAAGTCCTCGATCGCCTTGTCGCTCTCTTTCTGGTCGTCGACGACGTTTGTTTTGCTGTTGGGAATTGTCCTCTTGGCCATGTAGAATACGTCCCTAAGGCTTGCGTGCTTTCCTGCATCTAGGAGCGTCTTGCAGATCGCAGCGACTTCTACTGTCTGCAGGAATTTCTTGGCGTGAGCCACGTTGAAGAAGAATCTCTGCGCTGTCTTGTCTCCGAGGCCCAGGGTCTTTGATTCCTTGTCGTACACCACGTTTGAGAGTCCTCGGACTGAGAGCTCTATCTTCGGATTCTCTCCTTTCTTAATGTCCTTGACAAGACTGTCTCCAAGGTTTACCAGCTCTTCTCTTGCGCCGCCCGCACTCTTTCCGTTGCCATTCCTGGGAGCAGGCGCACGCTCCTTAGCTTCCTTGGCTGCTTTCTTATCCTGCTTATCCAATGGTAGCGCGGTCTGTATCTCTTTCTTGACGCCTTCCGCTGCTGCCTTTGCCTTTGCCATCGTTAATCAGCTTCCTCTTGCTCTTCAGCTCCTGATTCAGAGTCGTCTTCGCTTGTCTTACCGTTCTTCTTGTTGAAGGTCTCGTCAGCCTCTCCTTTAAGGGCTTCCATCTGGTGGATCTGCGCCTGGATGTCTGACTTGTTGATCATGTCCTTCAAGCCCCGCTCGATGGCTTCCTTGCTGCCGTCTGTTAGCTTGGCGAGCGAGTACGCGACTTCAGGGATGTACCTCTCGAATAGGTTTGCCCTCTCCAGCTGGTTTTGCACCTTGTGCTTCTTATGGACGTAAGTCTGGAGCTTCCTGCCAGCCTCTTGAAGCGCAAGCTTTATCTCGCTTATGATCTCAGGATAATGAGCGATCGCCTCTTTTGACTCTGACGTGAAAGGGACCCAGACGCTTGCTATGTGAACCGCGATCGTGAGCGCTCCTACTGGCAGGCTTCCGTTGCTCTGCTGCAGGCCGTAAGACTTCCAGTTGGTCTGGACTATGCTCTTCGTGACCCCGCAAGCCCCTTGCTGGTATAATAACGCGACCCTGTTCGCGAACCTAAGCACAGTCGCTGCGCCGTCAGATCGCTGGTTGCCGCCGTAAGCTATCCCTACCTCGACCACGAACGGGTTTCCCCGATAGACCGATGGCTTCCTTGTGACCGCGACGTAGAACTCTGCGTTGACCTCTTTCTTCATCCCCTTCTCGAACATCTCCTCTCCGAGCGGGCTTATGCAGTCTGTCGGCGGGCTTATGATCTTGACCTTCTTGATGGCTTGGATTATCTTCTCAGCATCGTCCCTTGACACGTTCTTAGGCTTCATGTTCGGAAGGACTCTTGCTTCCTCGCATATCTCCTTTGCAGTCTCTGCTCCGACCCTTGAGAAGTCGCTTGTCAGGAATGACTGCAAGGTCCTAGAGTCTGTGCTTGCCATCATCTTCTGGAGCATCCCAAGCTCTACGCCGTAAGGATGAGGCTTAATCTCCTTTGGCTGCTTGGGCAGCTCCTCAGTCGCCCTTGGAAATATCATCTGCTCAGCCTTAGGATTGACGTAGGTGATGAGGACGTGGGGATTAACGATGGCGGTCTCCTTCAGGTACTCATCAACGCTCTGGCCGCCCTTGAGGTATGCTCCTTCCATGTCCATCTCGATCCTGGTACCGTGAGGCTTGTCCCACTCGTTCTCCTCATCCTTGTATATGACAGGCTCGTTCTTGCTGGTGTCGATACCCACCTCCATGAAGTGGGCAGGCTTGTCAGGCGCGATTTTCGATATCACCTTCGCAGGCCTGCCGGTCGTGAGCTGAGAGTACATGACGCTCGCGCTGATGCCGATTCCCTGCTGACCACGAGAGTTATGGGCCGATATCCCACCTAATCCAGCCACGAAATTCTCTGTGCCCGGAACAGATAAGTCATAAACATAGTCATATCCTTCCGTTATTGTTTCCATCTCCTTAACTGAAAGGAACAAGAACCCTGAGTTTGCAAGTTTTTTCAACTGCTCGTAAAGCTGGCATTTTTGCACTAGTTGGGAAGTCAGACAATAACTATCTTGCGCAGTCCTCTCCAAGAAACCCTTGTCCGAAAGGTATCTTAGCTTATATCCTGGCTTATCAGTGGCAAATAAGCCGGACATTTCAGAATAGGAATACTCTCTTCCCTGCTCCAGAGCGGACATCATATCGAGGTAGTTCGCCTCTTCGTGCGTCAAGCTTAAGCCTAACTTTCCTGCAAGGACAACTGCGGTCATGTGAGCCCTTCGCGTCCGGTTAGAAGAATAAGCATTCGTTATTGAGAAGTAATTTGAAAAATTGATATCATTGCCATAGACAGTCACAACATACGCTCTGCCAGGAATTCTTCCCAAGCCAGCATTCATCTTGCTAGATATGCTGGCGACCACGCCTTGAAGCAGCCAAATGTAGGAAACCTGGTTGGCCAGTCCTGAAGAGACCGTTGTGAGCATGAGCTGGTTCCTGCCTTTTGTATTGTGGCCGTCCCCAATATATAGGTAGTCAATAAAATCCTGCCTGATAGAAGAAGGACAGCTGAACATGAACTCAGGAACCCTCTTGTTATGCGCCCCCTTACCGCACCAAGTACTAAACAAGTGGCTTAGAAGTCCTCCAAATATCTTTACACGCACGCAGTTCTTCTCCGGACGCTCCTCAACAGTATGGCTAGACCCGAGTAGGAATGCCTGTTCACACACGAGCCTGACAAGGTCGCGCTCTTTTCTGGAAAACGTGAAACCCACTTGTCGGTTGTCAATGTGGCCTTCTGCAACAAACAATCCCAGGAGCTTTGCAAGTCCGCTGGTTATCTGAATATTGGAAGGAATTGAATATTCCTTTCCATGAAAGTAGGTTCTTATTATCCCGTCAGAGATCCCCAGTAGCTTTGCAATCCAGAGAGGGATGAATCCCTTTGCCACATACTGCTTATACGAGTCGTCAAGAACATCAACTACATCACCCTCCTTGGAAAGAAGGCAGTAATATTTCCTGGATTTATCCCCTGCCTTCTTCTTATGGATTATCTTCGCGCTTTCAAAGGCTTTCTTGATGGACTCCTGGTCAGTGTAGAGGAACCAACCTTGTTTCTTCGCGACAGAGACATCTATATACTCTAGGATGTTAATCTCGCTTATACACTGCGTATCGCTTAATCCGGCTACTTTTGGAGCAATAATTAAGTCACCTCTCCTAAGCTCTCTGGCTTGCACTTCTCTGACTTTAAGAGTCTCTTTGTCGATTCCAAAAATGCTATGGCAGCCAGTGACTTTTATGCTCTTACCATAACTTGTCTTTATCTTGATAATCTCGTTCTCTCTCTTATGCTTTATCAGATGGCTCACTGGCCTGAAGGAATAGTTATAGGAATCATCGAATGAAAGCGCTTCAATGCCATCACATTCGAATGCGCCTTCCCCCTTGACCTGGCCATCGACCAAATCACCAATCTTAACAAGCTTTGCCTTCCCATCCTGTCTTATAAAGACAGGCTCATCCGCTGTGAGGCTCTGCTT
>JAFGGS010000002.1 GCA_016930415.1 Candidatus Woesearchaeota archaeon | reverse complement strand
GCAAGGATAAGTAAGCGCCGGGCAGGAAGCAGTTCTCTCAACAGATACAGTCTTATCTGTTGATTATCCCTACCAAACAATCTAATACTCAGCTGTCTTTTCTTGAATTAGGGGACTTTTAATTATTTTATCACTTATCACAAGAGGGGTGCTTCTGGCATGGAACAGGTCAATCAATTTGAAGTGGAGCAAAGAATCGGGTACTGGCAGCACGCCTTATCAAAAATCGAGAGGGATATGTTAAAGATGCAGTCAGAGCGCCTCGACATGAAGCAAAGGCTCACCCACCTGCACGCCCTGGAAAGACAGTCAGAGTTAGTTGTCTAGGCTACATCCAGATGTGGACTAGAAAGAAGGAAATGAGAGCGTGAATAAAAATGAAACAAAAAAGCAACGAAACAAAAACAATTGAATCTGATGAGATCCTGGCTGAGCCAAAGCTGGTTGAGCCAGAACTAATCATCCTGTGCAAGCACTGCGGCATGCCAGTAAGCCATGCAGCATTGAGGGGAATCTCACTGATATGCCCGCTATGCGGAAAGCCGCAAAACGGCCACCCAGTCAATCCTGTGCTGGAAATATATAGCGACATAAAAGTCCTGTGCAAGCACTGCGGCGAGCCAATAGAGCAGTCCAAGCTAGTGGGGCTCTCACTAATATGCCCGCTATGCGGAAAGCCACAAAACGGGCAGCAGCACGTCAAATATGAATCAAAAAAATAAGAATCATAGCCCTAGAAGCATAACAAAGAGCATAACCAAGTAAATATAACAATAACAAGGTGATTTAACATGAAACGAAAAAGCAGTGACTTTTTTGGTCAATGAACTGTAGTTTATTGAAACAAAAGGATGCTCTGAGCATTTCTTGACACCGCTTCTGCCGCTTGGACATTTTTCTTGATGCAGAAATACTTATCATGTCAGGTTCAGTCTCAAAATTGATCAAACAATTCCTATTTCGTATAGAATCTTGGCGCGCCTACGTTAACTTCTCGTAAACAGGCCCGTTCGGCGTTAGCGTGCTCTTGTAGAGCGTTATCTTGGTGACTAGTATCTCTTTTTTCTCGAGCTTGGCGTTCATCTTAGCGATCTCATCCCTCAGGTCGTCTCCTTCTGTCCTGATGAGCGTTATGTGGCTCTTGAATGGGTGGTCGTCCTTGTACCTTGGAAGCGCCTTGTCAACCTGAGCTTTGACCGCTGCCAGGGGCGCTTCTGGTCCTGCGCTTATCCAGATAACCTTCGCGTTTCGCTCGCTCGGGAAGGCTCCTGCTCGTTCTAGCTTGATGCTGAAGGGATTGAATTTCACGTCTGAGAGCGCGGTTATTATGCCTGGCACGCGCTCGTCTGGCAAGTCTCCTAAGAACTTGAGCGTTATGTGCAGGTTCTCTCTTGGCACTGCTTTGCTTGAGCGCATATCCTTTCCTATCTTCTCGAGCGCTGCCTTGACTTCTGAGGGGAGCTCTATCGCTATGAAAAGTCTCATAAGAAAAAAGAAATAATTTCAGAGGTTAAATACTTTATTCTTTATCCTCTTCGTCCTCAGCCTCTTCTGACTGTTCTGCGACTTCCTCAGCCTCGGCCTCTTCCCCGAAGTTTTCAGAGTCGTTCTCTGTCGAAGGGCTGAAGTCATCTTCTTGCTTCTTGTGCTCTCTCCTAGGAGCCTCAGCAGGCCTGGCTGTTGGCTGGCCTATGACTTCTGCAAAGCCAGCGTTCTTCAATACCCTCGTCACCCTGACCCTGACCTCGTCTCCAGTCCTTGTCTTGGGTACGAAGAGCACGAATCCCTGCTTCTTCGCAATGCCGTCGCCCTTCTCACCGACGGCCTCTATCTTTACGTCCAACTCGTCGCCCTCTCTGACCGGGGCGAATCTCCTTGGTTCTCCATGATCCATTCGATCTCCTCTATCTCTATACATTACAGCTCCTCCTTTATCAAAGGCGTTATTTACAAAGCTTAAAGGCCTAAGGGTTATATAAATTTTGTTCAAGATGGCTCCATAACAATATAACCTTTATAAATGCTGTTTGCTTCCCAAAGGGTTATGATTTTACCGATAAGCGAGTTCGCATACAAGGTCGAGCCCTTAGTGGACCGGATCTACAGGAGCGCCTCAGTGGATCCACTGGATGAGAATACTCTCAGGGAGAAGCTGCGCATACAAGGCCATAAGACCACAGTCCAGGTTGATGACCCTGACTTGTTCCACAGGATCGCGCAGTCCGAGGAAAGAGGAGAGCTTAACAGGCTGGGCGGGCTTAATTTCATCCTTGACGTGCGAAGAGACGGCGTCATTGATCACTGGACTGTCTGCCTTCCGGATCATCTCAGGGAAGAATTCATGTAGTCTTATGGTCCCCTGTATGGCTTAAGATAAGAAAAAAAAGCAAAGAATTTCTTGGTTTGATCACGCGTTCTCTATGCCTTTCTCAGTCACCAGTAGCACGCACTCTGCGTCTGGCAGGTCAGGGGCGTCTATCAGCTTTGCCACCCTCGTGCCTTTCTTTCCGCGCCTCAAATACACCCTGTAGGTCGAGTTGTGCCCTACGATGTTTCCGCCGATGGCTTCTGTCGGGTCTCCGAAGAACATGTCTGGCCTCGCCATGACCTGGTTTGTCACGTAGACTGCTAGGTTGTGCATGTCTGCCAGCTTTGAGAGGTCGTGCATGTGCTTGTTCAGCTTCTGCTGCCTCTCAGCAAGGGTTCCTCTGCCTACGAACTCAGCCCTGAAGTGGGCTGTTAAGCTGTCCACTATGATCAGCTTGACCTTTGTGCCCTCGTTTATGAGCTCACCTGCCTTGTCTACGAGGAGCATCTGGTGATCTGAGTTGAAGGCCCTGGCGACCTTGATGTTCTGAAGGACTTTCTCCGGCTCTAAGCCTAGCCCTTCTGCAAACTGGTAAACCCTTCCTGGCCTGAACGTGTTCTCGGTGTCTATGTAGACCACGTGGCATTCAGGATCTGCTTTTATGGCCTGGACCGCCAGCATGTGGCCGAACTGGGTCTTCCCGCTGCCATAAGCTCCGAAAAACTCAGTAATCGCACCTGTGTGCACTCCTCCAGCCATGATCTGGTCGATGTTAGAGGCTCCAAGGCTGATCTGGGTCATCCTGTTCCTCTTCTCGAGGACTTCAAGGCCTGTCTGGAATCCCATGTCAAGGCCTTCTCTTGCAGCGTGGATTATCTTCCTGGCCACGGCTTCGCTCACGCCTGAAGCGTCCACGACCTCTCCTGGAGTCGCTACTGCTATAGCCATGACAGTGTCAAAGCCGGCCAGGCTTAGTTTCTCAGCAGTAGCTGCGCCTACTCCTGGCAAGTCCTCCACTGTCATCTCCTTCTTCGCACCCTTCTCCATTGGAGCAGGTATATTCTTCTTTGTTTTAAACTTTTCTGCGGCCTTAGGGGTTTGGGCCGCTTCTGTCACTAGTACTTCTGGCTCTGCCAGCACTGCTTCCTCTATCTTAGTCGCTTGTCTCATGGAATAGTCACCTCAAATTCATTCTTCTGCTGCTGCGCTTCCGTTCATCAATACGAACTCGTACGCCTTGTTGAGCACCAGGATTGCTTTTGGAAGGTCTCCTGTCCTCAGCGCAGTCGTGGTCTGCCACTCGCCCTTGGCGTCCTTGTAGCTCCTCTCGAAGTTCACGTTCTTGAAAGCCACTGGCTGCCCTTGGTCGTTCACGCTGTGGTTCTCCCACACTGTTGCAGAAATAGCTCCCACCCTGAATTTCTTCAACGGCAGGTTATGCTTGCCTTCTGGCTTGCTGTCTTTGCTCAGGTTTGCCGCGCTTGGCGCGTATCTCTCATATCTCTTGGTTTGGTTTTCCATTTTCTTCATCCCTTCCTGTTCGGTTTTTGTTTCAGACCTCCTTATTGATGCGGTGCTTTGCCGCCAGAGGCCGGGATTTCCTGACGCGTATCTTCTCACGTCCTTCATTTGGGCAAAAAGCCTTTCCCCCGTGGCCCGGAGTTGCCGTGGCAGAGGGGAAAAGAGGGGTTAGTTCTCGCTTTTGCCTGTATCCTCTTAAGCCGCGCTTCATTTATATACGCCACGGCAAGATGTCCAGTGGGTCCAGTGGCCTTAGTAGAGGGCAGTGGATCTCAGAAAACCGGAAGGTTTTCTGTTGTCCAGTGGCTTTTTATCTTCGAGAAACAGAAGTCTTGTGGAAAGATTTACGAAAGCAGCGGAAATCGTAGGAGGGTTGAATGCAGTGAAACCCTCGAAGATATTAAAGACGCGGAATCCACTGCAGAGGACATCAAGAAGCGAAGTGTCTCCACCTCTTTGCACATTCATGAGTTCAGACGCGTGGATTTGAGGAGACAGAAATTATTTAAATCTCGCACCCATTAATGTATGCATGGCCAAAATCTTCCTGGGTGGAGGAGGCTCTACAGAGCAGAGCAAGAGACTGGACTCTATCTTCGTGAAACAGGTAGGTCGCAAGCCCATCCTGTACATTCCTGTCGCGATGGAAACTAGTGATTTCCAACCATGCTGGGATTGGTTCATCGAGACATTTTCAGCATTGGGAATTCGCAAAGAGCGCATTGTAATGTGGACGAATCTCGAAGGAAAAACTGTGAAAGACCTCATGCAGTTCTCAGCAGTCTACATCGGCGGCGGCAACACTTTCAAACTTTTGAAGTTAATGAGGAAATCAGGATTCGACAAGGCTTTAAAGCAGTATGCCAAGAAAGGAATAATCTATGGGGGTAGCGCAGGGGCGATCATTCTTGGAAAGTCGATAAAGACCGCGATAGTCCTGGATGAGAACAATGAAAAACTGGAAGATCTCAACGGCCTTTGCCTCGTCAATTATTCAATCTTCTGCCATTACAAACCAGAGTTGAATAATAGAATCATGGATCTCGCAAAACAACTTGATATCATCGCGATAACTGAAGAATCAGGGCTGATTGTAAGCGAAAAGATCCAGGTCGTTGGCAAGGCATTCTTATTTACAAAGAAATGCAAGCAACCTTTCATCTGATGAACTGGACGTAGTACGTATCCTTAGGCTTCCCGCACTCTTGACATATTTGAGGCGGGTTCTGCTGGCAGTATTCTACCTTCTTTTGGATTGTTGCAAAGTCAAAGTCCCAATTCTCAGCAAGCTTCACTGATTTCAATGAGAAATCGCAGCAGCAGAGGACCAAATCTCCGTTAAAGCTCACGCTAAGCGAATAGTTGAGCGTATGGCATCTGACTTCCTCTGAATCCCTTACTTTAGGGTAAAATGTACTTTGGTATTGCCCTCCCCTATTCCACGCCGGCGTGGGGCCCAAGACAGGGATTTCTTTCTTGAAAGGGGAAAGGAAGCGCTTGAACGCATCAGCATCCTCATTAAGGTCGTAACGGCCACCATCCAATCTCCCCACTCGCCAGATCTCCACTCCAATAGGGAAGTCATCCAAAAATTCCAGTGCAGAGCGCACTGTTTCTTTAGTGTCCGCCCTATTCATTATCTGTTCATTCACCTTGGAGTCGAGAGTATGCAGGCTTATGGAGAGCTTGTCCAATCCAGAAGTAACGAGGCGCTTGCAGTTTTCCAGAGTCAAGAGGGCACCATTGGTTATCAGCTCAGTAGGAAGGTAGTTAACCTTAGCAATGCTGATGAACTCTGGAAAATCCTTATGAAGCAAGGCTTCTCCATAACCACCAAAGACAACGTGGGGGAAGCCAAGAGACGGGTTGTGCTGGAAAACAGACAAGCCTTGCCGAATATCCCTGATTTTAGCAATCATTGCGCTGAATTGTTCCAGCTCCATGAATCCATAATCAGCTATGTTGAATCTGGGGCAGAACTCGCAACTGGCATTGCAGTAATTAGTCAGTTCAAATTCAATTCTGATTGGTTCAGATTTTGTCAATACCATTTTTTCAGAACCTGAATACTCGCTCATGTGAGATATTATCCACCGCAGGGTAAAAGTCGTAATAGTCCCTGCCCGACAATATCTTGTGGATCATGACTATCACGCTACCATGAGTCACAATTAAAACATTACCGCAATGTGCGTTGCCTTTCACATCCTTCAACCCTTCAGTCACGCGAGTCTCGAGCATATGCAAGGATTCGCCACCGAGCAGGGGAACGTCATACTTGAAGAATCCTCTATGATCATATATCTCTGGCTGAAGCTCAAGTATCCTCATCGGATGCTGCCCTGCAAAAACTCCGAAGTTGAGGTCATCGAATCTCGTATCAATATTGCGTTCAGGTATGGTGAAATATTCACTCAACTGGTCTGCAGTCTGCAGTGCCCTTAGAAGCGAAGAGCTGATAAGGTACTTCAATCGGGCGCCGGAGAGAGCTCGGTCCACCAGTATACGCACTCGTTCAAGTTCGTTCCCAACCACAGCTACCTCGGTATTTCCCAAACAGATACCTTCGATGTTTGCTTGCGTGAGACCATGCCTGATCAAATAAAGCCTTCCATCAAACTCGAACATGTAATCCACCCAACACTTCCTTTAACTTCCTGTGCGAAACGCCTCTCTGAATCAGCAGCCGGAATAATTCTTCAGGGTGGAGCTTTTGCATTTCAGAAGAGGGCTCTATTTTGAGGGTGCGGAGAAGCAGAAGGTTAAACGATCTTCCGAGCTCCGCGTTGATTTCACAAATTATTCCTCCAAGCGAGGGATTCTTCCCTGTAATCTTTTCCCAGAAATCAGTAGCAATCCTGACCTCCTTCTCTGAGACGCTGTAGCCGAAACCATTGTCAACAAAAATCTTCGCGGCCTGGCGGAAGCGGTATTCGGGCCCCCTATTGCCTGGCTTTAGCTCGGACATGCTCATCAGGGTCATCAACCTGGTAAGGTCATATCTTTGCATAGGTGCAATCAAGCTATATTCTCCTACTTCAAGATGGTCATGGATGTCGTCCCTTTTGCCCAAGCCCCAAGTCAGCCTTTCCAAGCCGAAGCCGATGTCGCTCAATGTGCCCTTGACGCCGCCTAAGGTTATATCGTAGCAGAAGTTTGCAACGCCCAGCTCCAGTCCGTGAAAAAGAAACAGAATTCCCTGTTTTTGGAAAGGTCCACTGCCCCAATCAGGGGTTTTGCTGTATGGAACTAATGAGAAGTCTCCTACGTAATAGCCGAGCCTTGAGAGCGAGCTCATCCAGTCATCCAGATGCTTCAAATGCTCGTCAAATGTAGGATGCAAATGGATTGTCGCGACGTTCACAAATGCATAGCACGAATCCCTCGTTTCTGCAGAGAGCGTGTCAAGAGTCTGCGTTCTAAAGCTAGGTTGAAAAACAAGCAATGAATCTATGCGAGAAGGTTCTTCTCCTTTAATCATCCGTTCCACACACTGAACTCCCGCAGTGGCAAATATCGTCGTGCTGTCATGCACGACAAGGTCGCGAGGCGATATCTTGCTATATCCATTAGAACAGAAGTGCTTCTCCAAGTCATTGGTTACTTCTGATATTGTGCGGTTCTTTTTTGGCTTATGCTGCAGGAATGAATATCCTCCCTGGCAGGAAAAGTCTCCGCAAAAACGCTCATCTGTCTTGCTGTAGTATTGCACATCACAACGACCGCATCGCAATTTCGTCCATTTATTTCCTGTTAAGTATGCATTCAAGCGGTTGGATAAGGTTTCGGGGTTATTTTCAGTTTCCATCTCAATACAACCTGCATTCTCTCTTTAGTATGGAAGCGCTTATCCTTGGAATCTCATCCAGTTTAGATTGTGTAACCTCATTCAGACATCTTGAAAGGCTCTCCGAAAGCGGCATCGCGACTCCTACAACGGTTTTCCAAGGAGCGATGAGGGATTGCCCGGTCTGACTCACGAGGAAAGCCTCGGAGTAAGCACCGGTTATCTTCCAAACTTCCCTTGCAATGTTGTCGGCAACGATGTTGTAGACTTTTCCCACATGATAGACAGGATTCTTTCCGCAGGCTCCCTCAATGCTGAAAGGTCTTGTATTAGCAATAACGCCATTGGGTCTATTTCCCCTCCCAACAAGTCCTTCATCTCCGTTCTCAATCGCCGAGCCGGTGAATGTCAGATATAGTTCGCAGGTCTCAAAATTGTCCCTCATATTGAGGAATATGCGCGTGTTGTATTGTGGCATCTTCTGGTTGCAGAAGGAATATATCCAATCATTGATAAATTGTACGTTCCTCCTATATTCGGCAACATCGCTTACGTAGGAGCAAATTTGCGGCACGCACAATGTAATCTCTAGATCGTCGTTGAGGCGGGAGGCCATCACTTTAACGTCTGTTCCCAGCCAAGGATGTTGATTCCTGAATTCCTCGCGTGTGAGTGTACACTCTAGGTCAAGGACTGTTCGTTCGACTGGGGATAAAGGAGAGTATGCGCTTCCTAAAGAGGTATCATTTGCAGCGAGAAGACGTAATTCCGGTATATCTTCAGGTCCGCGCGGAGTGAACCAGTTCTTCCGCGTACCATCACGCGCCGCTTTTCCATTTATACTTCCAGGACTGCTGCTCATTGAAAGATTGTTATGGAACTCTATGTCTCTATGCAAATCTAACATAGGAAACAGATCAGAAAACACGTCCCTTGCTGTTTGTTTAAGTATGTCCTCTACAGGGATTGGCTTTCCAGCATAGCTAGACGATGCTCTTCCATTGAGCAAAACTCGAATAGGACGTGTCATGGAACCTTTGCCGAAGCCTACCGATGCGTGACCACCAAGAACACCTGTTTTATCAAAATTATGGTGCAGGATTATCCCATATTCATGCAGAGTGAACAGCGAGTAAGCCCTTGAAAACTCTTCAGCTAGCCTGTCGCTGATTGTGTCCGGATGGCCCCTGCCTTTTCTCTCCACGAATTCATAATCCCGTTGAGAAGGATTTATGCTCATAATGCTAATAGTCATTTTGTTACTTCTTCGCAGTAGTTTGGAAGAGCAGCACATTTATAATATTTTCGATAGATAATCCAAAAGATTTCCGAAATGATTGAATGGACCTTCAGAATTTGGAGAAAAGGCCATGTCTTAGCCAAACAACCCGCTCAGAGTCCCAACACCGTAAATATACAACACCCAGAACGTTACTAGGATGAATATCGCGAACAACGCCACATCCCAAATCCCGTCAGTCCTCACTCTTCCCTTAGCCCTGAGGCGACTCGGCCAGAAGGGCTGGGTGCCTGTGAAGTTGAAGCTATCCAGCAAGAGGTGAGACCCCATGCCTAGGAGCATGGCCACGGCGTAGGCCTCGTTCTGGAACCAGAGAGCGGCGATTATGGCCGCGACAGCCATGAACAGGATCGAGTGGAAGAACTTCCTGTGGCCGAATATGAACTGGAGGGGCTTGGTGTAGCGCCCGAGACGGGAGGTGGCGCAGTCGATGTCAGGCAGCAAGGACCCTATCAGCAAGAGGAGCATGAAGAACCAGAGGTCTGCCTGGATCATGAAGGTCTTCAGCACTAAGAACCCCAGGAGTAAGCCGAACGCGAGGTGCGTCAGAAATATCATCTTACTCTAAAGCGATTATGACTGTCTTGCTGAGCTTGTTGTTGGCTGGGTTGTCGTCTAGTATCTTGAGTGTCGAGTCTGCATGGGCGACTATCCTCATCGGTCCTGGCGGGACAATGGTCGTCACTAGGAATGCTACGTATGATTCATCTCCAGGAGCTAGCGCTTGTGGCATGAACTCCGATATCTTGATAGGGTCTAGAGCGACGTTCGTCTCCTCTGTCTTGGGTATGAACTCTGCCTCGACGTAGAAAGGCGTCTTTATCTCCTGGAATCCAAGGTTCTTGACGTAGACGCGGACCTCGAACGCTTCTCCGACTAGCGGGCTTGCAGGGTTTACCTCGATCCTCTCGACGCTGATGTCTGCTAACATAGGGGTCGGCTCATCTTCTCCTGCGATGGCCACTGCAAAGCCTGATATCACGTTGTCCCCTCCAAGAGCTCCTGCAGGAGGGAGTCCTGTCCTCGCAGTCGACTCGTAGTAGATCAAGACTTGGCCTGTGAAGGCGACTATGGCGACGATTGCCAAGACTACGACTATCTCAAAAGTCATGGAATCTCGATCACTCACCATTTCCACCACAATCTTTAGCCTGGAAGTTTAAAAATCTTTCTATAAGAACAAGGATAGTATTAGGCGAGACCCGGCTCCAGGGAAAAAGGCGCGCATAATATAAACTTATGATTCAGAAATCAAGGCTTGATCTAGAAAGATTGTTCGCTCACAAGTCTTCCAGATCTACTAGCTCTTCTTCGAGGTTCATCTCCTCGAATTCCTGGTCCGCTGCCTTGGCCGGGGCGCTCTCAGGATTGTGGGCGGTCTTGGCTTGCTCAGGCTTGGCTTCAGGCGCTTTAACAGGCGCAGGGATTGGCTTCTCAGCCTGCTTGGCAGGTTGTTTTGCCGCTTCCTCTTTTAGCCTTGCAGTCTCCTCTTCAGGATCAGGGTTCTTGTTTATCTTGCTCGCGACCAGCTCTATCCTGTCAAAGGTCTGGTTCTTGTTAGCCCTGCCGTCGATCAAGACGATGTTCCCTAGAAGATCGTGCTTTACGCTCTCGAACATCGCAGGGTCTTCCTTGAAGCCTAAGACTTGGTCCCGGTTCATGCCTAGCAGCTGCTCGACTTGCTCGCGCCACAAGACAACCCGCACGTTGTCCGACCCGTCGTCTGCGTAGATGTTCAATACGTAGTTGTAGGTCGGGCTCACCTTGCCGTGCGACTGGCACACGAAGCCGTCCTCGCGAAGCCTGGCTCTCTTGTTACACTGAGGGCACACCTCGAAGAAGTTGATGTCGAAGACCTGGACTATGGTCGCGAGTACCTGGACTGCGGAGTCCATCTCTGATATCTCAGCGATCTTCTTCCTGACGTACTCTTTCTGGGCTGCTGCGCTTCCACGCTCAGCCACGTTGACCACTAGCCCCGCAGGGTTGATTATGAGTTTTGACAAGTCGTTCATGTGGATCTCTTTTCGGCCCTGGTTCTCGCGCACGTATCCGCCCACGATTTTTAGGACGTCTCCTTCTTTTAGCTGGCCCACGTTCTCTGCCTGCTTGTTCCACATAACGACCCTGATGATGCCAGTCTCGTCGCCGACGAGTATGTTGGATACCTTGCCAGGACCCCTCGCGGTCACGAACTCCCTCGTCTCATATATCTGGAGGACCTTGGCGTTGAGATCCACGTTCCTCATGCCTGAGAGCACGCTCTTGACCTGCAAGGCTTCTCCTGGCGTGAAGAGCTTGACCCCAAGCTCGTTCGCGATGATATGGGCCGCGCCTTCTTCTGAGATGAGTCCTGAGAGCTGTTTTAGCTTGTCCTTTATCTTCGCGTTGATCTCCTCTTCTGAGAGGCCTGCTTTCTGAGAAATCTTCTCCTTGATCTGAGATAATGGAATGTTAATCATGATTCTCGAAACCCCCGCTGATCTGATAATCTGACCTTTGATTAAGCTTTGTTAAGCTTGGTCAACCCTGAATTAGGAGAACAAGGTGATGTTTTAAATAGTTTTCTCTTAGGCGTGGCAAGGCTTTGGGCTTGGAGAAACAAAACGCGACAGACCGCCTTGTTTTTCGCAAAAGTTCCGATTTTTTCCTAGAAGGCTATATCTATCTCCAGACACTCTTCTGAAGGCAAGTGATGCCTGTGGCTGACAATACACGAACACACCCAGAGAGAATATATGATAAGGTATCAAGAGGTATCGACAAGCTATATCACCTTCCATTGCCATCCATACGAACTAGCCTGGTAATCAACGCGATCTGCTTAGGGTTTCTCGGATATCCTTACGCCCGGGACGCATACCATACTGTAGAACAAGGTGTTGAGTACGTCCTTGAGACTTACAAGCTTGGCGAGGCGGTACAGCGAGGAAGAAACCAGCCTCCTAAGATCATTATTGATATCTATACCCTTCGAACGAGCAGCACCGCAGAAGAAGAAGTAAGAAAGCGACTGGAAGAGGCTGTTCAAAGAGCTGAAAAAAGATTAGCGGATATTGCAGGCGCTCATCAGAAATCTACCTGTAGTGGGCAGGAGTAATCCTAACATAAGCGAACCTCTCATCAGGATGAGTATGGTTCCATGAGTCGACATTATCCTGCCAGTCATGAGCCCCACCGAATATCACGAAGGCAGTCTTGTCGCCATTATCAAGGATTATCTGTAGCAAGTCATCCTCTCTTTGCCGCATCATCAGGTCTTCAACCCTAATCTCATATCTTCTTTTCTCCAGAAAACCGCATTTTCCAAGAAGATACAATCTCTCCTTCTCCTTGAGTTCTGATTCTGCTTCAGAAAGGGCCAATGCAGTGCTTTTTCTTCCTGAAAAATTCACTTCCATCCCAGAACCCAGAATCGCGCTCCCCTGCAAAAGCTCCACCAAGAGGTAAGACCTCTGATTAAGTATGACTTGGGCGCCTGCCTCGAGCCAGATAGGATTCTCTCCAAGCCTTGAGCGCATGACATCCAGCTTATGAGATTGCTCTTTTAGAGCTGCTAATGCCTCTTTTTGTTTTTGAATCAAAGACACGTAGTCCGCGCGGGAGAATCTGTCAGATAAACCCTCGACATATATTGCGCTCACACCTAGTTTTTGACGCAAAGCAGGGATTATCCTGGAGATGTCATCCTGGACATCAATAGTCTTATCAAAATGATCCCTATCCGCACGCATATTGTCTGTTAGCGATAATAAGTCATAGTCTGGGTGGTTGTGTATCTGCCTTATGTGCGTCAAGACCCTTTTGGCTCCAAGAGGATTGTATTTCTCGACAGAGCCTGCGCCTTCTATCTGAGTCGGGAAGGATTCGACGTAGGCGTTAGTTGAAGTTACAGGAGGATCGCCTTCCATGGTCAAGACCTTGTACATGGACGCTGTTAAGATGCATGCCACTAGGCCAAGGGCTCCTCTTCGGAGTATCTTGCTTCTCATTTCAGACCTGCACCTGTAACGCTCAACCTGGTGGGTTGCTTCCTGAGTCAAGACAGCTCCTGACAATCCTTCAAGCAGCTTCCTTGCTCGTTTCCTCTTGACTCCGAAGAGACTGATGTAATCCTCAAGGCCTCTTCGTTCACCGCTCTCTTCAGGAGAGTTCTCCTGCTTTTCCTGCTCTTGAAGCGTGTTGTTGGCATCTGGCGTTTGTTGAGCGTCCATGTCTTGAGAAGAACTGGAATACGAGATATAAACCTTTCTCAAGGGAAAAGCTATTCTTAAGAGATAGAAAAATGACTGTCAATTCGTCAGGTTCCTGCATTGTTCTGTCAGGAAGGAGTTGAGGCTTTTTTGTATCTGGGCTTCGAACTGGTCTCCTATGAGCGCGTTCACGTTCCTGTTCTGCATCAGGGCTGTCAAGTAATCCGGGTTGTTCGTCGGAATCATCCTCGCGACCTGGTTCTGGATCAGCTGGTCCATGTTCCCGTTCGAGTTCAAGGCAGTCACTATGATATCTTTCTTAGCAGAGTCAGGGAGGTTGATGGCCTCGTTTAGGAGCGCAGCCCTTGCAGTGCCCTCTAAGTCTCCGGTCTCGACAGCTCTTGTGAGCAAGTCCCTCCTCCTGGAAGGATCAGTCTCTTGCATCTGGGCTTCCAGGACTGACCTCGCGCCTGCCTCTGTCGACGTGGCTTGGAAGTAGACTTGGCTCAGCTGGCTTGAGGATAGACAGTCCGCGGTCTGCCTCGGGGTCGCGTAGGGAGTGCTCACGCATCCGCTCTGCAAAGCCCTGGTCGCAAGGGCTGACTTGACAGAGCCTCCGCCAGGAGACTCAGCAGCTTTCACGAGGACTTCCCTCTTCTTCTGCTCGCTAGCCTGCTGGAACTCTCGCTCGCTCTCGATCCTGATAGCCTCGAAGGCCCCGCTCCGCAAGTCATCAGTGCGCACGACGTTCAAGGCAGCGGCTGCTACCTGGTCGTCTCCCATCTGGGCAGTGGCTCTTGAGAGCGCGATTGCCTGCACGTCGCCAGACGCGCTTCTTCCAGACGCGATGTCGTTGAAGATCGCCCTTGCGTCCTGATCCTTTATCTGGCCCGAGAGTGCTGATAACACTGCCTGCCTCTTAGTGGCGTCTGTGCCTAGCAGGACTGCCATGAACGCTGTTCCTGTAACGTCCCTGTTCATCTGCTGGGCAAGGAGGTCCATCTTCCCAGTGTAGTGGCCTTGGATTCCCTGAAGGTTTATCATGTTCGAGAAGTCAAGGCTTCCCTGCCCATGGGCAGCTGATACTAGGTCGTTTCCGTCAGGGATCTTCACGTACGGGTTTAGCTCTGCAGGGATGACTCCTGCAGGTACGAACGTCATGTCTTTTAGCTTGGTCTCAAGGAGCTTTTTCAAGGCTAGGTCGAATAAGGAGTTGAACTGGGCGCAGTTAGAGACCTGGCAATCCTCTCTCCTGTTACCATCCTTGTCCACAGGCACTATGGTTATGCAATAATCCTTCTTGAGGAGCTTGTCCATGAGCACGTTTACCCCTCCGCACTTAGCCACTGTGAACTGGGCCATGTTACCGCTCTCGACAGCCAAGGCTCCAGGCACGTTCTTGACTATGCCGCTTGTCGTCGGCACTGGTACCCTACACCCGCTCCTGTCTATGATAGCCGCGTATGGGAAGGTCCCTCCGAGCGTGGTAGCTTGGCGGGCGCTGGCTTCAAGCTCCCTCGCCCTTGACTCTATGAGCGCAAAGCTATTAGGCATGTTAGTCCTGAAATAATCACTGCCGAGGCTTATCGGCAAGTCGTTGCAGTGCACCTCGTAGCCCATGATGTTCTTGTCATCAGACGTGACAGTGACCTGCAGGTTGCCGCTTTGGCTCTGAGGAAGGTTTGCCACGATGTCAGCCATCGAGATGGTGGTCGTGGCTAGCTGCAGCGCAGGGATAGGTATGCTCGAGAACACAGACATCAAGTCAATCCCTTTGTACTCGGCGATGCCTGCGACTAGCGAGTCTGGCTTGACATTGAGCGCGTTCACGTCGATCCTGATGTCCTCGCACTTCTGCCGATCAAGCGCCTTCTCAGCCGCAGTCTTCTCCCTAGTCTGCATAGAGAACTTGACCTCGAAGAGGTCAGTCCGGCCCATCTTTGGCTTTGCGCAGAGCCGGAACTTGTCCTTCTTGAAGAGACAGATCGGTAGGTTAGGGTCGTTAGTGAACTCAGCCTGGTCGTTCTTGCCTTCAGGATCGATCATCTTGACGAGCTTGAGAGAAGGCGCCTCGAACAAGAGAGCCTCGTCGTATGAGTCAGCGTTCCTCGTGAGCTTGTGAACCTCAGCCTTCTCAAAGCCGCCTGTCGAGTTGAACCTCAGGACTAGCTTGCGGACATCCATTGTAGATAGGAATCCTCCTTGGAGGAGGGAGTAGTCTGCGCCCTCCACAGGCTCCTCGATTACGACTCCACCAATGTCTTTCAGGACTTTCATAGTCACTCTTCCGCTCTCGATCAGCAAGGAGACATTGGTCGATGAGTAGACCCTAGAGAAGTTGACCTCACAAGAGCAGCCTGCAAGGCCGTTGCCCATGCAGTCCTCGAAAGACTCCATGGTCTCGAAGAATAAGTCGAGGGGCTTTGGCTCGCAAACCCTAGCGAAGTTGACCGTGAAAGGATTCTCCTCGACCTCGTTGTACTCCTCCATCTTTTCCTGGACGCAGCCTGTCGCGTTAGTCACGCACGCGTTCCAGGTGAGCTCGAACCACTCCTTGACAGTCTTCAAAGGATCAGAGAGGTCCTTGTTGACGCGGACAGAGAATGATGGCCTGAAGGAGTAGGATCCGCTTGCCTGATTCTCATCGACAGGCTTCATGGCAGAGGAAGACTTGTTCTCAGATGGCGAATCAGAAGGGGCAAGGGTTGTGGCTGCAGCTGTTATCTGGTTGCCTGAAGTGCCTGGCGAGTTGCAGTCAGAGGAGTAACCGAATGAACCTAGGCCGCTGCAGCCCCCTGAAGCCACTTGCGTGTAGGTCTGGTGGTCTGACAAGTCTATCTTTGACCAGTCGAAGTTTGGCGACGGGTCCCAGTTGTCAGCTGTTATCTGATAGTGACCAAAGACGTTGCTGTCGTCCGCTGTGAAGCCGTATCGCCTGCTTATATCCTGGAGGAGCTGGCTTATCGAGCGGTACTGTGCGTCTGTGTACTTGTCGCTCGCCTTTCCGCTGTTTATGATCTCGACTCCTATCGAGTCTTCGTTGGTGGCTGGCGGCGGATAAGTCCTGCAGATCGGCCTCTCGCCCGACTCCCTGCAGCCAGCGTGGTTCGCCCTCATGCTCTCGTCGATGAGGTAGTAGATCGTACCGTCCTTGTCTATGATGTAGTGAGCTGATGGTACCCCGTCGTTGTTCGCCCAGAAGTTGGCAATGCCGCCAGGCTTTCCCCCGCCAGTGTGGTGCAAGACGACCTTCGTGACCTTGCCTTCCTCCCGATCCCTCGCAGGGACCATCCCGAAGTACTTTGTGTTGACTGTAATCGTGGGCTGGGTCAAGACTTCTTTCTGATGCCTGTAGTCCTTTGAGACTGCTTTGTAGGGCAGTAGAGTTGATGGAGTTGGCTGGGCTGATTGCTTGTTCGTCGAGTCCTCTGGCTCAGGCACTGACTTCACGACTGCAGAGGTCACTGCGTCAGGCCTGGACTCATAAGCCCTCCTTATAGCAACAGGGAAAGAAAGCAAAGGCACGTGCTCATTAGCGACGCCCTTAATAGTGAAATAACCAGGCCCCTGCTCAGAGTAGAAACCGTAATCAGACGAGAGCATGATCTTAGTCGCGAGGTAGTACTTTGAGAACTCCTCGTTTAGACTGTTCTTGAAGGCAGAGGCGAAGGCGTAGGTGCAATTAGGAAGGCACAGATCGGTTTTCGTGCTCCAAGAAGGATAAATGTAGACTCCGCAGAAAGAAGAGTTATCCTCTAAGTCAAGGTAGTCCTCAGGCAAGCCCTCGACGTAAGTGCAGCTGTACTTCACGTCCTCCAGGCTCTTCTCAGCAGCGATCTTCGCGGCCTGGTCGATGAATAGCTTGACAGACTCCGCGTCCTGAAGGGTGTAGAAGACCTGGGTCTGCTTCTCTCCGATTACCGCTGGCGCGCTTGCGACGTAGCATGGCATTGTCGGGTCCTTGCACACCCTCTTTGAGTCTTTGAGGGCTATGAACGCGAATGTAAGGGCGAGCATTAGTATTACCCAGAGGAATACAGGGTATGCTTGGGCTTTCTTATGTCTCAATCCCATCGCCTCTCGTTTCCTTTAGTCGTGTCGAACAGCATTATCTTTGCTACCATGTTCTCGTCTGCGCAGGGCAGTACTTGGGACGCGTATCCCTCATCCCTTATGCTCAGGCCGAAGAGGCAGGCTACAAGGGTTATCCTTTTGTACTTGCCTGCCCCTGTCGAGGTAGCGCAGGAGTGGTATTCTTTTGAGTTGAAGAAGTCGTATAGTTTCACTTCGTCTATACGGTATCCTAACGGTTCGCCGTTCAGCTCGTCATCGTAGGTTATCTCCGCAACGGTTATGCCTTCCTTGTCGTCTGGCTTGTAGTAGGAGATTAGCATATACCAGCTCTTAGGATAATGTTTCTCAAAGACTTTCTTGGCTTCTGTCTTGAAGACTGCAAATTCCATGCTGCCTGTCTTGTCGCAAGTCCTTGATATGAGGTCTGCGTATGTAGCCTCTGTGCCCACGTTCATCCCTAGAGATGCAGGGCTTACGCTTGCAGGGGATTGCAGGAAGGCTTTGAGGGTGAACTCAGCGTCTATGGATCCGAAGGCCATCCTTGTCTCGTCCTGCCCCTTCTCCTTGTCCGCCTTGAAGAGGAACGAGAAGACTAGGAAGGTCACTCCTATGGCTATCACTGCCATTATCGAGACTATAGTCTTCTGCCCTTTCCTTGATGCCATCCTTCTTCTCATCTTAGTTCGGTATTATGACGTATACGCGAAGCTCTTTCTGGAAAGACCATTGCCCGTTCCTGTAGGTTATCGGGAATGTCTTCTCGTACATCCGAGCGCCTGCAGCGCCTGGTATGCCTGCCTTGGCCAAGGGCTCCAGCCTCTTATACCACTCGCCGTTGAAGTATGCTGTCTTGTCCACGTTCTTGGACACAGGATCTAATACCTCGAACTTGGCCATGACTTGCTTCTCATAATCGTATTTGAAGGCCTGGTCCAGGCGCTCTGAGGTGAAGTCAGCGGCGTCTATGACTCCAGGAAAGACCCTGCCCGTGGTGGCGTCGGTGTATGAGATTATGCTAGGAGCGTATAATGCCCTGTAGAGGAAGAGGTTGGCTTGGATTGGATTCACGTCTATCGTGACGCTCGAGTAATAGCTTAGCAGGAAGTACATCAAGGCCATGACCACTACTGTGAGGACTATGTAAGGGACTTGCTCTATCATCTCCTTGGAGGCGCCTCCCTTCTTACCAAGCCTCATCTTACGCCATCACCCCCTTCTTCCACTTGCACGAACGAGACGTTGCCATGGTATTTCCTTATCTTGAAGGCCGTGGCGAAGAACTCCTCCTGATCAGCCCCGTAGTAGCGCTTCTCGTCAGAATGCTCCAGGATAGACTCTTCTATGCTCACATTGCCGCCGTAGCCGAAGAGGAAGCTTATCGGGATCTTGTTGTCATTGCCCCTCTGCTTGGAGTCGTAGACCTCGATCATGGTCTTCCTGAGAACGATGTCCAGCGTGGAGGGCTTGGGCGTCGAGTAGCTGTACAAGATGTTGAAGTCGCCCTCAGCAGACTGCATGGCGTCGACCGTCATGGCGACGTCCCTCGCCACGAATCGCTGGTAATAAGTCTGGTCGTTGACCGCTGCGTTGACCTTCATGAAGGAAGCCGCGAGGAACATGGCGATTATGGCTATCTCGAAGAGCGCGTACATGACTAGAGATAAGCCTGCATCCCCTCTTTTCCCCTTCATAGACTTGAATCACGAGTTTTCTAGTTTAAAAATATTTGGGAAAAGACGAGAAAAGAAAGAGAATGGGGAAAGCAGAAAAAGGGGTTTGGGAGAGAAAAAGAGCATAAGAAAAAATTTCAGGCGCACTTAAAACCTTATCTCCAGACTAGTATGTGCATCCAGTAGCTCCTGCCTGCGATCTTGACAAGGCGCTTGTAGTCGTACATGTTCTGTGTGTTGGCGT
>JAFGGS010000001.1 GCA_016930415.1 Candidatus Woesearchaeota archaeon | reverse complement strand
GCAAGGATAAGTAAGCGCCGGGCAGGAAGCAGTTCTCTCAACAGATACAGTCTTATCTGTTGATTATCCCTACCAAACAATCTAATATGCAGCTCCCTTTTTCTTTATGCAAGATGAGAACTGTAGAAAGTAATGGAGTGATAAGAGGCGTGGAAGTCTTTGCTGAACCTGATTTCAGGTGCAAGCACTGCGGGAAGCCAGTGAACCACACGGAATTAATCGGCCTCTCACTGATATGCCCTTTGTGCAAGAAACCGCAAAACGGCCATCCGAGAAACCCATCAGATGACCCTTACAATGACATAATAATAATCTGCAAGCATTGCAAGAAACCGATAGACCAGGCGAAATTAAGAGGCATCTCGTTGATATGCCCACTATGCGGAAAGCCACAGAACGGGCAGCCGCACCTGAAAGTATAGCGAGGACAGATGTTAATGTTTTCAACCAGGACTCAAGAGAGGATTGTGATTCTCAACCAAAGATTATTATATGCATACATCCAGAAAGTAATGTTGGATAGATAATTCTATCCAGCGCAAGCTAACTCCGCCTTGGGGAGCGGATCAATAGTTGGCTTGTAAGAAACGTGCTTCTGATGCAACGGTCATGCAAGTAATTTCTTTGTCGCAAGCAATCATTGATTGCTCATCTATCGCAAGATGGATTCATAATATTAATTAGATGAGAAAAACAGCGGGTGGGTGAGTCAGATGAGATACAGGTATGAGACTAGATTCGAGAATCAAAGGTTTGATGACAATAAAGGCGCGGCTTGGGATCCTGAGGAGTTGGATGAGTTCTCCGCTTGGGAGAATGAACCTCTCGAAGTATAAGATAAGCCAGACAGAGAAAGCCATTTGCAAGTATGAGGGCATGAGTGTGAGAGCATAATACTGAGTACAAAGGCACAATAGCACAATACCGAGTACACATACTGAGTACAGAGACATAATAAATCGCGTAGAGCATAAAAAAACTAAAAAAAAACTAAAACAAACAAGATAAACAGGGAGGAGAAAAAATGATACAATCAAAAGAATCAAGATTAAATGAATCAAAAAAATATCAGGTTGCTAAAAGAGGAGGATGTGTTGGGAAAAATGCTGTGAGAGCAGGGTTCCTGCCAGCCACCCCTGCAATAATGCTGGGTGCAATCATATTCATAACACTATTTACATTCTTTTCAGTGCCTGTTGGCGCAATAGCAGATACGACAAGACCAACCATAATCATGGTGTCTCCGGAGAATAACCAAGTGACGATCGGGACGCATGATGCAGTGACGGTGCGTTTCAGTGAACAGATGGATCCAAGCACAATCAATGAGAACACATTCACAGTATTTCAAAGAACGACTCCAAAAGCAGGTTCTCCGTCGACAGCATACCGCACAAGGCAGATTGCTGGCGTCATAAGTTACGATGGAGTGACTGCGACAGCGACATTTACACCGAAAGACCCTTCTCTTTCTGATCCAAGCTACAACCCCATGCAACCAAACCAGATATATGGGAATGTATTCACTGCGAGCATAACCTCGGGAGTGAAGGATATTGCAGGCAATTCCATCTCTAGAGATTTCATGTGGAGCTTCACCACAGGAGGAGATTGGTTCAACACAGGAGCTTCGACCTCGCAGTCAAACCAGAGCTCTGCCGCAGTCATCATTCCTGCAAGCACGGCTCCCCCGACGCAGGCACCAACAACATTGCCTCCAGCAACAGCCAGCAACACATCATGGATCTGGTGGACTCTTGGAGGACTGGCAGCGGTTATAATGGCGGCATTAATCTATGCCTTTGCCACAAGATCAGATAAGAAGTCAGTACGTCAAAAAGACAGCCTCACAAAGAGAACTAACAAGAGAAGCGATTTTGGCAGCACACACCTAGTGATGGACCTGGAAGGAATCGGGCCTAAATATAGCAAGGCACTGCAGACAATCGGCATCCTTGACACATACCAGCTATGGAAAGCCAACCCCGTTAATGTATCACACAAGACAGGAGCCCCTTTAACCACAGTCAAGAGCTGGCAGAACATGGCAGAACTGGCAAGCATAAACGGCATCGGGCCGCAGTACGCAGAGCTTCTTGAAAGATCAGGAATCCACAGCATAGACCAGCTCAAGAGCTACAATGCAAACAAGCTTCTTAATCTGGTACAGCAAAAGCAAGACTCGCTTAACATAAACATCCAGGGAAACACCCCCGGCATACCTCTTGTCGAGAACTGGATAGACCAGGCGCGCGAGCATAAATTCAGTGCACAAGAGAGGCAAACAGCTTAACATCTAGAACATCTTTAGTTAGTCAAACTTTTTATTTTTTTATCAATTTTACAGGAAATAAAAGCTTGGAGGTATAGAAAAATGGCAAAGACAAGCAGGGGCGGAAGGATGACTGCCGCAAAGAAAAGGGCAGCAAAGAGCGCAGGCGGAAAGGGCATGGTAAAGAGCAGGCCTGCAGGAAAGAACATAATGAGGACATGATATGTCAATAAGAGAGCGCTACAGCTCCACAGCTTAGCATTCATATTTTGTTTTTTCATCATGAGAACTGTTGTGTTGCCCGTCATTAGCATGATTACTTAAGAGAAAGGAAGTTGGTTGTTAAGGTCGTTTACAGCGCACAACAAGGCAATCTCGGCAGTTCTTGAACCATATTGGCAGTTAGTTCGGGAAGGCAGGAGAGGCACACACTGCAAAAGCCAGGTAAATTCTGTGGATAGGAGCATGACACAATGGCTGAACACAAAAAAGAGAATGGATTCATGGATGCAATAAAAGGCGGATTAAGCGCCCTTTTCCAGGCAATATCCTCAAGCATATTTCCTAGAATTGCAGAAGGCGCAAATATGATCATGAACAACATAGATGACAAGATAATACTCATAGAGAAAAGGATGTTTAAGAGGATATACACTCTTTTAGTGATCGGGCTAGGGGGGTTATTCCTGATCTTCGCTCTCTTTTTCCTCCTGACAGAATACGCTGGATTGAGCAAGGCAGTAGCTTTCTTCTCAATAGGGATAACAGTTTTTGTGATTGGCCTCCTCCTGAAGATTAGAGAGCCAAAATAGGCCATTCGAATAGATAAATGATAGATAACAATGATAAATGCATGATAAAAAATAAAAAAGAAAATGAAAATCAAAAGGTGAAACAATGGCAAATAAAAAGAATTCAACGGCAACAAATAAGAAGGATTCGATAAAAAAACAGAGTATGCGCGAGAAGGCGCACGACGGGATTGACAAGATGATGGACAACGCAGAAAGCGTGCGGGACAACAGCAAGGAAAGGATTGCCACTTTTAAGGAAAACGCGAGTATTGCCAAGGAGAAAGTCGAGGGCTACATCCAGGAAAACCCAAAGGCATCCGTGTTGATCGCTGCAGGAGTGGGCGCGGCTGCTGGAGCAGTTACAGGCGCAGTGATTGCAGCATCTGTTAGGAAGAAGAAAGAAACTGAGGTTTAGATTAAAAACCAATGCCGCATACGCATATAACTGGAATGGAGGATGTATGAATACATGGTTCGTTATAATCATACAACAGCGTCATCATACATATCCACGCAATGGCAATCCACAATCATTATAGAGAAATAGTCCCTTTCATAATATTCACACTAGCGCTAGTCCTATTATTTATGCTCATCAGGCCAGTGATTACCATTCTATTAAGCAGCGTCTTGCTCGCATACATCTCTTTTCCCCTGCACAAGAGAATAAATACGAAGATACCAAATAAATCAATCTCAATTGTCCTATCCCTGATTATTATCATCATAATTATATTAATCCCGTTCTCTTTCTTGGCATTCGAGATTACACAGCAAGGATATTATTTTTATAATTCATTATCGAGCAGGATTGCGAAAGGAGCAATATTTGGCTTCGGGTGCACCAGCGCTGACTCAGAAGTATGCCTTCTTCTTAACCAGGCCGAAAGATTCAGCATAGAACAGCTGTCTGTGTTTGGCTTTGACAGGCAGCTGCAGAAATTCCTGCCCATCCTGGAGGAAAAGATAACTAGCCTCATCCCGAGCATACCTCTCATAATCGCAGAAATCTTTCTCATATTGGTCATATCGTATTTTATCATGAAAGAGTGGAAGGACATACTAAAAAAGATAGTTGACCTGCTCCCAATGAGGACAAAAACAGTAACAAGGCTTATCGGTGAATTTGGAAATATAACACACACCGTAGTTTATGCGCAATTGTTTGTTGCATTTGTCCAGGGAATTGTCGGAACAATAGGTTTTTACATGGCTGGCGTCCCATTTCCGATATTCTTTGGTGTCTTGCTCGCGTTCTGCGCCTTGATTCCAACTATCGGGACAGCAATTATATGGGCGCCCGCCTCGCTATTCCTGATTTTAAGCGGCTATTTCACCCATGATTACTGGACCATGGGCAAAGGGATAGGCCTGTTTTTCTACGGCCTCCTGATAGTCAGCACAATTGACAATATCCTGCTTGCGAAAATAGTGCATGCAAAAGCCAAGGTAAGCCAGATCATCGTGATTATCGGGGTCATAGGCGGCGCCAGCATGTTCGGGGTTGTCGGGATATTCATCGGCCCGATATTATTGCCACTGCTCATAACCTACTTTGAGACTTTTAAGGAAAGATATATGTGATGCTTGGAAAGGATAGTTAAAAAGAAGTTTCACAATAATTCTCTGCGAATGCATTGATTATCGCTACCATAGTTATTAATACGCAGCTGCTTTTAATAACAATACGATACCGCGACCCATGGCATTAGTATGGCTTCATTGCGGTATCTCATGTGACGGCATCTATCCAGAAGGAAGAGGTCCTATCTAAAAGAAGAGGTCGAGCAGAGGATGATAGATGAAACACGAACCAGGTTTGAGTGGTAGGAGAAGGGGCAGGATAAGAAGCGACCAGTAAGGGCGCAACAGTTTATTGAAAACAAAAGGGTGCTCTGAGCATCACTTAACGCCCAAAACTGCCACTCAAACATTTTTTTTTCTAATATCAGCCAACATTCAAGGCTGAAGAATCAAGGCTTTGCAAGACTTCACCTCTCCTGATCATATACTATCTTATAGCCCATCTTCTTGAATTTAGCCAGGAAAGGGTAGAGCAAGTTCTCCTTTGCAGCAGGACACCTAAAAGTCACCATGACAATCTTATCCTTCCTGATAAAGAGCGGGAACTCCCTGCAAGCAAGAGGCCTAGACCTGCTCTTATGGATCAAGCACTTAAAACCAGAGAGATTAGGACAGGAAAAGCCGCTCGCCCCCAGGTTCAAGGCGAACCGCTTGCCGCCAAGACCCTCATGGACGTCAATCACCCGTAAACCAGCAGTGTCAACCTTGACAACCATCCTAGCCTCCCGCTCAGTCAACAAGAGATAACCCTGCCTGCAACAATAAGCCTTGCACTCAGAAAAGCAGTAATTACTAATCGACTTCCGCGCCTTGGCAGCGAGCCTACGGGCAGCGACATCGACTTCAAAACCCAAAGCAACCATAAGAGTAACCCACAAGAAAAAGGGCTTGTTTAAAAGGTATTGCATTTGAAAAGCGCACAGCAAGCCAAAAAAAGAAGGAATAGCCCGACCAGGATTCGAACCTGGGTCACAAGGGTTTTCTCCGCGTGGATTGGTTTCACTGGGGTCCAGAACCTTGTATGATTGGCCGCTACACTATCGGGCTGTTTTTCTGTTTGTTTTCTTCTAGAACTCAAGTTTATTTATATTGTTTTTGGCTTAGATTATGTTCTTTGCTTTCAGGGTGTCGTTCACTCCTCTCGTCGCTAGGTCGGGGTTTCCTGCGTCGTATCGTTTGTCGTATTCTTTTTTCGCATCGCTGAGCGTCTTTGCTAGCCGCGGCATTCCTGTGCGCGCGTACATGTCGCTCATGGCTTCGAGTATCTTTCCGTAGCTGTGCAGGTCGTTGGCTGTTTTCAGTCCTTGTTTGTACTCGTCTTCTGCGTTCCAGAACCATTGGATGTTGCCGCTGGCGAAGCCTAGGTTCTTGAGGCAGGTTCCCCTGTTGAGCCTTATTCTCGTCTCGTAGGGCGTGTCCCTGTCGTTGTTTAAGAATTGCAGGCTTTCTATGAGGTATGCTTGGTCGTCTTGCCATGACTTGCCTATCTTTTCTTCGTGCCTTGCAAGTTCCAGGTATGCCAGGGTTCTTGGAGGTATCAGCTTCAGCTCGTCTGCCAGTGCGAAGATCTCTTCTAGCTTGGGTTCTTTCTCCATGCTTCGAAGGACGTATCTTGGGTCTGTGTGCGTCATCTCTGCGAGGCTAGTCAGGCACGCCACGCTTTCTTGGAAGTTGGCTCTTGAATACTCGAATATCCTGTCTTGCTCTGCGTCGCTGTCTCTTCTTAGGTTCGGGTTTCTCTGGAAGGCTGTTGATGCGCGGCTGTTGAAGCGTTCCTGTTCTTCCGGGCTCATGTAGATTGGGGATCGGTGCCCTTCACGGAGTATGGCTTCCCATCGCGCCCTCACCTTTAGTTCAGGGTGTTCTCGCAGGAGGATTTCCAGCTTCCTGTGTTTTATCTCGTGGTGGCTTGCGTTCCTGAAGGCGCCTGGCGGGTCTATCAATAATCCCATGACGTTCCTGAAGACAGGGTTGGTCTCGTATATCAGATAGCCGTTGGTGTTGAGTATCCTTAGGTTTCCGCTGGTCAGCCACTTGTAGAGGGATGAGGGTGATTTGAGGAGTGGGTTTGGGGTGTCCATCTCTATCCTTGCGAGGTCGAATCTCATCTCGCGCTGTTCCTTTGCTATCACGTCTGCGAGTTCTGTCAGCTTGTAGGCTTTGCCTTCGACTTCCGAGGGCAGTCCGCTGATTAGGATTCCTGTCTTCTCTTCGAAGGCTTTCCTTTGCATGGATGCTTTTTGCTGGTAGAAGCCTATCACACTCACGCTCGCCATAGGCGTGAATGGCAGGGCCGTCGCGGTCGCTGCTAGCAGGAGGTTTGCAAGGATACTCCTTGCAGGTCTTTGTTTCCCCATCGCAGGAGTATACGCATCCATCGTATTTAAACCTTTGCTAGTTTGACCATTATATAATGGTTACAAGAACCATTTGGCTCGTCCTCAGCCAAAACCCTTATTAATGATCCCCTTCTTCCTAAGCCCATGTTAAGGATCGGAAAGCTTCATTTGAAAAGTCAGGTTCTCCTAGCCCCCCTGGAGGGCGTGAACTGCAAGGGTTTCAGGCAGGTGTGCGCTGAGTACGGCGCAGGCCTCACGAGTACGCCTATGATACTCGCCAACAAGCTCTTGGAGGATAAGGCTCGCCAGCTTGGCATAATCAACTTCTCAAGGAACGAGCATCCGCTCATGGTCCAGCTCGCAGGCAACGAGTCAGAGCTCATGAAACAAGCCACGCTCATGGTCGACGAGTACGCTGACGTCATCGACGTGAACCTTGGCTGCTGCGAGCACGACGTCCTGGGCTTGAAGGCAGGGGCTTTCTTCACAAAGCATCCGGAGCAATTGAAGAAGGTAATCCCGCCTGTCATGAGCAATACTAACAAGCCGGTGACTGCTAAGATCAGGATCGGCTGGGATGAGAAGAGTGTCAAGACCGTCGAGATATGCAAGGCCCTGGAGGATTTCGGGGTGAGCGCGATTACAGTCCATGCCAGGACGAGGAGCCAGTCTTACAGCGTAAAAGCTAATTGGAACGAGATAAAGAGGGCGAAGGCGTCAGTCAACATCCCTATCATCGGGAACGGTGACGTCTCGCTCCCGGGCAATGCAAAGGCCATGCTTGAGAGGACTGGATGCGACGCTGTAATGATCGGAAGGGCTGCCAAGGGTAACCCCATAATATTCAAGAGGACAGCATACTTGCTTGAGACGGGGAAGAACCTTCCAGAGCCAACTGACCTGGATCAGGTCAACTGCTTCATAAGGTTCGCTGACTTCTACAACCAGCAGGAGAAGAAGAGTCTCTCTGAGTTCAAGCAGCAAGCCCTCTGGTTCGCATCCTTCATAAGGAAGAACAACCGGTTGAAGGACAGCATCAGGTCTGCTTCAGGTTTTGATCAGGTGACCAGAGCGTTTCAGGGCGAGATAAGGTTCTAAGCCTTCTTAGGCTTCATGTGCATGCAGGCCTTTATGTGGTCCTTCACGGCTTTTAGGTTCTGCTCCTTCATCTTCAAAGGACCCATCTTGCCTGCAAGGTCGTGATCTCCGATCGCGTGGTAGACCCAAGTCGCGAAGTCGTTCTTGTTCTGGTCTACGTGCGAGTCAAAGACGCCAGCATCCATCCTAATCAACTGGCTCTGGAGTTCCATCAGGCTCTTTATCTTCTCGCCGTTGGACATGACGAACTGCTGTTCAGGCCCAAGCTCCCTTAGGACGGGCATTGTCTTCATGGCTTTCTGCATAGCCGCGCTCTTCATCATGTCTTCGTGGTCTCGAAGCATGTCGTGGAGCTTTCCGGCCGTAATCTCAGGCTTAGGTCTAGATCTCTTTTTTGAAGCAGTTTTCTTTTTCAAGTTGAACGCACCTCTTTTTAGGGCTTCTTTGATTGATGAGTTTTTAAATTTTGTTGTCCCTGGACGGGATTGAAGCTATACAATACTCCACTGGACCCACTAGACAATTCTCCGCAGGGCTTTTTAAGGCTCAAATCCAGTATGGATGCATGGACGTAATATCCAAGGCCAAGATACTCGGCGACTCCGGGAAGTACGACGTGTGCGGGGGTGAGGTCTGCAAGCCGCCTGAGATCACGACTGGCCTTCATAACATTCCAGGTATCATCAGGGCCAAGGAGAAGAACGGCAGGTTCTGCTCTCTTCTAAAGACCTTGCAGACTAATGCTTGCAAGTTTGACTGCAACTACTGCGCGAACAGGGCGGGAAACCGCAAGAGTGGCAACCAGAAGGTCTCGTTCACTCCGGTCGAGCTCTCAAGCCTCTTCAACACGCTCGTACAGAAGAACATCGTGAACGGATTGTTTCTTAGCAGCGGAGTCTCTGGCGACCCTGACAAGTCCACCGCGGACATGCTAAAGACGGTGAGGCTCGTTCGCCACAAGTATCATTTCGGCGGCTACATCCACTTCAAGGTCTTGCCCGGAACTAATTATGAACTGGTGAAGCAAGCGAGCGAGCTTGCGAATCGCTTGAGCGTGAACGTAGAGGCTCCTGGAAGCGCCAGACTAAACGAGCTCAGCTCAATAAAGGATTTCAAGAATGACATCCTGCGCCGCCAAGCCTGGATCAAGCGTCTTCGGCCAGGCAGCGGTCAAACAACCCAGATGATAGTTGGCGTGAATGGAGAAACTGATCTAGAAGTTCTTCGCATGGCGCGCTGGGAGTATGAGAAGATGGATCTTAAGCGTTGCTATTACAGCGCGTTCTCACCTGTCAAGGGCACGCCATTCGAGGATCGAAGGAAAGAGACTCAACTGCGCGCAAATCGCCTCTACAAGGCAGACTGGCTCTTTAGGGTCTACAAGTACGAATTCAGATTGCTCAAGGAAGTGATGCCTGACGGCATGCTGCCTGACAAGGACCCGAAGGTCGCGATTGCAGAGAAAACACTTGCAGAACCCCTGGAACTGGAATCAGCTGGTTTCGACGAGCTATTGATGGTTCCTGGCATCGGGCCAGTCACTGCTGAGAACATAATCAGGAAGAGAGAGTCAGGCGCGAGGTTCGACACCAAAGTCTTGAAGCGCTGCGGTGCAGTGATGCAAAGGGCTGCGCCCTTCATCAGGGTGAACGGCGAGAGGCAGCTCCGGCTTAATGCGCTCTAATCCTCGATCTCATAGCTCATAGGCTGGCCGTTCTTGTCATACGCTTGGATGTCGCTTTGCTCGTAAGGCTCCTTGATTATCATGTGGAACATGCCGTTCTTTGAGAAGAAATGCCTGTCAGCCCTGCTAGGCCTGTTGCTAGGACCAGGGTGGCTGTGGATGCTCCCTGCAATGTCAGTGTTCAAGGGAAAGTATATCTTCGGAGAGGCGCTGTCCTCGTTTGCCGCGTATTCCTGGAATGCGAGAGATCTTATCCTGAGGACCTTGTCCTTTGCCTTGCCCTCGAGGAACATTATGAACTCTCGCGGGTGGTTCTCCTTTGCAAACGAGCATATGTTATCGATCACTTCCTGCTTCACGACTACCCTTTCGAACTCGAACCTGTCAAGGCCGAGGAACTTCTTGATCCAGTTCTTGAAGACAGACGCCATCGTCAGGGAACAGTGTGGAATAAAGCGTTTTATAACGGTTTTGCTTACGGCTCGTCAAAAGCTTTAAAAAACACCCTTCCCAAAGGTAGTGGAATGGGTGAGAAAAGACCAGAAAGGCAAATCCTGCTGCTTGCTCTCATGATAGCCGTCGGAGTGCCTTTTGCCTCAGCAGCAGGAGTCGTGATGACTAAGCAGAACAACTCCTGGATTCCTGCAGAGGTAGACGCCGAGTTTGCGGCCATAAACTTCCTTGGAGGAGTCGAGAACATAGCGCTGGCGATCACGACGGGGCCGATCGATAACGGCTTCTGGCTCATACCAATTCCTTCTGGCGACGTGCGAGCCTCTCCCTGGAGGGGTTTTCCAAGTCTTGAGGGAGAAGAGCTAAAGCCCGCGTCTGAGAAGAGCCTGGCGAACGTCTATGAGAGGATCCTTGCAGCCCAGATATATCCCCTCCCGTACTTGTCAGCAGTCACAGAAGAGTATTCTCTCAGAAGCCTCGTGAGTAAGGACAACGCCTCAAAGCAAGTCAGCGAAGCAGTCGAGGCTGTGAGCACAAAAGGAGAGGTCGTGCCCGCAAGCAGGCTGATAGGATACCTTGAAGGCAGGTCTGTCTTCCTCAACTGGAGCGACCTTGACGATTACGTAGCCCAGAACTTCACGTTCATAGTGAGTTGGCTCCCGGCGACAGACTCCTTCTTGACTAGGGGTATGTTCATAAGCTTTGCGACGGACAAGCTTTATTATCCTGTCAGGATCTCCAGGAATTCAGGCCATGATCACCCCGCAGTCATCTACGTCGTGGGAGAAGTCACTGCCCAGTACGGGACCTTGTCAGGGCACACAAAGATATCCAAGCTTTACAATCCAAAGTACACCCCCGCGTCAAAGGACTTCTTCTTCGGCAACATGAGCAAGACTGAGCTTGACTACACCAGGATATACTTCTTGCAGGGCAGACCCGCGCCTGACCTTGACTTGTGGTTCATCCAGATGCCAGAGCACACGTCCGCATTCCTAAGAAGCGTGGTCAAGCACCCGATCCTCTGGGGGCTCTTAGTCTACATGATCATATCCTGCCTGTCAAGCATGATAGCGGCGGCGATAGTGTATCGCAAAGACAACCCCCAACTGTTCTGGTTCCTCATCTTCGGCCTCAGCAACATGCTCACCTTGATAGGCTTCTGGACAAGGGCTTATTTCAAGGACGTCTACGACACGTACACTGATAGGAGGAGCACTTCCATAGACCAATGGGTTAACCTGACGACCGGGAAGCGGGTTGCACTATCGATCCCCGTAATATTGCTGGTCATCACCCTGCTGCTAATCCCAGTCGCGATAATGCTAGAGCTCCAAAGCGTAGTATTCCCTATAGTCGCCTCCAACATTTTCATATTCTTCTTCATACCCACGCTGGTGTTCACCATCCTGATCATGTGGGGCTCGTTCCACCAGAAGAAGATACTATACTTCAACCTGGTGTTCAGCGCAGTCTTCCTCGTGCTTCTCTTGCTATCGTTCATGGCCTTCACGTTCTTCTTCTAAAAGAAGAAGAGCTTGGGATGGCAAAAGATAAAAACCATGAGGACATACCCATTCACGCTCATGACCTACTACGACAGCATCGCAGACGGCTACTCCGAGCTTCACGGCGAGGAGCAGCAGAAGAAGGCGAGGATAATCCTTGGCAGGCTAAAGCCTGGAAGGAACGAGTCCTTGCTAGACGTCGGGTGCGGAGACGCGTCCTACCTTGACATGTTCGGGTGCGAATGTGTAGGAGTCGACCCCTCAGAGGAATTGCTTGAGAAGTATGAAGGAATCCACCAAGTACTGCCTGCAGTCGCAGAAGACTTGCCCTTCGAGGACTCTGAATTTGACATAGTGATCAGCATCACCGCGATCCAGAACTTCACAGACCCAGAGAAGGGCCTTCGCGAGATAGAGCGGGTGTGCAAGGACAGGTTCGCCCTAAGCTACCTCAAGAGAAGCCCGAAAGCGCCTGCGCTTGAGAAGCTTATAAGAGACCTCTTCAAGGTTGACGAGATCGTAGAGGAAGACAAGGACCTGATCTTCTTCTGCACGAAGAGAGACGAAAGCAAGAACTCACCCTGAAGCAGACCAGCACCAACGCCTCGCTCTCAAAACATTTAAAAACACCCACATAACCTTCTCAAGCAATGGTGCAGATAAAGCAGAAATGCTCAAGGTGCAAGGTCAACTACGTGACAACTAGCACCCGGAGCAGGAATTTTTACCCAGTCTGCTACGAGTGCGAGAAGAAGAGCATGGAAGGCGAGATAGCAGACCCAGAGATGAAGAAGCTGCTAGACATCCCTGAAGAGATGTACAAGGAGAGCAGCTTCCTTCGGAGCATCAAGATAAACTGCATCAGGTACGGCAAGTTGTCTGAGAACCAGATAAACGCCTTCAAGAAAATCATCGCCGACATGCAGGCAAGGAAAGACGCGCCTGCAGAAGAACTGAAGCTTGAGGACGGGACCAAGAACCTCATCCAGGAAGCAAAGACGGCGAAGAGAAAGAAAAAAAACAGAATAAGGGCTCTTGGCACAGTTCGGTAGCGCGCCTCGTTCGCAAGCAGCAGAAGCAAAACGCTTCCGCATCGGAAGACGAGGAGGCCGCGGGTTCAAATCCCGCAGAGTCCATTGGTAGGGACCAATGGGTCTATGGTTCAGAAAATAGCGATTTTCTGTTCACAGCAGAGTCCAGGATGCCGTCCAGTCACATGCAAGGGACAGTTAAAGTCCCTTGGCTTGTACGAAGGAACCGCTGTTCCTAGCACGCAAAAGCAAGACTTTTGCTGTGCCAAAATGCAAGCGTTTTGAGCAAGGCATAGTGCAAAATAGATTCAATCTCAACTAAGGATACGCTCAATCACCAATTATCAAAGTCGCCACTTTCTAAAAAGTATTGACAATATAATAAAAAAAGCGCACAAACCGTAAAATATTCATTATTCAGTAGTAATATTTATAAAGGAGATGATGTTTTCACTAAACACATGGTGGCCAAAACACTTCTTAAGAGAAACCCGACCAAATATGGCATCCTATTTGATATCTTTCGAAGAAGCTCAGATGAATCAGAAGTGTTATTCAATAGGCTAAAGGAACATATTGGAAATAAGCAAGATAAACTCGGCTCATTGTTGGATATTGGTGCGGGAGATGGAACCATAACCCAACTGCTGATGCCATATTTTGATAAAGTGGTTGCGATAGACCGAAGAAATAGCCACGTATATGCATTGAGCGCAGTAGGAATAGAAGCTCATAGGTCAATCTGGGAAAACTTCTCGCATAATGAAATGTTCGATGTCATATTAGCCAGTCACGTATTGTACTATTTCAAAGAAAATCACTGTTTGGAAGAATGCAAACGAATACAATATTTACTTAAGCCAGAAGGGAGTGCCTTTATTGTCTTTAATTCTCACCATGGCGAATATGCGGACATGATGAATCATTTTTACCCAATCTTACATGGTGGAAGACATCCATTTTCTTCAACCATAAACCTCGAAGACAGATTACTCGGCACGGGAGTCGATTGTTTAAAAGAACAATTGACATTTCGAACAAGATTCCAAAACGAAACGCATTTCCTGACTCTATGTGAGTTCTTTTTGGGTTGTGAAACTGAAGATCTTGAATCAATCAGGGCGGGTTTGCTTGATTATTATCATGGCGTCATTAAACCAACTGGTCAAGGCAGAGAAAGATATTTTGATGTGAAGCTTGATTTCATTGAAATAAAAAAAAGGTAGGCGAATGGATTTATCTGTAATAGTGAGAGTAAAAGATGATATTAGGATAAAAAGATGTATCGAAAGCATAGATGAGAATGTGGAGAAAATGATTGTTTTAAACACTCCATCTGATCAAGTTAGAGGCATTGTAGATAAACTTGACTCCAGAACCATAGAAATCAGTGAAAATAACCTTGGAAAAGCGCATAATGCTGGGATTGACGCGTGTTCCAATGAAAAGGTTCTTTTAATGGACTCGGATTGTGTCTTTAATCCGGGAACAATCCGAACTCTTTTTGATGGGTTGAGAGAGGCATCTTTGTCAAAAGGAAGGGTTGTTTTCACCCACAAATCTTTTGTGGGGAGAATCGTTGCGTTATCCCGAGAATATCATGTAAGCGACAAAGTAAACGCTTATGCCCCACCTCTCGCCTTCAGTCGTGACATCAAAAACAAGATCGGGGGCTATTATTTTGATGAAGACCTATTTTGGACAGAGGATCATGAGTTCGATCAAAGAGTGCAGAGGGCCAATCTGAGAATCAAATATGAAAAAGATGCATCAATTGAGCACGATGAACTCACAATGAGGTCAGATTTAAGAAGCTCATTCCATTATGGAGCGGGATATTATGAGGGAATTGCTAAGGGCGTAACGCAGTCTTGCTTTATGTATGGCGGTCACAAAAGATTGATTGGCAGCGTAGCATATGACTGCGTAAGAGCTGCCGCATTACCCTTACTTTTTGCAGATGTTAAGAGAAAAAAAGGAATTCTGCCTGCCGCATTTATGTGCGTATGGATGGGTGCCTTTTCAGCAGGTTATTACTCACAAGCTTTATTTAACGTATTGGAGAAAAATCGAAAATGAAAATACTAGTGATTGCACCTCACGCGGACGATGAAATAATTGGTTGTGGAGGATATCTTGCAAAGTTAATGTCAGAAGGAAAGAATGTTGATGTCGCGTATCTGACGACTCCCTCACGCATCAGGAGAAGCGAAACTGATGCGGTTCAAAAATTCATGGGATTTGCCCGCACTTTTTTTCTAAATCAAGGCCCCGGAAGAAGTCTGCAAAACTCCAGCGAATTAACTAGAGATATGCTAAAGGTGATGCGTGCCTCATCGCCAAACGTATTGTTATTTCCCCATGGATGCGAGATTGACAAAGACCATAAATTTGCTTACGACTTAGCCCGCGAGTGTTCATATCTGTGCGAGTCAGATTTCCAATTGACCCCGAGCCAAAAGCCAGTCAGCATTGATATCCTCTTAGGATATGAGGTCTGGACGCCCATTGCAGATCCCCAATTAGGCATCGACATAAGCCAGTTCATGGAAAAAAAGAGGACTGCAATGAGAATGTATTCTTCCCAGCTACATCAGAAGAACTTCATACGAATGTTTGAAGGGCTAAATCAGTACAGGGGCATCACTTCAGGCCAAGGAGATTATGTGGAAGCATTTATGATATATAAGCTGAAAGAAGGCGTTTTAAAATGAAAGTAAGAATAATAAGAACTGCAAAGGAACTGATGGATGTGTTTGATGGGAACTATTCCAAAGAAGAGCGAGATACGCTTGATTACATTTTGAAAATATCTTCTGTGAAGCTAAATGAACGCGTAATTGAATTATCGAAGAAACACGAAAGTATAGCGGCCCAATTCCTACCATCACTTCAAGAAGCGTCCAGTATGGGTCTATTCCACAAGATATACAAATCAAGAACCCATCCAGTCAAGGGCATCGATAGAGGATATCTGGACAGAGTAACAATAACGCCAGTTATGAATTGCGAAACTTTCTGTAGATATTGCTTTTTGACACAGGCTGGCTTTGGCGCATCTATGTCTGATAAGGAGATTGAAGATGCTGTAGATTACATTGACAGCAATCCAGACATAAGATATGTTCTCATTACCGGGGGAGACCCTCTTTTGAACCAGGCCAAGCTGGAAAGAATTGTGAGTGGACTTTCCACAGTTAATCATATAGATTCAATCCGAATAGGAACAAGGACTCTCTTATTTGACCCTTCCAAGTTTAATGATAGATTTTTCAGGATGATAAAATCTGCGCAGAATCATGGAAAAAGAATTGAAATCGGGGCCCATATGAACCACCCTGACGAGATTGATGCTGAAACACAAGAGAAACTCGAAGAGATGCATAGGCATCTTGTGACCGTGTACACGCAGACCACATTATTAAGAGGCATCAATGATGACCCAGAAACACTCCTTGAATTATACCGGAAAGTCTATAGGGCGGGCGGAGAAGTATACCTGCTTTTCCATTGCGACCCAATAAACGGCATGGATCATTTAAGAACAACGGTTTCCAAAGGCCTTGAGATTAAATCACGTTTAGCAGATATGACCTCTGGCAGACTGGTTCCTAAATACAAGGTGGCCAAATGTGAAATTGGCGTAGATAGTGATGTACTAGAAATTGGAGAGAATCATATTTGGATAGAGACGCCGTATTCCATAGCAAATTTGAAGAAAATAATCGAAGGCTATTCCCCTTTGGAACCCGTCGAGAAAGTAAGCAAACGAGGCAGGCTCATTATAAAGTATATGGGCAAATGGTGACAAAATGGTGCTGAATTACGAATTTGGATGGGCAGACGATCCTTGTGATTTCACAACGGAAGTTGTTACTCGGATGTCGCCGAAATCTATTCTTCAGGTAGTCGGATCAGGAGATCATCTTCTGAGTTTTTATGCCATCCCAAGCGTCGATAAGATAACTGCATTTGATGTAGACGCGCGGGCATTAGCTTTACTTGATCTTCGTCTAACAGGAATAAAAACATTGGATTATCGGACATTTACAAAATTCTTCAATATATATAAATTTAAGGAATTTGTTAAAGGGAGTCATCATCACCCCATACTGGATGGCGATAACATCCTGGATTCCGAGTCATATTCCCAAACATTTCATCATTTAATGTCTTTCTTAAAAGATGAAACGAGAGCAGTCCTATTAAATGAAGTTGAAGTTGATGATAATCCAGGATACCATTGCATTAATTCGTTTAACCCTGGTGCCCGGTTGGCAAATCCCGCCGTGTTGCCATGGCTTAAGGAAGAGAATTTTGGCATAATAAAAAATAAATCCGTTGATCTTAAGCTGCATCAGGCTTCCATAGATTCATTTTATGGAGAGCACATAGGGGCGATCATAGGAGAGTCCCGGTTTGATTTAATATGGCCAATTGATGCATTGGATAACAATGTGGATATTTTTGAATTTCTGAATTTATGTCTTAAGAACGGCGCGCATGAGGGCCATGTAATGATACATCCTGGGATAAAGGACCCGTATGTCCTCATTGAAGAGGGATTCCCAGAAATTATGAACATAAGTCACACCGCCGCCAATCGTCAACGGGTCGAGCAACGAGGCCACAAGCCAACTCTTGCAGTGTACCTGGAGGATGTCTTTAAAAAAGCAGGCTATGTTCCAAGAAATGACCTCGTAAATATGATTAGACGATATTTTCCAAGAGAGACAAATACTTGGTGGGACCTTGACTTGGAGGAGTCCTGGTCTCATACATTGGACAAGCCGTTAAAAGGCGTATTGATGATCTATCAAAAGAAAGAAGACATAACTGGAGTATCTGCGGATGAATTTTCAAAAATGATGAATGGGCTACCCAAATATTTCAGACGAGGGTTATACTACGCATCTAACACAAAAGGTGAGAAAAATTAACATACTTGGAATATCCGGATGGAAAGATTTGCAAAAAGTGCTTCCAAACACACAGTCTCTTCCTTTGCATGACGCCGCATCCACACTCATCATTGACGGAACTATTTCGGGCATTGCTGAGGAAGAGCGATTTACGCGACTGAAACACAGCTATAACACTTTTCCTTTAAACGCAGCCGCGTATTGCCTTTCAAATGCAGGACTGACCCTTGATGATATAGACCTTGTGGCCGTATATTGGGATATGCCATATTCTGCCAGATTAAAAGGGGAAAACTGGAGATACACAAATAGAGAAATACTAGACCTTATCTTCCCACGTGAGATTTTTGGCCATAAGCAAGAACCAAAAGTCGAATTTGTCAATCATCATTTCGCTCATGCAGTAAGCGCATATTCCTGCTCGAATTTTGAAAAGGCACTGGTTCTTGTTCTTGATGGCCAAGGCGAGAATGCATCAACAACAATTTGGGTTGGAGAAAACGGACATCTGACCAAACTAAGAGAGATGGATAGCGCTGTTTCTCTGGGATATTTTTATGAGTCGTTAACAGAATATATCGGTCTTGAATCCAATGAGCCGGGAAAAACAATGGGCCTGGCCCCATATGGAAAACCCTTTTTGAATGCAAGCGATTTCTTCAAAATAGAAGATGGCCTCATTAGACTATTGCACCCCGCCACAATCAATATGAAGAGCGAGTTTGATGAGCAGAAACAAGTCAGGGAATATTGGTTTAGACAATTTGCTCAGATAATTGCAAAGCCAAACAAATCCATGACGCAGTATGATGTTAGAACTGCTCAACTTTCCCGCTTGGTCGGATTTGATGAAGCGTATGTAAACTTGGCAGCATCGGGTCAGAAAATACTTGAAGAAGTCGTATTGCAGTTAATTGAATGGGGAATCGAAAACACTGGCATTGACAGAGTGTGTATTGCGGGCGGCGTAGGTCTAAATTGCGTTATGAATGGAAAAATATTAAGTAGTCCAAAAGTCCGCGAGTTATTCATTCAACCCATTGCCCATGATGCAGGCGCTGCATTAGGGTCTGCAATATCAGTTTGCGATGAATGGAAGAAGCAGTTCTCGCACATATACCTCGGACCGGAGTTTAACCATTCTGAAATAGAAAGCATGCTTAAGGAATTTAAGTTGAAATATGATTTTGCTGGCGATATCGAAGAGCGGATTGCTGAGAAACTATCAGAAGGATTTCTTGTAGGCTGGTTTCAAGGAAGAATGGAAGTTGGCCCCAGAGCATTAGGAAATAGATCAATTCTGGCCAACCCCGTGCTTCCCGATGCAAAAGACAGGGTGAATAAATATGTCAAATTCAGAGAAAATTGGAGGCCCTTTGCACCAAGCATATTGGAAGAATACAAAGAAGATTTTTTGGTCAAAGCAGTCTCTTCACCATATATGATACTGAATTTTGAGGTTCCGGCGGAATCTCGAGACAAACTTAAAGGAGTGATTCATGTTGATGGCACGATAAGAGCTCAAACAGTATCAAAAAATGTAAATCCGCGGTATTGGAAAATGATCAACCACGTTTATAAGAAAACTGGCGTTCCTGCAGTGCTTAATACATCATTTAATATTAAAGGAGAACCAATTGTATGCACTCCCCGAGATGCAGTTCGGACTTTTTTTTCATGCGGACTTGATTATCTGGCAATTGAGAACTATCTGATTCAGAAGGTATGATTTACATTTGGAAGATGACCAGTATTGAATACGAATGCCAAGGATGAAAATATGAAGATTACTTTGCTAAATCCGGATTGGAGCAAGCACAACATTCCCCACACGACCGCTTCAGTTAGGCCTCCAAAATCCATCCCTTTGGAGTTCGCATACATTGCAGCCTCATTAAAACACCTCGCAGATGTACAAATAATTGATGCATACGCAGAAAGCATATCTCTTCACGAGGTAGTCGAACGAGTGGCGGGTTTTAACACAGACCTGACAGTCATAACCACCGCTCCATCTTACCTATTTTGGAGATGCCCGCCATTGGATTTGTCAATTCCAGCCGCCACCTCAAAGGCAATCAAGGACAACACAGGAACAAAAATTGCGGTTATTGGGCCGCACGGCACATCCGATTCCGTCTGGACAAAAAATGAAACAAATGCAGACGTTATTGTGCGGGGAGAGCCAGATTTAATCTTTAATGATCTCGCCCGTAATAGAAACACTGCCGGCATTCATACGGCGCATCCGGTGGACATGGCTAAATTGCCTCTTCCAGCATATGATTTATTTAACACAGAACATTATGAAGCTCACGCATGGTTACCTGAAATACAAAAACACCTAATACAGGATAGTAAGATCCATCTGGTGGCTGAGTTTTCACGCGGCTGTAATTTCTCATGCGTGTATTGCCTTAAAAAGGAATTTAGAGAGCATTATAGAAAGAAATCAGTGGAACAAATGGAAAAGGAACTGGCTTATGTAGCCGATAACGGAGGCACATACCTTTATTTTATAGATGAGATATTTAATATGCCTTCAGCTGAATTAAAAGCGCTATTGTCCTTGTTAAAAAAGCACGGCATTAAGTTCGGAAATCAGTCAAGGCCCGATATGATGACAAAGGACATGGTTATGCAATTTGCGGATAGCGGGTGCATATATATTGAATATGGCGTGGAAGCCGAAGATGAACGGGTGGCGAGCAAGATAAAAAAGAATGTAAATACACTAAAACTGGAAGAAGTTTTAAAATTAAGTCATGAACAGATTCCTGTAGTTAACGAATTCAGAATCAATTTCTATTCACCTGATTACGCCGAAGTTTTGAATCTCGATCCGAAAGAACCCGCAGAGTGGGATAAAAAACCAATCAGGCCTTATCCTGGAACATATCTCGGGGAAAGAATCTTTGAGAAATACGGAATTTTGACAAACAAATGGGATTTTGCTCTAAGATATGTCTGGTGGCTGCAGGCGCAAAGGAAAATTCTGACTGAAGGAGCATCTATGGATAAGGCCAGATTAAAGCAAACTATTCTTTTTGGAGATTATCAAGCGTCACTAGGCAGAATACAAGAGGTCTTGTCTTAAACCATTTTTTTTGAGGACAGGTGCTTTGTATCTATCCTTAATGTCACCGACGCGAGGATTACAATGCCCCCCATAAGAACGAAAGAATATTTTAAATTAATGTCTGTAAGTTTGCCAATTATCAAGTTCATAACTAGCAAATAAATGCTGGTAAACATCGAAATCAAGGATAATATCGTTGCGCGGTACTTGCTTGGAATGTGCCTGTTTTTATAATCTGAAAAAAGAGGGTCTGAAAGCCCAATAATTCCTTTTTGAAAAATAAAGAGAATCACGGCAAAAATCGGATTAAATACGAACGCCATGATCAAATACAAGATGCCAGGTACGAACGTTGCAATAAAAATTGATCTCTTCATTCCCAAGTTCAACTCTATCAAATATGCGTATTTTTGCAACAAGGCAGATAGTAACACTGCCAAAGCAAACACCACGCCATACGTGCTCACATCCACATTAGATATCTTGAAATATGGCTGATACAAATAATTGAGTACGAAAACAAAAGGGCTTGAGAAAATACTTAAAAGGATTATTCTCTTGAATGAGCCGTTTCTCCTGATCAAATCAAGTCCTTCTTTTACTATGCAAAAAGAGTTCTTTTTCTTAACAGCAGTTCTCTTTTTCTCTTTAATAAATAAAGAGACTGCAATTCCCAAAATGCTCGTGGCAATAGAAAGGAATAACAGAAGTTTAAATTGAGAAGGCAACAGATTCCTCGCAATAATGCTGCCTATTGAAGGAGAAATCACCATCGCCATTAATGCGGCGGAGCCATATGCCCCCATTGCTTTTTTCATTTGATTCTCTTTATTACGTTCTTTCAAATAATCATATATCTGAGCCTCCACAGATCCCGACAAGAATGAAACACCAATCCCTGCTAAAGCAGAGGCCAATGCGAAAATCAAATAATTATTTGCGATCAGAAAAAGAACCGATTCCGACGTAAGGAAAATGGCTCCAAGAATTATCGCTTTTTTTCTTCCTAGCTTATCAGCAATAATCCCCGTTGGCAATTCAAAAATAATGATAAGCAATACTAAAATTGACTCAAGACTCAATATTTGAAAATAATCCAATCCCCGCTGTTGAAAAAAGAAAGTTATGACTGGACTTAAAAATGCCAAATGCAACAGAAAATTCATTATTGATAGTTTTTGAATTTCATTAAGCTTCCATAGCATCATAATCAGATAACTCTTTTCATTTATAAATATAACCTTTGAACATCTATTGTCCCGCGAAACTGACCGGAAGGCATCAAGCCCGCAGAGTCCGGGTTTTTCTTAAATTATTTACATCGATTCTTCACGAGATTTTATGCTCGAAATCTGGACTCGAGGATTCAAAATCCGCAGATTTTGCTAACCGCAGAAGTCCATCATATCAAGAAAAAACTTTATCAAAGAGTTTCCTTAGCTGTAGTATATGCCGCAGATATTGATTTCGTGCATCTGCAGGGGTATGATTCTCACTTCCGAGGGTTTCTCCTTCTCCAGCAGGTCCTTGACCTTGTCTGATAGCTCTTCTATACCGAAGAATCCTTCCGCGTGCACGTTGGTGACAGCAGGTTGGTCCCGGTTAGATTTTAGGTAAAGGACGTCATATAGTCCGCGCATCTCTTCTGAGGGTGTCAGCTTGACTTCCCTTGCGCCGCCGATCTTGAAGCAGAACGCGACTTCCTCTGCCGCGTGCTCAGCGTCTGTTATGGAGTATTGCTCGTATGGTCCAAAGCTATCGGCCACGGGTTGAGGGAGATCAAAGTAATCCTCTGTTTGAGGTAGTTCTTGTCTTGTCGCCATTTTGAAGATTCCTCCTTGTTTTTCTCTTTAGTTTCCTTTGATCTTTATAAATGTTTCGGTTTTTTAGTCACTTAATAGTGATAACGAAATGAAAATTGGGGGCGGCTCAATCAGCTGCCGGGAGGCCGCGTGTTTTTTCAGAAACATTTAAAACCACGCCCAAGCCCACAACGAACAACCACACAAAGGGGCTGTAGTGTAGCTTGGTATCACCCGCGGTTCGGGGCCGCGTAACCGGAGTTCGAATCTCCGCAGTCCCATTTAACGAAGTGAAATAGGGCGAGGGCTCAGAAACGTAAGCTTCTGTTGTCCGCAGCCCCATCGAACACAGTGAGATGAGGATTGTGGATTCAGAAATGAACACAGTTCTGTTGTCCGCAAGTCCCAAGCATTTTTATAATAAAGCTCTTTTAGAAACATTTTAATACCCTTGTTCTCAAGAGAAAAGCCATGCTTAAGGAACTGGTTGAGAGGAAGGATCTGCACTCAGCAGTCTTGGTGGGCGTTCGGTCTCAGAGAGCGCTCTTTGGCAAAGCAGCTGACGCTGATATCTTGGGTGTCGTGAACTGGCACATGCCGGCTGGCTCTAGCCCGATGGGTTATTCTATCAGTGTGCCTAGGGAGACTGACCTCCAAAAGGCAATCAGCAAGTCAGGGAGTTTCGCGGTCAACTTCATGGGCGCGAAGCATGGTAGCCTGATCGATTTCCATGCAGGGACTGACGGCTCATTCTCAGACTTGTTCTCTCTCTTGAAGGTGACTAAGAAGGAGTGTGAGAAGATCGATGCTCCGAGGGTTGCCGAGGCTGAGGCCGTGCTTGAGTGTGAGGTCTTGCAGGAGATGGATTCAGGAGACCACACTGTCTTCGTCGGAAGGGTCCTTCATGGCGAGAGCAGGTAAAAGCACAATCTTTAAATAATCAGGTCCCAAAAAAATAGTCATAAAAGATTTATACCGCTATTTTTAGGGTTAGTTGGGTGATGTGGACATGGATTTTGTTGATAGGAGTGAAGTTGAGAAGCTGGCAAAGACGTTGAGGGCTAACAGGCTCGCTATTTCTGATCTCGAGGCTTATAGGATGGCTGAGGATATGCTCTCGACGGGCAAGAAGGTCAACGCTGACCTGCGGGCTCGCGAGGAGAGGATGGGGATTTCTGAGAAGAAGGATCCGCAGGTTGAGAGCGCTCATAAGCTGATGGAGAAGATCAGCGCGAACCTGGCGTCCGGCGCTGGGCGCGTGCATATCAATCTCGGTGAGCTTGATACTACCAAGCCTTTGGCTGAGCTCGTCAGGCAGGATGAGGAGGAAGCTGACCTTACCCCTCTTGAGGATGATGACGCGGTCGTGTTGGAGAACGTCGCTCCTGAGCCTGTTGCTAAGAGCCTTGTGATAAGTGAAGAGGTTGCTGAGGAGGAGCCTGTGCAAGAGGCGGCAGAGCCAGTCATAGCGGCTGAAGAAGAGGAGCCTGCGAAGGAAGCGACAGAGCCTGCTTCAACGATTGAAGAAGAGGAAGCTGAGCCAGTTGCAGAGGCCATCCAGGTCAGTCAGGAGGATGAGGCTTGTGTCGATGAGCAGGCAGAGGCTGAAGCTGTTGTCGCTGACCAGGCTGAGGAGGAGTCTTCTGTTGTTTCTGAAGAGGCAGTTCTTGAGACTGAGCCAGGGATGGTTACTAACGTCGTCCAGTCGGCTTTTGATGAGGATGATAATGAGGGCGATGATAAGGATGATGATGGTTCTGAGGAGGAGAAGTCTGAGAGCGGCGCAGTCATGGTCTCTGACGATGACAAGGATGATTCTGGTGATGAGGAAGAAGAGGATTTCAGCGTCAAGGAGCTTTAGGCTTTTTGTTGTTGTTTCTTGTTCTTTTTTTGTTCTTTAATGGTTAGCGTGAGCCAGCCCCAGAACTAACCTAAATATGTAACCACCTAGAAGTAGTTAAAAAAACGAAAAATTTATAAATGATGTTCTGTTCAAACCAGAAAAGGACGCAAGAAGCGCCCCGCAACCCAAAAAAAAGAGGCATAACAATGAAAAAGACACTTGCAATAATCGCGATCGTGGCATTGCTGGTAGTCTCGAACCTCACATCAGCCTTCGTCTTCAGGAACGTGACTGCGGAACGCGAAGCAGAATGGCAAAGCTACCTCCAATACAAGGACGACTACATCAAGATGAACGACCTCAAGGGCTACGAGGCGTACGTGTCAGAATACAACATGCGAAGCAGATTCGGGTTCTACCCCAACTCAAGATACACCCCTTCAAGGGATGTCTGGCTCGCAAAATACTATCCTCCGCTCCAAGGAGAAGTCTACTCGAGCGCGAACAGGCCCTATGCGAACAGCCTGGACCAACCAAGCGCAGTCAAGTACTACGCAGACAACAATAACGGCAGGCTCTCAGGATTCGTGCTGCCAGACACAGACGGGATATACTTCGACCACCCAGACGCCAAGGTAGTGTACGGCTACCTCTCGACAGGAGGATACGGCTACGGAGCGTACGGATACACCGGCTGCGGCGCAGGCAACTGCAACAATGGGCTTGACAACGCAAGATTCTACGCAAGGGTCGCAAGCCAGGTAAGCGACGACTACTACGTCGTAGGATACTACTAGGAGGAACGAATATGTTCAAGAGAATAATAATCACTACACTCGCGGCATTCATGCTGCTCTTAACAGTCATCATGGCAGTGAGCGCATATCCAGTAATATACCCTGACTTCCAGCCGGCGAGCCCCAACTATATCTACTATAACGGCTACGACGGAATACCGACAGTCGCGGGGCCATACCCAAGATACTACATCGGCTTCAACGACTACAGAGGGACGAGGTCCAATTTCAGGTTCGACGACTTCAACGGCTATGACGAGTTCGTGGGCTACAGGGACCTCGACGTCTACTATCCTGACAAGGGATACGTTGACGTACTAAGGAATCCGAGCGCAAGCATCAGCCCTGCAGACGTCGACCCGTCAATCCCGCTGGATGCAAAGCCCGCCCAAGTCTACGGCGTGCTCCCCAACGGCGGATTCTACGTGAAGCACTACTATCACGACCATGCCTGGGACCTGGAAGGAGGATACGGATACGGCTGGGGCGATTGCGGCTACTTCACGCCGATAGTGGCCTACAGGACAAAGCCAGCCTACACCCACCCGTGCCAGGACAGAAGCATCTGCGAAGCGACTCACAGCTGCTGCTAGAGCTAGATTCGGAACTTTTTGGATAGAATCTTAGAAAAGGTTATTAATAAGCAAAGATAGCACTTATTTTTACCAAGCTAGACAACCTCACTAATCCGATAATAGAAGTTATTCTCGGCAGGAAGGAAAAAAAAGGATGATTAAAAAAAGTAAATAAGGAATTCAAATGGCAAAAATAACCCCGTTAGCATTCTACTCCAGGTCAGATGCGCTTGACATACTTTGCAAGATGAAGACAGGCTACACCCCTATTGGTTTAAACTACCCTCCAAACAGCCCGGAATATCAGTTCGCAATAAGAGATTTGGACAACATGATAGTTGAACATAATCGAAGAGAATCTTTGGACGCCACTAATTCAAGATCGCCTCGATTCAAGCTCTCAAATCCCACACCAATTATCGACATCAAACCATCAAGATACGAGCCTGTTAATTACAAGACAGAGCCAGCTCAAAATCCTATCTTGGATAGCGTATTCATAAAGAAGAAGCCTTGGGAGCGGTAAAGTAGCCAAAAAAATGCAGGAATGATTCCTTATCTTCTCCCTTCGACTATCTTCTTCATCTCATCTACGAATTCAGAAGCTTCTTTCCAGTACTCGTCGAACTGCTCGCCCTTGACGTCGTTTACCTGACCATGAAGAATTGATCTTGAGAGCGCGTAGAACTTGCGCGCTGTCTGCGCATACTTCTTATCTAGGAGCCCTTTCACTACGAGCTTCTCCTCGAGCATATCCGCGACGTGATCCGGGCTTGGAGGCACCTCATTCATCCTCATGAGCGCTGCGTGCGCAGAGTCTATGACTGCCCAGTAGAGGTCCAGGACTCCCTGGCGCACGTGCCACTTGGCGTTGTTCAAGGTGATAGGCGCCTTGTTGAAGTAGCTCCAGGTGCTCTCAGGCGTAGGCCTTATCCTTCCCTGGTAGAGGAGTATCTGCAAGGGCTCAAATAGTCCTGAGTCGATTATCGGGACGCCGTCGCGCAGAATGTTCACGGCCACAGGGTCACCTGAGCGGACGTACTCCCAGAAGCTCGTGAACTTAAGCGTCGTTATGTGCAGCTTCCTCGGCTCGACTTCGGCCACGATCTTCCTCATGATCAGGCGATACGCCTCTGCGAATTCCTGGTCCACCACTACAGAGACGTCATCAACGATTACAAGGATGTCAATGTCGCCTTTAGTGCCGTGCTTCTTTCGCGCCGTGCTTCCGAAGAGCGCAATCACCTTGATGAACTTGGCGAACTCCTTGTAGACCTTCTTGCTGAAAGAATAAGCGATGTCCATCACGTCGCGGGAATAGCTGTCAGCTACCTGTCTCTTCCTGTGATGAATGTCAAATTCCAAATACTCACCCTCTTTTTCTGATGATATGCTAATCTTCTTATTTAAAACTTTGGGTTATCTTTTGGCAGTCGTGGCGGTCATGGCAACAACTACAGCAGAGGCCCGCCAGCCAATCATCCAAAATCACTCAAAAGGCACTTCGCTCCAGAGCTTCCACTCGTTGCTCGGAGCGTATGCTCCCACGATGTAGTTCGCAGGGTTGTGGTATCCGAAGTGCTGGTCGTGCACGCTCCTGAAGGTAGGTGCCCGTCTGGTCACGTACGCAGGGCTTCCCAAGGCCGCCCAGGTGTCATGCAACACAGTCTCTGCGTTGAAGCTCCCTGCCTCTGCAATGAAGTCCTTGAGCCCTTCTGCCTCCATCCGCTTCATAAACTCCTTCAATGGCACGTTTCCCTGGCCCGGGCTTAGGTGTTCATCATCGTATCCGAAGTTGTCCGTCAGGTGTATATGGCCAAGGACTCCTTCCTTTGCAAGCTTCTGGGTCTCGCTAAGGAGCCAGTTCTCGAACCGTTTGCCCCTGGATTCCTCGCTCTCCCCTTCCTTGGCTACGAAGAATTGCCTCCACAGGTTGAAGTGGCCCACGTCAAGCGTCGCCTTGATGTGCTTCTTGGCCTCTTCAGAGGCTTCTTTAGCATTCATGCCGTGCCTTTTCATGAGGTCCTCAGCCATCTTATCCCTGGACTTCTGGACTATGTCCCTGATCTCGTCAGGGTGGCTTCCGTACTGCTCTGGCCTGTAGTTCTCTGGCGCCATGTAGATGTCCTCGTTGAGCTCCTTTCGATGGGCGATAGTATAATCACGAGCCTTCATCCCCGCGGCCGCTATGGTCTCGGCAGTCTTCGAGAGGCCATACTTCTCGACAGTCTGGATGTGGTTCATTTGGTCAAGCGTCTTCTTGGCTTGCGTGTCAGCGTATGCGCTTGATTCGTGGACGTGCCTCATCTCGTCAGTGAGCCTCCTTAGCTGCTCTTGCAAGTGATCTTTTATGGAGACGTTCTTTGGAGGCACGAACTGGGATATCTCTGAGTAGCGTCCAACTTGCTTCTGTGTCATGAGCTTCCACTTCTCATCCTCAGGGATTGACTCGTCAAGTTTCTCATAGAATTCAAGAGCTTTTTTTGCAGCGTCGCGCTCCTCACGGTACTGGTCGTATCTTTGCGCGTGATAAAGGGATTGTCCCTTTGCCTGGAGAACTTGGTTTGCAAGGTGGGTCTTGTAGAACAAGACTTCTGCAGTGATGTCGCCGTACTTCTCAGGATTAAGGCCTCTTAGCTTCTCAGCCTTCTCCTCGAAGTCCTTGAACTCTATCGGCTTGACCTCGAAGTTGGTCGAGTCAGGCTGCCACTTAGGGACCCTGTCGAAGAGCTTCTCGGCCTTCTTCTCGTCAAGCACCCACTCCTCTTTTATCACGTTACCGTTCAGGTCTATCCAGTCGCCTGCGTTGACAGTCACGTTCTCGCCAAAGAGCCTCTGAGTGGTCCCTGAAAGCCTGACGTTGTTCCTCTTCTCGTAATCAGCCACTGTCTCGAAGACTGGCTCGTAGACCCTGTGATCCTTTCGTACACCAGTCACTTCGCCAGTCCTGTCGTCCGCGACTATCATCTTGATCGCCCGTTCCTTCTCGTCATCATATCCTAGGAACGAGGCTCCTGTCCGGTCTTTTATCTCGCTTATAGGCCTCTGCCATTCCCCTGTGTGGAACACTATCGCGCCGCCCTTGGTGGCTTCGCTTGCGAAGTGTATCGCCCGCTCTATCTCTTTCAGCGCCTGCTGCCTTGCCTCGCCGCTGAAACCCTCGCGCCCAAGGCCGGCCAGGCTCTGGCTGTGGAGGGCTGCGTGCACGCTAGTTTTTATCTCGTTTATCTCAGCCATGGCTCGGATGTCCTCGCGATCCCTCTTGCCGAAGGCTTCCGGGCTTGGCTGCTGGGAGTTCGACTTGCCAGCTCCCATGAATCCGAGCTCGATCTTGCCAGTCCCTGACCTTATCTTAGCGGCGAAAGAAGTCACTTGGTGCTGCATCGGATTAGTAGTGGTCCCTATCTCCTGGGGTCCCATGCTCGTAGTGAATTCACCAGAGACCTCTGGCTCTGAAGGCGCGTCTGCTGGCTCGATCCCGCCATAGCTCCGATCCATCGCGCTGAAGTAATCCCCGAATATCATAATTCATACTCTCCCTGTCCTTTCTCCCTGTCCTTCTTCATCGTCTTGTTTATGAAGTCAACCCTTGCAAGCTCTTGCTTGAGGTACTGCGCGCCCTGCTTGTCCTTGTAAAAATCATCCTTTGAAAGGTTCTTGGCGTGGTACTCCACCATCGCGACGAACTCCCGCTCGTTCTCTGTTAGCGGCCTGCTCTGGGCTTCTCCTGCGAGCGACTCGAGCCGGTTCATCACGTTGTAGTTCGTGAGCTCGTAGAAGCCTGGCTGGCCTCGCATGACCTCCTCGATGACCTCGCCGTAGCCTCGCATCTTAGGAGCTGCTTCCTTCTTAGCAGTCCCCTCTTCTCCAATCAGGGATTCCAGGCTCGCTGCTTCTTCCTCTTTTCGCTTGCGTATCTCCTCAAGCTCCTTGTACCTGCGCCGCTCTTCAGTCTCTAACTCCTCAATCTGGTCCTGGACTGCTTTTCTAGCAGCAGACATCTCCTTATTCCTGGTCTTCTCAAGCTCTTCTATCTCTCTCTTCTTGGCCTCCAGCTCCTTCTTCTTCTCATCAAGGTCTTTTCTCTTGGATTCCTCAGACTCAATCAGCTGGCGTATCTTCTCCTCTGCGCTTAATCCCTCCTCGTCAAGGTGCATATGATGATCATCCTCTAATCAAGCTACCACGAGAGGAGCCCGTGGCTCTTCTTGAAGTTCTTGTAAATCTGGTATAAGTCAAAGGTCGCAGTCTTTGCGGCTGCCTTGCTTGCTTTCTTGGCCGCGAACGGGTTAGGTCCGCTCTTAGGCGATAGCAGCGAGAACACTGCAGACCCTCCGAGGACTGAGAACATCTCACCAAACCCTTGGAAGATCGCAAGGAACGGGTCGAATACGTTCATGCTGCCGCTCTCAACGGTTGCTTTCTGCTTCTTCTCAAGCGCCTCCTGCGCTTTCTTTTTCTCGGCAAACTCCTTCTCTCCTGCCTCGTAGAGGTAATTCTCCAAGTCTTCGCCCAGGGCTTCCATCGCGTCCTTCACGCTCGTATCGACAAGCCCCATCAGCTGCATGTCCTCTTGGCGCCTGTACTTCTTGTAAGCCTCTATCTGGCCCTTGGACCAAGCGTATGACCTGAGAGCGATCTCTACTTTTCCCATGTGGATCGGGCCCTTGTGCTGGTAGTTGTCCTGGTGATAGCTCATCTCAGGCCTGGTCCTGAACCTGAAAGACATGAGGACGCACGCGAACATGTCATGCTTATCCTTGTCTGGCTTGTACGCCAGGGTCTCTAGTTCTATCACGCTCGTCTCGAACGCGCCTACGATGTCAGGACTCTCTATATCCGCAGGGTTCATCTGCATCCTCGCGATGTTTCGCAGGTATGGCTTGACCCAGTTCATGTACATCTTGATGGTGTTCCAGTGCTGGCGCAGGTATTTGAGGGTGAACTTCCTCCTGGTCTGAAGCTCGGCGTCTGTCTTGGTCTTCCAGTTGATGAAGGCGTATAGCTTCCTCCGGAGGACGTTCTTGACGTTAGGATTGTACTTGAGCTCATTGACCTTGGAGTCTATTGCATCCAGCGAGAAGACCTGTGTGTTGAAGAAGAGGTCTGGCAGGATCGTGTATCCTACTGTCTGGGCGAGGTGGTATATGCTTCCTGGCTGGACTTGCCCCCCGCGGTTCTCTACGAGGTCAGTGTATTCTCCCTTGAGCGCGAGGTCAGCTGCCTTTGACTTGGTCCACTCATTCCTAGGGGCCATCTTCTCATCAAGTATCCTAAGCTCCCTCACGAGCTGGAAGAGCTGCTTTATCATCTCAGAGATGCCCCTCAGGTATTGGCTTACCCTGTCTTGCTGGATGCCTAGCCTTGACTGCGCCGCGCCCCAGAAAGCGCTTTGCTCACTGCTCGAGAAGGTGTCTGTTATCTTCTCTGCAAAGGGATAGGCCATGTCCTGCTTCGCGTGCTCGATAAGCCAGTAGTATGGCTCTTCTATGTTGGCGCTTGATGACTCTATGATAAGCTTATACCGCCTGTTAGGAGAAGGGTATCCTGTGTGAAGATAGCTGCCAGCCCTGATGTTGACCTCCTCTGCGAGTTCCATGTCGGCGTCGTCAGGATTCACGCCGCCGCCTTCTTTCAGGCCGTACTCCCCGCTCTCCTGCTTGACGTACTTCTCTTTGGAGCTTGATTTCAAGAATCCGTTCTTGACCAGCAAGGTCTTCAGGTCTTCGACGTGGGTTGGAAGCACTACCATCTTCTCATATTATCCTCTAGCTAAAGTCCCTTATGGAGTTCCTGATTTATAAATGTTAAGGATATGTATATCTTGATTGGCGTGGCGAGCGGCAAAGCCGCCGATGAACTGGCTTGCTGATCAGGCCTGGTGCGGGTGCCTCTTCTTCCTCTCCTCAAGCGCCTTCAGGTGAGCCACTTTTATCCTGAGCATCTTGGTCACGCTTCCAGTGAGCTCTTTTAATATGACGCCTAAGTGTTCTCCTCCTAGGAAGTGCGGCACGATCACATAGTCAGCCCCTGCCTCGTAGAGCTTCAACGCGTCGTCGCCATCATAGGCAGTGACTATCACGTTAGCCCCAGGATTCTTCTTTCGCACCTCATCTATCAAGAGCATGGTCTCTGGGAAGTTAGGGATCGTGCTTATCACGACGTCCACGTCCTCGAAGCCTAGGCGCTCTATTATCTCTACGTCACCTATGTCTCCGTAGAGGCAGGGGACTTTCTGCTCGACGAGCTTCTTGATTATGTCAGGGTTGATGTCCACGACGAGCACCTTCTTGCCAAGCTTCTTTAGCCTCTGCAGGATGCCATATCCTGTCCTGTCATATCCTACTAGTATCACTTTCGGCTTATGCTCCTCAGGAGAGTACGAGTAGTCGTCGTTCTTGTTTCCGGCTGAGAGAGAGTCTATGTAGTCCAGCCTCCTACCCAGGAGCGCGTAGATCTTCTCGTCGTATTTCACGAAGTAAGCAGTGATCGTGAGCGTTATCAAGGATAATAGTATTGCGAGGCTGAATATCTCCTGCGGGATGTGCCCCTGCGAGAGGCCAGTCTTCATCATTATCAAGCTGAACTCAGATACCTGAGCGAGCGTTATACCTGTGAAAAAAGCCGTCCTCTTGCGATAGCCGGCAAGGCCCAGCGCGGTCATTATCACGAGAGGTATGCCTGCCAGTATCAGGAACAGCAATATCCCCAGCGGAAGCCTTATGGACTCGAACGGCACTGGTTCGAGCGCGAGCCCTATGCTCACGAAGAATATCACTGCGAAGAACTCCTTCAAGCCCTTCACCTGACTTATCATCTCGTACTTGTAGGGGAGCTGCGCCATTAGCAGGCCTGCCACGAAGGCTCCTATCGCCACGCTGAACCCTATCTTCGCGTATATCAATGAGAATGCGAACAGGATCGATATCGTTAGCACGAAGAGGAGCTGGTCGTTCTTGGCCGCGAACTTGAAGACGTTCTGGAATGTCACCTTGGCGACCAGGAATCCTATGAGCAAGACTGCGAGGCCCTCTGCGAAGAGCAGTGCCAGGGTCGAGAAGGCCGATGATCCTCCTGACATGTTGAGGATGCTAAGAGCGACTATCGCCACGAGGTCTTGTATTAGCAGGATTCCTATTATTATCCTGCCGTGAAGCGTGTCTAGCTCCTTCTTGTCAGACAATAGCTTGATGACGACGAGCGTGCTTGAGAATATGAGCATCAATCCAAGGTATACGCTCACGGTGGAGCCGTATCCCAGGAGCGTGAACACTCCAAAGCCTATCAAGAACAGTATTGTCATGTGTGTTATGGCCCCAATCACCGCTCCCTTTCCGACATCCTTTATCTTTTTCATGTCAAGCTCAAGGCCCGCGCTGAAGAGCAGGAACGTGATCCCTATCTCTGAGAGCGAGTCTATGATTGCCTTGTCAGTTATCACCGAGAATAAGGGCCCGAGGAGTATGCCTGCGACTATGTAAGCTGGTATGAGCGGCTGCTTTAGCAGGCGCGCGAAGTAAGCGACCACACCCGCCATGACGATTATTATCCCTAGCTCAAAGAAGATGTCCGTCACGAATGCACCTCTAAGTATATCCTCTTTTCCTGATAATCCACTCTCGGAAAAGAGAGTATTTAAAGGTTACTAAAAAGTGAGAAGAAAATGAGAATATGAAAGAGTATATCTATCCAGCCTCTACTTCAGCCTTATCGCTTCGAGGTTCCTTGGCGCGATCGTCTCGATCCTCGTCGAGTTGTGGATGCTCCTTGCAAGGTCTAGGCATCTTGAGCTCTCCCCGTGGACCACTATTATCTTCTTCGGCCGGGGGTTGCAGTGCTGTATGAAGCTCATGAGCTCTCGACGGTCGCTGTGGCCTGTGATCTCCAGTTTCTCGACCTGCATCTTGAGCTGGATGGTCTCTACCTTCTGTCCTTGCTGGAATCCGAATTCCTGCTCGCCGTTCTTTATCCTGTTACCCAGGGTTCCGACTGGCTGGTAGCAGGTGAAGATGAGAAGGTTCTTTGGGTTCTCTGCCAGCTTCTTGAAGTACTCCACGCTGGGGCCTCCGTTCATCATCCCGCTGGTCGCGAGTATGACGCAGGAGCCTTTCTCCTCGATGACTTCCTTCCTCTCCTTAGCGCTTCCCACTCTCTTCATGTTCTCCCTTATGAAGGGGTTTGAGTCCTTGTGGAATATCAGCTGCCTGACTGTCGAGTTGAGGTATTCAGGGTACGCGGTATGGATCGCTGTTATGTCCCAGACCAGTCCGTCGATGTAGACTGGTATCTTGTCGCTTATCTTCTTCTCGCGCATGATCTTATCTAGGAGGACTATGATCTCCTGGGCGCGGCCTGATCCCAGCACTGGCATGAGCACCTTTCCTTTCTTCTTGATAGTGTCTATGATGTGTTCTGCCAGCTGGTCGTCTGCCTCCTTCGGGTTTGGCATCACGTTCTCCTTTCCGCCGTAGGTGGACTCTATCATGAGGGTCTCAAGCCTCGGGAAGTTGGTGCTTGCGATGCTCAGCATGTTGGTCTTGCCGTATTTTAGGTCTCCAGTGTATACGAAGTTGTGGAGGCCATTCCCTATGTGGATGTGCACCAGGCTGCTTCCCAGCATGTGACCTGCATTGTACATGGTGATCCTTATGTCTGGAGTGACGTCTGTGACTTCCTCGTAGTCAAGGGTGATTGTGTGCTTGACCATCTCCTTTATGTCTTCTGTCGAGTAGAGCGGCTCCTTGCCTTCGTTCTTCTGGATCTTTATGAAGTCTAGCTGCAAGAGGCTCATGATGTCTCTTGAAGGGGCAGTGCAGTACACTGGTCCTCTGTAGCCGAACTTGAAGAGGTAAGGTATGAGGCCTGAGTGGTCCATGTGGCTGTGCGACAGGATGACTGCGTCGAGCTCCTTGATGTTGAACTCAGGCACTTCTAGGTAAGGGTATGCCTCTTCATCATTTGAAGGATCCATCCCGCAGTCCAATAAGACCCTGGATTCAGGCGTCTGCAAGAGAAAGCAGCTCCTTCCGACCTGGCGCGCGCCTCCCAGGAAGCTAAGCCTCACCCATTCCTCTTTCTTGGCTCGCCTCAGCCAGCCGTTGTATATCCTAAGGCCGGTCTTGTGCAGGAACTTCCTCCTGTAATCGTTGTTCTGGTATAAGACTGCCTGGATGTTCTCGATGATCGGGCTCTTTATCGCAGGGCTCCTCCTGATCTGGGGCACCCAGAAGGTCCTCTTCCTGATCTCCTGGAGGTTCTCTCCCTGTTTGCCTATCGCGATCCCTGGCTTTTGCACGTCTATTATGACTATGCTCCTCTGCTGGTCGAAGATTATCTCGTCTATGCCTGCCTCTTCTGTCACGACCTGCCTGATTATCTTGCCTGCCTCTTCCTGGTCCAGGCATATCTCAGAGTCGGGCCGCAGCTCTATCCTCTTCTTGATCTGGTTGACTACCTCTCGGACAGTGCCTCGGTCATCCAGGAAGAATTCCTTGTTCTTGGTGTAGAGCACGATGTTCGCGCCTTCAAATACCGCGTCGCTTATCTTGTTATCAGGAAGCTGTTTTAGTATTTCGTCTATTATTTCTGTCAATTGATATCAATCCTCCTTTGGAAAGTCAAAAATCCGTAAAAAAAATTGTGAACATGGAAATGAAATGATTAAAAGCCCTGATTATAAGCTTTCAAATAGTTATTTTTTTAAGACTTGAAGATCATCTGATTGCTTGTTCCTAGATCATAGCTTGTTAGCTTGTAATTAATCCGACAAATTAGTGTGGCCAATGAAAAAATGAAAATGATCTCATTGGCGCGAGTGCAAAAAAGCAAACAGTTTAACAAGATTCTCGACCAAAAAGAAACCCTGGAGATAGGCGTTAGCTCGCTTATTCCAGGCTCTTGTTGACCCTCTTGGCAGCGACTTTCTTGAGGCCATGCTTGTTTATGACGTAGACGTCCACTCCTTCGCCGCTCGCGCTGTCTCTCTGCATGGCCGCGCTTATGGCCTTGAGGACGAGCTCTACGCCGTCTGCCTCGCTTAGGCCTGCTTTGTAGTAGGCCTCAAGCACTCCGTAGGCCATGACGCTTCCGCTCCCGCTCGAGACGAAGTCATCGACCTCTGATATGCTGCCGTCAGCGTACAAGTCATACAGGTGAAGGTGCTCGTCAGCCCCTCCTAGGAGGAAGTGCGTGATTCCTGGGATCGTCGAGAACTTCCTCACGTTATTGTAGACCAGCTCAGTCAAGAGGTTCGCTGCTTCCTTGACAGTGGCTTCCCTTGAGGACCTGATCTCTTTTAGCTTGAGCTCTGCCTTGAGGAGTTTGGTTATGAACTGTATGTCGCTCACAGTCCCGCTTGTTGTGACTGCTACCCTGTCAGAGACAGGAAGGACTTTCTCGACGTTCTTGCTCGCGATGAAGTTGCCGGCAGTCGCTCTCTTGTCAGCGGCTAGTATCAGGCAGTCCTTGCACATTATCCCGACTGTCGTTGTTCCTGTGTTCAAGATTTGATTCGTATTCATCAAAAAATCACCTTTTCATATCCCTTTTTTTTCTCTGATAACCCAAGTATAACCCAAATGATCCAAGATCGTGCCGCAACATATAGACCTGGCTGTTTCATTCCCTGCTGACAATCCTTTTTTTCCCCTCTGAGATTCTATCACAACAATTTCTCTCTTCAAGAAACAACCGCTTAATTATCCTGAAGTAGGGCAGTTTCCTTTAAAAATCTTTCTGTCAACACGTGTCGGGTAAGGCCGAAATCAGGGGTTCTGTGATGGGTCTTGGCATCAGGTCTTGGTGACTGCGGTGAACAAGTATCCTGCAATGGTATGGTTCGGGCCAGGCATGTCTGACCTTGTGAACTCGACTATGAGGTTAACGCCGACCTTCTCCCCTGCAGACCTCCTGTAATCAGGGTCTAAGGTCACAATGGTCTCGTTGGTGTCGCTCACCGGGATGTAGACTGGGCTTGAGAATGGGTGAGCGCCAGTGACCCCGCCAGGATCCTCCACCAAATCGATGTCGATGATGCTTATGGGCTTTCCGAAGTTGTTGCGGAAGATTATCTTGACGTCTCCATTGTCGAGTATTTGGTATTCCTGGCACTCCAGCTGGCGGCCGAAGTTGCACTTGTTAGGGAGCAGGTTGGATGGGTTTATGAAGCCGAAATAGGCCAAGGCGCCTATGGCTATTATGGCTGCGAGTATCGCCCAGCCATAAGTTACCAGGTATTCGAAAGCCGCTTGGCCTCGCTTGTCGTCATGTTTTCCAGAAATCATATCCTTACCGCCTCTTTGATCCGCGAAAAAAAAGGAAAAATCATAAAAAATGAAAGAGTATGGGCATTCCCTAGGGCTCAGGTCTACTGTACTGGTCCGTAGATCGTTCCGCTGGCAGTCTTGCTGTAAGTGCCTCTGATAGGGATGTATGTTATGTCAAACGCTATCTTGACCTTGTTCTGCCCGCTTCCTCCAAGGCCTGCAAACAGTCCTGTAGATGAGCAGTTAAGCCTCATCTCAGCGTCCGCGGGGACGATTCCCTCTATCTGGCAGTCGCTTGCCAGGGTGAGAGATCCTATGAACTCGTTGCTCTCAACAGAGGTCACGTTCACGCTCTTGATTGAGTCACCCATCTTGTTGTACATGATGATCTCGAAGCCGTCGCTTGTTATCAGGAAGTCCTTGCACGCGATTCCCGTCGTGACCTCGCACCTGTTGGGCAGGGCCCTGTTAGGGTTCAGCAGTCCGAAGTAGACCAATGCTCCTATCATTACCAGGATTACAAGTATCGCCCATCCATATGTCGTCAGGAACTCAAGGGCTGCTTGTGCTCGTTTGTTCATTTCGTAAGCACCTCCATCTCAAATAGTAATATGATTAAATACTTTAAGGAATATCATCTGACTAATCCTAGTCTAATCCTAGTCTACTGTTCCGTAGATCTCTCCCTTCACAGGGGTCCAGTAGCTCCCATCCACTTTTCGGTAGCTCATGGTGATCTCGAACTTAGCCTTGTCGCCCTGAGGAAGGATTGTGTCAGCGGAATCGAATGTGCAGTTGACCTCTCGTACCCTGCCTGGCGGAATCTGTTCTGTGCCGTCAACGCCATCACACGTCGTCTCAGGATTGTTTCCGCCGATGTAGACCGCACTAGCGTTGAAGAGCGCTGTTGCGCCAACGTTGTTTCTGAACCTAAAAGAGACCATTGGGTCTCCGCTTCCAGAATCTGCGACTATCCTTGACTCCAAGCAGTCGACTTCTGGGCTGAACGTGCACCTTGAGGGCAGGAAGTTCTTAGGGTTCAGGACTCCAAAGTATGCCAGCGCCCCTATCATTATAAGGATGACCAGGAATGCCCAGCCGTAAGTGGTCAAGAACTCTAGAGCCGCTTGTCCTTTTCTTCCTTTTCTCATAACACGTTCACCTCTAATTTGCCGCTATGATTATTGCTTCAACAAATTTTTGAATTTGCAATATATAAATGTTTTGCTTTTTCCCTCATTCTTCTCTCGGAAGAATGGAAACTGGGGTGAAAACAGGAAAACCTGCTTGCGCTAGAAAAACATTAATAAACCTGAGGTGAGTATTCCAGTGAAAAGGGTGTATTTTGATGTTTCGGAAGGAAGTAATCGCGCTACTGTCAAAGGAGACCAAGCTATCGGCAGAAGATGCCGACAAGCTCGTGGAAGTCCCGCCCGACCCGAAACTAGGAGACTACGCATTTCCCTGCTTTAGCCTTGCAAAGGCTTTCAGAAAAGCTCCGCAGGCAATAGCCCAGGAGATTGCAGGCCAGATAAAGCTCAAGCCAAAAGGAGCAGTCGAGAGGATAGAAGCCGTCGGGTCCTACATCAATTTCTTCATATCCCAATCAGAGCTCGTAAAGGAGAGTTTCAAGAAGGTTCACTTTAAGAAGAACAACAAGACAGTGGTCTTAGACTATTCAAGCCCTAACATCGCCAAGCCCTTCGGTATAGGCCACTTGAGAAGCACAGTCATAGGCGCCGCGCTGAAGAGAGTGTATGAGTTCGCGGGGTGGAAGGCGGTCGGCATAAACCACCTCGGTGATTGGGGCACGCAGTTCGGCAAGCTCATCGTGGCTTACAAGAAGTGGCCGTGCGACCTGCACCAAGACCCTATAAAGAAGCTCCTCGACTTGTACGTGAAGTTCCACTCAGAAGCTGAGAAAAACCCTTCCTTAGAGGATGAGGCCAGGCTCGAGTTCAAGAAGCTCGAGGATGGCGACAAGGAGAACATGAGGCTTTGGAAAGAGTTCCGTGAGCTGAGCCTGGAGGAGTTCAAGCAGATCTACAAGAGGCTTGACGTGGAGTTCGACAGCTACGCCGGGGAAGCGTTCTACAATGACAAGATGGACTCTGTGGTTGACGATCTCAAGAAGAAGGGGCTTCTGGTCGAGAGCGAGGGAGCGTTCATCGTCGACCTGAAGGATGAGGGCATAGAGACGCCCGCGATCATCCTTAAGAAAGACGGGTCCACGATATACACCACCAGGGACTTGGCGGCGATACTCTATCGTAAGAAGCATTATCATTTCGACAGGATCCTCTACGAGGTCGGGAGCGAGCAGACACTCCATTTCAAGCAGTTATTCTCCATAATAAGGAAGATGGGATACTCCTGGGAGAAGGACTGCTTCCACGTGAGCCATGGGCTCTACATGTTCGAGACTGGCAAGATGTCTACAAGGAAGGGGCAGGTTATATTCATAGAGGACGTGCTTAAGAAGGCAGTGGACCTCAGCCTGGATATCATCAAGGAGAAGAACCCCGACCTTAAAGGCAAGGAGAAGGTGGCTGAGAAGGTAGGCATCGGCGCAATATTATTCTACGACTTGAAGAACGACAGGAATAAGGATATACTATTCGACTGGGACGAGGTGCTTGATTTCGAGGGAGAGACAGGGCCTTACATCCAATACACCCACGCAAGGCTGAAGAGCATCCTGAGAAAGTCCAAGAGGGAGCCAAAGCTCCACGTAGACGCGCTCTGCGGAGAAGAGGAAGCGATCATCGCGAGGAAGATGCTCGGATTCGAGCAAGCCATAGAGCAAGTGATCCAGCACGACAAGCCCCACATACTCGCAAGGCACGTCCTTGACCTCGCGCAGATGATAAACGGCTACTACCAGAGAAACAGGATCATCCAAGATGACAAGAAGCTCGAGGAGGCGAGGCTCGCATTGATAGAGCACGCAGCAGGCCAGATCAAGCTGGGCTTGTCGCTCCTGGGAATAGACGCGCCAGAGGAGATGTGAAAGATTGAAGATCTCAGATCTGCAAAAACAAATCCCTGAAAAGGTCTATGCGCTTCTCGAGAAGCGCGGCTTTTCTCAGTTCCGCCCTGGCCAGGCCAAGAGTGTCAAGGCAGGATTGTTTGAGGACAAGAATCTTCTCGTGTGCACGCCGACTGCCAGCGGGAAGACCTTGATAGCCGAGCTTGCATTCCTGAACGCGATTATCCATGACAAGGGCAAGTGCGTGTACGTCGTGCCCCTTCGCGCACTCGCAAGCGAGAAGTATAAGCAGTTCAAGAAGGACTATCCTGACATCAGGATCGCGATCAGCAGCGGAGACATCGACTCTGCCGACAGCTACCTTGAGAAGTACGACTTGATCATCACGACGAGCGAGAAGTTCGACAGCCTCATCAGGCACAAGAGCCCGTGGCTAAAGTACGTGAAGACCGTCGTCGTGGACGAGATCCACCTACTTAACGACGCGGGCAGGGGGCCTGCATTGGAAGTCCTCATCACGATCCTGCGGAGCATGATAAAAGACCTGCAGCTAATAGGCCTTAGCGCGACCATCGGCAACCCAGAAGAGCTCAGCAGCTGGCTGGGCGCGGAGCTGGTCATGGATGACTGGCGGCCGGTTCGCCTCGACAAGGGTGTGTACATGGATGGGGAAGTGGAGTTCTGTTAGCGGTCAGAAGCGACTCCACCTAGTGAAGTCTGACAATGAATAATAACCTCGCATCTAGAAGCGTATGCGTTAGTCAGATGCCTGATTAGACGAAGCGCGGCGTCGGTGACGCAGGCTCTCTTCTTGTAGTATCATCGTTAACAATCTTTAAATACTTCTTCATCCAATATATGCTATATGGGGAGCGAGAAAGAGGACTTTTTAGCAATCTGTAAGGATAAGGGTTATTCTGCTAAGGACATCTCTCTTTTTGAGAGCGCGCTCGTCTTCGCCGAGGAGAAGTTCGGCGACAAGATGAGGATCTCAGGGGGATTCTGGCACTTCCATAATTTCAACGTGGGGAAGATTCTCGCTGAGATGGGCAGCGGCCCAGAAGCGGTCCTGGCAGGCATCCTCCACAGCCTCGAGAAGCACAAGGATGAGATCGAGAAGGGGTTTGGCAAGGACGTGTTCTCGATCATCAAAGGTGTCTCTGAGATCAAGGAGATCAAGAGCAAGAACCCAAGCCTCCAGGCAGAGGCCATCAAGAAGATCTTGATGACTACGATAGCTGACATCAGGGTGATCGTGGTCAAGCTGGCGAACGAAATAGATAACTTCAGGAACATCGAGAATCTTTCAAAGGCAGAGCAGGACCGAATCGCCGAGGAGGCCCTTGAGGTCTACGCTCCGCTCGCATACCGCTTGGGCAACGAGAGGGTGAGGGTCAGGCTTGAGAACAGCGCATTCAAGATTCTCAACCCTAAGAAGTATTCTGAGATCGACCGTTTCCTGAAGGCTAGCAGCGAGGAGCGCGAGAGGTACGTTCACGACGCGATCGAGCTGGTATCAGGATTCTTGCGTGGCAAGGTATCAGTTCTCAATATCAAGGGCAGGCCTAAGCATATCTACAGCATCTATAGGAAGATGATCAAGAAGAACATCAGTCTTGACAGGCAACGCGACCTGCTCGGGATCCGCATACTCGTGCCTGAGACCAAGGATTGCTACAGCGTGCTTGGGATACTTCACGAGAAGCTCGAGCCCTTGGAAGGCAGGATCAAGGACTACATCGCGAATCCCAAGCCTAACTTCTACAGGTCTATACATACTGTGGTCAAGCTTCCAAACGGCAAGATCGTCGAGGTCCAGATCAGGACTAAGGAGATGGATGAGTTCGCAGAGGAAGGGCTTGCCGCGCATTGGAAGTACAAAGGCATCCGGTCTGATGATTCCTTCGAGAAGAGGGTTGGCTGGCTTAAAGGAGTCCTTGCCTTGCAGAAGAGCGAGGGCAATCAGGAGTTCCTGGAAGCCACCAAGGTCGATGTCTTCGGAGACAAGATATACTGCTACACTCCTAAAGGAGACGTCAAGGAGCTGCCTGCTGAGGCTAGCGTGCTTGACTTCGCGTTCACTGTCCACGAACAAGTCGGGTACAAGGCGATTGCTGGCAGGGTGAACGGCAAGTTCGTGCCGCTCAAGCACTCGCTAGTGAAAGGTGATGTCGTCGAGATAATCACTAACAAGAACCAGCGTCCTCACAGGAACTGGATCAAGTGGGTGAGGAGCGCGAACTCGAGGCAGAAGATCAGGAAGGCGCTAAAAGAGCATGATAACCTGCCTGCAATCCATTACAGGATCCCGAAGGTCAAGGTCGCTGAGGGAGAGAAGGCTTATCTTGTCGAGAGCAAGGAGTTCACGAACGCCGCGTGCGTGCTTGCGAAGTGCTGTAATCCGATTCCAGGCGATGACATCGTAGGGATTGCCACTAAGAAGAGGGTGATATCAGTCCACGGCCCAGAGTGCAAGCAGGCTGCAAAGGAGGAGAAGCGCTGGCTGAAAGTTTTCTGGAAGGAGTCTTTCAACCAGAAGATCAGGTTCTTCATAAGCGCCAAGGAACGAAGCGGCCTCCTAGCCGACCTCTTGCACACGATCGCCAGCGCAGGGTTTGAGGTAAAAGAGGCAAAGGCCAAGCTTACAGGGCCTAACGACATGGAGTGCTCGTTCATGGTCATCCCAAGGAGCCTCGAGCACCTGAAAGACCTGATCAAGAGAGTCTTGAAGCTCAAGAGCGTGAGAAGAGTGTTCTTTGAGAGTTAGAAAGATAGTCTTTTGCAGGATTATTTCTAAAACTTTATAAGCCCTGCCGGCTCTTTTGTTTTTGTATGACTGATTTCCACGGGTTTCACCTTGACCAGTTCCAGGAAGACGCCATCAACGCAGTGGACGGCGAGCACTCAGTAGTTGTCAGCGCGCCTACTGGCAGCGGAAAGACCTTGATCGCTGATTACATAATCGACAAGGAGCTTCAGGGTGAAGGACGCGTCATCTACACCGCGCCGATCAAGGCCTTGTCCAACCAGAAGTACAAAGACTTCACTTCTGAATACGGAGAAGACAAGATTGGCTTGATAACAGGCGACCTAGTCATCAATCCGCGCGCTCAGATCCTCATAATGACTACCGAGGTCTACAGGAACATGGCCATCACCAAGGACTCTGTCCTTGACTCCGTCTCTTACTGCATCATGGACGAGATACACTACCTGGGCGACTTCGAGCGGGGATACGTCTGGGAGGAGTCGATAATCTTCAGCCCGACCCACGTGCGCTTCCTGTTCCTCTCGGCAACAATCCCTAACAGCGAGGAGTTCGCTGAGTGGGTCAAGAGCATAAAAGGCCATGACGTGACCGTAATAAAGTATGATGTCAGGCCTGTACCTTTGAAGATCGCATTCTATGACCCTGACATAGGCATCACTAACTTGAAGGAGATCTCTAAGAAGAAGGAGCTTGACAAGTATCCTAGGTATGAGGACGCTGGCAATAAGAGGAGGTTTTTCAGGCAGCAACGCGTCCAGAAGCCAAAGCCAGGCCAGCTAGTCAACATTTTGGAGCGCCAGGGAAAGCTTCCTTGCATCTACTTCGTGTTCTCCAGGGCGAGGACTCAGGAGTACGCGCTTACGCTTGCAAAGGCGCATAATTATCTAAGCAGCGAGGAGGATCGCAGGATGACTGGCATCGTGTCATCATCATACGCGTCTTTGAGCCCGGAGGTCAAGTCGCTCAGCTCCACAAAAGAGCTTCGGGAATGCCTGACTAAGGGCGTCGCGTTCCACCACGCAGGACTTCTTCCTGACACCAAGGCGATCGTGGAGAAGCTCTTCGGTGAAGGGTTGATTAAGGTCTTGTTCGCGACAGAGACCTTCGCCGTCGGCATCAACATGCCTGCTAAGACTGTATGTTTCGATGGGCTTCGCAAGTACACCGAGACTGGCTTTAGGTATCTTAACAGCAAGGAGTTCTTCCAGATAAGCGGGAGGGCCGGCCGAAGAGGGATTGACAAGGAAGGATTGTCAGTCTCAGTCGTCAATCGCAGTTTTGACGAGATCAAGAAGATAGAGCTGTTCACAAAGAGAGACGACCTTCCCATATTGAGCCAGTTCAGGCTGTCCCCGAACACAGTGCTTAACATGATCAACATCCATACGGCTGCAGAGATAAACATCATATTGCAGATGAACTTCTTCACGTTCCAGCGGCTCGAGGGGAAGAAGGACCAGATGAGGGTTTTGAACACCATCCGTAGACGATACGATAGCCTGGTCAAAGACTTGAGCAAGATGGGCTACATCGATTCAGAAGGGAAGCTGACGCAGATTGGCATGTTCACGACCCAGATATTCTCAGAGGAGATCGAGATAAGCCAGCTCTTCGCCGGAAGCGTGGACTTCGGCCTTGATGAGTACCAGATGCTGGTCGTCCTAGCGGCGTTGACGTTTGAGGAGAGGCGCGAAGTCGAGTTCTACGACGTGACGCCGACAAAGGCCATAAGGAACCTTGAGAAGATGATAAGGAACCACCCTTATCTTAAGAAAGGGGACTGGCCCAAGAACATGATCAGGATGACAGCCATCATCAACCCAGTCTACCAGGACAAGGGATTCATAGACATACTTAAGAACACCAACATGCTCGAAGGAGACATAATAAGACTCTTGATGAGGCTGCTTGACAAGCTGGAGCAGATAGACAGGGCGACGGACGACCGTGACCTGAGACACAAGGCAAGGAACTGCAAAGACCTTATAAGGAACTGTTTGAAAGGGATACACTTGTTCTAGGGTAAGCAACAGTCCTAGAAAAACAGTCCTAGAAATGATGATTAGGAGATAATTCTCTTTTCTCTCTTTCGCTCACTTGATCATGCAGAGCATGTGTTCCCGCCAGAAGTTCATGGTCTTCGGGTATTTGTCAAGCTTCTCAAGGGTCTTCTTGTATTTCTTCCTGAAGGTCTTAGCGTCTTCTGCTGAGAGCCCGCCATCAGTCTCGTAGGTTATCTTCGGCTCCAGCACAGTCCTCTCTGACAGGACAATATTTTTTATCCCGTAGCTTGCAGGATCCTTGAATATCGGCGTGCCCTTCTGCAATCCGAAGATCGAGGTCGATACCAAGTCTATGCAGTCAGAATTCTTCTTCAGGAACTCTATGGTGTCCAGGAATTCTTCCTTAGTCTCGCTTGGGAACCCGAATATGATGTACGCGACGTTCTTGATCCCGGCCTTGCGTGAGTCAGAGAGGACTTGCGAGACGTCCTTCACGTTCGTGCCCTTCCTTATCAGGCCGAGTATCCTGTCGTTGCCTGACTCGACGCCCCACATCATCATGACAAGGCCAGACTCACGCAAAGTCTTCAGGGTGTCGTAGTCCAGTTCTCTTGTCGGCCGAAGCTGGCATGTCCAGGTGATGCCTAAAGGCGCGAATATCCTTGCAAGCTCTAGCAGCCTGGCTTTCGGTATCATCTCGTCGACTAGGAAGAAGCGCTTGGCAGGGGCAGCCTTGACACTCTCCCTAATGACTTCAAGATCATACTCTCGATACTTGTTCTTGTCGTAATGAGTGCAGTAAGTGCATTGCTTGTAATAACAGGTGTTAGAGGTCTTGAGCGGGAGGACGACTTCAGGCACGAAGTAGTCAGCAAGCGGGAAGATATCATAATCGATCACGCACTCGTCAGAGCCAGAGAACTCGTTCCCAGAGAGCAAGTTGTAAAGCGCGACCTTGTCCTCGCAATAATGATCAGCCGCGGCAATGACTGCCTGGTTGACAGCAGGCCCACCGACAATAGTCTTAACACCGCTCATCTTAAGGGCAGTGATTAGGGAGAGCGCAAAGAACGCCTGGCTCGAATAGACTACGCTAAAAGCCACCACATCAGGCTTCCTCTCAAGGATCATATCAAAAAGCTCATCAAACAATTCAGGCTTCTCCCCGGCAATCACCCTCTTGTTGCTCTCAGAATAAGCAGCCTTGGACTCTTCCCGAAACTCAAGAGAGACCCTCAAGTACTCGGCAGGATCATATCCTGCTTTTAAGCCCTGGGAGTAATCCTTGAAACGCACAAACCTCTTCATGTGGAAGAGCAGGTTCAAGTCAAGAGCCTCAGGACAAAAGCTATTAGCCTTCAGGAAGGATCTGATGTTAGCGATAGAATAAGGAGGAGACGCGGGCGTGCAAAACGGCGGATAAACAAGGAGCAGCTTCATAGAAGCAAAGAAGAATCAGCCGATTTAAAAGAGTTATTCATTTAAAAGAGGAAAAAATGAGTGAGCGCGTCCGGATTCGAACCGGAGTTTCCTGGTATCTCCACAGCATTTTGCATAAGACACCGGCGTTTTGGACTAGTGGGCTAAAGCGTTTTTGCTTTATGCCCGCTGCTTTTCGCCAGCCTTTTGGTTTTGGGCAAAAGGCTGTCCGAAGCCAAGTGTACTATCCAGGCTATACTACGCGCCCAATGAGTGTTTAGGATGCGTGGCTGGTTTTAAAGGTTTTCTTTTGTTGAGAAGAACCGCCGCCTGGTTTGGTCATTCCTCTTATCTTGGCGGCGCTTGATGATTTCAACAGACCTAAGAAAGAGAGCATAAGATGTGCATGTTGTTATAGAATCTTGGCATCACAGTTTCTTGAGTATGATCTCGATCGTCGAGACTCGTACGTCGTGGCCTTCCTTGTTGGTGAAGCCTTCGCTGTCGATCCTTATCTCTTTTAGTCCGATCTGGTCTTTTAAGAAACGTTTCATGGCGACTTCGGACACGTCTACTGCCCGGCTTATGAACTTGCCTCTGGCTTTGACTATCACCTCCTTGGCTCCTTTCGTGGTGAACTGGACGACGACGCTCGTCACGTAGTTCATGAAGGGCTTGTTCCCGATGAATACGGAGTTGTCCTCAGTCAATCTTCTCCCTCTATCATCTAGGACCGCTGTCTCTCAGCTTAAGGCCAAGTCTGTTTTTTTTAGAAGTCGCTACTCTAGTTGTTTCCGGACTTTATTAGGCGCGTCAGGTAGCCGGCTATGATGTTCCTTAGCTTCTTTGACTCGACTCCTGTAAGCTCTGAAACCTTAAGCTTGTTCTCGTCAAAGTCTGTGCCGAACTTCTCCCTGTGCTCCTCTAGCAAGTCCATGGTCACTGCTTTTACTTTCCTGGTCTTAATGCGTCCCATAGGGGGACAAGAAAAAGGCAGGGTTTATAAAGCTTGCCATTCGGTAAGCTCAAAACAATGGTTTTGTTGGCGATGGTTTTCTGTGAGGTCTCATGGGTTGCCTAGGCGTGGGCTCTTGCCAAGAGAGTCTTGTAGCGCATTCTTTCTGGTAAATTTTATAAATAAGTTCTGCGTATATACCTTAAATAAGATCAGGGGGTTCTAGTCAACATGGGGAGTGTGAGTAGCGAGGCTGAAGTCTTAAATAGGTCGATCGAGAGCGCCAACAAGGCAGTCTTGGGTCTGCTTTCCAGGAAGGGTAAGGCTATCTTTTTCCCTAAAGCAGGCATATTGTCCCAGTCTGCTGAGGCTAAGGGCAAGAAGACTAACGCGACTATCGGGATTGCGCTTGAGGATGATGGTTCTCCCATGTGCTTAAGCTCGATTGCGAATAAGATAAGCCTCCCTAAGAAGGAGGTATTCCCCTATGCGCCTGGTTCTGGTCGGCCAGATATAAGAGAGGCTTGGAAGAGGCAGATATTGAAGAAGAACCCTTCTCTCAAGTCTGAGATTAGCAGTCCAGTGGCTACGAGCGCGCTTACCCACGGCCTCAGCATAACAGGCTATCTCTTCGTGGATGAAGGTGACAAGATCATAATGCCTGACTTCTACTGGGAGAACTACGACCTGGTCTTCAGGAACGGTTTTGGTGCTGAGTTTGACCTGTTCAAGACGTTTGATGAGGGTGCAAGAGGCTTCAACCTCAGGGGCTTGGAGTCCTCGCTTTCGAAGAGCAAGGGCAAGACCATGGTTGTCTTGAATTTCCCTAACAATCCGACGGGTTATGCGCCGACAGTCCAGGAGGCTCAGAAGATCAGGGACCTCCTAGTGAAGCATGCCGACGCAGGCAACCCGACGCTCGTAGTCTGTGACGACGCTTACTTCGGGTTCTTCTACAAGGAAGACGTCTTCAAGGAGTCATTGTTCTCTCTTTTAGCAGGCGCGAGCGAGAATCTGCTCGCAGTCAAGGTCGACGGCCCGACTAAGGAGGATTATGTCTGGGGCTTCAGGGTCGGCTTCATAACCTTCGGCGTCAAGGATGCTAAGAAAGATCTCTACTCTGCTCTCGAGTCAAAGACAGCTGGCGCTGTGCGGGGCAACATCTCGATGGCGCCTCATCTGTCCCAATCTCTCATTCTCGCCGCCATGGCCGATCCTGGTTACGAGGATGATAAGACCTTGAAGTTCAAGACTATGAAACAGCGTTTTGACGAGGTAGAGCAGGTGCTCAAGAGCAATCCTGGCTACAAGGAAGAGTTTGAAGCCTTGCCTTTCAACTCAGGCTATTTCATGTGCGTCAATATCAAGTCAAGAGACTCTGAGAAGGTAAGGAAGAATCTGCTTGAGAAGCACGACGTCGGCGTGATTGCTCAGGGAAAGCTCCTTAGGATCGCGTTCTCTGCCGTCAGGAAAGATGCCATCGCGGGCTTGTTCGAGAGCATCTTCAAGGCCTGCAAGGAATGCTAGTGACAACAGGAAGAGGACATAAATTGTATGATAAGATTGATTTAAGATAACGACTAGAGACAGAAAAATAGGCGAAGGTGATGTAGACGTGTCAGGATGGAAGAAGCTGATGGATGATGATAGCAGGAAGAAGCTTGAGGGTGTGAAGAACAAGCATGTAGAGGCGATTGTAGAGCGATACGCAGGCCTCTGCAAGCCTGACAGGATCGTGGTGCTTGACGGCTCTAAGAAGGACTTGGAGTTTGCGAGGGCTCAGAGCGTTGTCAAGGGCGAGGAGACTCCTCTGCGTATGGGTGGCCACACAGTCCACTTCGACGGCTACTACGACCAGGGAAGGGAGGCCAAGAATACTAGGGTCCTCCTGCCTAAGGGCCAGAGCCTCTCGAAGTCCATCAACACGATCGACAAGGAAGAGGGCTTGAAGGAAGTCCTCAGTCTCCTTGAAGGGTCGATGAAGGGAAAGGAGATGGTCGTCGCTTTCTTCTGCCTCGGGCCTGAGAACTCAATGTTCTCCATCCCCGCGCTCCAGCTGACAGACTCGTATTATGTCCTTCACAGTGAGTGCATCCTCTACAGGCAAGGCTACGATGAGTTCAAGCGTTTGAAGGGAGATGACAAGTTCTTCCACTTCGTCCACTCTGCCGGCGAGCTTGACGAGCGCAAGAACACCAAGAACGTAGACAAGAGGAGGATCTACATAGACCTTGAGGAGGAGAGAGTCTTCACGGTGAACAACCAATACGCTGGCAACAGCGTGGGTCTCAAGAAGCTGGCTCTCAGGCTTGCCATCTCTAAGGCTAACAAGGAGGACTGGCTCTGTGAGCACATGTTCATCATGGGCGCAAGGCCTCTTCACAAAGACAGGGTGACTTATTTCACAGGCGCATTCCCTTCTTCCTGCGGCAAAACCTCAACTGCGATGATACCCAACCAATCCATCATCGGCGATGACATCGCGTATCTTAAGAAGGGCGGTGATGGCAGGGCTTATGCCGCCAACGTCGAGCAGGGCATCTTCGGGATCATCCAGGACATAAACCCAGTGGATGACCCTGTAATCTACAAGGCCTTGACCACTCCAAGGGAACTTATCATGTCAAACATCCTTGTCAAGGAAGGCGTGCCTTACTGGCTCGGCATGGGTCAGGATCTTCCTGAGGCCGGCATTAATTTCTCAGGCGAGTGGCGCAAGGGTATGAACGGGCCTGACGGCAAGCCAGTCTTGCCGGCGCATAAGAACGCAAGATACACTATCAGGATATCAGAGCTTGAAAACGTCGATGAGAAGAGCAACGATCCTAAGGGAGTTCCTGTGTCCGGCATAATCTATGGCGGAAGGGATTCTGACACGAGCCCGCCGGTCGTCGAGTCCTTGAGCTGGTCTCATGGCGTGTTCATAGCAGCGGCTGTCGAGTCTGAGACCACTGCTGCAAAGATCGGTTCAGAAGGCATACGCGCCCACGACCCGATGGCTAACATGGATTTCTTGGTTGTTCCGCTTGGCAAGTACATCGAGAACCATTTGAAGTTCGGCGACGACCTCGATTATTGCCCCAGGATATTCGCGACCAATTACTTCCTCAAGGAAGGGGACAAGTTCCTGAATGACAAGGTCGACAAGAAGGTCTGGCTTCTCTGGATGGAGGGAAGGGTCCATGGCGAGTACGAGGCCATAGAGACTCCTATAGGATTCATCCCGAAGTACGAGGACGTCAAGACCTTGTTCAGGCAGATCTTCAAGAAGGAATACACAAAAGAGCAGTACGACCGTCAGTTCTCGATTCGGATCAAGAAGCTGGTCGAGAGGCTGGATCGCATCGAGAATATCTACGCTGTCGAGGAAGGCGTGCCTGAGGTCTTCCACGCCCACGTAAGGCAGCAGAAGGAGCGGCTTCTTGAGCTCAAGAAGGAGAAGGGCAAGGAAGTGGTCAAGCCTGAAGAGCTTGCCTGATTCAGCTCAGCTCTATTATCAGCTTGGCTGCCAGCTTCGAAGTCACATCACCGACGTCCTTTTCAGGGTTGACTTCGACTAGGTCTGCCATGCCGATGTTTCTCATGAGCTTGAGCCTCTGGATAAGGTATATGAGTTCCCTGCTTGTCAACCCTCCTGGCTCAGGGTAGCCTGTGCCTGGCGCGAAAGCCGGGTCCAAGACGTCTATGTCGACTGACAAGTAGGCCTTTGGCCATTGCCTGGCGACGCTCATTATCGAGTCGCACACCTCGCGCACACCCTCAAAGCTTATCTCCTTCAGAGTGTAGTTTTTTATCTTCTTCTCCTCAAGGTACCTCTTCTCGTCTTTAGTAGAGTTCCTGGTCCCGACCAGGATGACCTTGTCAGCGTCCACTACGCCGTCGTCTATGAGGGTTCGCAGATAGTCTTCGTGCGTGGGCGGCTGGTGGTGGCTCTCTACGTCCGGGTGGGCGTCGAAGACTATGAATCCAGCGCCGGGGTTATGATTGGCGAACGCCTTGAAAGAAGGGTGCGTGATCGAGTGGTCTCCGCCGAGGACTATAAAGAACTCCTTGTCCTGACAGAGCTTGCTTACCGCCCGATAGGCTGCCTCGTGAGATGCGCCTATGTTAGATTGGTAGACTTCCACATCCTCGACCTCATAGAGCGGCAAGAGGCCTGACTCGTTCATGCAGAACGCGTCCAAGAACCTTATCACGGAGTCTGGTCCTCTCTCCAGGCCTTGCTTCCTAGTCATAGCCCCTGCTCCGAAGGGGACTTTAAGTATCTTCATACAGCTAGGTGAGTGCAGGCTGTTTTTAAAGGTAATCATCCTTCTGCATCTTGAGGTGTTTCTGACGAGATGCCTAAAGCCTTTAAAAAGAGAAACCTTTTAATAGGAATAATCCAAGAGAAAGGGTGAGCCTTTGAAAAATAGGCCATAAAGTTGTCAGATAAGAAAATTGAGGTGACAAATATGAGAAAGGGATTCTTGGACGTATTCGTATTATTGATGCTCGTTGCAGCCACGCTACTCTCGGGCTGTGCAAGCGCACCGACAGACAAGGCAGCGGATGAGCAGAAAGGCGTTGTCATTGATGATCAGATCATCATCGGCCTCTCCATGTCTGACCTTAGGGTTGAGAGGTGGCAGCGGGACCGTGACTTATTCACGCAGCGCGCAGAGGCGCTTGGAGCTTCTGTAATTGCAGTCTCAGCCGACTTGGATGCTGAAATCCAGAACTCCCAGATAGAGAACCTCATACTGCAAGGTGTCGACGTGCTCGTCGTGATCGCTCATGACGGCGTCAAGACAAGCAGCATAGTCGAGAAGGCCCACGCCGCAGGCATACAGGTGATCGCGTACGATCGCCTGATAAAGGACAGCGACCTTGACTTCTACATCTCGTTCGACAACGTTAAGGTCGGAGAGGAAGAAGCGAAGGCGGTCGTGAACGTCGCGCCTAAAGGCAAATACGCCTATCTCGGAGGCTCTGATACTGATAACAACGCCCACCTCGTGAAGGAGGGGTCGTTCAATGTCCTCCAGCCGCTCATAGACAGCGGAGACATAGAGGTCGTGCTTGATGTCTTTAACGATGGCTGGAAGTCGACAGAGGCTTACAGCCAGCTTAAGGCTTACCTTGATGCAGGGAACACTGTAGACGCTGTTGTCGCTGCAAACGACGGCACTGCCCTTGGAGCTATCCAGGCCTTGGAAGAGAAGGGCTTGGCAGGCAAGGTGCCGGTCTCAGGGCAGGACGCGTCCCTTGGCTCTTGCCAGAGCGTTGTTGAGGGAGTCCAGACAGTCACGGTCTACAAGCCGCTCAGCGCCATTGCCTACAAGGCAGCGGATATCGCTGTGCAGTTCGCAAAAGGAGAGAGTGTGGAGAGCACCAGCACCGTGAACAACGGCAAGATAGACGTCCCTTCATACCTGCTTGACGTCGTCGGAGTCACTAAGGACAACATGATGGAGACGGTCATTGCTGACGGATTCCACTCATACGAAGAGGTCTACCAGAACGTGCCGGCATCAGAGAGGCCTGCGACGCAGTAGAGACCGAACGCAGATATGCCGATGAATATTTGAGGCCAGGATGCATGGCCATGCAAATTGTTTTTTTATGTTCCCTTCAGGAAGAAGAGGTGGATTATCTTGAGGGGGACGCGAGGGGGTTTTCCCTTTTTTTTGCAGGCGATAATCTTAAGTCTGCCGCGAGGGCGGCTGGAACGCAAGAGCCTCAAGTCACTGTCGCAGAGAAGGTCTTGAAATGGAAGAGAATGATAAGAAGTTCGGGCTGGGCAGCATAAAGACAAAGCTCGCCTTGGCATTCGGAATCGTCCTCCTGGCCCTGATATCATTAAACGTAGTCTTCCTGGTCATCCATTTCAGGATTGTGGACGCGTATGACAGGACAACAGACAACCTCGTCCTTGAGAACAGGTTCGTGGAGCTAATCCCTAATTTCGTCCAGGCGTATTACAACATCATAAACAGCCCTAAGAGCACTGAACGGTATGCTGCCTATGATAAGATCCACAAAGAGCTTGATGATACCATACTGCAGCTTGACGTGGCGATCGTGAACGAGAAGAGCAGGGTACACTACAGGGGACTTAGGAACATAATCACGAACATCATGTCAGAGTGCGACAAGGGCCTCACGGAGATAAAAGGCGGGAAGCTCATCGGGGCCATCTACATCTATGAGAACGCTAGGAAAGTAGAGTATTACATGATAGAGAACACTGCCTCGCTGACTGTTGAGGAACTGGCATACGCAACCCGGCTCAAGGAAGACATCCAGGTCACGCACCAAGCCATGATAACCACAGGGATTCTGGCCCTCGCTCTCATAAGCATGGCCTGCATCCTTTTCGCAATAATATTCTCAGACACCCTGACAAGGCCTTTGGCCAAGATATCATTGGTCGCAAAGAACGTGGCTGGAGGGAATCTCGACACCAACGTTGAGGATTCGTTGACCAGAAGGGATGATGAGATCGGGAGCCTGTCGAAGTCCATAGAGTCAATGATCACCAATATGACATACAAGTTCATAGAGGTGGAGTCTTCCAGGAAGAACCTGGCTGAAGCCAATGCAGACCTGGAGCGAATAAAGGATGACCTCCAGAGGAAGAACGAGGAGCTTGAGAAGTTCAACAAGATGGCGGTCGGCAGGGAAATCCAGATGGTCGAGCTGAAGAGGAATATCGACGAGCTGAAGATCAGGCTCGCTTCCGTAGAGAAGGAGAAAGGGCCTGCGACGTTTGCTTCGCCAATTCAGAAGAAGACTGGCGTGAGGAAGAAAGAAAAGAGATTATAAAAGAATGCTAAGAGGGGAATTAAGGCAGTGATAATCAGCCAGAAGGACACGATTTCGCGCCTGAACAAGGAGAAGAAGTGCTAGGACAAACACATAGCCGTGCTTAACATGCTGATAGAAAATTAGATGGCTAGCGATTATCTCTTTTCGGAAAGAGGCTTCCGCAGCGGAGTCCTCCTGCGTGGCTTCCGTAAGGTATGCCGAAATCATAAGTGGATATGTCGACGTCAATCTCCTTGCGAGCGCCTCCGGCCTTCGCATTCTTATCAGTCACATCGACTCGCAAGTATTGGTGAGGCATCACGAACCAGGTGTTCGTGTTCATTGGCTTGATGTCTGAGTCCTTGAAGAGTCCGCTCTTCACCAGCATTACCCGCAAGAGGTAATTGACGTTGGTGCAATGCAGGTGGCCTGTCCTGCGCCACAGGTATTCAAGGTCAGTCTTGAAGAGCTCTGGAAATTCCAGTATCACCTTCATCCTGCTTAGGGTGTACTTCTGTCTGAGGAAGTCAAAGGTTGCCCGCAAGAAGGACTCCTTGGTCCTGTTCTTCCTCTTGAGGTCCCTGACGGCTCGTTCTAGACCTGCAGGGATCTTGCCGGGGATCGGCAGCTTTGAGAAGAGGTTAGGTATCATTTTCAAGCATTCGGTTCTTATCCGCTCTTCAGGCTAGTCTTATATTTTTCCTCAGGCGTTCCTCAAGAGGTCGATCGCCACCTTCGGATCAGGGTGGTTGAATATGAAGCTGCCCGAGACCAATATGTTCGCCCCAGCGTCTATGAGTTCTCCTGCGTTGTCTGCGTTTATGCCGCCGTCGACCTCTATGTCTATCGTAGGCCTCTTCTTGCGAAGCTCCTTCACCTTCTTTATGGTGGTCTTCATGAGCTTCTGGCCTGGCTTTCCTGGCTTGACAGTCATTATCAGGATGAAGTCTACGTCGCATAAGAGCTTCTCGATCTCCTTGAGTGGCGTTGATGGGCTTATCGCGATACCTGCTCTCACACCCGCGGCTTTGATCCGGTCTATTATCTTCTTCGGGGTCTTGGCTGCTTCTGCGTGGAAGCTTATCATGTTGGCCCCTGCGAGGATGTACTTGTCGATCTCCTTCTCAGGGTTCTTGATCATGAGGTGGACGTCTTTTCCGAGGCCAGTTCCTGAGACGTTGGTGCCTGACACCACGTCTGCTCCGAAACTCTTCTCCTTGACGAACTTGCCGTCCTCCACGTCGAAGTGCACGAAGTTCGCGTTCGTGATGCGCATCACGGACTGGTCTATGGATGGTTGGTCTGTCCAGTCAAGCCCAAGGATGCTTGCGCTTATGCTTATAATCATACAGTCTGGAAATGGGGTTGATGGTTTATAAAATTTCTTGTTTTTTCCGTCTGAAAACGAGTCTGGAACATGAGTGTGATAAGAGGGAATGAAAACATTTATTAACGATAAAACCTGTTGAGGCCAGTAACAGTGAGGTAGCATAGGTACTATGGTCTTTCCTTGGATCGCGATATCGATTGTATTGCTTCTCATCATCCTCATAGCCGCATTGATACTATGGAAGGTGAAGAAGAAGGAGCACGAGCCTGACTACTACGCTTTTTTCATAATAGGCCTATGCTGGCTTCCCATAGGGATTCCGCTTGACAACTACGCGCTTTCTGCAATGGGTTTCATCTTCATGGTCATAGGGCTGGTTCACAAGGATAAGTGGAGGAAGAACCACAGGACTTGGAAGCAGCTAAGCCCTGAAGAGAGGAAGATCAAGGGCATAATCCTTGCTGTGCTGGGAGTCTTGGTCCTGATAGGGCTGGTCTTCTTCCTTCTGGCTGATCAGGGGCTTCTCAAGGTTTGATCAGGAAACAGTATAAGGTATTGGATATCAAGGAGTTGTATGCTTATGGGTTTTTCAGGAAAGAAGAACACTGAGAGGGGAAGGGTTTTCCTTGCATCTGACCACGCAGGGTTTGCCTTGAAGGAGAAGATCAAGTCTTTCCTTCAAGGAGAGGAGGTGGACAATAATATGTTCTCTGTCGAGGACTTGACTCCAAGGATCGTTGAGGGCGATGATTATCCTGACGTCGCGTTCGCTGGTGGAAAGAGAGTCGCTAAGACCAAGGATTCAAGGGGCGTGTTCATCTGCGGCACTGGGGAGGGGATGTGCATCTCTGCGAACAAGGTCAAGGGCGTGCGGGCTTGTCTTGGTTATGACGAGAAGTCTGCAAGGCTCTCAAGGGAGCATAATGACTCGAACGTTCTCTGCCTCGGAGGCAGGGTGCTCAAGCCTAAGGAGGCGGTCTCGATTGTGAAGGTCTGGCTCTCATCCCGGTTTCTTGGCGAGAGGCATAAGAGGCGCGTTGATAAGATAAGTTCTTACGAGAAGTTCAGGATTTAGCCCTTGATCGCCGGAGGCCAGAAGTATTCGCTCTTCACCGCTGCGCTCTCATTCTCATACCTTTTCTCACTGCTTCACAGATGTCGCTGCTCGTGAGCTTGAACTCTTTCATGAGCTCTTGTGAGGATCCGCTCTTCCCGAAGACGTCCTTGACGCCTATGAATAGCTGGTGAGGCCTGTTATTCCCTTGCATGGATGATAAGACTTCTGCGACCGCGCTTCCCAAGCCTCCCTTGACGTGGTGGTCTTCTGCAGTGACTACTAGCTTAGAATCCACGGCAGCTCTTCTTATCGCATCCTCGTCAAGCGGCTTTATGGTGTGCACGTTCAAGACTCCCGCCTTTATGCTCTCTCCAAGGAGGATCTTCGAGGCTGCCAATGCCTCGTACACCAGCTCACCAGTGGCCATTATCACGACGTCCTTTCCAAATATCATCTCCTGAGCCTTCCCGACCTGGAAGGGGGTGTCGCTAGTCGTGATCAGGGGGATATTTGGCCTGCCCAGGCGGATATAGACTGGTCCTTTCATCTCAGCTGCCGCGATGACTGCCTTCTTTGCCTGGTTGTAGTCGCAGGGCGATAACACTACAAGGTTGGGTATGGTCCTTGTGAGCGCGATGTCTGATAGTGATTGGTGGGTGGCTCCGTCCTCCCCGACTGTTATGCCGCAGTGGGTCGCCGCGACTTTGACGTTCGCTCGCGGGTAGCATATGCTCGTCCGCAGCTGGTCCCAGGCTCTTCCGGTCGCGAATATGCCGAAGGTGGTCGCAAAAGGAGTCTTCCCTGAGAATGAGAGCCCTGCAGCGATGCCTAGCATGTTCTGCTCTGCGATCCCGACGTTGAAGAATCTGTCAGGGTATGCTTTCTCGAACAGGCTCGTCCTTGTAGAGTCTGCCAGGTCTGCTGTCAACACGACCAAGTCCTTGTTCATCTCGCCGAGCGCCACGAGCGCATCTCCGAGTGCTTGGCGTGTCGAGTTCTTGCCAGGATTGTCAAACAGGTCTTTAGCAAGCATCAGCTCGCTGTTCAGCGCAGGCATCCGCACCTTTGAGGCTCTCGCGCCTTTTGCCTTGCGTACAAAAGCGATCTTTGCATTGTCCGCGTCCATCCCAGAGGGATTCTTGGCCGGTCGCTTGAATATGTGCTTTGATATCTTATCCGCGATCCTGAGGATGGCTTTTTCCTTCTTGCGTCCAGGGACTGGCTTTCTTTTCATGCTGGAACTCTTGTTCCTGCTCACGCTCTTCACACGTTTCACGCTCTTCAAGAGTCCGCTGCTCTTAATGCGCGCATTGCCGCTCCTTTGGCTCTTCTTCCTCTTCCTCATGACAGCATGCTTCTTCATAGCTTCTTCATCTCGAACTGATCTCCTTTAGGGCGCGGCTAGCCTCGTCGCTGTTCGGAGCCTTGCCGTGCCACTCCACTTTTCCTTCCATGAAGCTCACACCTTTTCCCTTGATGGTGTCTGCGATTATGGCAAAAGGTTTTCCGCGATTCATCATCTTGTTCCATTCAAACAATTTGAAGGCCAGCAAGAGCGACGGGATGCTGTGGCCATTGACCCTGATGACCCGCCAGCCGAAAGCCCTGTATTTCCTTGTCAAGGTCTCGACATCAATCACGTCTCTCGTGGAGCCTGAGAGCTGGATCTTATTAGCGTCCACTATCGCGCAGAGGTTATCAAGGCGGAACTGCTTTGCGCTCATGACTGCCTCCCAGACCATTCCTTCCTGCTGCTCGCCATCTCCCATGAGACAGAACACTGAGTGGCTCTTCTTGTCCATCTTCGCCGCAAGAGCAATGCCCACAGATATCGACAGGCCTTGGCCGAGGCTTCCCGTGCTTGCCTCTAGTATCGGGAGCTCTATCATCCCAGGATGGCCTTGCAGCCTAGAATTGAGTTTCCTAAGGGTCAAGAGCTCTTCTTTTGGGATGTAGCCAGCTGACGCCAGGGTCGCGTAAAGTACAGGCGCGCAGTGGCCTTTTGAGAGCACGAACCTATCCCTCTCATCCCAGGATGGATTCCTCAGGTCATGCCTCATCACCCTGAAGAACAAGGTCGCCATGACGTCTGCGCTCGAGAGGCTTCCGCCGGGGTGCCCGCTTCCAGAGGCCTCAAGCATGGTTATTATGTTTGAGCGTATCTCCTTTGCCTTCTCTCTTAACTCTTTTATGCTCGCTCGTTCCAAAGAGCTAGTACACCTCTTTTTTTGGAAAAAATCTGGAAAATCTTGATAAAAAAAATATCTTGATAAAAAAAATATCTTGATAAAAAAAATATCTTGATAAAAAAAATAATTGAAGACTGACTTAAGACCTCATAGTCAACCTGGGAAGCTAGTCTAGAGAGTCAACCTAGAACTTCAGCTTCTTGCCGGCATAATCCTTCTTGCTCAGGTGAGACTCGATCTCAAGCAGGCGGTTGTACTTCGATGTCCTCTCAGCCCTGCAAGGAGCGCCAAGCTTTATCTGACTAGCCCCTATCCCTACTGCAAGGTCTGCAATGAACGGGTCCTCTGTGTCTCCGCTCCTGTGGCTCACGATGATCTCCCAGCCTGACGACTCCGCAGCCTTTGCAGCGGCTATCGCCTCTGTGAGAGTCCCCACTTGATTGGTCTTCAGTATCATGGCGTTGCACATGCCCTTGCCCGCCGCCATCCTGACCCTTGGCTCGCTAGTGACTGTCAAGTCATCGCCCACTATCTGTATCTTCCTCTTCTTTCCGAGCCTCTCCATGATCTTCGTCCATGCCGACAAGTCATCCTCTCCGAACGGATCCTCTATGCTCTTCACGTTGTGCTTGTCAAGCAGCTGTTCGTAGTATCTTATGAGCTCATCAGGCGACAAAGGCATGCCAAGGTCGTATTTCCCGTCGACTAGGAAAGTGCTTGCAGCAACGTCCATGCCAAGCGCGATCACCCTGTTGTAGCCTGCCTTGTGGACTGCCTCTTCTATGAGCGCGAGGGCTTCCTGAGGTGATTTTATGGGCGGAGCGAATCCACCCTCATCCCCCACTGCAGTCGCGGTCCCTCCGTACCTCTCCCTTATCAGCTCTTTCAGGACGTGGTATGTCTCTGCTATGCTGCGAGTGGCTTCTGCAAAGCTTGAGACCCTCCGCGGTATTATCATGAATTCCTGGAACTTCAGGCTGTTGCCTGCGTGCTTGCCTCCGTTTATCACGTTAGCGAGCGGGACTGGGAGTGAGAGGCGATCCTTGTTGCCATAGAGCCCTGCAATGTATTCATACAGCTCTTCTCCCTGCGCGGCCGCGGCTGCTCTCGCCGTCGCCAAGCTGACGCCTATCATCGCGTTTCCGCCGAGCTTGCTCTTGTTCTCTGTCTTGTCAAGGTCTATCATCGTGCCGTCGATCTTGAACTGCTCAGTGACTGGGATGCCTATCAGTTCCTTGCTTATGATATTGTTTATGGTCTCGACAGCCTTCTCAACACCTTTCCCGTGGTAAGGCTTCTTGTCATCCCGCAGCTCCATCGCCTCGTGCACTCCTGTGCTGGCTCCGCTAGGCACGATGGCCCATCCTCGTTGGCTCTCAGTCCTCACGTAGACCTTGAGTGTCGGGTTGCCTCTTGAATCAAGAACTTGTATGGCTTTTACCTCTTGTATCGTCTCCACCGCAAACCACCTCTAAAATATCATCAATCTGGGGGATAGGAGTTTTTATAGTTTGCTATTTGCGTGCGACAAGAATGAGGAGGAAATGAAAAGGAGAAGAAAGAGAAAGATAATGAAAGAGTTTGAAAGATTATGACTTATCCTGCATTATCCTACTATCCAGGCTTACTGCTCTACCTTTCGCTGGACCTTTCCAGAGATGGTGTGAGTCAGCGACTCGCCGCTCTTGAGGTAGGTTACGCTTATGTCCGCATCAAACCTCTCTCCTATCGAAGGAGGAGCTGCCGTGAACTGCGCTGAGCAAAGCGTCAGGATGCTCGAGGTCTGGCCGTTCGCCAGGAAACTCAAGGTCGAGATGTTCTGGCAGTTGGAGACTGAGCTTCCAGCTGTCGCGTTCAGGGAGATGTTGACCGAGGTCACATCGCTGCCTAGACCGTTGTACAGGCTGACTATGACCCCTCCTTGGGTCACTTTGCAGTCCTTGATGTCAAATCCCGGGCCTAACGTGCACTTGTCAGGAACGAGCTTCCCAGGGCTCATGACCCCGAAGTAAGCCAATACCCCGATCGCTGCTAGCACTACTAGTATTGCCCAGCCGTAAGTCATCAGGAACTCTAATGCTGCTTGTCCTTTCTTCATTTTACATATTCACCTCATCATAGATTATGAGAATAAAATAAAGAGTTTCAAAGAGTGTTCGTATTCATCCAGTCAAGCCTTACTGCTCTACCTTTCGCTGGACCTTTCCAGAGATGGTGTGAGTCAGCGACTCGCCGCTCTTGAGGTAGACGATGCTTATGTCTCCGTCAAACCTCTCTCCTATCGAAGGAGGAGTGGCTGTGAACTGGGCTCCGCAAAGCGTGATCACGCTTGAGGTCTGGCCGTTTGCCAAGAACCCTATTGTTGAGAGGTTCTGGCAGTTGGAGACTGCGCTTCCAGCTGTAGCGTTGATAGTCACGTTGACCGAGGTCACGTCCGCGCCGATCCCGTTGTACAGGCTGATTATAAGCCCTCCCTGGGTCACTTTGCAGTCCTTGATGTCAAATCCCGG
>JAFGGS010000022.1 GCA_016930415.1 Candidatus Woesearchaeota archaeon | reverse complement strand
GGCTCGTTTGTCGTTATCTTGAGGTCTTGCTGGCTTTGTGCCTGTGTCCCTGCAGGGTTTATCTGGGTTATCTGCGGTTTTTGTGTGTCTATCGTGAAACTTATCTCTGTCGTTCCTCCGATGTTCTGGCTTTGGTCCTGACAGGCGACGTAGTACTGGTATGATGAGTCTGGCAGGCTCTTTATTTCTGTGTGGGTCTTGCTTATCCCTTGAAGCAGGTATCGCATCGATGCGTAGCTTATGTCGGAGGTGTCGTATCTGCAGGTCGCGTTCTCGTCTGTTGTTGCGTAGAGCTCTATTGTCGGGTTGTTTATTTTCCCGCCAGGTCCTGATCCTGTTATCTGTGGTTGGGTGGTGTCTGTGACTTCGAATCCTCCTAAGTATTCTGCAGTCTCGTTTTCTGTTGTTCTTGCGCGTATGGCGTATTGGTTCATGCCTTTGTTCTGCGGTTTCCAGGAGTGGTCGTAGTTGTTCGTGTTCTCTTGTTTTTGCATTGTCTTGCTTTGGTTGTTGATTTCTATTGTCACTGAGGTGATTGTTGTGTTTGCGCTTATGCCTACCAGTATTGTCTGGTTATTCATCCATTCAACAGGGCTTGTTTGCTGGAGCAGCGTTATCTCTATGCTCGCGCTGGCTTGGACGGCAAACAGGGTCAGCAGGGTTATTGCTATGGCTAGCAGCAGCTGTTTGGGGACTGCTTTTCTCTGTTCTCGCTCTGGTTTTTTTCTTGTCTTCATCTGTTTCTTGGCAGAGGGTTTTAGTTTTTCATCTATTGTTGTCGCGTTCTGAAGGCGTTCATCTTCGGTGCCCTGTTCTTTGTCTCTTTGGAAAGCTTTGGAAAGGTTGGCAGTCTAGTGTCTGGCTCGTTTTTTTCTTATCTGCTGAGTCGCTCTAGAACGTGCTTGTCTTTCTCTAGCTCTTTCTCGAGGGCTTTTGATATGTATTCGTTTAAGGTTATGCCTTTCAGAACGCATATTATCTTGGCTTTTGTGTGCGTTTCTTCGCTTATTCCTATGTTTACTTTCCTGTTGGCCTTTTTCATGCGTTCTAGTCCTCTGGCTAGTTGTTACCAGCTCTAGAAAAGATAATTTAAATACTTTTCTATATCAACACTAAAATATTTAAGTAAGTCAAATAAGTAAAATAAGCTCAATAAGTTCGTTTAATTTAAAAAGGATGTCTAAAAACACACCTCTTGCCAAAAACATCTAGAAAAACCACCGCCAACATTTTCAAAAAATATTAAAATAAAGCTAACAAAAAAATATTGATGGCATCAATACCAGGCTGGGCATACATCCTGATTGGAGGAGTAATAGCAGGATTCTCAAAATACGTAGAATCCAGCTCAACCCAACCCGGAAAGATGGGATTTTTCTTCTTCATAGGCATAGTATTCCTGGCAATAGGCGCCGGAAAGATAGCACTAGGGATACTATTCCCAAGAAAAGATCTGCGAAAACAGGCCAACCATTTGCTGCAACGAACACAACAAAACCAGCAAAAGATGCAACAATCACAGTCCAGCCCCCACCATACACATCTCCAGGCTCATCAAGCACAAGCAAGAACTAGCAATCTAAGCAGCCAGGATTTCAGCAAGGGAACTCATCACATCAGGCAAGTCCGACAGCAACCTCAGGTGCACGCGAGCGTGATATCCTGTCCTGCCTGCGGAGTAAACCACTATTCTTATGCCAAATTCTGCATGATGTGCGGTGCCGGCATGAAACGCAAATGATATTTTATAAGAAGTTTTATAAACATAAAATGCCTTGGTTTGGGCATAAAGTATCAAGAGAGGATCAGGATGGATATTTTTGAGTGTATCGCAACTAGGAGAAGTATCAGGAAATTCCTGGACGTGCCGGTTGATCAGGAGACGATCCTCTCAATCGTTGAGGCAGGGACTTATGCTCCTAGCTGCGGGAACGTACAGGACTGGCGCTTCATAGTAGTGGATAGCAAGGACTTGATGAAGACAATCTCTGAGTACAGCCTAGGTCAGGAATGCATCCATAATGCAGCAATCTTGGTGGTCATCTGCTCTGACCCAGAGCAGACCGAGCGGCATTATGGCCTTAGGGGTGAGAAACTGTATACCATCCAGAACTGCGCTGCCGCGACCCAGAACATGCTCTTGGCAGGCCACGCCCTAGGCCTCGGAGGAGTGTGGATAGGCGCGTTTGACGAGAACAAGGTAAGAGACATACTTGGAATCCCAAGCAGCGTCAGGCCCCAGGCAATCCTTGCATTCGGCTATCCTGCAGAGGTGCCTGATGAGAAGATCGTGAAGGACCTTAGCCTGATCACTTTCTTTAATGGGTATGGCGCCAGGATCAAGGAAGTCCACAGGGTCCTTAAGGATTATCACGTCGACTGGGAGAGAAGGGTCAGCGAGGCTCACAGCGCAGCTAGAAGGGTCCAAGAGAGAGCTATCACAGTCACAAAAGAGGCGAGCGATCAGGTCAAGACAGCCAGCTCAAGGGGAGAAGCCATCATCAGGGGGTATCAGAAGAAGCTCTCTGAGAAGCTTGAAGAGACCAAGAAGCGGCTGGATAAGATCGAGAAGAAGAGAAAGAGATGATTTCTCTTAGACTGTTCTCTTGGATTTTGTGATTCTTGGGTTTTTCCATAGCATGCATTATTGGGCTCATATAATTTTATAAAACACCGCAACTTCCGAAGAGGATTATGGCGGATGATGAGTTTGAGGAAGTGTTTTTCCCTTATGATAGCGTGCGTCCTATTCAGGATGAGCTCATAAGGAAGATCAAGGACACGGTCTTAGGAAAGCAGAACCTGGTAGTCCACGCCCCCACGGGCCTTGGAAAGACAGCTGCAGCCCTGGCGCCTAGCATCAGGGAAGCATTGAAGCATGACTTGACAGTCTTCTTCCTGACTTCCAGGCACACCCAGCACAAGCTGGCCATGGAGACTGTCAGGCACATCAAGGACAGACACACGCTTGATTTCTTCGCAGTCGACATCATCGGGAAGAAATGGCTTTGCCTCCAGCCGAACGTCACTAACCTCAACGCACGTGACTTCTCCTCGTTTTGCAAGAACATGAGGGAGGATGACATCTGCGAGTTCTACATGAACACTAGGCAGAAAGGAGAGGCATCAAAGATAGCCTCTGAGGCAGTCGTTTCTCTTAAGAAGAGCGGCGATACCAGCACTGCTAACATCATGGAGGTCGCCCGTAAAAACAAGCTTTGCCCTTATGAACTCGCGCTTCTCGTGGCCAAAGAGGCGCAGGTGATCATAGGGGATTACTACTACGTCTTCCATCCCAGCATAAGGGAGAGCTTCATGAAGAGGTGCGGCAAGGAACTCTCCAAGTCTATCATCATAATCGACGAGGGGCACAATCTTCCGGACCGCATTAAGGACTTGTCAAGTTTCAGGACTAGCACATTCGTCGTTAGCAGGGCCATGGAGGAGGCCAGGAAGAACAACAAGGAGGACATCGCGTCTTTCCTCGAGTCGTTGTCCCGGAAGCTAGTGTCTTGCGGAGAGGATATACGCCTTCCAGGAGAGAGGTATGTCTCAAGAGAGGAGGTTGTTGGCGGCCTACGGGAAGAGTATGATTATGAGGAAATGCTATCATCAATGGAATTCTTATCAGGCCTAATCCGTGAGGAGCAGCACCAGTCTTATGTCGGCGCAGTCCTTGACTTTCTCCTGTCATGGGAGGATGAGGCGGAGGGGTATGCAAGGATACTCTCAAAAGTGCAGAGCCTGCGCGGAGAAGAAGTCATAGTCGTCCAGCATAGATGCCTTGACCCTGCGATAGTCGCAAGGGAGGTCCTTAGGTCGGCTTATTCCACAATTCTGATGTCAGGCACGCTTAATCCTACAGGCATGTATCGTGAGGTGCTTGGTTTTGACAGTGCCGAGGAAGCCAGCTTCAAGAGCCCATTCCCTGAAAAGAACAAGCTAAACATAATAATCCCTAAGACCAGCACTAAGTACGAGACCAGAGGTGAGAACCAGTACAGGGAGATGGCAGATATAATATCCCGGATCACTAATATCATCCCCGGAAACTCAGCAGTATTCTTCCCCAGCTACTTCCTCAAGGACGAGGTCGAGAAGTTCTTCTCCAAGCTATCTGACAAGACCGTCTTCTCTGAGAGGCCTAAGTTCACAAAGCAGGAGAAGCTTGATTTTCTGGAGTCCTTCAAGAAATACAAGGACTCAGGCGCAGTCCTCTTCGGAGTCATTTCAGGCAACTTCTCTGAAGGAGTCGATCTTCCAGGAGACCTCTTGAAATGCGTCGTCATCGTCGGCCTGCCATTGCAAAGGCCTGACCTTGAGACAGAGTCGCTCATCAAGTATTATGATGAGAAGTTCAAGAAGGGATGGGATTACGGTTATCTTCTTCCGGCTTTCAACAAGGCACTCCAGAGCGCAGGCCGATGCATCAGGACCGAGACTGACAAGGGAGTCATAGTCTTCCTTGACGAGCGATACGCTTGGAAGAATTATTTCAGGTGTTTCCCTGCGAACTGGGACATCAAGATCACGCTGCTATTCGAGCGCTTGATAAGGGATTTCTTCGGAAAATAATGATGATCGTTCTGATGCAGTTCATATAGGATCAGCGGCAAAGACTATACTTCCGTTGCATTGGCCAAAGGAGAAAGAACTAGCAGGGACCATCAGCTGCCAGTAAGTGGTGTTGGTCTGGACAAAGGTGTCATTATGAGGATATATCGTCAGGCCAATATCCTGAGGAGTGGAACTCAGGCTTGTCTTTGATGAATAAGGCACTATAGTAGTAGAGAATCTCTGGAACGAGACGCTTATGTTATTTATGGTACAGACCATGGCGAGGTCGTTTCCAGTCTCTTCATCTTCTCCTCCAAAGCCGTACACGCTTATGTTTATAGGCACGTTGCCAAGATTAGTCAGGTTCACGCTGAAGTCAGGAGACTCATCCTCCGGCGCCAGCTCAGAGTAGTTGATGACTGCAGATGAGACGTTGAGCGAGAACAACTGGTTCATGGATGAGTTGTCAGACCCCCAAGACGATGTATGCGCGTTCCTTGCTGATGCGTTGCATATCCACGTCCCGTTGAAGGCGTAGTATTGCACGTGGAAGGCGCAGACATAATACGCGGTTGTGCCTCCTCCAGTCTCGAAGCTGCAGCTAGAGTTGGTGTAGTGCGTGGCGTTGTCATCCGCCGCATCGTATCCCGCATCTATGTGGTGCAGGGTCGCATTCACGTTCTCTATATACGTGTACTGCAAGGGATCCTCGACAGTCACGTTGCAGTTGACCTGCCGGGTCCCTCCCGGCACAAGATCAATCTCGTTGATAGGTAGGTCTAAGTAATCTTCCAAGAGCACAGAGGTCACGTTCACTGCCTCGGTCACTATCGTGATGTTGGAGTGGGTGTCGTTATTCCCTATATTTCCGAAAGAGTCGTTGGCATACACCCTTATTTCATAGTTATATCCTGTCGTAAGGCCTGCAAGGTTCCAGGTGCAATTGAAGGGCGCAGATATATCAGAGTCCGTGCATAAAGGGTTCCAGGAGCTGGAGCTATTGTAACGATAAAGGAATGTCACGACGTTCACGCCTCCGAATCCGTAGTCAGTGACGCTCGCGTTCACCATGTAAGAGGTTCCCTGAGAGAGAGCGTTTATCACAGTGTCGTTCTGCGGCCTGTCAAGCACAGAGACAGGGCCGACAGTATCTATGCTGAAGTTCCTTGTATGGGAGACGTTCGTGTTGTTCAGGAAGTCAGTGCAGTTGATGCTCCAGTTGTATGATCCGTCACCCATGGTGTGGTTAAAGTTCAGGGTTGTCTGCTCTGGAGGGTTGAAGGTCGTGTTTATCAGAGTGTTGTTTATGAACAAGGAGCAGTTAGTCACGTTGTTTGCGGCGTCAAAGACGCTGTACTGGAACCTGATAGTTTGATTAGTAGAGTTGTACGCGTTGACCGGAGTATACAGGGTTATCTCTGGGCCTTCGACATCCGGCCGCAGTTCGAACTGCTGACCATCCTGCCCCGGATTGAATCCAGTCATGGTGGCGTAAGCAACCGTCGAATAATTTCCATATCCCATCGAGATGTTTGTCCAGTTCCAGTAGAAGAATCCCAGGGAGTTTGTGCTTCCAAGCTTCCTCTCGATCCATACCTCTTCACTGCCGTATCTTTGCATCCTGCCAGACATCGCGGCATAGGATGCCGACACCCATGCACTGCTCCTTGCCTGGGTAGATATTCTCACTTCGTCCAAGGTCCCGTTCATGTAGTAATCAGTAGATCCGCTTATCGGTTCGCTCTGGCCGTTGTGTCCTCCAAGCCTCCACCCGTTGCCAGGGTTGCTCAGGGTAGTTATAGTCGTCGTCTTCTGCGTCACGTTCACTCCGTTGACATAGAGGTATAGCATGGAATTTGTCCCGTCCCAGACTCCCACCAAGTAATACCATTGGCTTATGTTTATGTTAGACAGGGCGTAGTCTACGCGGTCGTATGCGCTTCCGGTGCTTGACCTTATGAAGTGGGTCACGAGGGGTGTGCCTGCTCCATCGCTTACGTACAGCCCCCAGCCTACTGTCGTCCCTCCCTCAGCCCAGATGGCTTGCCTAGTCGTGTCGCTAGTCCTGTTCACCCAGCCCTCTATCGTGTGGGTCGTGTGGGCGTCAAGAAGCCCTGTACCCGCTCCGGCCAGCGGTCCTATCACATCGCCTGTTCCATCGAAATAGTCTGCTCCATCAAAGGATCCGTTCCCTGCCTGCGTTCCAGGAGCGCTGAACGTAGGCGTTCCGTCGTTATTGCCGAAAGTCGTATCGTATACTGTCCCTGAGGTCTCGTTGAGGTGCCATACCGCGGTGAAGCCGTTGCTGAAGGTATCTGTCGGACTGGCAGTAGTGGTAGCCGCGGAGTTATTGAAGTACAAGTGAATTATCTTATCCTCTGCGACTGTCAAGTTGTCCAGTTCCACCCATATCATGGCTTCCTGGCTTGTACTGTTCCAGTATTCAATATCGTAGCTGAGCTGCCTTAGATATGAGTTTATGAATCTTATGTCTGACCCGTCACTTAGCGCGTTCGAGAAGTTGAAATTTGACGAGTCGAGCTTCACAGGTATCACGAAATCAGTCAGGTTACCTAGGACCTCGCTTCCATTGAACGTTATCTGCATCCTTCTCACCCAAGCGGTGTTCCACCAGGTATAATTGGTCTTTCCGAGTATTATGTCAGAGACTATCCCTGCCCCGCTCTGCCCCCCTCCGTATTCGTCAGTCACTTTGGCGGTTATCTGAACGACCTCTCCGAGACCGTAACTCTCCTTGTTGGAGGTCACGTTGACATTAAGCGCATCAGTATAGTTCACGGTCAGGTTCCTTGTCTCGCTGATTGAGTTGAACGGCACTGAGTCGAAGCAGCGGATGCTCCAGTTAAGGGCTGTCTTGTCGGGGACGCCCGGCACAGTGAACTGCTGCGTAACTCCTCTATCTATAGAGTATTCTGTCTGGTTTATTGATTCGTTGAGTATCAATGAGCAATTCTGTATGGGAGATGAGTCAGTCACTATGTATACGAACACGAGCTCTCCATCACCATCTTTTGCACCTTCATCAGGTGAGATGAGGGTTATGTTAGGAGGGTTTTGGTCTATGCTTATGTTCGTGTGCGAGTCGTTGTTTCCGAACCTTGACCAGGTGTCGTTCGCCCTCACCCTGACCTCGTATGCATCTCCGTCGGCCAGTCCTGTCAGACCCCAGGTGCATTCATAAGGATATCCATCGGTGTCGTTACATGCAGAGATCCAGGATTCTGTAGAGTTCATCCTGTATTCGAATACCACCGTGTTTATCCCTGCAGGCCCAACATCATATATGCTGGCGCTCACAAGGTACGAGCTTCCTGAGAGGACGCTGAAGCTTTGGGGGTTGTCAAGCGTCGAGACCGGCGGCTGGGTGTCTATGTTCAGATTCCTTGCAGAGCTGGTCTGCGCGTTGTAGAACTCATCTACGCAGTCCACAAACCAAGAGTACGTCGCATCAGAGGTGAAGTTGTAGGTGAAATTCAGAGTAATTCCTTCACTCACGGTCTCTGACGTGTTCCTGGGGATGCTGTCCACGTACAAGGTGCAATTGAACACGTCACTTAGCGCGTCATTGACCGAATAATTAAGCATGACATAGTTGTATGTCAGATTGGCTTCGTTTACAGGAGTCTGCAGGCTTACGACCGGGCCAGTCCTATCGACCCGGATGTTATCGTGCACATCCGCAGATCCGTAGTTTCCCTTGTTATCCGCAGCATATGCCCGCAGCTCGTAGGTGTCAAGGTCTGAGAGGCCGGTCAGGTTCCAGGTGCATTCATATGGAGGAGCTGTTTGGTTGCAGGCTGGCTGCCAAGCGCCTACAGGCGAGCTCCTGTATTCGAAGTAGACTCGCTCCACTCCGGATTCCAGGTCAGAAGCAGTTGCGTTTACGATGAAGAGGTCTGTTGTTATGTTGGTGTAATTGTATGGTATCTGAAGAGTTACGCTTGGAGGCAGGGTATCGAATCCTATCAACAGATAAGTGATGTTTGTCAAGCCGTTATCGTCAGTCACGTTTATCCGCAGGTAGCAGTCCATGGTGTTGTTTGTGCACTGGCCTTGCTGGCTCGTGTTCCAAGTGCAGTTCGATTGGTTAGTGTCGCAGATGAGCGATGGGCTGGCGAATCCAGGGTCGCCATCGTATTCGTAGACGTACCTCGTGATGTTTCCGTCGCTGTCATAGCTCGTGCTCGCGTTTATGGTCTCCACTCCTGAGAGCCATGATCCGCTCGTCGGATAATGGAATTGGGCCTGAGGATGGTCGTTTATCGTGAGGTTCACAGAGGATGATACGTACGATCCGAAGTTGGTCGAGGAGGCCGAGCACCTGATCTCCCAAGTGTTGTTGCCTGAGTCAGGTCCTGAGGTGATGTTGAAGGAATGGTCGCAACCGGAGCCGCCCGGAGTCAGGTTCCCGCAGGAGAAGAAGTCCTCGTCATTGACCAGTGCAGTCGTGGTGGTGTTCACGTTTCGGAACACCAAGGGATTATATTGCACTAGGAGGGTGACGTTCACGCAGTCTTCTGTGCTTGACGCATCGCAGTATGCTGAGCAGTTCTGCTGGTATGCATTGTTTCCTTCAGATTCGTTTATCTCTATGCTGGCGTCCGGGCTCGTCATTTCCACGGTCATGGTGCCTGAGGTCGAGGCGTTCCAGCGTATGTCAGTCAGGTTTATCTGCCAGTTATCAGCGTAGTCTTTCACGTTGACTGCATACCAGGTGTAGTTCCCGGCAAATGCGAGAAGGTATTGCAGGGAGTAAGTCCCATCGCCCGGGTTTTCATCGCATCCGAGGCCGTTGTCAAGCAAGGTCAGGTTGGCGAATTCTTGGTTCGGATTCTCGATCTCTGCATAGACCATCTCTATCCCTGCGTAAGAGTCTGACGCGGTGACGTTCAGGCAGATATATCTGTTGATCAGGAATTCTGTGCCGTTTGCGCTCCAGTTCGCGGTCAATGGCTTCTGAGTGTCGACTTTCACAGTGTAGTTCTGGCCCTGCAGGGCGAACCTGGAGTTGTCTGCTGAATCGTTGCACCACACGTTCCAGACGTATTCGCCATCGCTCAGCGATACTTGTATGAACGCATTCGTGGCTCCGGACTGAGGGCTCGAGTTGGTCTCGTTCGGCGCAAAAGACCCTGAGAAGTTCCCATAGAGGATGCAAGTGCCCGGATTGGTCTCTGTCAGGTTGTATTGGAAAGTCACGTTGCCGTCATTCACGAACGTGTCATTCCATGGCAAGTGAAGCGTGATCTGTGGGTCTGTCGAGTCAAGCGTTATCTTCCTGAGCGGGGCATATGCGCTCAAGTCTACCTGATCAAATATAAAGATGTAGTACCAGTATTCCATGTTCGAGTCCAGCGAAGTGAAATTAAGGGCTCTCTGGGGAGTCATGTAGTTAGACCAATTAAGCGTGGTGGAGGAGTTGTACAGCACGAACGTGATGTTCTTCTCATTAGCCTCAGTAACAGTTACGCCGACGTAGATCCAGTCCCTGTTGAAATAAGTGTTGTTCGCCTCAGTCACAGAGTCATAGCCTATAACAGGATCAATATTGTCAAGAGTGATTTTTCGGGTCTCAGTGGTGTTGCACCATCCGACGAGGTCGCACACAGTCACATTGAACCAGTATTCCATGTCAGGATCCAGTCCTGTGAAGTTGATGCTTCTTTCCGGAGTCATATATGTAGAGATATTTATCTCAGCGGTCTGGTTGTAGAGGCTGAAGGTTATGTTCTTCTCATTGGTCTCAGTCACTTCAACATCCAGATAAATCCAGTCTCTGGAGTAATAGCTTCCATCAGGAGGTGTGAAGAAGAAATAATCTACTGATGGTACTATAGTATCTACAAGGATTGTCCTGTTGGCGGCTGAGAAGTTATATAGCGTATGGTTGTCCTGGCACCTGACGTTCCAAGTATACTGCCCGTCAAGGATGCCTAGAGTGATGTTACTTTCAGTATCAACAGAGATGTTGAAGAGCGAAACGTTGAGAGCCCATGAACCGCTGAAATTTGCCCAGAGAGTGCAGTTCTCGACTAGCGGCTCATCGTCGTTCACTGTGAAGTTGAAGCTGACGGTGCTGGTTGATAGGTTGGCTACGTTCGGAGGATACGTCAAGTTCACTCTCGGAGCCCTATTGACCCTTAGGTTCAGGGCTGTCGAGGTAGCGTTTGGCGAGTTCGACGAGTTGCATAGCACCCTGAATCCATAATCCCCGCCCGCGACTCCTGTTATGTTGAAGTTGTAGTTTGCTGAGATCGCGCTATTGTTCAGGTATCCTAAGCTATAACTAGAGACGTTCACATAGATATCAGTATCAGATGTAGGAGTCATAGCCCATGATCCTGAGGAGTTGTCCTGGAGCATGATGAAGGCGCTTACAGCCGGGACTATAGTGTCGTTGACCGTGCAGTTGCCGCTCATGACTATGTTGCCCCCTGTGTTTATCAGGGGATTCGACAGGAAAGCTGATTTCGCAATAAGGTTTGCCATGTCCTGGTAGGACCAATCAGTGGTGTTGGCTATTATCACCTCGAACTCCTCTGCAGTGTGGGTAGTCTCAGTATCGCCGTATCTATCCTCCTGGGCGAACATCTCAAGATAAGTGGATTGGAAAGGATTTTTCTTCCACAAGCCCCAAGCGCCGTTACCTCCGTCCTCTGCTACCTGCATGGTGACGCCCCAGGCAGGGGCAGCGCCGAAGCCGTGCGTCACGTCGCTTGTCGAGTGTATATATCCTTCTACTGTGTCTAGAGTCCTGAAGGCCCTTATCTTGAGGCCGCTGAAGTTGAACAAGCCAGTTTGGAAGGTGATAAGGTGTATTTGCTCTGCAGCGTGCGTGTCTGCAGGGTCCACTTCACAAGAACTCAGTCCCATACTGATAGCAGATATCTGAGTCTGCGATGGAGGGTCTTGCCTTGACCTTGCCTCGAAGGAATGTACTGTAATCCATGAATCCTCGTTGTCAATGCTTGCAGTCGCCATGAAAACCTTAGGGGTCGTGCCCCAGCTGGAGTTCAGGTCTATGGATTCCGCGTTAGCCAGTATTATGAGGTTAGTGTAGCCTGCAGGCATGGGTGTATCTGAAGTGAACCTCAAACCTTGCGCTGTGAAGTTTATCTTGCTGTTGCTTGAGTTCCAGAATCCCTCCTCCATGACGAGCATGTAGATCGTGTTGTTCTGCGGCATGACTCCAGTCCCATAACCTCTTGGAGGGACAACTATCCTTATCTGGACGCTGTCGGAGGTGACGTTCCTTATGTTCGCGCCGAATGGAGGATCATCCGTAGCCCAGGTGCCGTTAGGCTCAGGCGTAATCACCACTACAGGCGAGAGGTATGAATGGGTGAAGCTCTTGGTCTTCCAAGTCTCGTTCATGTCAGTGTACTTGTGTATCTCCATCTTGAAGTTGGTGTTCGGATCCACTGCGAGGAACCAAGGCCTTGCCTCTGCATACGAGCCAGAAGGATAGCTAACTAGTGCAGGCCCTAGCTGGTATAGTTCCGGAGTGATCAGAGGAGGCTTCGCCTCGTATATTATGACGTCTCCGCTCGCCAATCCAGACCAAGTAAGGAGTACAAAGCCATCTGCATAGCTTACTGCCGCGCCGCTTGCATCTATTATCTCGAAGCTATCAGGAAGCGTTTCCGTAAAAGAGAACGCGCTGACCGGAATCAGCGCGTTTATCCTTATCTCTGATGCAAAGCCTCCCTGCCAGGGATCAGTCACGACCGGGGAGCTTCTCAGGATGTCGAAAGCGAACGTGCTCCTGACTGCAAAGCTTGAGAGCATGGTGCTGTTCAGGTTCGCTCCTATCGCGCTGACAAGCATGGAGTAGTCTCCTTGAGTCGCGGTGTCCTGGAATATCGCCTCGTAAATCCCTTTTCCAGTCTGCACCAAGTGGTTTGGCGATCCGCTAGTCGTAGAGAAGAGCGTCTGCCTGTTGAGCGGATCTGTTATCTCAAGGGTCACGTCAGCGCCTCTTGTGAGGCGGCCTTGGTTGTCAAGGACGACTATGATTATCTTTGCGGGCTCTCCAGGATGATAAGTCGACTTGTTGGTGTTTATGCTAGCGACTCCAGTCTCGGCGTAGGCAGGGTCGTAAGGGTCTATCGCGATGGTGTAGTCCTCGCCAGGAGTCAGGTCCATCACCTTTGTCCAGACACCAATGCAGGCTTGGGCTTCGTAATCCCAGTTCCTGCACTTCCATAGCTCAGTTCCCACTGCGCTGCTGGTCGCTGTGCCGTCTAGGAATTCCAGGCTTGTCGGGTCTATCGCGTAGACCTTCACTGCTCTTCGCTTGTCTATCACAGCCTTTTTCTCAGGTATGGACTCCATCCTAAGGCCTATCTGCTCAAAGCCAGCCTGCGCTGAGAGAGAAGCACTAGTCGCGTTAAGCCTGACCTGTCTTAACACAACCTTCTTGAAAAAGCCGGTCGGCTTATCAAGCTCCACGCTGAACCTTTGGCTTGAAAGCTGCTGACCAGCAGGTGATTGCGTCTGCTCTTGCGTGACTATAACCTTTCGCTTCCGAAAGGAGGGGTCTTGCGGGTCTCCTGAGTAATATCCGTCGATACGCGAATAAATCGGTGGCGTAGCGACATCTGATGAAGGCAGGGATGGAGGTGGAGGTGGAGGTGGTGAAGAAGATAGCGGGCCTGATGTCATGTTAGGGACTATGTTAGGGGCTATGTTAGGGACTTGATAGCTAGCGTTGCTCGCCGGCTGGAATTGCACGACGCTAAAATTGAGCTTGTCCACTGACAATCCGAGCTTGTTCTTAAGTATGAGTTCGTGAGCCCCTATGCCTAAGGGTTTGAATATTATCTTGCTTGAGAGCGTTCCCATGTACTTCCTTGACACTCCTCCGAATACGTGATAAAGCTCAAGATCATCTGGATTGCCTTCAATCGTGATTGACGCAACCTCTCCCTCGTAATACGCGCTCTTGTCTATGAGAAGACTTCCCTGCCCTATCGCTATCCCTGTACTCAAGGGGTCATCCTCTTTTGGGAGGACTGTGAACTGCACGGAATAATAAGTAGCCCCTGTTGATTTCTCAACAAGGGCTGCGGTGTAGATATTTTCTTCTGTGGGATAGAAGAACATGACCTGGTTGAAACCATCCCTGTAATGGCTAAAACCTTGAGCAGAGCTTATCTGGAGCTCGTAAGACTGAGAATACTGTTCGGGGACGCTTATTGTTATCGTGACCTCATCCTCGACATGGTAGAGCGATGAGTCTGTCGCGAGAGGAGGTACTGAGGATCGTAGGGTCTCAGAAGCGTTTTCTGCAGCCAGTATCATAGGGGTAAGACATAGCAGTAAGATTATGAGAATTGAGGCTGACGCAATAAACCTCGGAAGACTAGACATTCCATTAGGCATAAATATCCCGCTACGCAGTCTATAAACTCCCGAAAATATTAACCCACACATCTACACCGCACCTGAAAAATCTAGGCTTGACAAAATGACAACAAAAAAGCAAGCCGATAAAACAAGCATCATATCCTACGCCTTTTTCTCCTCTTCTTGGCGATCAAGAAGACGAAGATGATTATTATGAGTATCAAGGCCATTATGATAATCACGGATAGGCTCATGAAAGAGGCCTCTTTCAGCGTGCCTGCAGGGAATATGTTTATCACTGATGACCTCTCAAAGGTCAGCTTCCTGTTGTAGAGCACACGGCCGGCTATCATGTACTGGCCCTCCTGGGTTGGGTTGAAGTAAGTCCTGAGACGCTCAGTCTGGCCTGGCATGACGTCAATCGGCTCAGTATCTATCACCTTGAAGATATTGTCCTTGCTCCCGGACGTGATCGTGCCCTTGAATTTGGCGCTGACAATCCTGGTGCCGAGGTTAGTGAAGACAGCATCGATCGGCACGATATCCCCGACTTCAGCATCTGTTGGGTTCTCGATGTCCACTAAGACTCCCTTGTCACTGACTCCTCCACGCTCGATCACGCTCATAGTGATGAAGGCTGATCCTGAATCTCCGCAGACAGGAGTGGTTATTCGTACCCAGTATTGGCCGATCGAAAGATTATTAGGAAGGGACTTGAACAGTCGCCTCTGGACTGTCGGCAGGACTGACTCGTCTGCCGTGAAGGTCAGGGTCTCAACTATCTTGGTTTGGTCTTGGTTCCAGAATTCCAGGATGAACTCTGGAGTGAGCCTCACGTTGCCCCTGTTCGAGAAGACAGCATAGAACTCAAGCGGATATCCTTCCTCGACGTCATCCATGTAGACCTCAGGCAGCCTACAGGACACGATTTCTTGACCAGTGACCTGGACTCCAAGCTTCAGGTTTATCGCAGTCCGGACTGACGTGCCGAAAGCCGCGTCTGGGCCGCCTAGGGCGCCTGTTATGAAGCGAATAGAGCCTGCATACTTGTCGATCCGGGCGTCACCAGGAGGCTCGATTATGACTGTCAGGGTCATCGGCTCATTCCTGCTGATATAGAAAGGCCTGGTAACTGGCTCAATCCTCACCCAGTCAGCGATGTCGCCCTCCAGGCGGTAGTCCACGCTAAGGTTGAAGTCAGTATCCGTGTTCAAGGTGACTAGTTCTTGCGAATAGCCGTTCTTCAGAACATTCTCATAGTTTAGGACTCCCTTGTTGGCTCCTATGACAGTAGCCTCGACCGGGCAAGATACCAGGATCAACATTGACGAGAGCGCAAACAAGAATGCAAGAGTCAAAGATATCGATTTAGCACTCGCAGCTACTCCATGATTTCTCAAAATCACCCACCCTATATCTAACACCGAAAAAACTAAAGAAGAAATGAGAATTAAAGGTATATAAATCTTTCTGAATCCCTCTAGAAAAAGCAAGGCATCATTTCATGAAAAGCAGGTTCTCAGAAGCGAACGAGGCTTCAAGCAACTTTTTCCTGCAGGGGATACTCTCTGCAATGACCTTGATTGCAGAGCCAGGAGGACTCCCGTCACCCCCAAGCTTATTGTCTTGGCAGCAAGTCCATCTCAAAACGGCTATGATTGAAGGTACTCCCTGATCCATCAAGACGATCGTGTCAATGCAAGAGAGCGCGTTCTCGGCGCCGAGCCTAGAGACTGTTTTCCACAAGGCGTCCTGCAGGCTTCCTGCATCCAGCACTCCGAGAACGCGGACTCCTGAGAATCTTAAGTCTGAGAAAAGCCTGAAGTCCTCTCCGCTCTTGAGATCGTCCAGCAACACAACATCAGGCCTTCCCTGCAATAAAAGCTCTAACAAGTCTGTATTGGATGACTGCGAGTCAGAGTACCTGGAGACTCCCTTGTCTATCGGAGCGTCTCTTGAAGCCTCTGCAGTCTTCACGAGCCTGCCTGAGGAATGAAGATGATTCACCAGGGAGGAAACAAGCGAGGTCTTTCCGCAACCAGGAACGCCCGCAATCAAAACTCCCTTAGCCTCTTCGCAGATGTGCTTGACCTGCTCTTCGACAAGGCCATACTCTTGGAAGGAGAATGCTTTGGAGACGCGATGACAAGAGATCTCATAAACGTCAGAGAGAGGCGGACGGGAGATGACAACCCTGAAATCCTTGAACTGGGCGAGGGCGAATCCCTTCCTATCAATCTCGACCACCGAGTCAGTCCTCGAATTAGCCTCGTCGATAATGCCTTTTGCCAAGGCCTTCATGGACTCCCTGTCGATAGGTTCTGAGACGTCCTCCCTCCTGGAATCTCCAGGCTTACCCTTGAGGATCTTGACAGGGAAACCCTCTCTTAAGAATACTGAGAGGACACCCTCGCAGAAGTATTTCTCCAAGACAAAAGGGTTCTCCTCCTGCTCGTACTCGAAGAGGATTACGCTCAAGCCTTTGCTCTCAGCGACCAGGCTCTGCACCTTGTCAGCGGTTATCAAGGTCGCGTTCTCATCAATCGCGAGCTTCCTTATGAGGGAGTCAATCTCGCCTGCTTTGGCGTATCTTATCTCGAAGTCAGTCGGCCGGCTGCCCTTGAACGACACCTTGAAGCCAGCCCGCTCTGGGCCCGGACTCTCGCCAAGCTCCCTAATCCTCTTGACTTCTTCCAAGCCGGCGTAGCCAGTCTCCCTGTTCTTGTTAGCCTGGCTCTCAAGCTCAGCCATGACAGCCTCGTGGATTATGACCTCTTCAGGAACCAATTCCTTGCTATCAATCTTCCTTGACAAAATGCCCTCTACAATGACGCTTGTATCCGGAACAACTCTCAAGCTCAGAGGGAGTGGCTTTCCATCTTCGGTTTGAGACATAGATGAATTCTAAATCCTAGGAGAGAGTGGGGCTTTTTAAATGTTTAGATTAAACAGACAAGAAGACTGCGCACAAGGCAAGCCTTGGCTCTCGGCTCAGTTCTCGAAGTTCTCGTCAATCCAACGCGTGAGCTTCACATCCACTGAGTTTATCCACAAAGCCATCAGCTGGAAGAAAGACGGGTCCTTAAGCCTCACTGTGAACTCCTTATCTGAAGAATACTCCCTGCCCTTCGCATCTTCGTACAAGAGCGAGAGCTTGAAGTCATTATCGTCAAGCGCGAGGTTCTCACCTCTGAAGAGGAATCTAATCTCATAAGTGTTCTCAAGTGCCGTGAACTTCCAATCCTCCTTTATGAGCTCGTGATCAAGCTTCACGACGAGGTTCTTAGGAGGATTTATGGAGTCCCTCTTCAAGATGAACCTAATCTCGGCGCTCTCGCTGAAACCGAGCTCTTCAGGATAAGTCAGGTTGAAGACGTTGACGAGCGGCTCGTCCTGGACAGGGATGACGATGTAAGACGTCTTTGAGGCGAGCGGGTGGTCAGCCCTGAAAACTAAGGTCTTGACTCCCAAAGTCTTGAACTCAGTAGAGTAAGACAAGTCCCTGCTCTCGCCAGCCGGAAGCGCGATGTAAGTGCAGTTCTTCTCAAAGCAAGCCTTCAGGTTGCTCAAGGACTTAGAGCCCTTGTTGCTCAGCGAGCAGGTGACCACTATGTTCTCGTTTAGCAAGACCTCTGACTTCCCTGAGAAACAGGATACGTCAAGGCTCTCGGAATAAGGCTTGGAAGACTCTAAAGACGATGGGATGCGGGACCTCATGAAAGCCTCGGAGTATATGCTGCTCCTCTGGTTCACCCTGAAACTAACTTGGGTGGACTCGCCGAGCTCACCATTAATCGATATCGGGAAGGTGTACAAGTAACTAGGATTCAGGTCGTCATTCACCTTAACGATCCAGTAGAACGACTTCTGCTCGTAAGGCGCAAGGACGAAAGGAAGCCTGTTATCGCCAAGGATCTTGAGCTCTGAGATGTTAGACAAGTAGAGGCGGTCGGTCACGTAGTAAGAACGGGAGTTCTTGACCTTGAGAGTGACTAGGTTGTAAGAGCCAAAACCCACAAGGTCCTCAGCGACAGTGGCAGATAACTCTACAGGCGGATTGTCCATGTAATTCCTGGCAGGCACGTCCACGTCAAACCTTAAGCCGCCAGCCCGAACATCCACGTTCTGGCCTATGATTGAGTACTCGACGCTGCTCTCCTTAGCATCCACGCTCGTCTTGAGCTTGATGTGAGTCGCGTCGACATAGCCAAGCTCCTTATAAGTCACGTCGAAAGGAGCCCATCCGATATCAGGGAAGTAGACTTCAGCCCAGCCATGAGGGCCCCAGCCATCGTTCTGGCGATTCACGTTAGAGTAAGAGATGCCGCTCACAAACCTTGCGGGTATTCCAAGAGACCTGCACATGGAGATGAAAAGGCTTGTCAGCTCATCGCACACACCCCTCTTGTTCTCAAGCACCCAGCTGGCCTTCTGGCTGGCATCAGCAGTCAAGGAGTTGAGATCGTACTCCACGTTGTCCTCGACCCAATTGGCCAGCTTGAAAACGACGACGTAAGCGTCAGTCTCACCCTCTGCGAGGCGCGAGGCGATCGAGCGGATGCGGTCGTTGAGGTCTATGATCTCCCTAGGCTGGAGGTATATGGAATAAGCAGGGTCAAGGTCCTTGAGCGGAAAAGACACCTTCCTCTTCACAGGAAAGAACTCGTTCTTAGTCGTGAGCCTGGAAGACTGCCTTATGACGTAGCTGTTGGCTGAAGGATTCGCCCAAGAGAACGTGAAGCCCTCACCCTCAGCGAAGTCAGATAAAGGATCAGTGTTGATGAAGTCCACTTCCTGCCTGTAATCATCCTGCGGATACCAGAACATCTTGGCAGTGAGCTTCTGCACGTGATAAGAAGTCCCCCTAGGAAGGATGTCAAAATCGTTCGAGACGACTAGGTCCAAGGACAATGAGTGCATGTCAAACAAGTCGCTGCCGACAGCCGAGACAGCCACAGGAGCGAGCAAGCTAAGAAGCATGCAGAAAAACAGGCTCACCATCTTCATGACAAGCATGCTTAGAGAGGAGGTTTTAATAGTTTTTGGAATGGAAGAAAAAAAGCAATACAATCCGAAACATTTAAAAGAATTCTCAAAGTTGTGAGCTTACGGATTTGTAGAAATCCGGCTAGACGAATGCCACGGTCGCATAGCTCGGTATTGCGCAGGATTGCTAATCCTGTGGGCCTAGCCCATCGCTGGTTCAAATCCGGCCCGTGGCGTTTTTCTTTTTTCATGACTTAAAGAAGAGTTTTTCTTCTCAAAGCTGATTGTGGTGATATTTATCACCTCAAAGTTTGATATAGTTCTCGCACCACACCTCTCTGAATAGGAAAAAACAAACGATTGAGAGGTGACCTAGATGGTCGAGATAATTAATGAGATTCCAATGAGAGAGGCGCAGATGATACCTGTGCCGCAAGAGAAGCCAACCATCTACAACTGGGGAAACGAGCTTCGGATCGAATACAGCAAATTCAGGGTGCCTGCGAAGCTGACGAGGCAGCTCCTGCGAAAGAGCGGCGTGTCCCTAGACCCAAAGACTGACCAGGAGAAGGCAAAGGCAGCCCAAGCGATATACGATGCGAGCCTTGAACGCGATATGTACCTTAGGGTCGCTGGCAAGAAGCCTTTGAACGTCGTCTCAGGCAGGTTCGCTGAGATCGACGTGGCAGACCTTGCAGAGAGGGTCGAGTCAGTGACAGGCACGAGCCCGATAGTGAGGTACTTTAGGGACACGGAGCAAGTACACCTCAACTTCCCATTGACCAACGTGTTCCACGACCTGAACCTATTGGTTGACAGCGGCAGGTTCGGAGTCTACGGCGGCTCTGGAAACAGCGCCGCAAGGTATGGCCTTAGCTGGCACAACGGCGAATACGCGAGCTGGACATTGTTCCTAGGAGAAGCTCTTGATGACACGTTCGGAAGGGCTATCCACCTAGAGGGCAACAAGCTGCGCCAGAGGCTTGAGGGCATAGTGTCCATGAGCGAAGGCATCGACCGGAAGATCGAGGAGAGCAAGGAGAAGACTTTTGACCGCGACGAGCTAGACGTCTACCTAGACATGTACGTGGACAAGGGCCTGAGCAAGAGGATAGCAGATCAGTTCAGGAGCACTCTTCGAACAGAGACCAGCGCATATGACCTGTCATGCAGGATGACCAGGCTCTGTCAGAGCCCAAGGACGGGCGACGCCTCGAGGCAGCGGGTCGAATACCTCGCGGGCGAACTCATACTCTGCTACGACTCGATAAAGAAGGAAGTCGCAGACGAGATGAAGGCAGCTTAGGATTCTTGAGGATGAGAGTATCAAATTTTTTCTTTTTTCTCCATCATCTGATTTATTTTACCCCAGAATAGGAGAAGCTTTTTAAATAACTTCAGATAACGCAACAATATAGCGGGGTAGGGCAGCTAGGAGTGCCCGTCGAATCAGAAAAGTAAATGTTTCTGGTGCGGAAGGCTCATAAATATGAGAACGAGACTCCTTTGAGAGACCCGGAGGTCGGTAGTTCAAATCTACCCCCCGCTATTCTTTCATTTTTTTCGGAAAATTTATTAGATTTTGAATTCTTACGATAGAATCCCAACAGAAGTTATAAATTCAGTTCAGTCTCCAGTTTTGTTTCATCAGGGAGAACGAGATGAAAACAAAATTAACTCCGGAACTCGCAGAATTTATAGGCATCATGTTGGGAGATGGATACATTAGTTATCCAAATAATCCCAGGATCAAGATATCTTTTAACTCAAAAGATGACAAATAATACTTCTCCAAACAGAAGAAGCGTTGAAAAGAATGTTCTGCGTAAAAGTAAAGAAAGAATCTAGGAGAAAAGAGAATACTGCCAATCTATATATCTTCAACAGAGAGAAAATCAGAGAGATAACTCATGAAGTCGGGCTAAAACCATCGCCGAAATGGAATCGTGCGAAAGTCCCAGACTGGATTTTTGAAAACAAATATCAAGCGCAGGTTTTAAGAGGATATTTTGACACAGATGATTGTTTAGTTATCACCAATAACAATGGCACAAAGTATCCAAGACTGAAGATGAAAATAGGTCCTTCACCAATGCAAAAACAGTTCATAAGGATTCTTGAAGAGATGGGATTCAATTTCGGCATCTATCAAATCGGAAAAGGAAAAGTCAGGGTTCAAATGAACAGAAAGAAAGAACTTAGAAAGTGGATTAAAGAGGTTGGACTCAGCAATAAAAAGCACGAAATGAAAGCAATGCAATTCATTCAATAACAAAAACCTTATAAGCCCTTGTTTTCTCTCTTAAGACCATGGTTGACTTGATTGGTTTGGCAAACGCGCTCACAGACCTCACGTTCGACGTAACTGACGAGGAAGTTGAGAGGATAAAAGCAGTGAAAGGCTTTCACAGGTCTGAGCCTGAAGTGGACTCTGCTGAACTTCACAAGGTGGCTGGCTCAAAAAAGAAGCTGGTCTCGCAAGGAGGGGCGCCGACTAACGTCGTCTTCGGCGCGAGGAAGCTAGGGCTCAAGGCAGGGCTCTTTGCGACTCTCGGACCTGATGAGTACGGCAAGGCTTACATTGATTATCTTGAGAAGGCTGGCATCAAGTCCTTTGTTGAGACTGCAAAGGGTCCTAGCGGCGTGTGCTACGTCATGATAACCCCTGACAAGGAGCGGGCGGTCGTGTCCAACCTGGGAGTGTCTGTCACGCATGATTATGATCTTTCCAACCTGGACGGCGCAAAGATGCTGTTCACGTCAGGCTATGAGATAATCGCCAATCCTAGGAATGTCATGAACGTATTGAGGAACGCAAAGGAGAAGGGCTTGAAGCTGAGCCTTGACATGGCGGATCCTGGCATAATCGAGCCTGTCAGGGAGCAGTTGGCAGAGGTCATCAAGGAGCTCGATGTGCTCTTCGTGACCGAGGAAGAGGCTGAGGCTTATGTTAAGAAAAGACCTTACGAGGCTCTTGAGGAGCTTGGCAAGGCCTGCCCCGTCGTCGTCCTAAAAAAAGGGGCTAAGGGATCGGTCGTGCGGCATGACGGAGTCAACTATGATATTCCTGTTGTCCCTCCTGCAAAGCTTGTGAATACTAACGGCGCAGGCGACGCATACGCGGCAGGATTCCTGACAGGCTTCATCAACAGGATGCCTGTGCAGAGGTGCGGAGAGCTAGGCGCCCAGAACGCATCTAAGGTGTGCGAGCGGGAAGAGGCTCACTTGTAAGATGAAGTTCCCGAAGCTAGAGTCAAAGACTATCCTTGCGCCGATGGCCGGCATAAACGACTTGGCCTTCAGGCTGCTTTGCAAGGATCTTGGCTGCGGCATGACTTATTCTGAGATGATAAGCGCGCCAGCCCTTGCGCGCAAGAATAAGGCGACCATTAAGCTGATCGATGTCGTACCTGAAGAGCACCCGTTCGGCCTCCAGCTATTCGGCCAGAAGACCGAGGAGATAGTGAAGGCCGCGCAGTACTTGGAGGAGCATTACAAGCCTGACGTAATTGACTTCAACCTGGGATGCCCTGCAAGGCAGATCATCAGGCAGGGAGCTGGCTCATCACTTCTCATCAGGAAGAACCGAGTGGTCGAGATCGTGAAGGCTTGCAGCTCTTCCCTGAGTACGCCGTTCACTGTGAAGATCAGGAGCGCGTTCGAAGGCAAGAAGATCGTGGCAATAGACATCGCAAAGGCCTGCGAAGAGGCAGGGGCTGCGGCGATTGCCGTGCACCCCAGGACTATGAGCCAAGGCTATTCCGGCAAGGCTGACTGGAGCATAATCAAGCAAGTCAAGGAGACTGTAAACATTCCTGTGATAGGAAACGGAGATGTCTTCTCTCCGCCCGACGCTCTTAGGTTGATGGAAGAGACTGGGTGCGACTACGTGATGATAGGCAGGGCGGCGATGAAGAATCCTCTTATCTTTAGGCAGGTGAATGATTATCTCAGGAAGAAGAGTTTCAAGCAAGCGGATGACGAGGCAAAGCTCAAGATGATCAAGACTTACCTGTTCCTAGCGAAGAAGCACGAAGTAGGTTTTGTTCGGACAAAGCTCCACTGCCAGCTCTTCACGACAGGCATGAAGGGAGGAGCGGCTCTTAGGCACAGCCTTGGAAAGGCGAAGGACGAGGATGAGATAAGAAGGATTCTTGGGACATGACTTCTAATCCACAATCTTTAAAAACAGAGTTCTGTTCCGACAAGCCTAGATAAAGGGGTGGCCTAATGGGTTATTTCACTAATACTGCAAAGACAGCTGTTTTGCTGGCGCTGCTCACTGCGCTCGTGCTTTGGATAGGTCAGTTCTTCGGAGGATACACTGGACTAGCCATCGCGCTCGTGTTCGTCCTCGTCTTCAACGGCGCGATGTATTGGTGGAGTGACAAGATAGTGCTTTGGATGTACAAGGCAAAGGAGGCTCCTAAGGGCCACGAAGTCATCCCCGTCGTCCGGGAGGTCGCTCACAAGGCAGGGATTCCCATGCCTAAGGTCTACTTGGTGGAGAGCGCAACGCCGAACGCGTTTGCGACTGGCAGGAGCCCAAGCCACTCTGCTGTGGCTGTGACTAGCGGAATCATGAGCTTGCTTAGCGAGGAGGAGCTTAAAGGAGTGATTGCTCACGAAGTCAGCCACATCAAGAACAGGGACACCCTCATACAGACAGTCGCGGGCGTCCTTGCAGGAGTGATCAGCTACGCTGCGAGCATGGCGAGGTGGACTGCGCTCTTCGGCGGCTTTGGAGGCCGTGATGATAACGGCGGCGCAGGCAACCTGATAAGCCTCTTAGTCATCGGGATACTCGCGCCTTTGATTGCGCTCATACTTCAGCTCGCAATCTCTAGGACTAGGGAGTACCTGGCCGATGCGAGCGCTGCCAAGATGATCCATACGGGTAAGCCCCTTGCTAGCGCGCTTAGGAAGCTTGATAGCGCTAACAAGAGCCACCCGATGCAGGCTGATAGCAGCCACGCAGCCACGAGCTCTCTTTTCATTGTCAATCCTTTCAAGAGGAGCTTCTTGTTCGAGATGTTTAGCACACACCCCCCGATCGAGAAGAGGATCGCAAGGCTTGAGAAGGCGTAAAGCCTTGAGAATTAGAAAATGAGCTTATCTGAGGAAGCAAAGAGGTATGATAAGGTTCTTCTTGAGGTCGAGTCTTCACTGTCAGAACTCTTCACGAAGCTCTCGCCCCTGAACGTTTCAGAGGAGAAGAAGCGTTTTTTCTCAGGAGAAGCAAAGAACCCTGTTTTTTCTTACGAGCCTGCGAACGCGTGGGTGCTTGTCAATGATAAGCTCGAGTCCTTGAAGCAGATAAAGCTGCCGGAGGGAGACATATACTCTGCCCTGCTCGTCGAGAAGAGGGAGCAATTGTCCGCGACTGCGTTATTGCTTGACAGCATAGGCAAGGACGAGTTCACGTTCTTCTCAGAGAGGCTTTATGGGAAGCCTGATAAGGGGCTGATGGAGAAGGCACTCAAGATTCTGCACGAGAATAGTGTCAAGGGAGAGAAAACATGCGACGTCAAGACACTCGGATCGCCTGATATAATGAAGGCCATGCAAGAAGCCCTTGCAAAGAGCGGCCTTCCATATTGGAAGGTGGAGGAGTCTGACATAACAGCCCTTGCAGCAGTGTACTCCGCCACGAAGAAGGTCTATGTGAGGAAGAGGGCTGCAGTCTCTCCTGGCGTCCTGAAAGGCCTAGTGGTCCATGAGATCGGAACCCACGTCTTCCGGGCGGCGAACGGCGAAGCGCAGGATTACAAGCTGTTCATCACAGGATTCCCAGGCTACCTCTTGACAGAGGAAGGAGTGGCAGCGAACGTCGAGGAGATGCATGGATGCTTGTGCGAAGAGAGGATGAAAGTTTTTGCAGGCAGGGTTGTTGCCGTCGGAAACTCATATAAGAGCTTTCGGGAGGTCTTTGAGATACTGAAAAAGTTCTTCAGCGATGAAGAGGCCTGGAACCTGACGCTGCGCGCGAAGCGAGGACTAAGAGATACCTTCCTGCCCGGCGGATATACAAAAGACCTAGTCTACCTGAAAGGATACTACGACGTGAAAGAATACCTTGAAAAGAACGGGAAGGACGCCTTGAGGAAGCTCTTCTACGGCAAAGTAGGGCTCGAGCACGTCGGCGTCCTCGAGAAACTCGAAGGATTGAAAGAGCCAAAGCACCTGCCGGACGGCGAAGGGCTCAAGGAGAGCATCAAAGGCATCTAGAGTGCCTTTTTCTTATTCTGAAACCAAAAAATATAAATAGTAAAGCATACTTTACGTATAGTTAGCTTTACATAAGCGCGTGGCGGCAACCATCGCGCGACAGGTGTTGGACATGGCAATAACCAAGAATAGGCTAAAAGAATACCGCGAGAAGAAGAGTATGAGTCAGGAGAAGCTCTCAGAGGCTGTCGGCGTGACCCGCCAGACCATCATCTCCATCGAAGGAGGCAAATACGTGCCTTCGCTCGAGCTGGCCCTGAAGCTCGCCAAGCTCTTCAAGTGCAAGGTAGAAGACCTGTTCGGACTGTAAGGCAAAGGATGAAGAGGCGATCATGATGAAAGAAGAGAACCAAGAAAGGAACGTGAAGAAGAGAAAAGCATGGAAATACGGCTTCGGGATAGCCATGATAGCGCTGGGAGCAATCTTCAACACCAGCGGAGCAGGCGCAGGAGACTTCCTTGGATTCGGGACGGTCGGCAACTGGCTGGTCTACGTAGGCCTGGTGAGCCTGGCGATAGTCACGCTCCAATCAATAACCAGCAAGAAGAGGGTCGTGGACGAGAGGATGCTCCACGTCGCGGCCAAGGCGAACAGGGTGACGTTCCTCGCAGTCGTGCTGCTAGCATTCATAGTGATCATAATAGACGGGATAAGCGCGATAGCAGTGCCTCATCACATGTTCATGAGCTACCTAATATGCTACATGATGATAGTGTACACTGCATCGTACAGGATACTACTAAGATACAATTAGAACAGCAAGAAGAAAAACTTACAACAAGTACAAAGAAAAACTTACAACAAGTACAAAAGGTGAGAACATGATTGGAAAACCGGAATGGTTCAAATACAGGATATTCGGATGGGGAGTCGCCCCAAGGACATGGCAAGGATGGGTCTACGTGGCAGCGGCCGCGGCGATCCTTGGATTCGTGACAGCGGCGGGCTTCAACGAGGCAGTGAAGCCCATAGTGCTGGGAGTAGTCTTCACGGTATTCATAGCAGACATACTCCACATCATGATGCAGCTGCCGAGAGTGAGTGACGAGCGGGAGAACATGCACCAACTGATAATAGAGAGGAACTGCTCGTTCGCGGCGATAGCAGCCCTTATAGGTATGGCGCTATGGCAATCATATCAGAACAAGGCGCTCATGGCGACAGGCGGACTTGCAAGCCTGCCTTTCGACCTCTCGATAGCGGTCGTGCTCGGAGCGATGCTCCTGACGAAGATCGCATCGACGCTCTACGTCAAGGCCAAGATGTAGATAAAATTTAAATAATCCCAAATTCTTTCTAGTTCTTAATGGAATCCAAGGGAAAAAGGAGCTACAAAATAATATACACTGCAGATCTTCATGGCAACATAAGTCAATATGTGAAGCTTTTCGCGAAGGCACTCTCAGAACAAGCAGACGCGGTGATCATAGGAGGCGATATAACTCCAAAAGATAAAGAAAGAAGGACACCAAAGCTTCAGAAAGCATTCCTCAAGAACGAGCTAATACCCTTAATAAAAAGAACCAAGGAGTCCTTCAAAAAAACAAGGAAGGATGTCAAGATATTCCTTATCATGGGGAACGATGATTTCAAGGATAACAGGAGTTTCCTCATAAGAAACGAGAGTGCCGGATTTAAAGAAGTACACAACAAGATCGCGTCCCTCACGAAGGATTATGACTTGATAGGATACTCATTCGTGCCGCTATCACCCTTCATCTACAAGGATTGGGAGAAACTAGACAGCCGATATATTGATGAGAAAGAATATAGGCCTTACTTCATAACAGAAGGATTCTGTAGCAAAGACGGAGAACTAGTAAAGAAGGTAATACAGACCAAAAACAGGAAAGATACAATCGAGAAAGACTTAGAGAGACTCTTCAGAAAAAAGAGAATGAAGAAAACAATCCTAATGACACACGCACCACCCTACAACAGCAACCTAGACCTGAATAGCACAAGGGAACATGTCGGAAGCAAAGGCGTAAGACAAATAATAGAGACAAAAATACCAGAGATAAGCCTGCATGGCCACATACACGAAACTGTGAAAAAATCCGGAAAATACAAAGAGAAGATAGGATTCACGACCTGTTTTTCCCCTGGCAACAATCCGGAAAGCAAGAATCTTGCCGTGATAATGTTTGACATGTACGATCCCTCATCATCCAGAAGAGAGATTATCTGAGACGAGATAAGTAGAACGAGGTCTTGCCAGTAATTTCTGCAATGACAGCTGGCGTCATCTTATGAGACCTCGATAACGCATTAAGTACGTTCATCCTGCCCAAATCCAGATGACCATATAGCCTATGTGCTTCATCATATAAGTTTTCCACAACAACAGCCCATAATTTGTCAATACGAGCAGAGGCATGTTGTTCGGATTCGCATAAAATCTTCGGATTGCTAAGAAGCTTGTCTCTATGGATTCCTAGATGATATCTATCATCATATATGAAGGATATGGGAACTATAGTGCGCACACCCCTTAAATCCGGCAAGGACACATTTTTTATGAAATAAGGATACACTGCGCCATCAAATCCATGTAAGGAATAGGCCTCAGGTTTTGGTTTTGGCCTGTAGACGCGCATATTAGATACAAAACATTTACTAATAATATCAAAGGCATCTTCACTAAGGAGATGTATGCTCACAGGGATCCCTTGGCTCTCACGTTTTAGACAGTAACCCTCAAAGAACCTGTTTTTAAGAGCAGATAATTCTTGAGAGTCCTCAATAAGAAGTGACAGCATACCTTTTACATCAGCAGATACAACAATCAAATCTAAATCTGAGGATTCAGTAACTGCGTGATTAGGAGAGTAAGCGACTGATCCAGCAAGGATAACACAGAGAGATAAATCTCTATAACGATTAGCTTCCTCTTCTGCTAAACGCAGTCTTTTTTTAGTCTCCTCAAACGGATTCCCCATAATCTCAGAGAATCGTGTTTAATTTATAAGAATTTCTGTCAAAGACCACTTGAAAGTAACAAATAAACCAAAGAACGTATTCAGAAGCAAGATTTAAATAACAACGCGCCTTATTCTTGTATCATGATAATAGCAGGCATAGACGAGGCAGGCCGGGGGCCGGTGATAGGCCCAATAGTCATGGCTATAGCAGTGATAGACGAGAAAGACCTGCCGGAGCTTGAGAAGATAGGGGTAAAGGACTCAAAGCTCATAACCCCCGCTAACAGGGAGCGCATGATAGGCCAGATCAAGAGGATCTGCAAGTACGAAATAATAGCGGTTGGGCCCGCAGACATAGACTCTGCGGTCGAGAGCGAGACGACGAACCTCAACTGGCTTGAGGCAGACGTAGGGGCCAAGCTAATCAACAACCAGCAGAAGAATGGCGTCGAGAAAGTGTTCGTCGACTGCCCAAGCGCGAATCCAAAGGCATATACTGACTATCTTAGGCAGAAGCTTTCCTACAAGCCGAAGCTAGTCGTAGAGCACAAAGCAGACTACAAGTATCTCATAGTCGGCGCTGCGAGCATCCTTGCAAAGGTCACACGAGACCACGCGATCGAGGAACTCAAGAAGAAGCACAACGTCAACTTCGGATCAGGTTACCCCGCAGACCCAGTCACGGCCCAGTTCGTGAAAGACAAGTACGACAAGTACGACTTCTTCAGGAAAAGCTGGGGGACTTGGAAGACGGCGGCGAAGAAAGCAGAAAGCAAGCAGAAGACGCTGAGCGGATTCTGAAGGCAGGAAAAACAAAAATTCTTGTGAACCCAAGATAAAATTTATAAACAATCCATTTTTCTTTTGGAAGGATAAGGGTTAGAACCAAAAGGTTTTTTCCTTGATCTAGAAAACAGCTCATAGGAGGGTGTTATACCATGACAAACAAGAAGTACGTATATTTTTTCTCAGAAGGAGATAAGTCCATGAAAGACTTGCTAGGCGGCAAGGGAGCAAACCTTGCAGAGATGACCAGGCTTGGAGTGCCTGTCCCGCCTGGATTCACCATCACGACAGAGACCTGCGCAGAGTTCCACAAGACCAAGAAGTGGCCAGAAGGGCTAGACAAGGAGCTTGAGAAGAACATAGAGATGCTCGAGAAGGCCATGGACGCGAGGTTCGGCGACAAGATCAAACCACTCTTAGTATCGGTAAGGAGCGGAGCCGCAGCCTCTATGCCAGGCATGATGGACACAGTCCTAAACTTAGGTATAAACGACGAGACAGTCCAGGCCATCATCAGGAAGAGCGGCAATGAAAGGTTCGCTTGGGACTCTTACAGGCGGTTCATCCAGATGTTCGGGGACGTGGACATGGGAGTCGAGCACAAGCTCTTCGAGGAAGTGCTTGACAAGGCAAAGGAGAATAAGGGAGTCAAGTATGATACTGAGCTTGACGCAAGCGACCTGAAGAAGGTCGTGACTGAGTACAAGCAGGTCGTGAAGAAGGCGACAGGCAAGGACTTCCCGCAAGACCCAAGAGAGCAGCTGAGGCTTAGCATCAATGCCATCTTCAACTCCTGGAACAACGAGAGGGCGATAACTTACAGGAAGCTCAACAACATAACAGGGCTTCTAGGGACTGCGGTCAACATCCAGACTATGGTGTTCGGCAACATGGGACCGACCTCAGGCACAGGGGTGTGCTTCTCAAGGAATCCATCGACAGGAGAGAACCACTTTTACGGAGAGTTCTTGATGAACGCTCAAGGAGAAGACGTGGTAGCAGGCATAAGGACACCCCTCCCGATCTCAGAGCTCAAGAAGACCATGCACAAGCAATACGCAGAGCTGGTCGCGATCAAGGACAAGCTCGAGAAGCATTACAAGGACATGCAGGACATGGAGTTCACGATCCAGGAGGAGAAGCTCTACATGCTCCAGACCAGGAACGGCAAGAGGACCGCCCACGCAGCAGTCAGGATAGCAGTCGAGATGGTCAAGGAAGAGCTGATAGACGAGAAGACAGCGATCTTGAGAGTCGCTCCAGAGCAGCTGGATCAGCTCCTCCACAAGACGATCGATCCTGCAGCCAAGAAGAAGGTGAAGGCTATCGCCAAGGGACTGCCTGCAAGCCCAGGCGCGGCTGTCGGAAAGATAGTCTTCCATGCAGAGCACGCAGTCGAGATGGCAGAGAAAGGAGAGAAGGTCGTGCTCGTCAGGACAGAGACCAGCCCAGAGGATATCAAGGGAATGCACTCTGCAGTCGGGATATTGACAGCGAGGGGCGGCATGACGAGCCATGCAGCAGTCGTCGCGAGGGGCATGGGCAAGGCTTGCGTCGCTGGCTGCAGCGAGATAAAGGTCGAAGAGGATGCAAAGAAGCTCACAGTCGGAAGCCTCATATTGAAAGAGAATGACTACATAACACTTGACGGAAGCACAGGTGAGGTCTTCCACGGACAGGTAGGTCTCATGAATCCCTCCCTTAGCGGTGACTTCGGCACTCTCATGGAGTGGGCTGACAAGCACAGGAAACTAAAGGTCAGGACTAACGGAGACACTCCGACAGACGCCAAGGTGGCGCGCGGATTCGGAGCAGAGGGAATCGGCCTTTGCAGGACAGAGCACATGTTCTTCGAGGGAGACAGGATCAAGGCGGTCAGGGAGATGATACTCTCAGACAGCTTAGAGGTCAGGAAGAAGGCCTTGGCAAAGCTCTTGCCGATGCAGCGAGAAGATTTCACAGGACTCTTCACAGAGATGAAAGGCTTGCCAGTCACCATCAGGCTGCTAGACCCGCCGCTCCACGAGTTCCTGCCCCACGAGGAAGAGGACAAGAAGGAGCTTGCAAAGGAGCTCAAGGTCACGCTCGAGAGGGTGAATGCCAAGTGCGAAGAGCTCCACGAATTCAACCCTATGCTAGGACACAGGGGATGCCGCTTAGGGATAATCTTCCCTGAGATAACAGAGATGCAGGCAAGGGCGATCTTCGAAGCCGCGGTCGCTTGCGAGAAGAAAGGAATAGAGGTAGAGCCGGAAGTCATGGTTCCGCTAGTCGGCCATGTGAAAGAGCTAAGGCTCCAGAAAGATATCATCGTCAAGGTCGCGGACGATGTCATGAAGGAGAGCGGCAAGAAGATCAAGTACACGGTCGGGACCATGATCGAGGTGCCGCGGGCAGCTTTGACAGCTGACGAGATTGCGAGCGAAGCAGAGTTCTTCAGCTTCGGGACGAATGACTTGACGCAGATGGGACTAGGTTTGTCTAGAGACGACTCCGGCAAGTTCCTGCCGGCTTACGTCGACCTGGGAATCTACGAGAGAGACCCATTCCAGGCGCTAGACCAGAGCGGCGTCGGAGAACTCATGAAGATAGCCATCAAGAAAGGAAGGCATGTCAAGGAAAAGCTCAAGTGCGGCATATGCGGAGAGCACGGTGGAGAACCATCAAGCGTCGAGTTCTGCCACAGGATAGGCCTCAACTATGTGAGCTGCTCGCCCTACAGGATACCTATAGCGAGATTAGCAGCGGCGCAGGCAGTGTTAAGGGACAAGGAGTAAGCATGGCAAAGAGCTGCTTTTCCTAGAAATTATTTGATATTATTTTTCTTCCGATCTTTCCAAAAAGTTTATTAACAGGTCTTTCCAGGATTGAGTTCATCATTCAGGAGGTGAATGCTTATGCCAAAGAAAGTCAAGGAGAACATGGAAGCCTATAAGCCTATTGTAGCCCAGGGGACAAGAGCCCGTTCATCGCTATCCCAGCCTCGCTCATGGGGATATTCCTCGCGATAACAGTGCTGTTCCTCATATTCGCAAGGGACCAGCTCGAGATACTGCTAGGGATCGTCTGGGCGTTCGTCGTCATCGGGATAGTGGCGCTCATAGTAGCACACAAGTCCTCGAAGCAGAAGTAGTCTTAGCCGTAGAGATCAGGCAAGGACAACAGATGTTTTTAGGAAAGTATTTTTATACTATTGTCCTTCTCTTCAAGACATCATGGCTGATGAGAAACCTGAAGGAGCAGCTTGTCCTCTGTTTGGCAGGTGCGGCGGGTGCACGAGCCAAGGCATCCCTTACAAGGATCAGCTCTTGGCAAAGAAGAGGCGGCTCGCTGTGAGCGCGCGGGTGAAGGAAGAGAACGTCCTAGTATTCTCAGGCAAGGAGTACGGCTATCGGAGCAGGATGGACTTCATCTTCTGCAAAGGAGGCCTTGGGCTTCGGGAGAAGGATAACTGGAAAAGAGCCGTGCCTGTGAAGTACTGCCCGATTGCTGATGAAAAGACTAATCAGTTGCTTGGCGAGGTCAGGAGTTTCTTCAAGGAGGCGGACGTCTTCGACTTAGTCAAGAAGACAGGCACGTTCCGTTACGCAGTCATCAGGACATCAAGCAAGGATTCCGCCGTAAGCCTAGTCATCAATTCCAAGAGCAACGTCACGCATTCAGCCATCGAAGAGGTTAAGAGGTTCTGCAAGGAGACGAGCGCCGAGGACATCATAGTGACCTACGTGCCTCCTGAGACTGACATGAGCGTCTCAAGCGAGTACTCGGTCGTGAAAGGCAAGGACTGCCTTGAAGAAGAGTACCTGGGCAAGACCTTCGAGTATTCTGTCCAAGGTTTCTTCCAGAACAACCACGAGATGGCGCGGGAGATGCAAAAGTACGTGCAAAGCCTCTTGAAGAAGAGCCTTGAAGCAGGCAAGGGGCAAGGGAACACTCACTTGCTCGACCTCTACGGCGGCGTCGGCACTTTCGGGATAATCAACTTTGACCTGTTCTCAAGGGTCACGATTGTCGAGAGTTTCAAGGAGTGCATCGACTCTGCAAAGAAAAACATCGAGAAGAACAAGTCTTCGAACGTGGAAACGATCCTGCTTGACGCCCAGAAGATAAAGGAGCTTAGCCTGCCAGATGAAGAGGAACTCTACGTGGTAACAGACCCTCCTAGGAGCGGCATGCACCCAGACACGATTAGGGACCTCAACAATAGAAAGCCAAGAGTGATAATCTACATCTCTTGCAACATCAGGCAGCTCTCAAAAGAACTCCCCCTCTTCCAGGGCTACGAGACAAGAAGCGTGGCTATGTTCGACCTCTTCCCCCAGACACAACACTACGAAGGCGTCGTGGAGCTTGTGAGAAAACAGGTTTAAAGATCTAATAATCTACTTCTTGTGCAGCACGTGCTTCTTCTCTAGCTTCTTGTAGATGTGGTAGGAGTAGAAGACGACGAACACGACGACGAAGAGTATCGGTATCAGGATCAGCCAGATGGCGATCTTTGGGAGGAAGACTCCGAACAGGCTTATCACGGCCGCGACCTTGAAGAGCCTGCCGCCGACTGAGTGGGTCTGGTCCCAGACGTGGTCGCTTTGCAGTGTCCAAGGAGTCCTTATGCCGATTGTATAGTTCCTCTTGGTCTTCTCGATCACGACTCCTGCGAAGTAGAACAATACGCTGAGAGCAGGGGTGAACATGACTATGAAGTCGAACCTGTAGCCTAGGTTCCAGGCAATCATCAAACCTAGCATGTAGAGCATGAACGCAGAAGTCACTGCGAGCATGAGATCGTAGTGGTGTATGAACTTTGAGATGTTCTTGTTCAGCGGATCTGCCCTGGCGAAGAAGAGGAAAAGTAGGAATATCACTAGAGACATCACAGGCAATAGGAGGAGGCCACAGGCCTTTGGCATGTAGCCGTTGACAGTCCCTTGCGCGTTCCAATGGCTCGCCAGGTAGTCAGGCATGGTAGGATAGAATGCTAACGCGACTACGAATGAGAGCACTACCAAGGTGAATGCTAGGAGTTGTAATCTTCTCATAAGCACGTTTCTGGAGGTTGTCATTTATTAATTTTTCCCAAATGATGATTACAGGAAGTATTTGAGGAACAATTCATTGTTGTTCAGGTGCACGTGGGTGAAGCCGACGTCTTTCATGCGCTTCACAAAAGGCTCGAAATCCTCCTGCTTGCGGAAGGTTATGCCTACCAGTGCTGGCCCAGTCTCTGCAGACGTCTTCTTGGTGTATTCGAAGCGCGAGATATCATCAGTCGGCCCGAGGGCGCTATCCAGGAACTCCCGGAGTGCGCCAGGCCTTTGCGGGAATTCGACTATGAAGTAATGCTTGACCCCATCGTGCATCATCGAACGCTCCCTCATCTCAGGCAAGCGGTCAAAGTCGTTGTTGCCGCCGCTTAGGATGCAGACCACGTTCTTGCCATTGATCTCATCCTTCAAGTCTTCAAGGGCTGCGACTGACAAGGCGCCAGCAGGCTCAGCTACTATGCCTTGACGGTAGAGGTCTATAACTGCAGAGCACACCCTTCCCTCAGGCACTAATAAGACTTTGTAGCCTAGCTCTCTTGCGATGCTGAAAGTCAATACTCCGACCTGCTTCACTGCTGCGCCATCCACGAAGCTAGAGAACTTATCAAGCGAGATAAGGCTGTCTGCTGCAAGCGAGTCGTGCATTGCAGGGGCTTCCTTTGGCTCGACTCCTAATACCTTGGTCTTCGGGCTCATGCTGTTGAAATAAGTGCCTACTCCTGATATCAGGCCACCCCCTCCTATCGGCACGAGCAAGTAATCTATCTCATTCGCTCCAGGGCCAGTTGTGAAGTCTTCCAGTATCTCTTTTGCGACGCTTCCCTGGCCGCTGATCACTCTAGGGTCGTTAAAGGGGTGGACGTACACTCCTGCGTTCTCCTCAAGAAACCTCTTGGAAGCCGCGTAGGCAGCGTCGAAGTTGTCTCCCTCTAAGATCACTTTGACGTTTCCGTTGCCGAAGCGCTCAGTATTTGCCACTTTCTGGAGCGGCGTGGTCTTAGGCATGAAGATGGTGCCCTTGATCCTCAAATGGTTGCAGGTGTAAGCGACTGCCTGGGAGTGGTTGCCAGCGCTCGCCGCGACTATCCCTCTCTTTTTCTCCTCTTCTGAGAGTCCTGATATGAGGTTGAAAGCGCCTCTCAGCTTGTAGGAGCGGATGGGCTGCTCGTTCTCATGCTTCAAGTAAATGTTTGCGCCGTAGCGCTCTGATAAGACCTCGTTTCGCTTCAAGGGAGTCCTCAAGGCGACGCCTTGGATCTTATGATGAGCCAGTATGATCGACTGCGGACTTACCAACTTCATGCGCGCAAGAGCGGTCTCTCCTGCATGACTGCCCTCGTCTTTGCCGCTTCTTGTCTCATTTCCTGTTCCCTTTGTTTCATAACCCAATCTAGATCACCTTTTTCGCCCTTTTTTTTTTAGAACTTATAGAAGACCGATCAGGGCGAAATTACGCCATGATAATTATGATGATAATCCCGATTATTATAGAAGCCGTGCTGCTCAGCATTCCAGAAACCATTCCCGGCCTTGCAAAATCATCATTAGCCTTCATAGGGTAAGATACGCAACCAGATTATATAAATGTTATGATGAGAAAACGCTTTTTTCAAAACCAAAACCTTTTTATATTCTCGTCTTATTAGGTCACTGCATAGAGCGAGTGCTCTACGTATATTAATATACGCATTATGCGCCTCGAACGCGTTTTTCATGCGCGAAAAAAAGAAAAAAGATTTTTGCTGTTTTGGTGAAGTGAGTTATAGATGACGCGAATAACAAAGCTTATCTTGAAGGGTTTCAAGTCTTTTGCTAACAAGACAGAGCTATTGTTCGGAGACAATTTCAACTGCATCCTAGGCCCTAATGGCTCTGGAAAAAGCAACGTCCTGGACGCGCTCTGCTTCGTCCTGGGAAAGAGTTCTGTAAAGGAGATGAGGGCTGAGAAGAGCGCCAACCTGATATATAACGGGGGCAAGAAGAACTCTCCTGCAAAGGAGGGGCTTGTGAGCATCTTCTTCGACAACAAGTCAAAGGTGTTCGGAGAGGATCACGGCGAGGAACTAGAGGTCACCAGGATAATCAAACCTAGCGGCCAGTCAGTCTACAAGATAAACCAGAAGACCAGGACCAGGCAGCAGATACTAGACCTCCTGAGCAGGGCGAGGATAAACCCCGACGGCTACAACATAATACTGCAGGGAGACATAACAAGGCTGATCGAGATGAGCCCTCTCGAGCGCAGAGGGATGATCGAGGAGATCGCAGGCATAAACATCTACGAGGATAAGAAACAGAAGGCGATCCGGGAGATTACTAGGGTAGAGGAGAAGCTCAACGAGGCAGGCATCATTCTCACGGAGAGAGAAACTTACCTCAAGGAACTCAAGAAGGAGAAGAACCAGGCCCTGAAGTTCAAGGAGCTCAGCGATAAGATAAAGCAGAACAAGGCGACGAGCATCCATCGCAAGATAAAGTTGAGGGATGACAAGCGAAAAGAACACGAGAAGAGGATCTCTGAGAACCAATCCAGGATTGACGCTTTCAGGAAGGAGATCGATAAGATCAGGGATGACATCAATTCCAAGAAGAAGGAGATCGAGCACATCAACAAGGAAGTCGAGGAGCGAGGAGAGAAGGAACAGGTCAGCCTCCACAAGGCGATCGAGAAGCTCAAAGTCGACATCGCTCTCAACAAGCAGAGGATCGAAACCATAGGCCAAGAGGTCTCCAAGATCAATGATAGGAAGGGCGAACTCGACAAGAACTATTCTGAGCTCACTGACAAGATCGAGACTATCGAGCGGAACAAGAAGGAGCTGGAGGGCCAGCTGAAGGGCAGGCAGAAGGATCTTGAGATGCTCGACAAGAGGATCCTTGAGTTCAGGAAGAAGAACAAGCTTGAGGAGACCCAAGGCATGGAGGAGAAGGTCTCTGAGATTGACAAGAAGGCGGAGACGCTGCAGGAAGAGACCCAGAAGCTTAGGGAGCAGCAGCAGAACTACTTCAGGGAGAAGGACCGCCTGGAACTGAAGAGCCAGTCAGTCGATGAGAAGATCATGAAGGTCTTGTCTGTCGAGAAGGAGAACAAGGCCGCGCTTGAGAAGCTCAAGAGCATGAAGAAAGAGGTTGACAAGAAGTCCAAGGAGCTCGAGGGAGCTCTCGACTATGATTCTAGCCTCTCGCAGCAGCTAGGCACTGCCCGCGACAGGATGAGCGCGAAGAAGGAGGAGGAAGGCACTCTCAGGGCGAAGTCAGCCTCGATCCAGGAGTCCTTGGCAGGCGGCATGGCGTTCAACAGAATCCTTGAGATGAAGAACAAGGGCACTATCAAGGGAATAATCGGGAGCGTGTCTGAGCTTGGAGACGTGAAGGGAGAGTTCGCGCTGGCTTTGGAAGTCGCGGCTGGGCCCAGGCTTTCTAGCATCGTAGTTGAGAGCGACGAATCAGCGGCGAAGTGCATCAACTACCTCAAGACCAACAAGCTGGGAACAGCTACGTTCCTGCCCTTAAACAAGCTAAAGCCTAAGGAGATTGATTCAAGGCTTCGCAAGATGGAAAAGCAAGGGGTCCACGGCCTCGCGCTTGACCTGATATCATTTTCAGAGAAGTACAGGAAGGTGTTCGAGTACGTCTTCGGCAACACTCTCGTAGTCAAGGACATCGAGACTGCGAGGAAGCTCGGCATCGGGACCACGAGGATGGTCACCTTGACAGGCGACCTTGTAGAGACTAGCGGCGCCATGCAAGGAGGCTTCAGGCAGAGGAAGAAGGGCATCGGCTTCCAGGACAAGGAGATCCATGACAAGATCAAGAAGATGGAGTCTGAGCTAAATGACATAGCGAGCACTATCGCGAATCTCGAGGTCAAGAAGCGCAACAACGAGATGAGGATAGAGGAGCTGCGCAAGGAGAGGGCTGAAGGAGAAGCTGAAGTTATCAAGCTTGAGAAGAGCCTGCATATAGACTCTGCAGACATCGATGCTAACAAGAAGGAGAAGGACTCGATCTTCGGAGAGCTAAGAGAGGTCGAGAAGCAGCTGGAGATCATTAGGAAAGATCTCGTGGACAAGAACAAGGACCTCGCAAGCCTGAAGATGGACAAGCAGAAGATCAGGGATGAATTGACGAGGCTTAGGAGCCCGTCTCTTCTTGCTGAGCTCAACTCATTCGAGCAGAAGAAGGGCGAGCTCAAGGAGGACTTGATTCACATCCAGGCTGATCTCAAGGGCATTGAGAATGAGAGGAGCAAGATACTAGGCCCTGAGGGTGAGAAGATCCAGAAGATACTGAAACAGAACGAGAAGGAGAAGCAGGACTTCGCTAACGAGAGGAAGGAGATTGAGGGCTTAATCGAGAGCCAGGAAGCTGACCTGAAGGATCGCGAGAAGAAGCAGGCCGCTTTCTACGCCCAGTTCAAGTCGCTCTTCCAGAAGAGGACCAAGTTAGGGGATGACATATCCAAGCTCGAGGGCTCAAGCATGGTCAAGGACAACCAGATCAGGGAACTCGAGCAGAAGAACAACGTGGTCGCGCTTGAGAACGCGAGCGTCAAGGCAGAGCTTGCAGGCCTGCACGAGGAGTTCAGGCAGTACGAGGGCGTGCCGTTGTTCGATGAGAAGAGCGAGGAGGACATCGAGCGTGAGATCAAGCAGTTCGAGAAGATGATGAGTGACATCGGAGCAGTCAACATGAAGGCTCTTGAGATCTACGAACGGGCAGAGGCTGAGTACAACGGTCTCATCAAGAAGAAGGACAAGCTCGCAGAAGAGCGCGAAGACGTCCTTGTAATGATCAACGAGATAGAGGGCAAGAAGAAAGACCTCTTCATCAGGACTTACAACGTCTTGAACGAGAACTTCAAGAAGATATTCGGAAGCCTGACGACTAAGGGCGATGCGTCTTTTGAGCTTGAGAACGAGGAGGACCCGTTCATGGGCGGCATGACCTTGAAGGTGAGGCTTGTCGGTAGCAAGTTCTTGGACATCAGGTCGTTATCTGGCGGCGAGAAGACGCTCACGGCGCTCGCGTTCCTGTTCGCTGTCCAGGAGTATGCGCCTGCCAGCTTCTACGTGATGGACGAGGTCGACGCGGCCCTTGACAAGAACAACTCTGAGAAGCTCGCACGGGCTGTTCGCAACTATTGCAGGGGCGCCCAATACGTCGTTATCAGCCACAACGACTCCATGATCAGCGAGGCCGACAGCCTCTACGGCGTCTCAATGGATGAGAACCAGATAAGCAAGGTCACCAGTTTGAAAATCTAGAGTTAACGCTTCTTTCTTTATTATGTTTCTTGGCCATGCTTTCGCAGGTTCTTGTTTTCTCATTTTTCTTTTCCACAACATTTATATATAATCACATCAAATTTTATAACTTATTAGAATTATGTTATTATTTCATTGTTTGAAGATAAAGCGAAATATTTAAATAAAATCAAGATAAGTTTTATAACTTAGAAAGATTATACAATGCTTACTGAGAAAGAAATCAAGGTACTGGAACTAAGAAAGCAAAGCCTCACCCAGATCGAAGTAAGCAAGAGACTCAAGATAAGCCAGGCAGCTGTTTCTCACTTCGAAAAAAATGCTATACGAAAGATCAAGGAAGCAGAAGACACAATAGAGACAGCCAGGAGGCTACGGATAAGATGAAACCTGACGAACAGATCCAAAGACTGCAAGAGACCAGGGACGAAGTAGTCAGGTTCACGAATGAGATGCAGGAAAGACTGGCCACAGGAGAGATACAAACGCTCGAACACAAGATAATCATAGAGGAGAAGCTGTGCGGCAAGACAAAGGAAGAACTGCTAAGCCACATAGACCGCCAGATGGCAGAGCAACGCAAGTCAGCGAAGCGCGAGAATGGGATCCACGCCATGAACATAGCGGCAATAATGCTCGCTGCAATGATAATAATCGCAGGCACGGCAGGCCTCTTCGGGAACGACGCAGACATAACAGGCTTCGCAGTCAAGCAAGCAGAAGAGACACTAGCCACGCAAGAGACCATCACTGCGCTCACAGAGAGAGTTATCGAACTGGATAAGGTGACGGGACTTAAGATAAGCGGCTCGATCACAGGAGAAGGAGCAAGGTTCACACTCAAGACTGCAGAAGGAGAACTATTAGTCGGAGAAGTGACTGGTTCAGGACAACAAGCCCGAGAATACACCCTCACAACAGACAAGAAGACATACAGCCTTGGAGAAGAAGTGCAGATAACCACGACGCCAGAAGAAGACGATAACATGACAGTCTACGTCCACCAAGGAGAAGAAGCCACGCTGATCGAGACGGGCAGCTACGCCCCGACCAGCGCAGGAGAATACATAGTCGTAGGCATAATAGCTACAGGAGAAGACATAATCAGGCTGGAAGTAAGGTTCGAAGTGATCAACGCCACGAACGAGACCGAGAAGACAATCAACCTAATCCAAGAAGAACCGCAGGAGACAGCCAGGCACATCATCAACAGCACAGGATTATCCTTCACAGACCTATGCACAGAGACCTGCGAGATGAACGAGACAAACAGGCCAGTGCTCGTGATAGAGCCGAGCGACGGCACGCAAGTGACGATCACAGAGATCAAAGCGACCAGACCAAAGGAGAACCAGCCGCCAAGGCAAGCGCTCGAGATAAGCGACGTCTACGCGAGGCCAGGTGAAGAGAAAGAAGTCGACATGAGCAGATACTTCACAGACCCAGATGACAGCCAGCTGCACTACGATGTGAGCGGACTTGAAACCATAGCCTCATCTACGCTCGGAAGCAAGCTGAAGATATACTCAGCCGAGGAGACAGAGGAGACTGCAAGAGTATACGCGACAGACGGCGACACGATGATCACGAGCAACGAGTTTCAGATAATCATAAGCGAGGAAGCTCCCGAAGAAGGAAACCAGACTTTGCCACAAAACACAGAGCCAACCCCAGCCCAGAGCAACTACACGCAAGCGCTAACAGACCCATGCAGCGCGCCAAACCCAAACGAGAGACCCCTCGAATGCCTGGACAACAAGGAATACTTCCAAGACCAAGCCATATTCATCACGACGAGCGACCGGGAACAGACCGCGAGGATAACCCCGATCGGGAACCTATTGATAAGAGGAGAAGTTATCGAGGGAAGCGCGTTTAGCCCGCGCGGAGGCGACTACGCGATCAACCACGAAGATGAGTACGGCAACGTCAAGACGACCATCTGGTTCGACAGCGAGACTGGAGACCTACACATGACAGGCAAGCTCTACGAGGAGAACGCCAACATAGACCCTAGTCCAGGAAGCTTCACGCTCAAGAACAAGAAAGGGATAGTGCTAGCCTGGGCAGACCAAGGCCGCGGAGACCTCCACATAAGAGGGAACGTTATCCCCTACAGGAAGGACATAAACAAGTGAAGATGAAAGGAGAACATAAGACCAGACATGATGAAACCGCCCTGAAGGCAGCCCTGAAAGGAGCGATCCTCCTTCTAGCTATAGCCAGCGCGCTATCGATTGTCGCGACGAGCGCACTTGCAGCGAACGACCCAGGCCACGACACGCTCTACATCGAACAGCAAGGGAGCAGCGAGCTGAACGGCAGCATCAACGTAACCAACCAGATCAAGATAAGCAACCTCTTCTACTCAAGCTACTTAGACATACTAGGCAACGGGACCCAGCCATCAGGCTCGCAAAGCCAGATCTACGCAGAGAACAACAACCTCTACCTTAACTCGCCGACAGGACTATACCTACTGCAAGGCGCAGGAAGCATGGTATACGTAGGCACGAGCAGCGTAGACCTGAACGTGAGCAGGAACGCGTATATATACGGAGACCTCTACGTGACAGGACCAGCAGCCACGGTCGGAGGACAAAACATCTGCCTAGCAAACGGGACAGGATGCCCGACAGCCCTTGGAGGAGCCAACATCTCAGGCGCAGGAAGCACCAACTACGTAGCGCTATGGACCGCAGGAGACACACTCGGAGACAGCGCGATAATACAAGAAGGGACGAACATAGTCATAGGGGGCACGACGGATCCGCTCAACATGCGACTTCATGGAGGAATAAACGCAAGCGGCCTAATCTACGAAGCCAACGGCAGCAGGGTATGCACCTCAGAGAACGGCCTGTGCGCAGCAGCAGGCGGAAACGGAAACGTGTCAAGCACAGGAACAGCTAACTACATCCCAGTATTCACAAGCAACAGCCTGCTAGAAAACAGCATAATGAGCCAAAGCGGAAGCACAATCACAGTAGCAGGAAACATAAGCATGCCAACAGGATTCTTCATCGGTAATAGTGCCAGCGCAACAGGCGCATATGCGACAGCAATAGGCTACCAGGCGAAAGCGTTGGGGCAGGACAGCATAGCTTTAACGAGAAGCACTGTCGCTTCAGGAAGCGACTCTGTAGCGATTGGCAGGAGCGCAAACGCCACGGGAAATTACGGCATCGCGATAGGACAAGGCTCAAAAGCTGAGACGACAAGCGTAATCGCCATAGGAGTAGGTAGTTCTAGCAATGCCACGTATAGCATAGCGATAGGACTCAACGCGAAGGTAGACAAGGGAGGAGTAGACAGGGGGATCGCCATAGGAGATAGTTCATACTCATACGCAGAGAGCGTCGCCATAGGGTATGACGCAGAGAGCAACAGGTATAGCACAGCCATAGGGATGAACTCAAAAGCATCTGGTGTGGGAGCTACCGTTATAAGCGGATATGCTTCAACAGCAGAAGGAGATAACGCCATAGCCATAGGATTATACACCAATGCGAGCGGAGATTACGGCATCGCCATTGGAAGGTCTTCGATTGCCGCATCAACATACGCAACAGCAATAGGTTATCTGGCAAATGTCAGCAATGCAGACAGCATAGCAGTAGGAAGATCGTCCACAACAACCAGCGCCCAGAATGCAATAGCAATAGGAACAGCATCACAAGTCAGCACCAACAACGGAATCGCCATAGGAAGCAACTCAATATCCAGCAATTCAGGAATCGCTATGGGGTTCAACTCAGCGGCAACAGCTAGTGCATCCCTGGCTCTAGGGCAAACTGCCAATTCAGCAAGCGGATATGGTATAGCATTAGGATATTATGCCAATTCCACTGCAAGCGGCAACTACGCGACAGCAGTGGGATACTATGCGCGCACTGCAGCCAATTACGCAATAGCAATAGGCACCAATGCAAATGCCACTTCTTCGGATTCAGTGGTTATAGGAAGAAGCGCAGTCTCAACCTCAGAAAATCAAATAACAATCGGCGCCGTTGCAGTCCCGCTCAACATGCGACTTCATGGAGGAATAAACGCTAGCGGTCTCATCTACGAGGCCAACGGCAGCAGGGTATGCACGGCAGACAACGGCCTGTGCGGAAACGCAGACGAAACAAACACACACCTCCACGCAGCAGCCAACATCACAGACCCAAACAACTTTGCAAACACACACCAACACAGCACACTCAACCTCACAGACCTCGGCAACCTGACAAACACCCATCAGCACGCAGCGGCTAACATCACTGGCCAGCTTTCCGACAGCCAGATAGCAAACGCAGCCACCTGGAACACAAAAGGAAACGTAAACTTCACGAGCGGAGAAAGCACCGCAGGATACCTGCCGCTCTGGCAAGCCACAGGCGTGCTCAACAACTCAGCAATCTACCAGAATGGGACTAGCATCGGTATCGGGACGACTTCGCCAGGCACTTATTTCACAGGAACGCCAACTCTGGATATAGTCAGTTCAACAGAGTCGAGCACGGCTTATCTTGGCATCGGCGGCAACATGACATCTGATGGCGCAGTGGGTGACATAAACTTTTATAACGTGGCGAGCCCGATCAACGACAAGAGGATAGGGGTCATCAGGGTCTCTCGCAGCGGGGCAGACAACTCATCCACCATGACCCAGTATGTGAGGAACTCCAACGGGGCCTGGGCCGCAAGGATACAGGCTACAACCAACGACGTAATCATCACGCTTGGCTAGAGATTTTCTTAGAAGTCAGGGGGCTGATCAGAGCAGGATCCTCACTATTCTTCCTTGCCCTCGATCGTGTCATCTATGGCCTTGATGATCTCTTTGGCTGTGAGGTCCCAGTCGAAGTATTTCTCCACGAACTTACGGCCGGTCAGGCTAAGCCTCTTCCTGAGGTCCTCGTCCTTCATCACTCGTTGGATATGCTTTGAGAGGTCGTAGCTGTTTTTCGCGTTGAAGAAGAGCCCGTTCTTGCCGTCTTTTACGTAGTCCTTCACGAACCCTACCTTGTTCGTTATGACCGGCACGCCGCAGGCCATTGCTTCCAGGACCGACAGGCTCGTGGTCTCTGTCAGGCTGGTCAGGCAGAACACGTCCATGGCTTGGATGTAGGGCACCACGTTGTGTTTGCTCCCAGTCACTACTACGCCACGAACGCTCTTAAGCTTCTTCTTCACGCTCTCGACGCCGTCGCCTACTATGAGCAGTATTGACTTGGGATGGTGCTTCTTCACCTGGATGTAAGCCCTAAGAAGGGTCAAGAGATCTTTCTCTCTCCCTATGCGCCCGTGGAATCCTATGACGAAGATGTCCTTTGCAATCCCCACCAAGGCCTTCGCATCGTCCTTCCTCGCTGGCGGGGTGAACTTCTTGGTATCAACCCCTAAGTGGACTATCCTCTTAGGTGCGTCTATCTGGTGCCATGAGAAGACTTCTGAGACGCTTTGGGCAGGCATCAGGAGGACGTCGACTTTCTTGTAGACGTTCCGAACGAGGCTTCTTGATATAGAGTAAGCCTGGTTCTTGAAGAACTCAATCCCTAATGACTGGGTGATCAGCTCCCACTCTACTGAGTGGATGTAGGAGATCACTTTCTTTTTCTCCTTCTTCGCCGCGTTTATCGCTGCTAGCCCTACTGGGCCGATCGTCTGCGAGAAGACAAGGTCAGCCTTTGCGACTTCTTGACGGATGATTTTCTTATTTGGCCTTGGGAGAGGGAAGTCGCCTATCTTGATACGTGAGGTCGGCATCTTCAGGAACCTGAAGCTCTGAGCTTTCTCGGCGGCAGTGTAGCCGAAGTCAGGCGCGATTATAGTCAAGTCATACCTGTCCTTGAGCCTCGGGATCATCTCTGCGAGGAAGCGGGATATCCCGTCCCACCTTGGCAGGAAGTTGTCTGTCGCTATCAATATCTTCCTCTTGCCGGCTTCTTTTCCAGCTTCCTTTCCTACCTTCTGATCCTCAGCCATGAGACCACCGATAACTGCATAATCCTTATATCCTAAGATCACCTTATCTTATAAAAAACTTCTGCGAACCTAGACTTGTATTTCAGGCCGTTCATGAAGTCCTTGATGTATATCAGGAAGTAGAAGAAGTTGTTGAGGACGAAGTAGTTGTAGAAGCTTGAGAGCTTTATCTGGCTCTTGAACGCCTTCAGGGCGGCGATCTTCTTGCTGAAAGTCTCTGTGGTGTCCACGACTAGCTTTGGCTTGTTCCTCTTTTTTATATTGAAGAGGTGCCATACTTCGAAGGTGTAGAGCTCGCACGTGAGCCTGAGGCGCTTGTAGGCCTTGAGGACAATCCTGAGGGTGGCGCGGTGGTCTGGGTGGGCGTCGTCGTTGGAGTGGGTGAATATCTTGACAGGGTTCATCTTGAGAATCAGAGACTTGAAGTTCTCGCTTATGTTCCTCCTGGCAAAGTCCTCCTCGAACTTGAGCTCCTTCAATCCTAGGAATGTCAAACCTTTTCCGCCCAAGATCTTGTTGGCCCTCTGAGACTCTTTCACCCTGATCTTAGAGATGACCTCGCGCTTGAAATGGGGCTTGACGCTCTCCCCGAAGGACATGATCAGGGTGTGGATGTCGTAGCCCTCCTTTGCGTACTTCGCCAAGGCTCCGCCAGCCCCTATCACCTGGTCGTCGGAATGAGCGCATATGACTAGAATGTTACCCTTAGACTTCTTGGCCATGATAGACAGGGAATAGCGGGATGTTTTTAATTAGTTTTTGGTTTTGATGAGTTCAGGATTCTTGTCTCAAGAAAGGCTCTCCTCAAGCAGGTAGACTGCAAGCATGGCTTCCAGCTTCTTCTTCGGGTCCTTGAACTTGTAGTTGACCTCGTCTAGCATGTCCAGATGGTATGCGTTGTAGACGACTAAGGCTTTTCTCTCGTTTCCTAGGGCGTAGCGCAGGGGGTTGTCCCATGCGTGGACGTCTGGGTTCTGGAGGGCGCTGTCTCTTGCGCAGGTGATATCCTCAGATACTTTCAACTTGCCGTTTGGAGTCATTTCTACGCGGTCGGTCCCAAATGACTTCATGAAGACTAGCTTTTCCCCGTCAAATCCTCTGTAGAGGAATCCTGAGCCTAACAGATCGTCTCTTTCCAAGCGTCTTAGTACCAGCCGCTGCACAGGCCTTTCAAAGTCCCTCTTTGAGAGTGCTCTTGTTAGGTCTATTCGTCTTATGGGAGGCATGTGCAGAGCAGAACAACAACCACTATTTAAATATTACTTAAAAGTAGTAACATACACTGTTGTTTTGATTATCAGAGTGACCAACCCAACACCCCGATAGCTTTTAAAATGCAGAAACACCCTGAAAAACAATGGACAAGAAAAAGGTCATAATTGACACCAATTTCCTCCTCATACCAGGGCAGTTCAAGGTGGACATCTTCTCTGAGATAGCAAGGATAATGGACGAGCCTTTTGAGATGTGCGTCGTCGAGAAGACAATGGACGAACTCCAAAGAATAGTCATTTCAGCAGGCGAGAGGGACAAGTTCGCAGCAAAGCTCGCAATCGTCCTTGCAGGACAGAAAAGCTTAAAAAGGGTCGGGGTTTCCAGGGGAAGAGAGAGCGCTGATGACGACATAGTCAGCGCTTCAGACGAGAATACTTACGTAGCGACCCAAGACGCAATCCTAAGGAGGCGTGTTCGGGAAAAAGGGGCGAAAGTCATAGGCTTGCGCCAGAAGAAGTATTTGGCGGTGATGGGCTAAATGTTTTACAAGGTAAAGATCAAGGACCACATAAGAGTGTCTCCAGACAAGTTCGGACTGGAGCTAAGACAAGCGATAGTCGCAGAAGTCAAGAGCAAGTTCTCAGGCTTCATCTCAAAAGAATTGGGAGTTGTCATAGACGTCTCAGAGGTTGATGAGATAGGAGAAGGAGTGATAATCCCAGGCGACGGCGCAGCGTACTACGAGACCAGCTTCAAACTCATAACCTTCGAGCCTGAGATGCAAGAAGTATTGAGGGGTAAGATAAAGGAAGTCGCAGACTTCGGAGTGTTCTACTCCATAGGCCCGCTCGATGGCATGATCCACATCAGCCAGACCATGAACGATTTCGTGTCATTCAGCAAGGACAAGGTCCTTCAGGGAAGAGACGGCCATAGGAGCCTCAAGATAGGTGACCAGTGCAGGGCGAGGATAATCGCAGTCTCATACAAGGAAGCGACGCCTAAGATCGGACTCACCATGAGGCAGGCAGGCCTTGGAAAAGAAGATTGGATCGAAGCTGACTTGAAGGACGGCGGCAAGGTAGCCGCTGGCGACAAGCCCAAGAAGGAAGAGAAAGGAAAGAAGGAATAATCACGAGAGGTGTTTCACGATGAAAAAGGTTGTATGCAAGAGCTGCAAGATGTTCTTCGAGGAAGGAGGCAGCTGCCCAGGATGCAAGAAGAACAGCTTCACGACTAGCTGGCAGGGAAGGATACATTTCATAAACTCAAAGGAATCACAGATAGCCCAGAAGATGGGAGTAGAGACGGACGGGGAGTACGCAATCAAGATAAGATAAGAAGCCCCCCTTAAATGATTATTTGGTGATACAACATGGATTTCAACATTCTGACAGAAGAGAACAAGCCCCTGCTGCACAGGAGGGACGTGAAGGCAAGGATAGCATACGAGAAAGTGACGCCAAGCAGGGCAGACATCAGGAAGGAAGCGGCAAAGCAGCTCAAGACTGACGAGAAGCAAGTCCTGGTAACCAAGGTCGTCCCGAAGATCGGCTCGCCCAGCGCGAACATCGAGATCAGGGTGTATAATGATGAGACCGCGATGAAGGCAGTCGAGCACGAGTTCACTATGAAGAGGCATGGCCTGGTAGAAGATAAGAAGGAAGCAGCCGCGCCAAAAGAATAAGCAGACAAAGGAGTTGATGATCTAAAATGGCAGCACCAAACAAAGGAAAGACGCCCGCAAAGAAACCAGCAGGAGGAGGCGGGCCAGCGAAGAAGAAAGGAAAACCAGCGAGCAGCAGGTACGAGATATCAGGCAACAGCATCAAGAGGAAGAACAAGAGCTGCCCTAAGTGCGGAGCAGGCACGACCCTCGCAAACCACAAGGACAGAAGGACTTGCGGCAAGTGCGGCTACATGGAAAGGAACTGAAAAACTCTTTTACATTCTTATCTTCATCTAACAAGCGTTTTTCAACCGATAGCTTCAATCCTGTTTGAATTCTAAACAAACTATTTATAAATCCTAGTCCACATGATCTGTAGCAACCAGAAAAAAAAGGGTTGCGTATGATCAATAAGACAGGCAAGGTGATCCATATGAAGAAGGGAATGAAGAAGGAAGGGATAATAACTACAATAATATTGCTTATGTTCCTAGTGGCTGCAGGGATGCTGCTATCAGCGTGCGAAGGAGGAGTCATCCCGCCTATAATCGAGCACGTGGATGGGAGCGCGGCGACCCATTCCCAGGCGTCATTTGACCCTGTGGAGAAGATAGAGACCAGCAACTTCGAGTCTGACTCGGAGTACTTGGCGTTCGTCAAGTCCAACAGCGTCAGCGGTGGAGGATACTTCGGCGGCGCAGACATGGCGAGAGGAGTCATGGTCGAAAGCCTGGCCTTGGACTCTGCAGGATCCGCCCCGATGGCAGCGCCTACTGCCGTCAAGGTGACTGCTGGAGAGTCAGCGCAGAACGGAGCTGACATCGACTACTCAGAGACGAACAACCAAGTGTCTACGGTCGACGAGGCAGACATCATCAAGACGGACGGGGACTACGTATACACCATATCAGGAAACTCCTTGTTCATAATCAAGGCTTATCCTGGAGAGGACGCAGAGGTAATCTCACAAGTCAAGTTCAAGAGCCGACCGACAGGCCTCTTTGTCAAAGGAGACAAGCTAGCGGTCATCGGCAACTTCTATGACAACGACTTCTTCAAGGAGATGGACTTTAGGCCAAGGCAAGGCATGACCTTTGTCAGAATCTACGACACGAGCGACAAGGCCGAGCCAAAGCTCGTCAAGGACTACAAGTTCGAAGGATACTACTCAGAGGCTAGGATGACAGAGGGCTACGCCTACCTGATAACCAACCTGAACCCCGAGTACAGAAGGATCTACCCGACGCCCGTGATGATGGACGGAGCCACCATAAAAGCCATGCCTGTGCGTGACATCCACTACTTCAACATCCCGTACAACGGAGTGACGCTGGCGAACATCCACGCGATAAACCTGGCAGACCTGGAGGCAAGCGTGAACTCCAAGAGCATTGCTGTCGAGAACGGACAGAACCTTTACATGAGCGATAAGAACATCTACATCACGTACACTGAGTACATCAACGAGTGGGAGATAGAGCAGGACATCATACTGGAGATGATGACGCCAAGGCTCACCGACAGCGACAAGGATCTCATCAAGAAGATAAAAGCCGCTGATGAGGACCTGCTCTCAAAAGCAGAGAAGAGGTCAAAGGTGATGCAGATCGCGTACGACTACATGAACTTCATGACCCAGGAAGAGCAGGAGGACTTAAGGGATGAGGCAGAAGCTCTCCTGAAGAAGAAGCTTGACGAGTACGAGCATTTCGAGTACACAATCGTTAACAGGATAAGCGTGAACAACGGAGACATCGAGGTCGAGGCCAATGGCAAGGTGCCTGGCCATATCATGAACCAGTTCAGCATGGACGAGGAAGGAGACGTCTTCAGGATAGCGACGACTATCAGCCAGAGATGGTCAAGGTTCGCCGCGACAAGCGATGAGAAGATGACAGAGTCAACGAACAACGTCTTCACGATGGACAAGAGCCTCAAGGTGCTAGGATCGCTCAAGGGCCTTGCAGAGGGAGAGCAGATCTACTCCACCAGGTTCATAGGCGAGAGGCTTTACATGGTCACGTTCAGGCAGGTCGACCCGTTCTTCGTAATCGACCTAAGCGACGCCAAGAACCCGAGGATGCTTGGCAAGCTCAAGATACCGGGCTTTAGCAGGTACCTGCACCCGTACGATGCGAACACGATAATAGGCATAGGCAGGGACGCGAGCGAGACTGGAAGGACGCGCGGACTCAAGATAAGCCTCTTCGACGTGACAGACGTCGAGAAGCCGAAGGAAATCGCCAAGTTCACGACGGACGAGCGATACGCTCAGAGCACTGCAGAGTACGAGCACAAGGCATTCCTCTTCTCAAAAGAGAAAGAGCTGCTCGTGATACCAGCCTACAGCCAGACCTACGATGACTGGGGATGGGAAGGAGACGAGATCATGCCAAGGAAGCCAGAAGCAGTGCAAGGCTACAACGGCGCGATGGTCTTCAAGATAACCAAGGACGACATCGAGCTGCGAGGCATCGTAGACCACTCCGCGTCATTGGGCGGCAAGTACTACTACAGACCAGCAGTCGAGAGGAGCCTCTACATCGAAGACCTGCTCTACACCAAGAGCCAAGGACTGCTACGCATCAACAAGATTGGCGACCTCTCAAAGGTCAAGAACGTTGAGCTGGTCGGAGAAGGCACAGGAAATATACCCTTGTACTGATGCGCGCAAAATTCTTCCGCCAAATTATTTTATTTTTCTTTATTTTATTCTTTCTTCATCCGATCTCTCCTTGTTCAACGCGCCGCGTAATCCGCTGTCAGGCTGGCTATCGCGGCGACCGATCCTCTTTTCTCGCAAGTTTTAAAAACCGCGAAAAGCATCCCTAAAGCCATGACTGACTTCGTAGCAGTGCTCGGGGTGGGCAAAGGCACCTGGACGAACGTATTGAAGCTAGCCGCAAGGCCGGAGTTCGAGAACGTCTTCCTAATCATGAACGAATGGACCAAGAACAACCTGAAGCTCGAGAAACAAAACGTCCATGCAGTGATAATAGACAGCGAGACGAGCGTCGGGAAGATCAGGGACTCCATAGCATCCCAGCTCAAAGGCAAGGCCAAGGGCCTGGAAGTCGCGCTCAACATAGACTCGGGCACAGGCAAGGAACACACAGCCACGATCACCGCGCTCATGCGCCTGGGACTGTCGTTTCGGTTCGTCTCCTTCGAGGACGAGAAGATAGAAGAGGTCAGCTACGACCTACACCTCTCGGCAGAAGAGTCACCTCTTGACTAAAACAGGTAAAGTTCTGTAAGACCGTAGAAGTCATTCTCTCATACTTTCCTGACTAGAGCATATCTAGTTCCAGATACCATAGAAGTTACTTGTTCATACTTAGCTAGGACACCGCCCAGTGCGTCTGGAACATCACAGCTTAGCTCGAACGTATTCAGCAGACTCGTTGCATTTAGCAATGCCAGAAGCTTCTCAGACAGGTTGCAGAGCCTAAACTTGCCCGCGTGCTTGCGGAGTATGCTATGACCGAGGACAAGGGCACCAAGCCCTGTAGAGTCGACGTAAGACACGTTTCCCATATCCAGAATCACTTTCCTATCAGAGAATTCCCTGGCCAGCACCTCTAATTCAGAGTCCCCCTCTCCGAGCGTGATCTTCCCTTTAGCATGGAATACGAGCACGCGATCAGCGTCAACACCAGATCTAGGAGCGTATACGTCAAAATAAGTCCCTCGCCTCACTGGATCCAAGCGCTCATAACCTTCAGGCTTAGATGACTGCTTCCCAACAGCTAACTCTGACATGAAGAAAGGAAATGCGCACAGGTATATAAATAGTTAGTATAAATCATTCAGAAAACAGGCATACATAGGATAAGCGACACCTAGCTCATCACGCCCATCAGGCTGTACATCAGCCTGTCTGCCACGCGGACAGTCTCGTTGTAGTCCTTAGCCTCGACCACGATGCAGTTGCCGACGGCACTCACAAGGTTCTTGTTCGAGACAGTAAGCCAGACCACCAAGGTCCTGTTGTCAGCGTCGTTACACGTCTTTATAGGCGTCGCTGTGTTCACGCTCGCGTTCGAAGGCGGATGCGTGAAGGCTGACTTGGTCGCCACGTTGAGTAAGCCATAGCGGTCACCAGTTATCCTCGCGATCTCCACGCCCGCGATTATTATCTTGTTGCTCTCAGAGTCAGGGTCAAGGGTTATATATATCATCCCGCCCTTATCCCGCACGTCAAAGAACTTCTGACGCACGTTCTCAGCCACGATTACATCCTCCAAGTCCCTCGGGTGATAATAGAATGGAATCGAGTAAGGCTGGTCTCCCTTGTTCACTACAGTGTACCAGAATCCATCTGCCTGCTGGACGAATTCGAAGTGGTTGTACTTATCGCTCTCAAGCTTCGCTTCTCGGAAGTATTGAGGCACGAAGATAAGGCCAAGCAAGGTCAGGATGAGAACAGAAGAGATCAGTATGAGATAAAACGTGCTATTCTTAGAAATACGGGCCTCTTCTTCAGGGCTCAGCTCTTCCCGAGGGTCATTAGGGCAACTCCTCACGACCTTCTTCACGTTCGCAGGATGCGCGTGGTGATGCTCCTTCCTAGGATCCTCACTGCTGCTCTGCGTCATCATACACCCCGTAATAAGAATAGAGCAAGCGATCCCTCAAGCGAAGGAAGTCAGCTCCCCTTCCGTTGAAGTAGATGCAATCGCCAGCATCGACTATACTCATGGAGTCTGAGATGTTGAATATCAGGGCAGGAGCGCCTAGGGTCGCGTTGGCGCATCCAAGCACAGAGAGGGCCTCGTAGAGGGGGTGAGGCTCTTCGACGCCGTCAAAGATGAACTTCTCAGGCAAGAGATTCGCAAGGTCATACCTGACGAGCTCAATCGCGGGTAGGCTCTCGTTCGCAGCTCCTGCGTTGAAGCTGGTGATAAGGTAAGCCGAGGACCTGATCTTGTCAACAGTCTCATCCGAGAGGTTGATGTAGCTAGTATCAAAGGGGAGCGTGTAGAAGTACAGCTCCTTGCCGTCTATCTTGGTCGTGTAGTAATTGTCCTTCCTCTCGAACTTGTACTTGCCATATTTCAGCTCGCTGGACTGGGAACCAATGATTATCCCGAAGACCGAGAGTATCATCACGAGCGCGAGAAACGAACTCATGACTATCTGCTTCGTCTTCTCGCTCTTCTTCTCCTTCTCCCGCCTCCTCATAAGCTGGAAGGTTAACAGTGTTATTTAAAAAAGTTACTGCTGCGAAGCAGGAAAAGCTTAATAAAGCCCAGAATAGTCACTTATCTGCATGCTTTCAGACAAGGAGCTCAAGAAGAAGTTCAAGGCGATGGCCGCGCTTGAGCCTGACAAGTACTACGCGACGAGCGTACTCAAGGCAGAGGGGTTTGTGAGAAAGAAGTGCCCCAAGTGCGGCCTTTACTACTGGACTGTCCACAAAGGCCAGGATGCGTGCGGAGACGCGGCTTGCAGAGGCAGAGTCGACATATTCGACAAGCCTCCTGTAAAGAGGAAAATCGACTTTGTCGGGGTCTGGCTTGGGTTCAAAGGCTTCTTTGAGAAGAGAGGCTACCACGCAGTTACCAGGTATCCTGTTATCGCCCGCTGGAACCCGACGACTTACTTCACCAACGCGAGCATCGCAGCGTTCCAGCCCTATGTCATAAGCGGAGAGTGCGATCCGCCGGCAAGGAAGCTCGTGATTCCCCAGTTCTGCTTAAGATTTGGGGATATAGACAACGTTGGAGTGACTGGAAGCCACTGCACTGGATTCGTGATGATAGGACAGCACATGTTCGTCGAGCCGAAGGAGTGGAGCCAGGAGCAGGCGTTCAAGGATATTTATGAGTACATAACAAAGGAAGTGGGCGTCCCGAAGGAGGAGCTCACGCTTCACGAGGACTCCTGGGCTGGCGGAGGGAACTTCGGGCCTTGCATGGAGTTCTTCAGCAGGGGAGTCGAGCTGTTCAACCAGGTCTACATGATGTTCGAGCACTCAGACCATGGAGATAAGGAACTCAGGATCAAGGTGCTCGACATGGGTCTTGGGATGGAGCGGGTCGCATGGTTCAGCCAGGGAGCACCGACAGTCTACGACGCCGCCTTCCCGACTGTGATCGACAAGCTCAAGGATAAGCTCGGCGTCGAGTTCGACCACGCGCTCTACAAGAAGTTCGCGCCCCTCGCGACAAAGCTCAACTTCGACGAAGTGGAAGACGTCGATGCGGTGTGGAGTGAGATCGCGTCAGAGGTCAAAGTCCCTGTGGAGGAGCTCAAGGCCAAGATACAGCCCATGACAGCGCTCTACTCAGTCGCAGAGCACGCAAGAGCGCTCCTTTTCTCGATAAGCGACGGAGGCCTTCCTTCGAACGTCGGCGGATATTACAACTTGAGGGTCATATTCAGGAGGGCTATGGACTTCATAGAGTCGTACGGATGGAAGATAGACTTGGTGGATGTGTGCGAGTGGCACGCAGATTACCTAGAACCGATCTACCCGGACCTGAAGAACAACCTCTCGGACGTTAAGAAGGTCCTTGAGAACGAGAAGCAGAAATATTACCAGACCAAGAAGAAGGGAGCCCAGGTCGTGGACCAATTGCTCAAGAGCGGCAAGGAAGTCACTACCAAGAAGCTGATAGAGCTATACGACAGCCAGGGAGTGAGCCCTGAGACTGTAAAGGAAGAGGCCAAGAAGCTAGGAATGCGCGTCGAGATACCTGACAACTTCTTCGCGCTAGTCGCAGAGAGGCATGAGAAGGGAGAGCAGAAGACCCAGACCAGGAAGGAGAAAGAGCTCGACCTGAAAGGGATCCCAGCCACTAAGGCGCTCTACTTCGACGCCTACGACTACCTGGACTTCGAAGCCCAAGTACTCAAGATCATAGATGACAAGCTAGTCGTGCTTGACAGGACAGTCTTCTATCCCACGAGCGGAGGGCAGCTCCATGACAAGGGAAAGATATCTGGGGACGAGGTAGTCGAGATATTCAAGCAAGGCGCAGTCATCATCCATGTCATGAAGGACAAGCCCAAGTTCAAGGCAGGCGACAAGGTGCAAGGCAGGGTTGACTCGAGCATAAGGCTCCAGCTCACACAGCACCACACCGCAGCCCATATCATAAACGGCGTCGCAAGGCAGGTGCTCGGCAATCACATCTGGCAGGCAGGAGCCTCTAAGAGCCTTGAGAAGGCAAGGCTGGACATCACGCACTACGACGCGTTATCTGACGCTGAGATGAGGAAGATAGAAGACTTGGCGAACAAGGTGATCGAGATGAACCTTCCGATCTACAAGAGCTTCATGCCAAGGAGCATCGCAGAGGCTAAGTACGGCTTCGTGCTCTACCAAGGGGGAGCTGTGCCGGGCAAAGAGATACGGGTCGTGTCGATCGAGGGGCTTGACGTCGAGGCCTGCGGAGGCACTCACCTCAACCTGACAGGAGAGACCAAGATCATAAAGCTGCTCAAGTCCACCAAAATCCAGGACGGCATCGTGAGGATCGAGTTCACTGCAGGAGAAGCAGCAGAGAAAACGTTATCTAAAGAGAAGGACATCCTGAAGGAGGCAAGCACAGCGCTAGGCGTCGATGAAAGAAGGCTGCCTTCAAGGGTCGAGGAGCTTTTCTTAAAGTGGAAGAAGGCAAGAAAGCTTGGAAAAGGTGGCGCGACTCCAGAACAGCTGAAGGAGCTCAAGCTGGTCTCAGATGAGGAGTATAAGGGAACAGACGTGCTCGTCAAGCTCGCAGACATCCTCCAGACCCAGCCTGAGCACGTGCTAAAGACGATCCTGAGATTCAAGAAGGAGCTCGACGTGCTCAGAGGCAAAGCCTCTGACACAAAGAACTCGGAGAGTTCTCTCGATGCGAAGAAGACGGAAAAGTCAAGATAACAGGAACAGCATACAATCCTGGAACACAAGGATAATCCTTTTCTCCATTCTCATCTTGACGCTTCTCATCTCAGCCAGCATCTTCTTGATAAGCAGACTGAATCGTCAGGGGAGCAGCTTAATCTACAGCCAGAAACACCTCTCTGAAGAGAGCATCATGATAAACCGCTCCCTGGAAAAGGCGATTGCGTTCCTATACGAGTCGCAACTGGACTACGGGGAGTTCAGGACTTACAGGTGCAGAAGCGAACAATATGAGGAGATGAGTGAATGCGCTTTTGACAGCTCGCCATTCGCGACAGCGCTCATACTATACTCAGTAAGGAACCTCAATGATAATGCTCAAGTCGCGGACATTACAAGGAAAGGACTTGAGTTCTTATCAGGCGAGAAGATGCCGGGAGGGATATGGAGGTATTACTCCAGCAGGAACACCCAGGATATAGTGCCTGACCTTGACGACACCGCTGCTGCCTCACTCGCTTTGAAGATGAACGGGATGAAACTCAAGGACAATACTAGAGCATTCCTTGATAACAGGAATCCGGAAGGATTGTTCTACACGTGGATAAAAGAAGACGATCGTGAAGGAGAATACGGCATAGTAGACTGCATCGTGAACGTGAACGTGCTCTTATACCTAGGAGACCAGTATCCTGAGGTATGCGATTTCATCAACCGAGCAGTCAAGAACAATGAGAACTGCTCCCAATTCTATCCGAATAGGCTGGCCAGGAACTACATGCTATCAAGGGCCATAAGGAGCAATGTGAGCTGTCTTGACAGCAGCAAGGAGATAATAATAGGCCAGACCCTGTCTTCCAGGATGCACGACGGGTCTTTTGGAAACGAGCTCGAAACAGCGCTCGCAGTGGATACGCTCATTAACCTGGGATATTCAGGTGAAGAAGTCAGGGGCGGGGTGATTAGGCTCCTCAAGACTCAAGGAGAAGACGGTTCGTGGCCAAGAGGCGCCTTGTTCATAGCCGGGCCGTTCGATTCATTTTCATACGGTTCAGAAGAGCTCACGACAGGCTTTGCCATAGAGGCCTTAAAGGCGTATGCCAGCCAGCAGCAGGCTCCGATAACCATCTTTAAAACAGTTAGCTTTATAAATAAGCATTAAAAACTTGAGTATGCATTCTAGGATTTAAGACAGAAACGCAGTGAATGTAAGAGACAGACATGGGGTGCCTTGAAAGCATCCTCGCAGAGATTCCAAGAGACAACACAAAAGAGGAGCGATTGGTAATACATGAACATGTTCAAGTCAGCACACTTAGAGGCAATCTGCCCTTCCTGCAGGAAGGCGCATGGGAAGGACTGGAAGCCTAAGTTCTGGAGGGAAGTGCATTACCTCCACTCGATCTGCGAGTGCGGCTACAAGATCAACATAAGGACTCCGCACTTCCACTCAGGACATTATTAAGGAAAAGGCCCTCACAAACGCCGCCTACGCCTAGCGGAGTCAGGGAATGACTAGGCGATAAATGAAGAATAGGTAACTTAATCTTATAGATGTTTGCACGGAGCGCGTAGGCGTTTGTGAGAACTCAAAGCATAGAATTTCTCCTGAATCCATCAAAGAAAATGGAGAGCATCATGAAGGCCAGCATGATCCCTGCGAACAAGGCGAAGGCCTTGCTGAGGGTCGGGTCTATCCCGATAGTCACGCTTGAAGATATTATGAGCGCGGCAACGATCACTCCTAAGACGACGCGTATACTCTCCTTCCTGACCTCCCTTGTCAGGATGAAAATATCGTGGTTGATTGTGTCGAGGGCAGTGTCTGCCTTGGAGACTAGGCCGAATATCTTCCTGGTCTGGTCTGGGATGTCATGGACAAAGCGGGCGAACCTCTCAGACTCGGCAGCGATGCGCTTTATTATGTGTTTCGGGTTCCTCTTGTCAGCCATCAAGGTCTTCATGAAGCTCTTGCTCTCCTGGACTATGTTGAACTTCGGGTTCAGCTCCAAGCACACTCCTTTGAGCGTCACCAAGCTCTTTCCAAGGAGGACAAACTCTCTCGAGATCTTTATCTTGTGGCGCCTCGCGATGTCGATGCACCTGAAGAAGAGCTCGGCTATGTCCATCTTCTCCAATGGCACATCGTAGAACTCGCCTAGCTGGTCTATGATCTCTTCTCTTAAGCGGAAGCGATCGACCGCAGTGTCTACCAAGTTGAGATTCATCATCGCAGTCACGATCTCGTCAGGATTCCTGTTGACTACGGCGAGGAGGAGACCCCCTAGCTTTTCCTTCATCTCGTCATCAAGCCGGCCTATGATCCCGAAGTCCAGAAGGGCTATCTTGGTCTTGCTTACGATGATGTTCCCTGGGTGCGGGTCTGCGTGGAAGTCACCTACAAGGAATATCTGCTTCATGAACGACTCTGCCAAGTCCTTGCAAAGCTTGGTCTTGTTGACCTTCTTGAATCTGCCTGGTTCGTGGATTATGTCAGAGAGCTTGATGCCGGGGACGTACTCCATGACCAGGATTCGCTTGGTGGACAGATCATCGTATACTTTGGGGATTATGAGTTTCTTGTCAGACTTGAACATGTCCCTGAAGAGCTTTATGTTCCGAGCCTCCTTAAGATAGTCTAGCTCGTTCTCTGTGTAGCGCTTGAACTCGTCGAATATCTCCTCAGGATCAAACACTTCAGGGTCGAAGTGGTGCTTGACAAGCCTTGAGAGGTAGTCGAGGATCTCAAGGTCAGTCTCAAAGAGCGCGCGGATGCCTGGTCTCATCACCTTGACCGCGACCTTCTTGCCGCTCTTTAGGGTCGCTGCGTGCACCTGGCCTATGCTAGCCGCTGCGATGGGCTTCTTCTCAAAGCTCTTGAAGAGAGCCTTTATTGGCTTCTTGAGCTCGTGCTTGACGATGTGCTCGACCTCCTCGTAAGAGAAACCCTCGACAGAATCCTGGAGCTTTGAGAGCTCATTGCAGAACTCTTTAGGGATGAGGTCAGGCCTAAGGCTTAGGAATTGGCCGAACTTGATGAACGAGCCTCCAAGCTCCTCAAAGAGCATCCTAAGTTCCACAGGTCTGCTCTCGTACTTCTTGGTCCACAAGGACTTCTTCTTAAGGCCGCTTTTTTCCAGGAAGAAGTCCCAGCCGTGGCTGGACAGAACACCTACTATCTGCTCAAACCTCTTTATCCCGGCAAAGCGCCTGGGTATCTTCCACATGGTCTTGACAAGGGGCTACTAGCTTTAAATAGTTTGTTGAAAAAAGCATCTGAAACAATTTCGGAAAAAAGTATGATGACGTAAGAAGATTTATATATTTGGTTTGCCTACTATAGAGTCATGAATCTGTCTGCAGAAACCAGACCTAGAAGCAGAATCGTAAGACCAACAGAACTAAGCCAATGCGTAGTCGCAAGCTCAGGAGAAGTCAAGATATACGACTTCTCTCGCCTGAACCCACACCTCGGAATGGGCTTCGAGGCCAAGCTCGATAACGCAGAGCCGCTCGTTAGAGGGTGGTTTCGGGCTGAACTAGAGAGATATGATAGGCTAAGGCAACTAGTGCACGCCCCCACAAGCGGAACATACCCGCTGATAAAATCACAAGCAGACAGGAACCTGCACGAAACGTTGAGCCGCATATTCTCCTACAGGGCAGGCCGCAGAGGATATGACTGCGACGCCCAGAAAGACATCGAGATATGCTCATCAGAGATATTCAACAATGCAGTCATATTCGGAAGCCACGCAGGCAGCACAGACGACTACAAGAAAAGAGGGATGGAAGAAGAAGCTTCCAGAGCTCAGCGCGAGGAAAGCCTGGAAAGAAGACTAGATGAGGTAGTGATGGAACAACTCATAACCAAGCCTTACATCATCGGAAGAGCGACAGACGCAGGGCCAGGATTCAACCCGAAGAACAAGCCAGAGATGAAGGAGTTCCCGAAAAACATAGCAGAGATGAGTGCAGAAGAGCAAGAGAAGCTCCTCATCCCATCAGCGCGAGGCATAGGGTTCGTGGAAGGCCTGACAGGCGAAGAGATACTCGTGAACACGAGCCATAGATGCATAGTTAGCTACGTTTACTTCAAGGAGAAGTCATCATCACATTAGGTCAAACAGCCATAAGGCCAAAAAACATTAAAAAGAGAGTTCTTTTACGTCAAGGCATGATGTACGACTTAGAGCTCTCCCGCGTGATCGCGAGGATTAAGGAGAAGAGGCATAAGACTGTCTTGATCCAACTGCCTGACGGCTTGAAGCCAAAGGCAAAGGAGATAGTCGATTCTATCAGGAAGGAGACTTCTGCCGAAGTGCTGATCTGGATGGGCAGCTGTTATGGCGGATGCGACGTTCCTCAAGGATTGAAACAGCTAGGTGTGGACTTCCTGGTGCAGTGGGGCCATAACCAGTACCTTAAAGAGAACGGTTGGAACGGAGAGGAATAATATGGACACTATGCTTATAAAGGCGAAGTTTACTGGGAAGAGCATTTCCTTGAGCCCCGACATGTTGGATTACGTGAAAAGCAAAGGTCACAAGAAGATCGCACTCTACGCCAGCGTCCAGTTCACCCACCTACTAGAACCAATCCTCAAGCAGCTGGAGAGTATCGGAGTTGATGTAATCAGTTCTAAGCCTTGCCGGGCGAATGAGAAGTATCAGATGCTTGGATGCGTGAGCTACAAGGCAGCCCTCAGGCTGGAAGAGGATCCGGACGCGTTCTTATACATCGGAGACGGCAACTTCCACCCTAGGGCGTTGGTACTGGCGCAGAAGGACGAGGAGAGCTTCAAAGAGATAATCAGGTACGACCCAGTAGCCGACAAGGTGTCGATCATGGGTCTTGAGGAGTGCGAGCCCATCCTCAAGAAATACAAGGGCAACCTCACCAAGGTACTGGCTTCCAAGTGCATCGGTGTCGTGATATCTGTCAAGCCCGGCCAGGAACAGTTCAAGGTCGCCAAGAAACTCAAGGACGCTTATCCTGACAAGGAGTTCTACTTCTTCGCTACAGAGACATTAGATCCACGCAATCTCGAAGACTTCAACTTCGTAGAGGCGTGGGTCAACACGGCTTGTCCTCGGATCGGTTTTGATGACGCTGCAGAGATGCGAGTCTCAATGTGCAACATAACGGATGTATTGGCGCTTTCAAGCAAGAGATAGCACTATTCTAACGCTGTAATTCTGGAAATAAATCCGGAATCAGGTCCTGTTCCTGCAAACAACCTATTCTTTCTTTCAACATCTTTGTTTTTTCTCCGGTTTTGTCGTCGGTGGATATTTTAAACACCCGAACCAAACCCATTCTAGAAAAAAAAGAATGGGGGACCGACAGATGCCAGGACAAGACATCAGCGAACTGGTGGAAGAGAACGCGAGCAGAAGCTTCTCAGTGAAAAGCCTGATAGGATACGTCAGCGGAGAACTGCTAAGGGAAGCCAAGAAAGAATACATAGGAGACCCACAAGACCCTATCTACCAAGCGATCAAACGAGGAAGCAAGAGACTCATTGGAAACCCAAGAAACGCGGTCGAAGAGCTAGGAATCGAAGCCACCGAGATAGTCGCATACACCATTCTCAGGAGAACAATAGGAATGCCAGACCCTAGGAAATAAAGACGGAGGTAGAAGAAGATGGGATATAAATCAAGCGCATTAGCGGCAGCCCTAATAGGCGGGATCGCAAAGAGCAGAGCAGAGAAGAACGCGGCCAGGAACCCAAACCTAAGCCTTGAGGACAGGACTGAGGAGACCATGAAATACACTGGAGCCGCGGTCGGAGGAGTCGCAGGCCACCAAGCAGGGAAATACGTGAGCAAGCAAGCAGGAAAACCCTACACAATAGGAGAGAGGCTCTTTAGCACAGGGATAGGCGCAACGCTAGGATACCTTGCGATGAAGCTGATAAGCAACTACTGCAGGGGAGACCAGGAACAGAAGACAAAGAAGCAATAGGAAAGGATGAAGAAGGGGGATGAAGAACATGAGCGAAGAGCAAAGCATAGGATACAAGAGGATGACAGGGCCAGCAGCAGCAGGCATAATGACTGGCTGGAGCCTTGAGAACATCATGAGAAGCTACAGGGCAAACCCTGAGCACAGCAAGAAGATGGCAGTAGCAGCAGGAGTAGTCTACCTGACAAGCCTAGGAGCAACCTTCCTCCTGCGAAAGAACGCGGGCGATCGGCTGACTGAGAAAGTCAAGAGCGCAGTGAGCGAATACCTGACGCAGGAAAATACAAGCACAGAAGGACAGCAATAAGGCTGCCGACATCTAGAAAGCACAAAACTATTTTTTGTTGTTTCAACGCAAAGACGCGAGCGCGATTCACCACTCTGGAAAAGCAAAGCATATAAAGCGAAAGGGATTTCTTGACCCGATGGAAAACAACGGCCTGAAATGGATTAACCTTGGGAAGCTGGAAAGAGAGTTGTCGGAGAGAACAGAAGAAATCATAACTTTCTTGCCCATAGAAGAGACCAAGGAACCATCAAGCGTGATTGAAGACGTGAGCGTCAATCCAAACAAGACAACAACATACCAGATATTATGCGAAAGAAACTTCAGAGGGCTCTTCTCCCTGCTAGACAGCACAGAGGAACGAGCAATAGGATCCATAACCACACGCACAGGGCACCTGGAATCATGCATAGGAAGCACTGATTATGAAAAGATCTTCTTTGAACTGAGAGAAGAGATCGGATACAAGAGCAGAGCGATCCCGCCATGCAGAGTGTTTCTCCAGATGGAATCCTACAACGGCACACTAGTCGCGCCCTACAGGAAGGACACTGTCAAGGGATGGTTCCGATGGAAACCAGGAAATGTAAGGCTTTATCTCCCAACAGACTTATTCAGGAGACTCAACGAATAGATAAAAATAGATAAAGAGAGCACCCCCTGCTAGAATTCTAGGATGACGTCAGAAGAAGATAAAATTAACAGCCTCCTAACGGCTTAACCCCGGCAGCGTAAAAAGCCCCTAAACTTCTGACCCTCCGATTTTAAGGCTTTAGCCCTTAATAGGCGGCTGGCACTTATAAAAACTACGGTTTCTATTGAGGATAAATCCAGAAAATAACGTAGTGTTATTGATATCCGCCAGCAACCACAACTGTTGTTCCAGTTATAAAACTTGCATCATCTGATACTAAGAACAAGACTGTCTTTGCAATTTCTTCAGGTTTGCCAAATCTTTTCAATAAAATATTTTGTGTTTCTGACTTCACATAATCTTTTGGTAAATCTTTATTTATATCCGTATCCACCCAGCCAGGCGCTACACAATTTACCATAACATTTGGTGCTAATGCCTGTGCGAGGGTTTTAGTCAAGCTAATTAATCCTGCCTTTGAAGCATCATAATCCATAGATTCAGGACTGCAAGCATTAATTCCATTAGTTGAGGCAATATTAACAATATGCCCTTTTTTCATGTGCGAAGTAACATGTTTAGCACAAATAAACGCACCTATAAGATTAACATCTAAAGTTCTTTTCCAATGTTCAACAGTCCTGTCTTTAAATGGCACGTCAAAAACTATACCTGCATTATTAACGAGAATATCTATTTTACCAAATTTTTTAATTGCCTTATCTACCATTTGTTTGACTTCATTCTCTTTGGAAACATCACACTTAATTGTGATTGCGTCAGCACCCATCTTTTTAATATCTTGAACAACAGAATTGGCTTCGTTTTCTGCTTTAAAATAATTAACAATAATATTTGCACCTTCTTTAGCAAACAGCAAGGCAGTCGCTCTCCCGATGCCTCTGCTAGCCCCTGTAATTAGTGCAACCTTATTCTTAAGTTTCATTAGATAAAGATAGTTTAATCGGTTTATATTGTTTACTATTAGTTTTAAAAAAAGCTATTTGCTCTAATTGAGGATTTGTCCCTCTGAATATGAAGCCTCTGGGGAGATTTGAACTCCCGACCTGCTGATTTCTTGAAAACAAAGTTTTCGAGATTCAAAAACAATGTTTTGCTTACGAGTCAGCCGCACCACCACTATGCTACAGAGGCGCAAAAATAAATTTTTTGAAAGGCTTTCCTTGTTCACTGCTTGACTTCTTTTATCCTGCCGCTTCGCTGGCAGTGGCTGCAGACGAGTTTCTTCTTGCCTTTCTCGTTCTTGACGTAGGTGCCTACTGGTTTATTTAAAAAGGTTGTCTCGATCCTGCTTCCGCACAAGTCACATTTCATATCAAGTCACCACCGAGTATAAATCGATCAAAGAGCAGCTTATAGCCTGCTATCGCTAGCCTATGGCCACGAAGTTGGGCAGGGCGATGCTCATCATCATCATGAAGACCGCAAGGGCTGCCAAGGAGATGTAGGCTGTCTTGCTCCACTCGACCACGCTCACGCCGTCAAAGCCAGGTATGGGGATGAGGTTGAATAAGCCAAGGAGGGCGTTTATCATCACGCCATAATAAGCTATCTTAGGCATTATGAAGACTAGGGGGATGAAGAGGGCTGCGAGGAGGATGTTTGCTAGGGGACCTGCTGCTGCTATCATGCCGTTTTGCCTCTTTGAGACCATGCCATGAGTCCAGACGGCGCCTGGAGCCGCGAATATGAACCCTAGGAAGCTCATCAGGATCATCAGTATGAGCATCCTGTTGTTGGCGCGGAACTCTGAGCGCTTGCCAAACGCGTTTGCAACGCCTTTATGGGCTAGCTCGTGCAGGATGAAGCCGAGACCCACTGTGAAGGCCGCCATGACTACGCTGAAGAGCAAGGTGTTCTCCCTAGTCCATATCAGGATGCCGAAGGCAAGGGCCGTCACTGCCCAGGCTTTCAATAGCTCTTTTGCCTCATGAATATCCATTTGCATAGGTAGAAGTTGTCTGTTTTCCTTTATAAAACTTGGCGTCGAAGGCCTTTAGCGCCTCAGAAAGTCCAGCTCGGCCTGGATATCTCTTAGGTTCTTCGCATAGCCGATCCCTATCCTTGGAAGGTCTGGCCTATAATCCATGAATCCTCTTATGATGGCCTTATTGTTGGCATCATATGCTAAGCCATGGCTCCTGCCTGAGCCTGGCTCTGGCTGGCCGCTCACGTGCATGACCTTAAGCCGGTCGCCCATTGCAGCTATCATCTCAAGCCCTAGCTTTCCAGACCGGTCGTGGGCGTATGCGTGTTGGGCGTTGAAGGCAAAACCCAGGTGCGGAGACTGGGATATCTCTTTTTTTATTCTCTTGATATCCTTAAGAGAGGTCCCTCCTTGCCTGTTCAGGTCTGTATTCTCGAAGAGGAAGGGGAGGTGGCTGTTCCTTAGCATGGAATAGTCGAGATATGGGTCAGGGTGGACTATCACTCCAGATATAGAGCGCTGGAGTGCCAAGGCCTGCATCCTTCCCAAAGTCTCCCATCCGACGAGATTGCTGTGGAAGACCTCTTTTGAAGGGGCATGCAGATAGACCTTGCTGAAGTGACCGTACTCTATCCTGACTGAGTCTGATTCTTGAAAAGCCCTGACTTCTCCGAGGGTCGCGAAGTGAAGCTCGATCAGGTCTGCTCCAACCTTCTTAAAGAGCCCTTCTGCCTTATGGAATGAGGCATTAAGGGTTGAGTGGGCGTGGTAGAGGCAGCCGGTGCTGAATCCAGCTAGCCTCTCGACATGCTGGTCTAGCGGTGGGTGCGCTCTTGTTCTCTTGTCTCCTCGTGCCTGGTTTTTTCTTGCCATCTTAGCTTGCTCTCATCATTTAAGTCCGGGTCATTAATTGGCAGCCATTGGCAGCCTCTTAAAAAGTTTTTCTTGAACAGTTGAAAATGCTTTTGAAAACGCCTTGGATCGGCAGTTCTCTTCCTAGCACGGATTTTTCTTGTTTTTCCTTGCTAAGAATGATACAAAAATGGTTGGTGGGGCGCAGGAGGGCGTTATGGGTTAAAAGGGTGGGTGAGGTGAGTTTGTAGAGAAATTAACCGACCTCTCCTGCGCTGGTCCCCCAAAGGAGGGCTTACATGAAGCAAACCCCCAAAACCATTTTGTAACTATCGTATGGTGGTACTTATATTTAAAGCTTTCGGTTTTGATACTCTTAGAGAGTAGTTACTAAACACAATATTTAAATGACAGGCAAGACGCCAAAAAGAACAAGATGATATCAGAAAGGCAAATCACATTCATCGCGGAAGGCTCCGACGGATTCATATACCGCCTAGGAAAAGACAAAGTGGCAAAGTTCGAGAAAACAATAGCAAGAGAAATACCATCCAGCACAGGAAAGAAGACAAAAAGAGAGTATAGGATGGGAAGATTCCTGTACGAAAACGGCATATCAGTCCCAAGACCTCACGGAATAGAACTAATAACATTATCATCAGACACACAAGGAGTTACCTGGCCAAGAGGCTTTAGCAGCAGAGCATACCCTGCCTTCGTGATGGACTACATAGAAGGAGTCGTCCTGGACGACCTGGTATTCAGCATAAACGCAGGAACAAACACGCCTTGGCAGGAACGAAAGCACGCAAGGAAGATGTACAATCGAGAAATAGAGAAAGTAAGAGACCTCTTTGTTGCGCCGCTAGACCTTGGCCTACACAACTCAATCTGGAACCGTGAAGAAGACAGAATATACCTAATAGACTTCCAAGGATGGATACTGCCAAGAATACCAAAAGAGCAAACATTATAAAACAGGCCTCACTCAAGAAGGAGAAAGACAGAGAGAAAAAATCAAGATGAACATCATAACCCTTTTTTTCGACATCATACTCCATCTGGATGAGCACCTATCCACGATGATCCAGATGTTTGGAGGCTGGAGCTACGCAATCCTATTCACGATCCTGTTCTTAGAGACTGGAGTCGTGATAGCACCCTACCTGCCAGGAGACTCGCTGCTCTTCGCCGTCGGCACGTTCTCAGCGATAGGGACCTTCAACCTCTGGCTGATATTCACGCTCCTAGCGCTCGCAGCAATCCTAGGAGACAGCCTCAATTACGCAGTCGGCCACTACATCGGCCCAAAGGTCTTCAGAACAAACTACAAGTGGCTCGACAGGCGAGCCCTAGACAGGACCAAAGAATTCTTCGACAAGTACGGCGGCAAGACCATAATCATCGCAAGATTCGTGCCCATAATAAGGACCTTCGCCCCATTCCTAGCAGGAGTGGGAGCGATGAAATACCCACGGTTCCTAGCATACAACATAATCGGGGGCCTCGCATGGGTCGGCCTGTTCCTGTTCGGAGGATACTTCTTCGGCAACATCCCTATCATAAAGAACAACTTCTCAATATTCATCCTGATAATAATAAGCATCTCACTACTACCAGTCGCGATAGAGGCATACAAGTACTACAAAGACCTCCAAGAGCAAAAGAAAGCCGCCAAAGCGACGACGAAAGCAATCAACAACAGTTCTAGTTCTAAGAAACAAAAAGCAAAGAAGAGACTCTAAAGCAAGGAAATCCTCTTGACCTTATCCTTAATGTGACCCTCTTTGAACAACGCCTTGAGAAGCTGCCCCGGAACCTTGAAGAGCCTCTTCTCCTCAGCGAACAATCGTCCCCTATTCTCAAAAGCGCTCTTATGCTTCTCCCTGAACTGATCAGCATTAGGCCTGACCTTAACAGGAGGACCGGTGATGAGCAACTTGTCAGAGAACCTCTCCTTCTTGATGATGTAATAAAGCGTGCAGACAGGAGCATACTCCCAGCCAGCCTCGAGCAGCTTGAACTCGTGCTTCCTCAAAGCCATCTGGAAGTGCTCGTGGACCTTGAGCACCTTGCTGCCCATGATATCATCCTTGCCCTTCAAGGGAACCGCCTTGACCAAGACCAGCCAATCCTTGCCAGCCCTCTTCTTCACAAGCGGGATGCTAAGCTTTCTCACCTTGAAGAAAGAACCAGACGGCGACTCCAAGAAACGCCTGGCCTGAACCCTCAAGCAGTCAAACGTCTCCTTAGAGACGGCAGCAGCAGCGTTCCTGTCAGGCTGGATCGGGTCAACAATCACCAAGGGAGATATGGTCTTTGCATAGTTGAGCTCCCGCAAGGGATCCTTCCAGTGATGCTCGATATCGATCACGACGCGCTCACCCCAAAGAGCCGCCTGCTTCAAGAGCTGCTCAAAAGAACCATAATAGACTATCAAGAGTTCAAGGACGTGGCCAGAAAAACCCCGGATATAGCTTTCAGCACCATAAACCCTTATTCCCTTGCAGAACTGCTTAGCAAGCCTCACCTCGTCCCGAAGAGCAGGCTTGTTTTTCATGCGCTTCTCAATATAGACCACGTGAAGAGGGCTCATGTCAGTCACGTTCAAGGCAGACCTATAATCATCGATCCTAAGCACAGGTATGACCTCGAAGAGGAGCTTTCCCTTCTTGATCTGGAAGTAATCCCTACTGCCATGGACAATCTCAGGCTTAAGGGAAGAGATTGCTCGAGCAAGCAGGGCAGAGATATCCTCGTTCTTGTAAGAATAATCAAACCTGACAAACAAGTCAACGTCAAAATTATCTTTGAGAGCGGTGCCCTTAGCATAGCTCCCGCCAGCCACGCACACTGCCTTAAGCCTCGCCTTCTTAAGAAGAGAATTAACAGACCGGATCATCCTGTCAGCCTCAGGAAGAGAAGCATTCCTAGGCCGGACACCCTTCGCCACCGACCCAAACAAACGCCTCACAGACTCCTCAGACGCTCCTGCAACCACCATGAGATGCTGAATGGGAGCCTGCTTTTTTAAATCTTTTCGGAGAAAGGCATTTATAGGCAGGTCAAAAGATTTTTATAAAGGAATCACGTGAACTGACCTTATGAGAATCGCCGTATTCACAGACACGTTCCTGCCAAGCATAAACGGGGTCGTGACTGCCATTGTGAATTCTACAAGAGGACTCGCAGCCAAAAGACACCAGATAATAATATTCACATCGTCAGGGACTGGAAGCGAGAAGATAAACCTAGGCCATGGCATAACGATAAAGTACTACAAGACGACCAACCTCATAAAATATCCTGACTTCAAGCTGGCAGTTCCGAGTGTCAGGATAATAAACGAGATGTCCAAGTTCAAGCCAGACGTGATACACAGCCACATGCCCTCTTTCCTGGGATGGGAAGCGGTCATCTGCTCAAAGATGTTCCACACGCCCCTGATAGGGACTTATCACACGCTCCTCCCGGACTTCATGGGGCACACAAGATTGCCAAGGTACATGAGTGAGAGCGAAGCTGCCAAGAGGATAGTGTGGGGATACACCCGCGGATACTACAACCTCTGCGACCAAGTCATAACGCCTTCAAAGGCCATGAAGGACGTGCTGGTCAAGGAAGGCATCAAGAAGCCCATACGCGCGATGTCAAACGGCGTGGACCTCAAGAGATTCAAACCCGCCAACAGGAATGAGAAGATATCAGGCGTAAGGAAGATAATACATGTAGGAAGAATAAGCTATGAGAAGGACATAGAGACAGTCATAAAGGCATACAAGATCGCCATGAAAGAAGAACCTGACTGGAAGCTTAGGATCGTAGGAGGGGGGCCAGACCTAAAGCGCCTCAAGAAAGTCGCTGGGAGGCTCCTTCACAAGAAGATAGAGTTCAGCGGACCGATAAACCACAACAAGCTATCAAAGATATACTCTAGAGCAGACGTCTTTGTGACAGCCTCGACCATAGAGACAGAAGGGCTCGTGATACTCGAGGCCATGGCGTGCGGCCTTCCAGTCGTAGGCGTTGACAAGCTAGCAATACCAAACATCGTGAAGCATGAGAAGACCGGATTCATAGCCAAGGCGCATGACGAGAAGGAGATGGCAAGCTACTTGCTGAAGCTCATGCGTAGCCGAAAGCTTAGGCAACAGATGGGGAGGAGAGGAGCGCTTGAGGTCTCCAAGTACTCCATAGACAAGACAATCGAGACGCTTGAGAAGATATACAAGGAAGCGCGCCGCAACAAGAGGAGAAAGAAGGAAGATAAGAAAAGATACAGTCATAAGAAAGCTTGAAAACTCATCCGAGCAGCCTATCGACCAGCCTCACAAAGAACCCGACAAAAGAGAAGAAGAACCATCTCAAGCGATTCCTGTCCCTACCGAACCCGAATCTCTCGATCGGCCTGAAAAACCTGTAGTGCCCTGCGTTATGAACGATAGGAATCACCTCTCCGTTTGAGAAGCGAAAGACCCCTTCCTTGATGATGAACCTTCTCTTGGAGACCGTGACCACGAAATTATACTTCTCATCCAGCTCCACAAATCCATCCCTATGCAGGATGTAATTGACTGTGTGCTGGTCAGGGCCGAACTTCTGCTTTTCATCAATAAGAGCATACACTTCCTGGCAGAGCTTCCTGAACTTCGAGGCAGGAGCCAGAAGTACCCCTGCATTAATCTCCCTCTTGCCCTTGAGCACTGCATCAATCCTCTCAGAGACCTCCTTCGGGAAGAAACCGCTCATGTACGACCTCTTGAACCTGGCGTAGCGTCTCTCGCAAGCAGCCCTGAAAGACCCCGAGTCTCTCCTAAGCAAAGGGCTAAGGTCTGTCTGGAAGATTATGTCTCCGCCATCAACCGATAGGACCTGGCCATAATTTTTCCTTGAAAGGATCGTGTCAATGTCCCTGAAGCGTATGACGTTGACGTGACCGTCGCGTTTCCCCTTGAAGATGATTATGCCCTTAAGAGCCTTCTTGAGCCTCTCCACCTGGGGCTTGGAAAGACCGTAGTCTAGGACTATCACGTCTATATTCTTCAAGTCCACGTTGGCCTCGAGGGATGCGAGCCAATGCTCTATCAGGAAATCCCCAAACCTCTCATCTGAACAGGTGATTATCGCATCTTTCAAAATGAAACCTCTCGAACATCTGGTGCAGGAAGGAAAACAACATCTTCTGCGCGCAGTCCTCATAAACACTCAGAACATGAATATAAAAATGTTGCTGAAACAACAGATGCTATTTCAGCATAGAACTGATGAACTTCGCAATCCTATAGACTGGAGCGTCGCCTGCCTTGACTGGTGCATGCCTCTTAGCAGGGCTCCTGAACTCAGACTTGATCCTATCAGTTGCCCCCTTGACAGTCGGCTCGTAGAAAGCCCTCCACTTCTTGCGGGCATAATCGATGTTCGCCTTCTCCTGGCCTGGGAGGTAGCTCGTAATAATAATAGGCAACCCCCTAGCCATGCTCTCCTCGATCGTTCCTGGGCCTGCCTTGATCACCATCAGGTCCACGACACCCATCAGCTCAGGCATCATATCAGTGAAAGGTATCGCTATCACACCAAGAGAAGCCAGCTTGGACCTGAGCTTCTCGTTCCTGCCGCAAACTACGATGACCTGCAAGTCCAGCCTCTCACCGGCAGCATCCTTGATAAGCCTCTTCACGACAGGATATATCTTTCCGCCGCCATCCCCGCCACCGCTGAAAAGCACAGTGAACACATCCTTCCTAAGCCCGAACCTGGCCTTGACCACTCCCTTATCACGTACAGGGATGTAGAAATCAGGAGCGATCGGGAGGCCCAAGACCTTCACGCGCGCCTCTTGCACGCCAAGGCTTATCAAACACTTCTTCGCATCCTCAGTGGCCACGATCGTGAAGTCAGCTCCTCGCTCAAGCCAACCCACGTGGAGCGTGACCGGGTCTGTTGTTATTATCAAGAAAGGTATCCCTTGCCCAAGTTCATCCAACACCTTCTTGGTGATTGTGTTGACCATCGGATGGATCGAGACCACCAAGTCAGGCTTCTCCTTATCAATCATCATCCTTATATTGTCATGGATTATCCTGTAGAGCGGCTGTACTGCTCGCCAGAAGACCCTGTTGTTCGTCAGGCTGAACGTGAGTCCCCACACCCAGCGATGCCTTTGTATAACCCTTGAATAGAATCCCTTGATAACACCATCCACTGCGGAATTCCCCACGTTGAAGAAATCCACCATCTTAAGATCATACCTTCCAGGAGCCATTCTTTCAAGCGCGGAGATCACTGCGTTCGCAGAGGCCCGATGGCCTCCGCCAGTATCGGATATCAAGAACAGTATTTTCTTCTTCCTCATCAAGACAACAGCCACCTCATCTTCGCAAGAAACTCCTCACAGCGAACAAGATGCAGAAGAAGACAAAATTAAGCAGGACAATGGTGCCTGAAGCTGCAAAGTCGAAGTGATAGGCTAAAGCCAAGCCTGCCACAACAGAGACAATCGCTATCAAAGCTGAGAAGAACAACGCCTTCCTAAAACTCTTCGCGACTTGCAGGGAAGACGCTGCCGGAAGCACTATCAAGGACGAGGCCAAGAGAAGGCCTGTAACCTTCATGGCAGAGACTATCGTGACCGCAGTAAGGACTATCAGGAGCGTATTCAGGAAACCCGCGTCTATGCCTGAAGCCTTAGCAGAATCCTCATCAAACGCGACAAAGGTCAGGTCATGATAGAATATCATTATCAAAGCCACTACCGCGCCTGCAAGAAGGACTGATGTAATGACCTCGAGCGTGCTTATCGCCAGGATGCTCCCGAACAAGTAGCTTAGCATGTCTACGTTAAAGCCGCGAGCGATACTTATTATGAAGATGCCAAGACCCAACGCGGCATGGCTCACTATGCCGATCGCGGTGTCACCCTGAATCCTCGCCTTCTCCTTGATCTTAAGGATGGCTATTGCGCTTAACGCCGCGAAGGCGAGCGCGAAGAGGACGGGCGCGACTCCGAACAATAAGCCAAGAGCAATCCCTCCAAAGGATATATGCGCAAGGCCGTCTCCAATGAGCGAATACCTCCTAAGCACCAGGAAGACTCCTAGAAGAGAACAGGCTATCGCGATGACTACGCCAGTCAGCAAGGCTTTTTGCATGAACGAATATCCTAAAATCTCTAACATGTCAAACCTCTAATCTCTAATATGCTAATCAACGCTTATGCTTCTCATAATTGCACCCCAAGTCAAGCAAGTGATGATGCTTAGCCAATACTCCCAAGACCTGGTCTGATGAACAGAACTGCTTGTGAGTCCCGTAAAACACGAGTTTACCGCTGAGCACGGCGACCTTTGTCACGAACCTGGTGATCATCCCAATATCGTGCGATATCAGGATTATCGCTATCCCCGCCCGGTTCAGGTTCCCCAAGAGCTCGTAGAACTTGACCTGAGTAGCCTGGTCAACTCCGACAGTGGGCTCGTCAAGCACCAAGAGCTGCGGGCTTGAGACCACAGCCCTTGCGATGAATACGCGCTGCTGCTGGCCGCCAGAGAGCTCCCCGATCCTCCTGCCTGAAAAGCCTTCCATACCGACAATCTTCAAAGCCTTGTCGACCTTAAACTTGTCTTCAGATATCAGGATCTTTGGAAACCTCTTCTTGGAAAGAAGACCCATCTCGACGACTTCCCTGACAGTGATGGGAAACAAGGGATCGACCTGCGACGCCTTCTGAGGGACGTATGCGATTTTTCCCCAGTCATTGAACGAGCCAATATCTTTCCCGAACAAGGATATCCTTCCAGAATCAGGCTTGTTAAGACCCATCAATAGCTTTACAAGAGTGCTCTTGCCAGAGCCATTAGGACCTATAAGACCTACGAAGTCATCTCTTGATATCGAAAAAGTGACGTCGTCAAGTACGAGGCCGGAGCCATAAGAGAATGATAAGTTCTCCACAGAGACTATGCTACCTCCTGATGCTTCTCCTACGCCGCCCGTACCTCCATCATCAACACGCAGGCCAGATTCGGCGTCCTCTTGGAGTTTAGACTGCTCCTTTGCAGCAGACCTCTTATGCTTAGCCATGGACAAACCCTCTTTTCTTGCATTTGGTATAAAAGAGTTTTCTTTATTCCCGCCAGGATGAAGCGTGTGAATGATATGAAGGGATCGGCCTACCGGCACTCAAGCCCGACCTTCAAGCTCTCAAGGTTCTCACGCATGAGACCAAGGAAACTCACGCCCCTGGAACGCTGATCAGCATCAAGATTGGCGCCAGGATTCAGCACAAGAGTCCTGCCCCCGATCTCCCTGGCGATCACCTCAGCGACAGCAGGACTCATGCTGCTCTCGAAAAAGACCGCCTTCAAGCCATGCGCCTTTGCAAGGTCAGTTATCTCCTTGACCTTCTTAGGGCTCGGCTCGTGGTCTCGTGAAACCCCGAAGAGAGGTATCTGCGTCAGCCCATACCTCATCGCAAGATAAGTGAACGAGTCATGGTTAGTTATGAATTCGCGCTTGCTGCAGTTCATGAGCCCTGACCTGTAAGAGCCATCAAGCTCTGCAAGCTCGGCCAAGTATATCACTGCGTTATCATAATAATCCTGGGAGTGGTCAGGGTCCATGGCTGCAAGCGTCCTTGCAATCTCGGATACGAGCGCGCCATCCCTCTCAAGATCAAGCCAGAAGTGAGGGTCAGCGCCCTCGTGACCATGCTCTTCCTCTGCGAGCCCTTCAGCCAGATGGCCTTCCTGCCCTTCTACCTCTCCGGAATTGATGAGGTCAACGTATTGGCTCACCTCGAAAACAGCCAGATCAGCAGGATTTATCCCGTCAAGGATGTCAGTAAGCCAAGGCTCAAGGGACTCGTCAACGTACAAGACCATGCGGGCATTCTCAATCCTCACGACGTCGCTAGGCCTGGGGTCAAAGCTGTGGACGTCGCTGCCAGCAGGAAGCAGGAGATACGCGTCCACGCGGCTCCCGCCGACTGCCTTCACGAACTCGTAGAGAGGGAATATCGTCGCCACGACACTGATCCTTCCAGCGGTTCCAGGCTCACTCCCTGAGCCTTGCAGAGGGTCACTGTCCGCAGGGCCGCATCCTTGCAAGGAGAGCGCAAAGACGAGTATAAATACGATAATAACAACAGGCGAAAAAAACTCTTCAAATCTCATCCTAAACAATCCCTTTACCTATCAAGCACTTATTCCTGAAGCAAAACAAGAAGACTTTAAAAAGCTTCTTCCTTAACCAGTGCGCAGATGGCTGGAAAAGAAGAAAAAAGCAAGAGCAAAGAAGAGAAGGGCAAAGAGCAGAAGGGAACTGTGAAGCATTCAAAAGAGGATAAGCTCGAGTTCAGGAAAGAAGATCTTAGATGGGCGACGAACGAGGCAGTGGCTGACTGGAGGGCAGAGAGGCTCAAGTGCGAGAGGATCGCGGACGTCGGCTGCGGCATAGGCCTTCAGGCGTTCAGCTTCGCAAAGAAGTGCAGGCACGTCCTGGGAATAGACGTCAACACCGAGAAGATAGAGATTGCTAGGAAGAACGCTTCAAAGCTTCGCTTCAGGAACATCGAATTCACCGCAGGAAACGCACTCGACCCTGAAATCATCGAGAAAATAAAGGAAGACGATGCAGAGATAGTCTTCCTTGACCCTGAAAGGGACGCAAGCGCAGAAAAGCGAAAGATAGAGGCGATGAAGCCAGACATCAACAAGTTCCTGGCAAGATACGGGAAGATAACGAGCAGAATCGCAGTCGAGTTCCCGCCCCAGATAAAAGAGATGCCCTTCGACTGCGAGCAAGAGTACGCTTCTGTCAATGGAAAGCTGAACAGGCTGACGCTCTACTTCGGACCGCTCAAGAATGCCGAGAGGAGCGCAGTCATCCTTCCATCCGGAAAAACCATCTCTAACGACAGGAAAGCCAGGCTCGTAAAGGCAAGAGGGCCTAAGAAGTACGTCTACGAGGTCGACGGCGCAGTGCACAAGGCAGGGCTGCTGGCAGAGCTGTGCGCAATCACAGGCACAGAACTGGCGTCTGAGAAGAAATACGCGTTCATGACGAGCGAAGAGAAGATGACAAGCCCATTCTTCAAGGCCATGTTCAGGGTGCTAAGCGTGTGCGGGAACGACCCCTTGCTAATCAAGACAGAGCTTCGCAAGTGCAAGGCTGCGAGCGTCGTGATCAGGCTCGAGGTGGACCCCAAGGAATACTGGCAGGTCAGGAATGAATACGAGCAAGGCCTAAGCGGCAACCGAGAGGTAGTGCTCCTGGGTTTTGAAAACGTTGCAGTCATCTGCGAGAAGATGCAAGGCGAGTGAACAATTTGCGAGTCGTAAAAAGAGTTTCTTCAAGCGACGGAACCATCAGGAGGGTGCACGAGCTGGATGATGGAAGCCTCGTCGAGAGCGTAGTCATCCCTCACAAGACAAAGACTAACCTATGCATCTCGACCCAGGCGGGCTGCAGGATGAGATGCTCCTTCTGCGAAAGCGGCAAGAGGTTTTCCAGGAATCTGTCGGCTGACGAGATTATCGGCCAGATAGATGATGGCTTGGATGTCGACTCTGTAGTATTCATGGGCATGGGAGAACCGCTGGACAATCCTCACATCGTGGAGGCGGTCGAGCGCGTGAAGAAAGAGAAAGGTATCCCTTCAAGGAAGATCGCGGTGTCGACTTGCGGCCTCTGCGACAGGATGAAACTGCTCCTGCCGACCAAGGTTAACATCGCGATAAGCCTGAACGCGACAACAGACGAGCAGAGAAGCAGGATAATGCCGATCAACAAGAAGTACTCTCTCTCAATCCTGAAAGAGACAATGCAGGAGATCAATGACTCGCTTCCCAGCAGGAGGCGCCTCCAGATAGAGTACGTGATGATAAAAGGATTCAACGACGCTGCTATTGACGCAGAGAGGCTGGCGGCGCTAGTGCCAAAGAAGTCGCTCATCAACCTGATACCAGTGAACTCAAAGAAAGAGCATTATCAGCCGCCGAGCCAGGAGACAATCATCTCATTCAAGGCAGCCCTTAGAAAACACGGCTTCATCTGCTACGTGAGGGAGCCTCGCGGAAGAGACGTGGATGCGGCCTGCGGGATGCTCGCTGGAAAATAACAACTTATTTAATACCAGAGCCTAAACCGATTCTTCATGATGATAGAGTACATGGATGTAGTCGACGTGGATGACAATGTAGTCGGAAAGGCGTCTAAGAGCGAGATCTACGAGAAGAATCTTCGCCACAGGATAGTCCACGTATTGATATACAACGACAAGGGAGAGATGGCGATCCAGCTCCGCAGCAAGAAAGTATCTTTCTGCCCTCATCATTGGTGCACGGCAGTCGGAGGACACGTGCAGAGCGGCGAGACGTACGAGGAAGCAGCCATGCGAGAGTACCAGGAAGAGCTGGGCATGACCACAAGGATCGAGTTCTTCAAGAAAGACTTCTACAAGGGAGGAGGAAACAAGGATGGACCAAAGCTCGAAAAGTTCCTGACTACCTTCAGGACAACCTTCAACGGCCCCTTCAAGCCAGACCCTGAAGTCGTAGAGAGAGTGGATTTCTTCCCGATAGAAGAGATGAAGCAGATGGCCAAGCGTGGAGAGAAGTTCCACCCAGAGCTACTGTTCCTGCTCGAGAAGCACGTGTTCTAAAAAAACTCAAGTCCAATACTTGGAGACGCAAAACAAGAGCAGAGCTTTTGAATGCATTGGCGGCAGGGACGCCACAAGACGCACTGGACACTCCAACGCAAAACATTTAAAACAGGGAGCGGCCTTTCCTTTTCCTTATGGGTGACATGCAGGGTAGTCTTGATGGCTTCTCAGGGAAGGCGAGCGCGGCAGGTGTGAGCGGCGAGTCGCAGGAAGGCCAGAAGAAGAGGGGCGACGAGGAGATATTAGGAGTTGAGCTAAAGCCAGGCCAGGCAGTGTATTCTCACTCCAGGCTTTCCACGTTCGAGCAGTGTCCTCAAAAGTTCAAGTTCGCATACGTTGACAAGCTCGAGTCTGAGATTGAAGGCTCGATAGAATCATTCCTAGGGTCAAGGGTGCACGACACGCTTGAGAAGCTATACACAGACCTTAAGTTCGAGAAGGAGAACACGCTGCAGGAGCTCCTCGATTTCTTCAACTCAGAGTGGGAGAGGCACTGGACTGACAACGTGCTGATAGTCAGGAAGGAATATTCTTCTGATAACTACCGCAAGATGGGCGAGAGGTTCATAGTCGACTATCATAACAGGTACAAGCCTTTCAACCAAGCCAAGACTATCGGCCTTGAGATGAGGATCGTGATCAGGCTGGACCCTGAAGGGAGGCATGTCCTGCAGGGATTCATAGACCGCCTGGCCTACGCTGGCGAGGGAGTGTACGAGGTCCATGACTACAAGACAGCGAACAGCCTGCCAGAGCAGGACAAAGTAGACGTCGATCGGCAGCTCGCGCTCTACGCCATCGCAGTCAAGGAGAAGTACAAGGACTGCAGGAAGGTCGTGCTTGTCTGGCACTACCTGGCTTTTGACAAGGAGCTCCGCAGCGAGAGGACAGACGAGCAGCTTGAGAAGCTTAAGAAAGACACCATCAACGTCATTAAAGAGATTGAGTCAGCAAAAGAATACCCCTTAAAGGAGTCTGCGCTCTGCCAATGGTGCGAGTATAGACCTGTCTGCCCCCGCTGGAGGCACCTCTACGAGACAGAGAAGCTAGAGCCAGTAGCTTATCGGAAGGAGGAAGGCGTTAGGCTAGCTAATGAGTACTCAGAACTAAAGGACAAGGAGAAGGAGATCGCTGATAAGATTGCGAAGATAAGCGAGAAGATAATGGTCTTTGCAGAGCAGCACAAGGTCGATAGGGTTTATGGTTCAGACTCTAAAGTCACTATATGGCAGAAGAGCTGCGTCAAGTTCCCGGGAAAGACAGATCCAGGATATCCTGATCTCGTGAAGGCCTTGCGCGAGAGTGGAGGACTTGAGGAATTCTCTACAATAGACAGGTGGAAGCTTGAGAAAGCCTTCGAACAGATAGACATGGACCCTAAGGTGATGCAGGCGATCGCGAAGTATGGGAAGAGAGAGCTGCTCAAGAGGCTCTACTTAGGAAAGCGAGGATAGGCTGGCAACGATAATAACAAAAAGATTTATAATTAATCCTAAGCCTCAAAAGAAGCAATGAATTCATACAACCATTTCATAACATCCTTCATCATACTAGTCGTCCTCTTCTTCAACAAGGTCTCAATCGTCGAGATAGTGCTGTTTGCACTGGTCTTCGGAGTGCTCATAGACGGAAACCAGACGATCGGGAAGCGGATGAGGAAGCCGGAAGCGCATAAGAGGACGTGGATAGAGGAGCCTTTCGGAGTATTGTTCCTGGGAGTTCCCTTAGGACTGCTCTTGAGCTCTATAAAGAAGGAGTATTACCTGCTGACAGTGATCCCGTACGCTGTGCACGTCGCCCAAGACTATCTAACCATACATGAAGTCTCTCCCCTCGCGCCTTTCAGCCGGAAGAACATGAAGACAGGGTTCTTCAAGTCAAGCCCCGCTGCCAGCTGGTACACTGGCAACGAGAAGGGAGTATCTGAAAAGTACTTTCTGGCGCTCAACATCTTGGCACTAGTAGCGGTGGTAGGCATATACTTTATCTAAGCAAGACAGCAAAGCCAGCCTAGAAGCAAGATTTTTATACTGCCCAAGCCCCCCAAGCCATTATGCCATCATCTTTTTGGGACGCGGTCAACGGAGTGATAGGGGAAGCAGACATAGTGCTGGAAGTAGTCGACGCCCGAAGAATCGATGAGACCCGCAATCTTGAGATCGAGGAGAAGGTGAGGCGGGCAGGCAAGGTGCTAGTCTACGTCTTCAACAAGTGCGACCTCGCAAGCCAGGCAGAGCTCGAGCACAAGAAGAAAGAGCTCCAGCCGAGCGTGTTCGTGTCAGCCAAGGACTATCACGGCATCAAGATGCTGCAGGAGCGGATAATGATAGAGGCCAAGAGGCTTGGCCTCAAGACTCCAAAGGTCGGTGTCCTCGGCTATCCTAACATGGGGAAGAGCTCGCTCATCAACGCCCTCAATGGGACCGGTAAGGCAAAGACTTCTGCTGAGAGCGGCTTTACAAAAGGCAAGCAATACATCCGGGCGAAGAAGCTCCTGTTGATAGACACTCCTGGAGTGATCCCTTACGGGGAGAACGATGAGGTGAAGAAGGCGATAACAGGGATTGACACCAGGCAGAAAGACCCTGAAGCCGCAGTGCTGAAGGTCATGGAGGAATACCCTGGAGTCATCGAGAGCCATTACGACGCAGAGACAGACAAGGATGACTTAGAGATAGGCCTCGAGAACATCGCAAGGAAACTGAACCTGCTGCTCAAGGGCGGAAGGGCTGATACTCGCAGGACAGCAGAGCGAGTCCTCAGGGACTTGAGAGAAGGGAAGATAAGCCTATAAAACCATCCTGGACAATCAAAAGAGAAAAACAAACACAAAAAAAATAAAATCAAAAAAATATAAAGAGAAAATCTTACCTCTTCTTGGCTTTCTTCCTGCCCCTGGCCATCTTGGTTCGGGCAATATTTCCTTTCTTGTCAATGAAGTAGAGGAATCCTGCGACTCTCTTGACTCCTGCCTTGACAAGCACTTCCTGCTTCTTGGAGGTCTTGACGCCCTTCCTGGCCATCTGGACCCTAGCCGCGTTTCCCTTCTTGTCGACGAAGTAAAGCCAGCCAGACTGTCTCTTGATTCCTGCTTTATGTAGAACTTCTGCCATTTTCTTTATTTCACCCCATTAAATTTCCACCTTTGAAAGTCATAGGTGTCTAGATGGTTTTTAGAGGGAGTAGTATATAAATTTTATCATTTTTCCCTCGGGAAGAGTCGTCTTTAATTAATAGTTACTCTCCTGAAAACAATAGATTAATAAACAGGAGACAGGCCGGCGCACATAGCTGCTCCCTCGTGAAAGAGGTCTTGGAACGCCGGAATGACAAGTTTTAAAAATAACGAGACAAAATAAATCCCCAGGCAGACAACGAACAGCTGCGCGCGCTTTCAAAGAGGTGAGATGGATTTGAAGATCATTCTAAAAAAAATACCCCAGAATCCCATAATAATAGAAGGATTTCCAGGCTTCGGGCTAGTAGGGACTATAACGACAGAATTCCTGCTCGACCACCTGAAAGCAGAGAAGATAGGAGAGTTCCAATACAACGAGCTGGCGCCGATCGCGGCTATTCACAAAGGAAGCCTGGTCAACCCGATGGCGATATGGTACGTGCCAAAGAAGAACCTCGTACTACTGCACACAATCCTGAACGTCAAGGGATTCGAATGGGAGATCGCTGACAATATAATAGACATGGCCAAGAAGATGAAGGCCAAGCAGATCATAGGATTGGAAGGAGTCGCGACTGACGACCCAAGCGCCGAGGCGAAAGCTTACTACTACGGCGACAAGAAGATAGAGGAAAGCGGAGCCCACCCGGTCAAGGAGAGCATAATAATGGGAGTAAGCTCTGCATTGATGCTAAGAAGCCCGAAGACCAGCTGCATCTTCGCATCGACCCATAGTCAGCTGCCTGACAGCAAGGCAGCCGCTAAGATAATAGAGATCCTGGACAAATACCTAAGCCTAGAGGTCGACTACAACCCGCTCCTCAAGCAGGCCGAGGACTTCGAGAACAAGCTAAAGAACATAATACAGCAAAGCAACAAGACAGTCAAGGAAGCAGACAAGAAGACCATGAGCTACTTAGGCTAGGACTGCTCAAAGAAAAGAGCAAAAAATCTTTGATATTTCTTCTACCTTCTCTTCTTAGAACGTTTCTTGGAAGGCTTAGGCCTAGAGACCGAGCGCTTCTTAGGCTTAGCTTTCCTGGCCTTCACAGCGATGGGCTTCTTCCTTTTTGCAACGTTCTTAGGCTTTCTCTTGCCAGAAAGCTTCTTCGCCTTAGGCTTGCGGCTCCCTGAAGGAGCCTTAGCAGGCACATCCAATCTCATCTCAAGGACCTTCAGCCTTGAGACTGGAGAAGACCCCTGCAAAGCCACCTCTTCGTGCAGGAACCTCACCGCGTAGAAATCCAGCAGGTAAGACCAGGCGATCGAGTAGATCATGACCATCAAGGAGAGCTGCAAGACGACGTCGAGCTCGAATATACTGTAGGTCGAGAGCATCAGGAGGACAGTCGCCAAGGCGACGCCCTTAGGCATGTTGAGCCCGATGAAAGCCTTCTCTCTCTTAGTGAAGGGCTGATGCCTGAGCGCTATGAAAGAAGCAAGAGACCTGACTCCTAGGATCACTGCGAATATCAAGAGGGACTTAAAGACGTAAGAGGCGGAGACTGGAAGCCTCACGGCAAGTCCTAAGAGTATGAAGACCATTATCTCCAATGAACCGGAGAGCATGCGACCGAACTCCACGAGCTGCTCCTTTCCAGAGACGTAGATGTTGCCAAAGAAGAAACCCATGACAGCGACTGCGATTATGCCGTTTCCGCCGAGCATGTTCGTGAAGATGTAACCGACCAAGGCGGCTGCAACCAATGCGATCGGAGAGAGGTGCTTGTCATACCATCTCTGCATCACCCGAAGGACAATGAGCCCGACTATTATGCCCATGCCGATAGCGATCAATATCTCGTAGAGGAAGCTGGGCAGGTTGAAGAGAATCGCGTCTAGCAGGCTCCTGTTCTCGAAGTCAGAGTTGTGTATGAGACTCAAGACTATGAATGGGAAGATGATGACAAACGCAGTGTTGAGGTCAGCCTCAGTCTCCAGGAACTTGAGGATGTGCTTGGCCCGCTCCTTGGCAAAGTCCTTGAAGAGGTGGAGCACCTCGCCAAGGTCAGTCTCGACCATGAGGACCGCAAAGATCAGCGAGAACAGGATGGCAGAGAGGGTGAAGGCAGGGAAGAACAGCCAAGCAGTAACAGAGCTGACGATCACGATCGAGAATATGACGAAGAGATCCATCAGCCTTATCGATGGCAAGGCGTCAGGAGAGACCTCGTCGACCCGCATGCGCGCAGCGCTGTCAAACACCAATAACACCAGCATGAGGGTGCCGATCGCCACGATGAAGCCAGAGTCGATCTGGACCAAGGGGGATCCACTCACGAACAAGGAGCCCAGGAAGAGTCCCAGGAGCAGCAAGATGAGATTATAAGGAAGACGAAGCATCCTCGAGACGAACGTGCACAAGACGCCGATCATCAGAAGAATAGCAATATACGCTAAGACAATCATAGGATCCATAATTACCCACCCTCTTTTTTTTTTGTAAAACCTAAATGATAAGAGAGGATAATTTCATCCGATATTTATAAATCTTATGGGAAAAACAGCTTTGGCAGGGCAGAGAGCAAAAGGGATATAAAGCAGAAGCGCGCGAGCAGCCATAAGATGGTCGAATTCAACCCTGACGGCAGCTTAAAGCTCCCCGAAAGCCTTGCGAAGAGAAAGTCTGAGAACGAGCAGAAGATGAAGAGCAGCAGGTGCATCAAGGTGCGAAAGGAGATCGCGAGCTTCACGGCGCCGAAGAAGTGCATCCTGAAGATTACGCTCTCGCAAGCGATACACGACCATAGGTTCATCGAGACCATCTATAACGAGCTCAAGGAAGACGCAAAGACCCCGCTCAAGCTGACTAAGACAGGAGAGCAGGAATACGAGGTCGAGGTCGGGAGCGACTTCAAGAGATGCTCAGAATGCACAAGCCTCATCGGAAGGTACCGTGAGTTCCTATACGGCAACCTGATAGAAGAAAAGGGCAATTGCACGTTCGAAGGCAGGATACGGAGCTGGTCAGAAGAAGACTATTTTGACTGAAGCAAAAGACATCAGGACGCACTTGTCTTTCGTGACTTTGAGAAGTACACTGCCACCTTCTCGGGATGAGGGCTCTTGCGGTACTCGCGATACCAGTCCCGGACTATGCCACCAGCGTAAGTCTTGACCGCAAGGTTCCTCCACTTGCGCCTAATATCCCCCCAGCTCCTGACCAAAGGCTCATGGAAGATGTTGCGCTTCTTGACCTTGATTCCCAACGCGCGCTCATTCTCAGACATCAATCGCCTGATACTCCTCTGCTCGGCAAGGTTATGGAAGAAACGCCTCATGTAGAACACTCCGAACTGGACTGGAAAACCGATCGTCGCGTAATAAGCCCAGTTCATCCAGTTCCCGTAATTGACATTCCTGCTTATGAAGTTGCCCTGATACCTGCTCTTCATCAGCACTTTAGGAAACTCTTCAAGGGAGTTCTGATCCAGGCCTTCAGGCCTCGCGTCGTAGCAAAGCCAAAGCCCATCATACTTGTCCCAGCCGACAGTCTCAAGAGGAAGGACCCTGCCCTCAGCCTCGAGTCTCGTCCTAAGCAATGAACCTGGCAATGGGACTGCGTTTAGCATCTGCACAGTATCGATCCTTGCCTTCTTAAAGAAGCGTTTATACATCCTGGCCCGCTTCTCCAACGGAAGAGACGACTTGAACTTCGAGTCGTGAAAAGAGGGATAGCCGAAGATGAACATGCCATGGAGGTAGAAGCTGTCAGCAAGCTTCCTTGAGCGCGACACGAGCTTCTCTACAGTCACGCCCTTCCTCATCGCCTTGAGCTCCTCGTTGATAGGGCTCTCATAGCCTATGGCTAGCGTGTGCACGCCAGCGTACTTCATCGCCGCTATGAGGCGGTCGTTCTCAGCGACCTCAGTCCTCACCTGGACCATGAGACCGATCTTCTTGTTAAACCGCCTCTTATAATCACCTATCATTCTCGAGAGCAAGATAGCCTCCTCAACGTCCTGGGCGAAGTTATCATCAGTGAAGAAGAAGGACTTGTAACCTAAGTCAGAATACTTTATCACCTGGCGCATAGCGCGCTCCACAGACAAGGACTTGAAACGGCCGTACTGCTTGTTAACTACGCAGAACTCGCAGTTGTAATTGCACCCCCTGCCGCGGTTCACAGGGATCGCGCTCCACCTCCGGGCCAAGTGCTTGATCAGCGTGAGGTCGACGTCCTGGAGGTCGTCAAGGCGCGCGATAGGCTCGCGCTTGCCAGTGAAGATGAAAGAGCCGTCCCTGCCAAGCAAGCTGATACCCTTGACTCCTCGCAGTTCATCAGGATCAAAACAGACCACTCCATCCTTGATGATAATATCAAGAATCTCTTTCATAGTCACCTCGCCTTCGCCGTGCACGACGATGTCAACCCCTGACCTCAAGGCTTCTGCTGGCAACGCATCTACGTGGCTGCCGCCGGCAATCGTGACCGCCCCGAACCTCTTGTACTGCTTGGCTACGGAGAAGAGCCTTGGGATAGAGTTGCTCATGCCGCCGTAGAAGAGTGCGACTCCCGCAGGCTTCAGGGACTGGAGGAAACAGTGATCAGGAAGTCCCATGTTGTCGACAGGGCCGACGTAATTGTTCTCGTCAATAGCATAGACCGAGTCAAACCTCTTATCCTGGCAGAACTGGCTCATGACAGAGACAATTCCGACAGGCGGCATGCGGACCCTTGCGTATATGTTATTCTTGGAATGCTTGGGGTACTGAGGGATGACGCCGATTACAGCAATTCCACCTTTCCCTGACAAGCCATCCTCTTCCAGAATAAAAACCACCTCTAGAAACTAGAAAAGAGACTCGTAGTTATAACATTTGCGGAAATTGAAATTGAAAAGGAAGATATTTATAGTCTGTCACCCACAACGGCCATTAATGAGAGCTTTTCCGCATAAATTCACATTCGCACTGGTGCTGCTTGTATTGCTAGCCGGATGCACTGGATCTGATATCAAAGATAATTTCTGCGGAGTCCACATCAATTTCCAATACTGCAAATGCGCGTTCCATAACCAATACTGCGACAGTATAGGGATGACCAAGAGCGAGGCAAAAGCATATGTTTATGCGCAGTATGAGGCCTGGCTTGATGAGAAATCAGGCAATAAGAAATACGGCATCATTGAAAAAGACGGAAACCTCCATATCAACTCTAAACCAGGAGACGTGCTCTCCATCAAGACAGAAGACCTGCCAGGATGGGCACGCGGGCAGATAGCCACGGTCGGTGCAAGCATAGTAGTAGTCGGACCGCCTGACATAATCATAGAAGGAGACAATAACGTACTTCTCGACGGCCTTCCAATCGCAAGAGTCGGAGACGGCACAGCCCAAGGAGGAAAGATCGTTGAAGGCTCCAAAAAGATATTCGTAAACGGACAGCCAGTGGCGATCATCGGCGGAAACACAGTGAACCCCATCGTGTCGGGCGGCGGCGTGCCTTACGTAGGCGGGCCGATAGCCAACAATGCTAATTAAAGAAGAGAACCAGGCGTCACTATTTATTCTGATTCTGACCATTAAACTAGTGTATTCATGCGCATTAGAATATAAACGGCATGCGTCCGCTGGTGGACAGAGATTCTTGCCTCTGAACCATCCACCGCATTTTGCTGCGACAAAATGCGTCGGCTGGGTTGCATGCGACAAAGGCCAGTTATGTATGACAACTGCGCGGGAGCGAACTCCCAATCCAACCAATAATCTAATTCTACTACTTCAAAAACCAGCTTAAATTAAAATGCCGCATTCACAAATGAATTCAAACCCAGCCATAAGCAATTGATAAAATCATCGCCGTCGCAATCCCAAGCATCAAGAGGCCGGCAATCAAGTGCAGCAGCCTGATTTTATCCTGCCTTATGCTCTCAAGCTGCTCTGTAGTCGACAATCCCTTGTAAATAATCAAGGACAAGATGATCAGGGGAGAGATAAAGACAAGGTTGTACAGCAGCAGGTACCATATCCCTGTACTCATCGTCACTTCCTTGGCCAGAAGCCCAAGGATTACAATATACGGCCCTCCCGTGCAGGGAAGTTCGAACAATGACACTGCAAATCCTGCAAGGAATGCTCCCCCTGGAGACGTAGCGCCATTCAATATTCCTTTCATGGCAGGCCTCCAGCTCAAGGGAACTTCCATGAGAAACCCTTTTCCGTACCAGAAATAATCCTTAATATTAAGCAAACCAACAATGACAGCCAGAACAGTTACTATTATGTAAAATACGTGGCTAATACCCGCTGCCTGAAGCGCCGAAAACAAACCCAAACCCATAAGGAAATAGGAGATATATATTGAAACAGTGAATGCAAGCCCAAACTTCAATGCCCTTTTCTTATCGGAAATGGCAAGTGCAGCAGTCATAAGGATTATTAAGACTGCAAACGCGCAGGGATTGATGGCATCAACCGCCGCTGCGGCCATGACCAGCGGAATAGTTAATTTCTGAGAAAACCCGCCGCTTTCCGTAATCTCAGAAGAGGCGCCAGGTTCAGCAGGATTATCTGCAGAAGCAGACAGGTCATCCTGATTCGCGGCCCCGGAAGCCACATCAGCAACTGAAGAGTTATCATTCTGCGCAGGATCCTGGGAAGGGGAACTATCCCCTATAATCTGCTCGGTCTCAGAAGATTCCTGCTTGCCTTTTTCTGCAGGGTCGCCACAGCCTGTTTCAATGCACCGCTTAATCTCATTCTCAATTGAATTTCCAATTGAATTGCTAAAACCCACAATTACCTTTCCATCAATAAATATTGTCGGGACTCCCTCTATGGGAACATTAAAATCTGCTGCCATCTGCTGAAATACAAGAACTTCCTCCTTGTTGAGATAAATCTCATGCTCATGAATAACTAAGGCCGGATAATTCGGCTGGATCTCATTGAGAAAAGTCCTCACCTGCGAACAGTGGGGGCACCCTTGCCCATAAAACAGATGCAGATGCACTTCATTGCCAGACGACACGTTATTTTCCGCCAATGCAAAGGCCGATAAAAATATGCTCGTATATAACATGGCAATTAATATAAAGCTCTTTTTTCCCATTCTAAATCACCCTCCTTAAATCATCCTCTGGCCAGACTCGCCATTAGCTTCTGCCTTATGCCTTCAAAAACAGGCTCGTATTCCTTATCGTATTCAATAATTGGAATCATGCAGGTCATGGCAGTGACAAAATTCTTGTCAAACGGAATTTTAGCAAGGACATTTATATTTTTTTCCTTTGCAAAGGACTCAATCTTCTCTGAAAAACGCTTGTTCAGGTCGTGTTTGTTGATGATAATCCCTTTTTTTATCTTGAAATGATCCACAATCTCTAACGCCCTTAGCATATCCGCGTATCCTGAAGGCGTCGGCTCAATTACCAAAACAGCATAATCCGCTCCCGCAACAGATGCAATCACGGGGCACCCAATTCCGGCGGCCGCATCTATTAGCATTAAATCCGCATCCATCCCGATCTGCATCGCCTTCTTCTTCACTTCAAAAACAACTTTTCCCGACCCTGAGTTTCCGGGCTGCAATTGAGCGGACGCGATAAAAAAACCCTCTCTTGATCTCGCATAGCCAACATATGCATTTTCGATATTGACAAGCTTAATTGCTTTTTCAGGGCATACAAGCTCGCACACGCCGCATCCCTCGCAGCCAAATTTTTTCAATCTTGGTTTTCCATCTTCTAATTCCAACGCGTTAAAATAGCAGAATTCAGTGCACCTTCCGCATCCAGTGCATTTCTCTTTATCTACCACTGCTTCCTGATTGGTGGAAAGAGGTCTCCATTCAACATACTTATCGGTAGTTAACCCAAACAAGAGCGATAGATTAGATGCATCAACATCACAGTCCGCGCACACAATCTTGCTATTTCTTGACATGACCACGGCCAATGACGCGGCAATGCTGCTCTTGCCAACCCCTCCTTTTCCAGATAATACGATTATTGATTTCATCTTATCTCTCCAATATTGACATCACATTGGCTATCTGCGCGGGCTTCCCTCCAGAGTAAGAGTCAATTATCTCTCTTGAGAATGGAACTTCAAGCACTATCCTCGCGCCATATCTTGATGCTAATCCTTCAATCTGCCCTTTATCACCGAGGTCAGACCTGTTAATGACGATGCCTGCGTTTTTATTCATTTTCTCCAAGAGCTGAAGTATAATCTCCAGGTCATGCGCCCCCAGCGGGGTCGGCTCTGTAACCGCAACTATGCCATCCGCCTTTTCCAAGGCGGCAATTACAGGGCAATGCGTCCCCGCAGCAGTGTCTATAATAACATAGTCATATCCGCGCCCTGTTTTTTCCATTTCTTCATTCAGGTGATTGACGATGAACTCAGATACTGGCTGATTTGCTTTCAATTCTCCAGAAAGAAAATCAATGTTTCCCCTCTTTCCAGAGAATAGCCTGCCAATCTCCTTAGAAGACCATCCTATCGCGCCTGAAGGACAGACGAGCCTGCATGCGCCGCAACCATTACATTGGTTCTCCATAAAAATAGGGTTGCTACCGGGCACAGATACAATCGCGTTTGTCCTGCACACCCTTGCGCAAGCCCCGCACTTCGTGCACTTGCTTAAGTCCCACGCAGGGATTCTTTGCTCAACAACCTTCAAAAGGCTCCTTTCAATGCTTAAAATAAGATGGTCATTAGGGCAATCCACATCAGCATCCACTAGCAGGACTTTTCGGGTTTTTGCTAACTCACAGGCAAGGGCCGTAGCTATTGTGGATTTTCCAGTGCCCCCTTTTCCCCCGGTTATTCCTATGATTCGCATTTTCTTACTCGCCACCTTTATTTCTTATTCACCATTATTGCGTCCACAGGGCAGTTATCTGCCGCTTCCCGGTTGCACCCAATCTCTTTAACTTCCAACTCCTTCGCATACGCCTTTCCATCATCCTTCATCTCGAAATTCTTGCATCTTGCCGCGCACACCCCGCACCCGATGCATCTTTCTCGGTCTATGATTATGTTATACGACATCGTTTCACCACTTAATGCTTATGCCCGCAATCTTTGGTCTGGTTTTCCAGCTTGTCCAGGTTATGAAGTACTTCCTTTACAGTAGCGTAGTCCCCTGTCTTAAGCAACAGCCCTTTCGCCGCAATTAAGCCAATTGCCCTTCCTCCGATGCCCTTGGCAAAGATTGTTGTCGGATGCACTGCATCCTCAATCTGGTCTATGGGACTCTTGGCAGGGTCTACGTGGTCAAGGTCATTCCCAATTATCTTCAGCTCCTTTTTATCCACATCATACACCCCAAAGAAAGGCGCGTGCCCGAAATGAGAGCTTATTTCCGAGTCCTCCCCATTGTTGTCAAGCAGCGGAAAGAATATCCGCTCTCCACCGCCCACCGCCCTCTCCGACAATTCATGATGGGGCTCTGCAACCTCAGATATCTGCTCCAGCCCGCCATTCAAGAACTGGCCCAGTGCATCTTTTGCTTTTCCAGAAGCGCGGTACGCCTTGACTTTAAGCTTGTCAAGCACGGCCGTCGCGTTTGGCCCCAATTCACCAGTTAAGAGGTTATCCACTCTAAGTTTTCCCATCTGCTCCGCTGCTTTAATTCCTGCGCCATGTCCCTGTTCGGCTCCCGCATTCAAAACAGCCTCGGTTTTGACAATTTTCTTGCCCTCAACATCCACCACCAGGAAATACTTGCACCTCCCAAATCGCAGGTCTATATCGCTATCAAGATCTTCTCCATATGCACTAATCGCAACTATCATATTATTCACCCACTTCCTCTTTTACTTCATCTCTTCCTTTCTCTAGCTCGCCCGCCTGTTCCTTATCCCGGTTAAGAAGCAAAGCTTGGAATTCACCCAGATGGGTCTTCTCTTCCTTGGCAATGTCCAGCAGCATCTTCTTGATGTTGGCATCATTTGCCAGGGCGGCCATCTGCTCATACATGTTGATTGCATCCAATTCTGCAATCATTCCCGCCCTCAGTATCTCTACATCAATCTTTTCCTTGCTTACGTTTTCCAAACGCACTGGTATTTTTGACATCATATTCATCCCTCCATACTTTTTTTTTGATTAACAATTATTTCCTGTCATCCTTGCAAGAGAAGGCTATCTTTTTTACCATCTCATTAAATGAATCTGATACTCCTGATTTACCTGAGACAAATGGTTCCCCCGAATCCCCTGATTCAGATATTCTCCCATCCATGGCTAAGCTGCCAAGATAAGGAATTCCGTTTTCCACGGCTATCTTCATTATAGTCCCCTGCCCAAACATTCCTCCCGACATATTCTCTATCATCCCACATAAGGGAATGCCCATCTTTCTACAGAAGCCAATCGCCTTTACTGAATCAAGAATGGCCACTTTCTGAGGTGTTGACACGATTACCGCGCAAGTTATTTTTTCAAGGAGCTGCGCGGCGCTTATTTGCTCATCTCCAGTACCTGGCGGGAAGTCAATAACAAGGTAATCAAGCTCTCCCCAATCCACATTCTCAATGAACTGCTTTATCAGGTTGTGCTTCATGGGGCCACGCCAGATTACAGGGTCTTTTTCATTTATCATAAAACCAAACGACATTACTTTGAGTGAGGACTGATGCTCGACAGGCAACACCAAATCCCCAACAGACTGAATTTTCGCCGCATCCAGCCCAAGCATCTTTGGCACATTAGGACCATGGATATCCACATCAAGTATGCCTGTCTTCTTTCCTGATATTGCAAGTGACAGGGCGAGGTTTACTGCAATCGTTGTTTTCCCCACACCGCCTTTTCCACTTAAGACCAAAATCTTATTTTTTATATTATTCATGATTTCATTCCTTTAGCCATTCATTCTCAGCGGTCTCCATTAAATAAGTTCATAAGGAGCATTATTCTTTCTTGCTTAATGAAGCTATCCTGCCCTCAATTCCGGCTAGGTCGCGCTGCAGTGCTCCCCTTTGCGCTTCCAGCAAGTTTCTCTCTTCTTCCGGAGTTATTGGCCGATCGTATCTTTGAAACCTTGGCCTGAGCTCCCCTCTTGGATTATGCCTGGATTCCTGCCCAAATCCCCTCCCGCGACCTCCTCCAGAGCCTCCAGAGCCACGCCAGTCACCTCTTCCAAAGCCACGCCCGCTACCTCTTCCAAAGCCACGCCCCCACTCAACATAGGGGGTGCTGTCTGTTGGGACACAATTTTCATAGGTCCCCGCTGGTCCTGTTCCGTCTCTTCCTGGCATTTTAATTACCTCCTCTTTGTTTTAATTCTCTTTTCTTTTTAAAAATGACCTTGTCATGCAAACAACCCATTTCCAGTGCAAGACCAAATGGATGAGTGATAGCAATATCATGATAATTCCGGCTAAGTCATGTGCTGCTAACCAGACAGTCTTTGAGATGCCCAAAAACGCTTGGTATCTTCCCTGGGGAATTCCGCTGGGCATAAAAAAAAATAGCGCAAGCCCGGTTAGCGCAGTAACAATAAATGAGACTGCCAAAAGGGCGTCTATCAGATAATTTAATTTCGTCTTGTCCATTTAATCCCTCCTTGCATTCTTTGGCACATGAACGCATCAGATCCATGCAGACACCTGTCTTTTCTATTTATGTCATTCTATTTAGCATAAGACAAATCTTATTTTCTAGCCATCACGCTATTGCATTTTGCGCATTTCATCTGATTGCATGGCACTCCCCTAATATGGGGCTGCTCATTTCCGCACTTTGGGCAAACACACGCCCCTCCTGGCCCTCCGGCAAGTGGTCCTCTCATCCTCCCTCTGCCCAGCATGGACCTAAAGGGTCCTGTTCCATCTCTTCCTGGCATCGCATAGTCACCCCCATGGATTTTTATTGCCTTCCCACGGACTAAAGCGTCCGTAACTTTCTCTCTCGCCCGGGTCAATGTCCTTTGAAAAGTAGATTGGTGAATCTGCATCTTCTCCGCTGCATCTTCCTGCCCAAGATGCTCAATATTTGAAAGCCTCATCACCTCGAGCTCATCAAGAGTAAGATCTACTTCTTCTAATTCTGCAAGAGGCACCGCTCTTGGCTTGAAATAAGTTACCTTTGGCTCAAAACTAACGAGCTTTATCTTTCTAGGCCTTACCATTACGCATAATAATGCATAACTATATATAAACTTTTCGGAAAAAGGATGAAAAGAGAGTTAAATTGAATATGAAAAGAGAGTATCATAGATTCAAAAGCCTCAAAACATGCCAGACAGAACCAGCCAGACCACCAAACCCACACACCAATCTAAACGATGAGGAAGCAATATGCGTCGGCTGGGTTGTATGCGACACAGGTCATTTACGAATGACAATCAATTCATTTAGGCAGGCTGTTCTTTTCCAATATCTCTTCTACCTTATTTAGGAATTCTATTGTTTTCTTTTGATATTCCTTCACTTTTTCTGTCCTAAACAACGTATTGGTCGCATAGTTTGCCTGCTTCCGTGTTTCTTTAAGGTTCGCGTAGAATTCAGCATCGGATTTTGTAATTGCAAGGCTTTCTATAAGCTCTGCCTCTGCTTTTTCAATCTTGTACTCTTTAATGAGAAAAAGCAGCGTTGACTCATGACTTTTCGAAACATATCCTTTATTGGCAATTAGCGCGAGTGCAGCATGGTATGCTGCGTAATAAAGTACTACAATCAGCCAATCATTGAACTCTGACCCACTCACATTTTTTTGGAAGAACTTGAGATTATGCTTAGCTTTGTCCAAGTGAGCACTTATTAAACTGGGTGCAAATGGCTCTTTTCGGAGCAGATTCTGATGCTTGTATTTTTCCAGTTCATCATTTAGCAATTTTTCGTTGTCATAAAATTGGCCGACGTTCATTTTTTGATGACCTCGTAATAAAGTTGTTGATTGAATATTGGAAAACCAGTTTCCTTTGCCTGACTCACCAAGTGGTCTTCGCCTTCTTTTAACAGTCGCGTATTTGTAAATGCCAGGCTTAAGTTATGGACGGATCTTGACTGTACATCTCTTTTAAGCTCTTCCATCTTCTGAATAATCTCCTTTTCATAGGCCTGCTGAATTTTTAGATTATCAAATTTATGAAGCACAACGAGCAGGTCGATATCACTTTTTTCATTTTCCTTTTTTCTGGCGCTTGACCCAAACAAGACTACACTCGCCACCTCATTCGGTGTTTTGCCTACCAACTCCGTTAAGGGCAGCCTTATGTTTCGATTTAACCCATCCAACCGATTCAGGTCTATTTTTGTGAATTCTATAGCGAACCTTTCTTTGTCAGCCATTGTAAAAAACACATTTGCCTTCGTCTTCTGGCTTCCCAAAATGTTCTTCTTCAACAGGGCGAGAGTCGTGTTTTGTATCGAGCTGTTTGACAAGCCAGTCAGGCTCTTAATCTCATTAAAGTACAACTCGTCTTTTTTGGAATCGTAAAACGCCTTGAAAATCTTTTCTTCCGCATTCATGGAATGAGGTGTGCTGACTAGATTTATATACTTTGCCATTTTTTGGCACAAATATGCCAAATATTGGCACATAAGCTAATTTACGCAACACAGGTCACCTTCGCATGACAAATTAGCCTGAACGTACCCAAGAGTCGGTTTCGCCTGACAAAGCTGATGTCTTTGGCCTCAAACGCCAGGAACAATTGCTCAAACCTGCCATAATTAGCCGTATTTCGACAATAATAACGCCTTTTGCTGCCCGGAGCAGGCTTGACCAGGATCTCAGCCGTATTGGCCTTAAATCGCAGGTATCTGCCCTCATTGTCGTAAATATCGTTTTGCGCCATGCTTCTCCTCTCCAAGCACAGCCCTTCTGATATTTAAACTGGTGTCAGACAGCGCATTAGAATATAATAAATCTGCGTCGGCTGGGTTGTGTGCGACACAGGTCATTTATAGATGACAACGATGCCCGGACGGATGCCCATTTGGACGCGTTCTTGCTGTTTCTCCAAAGGCAACAAATGCCAACCATAAACCAGCAACTCCTTGAATACAGCCACACTAAGTACGATCTTTGCGTCATTCTCCAAATGTAATCACCTCAAGAGAGATGATGGTCTGTTTTCTTTTGTTTGCATCTCCGAGTCTGTATCTCAACCACAAGCTTTAATGTAACTACTTAATAATAGTTACAAAAGCGAAATCTTTATAAATCAATCTTATTTTCACACCGTTAAGACACCAAAAGTATACTTTTCGGATGAGAAAAAATGACAGACTACTGGAAATATGTAAAGCCTGACCCTCGAGGATTAGAGGAAAATCCATACATTAATCCTCCAAAAGCCGCTACTCTTAGAACTAGCACTACGCCAGCTCCGGCAAGTAGAACGCCACCTGGCGAAACAACGATTTTGAATCTTGATAATTTCTTAAAGCTAGAGAATGTAAAATGTACTGATAGCAAAGGCAAAGTTTTCGAGCACTATGATGCGCTTTTTGTAAGAAAAGACATTGAGCGCGACAGCAATAATCCAGATAATAAGACAAATCAGGTTAATTTCACCCCGTACAACGCAACTGCTCATTTTGAAAGCAAAGGGTTATTTTTGCCGAGTTTCGCACTCTCGTGCAATATTTTGGCGGCTCTTTATGCTAATAAAAGCGACCCTGAGGTTGCACAAGTCCTTATGCAATATAAAAACAAGGGAAACGGAACTGGATATCATGCTCAAAATACAATGGTTGATTGGGGCGCAAAGAAAATAATCCATTATCCAAACAAGGACGATTATACCTCTGCTGGCGGAAACCAGGTCATTAACAGCCAAAAAGTTAGGACGCCGCTGGCGTTTGATAATTCAGGGTTCTCCAATGCGACGTTGGAAGCTGCGCTTAGAAATCCAAATTACCGTGAATTCATTCAGAATCTTTCGGGTATGCAAAATCCAGATTTATTGGTTGAAATCGGAGTTCATTTCGTCAAGCCAGCGTATTCCTGGATTAGCTCAAGTAATGAGAAGAGGGCGGCTTGGCTCGGTTGC
>JAFGGS010000021.1 GCA_016930415.1 Candidatus Woesearchaeota archaeon | reverse complement strand
TTTCATCTTTCTCTATCAATATCACCGTTGCAAGCTTTTGGTATGGAAAAAGAAGGCCAGTAAGGCTCTCTGCACTCCCCCTTCATCTATAGCTTAGAACTAGCGTTTCTTCACGTCGCGCTTTATCATCTTCACGATCTCCGGGAACTTCCTGATCCTGAAATGCCCCTTGATCCTTGGGAAGATTATTATCTTCGTCTTCTTAAGCTTCTTCGCGAACTTGTAAGCGTGGCTTACAGGAACAACGTCGTCTTTCTTCGAGAAGAGCATATAGACCTGCTTTGCACATCTGTCGATCCTCGAGATGTCCTTCTTGAGAGCGAACCCCCCGCCCAGGTCCTCTGTCGGCAGATCGTTGTCATAAGGCGCGCAGATCATGTAGACAGAGTGAAGCCTCTTAGGTGGCTTGTGCTCTGAGAAGTACTTGGCCAGCAAGATGCCTCCGAGGCTTGACCCGATGACTATGGAGTCCTTGCGCAGCGTCTTTAGGTAACGCTCGAATATTATCTTCCAATCCTCATACTTCGCGTTATCAGACTGGGGCATCCTGGGCCTAATCATCTCGTATCCCTTACCTAGCGCCTTGCTAAGCCACTCCCCGCTCCAAGTGACATAAGGCTTGATGTCCTTCGTCTTCAGGTAATGGATGTACTCCTTCCTCTTCTTGAAGGTCATGCCCCCATGAATGAATAATACTTGTCGTTTCATCTTGTCTTCATTCAAATGATTGTCGGAATCGCCTAATACGGGCCTCTCATTCCAGTCGTCTCTTCTTCAGCCAGTTCACTAGGAAGAAAGCCCCGACGATGAACGCCGCCCCTGAGATATACAAGACCCAGACTAGCTTGTACCATGCAAACCCGCCATTGAACACTGCAACGATGTAGAGCAAGCCTGCGAGGAAGAACGCGGCCGCGCCCACGATCTCATGCTTCCAAGCGACGATGAGGACTGCGATCAGGACAAAGACAGGGATGTTATGGATGAGAAAGCCAACAACCGCCTCCCAGAAACCGACTCCCGGCCCGAACACGTCAAGCGAGAAGAGCGCAAGGAACGCGATGAACATGATCGATAGGACTCTCGGAGCCCAGAACACGAACCTGCCAACGCCCCTGGCCTTGACCTGTTCTTTGACCGCTACCTTACTTACTGCTTTCTTATTCTTAGCCTGTTTCTTCATCAAACATCACCTCAGTTGATACGTTGTGCGCAAATAAAACAATTGGCCTCGGATATATTATCATATCTTCGTCACGTGATCGGTTGGGGACGACAGAATTTGCGCGGCAAATTCTGAGCTTGCAGCAAGCTGCAAGTAACCTCTTCATCTCTTTGTTGATTGATATTGAACAATTGGCCTCGGATATATTATCATATCTTCGTCACGTGATCGGTTGGGGATAACCTCTTCATCGGCCGAGAACAGGATTGGGGTTTATCTTTTATAAACCTATGCTTCTCACGAGCTCTTCTGCGTCGAAGCGTTTCAGGTCGTCGTAGGTCTGGCCCGTGCCTAGATAGATGATCGGCTTCTTGGTGACGAAGCTTGCGCTGATAGCTGCGCCTCCTTTGTCATCGACGTCTGCCTTGGCGAGTATTATCGCGTCGATCCCGACTGCCTCGTTGAAGAGCTTGGCCTGCTCTACGCAGTCGTTCCCTGTGATTGCCTCGCCTATGAATATCTTCAGGTCAGGCTTGTTGACCCTGATTAGCTTCTTTAGCTCGTTCATCAGGTTGTCGTTCGTGTGAAGCCTGCCAGCAGTGTCTATCAAGACGACGTCAATCTTCTTGGCCTCTGCGTGTTTCACTGCGTCGAACGCGACGGCCGCAGGGTCTGACTCGTAGTCGTGCTTTATCATCTTGACGCCAAGCTTGTCAGCGTGCTCCTGGAGTTGCTGGATGGCAGCCGCCCTGAACGTGTCGCTCGCCGCGAACACCACGCTCAGGCCGTTCTTCATGAGCAGGTGCGCGACCTTTGCCATGGTGGTCGTCTTGCCGCTGCCGTTCACGCCTATGAACGCGATCTTGAAAGGCCTTTGCCCGGAATTCTTCACGGTCTTCACTAGGTCGAACTGCTCTGCCTCTGCAAACAGGCTTAGGATGGCGTCCCTGAGCGACTCCTGGATTATGGTCTCGATAGTGCCCCTCTTCACCTTGCCGGTCGTGAGCTCCTCCTTCAAGTACTCCTTGATGCGCTCGATAACTTCCACGGCCACGTTGTTCTCGAGCATGGTCACTTCCAGGTCCCAGAAGACTTCGTCAAACTTCTCAGACGAGAGCTTGACAGTCGTGAACGTCTCCTTTATCTTCTCAAAGAAGCCTTTCTTAGGTGTCTCTTTCTCAGTAACTTCAGTTGTGACTGTCTTGGTCTCTGCTTCTTCCTCTTCGATCGAAGCCTGTTCGACGGGCTCTTCAACGGTTGGCTTTGCAACCTCTTCTTCCCTTTCCTCTTTTTCAGGCTCTTCGCGCGCTGCAAGATCTTCTTCCTCGACAGCGTAGTCTTCCTCTCTCTTATCATACTCTTCCTGATCAAGGACTAGTCTTGGCTTTTCCTTGGGTGTAGGCTTTTCTTCCTCTGGCTTCTTAGGCTCATCCTTCTTCCTGCTAAAGAGCCTCTTGAAGAGGCCGACCTTCTTCTTCTCATCCTCAAGCTTTTTCCTCTCCTGCTCTTCTGCCAGGCGCTTCTCCTCAGCTTCTTGCCTCAAGCGCTCTTCCTCGGCCTGCTTCCTTTCCTGCTCCTCTGCTTCGAGGCGCTTCTTCTCCTCGAGTTCTTTTGCAGCTTTTTCAGTGGCAGCCTTCTCTTGGGCTTCTTCATCGAGCCGCTTCTTCTCCTCAGCAGCCTTCCTGGTCTTCTCCTCTTCCAGCTTTCGCTTCTCTTCAGCCTTGCGAGCCTCTTGCTCACGCCTCTCTTTCTCAACAGCCCTCTTGCTGGCTTCTTCCTCGAGGTGTCTCTTCTCCTCGGCCTCCTGCTCTTCCTCCAAAAGGCTCTTATGCTTCTTCTCAGGGATTGGCTCAGGAGCCTGCTCCTCGGCTGCTGGCTCTTCAGAAATATCCTCTTCTTTCTCCTCAGAAACCTCTTCTGGCTCAGGAAGCTCTTCTTCCTCAGGGACTTCCTCGACAGGCGCTTCTGCCTGAGGCTTATCTTCAACGACAGGAGCCGCTGGCTTCTCGATTACCTTCTCCTCCTGCTTGACCTCTGCCTCGTCCTCCACCTTCCTGGTGAAGGCAGACACTGCCTGCTTGAGCTTGTCCTTCAAGAACTTGAACATGAATCTGTGGATGAGGTTTTGGTTTATAAAGGTTGTTCTTCAGAATTTTATTGTATGCCACTAAATTCGCTCTATTATCCTCATTTCTTGGTTAAATAGCACTATCTTGTTCTGGTCAGTGTCTATTCCCCAACGAGACCATTCGCGCTCTTTACCAACGATCGGCTCGTATGATTTCTTGCATAAATACCTTGACATTTTTCTTATATCCTCAGGCTCCAATTCTACCATGAGATCCACCAGTTCATTGAAGGTGAACATGCCATCAGACTGTTATTCTTCTCGATCTTGAAATCAGAGCTTTATCTCTTCTGCCTGCTTCATGAGCGACTCGACCTGGGTCATGGTCTCGCTCCTGTACTGCACCAGCTCAGACTCCTGGGTTTCGAGCAGCTTTATGGCTTCGGGCATGGTCTTCTTCACGACGACGCCGGCGCCCACGTTGACCGCGACCTCGCTTGCGTCCTCAAGCGTGGCCTTGACAAAGATCCCGTTGGCCAGGGGCGCGTATATCTTAGTCCCTTTCTTCAGGCTTGAGAACTCCTTAATGGCAGACACTAGGTTCCTGATCTCGACTAGCTGCTGGTCAAAGGCCTCGATGTACTTTTGCATCTGCTTCACCTGCTGGTCCAGCATCTGGGCCTTGAAGTACTTGTCCTGGAAGCCATCTGACGCTCCAGAACTCTCGTTAGCCTCGTCAACCGCTCTTCTTTCCTCAACATCCTTTTTTCTGGCCATTATGAGGTGATAGAAAAGCCTGGGGTTTTAAAAGGTTGCGAAACCAAAATGGTTCACTGCCTAAAGGCTCAGTCTTGTCGGTTAATGCGCTGGACTCTTAGAACTATGCTCTTTTGCTGCGCCCATCCTTCTTAGGCTTAGGCTCTTGAGAAGATGCTTTCTTCTCCTTGTTCTTGACCTTCGTCTCCTTTATCTCGACGCTTTCAGCCTGCTCAGGAGCCAGCTCGACTTTTGCGCCAAGACTCCTTGCCAAGTGGATGCTTATCTCTCCGAAGTGCACTTTTTGGTCCATGTCGACCTTCCGCTGGTTCTCCAGGTGAAGCAGCGGTATGAACGTGTAGACCTTGTCCTCTTTGGAGTCAGAAGGCACGAGTTGGCTGAAGGTGAGCACTTGGCCTTCTCCTTGCTTGTCATAATGCCCTTGGACCTGCACCAAGACCTCGTTGATAAGTTCGCCTACGTCGACCGCTTTAGGCACGCTTAGTTTCACCTTCGGAGGCACGTAGACTGGCGACCTCCTAACTTCTACCTCGAGCGCCTTCTCAAGCGCCTTGATGAGATCATAGACTGATACCTTCCTCTTCCTGGGCTGGGGAGTCCTGGGCATCAAGGGCTGTCCTCGCTCGCGTTTGTGCTTGCCGCCTTCTTCCATGTCGAACTCGTCAAGCAGGCTCTCTGGCTCATCAACGCTCGACATCAAGTTGTCTAGCGCGGTTATGTCCTCTTCTATCAGCCTGTTGGACTTGATCTTGAGGAGGAGTGCTGATGCGAGCACTACCTTGCCGCTTATGCGGAAGTCCATCTCCTTAAGCTTTTTTAGCATCTGGAGGAACTTGTGGGCGATCTCAGAGACGTCGATGTCCCACGGGTCCATTCCTTCGCGTTTGACCAGGTCGTAGATTATGTTCTGCCACGTGAGCTCGTCTTCCTGGAATAGGATTGAGAAGATCCTGTCCTGAGTCTTCTCGCTATTATTGACTAGATCCATGGGGGGAAAATCCTTGTTGGGCGTATATAAATGTTGCGATTAGGCTTGGTCTTGGCTTGGCGGTGGAAACCTTTTTAAAAAAAGGCTTAGTCATGGGGTTTGTTCAGGGCTTGTGGTCTAGTGGCTATGATGTTGCCTTTACACGGCGAAGATCGTCGGTTCGATTCCGGCCAAGCCCATTAAAATCTAAAGAAGCCAGTGACTACTTAGCAGTGGTCACAAAATCGAAAGATTTAAATACTCTCTCTTCGATCTTGACAAGCAATACAACCTACGAGGTGCAATTGATGATCAAGACCAGGACCCTGGAGCTATCAGATAGGATCAACTGGAATTCTCCAGCAGTAAAAGACCATCTCCATAGAAAAGCCCAGGAACAATACTACGGACAGGAAAGCAGAAACCCAATTCTCCAACTAGCGCAGATGGCAGCCGCATTCTACCACGGAACACTAAGGCCGATGTGGCGCGGCGTATACGACCAGGACGGAAACCTTCTAGCCAACGAGCGGGAAGTCCAAAGCAGGGCATTGCAGCCAGCAAGGCTGTTCGCAAAAATCTCTATTGCACAGGAATACGACAACGAACGAATCCAGGCGCAAAACAAGGACTTCCAATGGCTCAGCCGGGAAAACCTTCCTGAAGTGATGACTGACCGGGGACTCGCACTCTACCTGAAAAGGAAACATGACGAGAACAGGCCCACTCGAGAAAAGCCGGCATCAGAACGAGCTCTCATCGCATCAAGAAAAGAACGAAAGCCATTCTACAGGGCAAGATGCCTTGGACTCCGATAGACGGCCGGATACTGCCTCTCTACTAGAAAAATATAAAAGACAGCAGATATGCTCTTCAGAAATCGCGATGAAAGTAAAAACGCTTTTGAGAGAAGAAGAAAGGAAGATAATCGCAGTCATCAAGACTCTCTCTCGCAACTCAAAGCTCTCCATGCTCGCCCAGTTCTCGAAGAACACGCCCTTCTACATCCTGATAAGCACAGTCCTTAGCGCCAGGAACAGGGATGACCAGACCATCAAGTCTGTCAAGAAGCTCTTTGCAAGGTATAAGACTCCTAAGGGTATTGCAGGCGCGCCTATATCTGCCCTTGAGCCGCTCCTAAAGGAGACTGGCTTCTATCATACCAAGGCGCGGAGGATAAAAGAGTTGAGCCAGATGCTCCTTGATGAATACGACGGCAAGGTACCTGAAGACATGGACGAGCTGGTCAAGCTGCCGGGTGTCGGCAGGAAGACTGCTGGCTGCGTGCTCGTATACGCTTTTGAGAAGCCAGCCATACCAGTAGACACCCACGTGCATCGCATATCAAACCGCCTTGGCTGGATCAAGACCAAGAGCCCCCTCAAGACAGAGGAAGCCCTGATCAAGATAGTGCCTAGGAAGTACTGGATCCTGGTAAACGAGGTCTTGGTGATCCACGGCCAGACGACGTGCAAGCCCATGACCCCTCTCTGCTCAAAGTGTCCTGTGAACAGGTATTGCGGCCGGGTCGGGGTGAAGCATAGCAGGTAACTGGCTGGCATGATTATGTTCGCTTGGCCAAATCGAAAGCAATATAAATAAATTCAGAGATAACAAGCCTAAAAAGGAGGTCAACGTGTTGATTGAACAGATTGCGGATATGATAAAGCTTGAGATAGGGGTTCTTTCCCAATACAAGATACTTGGAAACCTGTTGATAAACTGGGCTGACGCGCTCATAGTGTTTGGAGTATCCCTCTTTATCCTAAAGATCTTCAAGTTCGTCATCATAAAGAAGCTCGAAGCCCTATCAAAGAAGACAGAGAACGAGTTTGATGACATGGTGATAGCGATGCTAAACAGCATCAAGTGGCCCTTCTTCATCCTCATGAGCATATATCTTGGCATGAGGTTCCTGGAGCTGCATCCTATTCTCTCGAAGACTGCTGACTTCATAATCATGCTCATCATCGTATTCTACTCCATAAGGGCGGTGCAGAGGTTCATAGACTATGGAAGTAAGGTCTATGCCAAGAAGAACGAGGAGCAGGACACGACCATGATGCACTTCCTAAGCAACGTCGCAAAAGTCCTCATGTGGGTCATTGCGGGCCTGATAATCATCTCGAACCTAGGCTACGACATATCGACGCTCGTGGCAGGACTGGGGATCGGTGGCATCGCAATCGCCCTTGCGCTTCAGAGCGTGCTAGGGGACTTATTCGCCAGCATAAGCATATACTTCGACAAGCCATTCAAGGTCGGGGACTTTATAGTCCTGGGGACTGAGATGGGAGAAGTCAAGAGGATAGGCATAAAATCTACTCGGATACAGTCCTTGAGCGGGGAAGAGATCGTTGTCAGTAACCTGGAACTTACCACTGCGAGAGTCAGGAATTACAAGAAGATGAAGAGGAGAAGAATCCAATACCTCTTCGGAGTGACCTACCAGACCAGCAACAAGAAGCTAAAGAAGATACTTGAGATCGTCAAGCAGATATTCAAGGACGTCAAGGAAGCAGACCTGGACAGGGTCCACTTCAAGACGTTCGCTGCGAGCAGTCTCGACTTCGAGGTGATATTCTACGTCAACACGAATGACTACACAAAGTACATGGACATCCAGCAGAACATCAACTTCCGCCTGAAAGAAGCCTTTGAGAAGGAGAAGATAGACTTCGCCTACCCGACCCAGACAGTCTACCTGGAGAAATAATGTCTGGGCGCGGTAGAAAACTCCTGGATTGCCCTTATCTTAAGTGGAAAAGTATAAAAATAGACTTGTCTTTCCGCGTGGCATGGCTGTGAGAGATGATTCTCCTGAAGAGTTTCTATTAGAAGACTTTGTGAGCGCTGTCCATGAAGCAGGAGGGGCGCCAGGCTTGAGTTTTATAGAAGATCTTGCAGGTTTACAAGAGAAGATGCAAGCGTGCTACGAGCAGAGGGATTACAATGCTGCGCTGCGCTATGCCAAACAAGTTCTGGACGTGGCGAGCACACGAAGAGACTCCTTGCAGGCGCGGCTAGAACCTGTTCTAAAAGATAAGTCAAGGTCTGATGAGCTTCTGGAGCAGCCTGATAATATGAAGGATTACCTCGGATTATGCGTCTTGAAAAAATGGATTTCGGCGTATGAAGAGCACGTCTCAAATATAGCTCAGGAGATCCTTGAATCAGATTTGAAAGGCCCTGATGGCTCATTAAGCGTTCAATAAAAAAAAGACAGGATATAGTATGATTAATATACTTACTGAGAAAAAAGAAATACTTTACTTCTGAACCTGACCTTGTATGTCTAGTTGACCCAGACTATCTCATCCAAGCGAAGCTTCTGGACTGAATCCCTTATCTCGAGCACTATCTGGAACTCGTCGCTAGGTTTCATGTCAGGGATAATCCTTCTGGTGTTCTCGCTCATGTCAAGGGTCTTCTTGTACTTCTCATCAGGATCAAGCGATATCCTCAAGCTCTCGATCGGGATCTCTCCCTCTTGGTTCTCGAAGATCTCGTTGCCGTTCTTGTCCCTGACGAAGATGTTGAGCTGGAGCGATACGTACTTGCCAAGGCCGTTTTGCATGTTGATGGCGATCTTGTCTATCATCGCGTTCCCACTGTTAGGGCTCTCTCCTATGCTTGCCGTGAGCGTGGTATCAAGCTTTCCAGAAGGCTCCTTGGTGCCGTGGCACTTGGCGTCGCTCCACCAATAGCCGCTGCAAATCCCGCCGCAGTCCACGTTGGTCTCGTCCTGGTTCTTCACTCCATCCTCACAGCTTGGTTTTAAGCACTTGATATGCTGGAAGCAGTAAAGCTCGTCGTCGCAGTCTTCATCGACGTTGCAGGCCTTGTACTCTGCGCAAGGGTCGCAGGATCCCCCGCAGTCTACGTCAGTCTCATCCTGGTCCTTGACGCCGTTCCTGCAAGGATTATTAGGATCGATCAGAGTTGCTTCAGACATCTCTGCATCTGTCTGGGCTTCTCCATCTGCAAGCGCGTCAGCCGCGACGTTAGCAGTGACTTCTGTCAAGTCCTCAGTCGTGGCAGTGCAGTTCCCGCCCTCCCATCTGAAGAATAGCAAGGTGCCAAGCCCTATCACTATGAGGATGAAAAACAGCCTCTCGATTGTCCTCGGTGTAATTACGATCTCAACGCTTTCCATGATAATCACAGCTCCCTCACAACTTTTTTTTGATCCTAGAGTTTTTTCCCTCTTAGATTATGCCATTGATTATGCACTGACTAAACATATTCTATCTTATAAATCTTTCTCTTGAAGGCTAGGCTCGCAGAAAAGCGGTCAGAAACTCATTTGCCCTTCTTGTCCTTCTCCTTCGTGATTTCGTGGAGCAGGCGATCAATCTCTGCGAAGTCCTCCTTCTTGCCAGGAGAAGCCCTCTTGATGGGGCTAGGCCTGCTGAGCTTGCTCAGCAGGTTATCCTTGAAGTCATCGTTGAATATGGCCTTCTTATCATCGTTCTTGCTTGAAGGCCTCCAAAGCTCGCTCCTTGAGGGGAGGATGCCCTTCTCAGATGCCTCCTTGCTGAAGTCAAACTTGATGTTGAAGAACTTCCTCTTCTTCTTAGGCTCAAGGTCGAAAACTTCCATCTTCTCAGGAGCGTCCATCTCAGGCTCGAAGTTCTCGTCTGCGAGCTTCTTCCTCTGCTCGCGGGCAGCCTTGGCCTGCGCAACTCCCCTGTTCTCAACCATCTGGCTCATCATCATCTCTGTCTTATGGATGAGCCTCCTTATGGCCTCGTCCCTGCATAGGAATATGAACTGGCGGGTGTTCTTCTCAGCCTTCTCATACAAGGCGGTTATTATCTCGTCGTTCAAGGGCTCGACCCCCTTGCCACCGAAGGCCTCCACCCTCCTCCTTATGAGTGCCTTGCACTCCTCGAGCGTAAGGCGCCTTAGATTGATATTGAGCTCGTCGTGGCCTAGCTCTGCAAGCCTGCTCTTCTCATAATCCCCGTGGTTGCTCGCGACTATTATCTGGAGCCTGAGGCCATCCTCCCGCAAGGTCTTGAGCAGCTCTATGTTCCTGTCAGTCAAGTGGTGCGCGTTGTCTACCAGCAGGGTGACTGACTTGTGCCCGAGCTTCTTCTTGAGGAAGCTCATGAAGTCGAAGTTGATCATCTTGGTGTGAGGTTTAGAGACGTACTGCTCGTAGTATGATAGCAGCGGCAAGAGTATCTGGTGAGGGATGTTTATCTGCTCCTTGAAGAAAGCCGCGTTGATGTAGACGCAGTGGATCCTGTTGTACTTGTTGAGCCTCTCCTCAAGCCACTTGAGGAGCATGGTCTTGCCCACTCCGTGCTCGCCGACTATGCGGCCGAACGTGTAGCCTTTGATGAAGAACCAGTTGACCTTCTCCTTCTCCTCATCCCTGTTGACCAGGAACCTGCTCGCGGGCAGGATTATCTTGTCAGCGAAAGGGTCTCCCTTGAAACCAAGCGCCTTCTCCCAGTCAAGAACGAAATCCGGCTGCCCCTTAATCAATTAATAATCCACCCCCTAAAAAGCCCTGCTTACTGCTTCCTATGAGGGGGCGGTGTTTTATAAATCTTTTGCCAATCAGAGACGCTTCTGGCCAGCCGCTGGCCGGCTTTTTAGGCATATTTTTTTTAGAAACGTTTAAAACTGATCAGGAATACCTTGAGAGGATGGACTTGAGGGTTAGCAAAGATGCAGGCGCAATAGACGCCATAGTGGCCTACGACGTTGCTTCTGCAGAGGAAGGGATCGAGGCGTCAGTCCTTGGAGGGCTTAAGGCTTTGGAGCGCGACCCTAAGCTTGGCCTTGTCTTTGTGGGGGACTCAAACCGCCTTGATAAGACTGCTGGTTATCTGATCAGGAAAAACCCTTCCTTGGAGGCTGTCCTTCAGAGAGCGGATTTTAGGCATGCTGCTTCTGTCGTAGGAATGGCTGAGCACCCTGCAAGAGCGCTTGTTAAGACTAACAGTAGCCTCGCGGTGTGCGTCAATCTGGTTCATGATAGCGAGGCAGACATCTGGACTAGCCCTGGTAATAGCAAGGCAGTGGTTGCGTATTCGAGGCTTGACAGGGGCTATTTTGACAAGAACACCGTTAGTTTAGAGAAGGAATGCTTTAAGATGCGGACGAAGGCTCTGAAGCCAGGACTGCTGGCAAGGGTTCCTTGCAGGGGCGGCGGGATTAAGTATGTTTGCGATACAGGAGGAGTTGTCGACCCTTCTTCAGACATCCTGGTCAATTACGCCTTTATGACTTCCAAATATCTTGAGCTTGTCATCGGTTTGGAGTATCCGAGGATTGCCCTTCTCAATATAGGGTCTGAGCCTGGAAAAGGAGGCTTGATATACCGGGAGGCTTATGACGAGTTGGCCAGATTAGGAGACTCTGGCGTCCTGAATTTCGTGGGTAATCGCGAGCCAAAGGACATATTCAAGCTTGGCATCGCTGATGGATTCGTGTCTGACGCTCAGGTGGGGAACACCTTTCTTAAGGCATCAGAGGCGACTGTAGATTTCATGGTTGATATGATGCGAAAAGCGGTCTGTGAGCAGCATCTGTTGCGGCGGCTGGTAGCCGCTTATTCCTTAAGGCCTGTCAAGCGCGCCATAAAATCAAATACAGACACGACTCGTTTTGGAGGCGCTTTCCTTCTTGGCACTCGTTATAATACTGTCCTGACTCACGGCGCTGCCGGCGTTGATGAGCTCACTGGCAGCATATTATATTCTGCGAGGATTGTCAGGTCTGGCGTCTCGCAGGACTTGTTCGACGTGAGTAGCGGGCATCTGCGGTCCTGAAGCTCCTTGCAGCCTCACTTCTTTATGATCCTGTCTGCCACTATCTCTTTTTGTCCGTTGTAGTCTTTTGCCTTGCCCTCTATAGTTATCTTGTCGCCCTTGGTCAGGGTGATGTTTTGGAACGCGACGACTGACAAGCTCTCTTCTGACGTGATCGTTATCAAGGTCAGGTTGCCTTTGACGCTTGCTTGCTTGACTGTGCCTGAAACCCTGATGTTGGCGTCTTCTTCTGCGAATCTGACCGCTCCCAGGCTGCTCTCTTCCAGGCTTGATAGCTTCAATATCAGGAGCAGGGCTAGGATGCCGATTATGCTCGTTGCCAGCGCTGCCCTCAGCAGGGTTGATTCTTGCATTGCAGATGATTGGGATTTGTGGGGCGTTATTATAACTAAGACGTAAGTTCTTGGAGAAAACAGCTATTGTTTCAGAAATCTTTCAATCATTTCCTGGTTGCGCACTTCCGGGTGGAACATCACGCCATAGACTTCCCTGTCCTTGTGCTTTATCGCCTCGATGCAGGCGTCTGACTCTGCGAGGATATCGAAGTCCTTGAGCCAATCTCCCTGTCTTGAGATTGCTTTCCTGTGAAGGCAGTAGGCTTCGAACTCTCCCTTGAATAGTTTGTTCTTTCTTGTCGTCCTTATATTCTTCATCCCGATCTCTTTCTTTTCCTCGAGCTCTCCACCAAAGACTGCTGCTATTGCTTCCATGCCTGCGCAGATGCCCAAGACTGGCTGCTTAAAAGTTTTAAGCCATGCTAATCTATTGACGCTCTCCTCCTCGAGGAATGCGTTGTCCATCAAGGGCGTACCAGACAATATGACTGCGGCAACAGATGACCAGTCAGCCTCAACGACATCCCTGACCTTCCTTTGCACAGGAGAGAGCCCTGCCCTCCTGACAATCGCCTCGACCGGCCTCACGAACTCAAGAGAGGAAAGACCCATCTCATTCAAGTCAATGATCAAGACGCTCCTCATCTAGACACCAACCCCGCATCCTTAATAGAGAAGACCCAGGAGCCGCCAGTATCGACAGGCTCAAAGTCTAATATCTTGATCTTCTTCCTGAAAAAAGGCGCATCAAGGACAGTGGTCTCGATCTCTCCACCCTCACCAGAAGGACTGATCCTATACTTCTTCTCGAGAACCAACAGCTCATCAAGAAGCTTCTCGCTCAACTTGCGGCCTAGGAACCCCTCATTCAAAGGATACGCGAAAACACCAGAGATGATCACCTCAAAACCCCTTGAGATAAGATCCCTCATCAGCTCTTCTTGATCCTTCTTCCAAAGAGGATTAAAGCACCAAAGCCCAAGCTCGTCGCAGATTGCCTGCACCCTGCTGGCCTGATACACAGACTCTATGGCGCCTGTCACGACACCTTCAACTCCATGCTCCTCCCTTGCCCTCTGAATGGCTATTTTCAGGTCCAAAAGCTCTTTTTCTTTCTCCCCCATAGTCTCCTGCTCGATAAGAGGGAGCCCTATCGCTTCAGCCTGGAGCTTGGTCATCGAGATGTTAGGAGTGTGGAACATGAAACTCTCCTTGTTCTGGGAAATCAAGCTGACAAGGCACACTACCTCGTGCTCCTCAGATTCAAGCGCCTTCAAGAGCGCGTACGAAGAATCCTTTCCTCCAGAAAACAAGACCGCGAGCTTCATGCCAAAACCTCCTCAACCACCTATGAACCTGAAACGAGGAACCCTCTTCCCCTCGAATAAGACGCCCTCGAAGAACATCCCCTTGGGCCTAGCCCAGATCGCGTCCCTGCCAAACTGCGAAGACTCATACAACGCCTGGTAGACGACCAGCTCCTCAAGAGACTCGCTATGATGCGCGACCCCCAAGACCAGGTAATCTTTCCCCTTGTAATGCCGATACCTGCCCTTCTTGATTTCCTTGACTTCTGCCATGAAACCAGGCAGGAATCTGATGTTTAAAAAGCTGATGCAAATCCGACCTTGCGAAATCTTTAAAAACTTACCTCTCCAAGAGATGAGCTATAGCGGTGATTCGCCTATAGACGAGCCAAACAAGCACGACCAATACGTCGAGGCTCTTTGCCGGAGGATAGAGCCTCGCTACGACCTCATTCTCAAACATATCCCTCTCTATGCAAAGACCAGGAGCTCTAAGAGGAAGAGGCATTCTGCGAGGAAGATGAGTCTCGTGGGCGAGATAGACGTCTTGGCCTATAAGGGTGGCAGCTGCGACGCCTACGAGGTCAAGTGCAGCTACAGGGTGCTCAAGGCGAGAAAGCAGCTCACAAGGGTTAGGAAGCTCTTAAGGTACGAGCAGAAGATCAGGAAATCATACTTCTACTGCGGAGAATCAGGCAAGATAGAACTCTTAGAGCCTAAGGTGGAGCCAGGGGCGGAACAAGAAGACTAGTGCTTCTTCTTCTCGTACTCTTTCTCCTTCTTCCTCTTGTTGAGGGCCAGGTATATCACTGGGAAGAAGAGGAACAACAGCACAAGCAGGACTAATAGGATGATCAAGATTATCACGAGGAAGTTCTCGAAGAAGAACAGGCTTCCGCAGCCCTTCACGTGAGTCTTTAAGAAGTTGCCGTAGTAGCAGTTCTGAACCTGCTTGCCGCCGATGCACTCTCCCCAGTCACTGCACATGATGAGTTCCCTGCTGCAGAATTCGTCGCAGCCGTCTCCGCTGTCTAGATTGCCGTCATCGCACTCTTCGCCAGGGTCGAGTGAGAAGTCGCCGCAAGTAGCAGGTCCGTTGCAGTACACTGCCGCGAGGTAGGCCTGGTCCAGGTTCTCGAATGCACCACTTCCCTCTCGTAGTATCTTGATCCTGAGCGGCACGAGCCTGAAGTCATTCACGCCCCTGATGACGCATGAATCCTTGATGTCTCGGTCAGCCCTCTTGATGCTGCACTGAGGCAACCATGCGGATCCGTTGAAATACTCGACCTTGATGAACGAGTTTTCCTCCCTGTGCTCCAGGAAGAGCGTGAGGTTCTTGAGCTGCTGGGGCAAGATGTAAGTCCAGTCCAGGTAGATGTAGGACGCGTTGATCAGGCAAGAGCCCTGGCGCGCGTAAGAGTTGTCGCTCAGGTTAGCCTCCCTGGTCACGACCCTGCCGCCGCCATCGCAAGCGAGGTCAAGCCTGGCCTCGGCTAAGGGATACACCAAGGTCCTGCAAGGGTTTAGCACTGCCTGGTCCCAAGGCCTGGCGGCCCGGGCGCAAGGAGACCCTTCAAGAATTACCTTCTCGCAGTTAGCATCGCAATAAGCGCAGTCGCCATTGTAAGCAGGGCTGCACGCAATCCCGTTATCATAGCCATTATCGCACTCCTCGCCGAATCCGATGACGCCGTCGCCGCATATGCTCGCGCGAGGACCGCCGCCGCCAGATATTATTACCGGTGGAGGGCAATATTCTCCATAGCAGCCAGGGAGAGGTTCGCAGTCAGGGCAAGGGACGCTAGGCACTGTGTAATTGTCATAGCAATCCTCTCCGTGCACGTATCCCCTCTTGCAGTTGTCGCGGCAATAGATGCAGAAATCCCCGCACCTAGGGGAGCAGAGCACGCCGTTGTTAGATCCTTCGTCGCACTCCTCCTTGTACTCGACCTTGTAGTTGCCGCACCCGCCGCCTGTGAGCGTCGCCCACTCGCAAGTATAATTACAGTAGGTGCAGGTGCTGTAATTCATGTCCGGCACGCAAGGGATGCCGTTCGCCTTGATGCCGAAGTCGCACTCCTCTTCAGGGTCTGTGTTGCCATCGCCGCAGTAAGGCGCGTTCACGCACCTGCAGGAAGAGCACACCTTTCCAGGAGTGCAATCAGAGTCCTCCTCGCACTGCTCGCCGAGGTCGATCTGGTCGTTTCCGCAGTAAGGCATGTCCTCGTGGACGCAGGCGCAGTCATTGTTGCACGTGTCCCTCGTGTGAGGATCGCCGTCTGCGCAGTCAGAGTGATCGCCGCACTCAGCACCGCAGCTGTCAGCGACGCAGGTGTACTGGAACTGGTCTTCCAGGCAGTTGCACTGGAGGCCGCAGTAGCCGTAGAAATCCCTTATGCCTGTCTTGGTGCCGGAGCAGGCCCTGGTGCTCTGCATACATGATGGGTTGTTGTTTGATGTAGGAGGCTCGCAAGCTTCTCCCTCCTCTATTATGCTGTTGCCGCAGAAAGATGAGTCCTCGTTCCTGCAAAGGCAGTCGACGCAGCTGTCAAGAGTCGAGGGGTTGCCGTCATTGCAGTCGCTGTGCGCCGCGCAGTTAGCGCCGCACTGGCCCTTCACGCAAGAGTATTGGAAGCTGTCAGTCACGCAGAAGCATGAAAGGCCGCAGAAGCCCAAGCTATCCCTTGTGCCTTGCCTCCTGCCGTTGCACGTCGTCGTGGACTGGGCGCAATATTGGTTGTTGTTCGTGCCTGGGAGCTCGCAGGCCTCCCCAGGGTCGATGCCGCCGTCGCCGCAGTAAGCGGTAGATGTGCATTTGCACTGCACGCAGCTCTTACCAGCGCCGCAGTCGCTGTTCTTCTCGCAGTCCTCACCAGGATCGATCACTCCGTTGCCGCAGACGGCTATCGGAGGATACTCGCACTGGCAGTTCACGCACCTGTTCAAGGTGTTAGGATTATGATCTTCGCATTGGGAGTCGAACTCGCACTCCTCGCTTGGCCCGACTATCCCATCGCCGCACGTCTCTGTCGACTGGCGGGTGCACTTCATGGAGAAATAAGCGAGTCCTACGCTGTGCTCCACGCCCTCGATCCTGAGCGAGTTGACTCCTTTGGTGACTGGTATTACTTTGTTCAGGAAGTTCTTGGTCGCAGGGCCGTCGACCCAGCACTCTGGCGGCGCTGCCTCGTTGCAGTAAGGATCATCAGTCGTGCCGACCACGACGTTATTGACCTTCACCCTGACCTTCTCACCTAGCTGCTGTGCGCCGTTCGTGCCAAAGCAACTCGTCTTCACGACGAAGTCGCACACCGCATTGCCTGTGAAGTCAGATGTGAACGTCGCGCACCTGTTGAGCAGGCCGTAGTACCACATGACATAATTATATGTGCTGCATATCCCGCTCCCGCCAAGGCAGGTAAGGCCGTTGCTGCAGGTGAGCTCGCAGTTGGAATACGATCCGCAATTAGGGACTGTGCATGGCCCTCCTGGGTTGTTGCACTCGCTTGGACCCTCGCGGTCCATCGACTTGCAGGTGCCGCACACGCAGTCGTTCCTGGCAGAAGCAAAAGAGGCAAAGATGATTGTCATGACAATCATCGCTGTCAGGAGCGCCGTGATGCCGGCTGCCCTCCTAAAAAATGCCTTGGAATCCTGTATTTTCGCCTTCAAAACAATGCTCACCCTAAAAACCGGTTATCCTAAGCCATCCTTGAGCGTTGGCATTAATAAATATTTCTCTTGAAACACTTAAAATATGATATTGAATACCCCCTAATCCTTTCAAGACAATCTTTATAAACTCAAAAGTATTTCATCAGGACTATGAAGGGCGCCTCGAAGGATGAGTTCAGGTTCAAGACGACTGAGGAGATCAAGACTTCTAAGAAGATCATTGATCAGGTCATGGGCCAGGAGGAGGCTGTGGCTCTCGTGAAGAAGGCTAGCCGTCAGAGGAGGCATGTCTTGCTCATCGGTGAGCCTGGCACTGGGAAGTCCATGCTAGGCATGGCCTTGGCAGAGCTGCTCCCGAAGGAGAAGCTGGTCGACGTCCTTGCCTTCGCTAACCCTAATGATGAGAACACTCCTCTGATCAGGAGCTACCCTGCTGGTTCTGGAAGGGATATTATCTCGAAGACCAGGATGCAGCTCTCAGGAGGCTTCAAGTTCCAGAACATAATATTGTTCGCTCTCCTATTGATATCTCTAATCGCGCCTTGGTGGGCGTTCGATCACTACTCTATACTTTACGGCAGGACTGTCGGTTCGATAATATTCGTGAGCATGTTCCTGGGCGGCATGTTCTTCCTGGTCGCTTTCATGTTCTTCATGAGCTTCGGAGCCAAGATGGCGAAGAACGACAAGGGAGGCGCGCCTAAGCTCGTCGTGGATAATTTCAAGAAGGAGCACGCGCCGTTCCTAGACGCGACCGGCGCCCACGCAGGAGCCTTGTTAGGGGACGTCCTCCACGACCCGTTCCAGTCTGGAGGCCTAGGCACGCCTGCGCATGAGAGGATTGTCGCTGGTATGATCCACAAGGCTCACATGGGAGTCTTGTTCGTCGACGAGATAGCCACCTTGCAGCCTCACACCCAGCAGGAGTTGTTAACATCGCTCCAGGAGGGGAAATACGCGATCACTGGCCAGAGCGAGAGGAGTGCTGGCGCCATGGTCAGGACTGAGCCTGTGCCTTGCAGCTTCATACTAGTCGCCGCCGGCAACATGGAGACCATAAGAGAGATGCACCCTGCGCTTCGTAGCAGGATAAGAGGATATGGCTACGAGGTCTACATGAAGGAGACCATGCTAGACACTCCTGAGAACAGGATGAAGATAGCGCAGTTCGTGGCCCAAGAGGTCATTAAGGACAACAAGATCCCTCACTTCTCAAAAGACGCAGTGCTCTACATGGTCGAGGAGGCCAAGAGGCGGGCTAACAGGAAAGGACACTTGACGCTCAGGTTCAGGGAGCTTGGAGGCCTCGTCCGTGCGGCCGGAGACATCGCTGCAGAGGAGAAGGCAAAGCTAGTCGAGCGCGATCACATCCTGAAAGCAAAGAAGACGGCGAGAAGCTTGGAAGAGCAGATCGCTGATAAGTACATCGAGCGCAAGAAGGAGTATGAGGTCATAGTCACGACCGGCACTAAGATAGGGCGAGTAAACGGACTTGCTGTCATCGGCGGCGGAAGCACTTACTCAGGCATAATCCTGCCTATCGAGGCAGAGATCACGCCAGGCGGCAAGGACTCGAACATAATCGCGACTGGAAAACTGGGAGAGATAGCCAAGGAAGCGGTCACTAACGTCTCCGCGATCATCAAACGATACTTCGGAGAGGACATCAAGGGCAAGAATGATATCTACGTCCAGTTCCTGCAGACTTACGAGGGCGTCGAGGGCGACTCTGCAAGCATAGCAGTCGCGACCAGCATAATATCTGCCTTGAAGAAGATCCCTGTGAAGCAGGACATCGCGATGACAGGTTCCTTGAGCGTGCGTGGAGAAGTACTCCCGATAGGCGGCGTGTCATCAAAGGTCGACGCGGCAATAGACGCTGGCCTTCGGAAGGTCATAGTCCCAAAGAGCAACCTGCAGGACATCGTGATCGACAAGAAGAGGCTTGAGAAGATCAAGATAATACCTGTCGAGACGATCGGCCAGGTGCTGAAAGAGGCGCTTGACTGGAAGGGGAAGCAAGGGATCCTGAAGACCATACTCGCAAGCAACGGCAAGCAGTGAACATAACACGCAATTCTCTTTAACAGAAAAAAAACACTTGGAAGAAAAAGAATGATGAAATAATCTGAAGATCACGTTCTACCATGTCACGACGAAGATTGTCTTCTCCTTTCCCTGGGTCCTCGTGCCTGCCTTCTCGTCGACCTTGACGATGACCATCTCGCCGTCCTTTGCGAACTTCTTGCCGGCAGACTCGATTATGCCCTGGTCGAACGCGTCAGGGTAAGGGTTGTCGCAAGTCACCTTTGCAGACTTGGAACTTGTCTTCTCAAAAGCATAGTGGCCTATCCCCTCGCTCATCTTGCCGGTCTTCATGTCGAACAAGGGCTTGCCAAGCAGCCTGTGGTTGAGGTGATACGCGACGTCGATGGAAGCAAGGGCTGACTCGACGCTGTTGACGCTTGGAGGCCACTGGGCGTTTTCAGGGATGGCTTTCCCTATGCTCTTCAGAGTGGAGTCTCCGATCTTCTCAGCTATGTACTTGAACGCGTCAAGCCACGCCTGCTGAGGATACCACTGGCCGGGCTTAGGGTCCTTTATGCTGTTTCCATCGAGGATCTTCATACCCATCGCTTTCATGCTGCCCATGCCTTTGACAACTGACAAGACTGTCTCTCCATTGACTTCAACCTTAGGATTATATGCCTTAAACAAAGCCATTATATCACCTCAAGACCTTGATTATGCTCTCACGAATTCACGGATTTAAATATGTTTGCATGATCAGCAAGTCAGTTCTCAAGCCCAGCCACCCAGTCAACTAATCTACCTTAAGGACTTCCTTAAGAGCAGCCACGTTGCCTTGCGCATTCCCGAAGTCAGGGCTCATCTCAGCCACGAGCTCGTACTCGCGAAGCGCCTCGAACAAGTCCTCAAGCCTCTTATCCTCAGTATTCCTGAACCTGTCGACCAGGTTGACTGCGAGGTCGTAATGATAGCTTGGGTCCTCAGGAGCGAGAGCGACCAGCACGCGCAGATGAGAGGCAGCATCAGAGTAAGCTCCTGCCTGGTAATAAAGTATTGCCAGGTTGCTTCGGATATTCTCATCCTCTCCCAGTTCCAAGGACTTCTCATAAGCGCCTATCGCTCCTTCAGGGTTCCCTCTCCGGACGAGCTCGTTACCAAGATTCTTGTAGAACGCAGGATCATCCTGGAAGTCTGGGTTGTCAGTCTTGAAGACCATCCCCGTCCCAAGAGCCACTCCCGCGAGCAGCACCACTATCATCAACCCTAATATAATCACCGTTGTCTTCTTCAAAAAACTCCACCCCCTAAAAAAACAATCAACAATTGATCCTGATACTCAAGCGTTTTTAAAGCTTTTGAAAGCCGCTAACCCACGACAAGGCCGCCCATCGCGACGCCTAGCAGCACCTCGAATATGATGTAGAGCAGGATAGACACTATGAGGAACAATGGGATGTAGCGCACGCCTCCCTTGATGTCGCCCTTCTCTATTATGCTTATTATGACGGACGTGAAGACTGCGATTATGCCGACGGCCACTATAGAAAAGTTGCTAAAGTCAGCAGGATCAATCTCAGGCGCGTTGAACGCGAACATCGTCGTGCCAGGCTGGATGCTCCCGCTGATCTTAGTCCCGATGCTTATCAGTATCGTGAGCAATTGCTTCGAGAGGGCGAATAACGCCGGCGTTATCGCAAGGACTATCACGCTCATGAAGATCATGTAAGTCAAGGCAGTCGCAGCCATCTCCTTCTTAAGCTCCCGAGTGCGCCTAAGGACGCCGACTAGCTGGTCAAGGACCTCTGCGACGCGGCCACCGCTCGTAAGCTCGCTCTTGATCAGGTCTACGCTCCTCCTGAGGACTGGAGAATTGTACTTCATCGCGAACTCAGTGAGCGCGTCCGACACGTCATTGCCTGTCGCCACCTTCTTGCTCACGATCCCGATCTCTTTGGCAAGGATGCCGAAGTCAGACCTTATAGCAGTCCAGAGCGACTTCTCAAAGCTCATGCCGCCCCTAAGATTCGTGGAGACCAGCGCAAGGTAATCAGGGAGGAGGTCCTCCATGATCTTGGTCCTCTGGTAAATCATCAGGTTGAGATAGAAGTAGATCGCGAGGATGATCAGCACTATGAGCGTGATCTGGACTGAGAACCAGCCTGCGAACGTGCCCGCGAACAGGCCGAGGGCAGAAGAGGTCCTGAGGCTAGGGTATATCATCAATAGATAGACGAAATACGTGATCACCGCAGTGACCAGGAAGAGCGTTCCGAAGAACTTGTAGGGCACCTCCTCCACTCCTGCCTTTGCAAGATAAGCCCCCAGCCTAGGCCTTATCTTCTTGGGCACGAACGCCTTCCCGAACTCCTCCAAAAAACCAAGATCAAAACCGCTCATAAGGAACCTCACAAGTTAACGCTCGGCCTTATAGACCTGAACATGCTCACGAACACGAGCTCTATCAATATCAGGAAAAACAGTATGGACATGAAAAGAGTCGGAGGGATCGACAATGAGACCAGGCTCGCCACTACGATGAACATGGTCATCCCGAGGCTCGGAAGCACGACTGCTCCTAGCATGTAGAAGAGTGTGAGGCCGCTGAGCTTCTTGCCGTACTTCTGGATCTCAATCATCTGGTCGTGAGTGATCTCATCAAGGACTGCCTCCAGGTTCTGGGTCGCGTCAACCCCTGCCTTCAAGGCGCTGTTGATCTGGAACAGCACCCTCTTCATCTTATGAGAGGGGCAGTACTCCATTGCGTCGTTGAGAGCATCCTCGATAGAGGTCCCTAGCTCGATGTTCCTCACGATCTCCTTGAAATAATGGCTTGCGACCCCGTAGCTCTGGCTCGCCTCTATTATAGAGCTTACAAGAGGCTTTCCTGAGTTGAGCTTTATCAGCAGGAACCTTCCTGCGAAGACGACGTCCTTATCTATCTCCTTGGCCCTCTTGGCTATACTCGCGTCCACTGCCTTGAACAGCGTAAAATAAGTCATGAGGAAGAACACGAGACCCGCGGCCGGCACCAATATCAACGGAAGACCGCTCTTGGAGATGAGGAAGAACGAGAACACACCCATGACTATTCCGACCATCACAGAGCTTCGCATGACCTTGTCGGTGTAATGCTTCGGGGACTCATATATCCCTGCGGTGCGAAGCTTCTTCTTAAGCCTGAAATTTCCCTCTTTCTTCGGCATCCCATAAACCCCTCTGAAAACAAAGCAATCACTCCATCTTGAGCGTGCCAGTATAATATTTTGCCATGATGGCCCCCAGCTTGTTGACGTCTGTTATGTTCCTCTTCACGATCCACTTGAGGATCCTGGCCTTCTCGCGCAGGTCGTTCTTGATATCCTCCTCGGTCATGCCAGTATAGATTATTATCCTCTCCATGACGTTCTGGGACTTCTCGATCTCCTCCACTGCGTCCTTAGCGATGTTGAGCCTCATCAAGACCTTGGGGTCGCCAGTGGATGTTATTTCCGCTACCTGCAAGGTCCTCCTCCTGCCAGTCCTCCTGTTCCTGTTCTGGATGACGACCAGACCAAGAGAAGCTATCATGGGCTTGGGGATCTCGATAGGGGGATTGGTAAGCCTGGTCACGACCTCTTCTGAGTTGTTGGCGTGAAGCGTAGCGTAGACAGAGTGGCCTGTGTGCATTGCTTCGAGCAAGACCTCTGCCTCTGCCTTCCTCCTGATCTCTCCAACCAGTATCCTGTCAGGTCTCATCCTCAAGCTGTTCACCAGCAAGTCAAGCATGGTGACGCCGCCCTTGCCCTCAGGGTTCGGAAGCCTGGTCTCTAAAGGGACCCAGTGGAGCTCCTCAGGAAGCGTAAGCTCCCTCGTATCCTCTATGCTGATTATCCTCTGGTTAGGCGGGAAGAAGTTGCTGATGACGTTTAGCATGCTGGTCTTTCCGCTTCCAGTCCCGCCGCCTATTATCATGCTCATCTCGTTCTGCACAGCAAGCCAGATGAAGGCCGCGGCTTCGTAGCTTATCACGCCTTCCTTCAGGAACTTTGTGATTGTCCAAGGGTCCTGGGCGAACTTCCTTATGGTGATGGTGTTGCCCTTGGTGCTTATCGGGCTCAGAGTCGCGTTTACCCTATCGCCAGTCAGGAGGTGTGCGTCCATCAAGGGATTAAGGTTGGTTATCTCCTTGCCTATGTCCCTGCCGATGATCGACGAGAGATGCCTGATCCTCGCCTCGCTCACGATCTTGATGTTAGTTATGAGCCAGCCGTGCTTCTTATGATAGACCCACACTGGCTCCTTGTGATTGTTGATGACAATCTCCTCAAGAGCAGGGTCTTCGAGCAGTATCTCGATCTTGCCCAGGCCAAGGTTCTCCTGGAGCAGGTAGTTGATGAGCATGTTGGTCGTGTTCTCATCAGCCTTGGCGAAGTACTTCTGGATGAGCTTCTTAATCTCATCTTTGAAACGCTCTCTTATGTTGAGAAGCTCGTTCTGCTCAAGGTTCTCGATCTCCTGAAGGCTCATCTTGGAGATGAACTCCTGCCTGATCTTCTCAAGGATGATCTTGGTGGCGTCGCTTATGTTGGTGATGGACGCGTTGTACTCAGGGACAGCCCTGTCCTCCTCTGTGTAGATCCTTATGTCAACCATGATGCTGTTGATCGTGATCGCATAGCGGTCAATCAGCTCCTTGTGGGGCTTTGAGTAGCTCGTGTGCTTTGCTGGAGTCGCCTTGGTATCAGTCATGTGGTCACTTCGTTATCATTCCAGTTATTCTTCTTATACTGTTATTATAGTTCTTCTTCTCCCCTACTTCATCGCGGCCTGCCGGGAATCGATGCTCTCGAGGTTCTTGGAAAACACTACGTCGTGCTCCAACCCTTCAGCCTTCTTCATCAGGTCGTACTTCTCATCAAACTCTTCCCGCGGAAGCATCATGATCTTATGCTTGGCCTCAAGCAGCAGGTGAGACGCGTCATCAATCATCTTCTTAGAGATGAAATCTCTCGCCTGGGAGAGATTGTCCCTGATCTCCTTGACCTTCTCGCTGCCGTCGATCAGGCTCTTGTTCTTGAAATCCTTGTCAAGCAAGGCCATGTCCAGGTGAGCTGAGAGTATCTCCTCATACAATGACCTCTTGCGCTCGAAAGGCTCGTCAGGCACGCTGTTGAACAAGTGCTTCATCTCGGCGTAAGCAGTGATAGCGGACTGGCTGTCCTTCTGGGCCAGGAACTCCTTGATATGAGCGATCTTGTCAAGCACGTCTGCCCTGACATCATCGAACCTTGAACTGTCAGCATCCTCACGGGCCTGGTCCTCATCATTCTCTTTCCTCTTTGAGAGCGTGTTCTTGAGCTTCTTGATCTTGTTATAGGACCTGAGGGCATCTGACATGAGCGAGACCCGCTCGTGCGCCTCGCTCTTAGGGAACGATTGGCAAAACTTCTTGAGCTTCAAGTACTCTTTCATCGCAGAAGCCGCGTCCATCCTGTCGATCGCATCAGCGATCCTTCTATGTGAGAGCGCAATCTCTACGCGCAGCTTCTCCACGCTCTCACCCTGCTTTCCTGCAGTCTCATCCCCAACACGTCCTGATCTGCTCTTCTTGTCTCTTCCCTGATGAGATTGATGGTCCGGCTGATTCCGCGCTCCCTTGGCCTTCCTGATACTCTTATAAGCATCGAGCGCCAGCCTATGGACCTCGCTCCTCCCTTCATGGTCGCTCTTAGGATAATCCCTGCAGAGCTTCTTGAGGCCGATGTACTCCTGCATGCTGGCCTTCAAATCGTTCTTCCCGATCAGCCCGTCAATCCTCTTGAGCGAGTCGTCGATCGACTTCCGAAGATCCCTGGCTGCTTGAGAATCCTTCTCATCATCTTTTTCATTTTTTTCTTCGTCCTTCTTACCCTCTTCACTCTTCTGATCATCCAGCCCTTTCTCAAGACCCTTGTCAGCTTTTGCCTTGATGACCTGAGCGTCGTCAGGCAATCCTTGCGGGGGCTCCAACTCTTCGTCAAGCGCACCTCCTGATCCGCTTGGCTTCTTCCTGAGCTTCTCAAGGCTCTCCTTGCCCTTGGAGGCCTGGCTTGAGAGAATGTCATCCCTCAGCTTCTTCACGCGTTCATATATCGACATGGCGTCCGCCAAAAGCGCAATCCTCTCTTCAGAGAGCTCTTTTGGGAAAGACTCGCAGAGCCTCTTCAGTTTCTTGTACTCAGACACGCTGCCGGCAAGATCCTTCTTCTCAAGGAACCCGTTGATGTCCTGATGAGTCCTGACGATCTTCTCCTTGGCGATCCTGATCTCGGCAAGCTTATCCTCTAACGCGCGGATCTCAGCCTCAGGATCCTTCTCAGCCTCTGCTTTTGAAGGTTCTGCAATCCCGTCCTTGAGCTTCTTGATGGCGTAGAACAGGCTTAACGTGCGCTCAGAAGCCTTTGCCTTCAAGTCAACCCTGTCTTCAGGGATCTTCTTGACTAGCTCCTTTAGCTCACGATAAGAAGACACTGCCTTCTCCAGGTCAGCTATCCCGAACTCATCCTTAGAGGTCAAATCCTCGATCTCCTTCTCCTTCAGGTTCAGGCTGCTGATGATTATGCCTATAGTCTCCTCCTCTTTCTGCTTGAAGAGCTCAGGATTCGTGAACAACCCCTTCTCCTCATAATCATGTATTGTCTCGAACAAGTTGCTGTCCTTGCGACCCTCCTCGTAATCCTTGATACGCTCATAGATCTCCTCCATGATGGTGTAGAGGCGCTTCTTGCTGATGGTCTCCTCAGGGGCCTGGACGTACTTGTTCTTGACCTCCTCGAAGATCTCCTTGGCCCGCTCCATGTCATTAGCCTTGAGAGCCTCGCTTATGTCCTTGCTGTAGTCCTCTGTGATCTCGAACATCGAGAACTCCTCCTCTCGCAGGCTCTCTGCGCGGTCAGACACCTCGGAACGCTTCTTATCCAAGAAGTCCATCATGTTCTTTTCCAGGAACTTGTCAAAATCCAAAATCATAAACCATTGCGCCTCTCATAATTGAAATCCATGAAACATAAAAATCACGACTTAAGGAGCACCGTGAGATACTCCTCCCATAATCCTTCTATGTTGCCAAGCTTCCTCCTGTGAGCCTCCCTGACGAACAGCTCCTTCTTGCTGTTAGCCACGTCCTGCAAATGATGCTTCCAGAAGAAGTCTATCTTGTTAGTCGGGATCCTGCGCTCCTCAGCCCTCTTCTTGAACTCATCCCTGTAATAATCCAGGCCGTACTCATCACCATCGCCCTTGCTGACGACGCTCGCCTGAGGAGCCTTGTTGAGATAGATCAAGGGCTTTGTGAACTTGTACTCGATCCCGACGATCTCCTCCTCGACCAGGAAGTCTACCCATGACTGCACCAATGACTGGTTCACACCGAGCTTGCTCGCAGCCTCGCTAAGCGGAATCTTGTTAACGCTCTTAAGAAGCTCAAGAAGGTCATCAACCCCTGTCCTTATGAAATCATCCGGCAACTAATCCCACCCCTCTCAAAGAGCACTAGCCCTTGACTCTTTTCTCCTCTTTTTTTCCCTGAAATGACCTGAAAAGGCCAAAGCAAGTCTCACCTGCCCAGATGCAAAAAATTCTGCAAACTAGGTTTTAAGGGATTCTTAAGGTTAATAGTATATAAACTTTGCCCCTGCAAAGGCCCTGCTGCGGGCGCTTATTCCCTCCTCATAATCCTCTTTATCATCCGCTCATATAATCCATATTACCATGTTGACGATACTAGCAGGTAGGCCAAGCCCCTGCGCTGCTAAGGTTGAAAGTCGACCAGTGATCAGCGTCAAGCTGGAAAGGAGGATCCAAAGGAATAGTCGGGATGCTAGGCACCTCGCTCTGGTTGATGGCCATGATCTCCATGGGAGCCCTGCTCTCACAATCAAACGAGGTCTTGTTCCAGAACAGGTAATCGACCATGCTGAGGCTCGCGTTGACCAGAGGCATGACCTCAGGAAGCGTGTGCAGGACGTAGCTCTCGATGCCCATATCATCAATGACGTACTCTCCTTCAAGCCTGTGGATGAAGCTCACACCCTCCTTGGTGGGCCGGTACTCCTCCTCGTTATACATCTGCTCCAAGTCCCTGGAATTCCAGAGCTCAAGCTTCGTGATGTTGGTCTTCCTGATTATCCTGGAATAAGTGCCGTCTATTAAGAAAATGGGATCCCTCACGCCTATGATGGGGACGATCGTGTCATAAGCCCTTGTCGCAGTGATGTTCGCGAACTTGTCAGACACGAAGAGCGTGAGGTTGACGTGCACGTCAAGCGCGAACGGATCGCTATCCTGGCTCACAGTGATGTTGTTTATGACTACCCTGGACGCGAGCTTGAGCTCCTTCCCCGCAGCCTCACTTAGGTTGTAGAGATACGCCTCAAGAGTCCTGCCATCCATCCCAGGGCAGGGCACGTTGCCGATGACAGTCCCGTTCTTGATGCACGAAGGATATCTAAGCCTGAAATTAGGCTGGTAGTGGCCTGTACTATCGATGTACTCCACCATCCCTTGGAGCGCGGTGTATCCGCTCACGACAGTGACCTGCTCTGCGTAGTCATAGAAGCTCTCGACGTAGTAGTTGAGGATGGTGATCCTGTTCTGCACCAGGTCCATCTTGTAATCAGGAGGGTTGCTGATGTTCGCAGAGAACATCAATGCGAGGAGGGTTGAGAGCAATAATGCTAGCAGCGTGAGCAAGAAGCCTTTCTTGCCATGCAGCACTCCTGCACTCAAGCGGCTCAGCCGGGAGAGCTGAGTTTTTAGACCCATATCTTCACCTCTATCCAGACAGGCCCGAATATGAGCGTCTCGTTGATCCTGGTGAAGGACATCCTCTTGGCGCTCACGAGCAGCTTCGACCTCTCCATTGGAGTTACTGTCTTGTTATGGATTATGGTGCTGTTTATGACTATCACCGCGCTTCGCTCAGGGCTGACCACGTTGTTGATCACGTTCAAAGCCAGGGCCTCGAGCTGCGGCTGCTTGCCATTGTAATAGAACTCCATCATCTGTTCGAGTATGGTGTTGTCGATCCTCGTGATGTTGCCGTCGAGCGTCATGTTGCTGATCACGGGATTGTAATAGTCCCTGATCTTAGTCGAAGATATGAACAGCAGGAAATCTTCTGACGCGCGCACAGTAGGATCTGACTCCGGCTTGACAGAGTACGTGCTGAAGATGAACATGAGGCCTGCTACCAAGACTACGCCCGCGATGATCGCGTCTATCACGAAGAAATACGCACCTCTTTTGTCCATATCGAGCAATCTTGGTTCTTTATTATTTAAAACTTACCCTTCAACCGCAACAGTTAAAAAACCCCTGCCCCACCTTCAGGTCAATGGCCGGCTATCAGGACGAGATAAAGCGCTTGGAGGAGGAGATCTCCAAGACGAAGTACAACAAGCGGACGCAGTCGCACGTGGGGCTGGTCAAGGCCAAGCTCGCAAAGCTTCGCGAGAAAGACGAGGCCAGGCGAAGCGGCGGCAAGAAGGGGGACGGGTATACTGTCAGGAGGAGCGGCGATGCCACTGTGGTGCTCCTGGGTTTTCCTAGCGTGGGAAAGAGCACGCTCCTAAACGCCCTGACGAACAAGGAATCAGCTGTCGGAGCTTACGCGTTCACGACAGTCTCTGTAATCCCTGGAATGCTAGAGTATAACCACTCGAAGATACAGATACTCGACGTGCCTGGAATACTTCAGGGAGCGAGCGACGGCTCAGGAAGGGGGAAGGAGGTCTTGTCAGTCATCAGGGGCGCTGACATGGTGCTGATGGTCGTGGACATCACCCACCCAGAACACCTAGACACGCTCAAGGATGAGATATACAAGACGAACGTGCGTGTGAACCAGCACAAGCCTGACGTGCGTATAAGGAAGACTGCGAAGAACGGGATACGGGTCGGGCGGACTGTCAGGACAGAGCAGCTCGACGACGAGACGATCTCTGCAGTCCTGAAGGAGTTCAAGATCAACAACGCAGAGGTCCTGATCAGGGAGCCGATAGACGTCGACCAGCTGATTGACGTCGTCGAGGCCAACAAGGTTTACATGCCCTGCGTGGTAGCCCTGAACAAGGGAGACTTAGTCTCTTATGAGAAGGCGCAGGATGTCAAGCATGAGACCCGTGCAGACGTGATCATAAGCGCTGAGAAGAGGACGGGGACTGAGGACTTGAAGAGGGTCATCTTCGAGAAGTTAGAGTTCATAAGGGTGTATCTCAAGGAGCCGAGGAAAGAGCCTGACCTTGAGGAGCCGCTGATCATGAGGAGGGGCTGCACCCTTAGGACTGTCTGCGAGAGGCTGCACAAGGACTTCGTCTCGAAGTTCAAGTTCGTGAGGATATGGGGCCCCAGCAGCAAGTTCCCGGGCCAGAAGCTCCTGAGCCTGGACCATAAGATCATGGACGAGGACGTGCTTGAGATACACGTCAGGTGAAGCTTGCTGATCATCTCATTTAGGTTAACTTTATAAAGCGACCTGCCTTCTTATCCCTCAAAACAGTCGAATAGGATAAACTGGGCTGTTTGGCTTTTGGCAAATTAGCTTTTAGTAAACTTACAAAATTCGCTTTTTGTGGATGCTTGAGCTGTTTCTGAGAGCAATTGTTTTGGAGGAATAGAGTAAAATGAAAGGAAGAGTAAAATTCTTCAACCAGTCGAAGGGCTTTGGCTTTGTCGCTGCTGAAGACGGGAAAGAGTACTTCGTCCACGTGACTGGCCTGAAGGAAGGCGTGTCATTGAAGGACAACGATGCAGTCTCATTCGAGATTGAGCAGGGAGACCGCGGGCCCAAAGCCGTGCAGGTCGAGTTGGACAACTAAGAAAAAAAGTTGTCTGCCTAGAGTCCCAGAAAATTATTTGACATTCTTTTCTCATTTCTCTCAAGATTCAACTGATTCCACTAGATGTCGTACAATACTATTATCTCGAAGCCGCCGTCCTTCTCGCTAATCTCCATGTCAGAATAAGTGACTGCCTTGATGTCTCCTTTGCGCTCGTAGCCCTTGTAGCTGTCGCCGAGAGCCGTGCACCAGACCTCGTAGTCTCCGTCCTGGTTCTTCGCGATCCTCATCTCCTTGGCCTCTGCGAAGATGAAACCCTCAGTGTCTATGAGAAACAATAATTCTTCCAGGAAGTCGTAGAGCAATGACTCTGGCCGCTTGGATGAGATCGTTATCTTCTTCTTTAGCTTCCTCTCGACTTTGGAAGTGTCTGTTATGAAGTCCATGCCTCCGAGGGCCGCGTTCTCAAAGGCCTTCTCGAGAGTGTTCCCCCAGGCCTTGACCTTCAGGTCTGCTGTGTGATCCACGTAGACGTAGCCTTTCTTCTCGTTCTTCAAAGGCTCCTTGTCCTTCTTCCCAGTCCTATTGTCTTTGTCCTGCGCCATGAATAATCCTTGAATGCATCAGTAAGGTATCACTGTGATGCTGTCATCGCTCATCCTCTTAGGCTTCAGGTCAGGGTCACTGTCCCTCGGGCTCTCGTCTGAGTCAGAGCCGAAGATGCCTGCGAGCGCGCCAGCGGCCTCGTCGCCCACGTCGAACACAGGGCTAGGCGAGCTGCCTGAGCCGCTGCTCGAGTCCTCTGAATGGTCGCCCACTATCATCTTCAGGAACCTTATGACCTTCCTGATGTCCTCGTGGCTGTCCTTGTTCGTATCAATCCTTATCTCCATTATGATCACCTTAAAAACTCGACTTCCAGCTCGAGCGCGTCGAACGTCGGATACTCAGTCACTATAGCCCTCTCAAACCCCGCCATGAGCCTGATTCTCCGGACGATTGCGCTGCTCGTCACGATCCTGAGCTTGTCCTTGTCAATGAAGAGCAAACCCTTCTGAAGGCTGTTCTCACGCGCGATACAATCCCTTATTGAACCGAGCTTTTTTAATATTTTCTGCTTCTCGAGTGGATTGAGAGATGATAACTTCTTGCGGTAGCCAAAGCCAGGCTTGAGGCTTGGCAGGTAGACTGCGCCCCTGGTTAGCATGCCTTCCTTATCCATGATGTCTGTCTGCAGCCTGATATTCTTCGCTCTCCGAAGGACTCTCTTCGCGAGCTGGACCCGATCCTTTAACGTGCAAGTGCAGTAATGAGTCCTTATGCCAAGGCCTGACGAGTATTGGAGAAGCCTCTTTGCGAGCTCCTCGCTGCCTTTGATGGCATAAGAGAAGCCATCCTTAGTCCTGAGGCTAGAGTCCCTCTCCTGCTCTCTCCTCCACACCTCGTTGTCAGCCAGCTCTAGCTCGTTGATGTTCAAGAAGTCAATCCTGCCCTTCAGGAAGCTGATCAGTTCCCTGGTCTCCTCCTCCTTGCCCGGGAGCGCTGGGATCTCGACGCCGACAGCCCAGCTGTATCTCTTCGCAAGGCCGACCCGCCGCCACTCCCTCTTGCTCTCAGACGGGCCGCTGATACGACCGCCGATCCGAGGGTGGAACCTGATCTCATCAAGCCCTGCGTCGAAGAGGTTCTTTAGGCTCTGCTCGCTTACCAGGCGAAGCGGCGTGTACAAGTGGATGTGGAAACTCTTGCCAAACCTCTTCTTTAATAGCCTGATGGCCTTGACTGTCCGGTCAAGCCTGACGAGCGGGTCTCCGCCTGTGATGCCAGCGCCGGTCGCGCTGCAAGCAGCAGCCTCCTCGATTATCGCCTTGGCAACCGACTCGTCTCCGGCTTTTGGATCAATCGGTCTCTCATTAGCGTATATTACGTCCTTGTAGAGCTTCCTGTCAGAGACAGGGCAGAACTCGCACCGCTGGCTGCAAAGGCCTGTTATGAAGAGGACCAGCTTCTCGCCCTTGACGCAGCGCTTGCAACCCTCAGGCAAGCTGCCTGCCTTCCACGAATGATACTGCGTCTTTGAAACTTTCATCATCCTGACCGCCTGTCGCGGCTTGGCATTAATAAAACTTTTCCTGAAGACGGGCTCTGTTGAAAATGTCGCCTTCGGCACCCCTTAGGGGGCAACCCCTACCTTTACAGCTGAAGAGTCTGCTTTTTTGGCAAAGCTCGTGCTGTAAGGCTGTGGCGACATTCTCAACGCGCCCCCTGAAAGACGTTAAGTATATAAACGATACCGTTTCATGATCCAGCATGTCATTGAAAGCATTGAAAGCCATAGAACTAGTGGGTGTATCGTTTGAGAGATGCAAGAGCTTCCTTCTGCCTTTCAACTTCAAGACCTGGCTAAAGCTTGGCCTGCTCATACTGTTCGCAGGAACTGCATTCATGTCGATGCCGCAGATGAACTACCAGTTTGACAGCCACGACTTCAGCCAATGGAGAGGGAACTATTCTGCGCAACCAGCCACGTCCGGCAACATGACTGCCCCTGCAGGGACGAGCCTATCAGAGAAATGGAACTACGTCTGGGGCAACTATTCAACCCTGATAATCTCGGCGGTCACGGTCCTCTTGATACTCTTGCTGGCCTTCTGGTTCGTGTCGTCGCTCTTCATCTTCACGTTCATCAACTCAGTGGACGAACGGAAAGTCCTGATAGGGAGATTCACCAAAGCCAACCTCCCAAGGGGCGTCTCCTACTTTCTCTTCGACCTGCTCGTCACCATGGCTTTCCTGGCATCATTAGCAGCGGCGGCCCTGGCAATCTACAAGGCAGTGCTCACAGGAGGTATGCTCATGATAGCTAGCATAGTCTTGCTCATGCTCCTCCTGCTCGTCCTTATATTGGCGGCGATAATGATAGAGATACTGATGCACACGCTCATGATATACTGCATGTACCTGAAGAAGCAGAAGGCCTTGGAGTCACTCGCGTCTTCCTGGCTGCTCTTGAAGGAGAACCTGAAGGAGACTATAATCTTCATACTGGTAAGAGCAGGACTCTCGATAGCAGGCGCAATAGCTACAGGGATCGCCTGGTTGATCGCGGCTATCGTGATCGCCATACCCGCAGTCGTCATAGGGGCAATAGGCTACCTGGTCTACGTCACCTTGGGGCTTGCTCTGACAATAGCCTATGGCATATTGTTCGGATTGGTCTTCCTCGCCCTGCTGGCGACAATGACCCTCTTAGTGATAGTCCCTGCAAGCACGTTCCTTGCGACCTACAACCTGCTCTTCGTGAAAAGCCTTCTCAAGATCAAGGACGATTTCAAGATGCCAAAAGCATCTAAAAGATAAGGCATGGGAAGAAAGACAGGCTGTATCTGCGCGGGCCTTGCCTCGATCCTTACAAGAACATCTTCTGATAGTTAAGGTATATCAGCTTCGAGGTCTCCTCGACGTCTAGACCCTTGATCTTCGCGATCACCTTCAGGCTCTCTGCTATGAACCGAGGCTCGTTTCGCTTGGTGTCTGGAAACGGACTCATGTAAGGCGCGTCGGTCTCAGTCAGAATCTGGCCGATGGGCGCCATTGCCACGTTCTCCTGGAGCTGCTGGAGCCTGCCTATTATGCAGGGGATGGAGAGCGACCATCCGTTCTCGACTATCCTCTTGACAAGATGTTTTCGGCCCATGAAGCAGTGCATCACGACCTTCTTGTGGCCGCTCTTCTCAAGCATCTCGATGACGTCCAGCTCTGCTCGCCTGCTGTGGCATATTATCGGCAGGTCCATCTTTTTTGCAAGGTCGATGAACCTCTGGAAGCGCTTCCTCATGACTTCTTTCCTAGTGTCGCCATGAGGGTTGTCATCTCCCTTCAGATAATCGAGGCCGACTTCTCCGATGGCCACTATCCTGCCCTTCTGCTCGCGTATGAACTTGATCTCAGCATCGAACTCATTGTCAGACATGTCAACCACGTGGACAGGATAGATGCCTAGGGCTGGCTTGATAGTCTTATACTTCTCAGCAAGCTCAAGGACGCGGCGATTGGCCTCGACAGTCGTGCCCTGGGAGACTATGCCTACGACACCAGCCTCCTCGTTAGCCCTCATGACCTCGTCCAAGTCGTCCCTGTAATCAGGGAAGTCCATGTGCGCGTGAACGTCAACAATCATCATGATAGAACAAGTGATGACTCGGCCTTTTTATAATCTTTGCATAATCCTGCATGCAAATCCTGGACTTACACGCCCAGGGCTGGCTTGTAGAAATCAGAAACAGCTCACTTCTTCTTGGCTTCCTTTGCCAGCCTGTGGAAGTTCTCGTCGAGGTCCACGAAGTACTTGCCGTCCTCGAGCTTGATTATGAAGGGGGAGTGGTTCTGGAAGAGCTTGACGATGTCAAGGTTGTACTTGCCAGGCTGCAAGACCTCGACGCACTCAAGGTCAAGGATGACTGGCTTGTCTCGGTCGATGTCTCCTCCGAGCATGTCGTAGACGTCGCTCTCCATCTGCTCGCGGTCATCAGCGCTCAAAGATGCTTTCTGGGCTGCCTCCACCCTGAGGCGCTCATACTTCTCCTTCCTTAGGAAGTAGAACATCTTAGCACCGCAAGGGCAACCATTCAGGATGTCGATCTCGCCATCCTCGTACAGTTTCCCACATCTAACGCATTGGTGTGGCATGAATCATGCAAAAGGACGCTCTTTTTATAAATGTTTTGAGAGAAGCAGACTGCTGGCACGAGCAAGGTCTTCACTCCTAAAAAAGAAATCGCGAGGATTCACTTCCTCTTCTTCTTGCCATCATCCATTGTCGTCAAGAGCTGGATCTTCTCAGGATCCTTCTTGATCTCCTTGATGATGTTGGCCGGCCCGATGATGGTGAGGCCGAGGCGGTTTCCGAGCAGGAAGTTGATGAATAACCCTTTGAGCTTCTCCAAGAGCTGCTTGTTCCTCTTCTCCATGTCGAGCTCCTCGATCTCGATGCCCTTGAACTTAGAGCTTATCTCAGCCATTGTCTTGCTGATCAGCTCTGACTTCTCAGTGCTCTTGAGCTTTCCCTCGAGCAGGATTATCTTGTCCTCCTTGACGAGGTGGAGCAGCTTCCTTAGCCTCTCCTCTGGCTTCAGGCTGCCGATTTCGCCGTATGGAATGAATTGTAGGGTAAGCATGGTTCTTACGTTCAACCTCTTTTTACTTATTGGTAATCTTGTTCAACCTCTTTTTACTTATTGGTAATCTTGAAGAGAGCTTCATAAAATTCCTCGACGTGCGTGCCGAGCTTAGCGCTTATCCCAAGCACGTCGTACTGGGGGAATGCGGCCTGCACCTTCTTTATGTCTGACTTCTTCAAGTCTATCTTGTTAGCGACTATGAGGACCGGGATCTTGCGGGCCTCCAAGTTACCGATGATCGTGATGTTGACCTGCGAGTAAGGATCCTTGGTCGAGTCTAAGACTACGACGACAGCGTCCATCTCATCAAGCCACTTGATAGCGTCTATGACTCCCTTAGTGGCCTCCTTAGCCCTTGTCTTGGCTTCCTTCTCCTCGATACCAGATTCCAGGAAGTCCTCGTAGTCTATCTTGGTAGCGATGCCAGGCGTGTCTACCAGGTTGAACGTGAGCTCCTTGCCCTTGGACTTGATCGTGACCTGCTCCTTGATCTGGATCTCGCGGGTCTCGTGAGCTACAGAGCTAGCTGTGCCCATCTCCTCACCGAGCCAGTCGACGCAGATCTTGTTCGCAAGAGTCGTCTTGCCGCCGTTAGGCGGGCCATAGAGCCCTAGCTTGACGTCTTTCTTGCCGCGGAAAAGCCCCTTAAGAAGCCGTCTTAAAAAACCTCCAAACAATGCCATAACTCTTCTAACCTCACAACAAGAAAAACCACAAGAGAAACAGGTTTATAAACTTTACTGTTCCCCTAAGAAGACTGCGTCCTCTTAATCACTCGATCCTGGTCCCAGGCACTTTTTCCAGGGACATCAATCAATATAATCCATGATGTCATCATAGGCCTGCTGAGCAGTCAACTCCCCTGCAAGGACTTTCTGGGCCAAGTCGTCCAGCTCGTCATCAAAGTCTGCGTGCTTCGCGCCAAGGATAGAAGCGCTGGAGTCGTCATAATGGAACTTGCTATATTTCTCGTTCAAGTGGTTGTAGAACATGCTGAACTGGTCGTCGTCAAGCCCGACGTCGTAGAGGTTGCCTTTCAGTCCGGTCGGCGTCTTGGTCATCCTGACCCACTTCTCTGCAAGCCTGGGAGATGAGAGGAATTCCAGGAACATAAGAGCCTCCTCTCGTCTTGGCGACCCCTTCGGGACGACGAAGACCGGCGTGTAAGACCCTGAATAGAAGTCGATCGCCCTGAAAACAGGCAGTTCCGCGGGGCGCATATCCCACACCTTCTCCTCGTCAATCCCTGCCCAGTGAGTGTACATCCAGGCGCCATTGGCTGTGAAGAGAGCCTCTTCATAGAGTATCCTGCCTTTATCCTCAGTATAGCTCATGTCCTGATAGCCCTTGATGAGAGGCTTATACTTCCCTAGCTCCTCATACGCCTGGAGAGTCTCGAGCAGCGCCACCTGCCTCCTCACATCGAACTCTTTATTGTCCAAGAGGAGATTATAGTTCCCAAGCGCGGACTTGAAGAGATGGCGATAGATGTACTCAGTGGTCTTCCAGTTGTTGAAGTCCTGGATCGCTGCGATGCTGGTGCCGTGCATCTCATTATAGTCTTGGACTGCCTTCACGTAAGATAGGAACTCCTGGAACGACATTCCGTCCTCCCTGATGGTAAGGTTCAGCCTATCAGCGACTCTCTTGTTATACCAGAGCATGATGTAGAAGCCGTTGGTGTAAGGGCCTACGTGCATGCCGTCAAACGGCTCGGTATAAGTCGGGTCAGTCAGGATGAACTCCTTGTGAGACTCGATGAACCAAGGCACCTCGCTAAAATCCACGAGGTACTTCTTCCCCCACTCCTTCTCGCCAAGCAAGTCATTGAAGATGTTGTAAGGGTTCCCGACGTTGGCGTAGAATATGTCATAAGGATACTGGTCGTCCTTAAAGCCTTGAGCGATAGCCCTCCTCCAAGAAGTGTTGAAGCCATCATCCCCTGTGGAGTACTCGAAGGTGATGTTCACGAATATGTCGGGATTCCTCACGTTGAACTCGTTCACGACGTCTAGCATGTACTGCTTCTTGCCAGACTCGCCTGCGAAGTCAGAAGCCAAGTTCACGATGACCTTGCTAGCCGAGCCGTTCCCAAGGACAACCCCTGCTCCAGGCGCAGAGGCGCCGATCCCCTCAACAACCCTGTTCTCTAGTTGAGCCTGCTGGTCAAGACACCCAGTCATGAGAATGGCTAGCAGCAACGACCCGAAGAACAACCTTGCAAACGAATCCATAAGCCACCTTCTTTTTTTTTTAATTCTTCTCGATTATGATGTTTAAAAGTGTTTCGTTAAGCAGATGTGATCCTGATGCGATAATCAATGATGCAATCATCGATTCCTATATGTGACCTCTCAACTTCCCTCACCGTTCATAAGGTCCCCCTGAAGCTCGTCATAAGGGCTCCTGACAGAGAGCAAGGCGGGTGAGGCCATGTGAAGGTAGGTGAGGGTTGTCTCTGCGCTAGAATGGCCAAGGAGCGGCTGCACCGCGCACACGTCGTAGCCGTTCTCGATGAGGTGAGTCGCGAAACTGTGCCTGAGGCTGTGAGGATGGACATTCTTCAGGATACTTGCCTTTGCAGCAGCGGCCTTGACGATCTCCTGCACGCTCCGGACACTCAAGTGCGTCTTTCCACTCCCCAAACCCATCTCGTTTCCTCTCAAGCTCTTCCATCCTGCGAATAAGTATGTGAGCGCGCCGTTTTCCGAGGCGCGCCTTGCTTGCTCTTCCAAGCGCGGACGAATGGCCTGAGAGATGATGAAAGGCCTGTCCTTTCCTCCTTTGCCCCTTCTCACCCAACCGACTCCTCTCTGGAAGTCAAGGTCAGACACCTTCAGTTTGACAGCCTCGCTCACCCGAAGGCCTGCAGAATAGATGAGCTCCAGGATGAGCCTGTGCTTAGGGTTAGAAACCGCTTCAAACAGCCGGACCACTTCCTCTTTTGTCAGGAAGATGGGCAAGGCCCGTGGCCTCTTAGAGAACTTGATCCTGACAAGAAGCCTCTTATGGAGGACTTCTCCAAAGAAGAACTTGAGAGCGCAGAGATTCACATTGACCGTGCTTCCAGCCGCCTCCTTGTCGACTAGGGAATCTAAATAGTCCAAAACATCCTTCTTAGTCACCTTGCGAGGATCTTTTCGGCACTTCCGGAAGAAGAGCTTGACGCAGCTAGAATAGCTGAGGATTGTCTTGTGGCTAAAGCCGCGGCGCAAACACTCTCTTTTCAAGGCGTAGAGTTCGTCCATTTTTCATCACTTCTTCCTGTAGCCAAACTTCTTGTCGTATCTTGCGTGATCCAGGATGTCGAGAATGAAACACATAATTTCAACCTTATCTGTTCTAATCGTATAAAGCATCCTCCAATATCCTGCGAGTTCAACTCGCCACAGATTTCTTACATTGATTGTCTTATAGTAGATTCTTTTTTGAATCTTATCTCCGTAGGAGGGATTAAGTCTGATAAACTCAAATTTTTGGTTGATTGATTTCAGAAGTTGGATTTCTGGTGAGCTTTTTACTCCTTGAGATATCTGAATGGATGCGATGCTTTCAAGCTTTTCATACTCTTCAAGCGCGGAATTAATTAAGGAAATCTTAACTGGTTTTCTCATATCTCTCGGCCCTTAGCAAGGAGGGCGTTGAGTTCCTCTCTCGTGGCGTAAGTCCACACAATGCCTTTTGAGCTGATGAGTATCTTACTGCTGTCCTGCAGGTAATCGAGAATCACCAGCAGGGTTTGGTGCATGACTTTTTTCGGCAGCTTTCTTTTTAGTTCAGCAACACTTATTGCTTCACCAGCGTCTCTCAAAGTCTCTTCAACCATCAGGACGGTTCCAAGTCTTGGTGCGTGCAGTACTGATTCCATTCTCTTTGTGCTCAATCGTTTTAGCTTATACATATATATCTATATCAAATAGATATATAATTATATAAAAATTTTGTGGTTTTTAAGAGTTTTCAACGCCCTTTCAGTTTAATAATGAAAGCTGGGCACGCTTAATATTAGTTACGGAAACGTGTCTAGTGCCTTTCTTGTCCACTGGATCTACCGACGACAAAATCGACGAAAGAATTCCGAATGTCCTGTGCTAATTTACGCCCTCGCCATGGTCAGTTCACGACCACTATTGGGCTAAGATAACAAAATTTTGCAAATATACTCAACTAAAACTTTTGAGTTGCCAATTATCACTAATTGACAACAACAGAAAACTAAGTTTCAGCTTGTCGAAATCGCGTCTTTCAAGCCTTAATCTATGCGAATTGCTAACACTTCGCATAGAAAGTGTTAGTTTCAATTGAGTTTGAGTTTTAAAGAAGGGGCACACGCAAAGAAGTCATTTCGCGCAATTCCAAGTTTTCTCAAAATATGTTTTCAATGCTTTTGCAATATTTTCATTTTCAATCATGATTACAAAAGGTTTTTCTTCTGCTGAATATATTGCTAATTTGTTTTTGAATATCGTAAAGCTAACTCCGCTTTCCAATCCTTCAAAAGTTTTTATTTCTACTTTGGAATCTTTGTAAATATCACTCATTATTTTTTTATTTTTAGGTGAAGTAATAAGTTTTCCTATAATTTTTTTCTTATTAAATTCTTTTAAATAATGGGGATATTCATATTTTAATGCTTCAAGGATTTTGAGATTTCCTCCACCACCTAAAGTTTCAAAAGATTTTGCATCTAAAAAATCTCTAATATATGCTTTCAATCCTGCTTTTCCCTCATACACTAGAACTGATTTTTCAGATTTTGTTTGTTTTTTCAATGATTTTAATTCTTGAACAATTTTGTTAACATTATTTCTTTTCTCTTCAATTTCTTTAAGCAAATTTTCAGGATCAGCAAAATAGTATACTCTTACTTTGCTTTTTGTGATGTAACTTACTAAACCTTTATCAATCAATGAATTGATTATTCCATACACAAAAGACCTATCTATTGAAAGCGCTTTAGCTATCTTTCCTCCTGATTGTTCAGGATGTTTTAGGATTTCAAGATAAACTTCTGCTTGATTTTTTGTCAATCCTGCTGAAATTAAGTCTTTTGCCTCCATAATACTAAATAGCCTTAAACCATATATAAATGTTGTGGTTAATCACAACAACAAGAATTAATAAACTACTCCGTATAACTAATTACGAGGGGGCATAAAAATGTCAAAGAAAGAAATAATGAGTGCAATTGAAAGAACAATAGAAGAAGCACGAACTTTAGAGAAAGAAAATCCAAATGATCCGGGAATTATTGCCATAAATGAGCATAGGGCAAATCTTGAGTCTCATCTAGATATGTATGGGTGCACACATCCAAGTCTTTTAAGAGTTGTTGGTACTTCAGTTATTGCACCTATTGGATTTGTTCTTTCTCCAGTAATTGTAGCTGGAGGAGTAGTATATTTGGGTGGAAGAGCAATATATAATAAAATTAGAGAACACTATACTAAATAGCGTGTGCCCCTAAAAGATAGTCTGCTTCGCAGAAATTGATAATAAAACTCAAACTCAACTCTAAAATTTTCCTTCGGAACGTTGCACTAAATTTTAGGTCTTCCAGTTGGTCAGACGAAACTAACAAGAATTATACGCAATTCGGGGCTCGCCTCCACAGAGGTTAAAACCGAAAATTCTAATGTGGTTATCTTCGTTAAAATCATAAAAGAAAACT
>JAFGGS010000020.1 GCA_016930415.1 Candidatus Woesearchaeota archaeon | reverse complement strand
TTATCATAATTTTCGCAATTATTATTTTAGTTGGAATTGGTTTAGGCTTTCTTTATTCATCTTTGCCTGAACATCACCCAGAAAAAAATAAAGAGTATTGCGAAAAAGCCGGCGGGCAATGGACGGATAACGAAACTTGTCTTCTATCCTACAAAAAGGCGGGTGAAGCATGTACAGATGGAGGACAGTGCATAAGCGGAGCTTGTTCCCCGCCAACACTAACCGATGAACAAAAAATTAATCTCACCAAAGGTCCTTTGAAAAATATAGTCGGAACTTGCTATCCTGAAGAACAGGTAATTGGTTGCGTTGAACAAGTCATTATGGGAACAATTTCCAAGGGCTCCATGTGTTTGGATGATCAATCATAAATTACGAATGCCGAAAACCTATTAATGAGAAGATAAGAAAAATATTTTTTGAACTGAGCCTTCGGCTTTTTTTTCTTGCAGAAAAAACGTCTGGCCGCGATTAAGAGACTCCGCCTTGCAGGCTCCGTCCAAATTGAATTTTTGTGGGTTGCCTCAAAAATTCAACTTCTCTTAAGCCCGATGTTATGCGCAATTCAAAACTGTCTTTTACCAGATTCTTTTAGAAATATTTATAATCTAACTAACAATAATCATTAATATGCCGAACAAAAATGCACTTATAATCTGTCAATCAATTCATCATGGCAACACTATGAAAGTTGCAAAAGTTATTGCAGAACAATTAAACGCAGAAATAAAAAAACCTTCTGAAGTTAAATCAACAGATATTAGCAAATGTGATTTGATAGGTTTAGGGTCAGGGATATATAATGGAAAGCATCATATTAGTTTGTTCAAATTAGTAAAAAATCTTGAACTTCAGAAGAATAAAAGGGCATTCATTTTTTCTACTGCATCAATTTGCTATAAAAAAATGCATGAACCATTGAGACAAGAACTTATTTCTAAAGGATTTGATATCATTGATGAATTTATTTGTAGAGGTTTTATAGATTATAGTTTTATAAAATATTTCTTTGGTGGGTTAAACAAAAAAAGACCGAATGAAAAAGATTTAACGAAAGCAAAAGATTTTGCACTTAAGATAAAAGACAGTTTTTGAACTGAGCCTTCGGCTTTTTTTTCTTGCAGAAAAAACGTATGACTGCGCGATGTTATACGCAATTAAATTTTACTGGCACGAACTGATAGGAGACAATTTTAACGAGAACGAAAAAACGACGAACGGGGGCGACGAAACGAAAAAAAAGAAAGTTTTTATAAAGGTGCTATTTATTTAATAAGTATATGCTCAAAGAAAGAGGTTTAACAAAAAAAGAGGCAGGAAAAAGGCTGGAGAAATTTGGCTTAAATGAGATCAAAGATATTTCTAAGACCACTCCTTTAAAAATACTGTTAAGACAGATCAAAAGCAATTTTATTTTGTATTTACTTGTAGTTGCAATGCTCCTCTCTTTTTTTGTTGGCAAATCTGTTACAGCTTATACTATTCTTGCAATAATTTTTATGGTTGTCGTTGTCGGATTTATTCAGGAATATAGAGCAGAAAAATCGATTGCCGCTTTGAAAAATATGCTTGTTCCAGTTTCCATAGTTATTCGAGATGGAAAAGAACGAGAGATTCAGTCGGTAAACATAGTTCCCGGAGATATTTTGATTTTAAGAAACGGAGAAAAGATTCCTGCAGATTGCCTATTGCTTGAAGAAAAAGAATTGAGGGTGAATGAATCTATCCTAACTGGAGAGTCAAAAGAAGTTGGTAAAAAAATAGGTTCTGAGAAAAAGTATACTGATGAAAACCTGGTTTTTATGGGAACCTACATTGTCAACGGCAAATGTATTGCAAAAGTTTTGCACACGGGCATGAATACAAAATTCGGAAAAGTTGCAGGTTTAATTTCAACCACAGAAAAGGAATTGCCTCTTCAAAAGAAAGTTAACCATATTGCCAATTATATGGTTATTCTGGCAATAATCATCTCAGTTTTGACAGGTTTGATTATGCTTTCAAGAAGCACGCCTCTAAACGAAGAAGCAATCTTAAATATCTTAATTATTGTTATTGCATTGGCTGTTGCGGCATTTCCTGAAGGTTTTCCCGTAGTTCTAATAACCACTTTAGCATCAGGAGCACGTCACATGGCTAAAAAAAATGCAATAGTAAATAGGATGTCTATAATAGAGACTCTTGGTGAGACAACAGTAATATGTTCTGACAAGACTGGAACCATAACAACAGGGGAGATGACTGTCAGAAAAGTTTTTGCAAATAATACTATTTATGATGTTACAGGAACAGGGTATGAAGGAAAAGGAGATTTTTTACATAACAACAAAAAGATAGATACTAATAAAGGGCATGCTTTAAGAAATATGATATACAATGCAGTTTTATGCAACGATTCAATAATAGAAAGAACCGGAAATGACATGGAGTTTAGAGCAATTGGTTCACCAACTGAATCTGCACTTTCTATTATGGGAGTAAAAGCAGGTTTGTTTAAGGAAGACATAAAATTTAGTAGAATTCAGGAGATTCCGTTTAATTCTGAAAGAAAGATGATGTCAGTATTGTGCCAATTAGATGGGGAGAAAGTTGTTTATTCTAAAGGGGCACTAGAATATTTAATAAAAAAATGTACGTTCGTCCAAAGAACCAAAACAATCTCCAGATTAACTGAAATTGAGAAAAAGAAAATACTTAAGCTTAATAAGAAGATGACTTCTAATTGTTTAAGAACTATCGCTTTTGCCTATAAAAAAGTAAATGCCTTTGCCAAAGATCATTTTGAAGAAGATTTGGTTTTCTTGGGTTTTGCAGGAATGGAAGACCCTGCTCGTGAAGAAGTAAAAGAATCTATTAGCCAGTGCTTTAGTGCTGGAATAAAAGTCAAGATAATAACAGGAGACAACAAAGAAACTGCGCTGGCTATTGCTAAAGAAGTAGGTTTGCATGGAAAGGTAATGGAAGGCAGTGAATTGGATAATCTTAGTGATGAAGAGCTGACAAAAGTAATAGGCACCATTTACATCTTTGCAAGAGTCAGACCCGAGCATAAGTTACGAATTGTAAAGGCGCTTAAGGAAAATGGTGAGATAGTTACCATGACTGGTGATGGAGTTAATGATTCGCCTGCTTTAAAAGAGGCACATATTGGAATCGCTATGGGCAAGAACGGCTCAGATGTTTCTCGTTCAGTTGCTGATTTGACATTAAAAGACGATAACTTTAGCACAATAGTTTCAGCTATCCGAGAGGGAAGAACTATTTTCAAAAATATTCGAAAGTTTGCTACATATCAATTATCTTGTGGTTTTGCAGAACTATCTATACTCTTTTTTGGAGTTTTATTGGTTCCTTTATTAGGATGGCAAATTCCTATCTTACTGGCTTTGCAGATTCTTTTTATGAATCTGGTTACTACTGACCTTCCTGCAATTACCTTGGGCTTAAATTTCTCTTCAAATGATTCAATGAATGAACCGCCAAGAAAAAAATCAGAGATACTCAACAAAAACCAATTTATACTGCTATTTTTTACAGGAATTTTATTGACAGTATTAGTATTATCTTCATATTTTATTTCATTCAATATTTTAGGACATACTCATGAATATGCAAGAACAGTCGCCTTATTCACACTTATTGGATTAGAAATAGCATCAGCATTTAATTTTAGATCTTTTAGGAAAGGCGTTTTGAATAGAGGATTAATAGTTAACCCCTACTTGTTTTATGCTTCGGTAATTTCATTAATTGCAACATTTGTGATAATCTACACTCCCCTAAACCTAGTATTTGAGACAGTTCCAATAGGGCTTGAAGGAATAGGAATAGTAGTGCCAGTATGCCTTTTTTTGGTATTAATTTTTGATTTGCTAAAGTATGTAAATAATAAAAAGAAATTCTTTGATTTGGAACACACCTAAAAACACACGCCCGTCCCCCTAACGACTACGGACTAAAATTGTCTCCTTGATGTGGGCGCGTTCAAAATCTTAATAATTAAATGTCTGCACCAGCCATAAGGCTGGTTGCGGGGGTGGGGGTGTACCCCCCCATGATTAAAGAAGAAAAGCTAATTAGTAAATTTAAGCGTCTTTTGAGGCGCTTGGGTATGCCAAGGTGGCTACACCGCTTTGGTCCAAAGAAATACGAGCTAGCACAGCACTTGCTAGTGCTTGTTCTAAGACAAGAATGTCGCCTTGGTTATCGTCTGATAACAAGGCTTCTAAGAAGCCTTGGGATCAAGTGCGCTTGCAGCAGCGCGTTCTGGTACGCGCAAGATAGGCTACCGCCTAGCTTGTGGCAGCGAATTCTCGCTGCCACTGCACCGAGTAATTGTCATATCTTGGCGATTGACGGCACTGGCATGAGCCGAACCTTACCCGGCCCATATTATTACTGGCGCATTGACAAGCCCTATCCTGTGGAAATCCCACTCAAACTAAGCATTATCGTCGACACCAAAACCAAGAAAATCGTAGCTTTGCGTCTAAGAGCCAAGAGAGCTCACGATATTCGTGACGCGAAGTACCTTCTCAAACGCAGCCCACAAGCCAATTGGCTTGTGGCAGACAAAGGCTATGATGCCAATTGGCTTCATCAGTATTGCGACAGACTTGGAATGGCTGCAGTCATTCCAATGCGCAGAAGAGGCAGATGTCGCAATAAGAATCACACTTTGCGTCGTGAAAATCAAAAATTTCTGTATCATAAAATGTATTATCGCAGAGAGATTGTTGAGAGCGTGTTTAAGGCAATTAAGACTAAATTCGGGGCTAGTATAGCTAGCCACAAGATCTCTGCGCAGCGCGCAGAGGCCTATTTCAGAGCAATAGCCCATAATATTATTTTAAAAATTCAAGAGATTTTGAACGCACTCCTTTGACAAACTATTTAAACCAGGAGTCTTGTTTTCTTCTTCTCATGGTTGATAAAGAGGTGGGGCAGAAGAGGCTTTCTGAGTTGAAGGACTGGAAGGATAAGGATCAGAAGGACCAGGCTTCCAAGGATGATAAGCGTGCCGACCAAGCGGGCAAGCCTTCTTCTGAGCCTGTGGATAAGCCTTCTTCCCAGCCAGTCTCTCCTGAGCTCTTCGCGAGAAGCAACGTCGCTTTGCGTCTTGAGCGCTACGAGGACGTCTTCAGCGATTTCGATCCAAGGCCTTTCTCTGAGCGCGCCTTGTCAGATGACTTCCTGGCAGAGTCCCGGAAGGTCGCGCGTGACAAGCGGGGGAGCTTGGAGCTTGAATTATTGGTGCCCGAGGCGCTTCATCAGTCAGCGATCGACGCCAAGGTCAGGAAGCGCTTGAAGGATCATTTCATCAAGCACCGCGACCAGCTGGTCTTGGATAACAAGGCGATCCATCGTAAGGGGGTCATGATCACTCTCTCTGGATTCGTCCTCATGGTGCTCGCTACTTTCCTCTATGACTGGGAGAGCCCCTTGTTCGTCTTCTCGTTCATACGCACGATGATAGAGCCTGCTGGCTGGTTCATGGTCTGGTTCGGCCTTGACCAGTTGTTCTACACCAAGGCCCAGAACAAGGCGGATATCGAGTTCTATTCTAAGATGGCGAGCGCGAGCATCAGGTTCACTTCTTATTGATCCAATCGACTTCTTTTCCCAGGCATATCATTGGCGGAAGCGCTAAAGCGAAAGTTTTAAATACACTTTTCACAGGTTTTGGAGGCATGCAAGACGTAGCGTCTTGCCTGGGTTTTAGGGGTGAATCGCATGCGCGAGTTTGATGAGGAGTTCAGTGATGAGAGGCAGGGTCTTTGCGAAAGGTGCCGCAAGTTCGTCTCGCTTTCTGAGTTGAAGTACGTCCCTAAGGGCAATGATTCCAAGATGGCTCTTTGCACTTCTTGCCTTAAGAATTTCAATGTGCCTCCTGGCAGTGTCAAGAAGGCTCCTGCAGATGCTCCTCTGTCTAGTGTCAAGAGGTTCCTGTGCAGCAGGTGCAATTACAAGTTCAGGTTCAACACGAGCAAGGACTCTGCTCTCAGGTGCCCTTATTGCGGCAGGACTGACAAGATAATCGATGAGGATTCAAGGTCTGCTGAGCGTATTTTGAAGGGCGGCGCTGACTTCTAAGAATTTCAATCCCTCACGAGCAAGTATAGCGCCTGCACTGCGACTATCACGACTGCAGGGGCTAGGAACGCGCTTATCATTTGGAAGAAGGTGACTAGTCCGATCCAGACTCCTGCGCTTCCGAGGCTGCTTAATACTCCTGCCAGCGCCTGTATGCCTATCAGGAACGCGATTGCGGCGAGCAGGAACTTGTGCACTTCAGAGGCTTTGATGTTTAGCAAGCCCACTAAGATACCGAGGACTACTAAGACTATGATGGCCCAGTTTGGAACCTCTGTCCCTTTCTGGAAGAGGCTTATGATCGACAAGACTATCGCTAGGAGCAGTCCCACGAGGAACGCCCACACTCCAAGCTTGATATCGCCTTTAGGCTCCATGTTGAACTACCTCTTCGCTAGAACAGTTCGGACTCGTCCTCCTCGTCGCCGCTTTGGTCCTCGTCGTCGTGTTCTTCGTCAAACCCGATGTCTTCTAGTCCTGTCATGAAACAAAAACCTCGTATTACAAAATCATACCTTGGCTGGTGTTCTATATAAATATTTCCAAAAACAATGATCCAAGACAAAATTTATAAGAGACCGCGTCAACCATTGTCTGCGTGATAGAACACTACTTTTCAGAGAATCCTCTCAGCAAGAGGGAGGAAGTCCACTTCAAGACGAGGTTGCTTGGAAGCGTGGTAGAGATAACCTCTGCGTCCAGCATATTCTCGCTAAAAGAAGTCGACTTCGGCTCCAGGCTCTTGATAGAGAAAGCCAAGATTCCTGAGAATGCAGACCTGCTGGACCTTGGATGCGGCTACGGAGTCGTAGGGATAGCTGTCAAGAAGGCGAGGCCAGACGCCCAGGTCACCATGGTCGACGTCAACCAGCGCGCAGTCAACCTCGCGGTCAGGAACTGCAGGGCGAATAGTGTCAAGGCGAGCGTTTTCAAGAGCAACAAGTTCTCGAATGAAAACGTGAAGGACAAGCTATTCGACTGCATATTGACCAACCCGCCTTTTAGCGCCGGCAAGAAGCTGTGCATCGAGTTCATAGAGGAATCCTTTGATCACTTGAAGCCAGGAGGCACGCTCCAGCTAGTCGCGCCCCACAACAAAGGAGGAGGCTCATTGAAGAAGGAGATGATGCGCGTCTTTGGAAACGTTGAGGAACTCGTCAAGAAGGCAGGCTACAGGGTTTATTGCTCGAGGAAGGACTGATTCTTAGCCACTGGACAATTCCCCGCATCATTTATAAACCCCCAAAACATCCTTCTATACAATGGCGGTAAGCTATATGGCAGAGCCATACTCACCTGATGATATTCTAGCTAGTTTCCACCCTATCGTCAAGCAATGGTTCGAGTCCAGGTTCAAGGCGTTTGCTCCGCCGCAGCGATTCTCCATCCTGAACATCAGGAACCGCTTGAACACCCTTATCAGCAGCCCTACAGGCTCAGGAAAGACGCTCAGCGCCTTCCTGGCCATACTAAACGAGCTAGTCAGCTTCTCAGAGGACAAGAGCCTGGAGGATAAGGTGTACTGCATCTACATAAGCCCCTTGAAAGCCTTGGCGAACGACATCAAGAGAAACCTCTTAGACCCTTTGAAGCAGATGGAAGAGCAGGCAGGCCACAAGCTAGGTATCCGGGTCGGTATCCGCACAGGAGACACGACCCCGTCAGAGAAGCAGGCAATGCTCAAGCACCCGCCTCACATATTGATAACCACGCCTGAGAGCTTCGCGATCATGCTATCGACCACCAGGTTCCGGGAGAAGCTCATAAGCACGCAGTGGGTGGTGATAGACGAGATACACGCGTTAGCCTCCAGCAAGAGAGGAAGCCACTTGTCCCTGAGCATGGAGCGCCTCCAAAGCCAGACCTACTTCACAAGGATAGGCTTGTCAGCCACAGTAGCTCCCTTGGATGAGGTCGCAAGGTTCCTAGTAGGCTACGACCACGACAAGCAAGACTTCCGGGACTGCAGGATCGTTGATGTGAACTACGCCAAGCAGCTAGACCTGAAAGTCCTAAGCCCGGTCGAGAACATGATGAAAGCGACTTACGCCGAGCTGAACGATTCTACCTACAGGATAATAGACGACCTCGTGCAGGGCCACAAGACAACCCTGATATTCACGAATACGAGAAGCGCGACAGAGCGGGTAGTGCACCATCTGAAAGACCGCTACCCCCAGCACTACACAGAACTAGAGGTCGAGGAGGACGAGGCAGAGGAGGAGATGGAGAGAGCCTACGAAGGCGTGGACCGAGCCTTTGCAAAGGACGGATCAAAGGCAAGCTACAAAGCCAGCCAGAGAAGCCTACCGAGCAAATCTAGCGAACCACACCCACTCCCTCGGAGCCTGATAGGAGCCCACCATGGATCCCTAAGCAAGGAGCACCGCCTAAGCGTGGAGGAGAAACTCAAGCGAGGAGAGCTAAGAGTCGTAGTCTCATCAACCAGCTTAGAGCTGGGAATAGACATAGGGTACATCGACCTGGTGATCCTCTTGGGGAGCCCAAAGAGCGTGGCCCGCGCCCTGCAGCGAATCGGCAGGTCAGGCCACCAGCTCCACGAGAAAGCAGTCGGACGCATAATAGTCCTGGACAGGGACGACCTAGTGGAATGCTCGGTCCTCCTAAAGACCGCCCTGGAGCGAAAGATAGACAGGATAAGCATCCCTAAGAACTGCGCCGACGTCTTAGCCCAGCAGATACTAGGGATTGCCCTGGAAGAAGTGCGAAGTAGCGAAGCTACTAGCGCAAAGGACGGTTCCCGCCCTCTTGCCCCTAAGCACGTAGACGAAGTCTTCAAGATCGTCAAGAGCAGCTACACCTTCCGCGAGCTAGAGAAGCCTAAATTCATGGAGATAGTCAAGTACCTCTCAGGAGAATACGCAAGCCTCGAGGAGAGGAACGTGTACGCCAAGATCTGGTACGAGGAAGAGAGCGGCATGATGGGCAAGAAGGGAAAGCTCACCCGCGTCATCTACATGACCAACATAGGCACGATTCCAGACGAGACCAACATAAAAGTCAAGATACAGGATCACCTAGTGGGGTTCATAGCAGAACCCTTCCTGGAAAAGCTCAAGCGAGGAGACGTATTCGTCCTAGGAGGCAACACCTACGAGTTCCAGTTCACAAGAGGAATGACCGCTTACGTCAAGGCGAGCGTGAACCGCCCGCCCACAGTCCCCAGCTGGTATAGCGAGATGCTACCCTTAAGCTACGACCTAGCCCTTGAAATCCAGAGGTTTCGCCGCCTGATGGAAGAGAACCTGACCTACAACACGAGGAAGGAAGACGTCCTCTCCTTCATAAACAGCTACCTCTACGTAGACTCATACGGCGCGAACTCGATATACGAGTACTTCAGCGAGCAATACAAGTACGCAGAGATCCCAAATGACAAGAAGATCCTGATAGAGCACTACGCAGACGGCTCCAAGAAGAGAGTGATCTTCCACACCCTCTACGGCCGAAGGGTGAACGACGTCCTATCAAGAGCGGTTGCCTTCGCCATCTCAAAGATCCACAAGAAAGATGTGGAACTAGGCATATCAGACAACGGATTCTACCTAGCCTTTGACAAGAGCATACAAGCGACTAGGGCCTTTAACGCCATAAAGAGCCAAGACCTGCGAAAAGTGATGAGGTACGCCCTGGACGCGACAGAAGTCCTAAGAAGGAGGTTTAGGCATTGCGCGGCAAGAGCCCTGATGATCCTCCGGAACTACAAGGGCAACAGGAAGAGCGTGGGCAAGCAGCAGATGAGCTCCCGCCTACTCTTAGGAGCAGTCAAGAGGATAAGCCCTGACTTTCCCATCCTGGAAGAAGCCAGGCGGGAGGTATTAGAAGACCTGATGGACATAGCCCACGCAGAGGAAGTCCTGACGCAGATAGAGGAAGGAAAGATACAGGTCAAGGAAGCATTCACAGACATCCCAAGCCCCTTCGCCTTCAACCTCATGCTCATGGGATACAGCGACATCATGAAGATGGAAGACAAGCTGGAGTTCCTAAGGCGCATGCACAACATGGTCCTCGCCAAGATCGAGATGAAAGAGAGAAGGAAAACTTCCCTTGACAGAGCTTAGAACTGCCAGACGAACAAGAGCCCCAAGACTCCCAGGATCAAAGCCGCCAGGATGATGAATAACAGGATTGCGCCAAGCCTCGCAAAGAACCCTAGCCTCTCACGTTCTGAATGCTCACCAAGCAGGATGTTCACGAGCGACAAGAAGAATATTATGAGAATCAGGCTCAATACCAGGATGATGACGACTCCCAGGTTTAGCCTGCCAGGAGTCTTCTCAAGGAGCTGGAACAAGAAGCCAGCAGCCCAGGCTATGAGGAACGAGGCAAAGCTGAAATAGAACGCGTTCTCTATGCTAGCCTTGAACAAGGGACGGGTCATGAAGGTACCATAAGATTGGGCTGTATAAAAATCTTACTGCTAGAAAGCCCAGCCAAGGTAATGGCAGCCGACGACCACTGCAAAGCCGATAATCCCGCCGATCGCGGTGATAAGCGCAGTCCAGACGTTCGTAGCCACGTTAGCGTCTAAGAGGTAATTGAAGCCGTAGAGCGCGAAGAAGCCGACAACGCTGTTGAGCACTAGGATGAAGATGTTCTTGACGACCCTGTATATCAGGATCATTATGCAGACAACAACCAAAAGCGCCAAGAGCTCCCATATCATACGAAAAACACCCCTTAAAAGAACTTTAGAAAGAATTTAGAAAGGCTAAAAGGAAAGGACCCCCTTATTCTTTCTTGCTTGGCAGGATCCTGCACACGACAGTGTTGCAGTCAGGGCAGTTGCCCTTCATCATGCGCCTACCCTTGGCGTTCAAGCTCTCAACTCCGCCCTTCATCTCGACTTTTGCCTTGCACTTCACACAATATGCTTCCATATCAAATCACCTCAAACATGAGTTATAAGCTCAAATTAAGCTTAATCATATATAAATCTTGCTGTTAGAAACCTGAAAATGAGCTCAAAACCGCTTCAAACAGCTTTTTTCCTTGTTAAAAGAAAACTATAAATACAGAGCCCTCCAAAGCCTCCTCTAGGAGGAGATGACGAGGATGATATTCAAGCAGCTTCTGTTCGGGACAGCAGGCGTGCCCTTAAGCTCTCCTACGAGGAGCAGCCAAGACGGAGTCTTACAAGTGAGGAAGCTTGGCCTTGACGCAATGGAACTGGAATTCGTTAGGGGAGTCAAGATGGGGCCAGAAGCTGCGGCCAAGATGCTGGACCTCTCGGGAAAGAGCAAGGTAGTCCTAACAGCCCACGGACCCTACTACATCAACCTGGTCTCAAAGGAGAAGCCCAAGATCCACGCGAGCATGAACAGGATACTCGAGACTGCTAGGGTGGCCCAGGCCTGCGGCGCCTACTCGATCACGTTCCACGCAGCATTCTACCAAGGAACAGCCAAGGAGCAGGTCTACGAGGATGTCAGGGCGCGCATGAGAGAGATAGTCTCAAAGCTCCAGGAAGAAGGCATAACAAGGCTTTGGATCAGGCCTGAGACGACTGGCAAAGCCACGCAGTTCGGAGACATAGATGAGCTCATACGCTTGTCACAAGACGTAGAGCAGGTAATGCCCTGCATAGACTGGAGCCACCTCCACGCAAGAAGCGCTGGCCGCGAGAACACCGCAGAAGAATTCAAGAACACCCTGGGCAAGCTGGAGACTGGCCTTGGCAAGGAAGCCCTAAAGAACCTCCACTGCCACGTATCAGGCATAGCCTACGGGGAGAAGGGAGAGAAACACCACCTGGTCCTGAAAGAATCTGACCTCAACTACAAGGACTTACTCAAGGTCCTGAAGAGCTACAAGGCAGCAGGAGTGGTCATAAGCGAGAGCCCGAACATCGAGGTTGATGCGAGAATGATGAAAGACGAGTACGAGAAAGCATGACTGCTTTCCCGGTACCCGAGCCTTCTATCAAACAATTTCAAAAAACCCGTTTTTTTCTTTTTCTAGCCTTTACTCTTTTTCCCTTCTTGGACCTTGGCCCCATAGTTGAGGCTCAAGCCATTACGGCCAATGAGGATGGCTCCTGATAAAATCAGGACTTGCGGGCGCATTAGAAGCCCGATGCCAAGAGGAGAACAGGGGCCCAAGCTCCTTAAAGAAGGCTCTCATCCAGAAGAGTGCATCCGCGAGTCAAAGGAGCCTAATAGAAGACCGTATTTACGATAGCAGCTCGTATTTTATTTGTTCCAGTCTCCAAAAAGACCACTTCATCTGCGAAAGACCGTCCCTGACAAAAGCCGACAAGGGCATGGGCTAAATAATGGATCCCCTCTTAAGGCGCTCATCAATCCTCTGACGCCAAGATCCCAACACTTGTCAACAAATGACAACGCTTGTCTTTCACCCCGGTGATGCAAAAAATTAAGGAACGTCACATTCTTGGACTGCAGGTCTATTTTGAGGCGGCCAGGACGCCAAAAGCCCTGAACAAGGGAATATTCTCTCGCTACTTGAAAGCCAAAATCACTGTCTTTTTTTGCAAGCCTTTCGAATCCGCATGCCTGCCGCCTGGATGCGCCGCGTGGCTGCCTGGTCCATATCGGACAAGCTTCCTCTGGATGCACTTCCCGGGAGTGGGGTGTACCTGACCAGGAACATTCCAGATCCTGATCTAGCTAGTGAATATTAGTATCACACGCCTTTTGAGATAAGCAAGAGTGCAGGAGAAGAAATTCCTCCTGCACTCTTCAAACTTAGCTCTTTTTTTGGATTTCCCTGTGAATTCCAAGCGCCCAAAGTCCGCTAGCGCTCGTATTTTTGATGTAATCCAGGACAATCAAGCGTGTCGCCGCAAAGCCATTACGGCTAGGGATCCTTCCTGAAGCATCCTTGTCAAAGCAGGTAGGAATCTGCTTTGGCCAACTGCTGAGGGCTTTTCTTCCCTTAAAGGGACTGCTCTCTAGCATTCCTGGCTTCTCAACAAGGGCCTCTTGAATCGCCTTTTGAGCCGGCCACTCCTTGGTTGCCTAACGTGTGAATATGACCTTGTCTGAAGTGAATATTTCGGATATGAACAAGGGACGAAGCCCTCATTCATATCCGGGTTAGCTGTGAGTTATGTGATGCGTTTGTGATAGGTTTGAGATTGATCCCCCGATGAATCCATGCTATCTTTTTGTCCCGCAATAAAACATCTTCTCGATGCTGACGTCAGCCGGAGCGACTCCGTTCCTGTCGATCGGCTTCTCAACAAGCCTTCTTGCTTCCTCTCTTTCCCGGTCTGAGGACTCTCTTGCGTGTTCTTGTGATTGTGATGGCTGGGCTGAGACTCTTGACGCGTTGCTGCCTGCGCCCTCTCTTAGCACGTTCAGCTTCTTGTTGAAGACTGTCTGGTTCATCTCCATGAGGCTTATGGTCTTTATGACTTCGTTTAGCTTGTCTGTCACCTTGACTAGCTGGTCTGCGATGACGCTGATCTTCTGGTCTGATGCTTCCTTGAACATCCATAGGCGCTGCATCTTGTTGATTATCTCGTTGAATTGGCCGCGGGTCATCTGGGCCAGCTCTATCTCTGTCTGTCTTTCTTCTCCGTTCCCGTAGATTGAGCCTGCTTGCGCGATCGCTTCCTGGGAACTCTCTGCAAACCCGTACTTCTTGAGTTCTTTAGAAAGATTGTTCATTCTGATTGTCTGTTCTATACTCTCCATTTATGAATCGCACCTCGTTGCAAGCCGATTTTACACAATTGGTATGATAAAACGTATACTAGTAGTGCTAATATTTAAATGTTTCGATTTTAGGGGCATCCTGCGCTCTCCACCGACGACAAAAAACAAGACAAAAGAAAAACAGAAAACAACCCTTCCGACGAGAAAAAAACGGTTCGGGCAAACACCAGAAAAAAAATCTGAAACGCTCACACTTCCTGAGGTTTCCAAATTAGAAACCTTTTTAAACACCCACAAAATCCAGCATATCAGACAATAAAATGCAAGGAACAATAAACAGCTACAAGAGAAGCATAAAACGGACCAGCCAAAGGCACATGATCGTGATAGTCGACGGCATAAGCACGCGAGAGAAAGCAGCAGAGCTAGTCGGCAAGAAAGTCACGTACAACACAGGCCAGAAAGACATGACAGGAAAGGTAGCATCGCCCCATGGCAACAAAGGAGCGGTCAGGGTCATATTCGAGACTGGCATGCCAGGACAATCCGTGGGCGGAAAAGTCCAGATAGAATAAGCATCCAAGAAAACATCCTCTTTCTTTAAAAAACACGCGTTCTCCTTCCCTCCTGAAAACGCGCTTGTTTTTAGAAAGTTTTATAAACTTCGATTCTCAGGGAAAAGATACTCTGAAAGGAAAGGTGGGCTTTTTAGGAGTTATATTGATACAGGTGGAGTGACTAATGGGAGTATTAGACCTAGCATGGGAAGACCTAAAAGACAAAGTAAAACGCCCATTCGCCTGGATGACAGGCAACCTTGACAGGGCAGACGTGCGTATAACAGCAAGGGAATTTATCAAGGGCTACGAGAAGGACGAGAAGGCCATATCAAAACATGCGCTGGAACTGAATACGCAAGTGAGCCTTGGATCTGTCAAGGGAGTCTACGACTCCATGAAAGCCTTATGCGATGATTCGGTAAAAGAGCTGGACGACGAGGCAAAAGCCATCCTGAAACTCCTCCTACCAGTAAGACGAGAGATACTGGCAATCATCGAAATGGAAAAAGACGAGACTAATCCAGATTTCTACAAGAAAGAAAGCGAAGACCTAGTCGTCTTCAGGAAAGTGCTCGGGAACTGGTTCCAGACCCTCGAAGGCATAAACTCATTCTCGATCCAGATGGCGGACAGGGCCAGCAGGATTGCAGAGCTAAAGCACATACTAGACATATTCAACCTCCAGACCGCTGTGAAAGCCTTAAGCAAGGACCTGCGAAAGGTGAGCAAGGCAGAGCATAGGCATGATGACAAGAAAGAAGAAGCAGCCCTCAAGAAGATGACAGCAGACGAGGCGCAAGTCCTGAAGATGCTAGACACTGCCTTCAAGGACATAATCAGATTGATGCAACTAACCATAACCGAGAATAATGCCAAGCTGAAAGCGATAAACGGACGCCTGGTGCAGATGAAATATCCTGCTAAGAACCAGGATGAGATCAAGAAGCTGCTGAAACTCACAGGCTCAAGATATGATGGCATACTCAAGAGATTAGATGACCAGCTCAACGGCCTGATAAACATAGCAAGAGCAGAGGTAAAGCTAAAAGCAGCATAAGACTGCATCCAATAAAACAAGAAGGTGATATCATGAAGATGTTCAATTCGAAAAAAGGCTTTTACATGAGCGCAAGAGACTGGATAAGCTTCTTTGTAGGCGTAGTCCTGCTAGTCTTCGGGCTCATCCCGCTCCTAAACGAGCTGTTCAAGATATCGATACTGAACCTGCACACCATAATAAACAAGCTGCCAGTGCAGCTATTCGTATGGATAGTCGCCCTCGCAGGGGTATACGTCCTCCTCGACGGGCTGATAGAGCCTGCAGGCCACATGCTCCACACAATGCTCATGATAGCTGGCCTCGTTTTCGTGATATTCGGACTGGTACCTATCCTTATATCCTTTGGAGTGTTCAAGATCTCATGGCCGATCCCGACCCTGATATATCACATAATCATAACCATAGAATCGGTCATGCTGATGTCAGCAGGCTTCACCATGAGATGAGATTATCGAGATAATTTTTCCAGCGCATAAAAGAATTAACAGGTAAAGCATGATGAGAGTGAGAAAAAATACCTTGCGCTTTCTACTACTTGGCCTAGTGCTCTTCTCCCTCATAACGCCAGCAGTCTTCGCATACAGCAGCGGGATAAGCCCTCTTGACGGCGCAGTCGTCATGATCAGCAACCTGTTCAACATCAGGAGCCTGCAAGACAACGTGATCGTCAGGGAGGGATTCTTAAAGTTCATGCTCTTCATGGTCATGTTCGCGGTCTCGAACTACTCTCTCCTATACGCGTTCAAGGCCAAAGATAATCCTCAAGGCAAGAAGACCGCAGGGATAGTCGCGTTCGCCTTCAGCATGATAGGAGTCTTCATGATGCCGACAGACTGGCTCATGGCGACAGGAGGAACCCTGACAGCAGTCATGAGTTCGGTAGTGTTCGGCATAATCTTCTGGGGAGGATCCTACGCAGCAGTATTCCTCCTAAGAGGCAAGCCTGACGACAAGGACAAGGCAGCCGGCTGGGTAAAGAACCTGATGGGACTGATGATAATACTCCTGCTCATAATGCTGCTCCAGGCGTGGGCAGTCTTCACAAGGATACCGATCGGAGGCGCAAACCCAGGCTTTAACACCAGCAACTTCACAGAGAGCATATACGCCGTGCTAGTCTACTGGACCAACATGCTCCTAGCGATACTCTTAGTCGTCAAGATAATACAGTTCTTCTCAGGACCAGGTATCCTGAACGGGCTTGGGCTTGGAGGTTCCCCTGATGGCTCGACCCCTGACGGCAATAAAGACACCCCTGACGGGAACAAGAAGACGGGCGGCGGAGCAAAGCCATCCCAGATCAAGAACTTCAGAGGGAAGATGCACCAACAGCCAGGGATGCTGACAGTAAAGCTTGAGTGGGACGCTCCAAAAGACTCTGAGATCATACGCTACGAGATCGACAGGCAACCGACAGGACCATCCCACAAGCAATCCTGGTGGGCCAGGACAGGATACGGCCTGACTAGGTGGTGGAAGCTGTGGAGCACCTGGAGGCGCGTAGGAGAGCCAGGAGGGTCAGAATCAAGCTTTGAAGACACTTACAAAGCGTCTGCCAGGAAGATAATAAGGCCACTCTCGCTTCACAACGCAGAGATACTGCCCTACCAAAGCTACGAGTACAGGATAAGAGCAGTCACTGCAGGAGGGACAGGGGACTGGATGAGAACAGTAGTAACCCCACTAGCAGGCCTTGACAGGAAAGGCATAATAGCAGGAAGGGTCGTCGGAGCAGAGCCCGAAGGAGACCATTGGATCATCCAAAGGACAGGGATGAAGCTCCCGCTCTCAAGCGATGCAGAAGCAGGAAAAGCCTACGAGGCTGAAGAAGCATCAGCAGGATTAGCCTTCAAAGTAGAAGCATTCATAGGCCCAAGGCCTGTTGCCACTACAGGCACGCTCCCGAACGGATTATTCACGTTGTACATAGACGACGCATACTTTGGCCAAGAAATAGTTGTAAGAGTCGCGGGGATAAAAGAGAAGAGAAGAGAAGGACTCCACACCCAAGGATGGCCAAAAGAGAAGATAAGACTGAGCGTGAACGAGAAGCAGCAGATGGTGATAGTGCCATCATTCAACCTGGAAAAGCCAGGTGCAGCAACGATGCCGACACCGCCAACGCCAGGAGGAACTGCTCTGTCTGGCGCTAGGCCAGGAGCCACTCCAAGAGGTGGAGCGACTGGTCCAGGCACGCCTAGAGCTGGCGGATCTCCTTCTGGAGACATGATATCACCTCCTCCTCCTGGTGCGCCTCCGACTATGAAGCCTCGTAAGAAAGTCGCTCCTGCAGTCGGATTTAAGAACGCGAAGGAAGCGCTTGCAGCATGGAGAAAGCTTCATATTAAAGGAAAGTCAGGGACTGGCGGAAGCGTGCTTTGGCATTATAAGAGATCCCATCCGACACTTAAGAGACTCGAGACCCTCTTTGACGTCTCGACAGAGACGATTACCGATGCGAATAGGCGTAGAGAATTAGAGAGTGAGAAGGTCGAGTGCATGCATCTATACATCGTTATAGAGGCGGCTTGGAAAGGCTTGGTCGCGAAGTTGACCTCTGAGTTCACCAACTCTGCAAGGCGGTCAGGCGTGAGCGAGAAGACTCACCTGGACGCTATAGTGCAGTTCGAGGATTACATGAAAAAACTTGAGGCTGCCTTGCCTCGTAGAGGAGGTGCTAGATGATGGGGCAGGTCTCGCTTGTGTTGGAATCAATGAGGAAGAGATTCACACCCGGAGCGTTCTTCTTCAGCCTCGAGAAGGCAGAGGCCAGGGAGGCTCGAAAGCAGCTGCAGGAAGAAGAGAAGCTGGAGATAGAGGAGAAGCGGATTGTTCAATCCTTCACCCAGCAGGTGGAGGAGAAACTAATTGATGGTGTCGTCCGGGAATACAAGAAGCTTTGCCAGGTCGCGACTACTGAGCTGACCATGGAGTCGAAGGCTATCCATGACGTCTTGCTTACTTGCGTCCAGGAAGGGCAGGACCTGAGCAGTTTATTGTCCGGGGAGGATCTTCCTGAGAACAGGCAGCGGTTCGTCACGATGCTCAATGATTTCACAGAGACTGCGGCGGGGTTCTTGAAGCAGGCAGAGCAGGCCTCGAATTCCTCTTTCAAGATTCATACCTCTGATCAGATCTCCTTGAGGAAGGAGGTCATACACGTGCTTGACCCTTTTAATCTCCAGATCATACTGAAGCAGCTCAACAAGACAGAGAAAGCCTTGGCTGGCCTGCAGGGAAAGGTTCAGGTGAAGCCTGGAAACGAGTCTGACGAGACTGCCAAGATAGAGGCTTTTATCAAGAAGTTTTCTGAGTTCAAGAGCAGGATAGAGCTAGCATACAAGGACATCTTGAACCTGATGAGGCAGAAGTCAGAGGAGGAGAGGAAGGCCTTGATGGATCTGCTTGTGCATCTTGAGCATTTGAAGTTCCCCGACTGCGAGCTTGAGCCTCTTTACAGGGCTAGGATGGCGACGGAAGACAAGATAACTGCATGTTTCAAGGCGCTTATCGATGATACTAACGGTTTGGAGCGCATCTTGATGAGTGTCGACAAGAACAAGCGCAAGAGAAGGAGATAATCCTGGTTCTCTTATCATCTCATTCACGCTTTGAACTGATGGTTTTTCAGCATCATCCTGCATTCATGATCTTTTTTGAGCTCACTTATTCCTTCTCCAGGTCTTTAATCACGGTTTCTTTTCTCATCTCTTCATTCCTCCTCTTGTCGGCTGGTTTTCCCTGCTGTTGCCATGTTTTTTGCCTTGAGGCGGCGCTTCTTTTTCCCTAAAAAAGCACTGTTTTTGAAGGTTTTTCTCTAAAAATGATTTTTCACGGAAAAAACCGCTTTTTTCTCAAGAAATCCGCCCCTTGCTTTTTTTTTGAGAAAATCTCTTTTCCATCCTGCTGTGCTAATCCCTGCCTTTTCCCATCCGCTTCTCGTCTGGTTTTTTCCCTCTTTTTTTTCTTCAGCGCAAACCTGTTTGATCCATCAACGCCTCTTTTGACCTGATGGTTTTTTTGTTTTTTTCCAGGCTTAAGAGCGTCCTTCCTTGGCATTCTCATGATCTTTTCCGGAAACCTTAATTTTGTATATTGTTATAGCAATATATAGTTCTAGCAACATATATGTTGACCAATTGATTGTTTATACAATTTATCTTTTAACAAACTGATTGTCTTAGCGATATATTTGAAAAACGATAAATATTTAAACATCCTCTCCTATGGGGTTGTCCATGGCCACAAAAAATATTGAAAAAACGTCTGAAGAAGATAACTTGGGCTTGAAAGGTTTCTTGTCGTTTCTGATCCTGCATGAGCTCAATATCGCCCCTCTTTGCGGGGATGAATTATCGAAGAAAATTGGCAGGAGAAAGGGTTCTGACCTGACTCCAGGCACAATCTACCCTGCGCTTAAGCGCCTGAGAAAGGCGAAGCTTATGGGCTATAGGCGACATGGCAGGAAGAAGGTCTACTCTTTGACAGACGCGGGAAAGGCCGAGGTCAATCGTCTTTATTTCTTGTTCGGAAACTACTTTTATGGCCTGAAGGACAAGCTTCCGAGAATTCCTTTGGAGAATCCGCTTCTTAAGAAAAAGAATGAAAAAGAAAGCAAAAAATAATAATTTTTGCTTAAAGGTTTTAGAAAATGTGGTTTGGACAAAAGCCTATGGAAGAGAACCAGGAACCGCCTGAAGAGTTCGCCTTCACGTCTCACTATATCGACGAAGAACTAGGCCTGATACAGGTGGAGCGGGAGAACCTTGTCTCGGTCGCTAGCGAGCTTGACGAGGCCATAAACCGATCGGAAGGCATAAAAAAACTCATCAGGATAATGCAGGATGCAGACAAGCTGCTCCTAAAACGCCTAGATGAAAAGAACAAGGCAGAGGCCTCGACAAAGACCCTGATGCAAGAGATCAGGACGCTTCTTGCAAGCCAGCGCCTGGAAGACCTAGACCGCCTGATGCGCTCCATACACAAGCAAAGCCAATCCAAGATCCACCTCTCGCAAAACCAGCTCAACGACCTGAGGCTGATAATGGCCCAGCTAAACCAGTTCTACCAAGAAGCAGCAGGCCTATGCCGCCTAAGCCAGATAGTGTACGACCGCCTAGCAAAGGTGTACGAGGACTGCCAATCAGAGCTCGAGAAGGAATTAAGCGAGGAAGAAGAGCTAAGCAAGGCAGGAAGTCATGGCGGTGGAGCGCAAGTTGGCGAGGAACAAACGATAAACAGGATGAATGCCTCTGAAGTGCAGGTGCAAAACATATATCGGTGAAATGAATAATGGGACTATTAAGCTGGTTATGGAGGCTGCTTTTCGGGGATGATCATCTTAATCGTGAGGCTGGAGCGAATGATAGCATAAACATGAATGCCTCTGCTCTTAGGGCAGTGCCTGGAGCCATAAGGGGGATTGTCAAGAGAGTCTACAAGTTCATGCGCTCAGACGCAAAGATCGCCAAGAGGGCGCTAAAGAAGTTGAGAGGGTTAAAGGAGGACATAGTCGCGTATTTCAACGATTATAACAAGTTCTCTTCAGAGGCTTTCCGCTTACGCCAAGAGATGTCGCACGAATCAGAGCCTGTTGCCATCAAGAAATATGAAGGTCTGATACAGGATAAGCAGAAGCTGATAGACAACTGCCGGAAACATGCCGCCTCTGACTTCAAGTCATTTGTCGGGTATTATGACTTGTTTGTCCGGAAGACAAACGACATCCTCTTCAAGCAAAAAGAGCTCCTGAGCTTTGATAATAAGGCTCTTACAGGCATATTTGTCAAGATCAGGGATGGATTCGCCTCGGCGCTTAATTCTCCGATATCAGAAAAAGAGCCTGCCATAGACCCCAGAATCATAGAGGAGAAGAAAAAAGAGCTTGTGACCATAAGAGATGAGCTTGCCAGGATCATCATGAATGAGATGAGACTGGCCAATGTGGAAACCTCTGAGGACAATAGGTTTAGGACCTCGCAAGTGGCAAAGGTGGGTTTCTGGGGATGGCTTATGCCCCAGTCGCACTTCATAAACAAGGCCAAGAAAGACATGAAGCGCTGGGAGAAATCCGAGCTTCAGGAGCAAAATGCTGATGAGATCGTTCTAAAGGCGCTTGCAAACAAGGATGTGCCTGGTGTGATCTCGGGCTTGAGGACTCATCTTGACAGATTCAGACTAGCGGTAGGATATCTTGAGCAGCTCTCTAAGGATGATCAAGTGGCTTTAGAGGAAGCGATACAGATGGGTAATACAATAAAGAACGTCCTGGTTCAGCGCGATACTATGGGCTTCCTGCCTGACAATACTCTTAGGAACAGGTTCTTGTTGATGCATAGGACTGCAGAAAACGTGATGACTCGGGACGTCCTTAATTCAAGACAACTCGCGGGGCTGGTCCGGACGGAGCTGTTCAATCTAAGAATCATAACTAACCAAGTCTATGCTGAGCTTGAACAGTTCAAGTGGCGCGCGGCAAAACGGGCGCGGAAGGCGAGTGCTGCCCGCCAATAGGGTTTGGGGAGGGCTGCTTGAGGCAAGGGGGTTTGATTGCAAACGTTTAAATATCATTGTTCGTGTAATGTATATTATGCGAAGTCGCGGCTTAGAAATCAAGCTTAAATGATCTAAGACAGCTAAAAACAACTGAATCATCCCCTGATTGGGGGGGTTTAAGAGGTGAAATAATGCAGAATCACATGAATAAAAGAGACAAGGAAACTATAGCCAAAGAAATTTTCTTTGGAGTGCTCGCAATAGGGCTTGGGGCTTACAATCTCTTAAGCCAGTTCGGAGTGCTAAACTGGGGCTTTGAGATCCCGCAGCTCATCGGGAACATACTTTTGGTAGTTGTGGGATTCACCCTGTGGGCTACTGCGTTCAAGCTTTGGCGCTACAAGTTCCACACAAGAGGCCTCTTCTAAGTGGCATTGGAGCGATGACTGTTGGACCAAGTTAATCTTTTAAAGAAGCTGGAAACTGAACTTAGGATCAGGGGGTTTAGCGAGCAGACTATCAAGGCTTACAGGTTTCATAACGCCAAGTTCCTTGATTACATAAGAAAAGAGCCTGAAGGCATGTCAGAGGATGACCTGAAGCAGTTCCTAGCCCATCTCATCTCTGAGAAGAAGCTCTCAGCCTCTTCTGTGGCCTTGGTACGCTCATCCCTTTTGTTCGCCTACAACCAGGTGCTTGGAAAGGGCTTCTTGGGGATAAAGACCCCTAAGATCCAGCGCAAGAATCCGACAGTCCTCTCCAAGGACGAGGTCAAATCCCTTATCAGCGCTTGCGTGAATGACAAGAGCAGGCTCCTGATCCAATTCCTCTACTCGTCCGGCCTTAGGGTCAGCGAGTGCTTGGGTGTCAGGATAGAGGACATCGACTTCTCTGAGGGGGTGTGCAACGTGCGTCAGGGAAAGGGCAAGAAGGACAGGATGACGGTAATATCCCAGAAGCTGCTCCTTGACCTTAAGGCTTATCTTGAAGCCGGGACTCTCTCTTCGGGCTTGGTGTTCCGCAACCGCGGAGGAGCTGCTTTGACTGTCAGGAACGTGCAGAAGATCGTCTCAGGCGCTGCGAAGAGGGCAGGCATCAACAAGCCAGTCACCCCTCACAAGCTCAGGCACTCTTTCGCTACTCACCTCCTGGAGTCTGGCGTTAGCATAAGATTCATCCAGGAGCTCTTGGGTCACTCGAACCTGCAGACGACGCAGATATACACTCATGTCTCGCGCGAGAGCATAAAGGGCATCAGGAGCCCTCTTGACGACCTCTAGCTGTTTTCTCGTCGAAGTATTTTGTTGTCTGTATCTTTATCTTAGAATCATCTCTAAAAGTTTTAAGCAAAGTTAATATTATTTGATTTCTAGAACTTTTAATCAAAAATCAATATTTATATTCATAGTTCATACGATATATCTATTATACAATACTAAAACTTTTAATCAAAACATAATATTTTTATTATATTGTGTGGCCTATATTTTAGAGTAATTCTAAAAAATTTAAGCAAAACCTAAATTTAACTGAGGGAATTTTTTTATCTGGAAAATACCTCAGAACTCCTGCGCGACCATCTGCTTAGAGACCCTAGGATCGATGTTCAAGACATTTCTCCTGGCCTGCAAGTCCTTGAACTCAGGATCAATGGAAAAAACCAGCACGTCATCCAAGAGCTCCTTCTGCAAAGGCACACCCTTGCTCGTGAGATTGAAAAGATAAAGATTCACCATGTCAGCCGTGAAACCCAAACGCTTAGAGATCTGAGACAAAGACATGCTCTTGCCCACGTACAAAGCCATGAAGACCTCCTGCTCCCGAGGAGTGAGCTTGGAACTAAGAGAGCGGAACTTCTTAGGATTAACGCAAAGCTCAAGCTCATCAAGCCTCTCAGCCAACTTATCGATCTTATGATCAAGCTCAGAAACCGTCTCATGGATCTCATGGATATCAGAACTGTTCTCGTTGATAGCGCCCAGATGATCCTCAAGCTCGCCCTTAACCTTCCTGAAAGCATGCCTGATGCTCTCGACAAGGCCCTTCAAATCACTGCTCCTCCTGCTCACCAAAAAGTTGAAAATCCCTCTCGAACCCCCGAAAACCTAAGAAAAGAAGAGAACGGCCTCTTTAAATAGTTTGCTGTTGCACCAAAACCTTTAAATCACGAGGAGTTCACAACCATCCTATGACAAAAAAAGCGCTTGCAATAGAACTCTCAAGGCTGAGAGTGTTCGAACACCCGAAGACGAACCTGGAACAATACCCAACAGACTCAGAGATCGCGGCAGAGATACTCTGGAACGCCTACATGAAAGGAGACATAAAAGGCAAAGTGATAGCAGACCTAGGCGCAGGCACAGGAATCCTAGGCATGGGAGCGCTCCTGCTAGGCGCAAAACGCGTGATATTCGAAGACATAGACCCAGACGCCCTGAAAGTCGCACGGGAAAACAAAGCCCTGATAGAGCAGGAGAACAGCGTCAGGTTTGACGCAGACTTCCAAGCAGGAGACGTGATAGAATTCGACGAAGACGTTGACATAGTCATCATGAACCCGCCATTCGGCGCGCAAAACACCAAAGCAGACACCATGTTCCTAGAGAAAGCCATGCAAGCAGCAGACGTGATATACACCTTCCACAAAGCAAGCACGAAAGAATACATAAACTCATACGCCGCAAGCAACGGCTACGAGACGACCGACTACTGGGAATTCGACTGGCCACTAAAGAACACGATGGCACACCACACCAAGAGGATCGAGCGGATAAAAGTAGGCGGCTGGCGACTGGAGAAGAAAGGAGCGCTTGAAGACTAGATTGTTGCATATCTCTCGGATTTGGCAGCCTCTTCTGCCCTGTAATCAGCCTTTCTCTTGGATCTCAAGACTTTTATGAAGGGAACCAGCTGGATCATCCTGGTGCCATTGCTGGAAGCTTCTAAACCCCTTGTGCCTACCTTCTTCGCATACGCAAGGGCTGCGTTGATGCCTATTTTTCCGACTCCCTCAAGCATCTCATTGAGGCGGTTCACAGTGTATGCGCCCCCTATGATCTCACTGAACGATTCAACTGCCTTGGAATGTGACCCAATCCCCCTGCTGATTGTGTTGATGCAGTCCAAGAGTACAGACGTGCAAGTGTCATCCACGAAGAAACAAGGGTCTCCCGGGCTTCCTAGGTCCAGTATCAATGGATTAGCCATGCTCTTTATGTCGGAAAGCACGTTATACACTACCTCTCTCTTGACAGCTGCGTTGTCGAACTGATCCAAGAGAAGGTCGTAAACTGCAGTCATGCCTGCTGATACCTCCAAGAACCTGCGCAGCGAGTAGCCGTTAACTCCTTTCGAATCACCCGACTTGATAGCGCCAGTTCCTACCAGGTGTTCATATTCTGTCAGGGTCAGGTCCAGCCTTTGCATCACTTCACGCCTATTATAGACCCTGTCGTTCTGGATGCTGCTTCGAGACGCTCTCAAGGCGTCTGCTGGCCTGAGCTGCCTCCATATCTCCTGAGCAGTAGACCTATACAGATCGAGCTGCTCTGACCTCTTGGCCTCCTTAACCCTCTCCCCTGCGATGAGATCGACGACTGCCGACTGAATCGCCTGCTCGAGAACAGGCCTCTTCGTGCCCGGGGGAAGCGCAAGCAGAGGATGTCCCCTATTTATCTCGACGTACTTCTCACCCCTATCGATAGTCCCTATCTCGCCAGGCTCAAGATCCCATGAAAGTACCAAGCTCACTCCCCTACCTAGTTCAGCCACTCCCTTTGACTTGAAAAGCCTCTCAACCACCTCTGCAGCATCCTCCAAGGTCTCTTCATGGCGCCTCTGATCTGCTGACTTCTCAAGCTGTTCCTGATACTGCCTGACCTTGGCCAGAGTGGCTCCCAGCTTCGCGACGAACTCCCTGTAGGGCTTGCCATCCTTGATCTTGGTCCTGTCGAAAGTCATATGCTCTTTGAACCCATTCGCCTGGATAATCCCGACTACCTTGCCGGTGAGCGCCACGCTCTTATTCGCCGCCATAAGTATCTCCTGAGGGTCCCCGACACGCCTACCATCGACGTATAAGTGTATCCCGCGTTCACGCTGGGGCCTTGTGCAGAGATGAATGTCCCCTTCCGAGGGGCCTCCAAGCCCAGCATATTCAAACCTGAACGTGACTGCCTTCTCGATACTCTTCGCCTCGACCTTCTTGCCATTGACATATACGTCGAAGTCAGGCATCTGGACCGGCAGATTCCATTGGATCCTTCTCCTGAGAGATGGTATGCTTATGTCCTCCTCTGTGAATTTAAGATCGCTTATCCTGATCTCTGTTCCGTGGTCCTTCCTCCTGACAGTCCTCGTCTCGCAATCCACCACATCCTCAAGCTTCAGATGGTCCTTGAAGGTCTCGCTTAGGGTTATCTGACTGTTTGCTTGCTGGGTTGTCAGGTCATACTGGCTGCCAAGGTGGCTTATGAGGACAGTGGCTATGCCGAAATTCCCCAGCTTAGGCCTTCCTCTGGGTGTCAATGGCCGGGCTTTCTTCTCGCTGTCGCCTGACCTGAAGAACGATTCTAAGCCCTTCTTATCCATCCCTTCTCCATCGTCCTTTATCCGCAGGGTGCCTGCCTGGGGATCATAGTCTATGCGGACTTCTGTCGCGTCTGCATCATAAGAATTAGCCACCAACTCGATGATCGAGTGGATAAAATCACCAGTCGCCAAGTCTCTTACTGTGGTCAGAAGATCCTGTCCTGCAGTCTTCCTGATGCTTAATTTTGGCATGCTGGAGGAATCGCAGTCTTTTTTATAAACCTTTCTGATATGAATCCATTCTAGAGTGGTCACTTATTGAAAATAGAAGAAAAATAAGCATCCCCGCCCCCGGATTTGAACCAGGAACCTTTCGGGTTCAGCTGGCCGACCATCACGCATACCAGTTCTTCTGGTTAATGTCAGGCGGCGTCTACAGCCGAACGCTCTGCCGTTGAGCTAGGCGGGGAAAAAGCCGACGATACCATCGAAGAAGAGAGTTATTTATAAAACTTTTGGGCTAATAACATCTGCTGGAAAGAACATGAAAAACAAGAAAAAACCAAAAAATTTCCGCTGCTACTTCTCTTTAGGCTCCTCGAACTTGTAAGTCATGTTGACCTGGTTCGAGTAAGAGACTCGCTCACGGCCCTTCTTCTCCTCAAACCTGGCCTTAGCGCTCGGAAGCTTGATGCCGCCGAAGAGCTTGAGCTTAGACTCTATCCTGTAAGCGATCACGCGCTCCTCGAAAGGCTCAAGGGAAGCGAACTCCCACCTAGCGATCGTTCCCTTCCTGCCCTTGCTGAAGTGGATGGGATCCATCGAGCCGACGTGCGTGCTCTTCTTAAGCTCTGCAATCGGAGGGACTGTGTCAGTGAGCCTGATATTAGACACTGACTTAGCAGACCTGTTCTTCAAGTAGATCCTGACCTTGATGTCGCTTAAGCCCTCGTGAGTCCTCTTGCCCTCAGGCTCAGCGCTCTTATAGAGGATTATAGGTGTCCTGAAAACAAAGTAAAGCACGAAAGAGAGAATAATCAAGGCGATGATAGCCGCAAGAAGCCTGTAATCAGTCACAGTGATGATCCTGAATATCTCCTTAGGACCCAAATCCTTCCTGATGACGTAATAGACCTTGTTAATCGAATCCTTCTCCTTCAAAGCCTCAGGACTGAACCTGGTGAAGAGCCTCTCGACAAAGTTCATCTCGAACCTGTGCTCAGCGACTCCAGGCTCGTTGCCGTCATTCAAGATGTCAAACGTGTTCTCATACCTAAGGAACGAGGAAGTCTTGGAAGCAGTCTCCTTCATGTCAGAATAGCCAAGGATCTCATACTCAGCAGAAGACTCGCTCACAGTCTTGTTATCAAAGATAATCTGGATCGACAAAGTCCTCTTGCCAGGCAAGGTGTAAGGATCCACCCTGAACAAGATGTCATTAACCTTCTCCTCCAACGGAAGCAGGTTAGTCATGTAACTCTTATCAAGCTCAGGTCCGCCCTTGAGCACGACCTCCAAGTCTTTTAGCTCGCGCTGGTTCCTGTTCCTGAGATTGACCCTGACAGACACAGGCTCCCTAGGATCAACCACCTTATCCATGAAGACAGTAGGAGTCACGGTAGGCGAGTAGCTGCTGTTCTGGAGGAAACTAAGGAAGATGACAAACCTCTGGCCCTCCTCCTGATACGTGCCTGTCTTCTCAGACTTGATCTTGACAGGGACGATGTAGACGTTCTCCTCGATAAGCGTAGACTTAGGGATTAGCTCGACGATGAAAGAAGCGCTAGCCAAAGGCCCAACAGTCTTAGTGGTAGGCTCGCTCTGAAGGATCCAACTGACATCCCTAGAACTGATCGTGAACTGATCCTCGACCTCGAGAGTGTTCTGCACGACGACCCGAAACCTCGCAGAGTCAGACTTGGTAATCCTGTTCGTGAGCGGCTCGACAGTGTAAGTGAACGCGCTCGCAAGCGGCACCAACGCAAGCATTGACACAACCAAGAAAAGCAGGAAAAACCTATTCCACCCATTACGCATCATACTAACTCTCCTCCACCATGCAACATGATAAGCTAACCTTATAACAACATAAAATACCCCTTGGACTTTAAAAACCTTTCGCAAGAATAAAAAGAAACCTGGAGCTGCGAACAGGTAGAAACTAGCGTTTCTTGGCTCGCAGCTCCATGCGTTTCACTTATGGGGCTGCGAAGATTCGAACTCCGGTTGGACGAACCCCAATCGCCAGTGATAGTTGCTCGTCAGAGCAACCCAAGGAATCTTCGATTCCTCTGGGCGCCCGTGGCTCCAAGCTACACTACAGCCCCGCTTGATATGCTTAATCCCCTCCAGAACAAGCACTCCTTTAAATAGGTTATTTTTTTATTGCCAGAACGCTTCCTCTCTCAAGGATTCTTAAGGCTGAGGGTCGCCCTTGACCTGGCGATGCTTTCCACTCGCAGGAGCGCGTCTGCTTTGCCGTCGTTATCAAAGTCAACCAGAGCCTTCTCGCCCTCTCCAAGTCTAAGCCTCTTGTCGCCTGGACTGATAAGCAAGTTCACGTACTCGTCGCCCCTGGAGTAATCCTGGACCACGTGAAGAACAGTGATGCCATAAGTGTCAAGGCCGTCGATCACGTGCATCACGACCCCTTCATGGAGGTTTGGCAGGTTGACGTTCAAGCTCCCCTCAAGGCTGAAGAAGAGTTTCTTCTCCTCAAACAAGCCGCTGTCGAGGCTTGGAATCGCCGGCTGCTCATCAGAGACGAAGTCCTCAAGGTCAGGCACTGCGACGGACCTTCCGGTCACCACGACCTCTTGGCTGAGCACGACGAATATCATGCCGAAGATTAAAGCTACAAAGATCTTGTCTAAGGTCTTAGGGTTCATTTTCTCTTCCGTGAATCGCTCCTGATGACATCAAAGCTCTTATGATGGCGATGCTGGGAATGATGAGCGTGATGCTCTGAGCTCTCCTTCGTTGGCTCCTCTACCGCGGGCTGCTCCTTCTTGGGAGGTTCTTTTTTCCTGCTAACAAGCGTGTAGAAGATCGCTGCTAGAATAATCATTATGACTATGATTATTATGCTATACTTGACCGCAGGACTCATCTCCCCTGTCTCAGCAGGAGTCTCTTCGACGTCTGTCTGTGGAGCTGTTTCCGGTTCTGCAGGCTTATCTTCAGGCACGGCCTCAACAGGCGTCTCTTGCTCCTCCTCTACAGTCTCCTCTGGAACGACAGGCTCTTCTTCAGGTTCCTGCAAAGCGTCTTCCTCAACTATTGTCGACTCAGGGTAAGGCTCGACTACGAAGTAAGCGTCGACGTTCCTCACGACCTTCTCAAGCATGAGCGCTACCTCTGCCTTGCCATCGTCATCCAGGTCGAACGACAACTTCTCGCCGACGACGATCTTCTGGAGCCTGCTATTCACGCGGTCCCTGATCTCGACGAAGCTGTTGTCATTGATAGAGCCCATCTTGAGCACGTCAAGATAGTAGAGTGCCTTCGAGGTCTTTATGCGTATGTCCTCGCCGGCCTTCATCGCCGGAAGGACGATGGTCTCCTTGCCCTCGAATACAGGGATCAAGTAACTCCTAAGGGAAGTAGGATTATAGATTATCTCGAAACCCTCCATGCTGGAGGTCTCGATATCGACAGTCAAGGTCCTGGTCTCAGAGACGAGGTCGTTCCCTTCAGAGTCGATGCAGGTTATGAACCAATCATACTCACCAGCCTCAAGGTTCGTAGTGATCCTGTTGTTCTCCATCTTGATGAGCGAACCCCTGGTCTCTGTAAGGACGCCGTTCAGGTGGAGCGAGCAGTTCTTCATCTCAGGGACGTTGTCAAAGCCGTATATGAACTCTACCTTTAAGGAAGTGGTGGTCGAGCCGTCAGATGGGCCCCTGAGAAGTATGTTGAGAGGGTCTGCGCTAACTGCAAGTGACAACGCACACACGATAAGAACTATCATGAAAACCTTTGGAAACATCGAAAGCCTCATTTAAACACACCTTTTGCTTATTTTTAATCCCTCTTTGAGTCTCCATACTATATAAAGCTTTTGATGAAGCCCTCTGATGCAAAAGGACATCTCAACGCTGTTTTCCTATGAGAAAATCCTGCTCGTGTGATTCTGTTTAGACACCCTTATGACCTGGTCTGCGAAGCCCTCCATCTTGGACTCGTGGCTCACGACCAGGGTCTGGAGCAAGTTAGCCTGGTTCAAGACCTCCCGCACGCGGTCAAGCTGCTCAGTAGAGAATCCTTCTGTTGGCTCGTCAAGTATTATAAGGTCGCGGGTGCGCACGCCGCTCAGGAAGTCGTTCACCACGCGGTTGAGCGCTAGCCTGTAAGCCAAGGCGACGCTCGTCTTCTCCCCGCCAGACAAGTTCTCAAGGAAAGTCTCATACCCGTTCTGCTCGATGACAGGGGAGAACGAGTCATCAAGCCAGACCTTGATGGTATCGTCCTCGATCAAGGTGCCAAACCACTCCTGGAAGAAGCTGTTGAACTCAGAATAGATCCTTGCAAGCACGCTCTTCTCGACAGAATCCACAAGCTTTAAGAAATCAGACTCGAGCCAGTTGCGCCTCTCCTTAAGAATCGCGAGCCTGGATTCCTCCTCCTTCAGCCTGCCAAGCTCCTTCTCAAGCTGGAGCAAGACCCTTGAGATAGTATCAGACCTAGTCCTTCGCTCGACAACTGCCCTCGACGCCTCCTCCCTAGACTCCCTCTTCTTCAACACGAGCTTCCTTGCCTCCTCAACAGCCAGCCTCACCTCCTTCGAGGCCGAAGGCATCTTCTCAAGATCAGAGAGCCTCAAGAAATCCTCATCCAAGCGCTTCTTCAAGGCCAATAGCTCCTTTTCCAAAGAAGCCTTCTGCCTCTTCTTGTCCTCCAGCTCCCTGAAAAGCACGCTCTTCACAGCGAACTCACGCTCGCTCTTAGCATAATTCTCAAGCTCAGACTCCAGCGCCTTCTTGCGCTCCTTGTACTTCTGCTCGAACTCGTCAAGCTTTGACACGTTAGAGTTGCATGCGGATATTATCACGTTCTCACGGGACTTGACAGCGTCGACGTGGCCAGGAGAGACTTCCTGGAGGCAAGTAGGGCACTTGTCAATCTTAGATATCTTAGAGATGATGCTCTCAGACGAGGCCTTCTTGGACAAGGCCTCAGCCTTCCTAGAGATTATCTCAGAGAGCTTCTCCTCGCAGGATGAGAGCTCCTTTCGCTTCGCAAGAGCCTTAGCCTGGATCTCGTCAGCCCTGGACGCGTCAAAACCCTCAAGGGAGACTAGCGACTTCTCAACCTCAAGCCTGGCCCTGTCAAGCTCTCGCTCGACCCGCCCAGCCTCCCGAGTCCTGGACTGCAACTCCTGCCTCTTCACCTCGGCCTCGAGTTCAGAAGACCTGGCCTTCTCAAGAGCAGCCTCTGCGCGCTTCAAGGACTCCTCTGAAGATGCGAGTTCCTTCTCAGAATGCGAGAGCGACTCCTCAAGCGAAGAGAGCTCGTGACGCAACGATTCGAGCTGAGCCTTATACCCTTGAGCCTCCCTCCTCTTCTCAGCCAAGCCATCAAGCTTGCCCTCGGAGAAGTTGACCTGGTTCCTAAGCTCTCTCGAGTAATTCAAGACGTTATCCTTCACCCGCTTGTACTTGTCGATGTTGAAGAGGCGCCTCAAGATGTCAAGACGCTCATCCCTAGACTCGTACAAGATGCGCTTCATCTCCTCCTGAGGCGTGAAGACAGTGTACCTGAAGATCAAGGACTTAGACTTGGTAAGCAAAGACTCGAGATAGCCTAGAAGATCTAGGATCCTGGACTTGAGCTCTTGAGGAGTGCCCTCGAAAGAAGAGCCGTTCACTACCAGCGTGCCAGGCTCCTGGACTATTCCAGACTTAGAACGCTTAAGCGAGCGGGAGATCGAGACGTCGTCATCCCCAATCAACATGTTGAGAGTGACAGACCCTTGCTGCGAGCCGTGCCTGAGAAGAGCGCTGCCAGACAAGACTCCCTTCATCAAGCCGAAGACCGCGAACTCGAGCGCGAGCAGGATAGTCGTCTTGCCAGAGCCGATGTCACCGGACAACAAAGTGACTCCCTGCGGGAAGCTTATAGACTCGTCTACGTAAGACCTGACATTCTTCAGCTTCAAAGAAACAATCCTCATCCCGGGCCAAAGGAAAACTTGAGAGATATAAAAAAGTTGTTGTCAACAAACCCCTTCTGGAGCTAAACGATACTTTTAAATAGAAAAACAAGAGATGAAAACACGATAAAAAAACGAGCTTAAGAAGATGAGACTAGCACTGCTGATACTCGCGTTGATGGCAATCGCCCTGATGACTGGCTGCGCAGAGCAGCAAGACGACAGCCTGCAAAAAGCAAAGCAGCAAGAGCTAAGCTCTGAACTGCCTGAAAAGACGCCAGCCACGACCGTCCTTTCGATAGAGGACTGCGCCAACACCGCAAAGAGAGACGAGTGCCTGGTGAGAGCGGCAGTCGCGGCGGCCGACTACAAAGCCTGCTCAGGAATATCAGACTCAGAACTCAAGATGAGATGCTACGGAGAGATAGCAGGCCTGCAAGGAGCGCCGGAGAAATGCCACGAGATGCTCACAGACGCCTACGAGCAAGGCAGATGCGCAGAATACGCAACCAAGAGAGCAAGCTCAGACTACGAGTGAATCCGGCCTCGGGAAAAGAAGCTTTATAAATCGGCAAAGGTTTTTTTCTCAGAAGAACAATAGACAGCCCCGTGGTGTAGCGGTCAAGCATACTGGACTTTGGCAAGCACGAAAAAACAGCTTGAAGAAATCCGGCGACCCAGGTTCGAACCCTGGCGGGGCTATTATCTCGTTACACCTACAAATCTCATTTGGGTGTCTACATTTCCTTTGTTTTGTAGTCACCTCTGGGCACCCAAGAAAATGTTTCCCTCCTCCGTCACGCACTTGGCGTGCGCCCTGGCGGGGCTATTTTATGGACGCCATCTTGTTCTTTTAAAAGAACACTTGTTTCTTAAGTAGAACATATTAAAATGAAAAACTATTTAAAGAACACGTGTTCTATATATCGAATGATGGAGAAATATGCGCTGTTTGCAGTATTCCAAGCTTTCCGCAAGACGATGGCTGAAGAATCCATGCGGTCACTCTCGAGAAAAGCCAAGGTCAGCGTCTCGACAGCAAAAAATTGCATCGATTACCTATATTCGAAGAAAATCCTGACGAGAAAGATTGTTGGTAAACAACATCAATACGCACTGAATGAAGAGAGCTTTCTGACAAGGCAGCTTAAAATAGCTGCGAATGCAGGGGAAATATCAGATTCAGGCTTGGTGGAAGAAATATCAAAGGAGTACCCTGATGTGCAGTCGATCGTATGGTACGGATCAACAGCAAAAGGCTTAGACAGCCCAAAAAGCGACGTGGACGTAGTTCTGCTATCAAGAAAACCCCTAAAAATAAAGCCCTTGAAAGCGGAAGAAAGGCTGGCAAGGGAACTGTCAATATCCTCATATACTATGCAGGAATGGAGAAAAAAAGCATTGACTGACAAGGCGTATTATGATGCTGTGATAATAGACGGCATATGCATCTTTGGGGAAATGCCAGTGGTGAACTAGATGAACGTCAAAGACTGCATTGAAAAAGGCCTCCTGAAAAAAGAAACTCCAGATAGAAGAAAATCAAGCAAGTCAATCGACGTATCGCTCTATAAGCTTGAGCGAGCAGAAAAGCTCCTGTCTCTAGAGATGTACGAAGAGACTGTGCTAAACAGCTACGCCTCAATCTTCCATGCCGCCAGAGCAATACTGTTCAAGGACGGGATGAGAGAAAAGAGCCATTTTGCCCTGTTCATCTACTTGAAAGAGAAGTATGCGGACAACCTGGAAAAGAGATTCCTAAACGAGCTCAACACACTGCGCCTGGAGCGCCATGACATAAGTTACGGCCTTGAGAAGCAGGACATAACAAAAGAAGAAGCAAAGCACATCCTGTCTGTAGCAAAAGAGTTCATATCGGCCATCCAAAAGCTCCTGAAATGAACCTTTATTGATTGTTTGCCAGATCCAGACTTCTTGAGACCAAAAGATAATGTGTTCCTCTTCCGTCACGCACTCGGCGCTTCTCATGGCGGGGCTATTGGACAACAAAAATCCGCTGATTTCTGAGCAAACCACTGCGTGGTTTACAAACGTGTACGAAAATGAGAACCACTTCTGGTCCTGGAATCCGGACGTGATTGTCCGTGATTCCTGGCAGGATTCTTCCTGGTGATCTCGTACTTGTCACCGTTCTTCCTAATCCTAAGGTCGGGATGAGTTCTTGAGGGGGGTATGTAGACATCGGTTATCTCCTTTGACCTGCCCTTCAATGCTTCTGGCGGAATACTCTTTGAAAGGTAAGTCTTCTCAATCTCGATCATTTGCTATTCCTCTCGCCCTCTCATTCCACTTATTGATGGAACGTTTTTGCATCTTAATCA
>JAFGGS010000019.1 GCA_016930415.1 Candidatus Woesearchaeota archaeon | reverse complement strand
GTGGGTGTGGCTGTGCTTGCATCGCTTGCAGGCGTTGCTTGTGGCGGAAGCAGCGACAACGGTGGAGATGGTGGTACTGGTCCAAGCTCTCCTTTCGCAGTTGGTTCAGGATTAGTAACTGACTTGATGGGTGGAAGCGTTGGCAACGGAACAATGACTGTCCAGGGAAGACCCATCGCAATCAGGAACGGAAGCTACAGCATAGCAGAGGCAGACCAAGTGCCTGCAGGAGTTGTTCCGGGAGTCCTTATATCAGCCGATGGCTGCGTCATAAGAAAGACGCCGGTTACCTTTAGTGGCAACGGTGCAGCAACAGTCGACCTCGCCTACAAGCAGGCGCCACTCGACGTCATATGCGACGAGGACGCGTACGGAAAATTTGAGAAGGGGCGCGGAAGCGTTCTGAATAGGTTCAACCCGAATAAATACAGGGGTGCATTCTTATATGACATAGGAGAATATGGGGCTGAAGGAGACACTATTGTCTTGGCAAACAGGAATTTGATGGATTCTGCTTTAGTAAGCTATGTGGTTCACGTTGCTAGCAACAACTTATCCCGTTGGTCTGATGGAAAGCTTCCAAATGGCATTCGACTAGCCAGTCAGGTTGAAGAAAGCCAATGGCCTAACATCAATGATGCAGACGGATACTTGTTGTTCTATTCTGGGATGATATCTGATCTTGTGGCAACTGGGATGCGGCCTTCTGATATCCCTGGTGAAATCAAGACTGGAGTGGTTGTCTTTAGAGTTGGCGGTCAATTTAATATGCAGACTGTCTGTACAGACACTCCTGAGGCTCTAGGTTTTGCGGATGCTCTTTCCAACTGTGATAGTGCAGGCAACCCTACCCAGAATGCGGAGACTATCGGTAAGATCATGTATAACAGGCCTTATTTGCAGACTACTTGTCCTGATGCTAGGGATTGCGTGCAATGAACGCCTGGGCTCGACAATCTTTGCTTATACTATTTTCATTTTCTTCCTTATTCTCAGGTTTTTCAGAGTACTGCATCTCCTGAATGGCCAGCTTTAGACCTTTTTATGTTGGGTTACTCGTCTGCGCCCTTTTAACCGCAACCTTTTTATATCAGGCTATTCAGAGAACAGGATATTCAGGGTTGAATTCAAGAGGTGTCTTTTAATGGGAAAACTTCCTTTCCAGAGGGTATTGTTATTGCTGACAACAGCTATCATGATCTCGATGTTCCTAAGCGTCTTTGCATCTGCAAGCTACCTTGCAGGCGGAATTTTCATTAAAGGCGATATTGACGAGGACAATGACCTTGAAGGTCCTAGCGGTTTTAGTGGCTGCGGAAGTACTTGCTGTGCTCGCGCGGTTGAAGTGGATGATTGGCTTCCTGATGATAAAGGAACCTGGACTTGGGCTGGCACCGGAAAGATAATCCAAGGAGGCAGCTGCATCGGAAGCGCTTGGGGTATGGGTTGTGGTGATACTGGCGGAAATGGTCCTGAAGACGTCATGAAATATCCTGGCTTGTCTTTTGGTCAAGACGTGATCTGCCACATGGGAACCTCATGGCACATATGCAACTCAAACGGGGAGAGGCTCAACGGCGTGGGCTACGACGTGGTCTGCAACAACGGAAACTACGATAACTGCCATGCTAATGGCGGAAGCTGCGCAAGCGACATCTGGTGCTGCAATGGGCAAACATGCAGCAACGGCCACTGCTGCCCAAACGGAGAAGCATGGCTAGGTACAAAATGTGGTATTCCTTGTGATTGTACTGCTTCTACTTGGGTTGGTTGGCCTGAGGCAAGCCCAACCTCCTGCGGCAACTGCAACTCCGGCACGAACCAAAGGTATTGTGGCTCTAATTGCAAGTGGTCTGATCAGTATCGCTGTTATGGAGAGGGCTGCAGTCCTGGTTCGACTTTGGCTGGTGTCACTTGCGGTAATTGCGGCTCTCAACAGAAGATTTGCACTAGCTCTTGCACTTGGCCTGGCAGCTGGTCTTGCATTGACGAGGGAGAATGCGCTGTCGGCTCTACAAAGTGTGAGGGTTCGACTGCTTATTCCTGCGGGGATGACTGCTACTGGGATTCTGAGAACTGCTTGAACAAGGCTTCTTTTGATTCTGACGGGGGCGCTGTCTATCAGACTGCGGGTTATGTGATTGATTATAATGCCTGCAGCGGAGGCCAATGCACTGGCCCTGCTTTCAACGACGCGTGCTTGAACCCGACCATATTGGACCCTGAACAGGTGGCTAGCGATGCAAGCCGCATCACGCGTGCCAAGGACTGCGAGGATTACGAGGACTTCGGTTGCAAGGCCGGCAAGTATTACTGGGTCAATTGGGGCTGCAGCCTCTCAAGCGGCAGGGGCTACTGCAACGACGCAGCAGCCACAGACGACCACGTCGGCACTGACAATGACGGTGACGGTGCAGACGTCAACTGCACAGACAAGCTGTGCGACAACAATGACAACTACGTCGATTCCAACAGGCAATGCACTCCCCCGCAGACGAGGTGCCTCACAGTAGGGCCTGCGGTAAGATACCAGACTTGCCCTGCTTGCGAGTGGAACAATACTGGCATAAACGCTGACGACGACAACTGGGATTATGAGTGCGGCGACTCCTTGTGTGATAACGTGCCTGGCTGGAACGATGCCATGATCCAGATAGAGAACGATCCTGCACTTTGCAGCGACGGCATAGACACTGACTGCGACGGCTTGATCGACTGCGATGATCCTGATTGCAACGGCGTCAGGCAGCCTGACGGAGACATCTGCTGCGACACAGACGCTACGTTGTGCGACCAGGATGACTGCGTCGATGAGACCTGCGAGAGCCACATATGCACTTACACTAACAGGTCTGCTTGCGCGCCTGACGAGTGCCAGACAGGATATTACTGCAACATCGCTGGAGGCGACTGCACTGACGCTGACGCCAGCCAGACAGTCTGCACCAACTGCGCGGCTGCCAACTGGCTGCGCGGCAACGAATCTGCGGGCTTCGGAGGCTACGTACCCACAGGCCGTGAAGGCCCTGAGTGCTGCGGAAACACTCCCGAGACCGAGTTCTACATCACAAGGACTAATCCTGCCGGCGGCAGGGGTTGCTGCAACGAGCCTACAGACTGCATAGACCGCTTAGGGTATTGTAGAGTGGGGTATGAGAACACGTCCAGCCTCTGCACCAACGGCATAGACGACGACTGCGACGGGAATATCGATGTCGCTGACCTAAATAGCTGCTACGGAAGCCTGAACGGCACGATTCGCGACGGCGACAACCCAGGATGGTACGTGTCAGTCCCGACGACTGTCGCCGGCAAGCCACTGAACCTTCCTGACGGCTTCAACCCGGACGCGCTTGAGGCCAGCGGCAAGTCCAACAGCGTGGGCTACTACGAGGTTCACAACGCGTTTGTCGGCACCTACCAGTTCCGGGCTTCAGCTGATGGCTTCCAGCCTAGCATGGAGACTGTCGAGATCCAGGCTAACAGGATGGTCCAGCGCGACTTTTACTTGTATCGTGGTCTTAGCTGCGACGAGAACTGCCTTGACCAGAATGGTTATTGCAACCCTAATTGTGATGGAGTGGAATTCCAGGGCGGAACCTGCGATTTCGTGCATCCTGACTGTGCTGGCAGGAGGCCTGGCTTCCAGATCAACTACCTGGACGCAGGGAATCAGATGCACTGGGTGACCTGCTGCGAAGGACCAGAGACAGTCAGGCCAGCCATCAAGGCGAAGGTAGATGCAAGCACCCAGAATATGTACGACTACAAGCGAATCGTCAAGATCGCGGGCAGGAGCTACTGGATGCACATACTCGTGTGGAGATAGAGTATTTTTTTATAGCATTATTTTATGGGTGTCTTTGAAGCATTTTGGTGAGATCATGCCTTTGGCTCTTACACCGAAGCATTTTGCTATTTTTTGCATGACTTCATAGTATTCTTCCTTGTCTTTTACCCTGACTTTTGCCAGGTAGTCCCATTCTCCTGTGATGAAGTACACTTCCTCAACTTGAGGTATTCTCTTCAGCTCTTCTCCTGCGCTGTCGAAGTCCTTTTCTTTTGAGAAGCTGATTTGCCCTAGGATGAATGCTACGAAGTCCCTTTCTAGAGTTCTGGCGTCTAGGGTGGCAGAGTATTCTTTTATTATGCCTGCTGCTTTCATCCTGTTAAGTTTTGAATGCACGGTTGATGTCGGTAATCCAGTTCTGTGTGCGATTTTTGTGACTTGGGGAGTGCATAGGTCATCATTTTGGATTAGTCCAAGTATTTTTTTATCGATGGCTTTTATTTTATACGATTCAGACGATTTATTTCGCATACCATTCATCCTATCAGTAATATATTAAATATTTTACGATATTTTGGTGGAAATATTTTAAAAAAACGAATCTTATCTTTTAATCTGGTTTATTTGCGGAATCATATCCGAAAGATTTCCGGAATTTTCCTAATCGATTATAAATCAGACGATCCACTACAATACTTGTTGAAAAGCTTCCTCATCACCAGAATTCACACCTAGAATCACGCAACAGACAGAAGAAAACACGAACTAGCGAGAGCTATGTAGAACTGAAACACGAGAGGAAGGAGGACTGAGAAAATGGAACAAAGACTAGAACATATGTTGGAGTTTGCGCCAACGCAAACAAGGAAGACGGCAACGATAGACGCATACGCTGCGGATACTGTGGCGTTATACACCCCGCCCGCCCAGATATTCGACTTTCCAGCATGCGGGACCCAACTTCACATGCACAGCAATGACGGAGGGACTACCCTTTATGGCGGGGGCTTCAAGATGTATGGTGAAGACAGGATCTCTCACCGCATGAACGGATATGAGCTTGCAATGGCGGATCATCTCCTACATACGGGCGGATTGAGTTCATTAAGACGCGGTTCAGACTATTGATCCGTGGGAGAATATTAGACTTCCCCACAAATTCTTTTTTTATCCTTATTTTTTTGTTTTAGATCGTGAACATACGAAAACGGTGATACTATGATGCGAAATAAGAAAGATGGAGCGATTGAGTTGAACATAGACTTGGTAAGAGAGGACCTTGTGCGCTTCTACAAGATGTTTATCAAAGACAAGAATGACTATGGCCTTATTGACGAAGTGAAAGAATACGATGGTTTCTGGTCTTGTGATATTCTGCTCCCAGAAGACGTGGCGCGAGCAGTCACGAACCTAGTATACTTCTACGTAGAGCCAAAACTGACAAGAGAGGCCGCTGAGGAGATACTAAAAGCTCTCCATGAAGAGGGATCAGAACGCAAGAAGAAAGACTGAGCTGAGAATATGGGAGATCCAGGATGTCTTGAACACGCGCTTGCAGACGCAGAGAACTATGTCTCTTTGGAAATTGGATTATCGCTTACAAAATCAAGACTCGAAGTGTACGATCCAGACTCTTGGGAACGATTCTGCATGACTTCCGGATTCGAGAAGAACGCGGAAGGAATATACGTCCCCCAAGCCCATCGTGCTTATATTAGGAGCGATGCCGTGTCGCTGATATCAAATGCGTTTCATGAATTATACGGTCACGGGCTCTTCTGTGAAGAATCAAAACTAGGCCGGATTATCGCGATTCCAGACCAAACTTCCGATTCTGTAACAGAATATCTCTCCTCTCAGCGAGATCCTGAAGTGCAGCATCTCGGATTTCCAGGGTCGAATCTTTGGAACTATGAAGGATTCGCGGTATGGATGGAATGCCTGCTATGCAAAGAGACTGGAAACAGCAACTCTTGGGAACGTAAGAGAACCATTCTACATCCGGATTATCTGGCGGCTGGAGAGTATTTCTTCGGTGCAGAGCAGGCTATGGGGCGGAAAGATTTCTTGTCTCAATTAGGATTCCCTAATAGGCAAAAACCCATCGAGATCGTAGAGAGCGTCAAGCGGGTGTATGGCCCAGAATTCCAGAATGTGATTCTTATGTTGCTTTATGGTTCAAGAAAACCCACGAGCGACATAGATTTGTTTATAATATCTGATAATCCCTCAAGGACGTACTTTAATGGCTGGCTTGATATATATGAGTTGAACAGGAATGAATTCGCACTTCTCATTTCAAGGCTCGATATAAGCGTTACTGACCCGTTATTTACAGGTGAGAGGATTTACGGCTCAGAATTGGGATTAGAGCAGATCAGACAATCATGTCTGAATATGAGAATAACCCCTGAAGCCATCAGACATAATGCTCTGCGGGCAGAGAAAGAGAATGCGATTGCACAAGGAAGCTCTCATGACAGAAGATTATTAACAATAGCTGCAAAGTACGGAGAAACATACTCAAGAAATGCTCATTATCTTGCCAGCGGATTAAAACCTCTTACGTTAAGGCGCATTCTGCAATTGGAAGGAAAACGCTGAATATCAAGAAAAAAGACCCCTTGAATTAAATGAGCTATTCAACGAAATGAACTGCTAGCTTTGAATCTCCTGAGATGTTATCTTAACATCGTTTAGAATAAATTTATAAACTGCACAGTCGATTAGGCTTCTTGAAAAGAGGGTTTGTTTTCATGAGAGTGCGAAAGGATGCGCAGGTGAGCTTAGAGTTCCTGCTTGTCGTAGGCTTCGCCATGCTGATGAGCCTGCCGCTCATATTCGTGTTCTACAAGCAGTCAGAGACCCTGAACACGGAGATCGCGGGAAGCCAGGTCGAGAAGGTGGCGAGCGAGATACGGGACGCTGCAGACGAGGTATATTACTTGGGAGCGCCGAGCAAGAAGACCCTCACGGTCTACATGCCGAAGAACATAAACGCAATATCGATCCTTGGGAGCAGCATAGCCTTCAACGTCTCGACGCCGGGAGGGATCCAGGAGATAGTCCGATGGTCAGCTGCGAACTTCTCGAGCATGAGCACAGTATCGACGGGGTCAGGGATAAAGCACATCATGGTGGAAGCAAGGACTTTCGACGTCCTGATAACTGATTACTAGCATCAAGGACGCTTCAAGTCAGAAGGCTTTTAAGCTTTTTTAGGATGAATCCAGGGAGGGAGTGATTTTTTTGTCAAGAGCACAAGTCGCGCTGGAATTCGTAGGCATAGTGATGATGCTCATAGTCCTTATAGCCTCCATGGCCTGGACAGCCTACGCCTTGTTCGCGAGCTACTCTGAAGAGCGGAACCTGAAGAACCTCCAAGACCTGGGATACTCGCTCCAGAACGAGATAATCCTAGCATCCCACTTCGAGACAGGCTACCTCCGGAACATCACAGTCCCGGAACAGATAAACGGGGTGGACGTCAACATCTCAGGAGACGAAAACGAGATATTCATAACCTACAAGAACAACGACCTGGTATTCACGATTCCCGAAGTCACAGGCGCCTTCCAGACAGGCCCTAACATGATATCAAAGCTAGAAGATGGCAGCATCCAGATAAGCTAGATGGGCTGAAAAAAGGAGTATAGAAGCAAAGATGATCTCAAGGAAAGGACAAGTGTGGATAATGGACGTGACCGTGAGCCTGATACTCTTCTCAGCCGCGGCGATAATAGCCTTCAACATACTGCTCAACACGTTCTCCTCAAACACCTCCTTCGGAGAGCTCAAGAAAGACGCGATCAAGATAAGCGAGTACCTGCTCGCCGAGGGGACGCCTGCAGACTGGGACGAGACGACCATCATCAGGCCAGGACTTGCGACCTTGGGCAGGATCAACGAGAGCAAGGTGACCCTTGGCATGAACATGACGAACGCGAGCTACGAAGCCATGAAGCCAAGGCTCCAGACGCTGCATGACTTCCTGGTCGTATTCGAAGGCTCAGACGGCGACCTGATAGAGTTCGGGGACTTCTGCACGTTCGGAAGTCCCGACGTGGACGTGAACTACACCTTGACGCCTTCCCTTGACTGCCACTACCTCAACTTCACATCTACTGTTTATGATGACCTCGTCGTCATCAACAGGTTCGCGGTCTATGATTCAAGCATCGTAAGGATGGTGGTGTACGTTTGGGGCTAGGAAAGAAGGCATTCATATTCACGATGGACGCGTTCCTCGCAGCCAGCATCCTGCTCGCAGGACTGATCCTCATATCGCAATACGCAGTGAAAGAGCACCCGAAGGAGAGCGTGCAATACATAACGACAGACTTGCTCAACGCCCTCTCGCAGATCAGGATGGAAGAGCTCTCACCATCAAGATACGCTTACTACAACTCCTCAAGCATCTACACCGAGTCGGCGCTCACGCTCATAGAGCAGATAGGGACTTATTGGGCGGCCAACGAGACAACCCTCGCCTCAGAGCTGGCACAGGAAGTGCTCTCAGGACTGCTCCCCAACAACACGGGGTTCCAGCTAGAGCTGGGTTCAGACGTCCTCTTCAACCAGACGTTCTCTTCGCAGACAGACGTGTACGTCGCAGACAGGATGATAACCGGCGTCATGCAGGGAGCGCCCCTTGAAGGATCGACCTCATCAGCGTACCTGCGTAAGATCAAGGACAAAAGGACTAGCAGCTACGCTTACTTCGGAGGATTCGTAGGCCAAGGGAACATAACTGTCTTCATAGACGTGCCAAGCGACGTCACAGCCGACGACGTGACCAGGATGACGCTGGAAGGAGACCCTGGAGGGAACTTCACAGTATACCTCAACGGGAACCAGTGCATGAACCTCTCATCCACCACCTCGAACATGACTCCTGAAGTCTGGAACCTGACTGGCTGCAACGAGTCCATAAGCCCTGGCAGGAACAACATATCACTCTCGTTCCAGAGCCAGAGCAAGGCGTACATCGCAGGAGGGCACCTCAGGATAGATTTCAAGACAGACGATCTCCTGCCAAGCATCTCCTCGACCAGCAGGACTTATTACTTTCCGGACATAAGAGGGATCGTGAACCTCTACGACTCGTTCTACGTGCCAGGAAACCTCACCTCCATGACCCTTTATCTCCACTACCTGGCAGACCACAACATCACTGCCTACAACGACACATTCTACCTGACAATAGGGAACACGACCGTCCTCGCAGACACTGACAGCACCACAGAGCAATCGCTAACCTTTGATGACTTCACCCTCCAGACGATACTCAACTACACTAACCTCAACCAGAAGACAGTCCCGCTCAGGATGGGTTTCGAGAACATATCATACGACTCACAGCTGCTGGGGAACTCAGAGGTCATGCTCATCACCGACGTGAGCGGAAGCATGGACTGGAAGATGATAGGCGCAGACTATGATTCAGGGACGAGGAGGAACTGCGACAACGCAGACCTCAACGACTCAGACACCCAGCGCCTCAGCGTCGCCAAGTGCCTTGACAAGCAGTTCGCAGAAGACGTCCTGAACATAAGCGGGAACACGATAGGCCTGGTCTCATACGCGACCTCCACAGTGACTGGAAGCACAGTATCACCCACAACTAACCTGACGCTCATATATAGTACTGTAGGCACTGCTGATCCGCAGGTAGGATACACCCCTACGACCTCTACTTGCATATGCTGCGGGATAAACAGCGGGCGAGACCAGCTGGTCGCAGGAGCCTCAAGGACCACGCTCATCGCCACAGGATCCTCCTGGCTCTACGAGACCAACTCATTCCAAGGCGCGCCAGCGAACGACACAGAAGGAGATGCCTGGTACGAGATAGACTACGACGACTCCGCATGGCCTGGCGGCAGTGCAGTCCTAGGACACTACGTCTCAGGATCAGTAGCCGTGACGACAGAGCTTAGCACGAGCAACATAACAGCAGACCAGGAATACGTCAACCTCTGGGAGCACTCATCAGACGTTGCAGGCGCGCCAAACGACTTCACCTCAAGCATCATCAACAGCACTGCAAATACTTTCGGCATAAGCGGGAGCGACGACGGCTGGGACTGGGCAGGCGGATCAGACGCGTTCGGATACGACGACACCGTTGACTACAACGGCGCAAGCGGAGGCCACCTGAACCTGGACTTCAGGACAGGCGGCTCGAACAACAACGCCTGTTCAGGATACGACTGCTCAGGAGCGTACGGCATAGAGGTTAACATAACCTCTGAGATGCTCTCATTCCTGGCAGTCAATGGCAGCGCCATGCTCTCGTTCGACTATGAATGGGACGGGAACGACAATCCCTTCGAGAGCAACGACGAGGTGTGGATAAAGGCCAAGTGGATACTTCCCAACGGAACAGAATATTACCTTGGAGACGACCTGGACACGCTCCACTCGAATGGAGACACTGACCCAGAGATATACTCAGTCGATGACCCTGACCAGGAATTCTCAGGCACGGCACTACTCGACCTGACAAGCATGATCCCTGCCGCAGGGTCATACTACTTGGTGCTGGGAGCGAAGCTTCGGGCGAGCGCCAGCGACGAGTGGGGATATGTCTACTTCGACAACGTCCAGCTAAGGGTCTCGAACAACACTGACAGGTACTACTTCAGGAAGCACTTCACCTTGGCAAGCACTGCCACGGCGCAGAGAGGATTCATAAACCTTCTAAGCGACGACCGGACAAAGATATACGTGAACGGCAACGTCGTATTCGAGGCAGACGAGGACACCAACGGCACATACTGGGACCGAAGGGGCATACCTGTGGCTGGAAGGTATTTCAGGACAGGAGACAACGTGGTGGCAGTAGAGCTCTCAAATGACGCTGCAAGCGCGAAGTTCGATCTCCAGCTGATAGGAGTGAACAAGTCAGGTTCAGGCGCGATGCTCGTCATGACAGACGGACAGGCGAACGTGGAGTGCACAGAGCAAGGATACACAGGAGACCTTGATGGCGACGGATCAAGCGACACTGGAAGCGACGACGCCATACAAGCCGCGTGCGACGCGAGAGAAGACTGGGGGATACAGGTCTTCGCAGTAGGCTTCAGTTCAAGCGCAGACGAGCCCACCCTGAGCGGCATCGCGCTTTGCGGGGAAGGGCTCTACGCTAAGAGCGACAACGTCTCAGCCCTCGCTGACTTCTACAACCAAGTCGTCCTGAACATAATATCAGCCACCGTGAAGAGCCAGACCATCATCCTATCAGGAGGGAACCTCTCAGCGTCGAACCTCTACGGAGACTCATACCTCTCATACACCTTCGTCCCCCTCGTAGGCGCGCCTGAACCGAACGAGATAGGAGTGGAGATGCAGACAGTCCAGTTCGGAAATTGCAACCCGACAGTGGACATTCCCTTAGGGATAAGGGTGATGGACGCGAAAGTGACATCCTACTCAGGAGAGCACTGGACCAAGCTCTTAAGGGTGAATTCGAACACTGTCTTCAACCTCTCAGAGTACAGCTCAAACTACATCAACCTGGGGGACCCTTACATAATACAGGCGCCGGCGAACCTATTGACCAACGGACCTAACACGATATACATCGAGACAGGGGACGAGCCGATCAACAATACTGGCTGCTCGCCCAACAACACGCTGATATACACAGCCCTCGTGCCATCGACCACCTCCCGCTCAGAAGTCGTTGAGAAGACAGACGGCTGCGAGTGGAGGATACAGTTCGAGGATGACTTCTTCAACAACAAGTCGATCCCAGGAGACTACTCCGGAGCCAAGAGGTGCAGCTATACAGAGTCGAACCACACTCTCTCAGACGGCGCATACGACCCTGTAGACGCGTACGACATCGCAGTCTTCAACCTCCTGAAAGCGCTTGACTTCGACAACAACGGCAAGGTTTTCGTGAACCTGGACGCAGAAGACATAGAGATAGTGATAACGACGATCTCTTCAGTCCCATACCTATGGGGGCCTAGCATCGTCAAGGCGAAGGTGTGGCAATGATGCAGCCCAAACCCTTGAAGCCGCTCAAGAGCCTTGGGAAGAAAGGGCTATTCTACATCTACATCTCCTCAGTCCTCCTGCTCATACTCATAATAGTATTCTTCATATACAAAGAATACAAGTTCACTGACCGCCAGAAAGTCATGGAGACCAGGCTGATAGCGGTGAACGACTTCCTGAAAGACATGGAGTACGACTCCAAGAGGGTGATATACGTCTCTGGATTCAGGTCGCTCATCGCCCTCGAGGACTACGTCTCGCAAAGAGGACAATACCTCAACGACACTGAAGAGATATTCCGGATCGCGTTCTACAACGGAACAGTCAACGGCACGGCCGTGGATGTCCTGCAGAACTCGTCATACTCAGACTACCTGGGAAAGCTCCAGGAGATCTCGCGCAGGATAGGGATCGATGTCTTCGTGAACGTGACCAATATAACACTCTACCACGATTCTCCCTGGAGCGTCAAGGTTATAATAAGCGCGCGCATACTAGTAAATGACACTCGCGGACTCGCCAATTGGGACTTTGCCAAGAACTACACTACAAGCGTGCCGTTGACCAACATCAAGGACCCGCTCTACAGCATAGGCACTTATGGAAAGATCCCAAATCCCATCAGGCAGACGAACGTCTCTGACTACGTACTGTCACCGAGCAACAACACAGAAAACCTGCAGATCCACCTGAACAACAGCTTCTACATAGAGAACACGAAGGCGCCAAGCTTCCTCATGCGGCTCTCAGGCAACTTCTCACCCTCGCCTTACGGGATCGAGAGCCTAGTCTACCTGCCGGAGCTGGACACGCAAGGAGTGGAGTACGACTCTGATAAGAGCCTGGTAGACTACGTCTTCTTCACGAACCTGACGGGCTACGCGCTCCTGGCCTGCGATGTTGACAACATGCCCTCCTGGTTCAAGATAGACCTGAACCACACTGCAGAGTACGAAGTAGACCTGCTAAACTTCACGCAGTGCTCCTAAAGCCGCTCATGCGCGGAGTTAGCAAAGCATAAAAACCACTCCTCTCAACAAGGCCTCTAAGACATGATAACCAACAAGACCAAGGGATTCAAGATAATAGACAAGCAGAGGACTGCAGGCAATCTCTTCACCCAAGGGCTCGGGCTGATGTTTCGGCCCAAGACCGACTACTGCCTAGTATTCCCCCTGAAAAGAGAGGTCCGGCTCTCGCTCACCATGCTCTTCGTGTTCTTCCCGATAGACGTCCTCTTCCTGGACAGCGACAAGCAGGTAGTGGACATCAAGAAAGGCTTTAAGCCATTCGCCCTGAACTACACTCCGAGAAAGCCCGCAAGATACATCCTGGAGTTCCCTGCAGGACTGCTCAAAGAGACGTCAGAGGGCGACGAGATCGCGATAGGATGACTCCCGAAGGGCCTAAGAGCCCATAGAAAGATTTTTATACTCTCAAGCAAAGAGAAAAATAACTGATGATGATTGGCGGGCTCGACGGCCGCCAAGAAGTATAAGGGATAAAAAAGAGGTGCTATTTTTTTGCCTGACCAGAAGAACATAGAGACTGGAGTTGACAAGCTAGTAGAGCTGGTCAACAGGAAACAAAGAGTCGCCTTAAAGGACGCTGCAAAAGAGCTAGGCATAGGAGAAGCAGTGGTCCAGGAATGGGCAGACTTCCTGGAAGATGAAGGTCTCATCTCGATAGAGGACCGCCTGAGCAAGACCTTCCTCTGCGAACGGAAACTATCCCAGGGAGAAGTCGAGAAGAAGACCCAGGAATACTCTTCTAAGAAGGACGCCTTCGTAAGGAAAGTAGAGACAGCCATAAGCTCCCTCCAGAAGGAATCCGAGGGGCTTGACAGGATAAAGCAGGAGTTCGAGAAGCTCAAGGACGCTATCGGCGGCGACATAGACATGGTCAAGGAGGAGCTCTCTGAGCTTCGCCACTACGAGGACCTGAAGAAGAACATAGACAAGGAAGTGCTGCAGCAGCGCCTGGACTACCAGTCAATGATCGACGGCGTCAGGAGGAAGATAACAGAGGAGAAGAAGCTATACGAGTCATTCCTGGACACCATTGGAGGGGAGAAGGGAAAAGTTGAAGAGGTCAACGTGGAGCTGAGCTTCCTGCAGAAGAAGCAAGAGACCCTGCAGAAAAGGTTCGAAGCCTTACAGATCATCATGAAGTCAGTGCAGGAAGAGCTTGACCAGCAAAGGTTCACGATCAACGAGTCGCTAGAGACGATCCATGGAAAAGTCGCTGACGCAGAGAAGATACGCGAGCAGATGAAGTCCAAGATAGACCTGGAGATAGACCCTATCCTGAAAAAGGTCAAGGACAACGAGGAAAGGATCCTTGCAGTCCAGAGCTCAATCCTGCAGAAGATAGTCGCCAAGCACAAGGAGATAGACAAGTACAAGCTCAAGAGCACAGAGGCCGCTGAGAAGCTCAAGTCATTCTTCCAGAGGCGCGCCAACATAGAAGGCCTCCTAGCCACTATAGAGAAGGACAAGGCAGAGATCGAGAAGGACTTGAAGAGCCTGATAGACACTGCTCAGAAGTTCAACCTATCGATCAAGAGCAGCGACGTCAAGAAGCACATAAAGAATTTGGGCGAGAGACTTAAGAAGATAGATCGTCAGAAGCAAGGGCTAAAGACCAAGCTTGAGAAACTGACAGAGCTGGTTAAGCAGAAAGACTAAGAGACTAAAAAGCCAAGAAAGCTGATCCTGAGAGTTCCTGGCTCCCGAGCGCAAGGTTTTTATACTGTGTTCTTAAAAGACCGCCTAAGAAGCCGAATTCAGGAGTTGACGAATATGAAGATCGAAGGCATAAATCTGGTATACGCAAATCCCGGGAACCTCCATTCAAAATACGTGACGCTCCTGAAGAGCCTCACGGTCAGCAACAAGTCATCAGGAATAATAATCAACTTCAAGTATCCCTCTATCAACGACAAGGAATCCCTGAAGAACGAGGGTGTCGACGTCTCAAAGACTCACTTCATAGACGGGATAACCCTGATAGCGGACCTTATCCCTAAGGAAGAGGACATATACACCCTGCTCAACCTGGAAGACCTGGGCGGAGTGATCACCGGCGTGGAATCCATCCTGAGAAGCGATGGAAACGCAGGATTCCTCGTGATAGACATCCTGGACGCGCTCCAGTTCTACAACTCGATACAGAAGATAAAGCAGATGATACTCGACATAAAGAGGATAGCCACCTCCAAGGGATTCCCTGCTTTCATATTCATAAACGAGGCCAACAACACGCTCATAGAAGGGATATCAGACGCCATAGACCACCGGTTCGTGCACATACCATCCCTTGACATAGAGACCAAGGCCAGCGGCCTGGCGGAATACGCTGAGAAGCCCGAAACCACCTTCTCAAACGAGAAAGTCTCATTGTCTCCCATGGAGATCGACGCCCTTAAAGAGATAGGCAACATAGGCTCGGGCAACGCCTCGACAGACCTAAGCAAGCTGATAAGCCAGAAGATCAACATCTCGCTCACGAACCTGAACATAGTCCCGACAGACGAGTTCTTCTCAAGATTCCACGAGGTAGAGCAAGCCCACGTGGCAGCCACCTTCCTACGCGTCTCAGGGGACATAACAGGAAGCATAGTCACGATGTTCAACAAGGACAAGGCCGCCAGGCTGGTGGACATGATGAAGAAGCAGGCCCCAGGCACGATGACAGAGATAAACGAGGAGAGCAAGCAATACGTCACTAAAGTAGGGTTGGACGTCACCAACGCCTACCTGAACGCGCTCTCACAGTTCCTGGGCATAAAGGTCGCGCTGGAAGACCCGATCTTCGCCATCAACAAGAAGAACATAATACTCGGCTTCATGGTCAGGCTCATAAAGTCCAATCTCCAGAGAGACATCCTCATGATCAACACCCAGTTCGAGGTCGAAGGCCAGGACCTGAATGGAGAATTCATGCTGATATTCGGCCTAGGATCCCTCAAGACCTTCCAGGAGCTGATCAGGACGAAACTAGGGATGCAGTGACTTCCCTTCTTCTTGCGTCTCTATCTTCCATCCTTCTATCTTCACGCCTCCATAAGAGGCATATTTTCTTCTTTTCCTTTTAGCAAGATTTATATACTATCATCCTCATAGTGGGAAACAGGGAGTTTCAAGAGCAAGGAATAGCAGAAAAAGAGGAAGAAAGGAGAGGTGAGTTAGGCATCGCGACTACTAATAAGAGTAAGGCTGATTCTGACAAGGCTGATTCTGGAAAGAAGGCATCGCACGGGCCTGTCACTGCAAAGGCAGCCAAGCCTCCCACTGCCCCTAAAGCCAAGGGAAAAAAGCCTGCCAGGAAAGCTGCTCCTTCAGAAAAGAGGGTTTCCCACGTCCTTGACACCTACGACTACGTCTCGAAGAACATCCCGATCAAGATAACAGTCTCTAAGAGAAAAGGCGAGTTCGTCCCAATATACGAGGTGAGCATCGCTAGCATCTCGAAGACGACAGAGTTCATGCTCGAGAGGATAAGGCAGGAACTCATCAAGGCCGTCAGCCTCGAGATGGTCGACATGACCGACATAAAGAAGGTGAAGGTCATAGAGAACCAGTTCGCAGAGACCATCTCAGACCTCGTCAACAAATACTTCCCTGACGCCGACGACGAGACAAAAGGATTCCTGACAGGCTACTTATTGACCAAGAGCCTCGGCCTTGGAATGATAGAGTTCGTGATGAACGACCAGAACCTGGAGGAGATCGTCGTCAACGAGGCCTCTGAGCCGATCTGGGTGTATCATCGGAAGCACGGCTGGCTCAAGACCAATATCTTCCTGCGGGACGAAGAGCAGACCAAACACTACGCGAGCATAGTCGCGAGAAAAGTCGGGAGGCAGATAACAGTCTTAGACCCGCTCCTCGACGCACACCTGGAAGAAGGCGACAGGGTGAACGCGACCCTCATGCCCATCAGCACCGCAGGCAACACGATCACTTTCAGGAAGTTCTCAAGAGACCCTTGGACGATCACGAAATTCCTGAAGAGCAAGGCGATAAGCACAAACGCTGCGGCCCTGGTCTGGATGGCGATACAATACGAGATGAGCGCCATAATCGCGGGCGGAACCGCCTCTGGAAAGACCAGCGCACTCAACTGCTTCGCCAGCTTCTTCCCTCCGAACCAGAGGATCATAAGCATAGAGGACACTAGAGAGATCAGGCTGCCTAAGTTCCTGCACTGGGTGCCTATGAACACCAGGATAAAGAACGCCGAGGGAAAAGGAGAGATATCGATGGGAGACTTGCTGGTAAACAGCCTGAGGATGAGGCCTGACAGGATACTGGTCGGCGAGGTCAGGAGAAGAATGGAGGCAGAGACCCTCTTCGAGGCCATACACACAGGACACTCAGTGTATGCGACTTTCCACGCGAACAACGCTAACCAGACAGTCGAGAGGCTGACTAACCCTCCCATAGAAGTCCCGATCGTCATGCTTCCGGCGATCAGCCTGATAATAGTCCAGTTCAGGAACAGGAGGACTGGCTCGAGGAGGACCTTCCAGATCGCAGAGATAACAGACCAGGGAGAGGCTAACATAATACTGCAGTACGACCAGAAGAAAGATACCCTTGTCAGGAAGAACCAGTCAAAATCCTTCTTCGCCAGCCTGAGACTATATACCGGCATGTCTGACGGCGAGATAAACAAGGAGCTCGCTGAGAAGGAGAGAGTGCTCAACTATCTTGTCAGGAACGACATCACCGACGTGGACGCGGTAGGCAGGATAATCGCAGAGTACTACACCGACAAGGAGAACATGATGAAGTTCGTCGCTGCCAACAAGAAGTTCGACGAGTGAACCGGTGTGCCTGGAAGCAAAGCCAAAGATTCTTTTTATTTTTCAGAAAGTGCAGAAATTGTTCAGAGGATTGCTAAAAACTGTTTAGTGAAAGGGTGGTTTTTGAAAGATGAGTTTCTTCAAGATGATGGCCAGGAAGATGCCTGACCTAAAGAATAAGCTGATCCAGGCCAGGATGGGAGACGATCCTGACTACTACATAAAGAAGACCGCGAACACAGCGTTGTTCGCAGCCATAGCCTTGGCGTTCATTGGATTCGGATTCGTGAAAGACATCAGGGTCCTCCTGGCAGTGCCGATTGTCTTCCTTGTAAGCTTTGTCTACTTCATGCGATACGTCGACGTGAAGATACAGAAGATGAACAAGGGGATAGCGCAGGAGATCGTGTTCGCCGGAAGATTCCTGATAATAGAACTGGAGTCCGGGGTGCCGATATACAACGCCTTCGTCAACTTGAGCAAGAACTACGAGGTGGTGGGGCCCTTCTTCGCAGAGATCGTGGAGAAAGTGAACCTCGGGACCACTATGGAAGACGCGCTAAACGAGACCATCAACACGACTCCTTCGGCAGAGCTGAGGAAGATACTCTGGCAAGTGCTAAACAGCATGAAGACAGGAGCGAACGTCGCCCAATCCCTCAACTCAGTCATCGACCAGATCGTGCGCCAACAGCAGATAGACGTCAAGGAATACGGCCGGAAACTAAACCCCATGGCCATGTTCTACATGATGATAGCGGTCATCGTGCCAAGCCTGGGGACGACCATGCTGATAGTCCTCTCGACCTTCGTAGGATTCGCCTTGCCACTGCCTTTCCTGCTGGTCTTCGCAGGATTCATCGGTTTTATCCAGTTCATGTTCTTTGCAGTGATAAAATCCTCGAGACCGCCCATGGAGATATGATTGTGATGCAACGCCTGATTGGATGATGATTGGATGATAATTTAGTGATGGATGGAGATAACCTGTTGAGATGAAGAAACGCGCCAAGAAAGGGAATCTGAAACCGGCCAGCAAGAAACTAGCGCCAAAGCCAAAGCCTGAGATTAAGATAGAGGCGAGATCGGCAAAATCAGAGGCAGGTTCTCGCAGCCCTGCAAAACAAGGTTTTTTCTCAAGGATCTTTTCAAGGAAGAAGAATGAAGGATATCCTTCCAAGGTCCAGGCGGCGCCTGCTAAAGGATCAAAAGGCCAGAAAGGCACGAAAGATTTCGATAAGCACCTCTCGACAACCATTAACCGGTTCAAGAAGAAGAAAGAAGAGAAGGCTCACGGAAGGAAAGAGAAGATATTCACCATCAGGGGATTCATTAGGACAGTAGACCTCCAAGGAACCCTTGAGAAGGCAGGCCTAAGCAAGGATCCAAAAGAAATCGCGAGAGGGATAACCAAGGCCAACATAGTGATATTCTCCATCATAACCCTCTTCTACATCCTGCAAGGCATAATAAAACACGCCAACATATTCAGGCTGATACTCTTCATAGCAGCCATGTGGATCGCGTTCTTCTTCCTAGTCATGGGAGTCTTGTGGCTGATATACCTATTCTACCTTGACATGAAGATATACCAGAGAACAAAAGAGGTCGAGAAGGTGTTCCCTGACTTCCTCCAGCTCGCAAGCTCTAACATAAGCGCAGGCATGCCGATAGATCGCGCGCTCTGGTACGCGGTCCGCCCGAACTTCGGAGTGCTTGCAAAGGAGATAGAGACCGTGGCTAAGAACACTGTAGCAGGGCAAGACTTATCCCAAGCCCTTGCGGATTTCTCCACGAAGTATGATTCGAGAGTGATCAAGCGCTCAGTAAGCCTGATACTCGAGGGCCTCGCCGCGGGGGGAGAGCTTGCAGACCTGCTCAACAAGATAGCCCTTGACATAGAGGAGACCACCATCCTCAAGAGGGACATGGCAGCCAACGTCACGACCTACGTGATCTTCATATCATTCGCGACCATCATCGCGGCGCCAGTCCTCCTAGGATTATCGACTGAGCTCCTAGACATAATCTCAAGGATAACCGCGAGCCTGGTCACTGAGACGCCGAGCACCTCGACAGGCATGTTTACCTTCTCGTTCTCAGAAGACGCGGTGTCTGTCACGAACTTCAAGATATTCGCCTACACCATGATAACAATCTCGTCCATCTCTGCGGCCTGCATAGTGAATGTCATCCAGAAGGGAAGAGTGAAGGACGGCCTTGGCAAGATACCTGTATTCATAGTTGTGTCTGTCATCCTGTATCTCATCGCATCTGAATTCATCGGCGGGTTCTTCGGTTCGCTCATCTGAAAGCCCCTTTAAGCCCTGGTTCTCGTCTCTGTTGCGCCGCCCTTTTCATCCTCTTAAGAAAATAACCTTTTCCAAAAGATTTATAAACCCCGAAAGCCAAGGTAGAAAAAAGAGGCTAGAACTCATAATAAAAGAACCTGTTTTTGAGTGAGGTGAAAATACAAAATGAAGAAAGGACAAGCAGCCATGGAATTCTTAATGACTTACGGCTGGGCAATACTAGTAGTGCTAGCAGCCATTGGAGCATTAGCTTACTTCGGGGTACTCAGCCCTGGGAAGCTCGTTCCTGACAAGTGCACGTTAGG
>JAFGGS010000018.1 GCA_016930415.1 Candidatus Woesearchaeota archaeon | reverse complement strand
TGTTGTGCATGAACTTCTTGTACTCGTCGAAGGCTCCTTCGAGCTTTGAGTTGCCTTGGGCTTTCCTCTTCTCCAGGCGGTCCACGATTTCGAGGAGCTGGTTCATGCCTTTCCTGGCTTTGAAGTAGTTGAGCTTGTCGGCGAAGGTCGAGAAGTTGAACTTCTCGTTGTTCTTGAGTGCCATGTAGGCGAATCCTATTCCTATCATGCTCGCGTACTCGAACTTCTTTATCTGGCGGCCGTAGTCCATGCTCGAGCTCGCATCTACGATCACGTGGACTGACAAGTCCCTTTCTTCCTCGAACTTCTTGATGTAGAGCTTGTTCGTCCTTGCAAAGACTTTCCAGTCTATCTTCCTGAAGTCGTCTCCTGGCACGTAGTCTTTGTAGTCTGCGAATGTCAGGCCTGATCCTTGGGCGTGGCTCTGCCTCTCTCCCTGGTATCTTGAGAGCACTCTCTTCTTGAGTACCAGGTTGAACCTGTCCAGCTGCCTTAGGAATTGCGTGTCTATCATGTCATCTTCCTTTTTTTTTCTTCTGCGCCGGCCTCTTCTCGCGCTATTTGGCCCTGCGCTTGTCCTTACTTGAGAAGTTCCCTGATCACGTCGTCAGGCGTCTTCCCTTCGCGCTCTGCCTTGAAGCTTAGGATTATCCTGTGCCTCAGCACCGGGAAGGCCATGTCTTCGACGTCTTTCTCGCTTACGAACTTGCGGCCGTTGATGAGAGCCTTTGCTTTGGCCGCGAGTATGATCCCGATGCTCGCTCTTGGGCTCGCCCCGTACTCGATCAGGTCCTTGTTCGTCCTTGTCTTGTGCACGATCTTTAGCGCTTTCTTCTTTATGTCGTCTGCTATAGGGACTTGCCTCGTCAGGTTCTGGAGTAGCAGGACTGAATCCTTGCTTAGGAGCGTCTTCACCTCGCTCTTGACGCCTGACTTGGTGAACCTGTTCATTATCTCGAACTCGTCCTCGAAGTTAGGGTAGTGGACTAGTATCTTGAGGAGGAACCTGTCTACCTGGGCTTCTGGCAATGGATACGTCCCTTCCATGTCTATCGGGTTCTGGGTGGCCAGGACGAAGAACGGCTTGTCAAGCGCGAACGTCTGGTTTCCGACGGTGACTTGCTTCTCCTGCATGGCTTCCAGCAGCGCTGACTGGGTTTTTGGCGTCGCCCTGTTGATCTCGTCTGCGAGTACGACGTTAGCGAATACCGGCCCTTTCTGGAACCTGAAGACTTTCTTGCCTCCTTCCTCATCTATGAGGTACGTCCCTAGTATGTCGGACGGCATGAGGTCTGGGGTGTTTTGCACCCTGCTGAACTGCAGGTCCATGATCTCGCTGATAGTCTTGACCATGGTCGTCTTTCCCAGGCCAGGGTAGCTCTCGAGGAGGGCGTTCGAGTCGCAGAGGATGGCGATCATCACCTGCTCGATCACCTCTTCCTGTCCTACGACGACCTTCTCTATCTCTTTCATTATGTTGCTGAACGTCTCCTTCAGTTTCTCGATGTTCTTGACATTCTCAAGATCTTTTGCGCTTGCCATTTTACATTCATTCCTCCGTCGTGCCGATAATCATGTCTTTGTCATCTGATCTTGTTTATCCTCTGGCTGTAGTTCACTGCCGCCTCTGCTTCCTCGAGCACCTGCTGGTTGCTGTAGGCATCAGAGCTTATCCCTATTTCCTGCGGTATCCCTCCGTTTGTGAGGGCCCGTTGTTCCGCCTCGCTCGTCTTTGAGAGGTCTATCTCGCTCATGGTGGGGTTTATCTGGATGTTCACGATCTCGTTCCCCAGCTTCGCGATGCTTGCATCTCCGTATATCACGTCTGTCTGGTTGAAGACGAGGTCTGTTACGTTCCCCTCTGTCTTCCCGACTACGCTCTCGCTTAGGAACCTGAGCTTGTCGAACGGTATCTCTATCTTCTTCAGGTTTATCGTTATCGATGAGAGGAATACTATGAGGAACACTATGGCTATTGCGCTTAGGACCCTGGTCATTATCTTCTTAGAGTCTATCATGTTACCTGAGGAGGCTCGCTTGAGCTTGGCCTTCAGCTCCCTGAAGAGGGCTTGCACCATTATATTCTCTTCTTCCTGGCTGTCGTGAGCGGTCCTGAGGATCTCCTTGAGCTCTGGATTCGCGTCTTCCATGTCTTTCAATCTGCTCTTCCTGAGCCTCTTCACGAAGTTGGCCGTGAAGAATATGAATGATATCAGGCTTGGCCCCGCGAGCGCGTACACGAACCTGATATCGAATAGGGAGATTATGAAGTAGAGGAGGAAGAATAGCATGATCGCGTCCAGGAAGCTGTAGATCAGCGTGATCTTTATCAGTTCCATCTTCACTTCGTTGAATAATCCTCTTACCTTGTCCATCTCACAATTCTCCTCTCATATCCTCTCTCATCTGCTTATTGTCCTAGCATTCATCCTCGTTCCCGTCTGAAGTGTCTTCTAGGCAATCCACTTTTGTCTGCAACGTGTCTATCAGGAAGTCCTTGTTCTTTAGGGTCTTCTCGAGGCTTGAGACGTTCGCGTTCAAGACCTGGACCTGCGAATAGTACTGTTCTGCCTGGCGCTTGAACTGCTCCTTGAAGAGCGTCTCGCTCTGGAGTTTTGTCTTGACGTCGTTTAGGCTCTTTTCAGTGTCCTGGAGCTCCTGCGCTTTCTGCTCGTAGAGCGTGTCGTACTTTCGGATGTCGCTCTCCGTGCTGTTGAGGTTCTTTATCGTGGTCTGGAGCTTGTTCACGGTCGTGCTCAGGTTCAGCTGGCACGCCGCGTTCTGCTCTGAGAGCTCGTTGTATTCCTGGTTGACGTCCTTGAAGGTGCGCTGGTAGTATATGCTCAAGGCTCCCATCCCCAAGACTACTATTATGATCATCAATACCAGGAACAGGTTGACTTTCCTTCCCATGAATTCTCCCATGTCATTATCACCTTCGATGACTTTCTTTCCTTCCTATCTCGTTTTCAGGGCTTTTTAATGTTTCCCTTCGCTTCAGCCCTAATTGAAGGCTTCCAGGTCTATCTGTTGAGGGTGTGCTCCCTCATCTTCCTCATGAATATCTCTGCCAGGAACAGTATCGCCGCGGCGAGGAGGAAGGGCCATATTATCGTCGTCCTCTCTGTCCTCGTCCTCTTCGAGACTGACTTTACGAACTTTACTATCTCCCCCGCGTCGTCCGGGGAGAAGGTCCTTCCGCCGCTCAAGGATATTATCACCTCGAGCGACGGGTTTAGGCCTAGCTCCTGGTATTCCTGCTCGTAGTTCACTGCGTACTCGCGGCCAAGGATGCTGCCAAACCCTGTCTCTTCAGGGATTATGGTGGTCTTGTACTGGTTCTCTCCGACTTTGGTGAGGCTGAAGCCATCTGTCTCTGGGAACTTGCTGCTCTTAACGATGACGTCCACAGGATTGTTTATCCTGGCGTCCGGGATGACGACGTAGTAATCCTCTTTCCTCTGAGGGTCTCCTATTGCCCAGTTGGTCATCCTGGTCAGGAGTATGGAGTTCTTCTTATTCAGGATGTCTCCTAGGTTGTTGTTGCCGCTGAAGACGTTGAGAGCCGCCACTCGCCCCAGGCCGTAGTTCCAGACAGTCACTGCAGGCTCTCCGTGCTGGGTCGTGATCAGGCTTAGAGAGTTAGGCTTTGGGATGACCTGGTTGAAGCCGTAGAGCGAGGCGTCAAGCGCCAACCCTTGGGTTATGAAGTGATACTGGTTGAGTATGAACAGGTCGAATACCTCTCCGAACTTGCTCTCGCTAGGCTCTCCGAACAGCACCTTGAGGTTGTTGGACTGGTCTGCGGGGAAGTATATGCCTCCGCCGTTGTAAGCCACGTCTTTTAGGAAGTTCTCGTTCACGTTCCTGCCAGTCCCTGCGACGTAGACCTTGACCCCTCGCTGGTTGAGGGTCTTTGCAGTGTCTATAGTCGCCTTCTTGACCTCTTCGCTGCCGGTCTGGCCGTCTGTTATGAGGATGATGTTGTTGCTCCCGACATGGTCCTTGAGCAGCAGGTATGCGCCTGAGAGTCCTATGTTGAAGTATGACTGGCCGGCTGGCTGCTGGATCCTTGAGATCTTGTCGATCACGCTCTCCTTCACCTGGAACAAGGGGGCTAGTTCCTGGACTGTCGCGCTCTGCGTGCTGAAGATGCTGACTCCCACTGTGTTGTCAGGCCCAAGGCTCTTTATTATGCTGACTGCGAGCGCCTTGTTGACGTCCTGGATGTTCGATGATGCCTGCTTGAGGTCTAGTATCTTGCCTGTCGCAGGGTCTCGTATGACGTCGTATCTCACCCCTGTCGTGCCTGAGAAGTCTATGGCCATCGCGATGTTGCTAGAGCCCCTCCTCCTCGCGGCTTTCCCGACAGTGACTGGCAGGTATGATTCCAGGATGGATCCCTTGTATCCTCCCCTGTCGAAGCTGTCAAAGCCTCCTATCACGAATAGCCCGTTGCCGTAGTATCCTCCTTCTTTGTCTATAAGATAGTCTGCCAGCCTCTCGACGCCCTTGGTGTCTGCCGGCATGTCATTGAGGATGACTGCGTAGTATTGCCCGACGTCCTCTGGGATGCTGCTCGTCTTGGTCACGTCGTAGAGCTCCCTGAAGATCTGCTCGACAGGATCGTATGAGTCCTGCACCAGGAGGATCTTGGGCTTCTTGACCACGCTCACCTCCTTGTAGAACCTATTGTTCTGAGGGAAGTGGTCTGCGGCAGAAGTCACCTCTGCAACGATCCTGTGATTCCCTTCGTCAAAGTTCCTGATGAACGCATACTCGTTGGTGTTCTTGAGCGGGCTGTTCCTTATCTCCTCATTGTCCACTATCACTCTCAGGTTCAGGTCCTGCCCTTTGACGTCCACGACCCTGACGATGAAAGTGTTATTCACCCCCTTCACGCTGTTATCAGGCCCGATTATATGGACTCCTGCCTCGTCTGTCTTAGGCCGCAGTTCCATCGCGCTCAATGTGCTGTTGAGGTTCGCCGCGAGGAGGGCCACTTCCTCCAGCGAGGCTCCGCTGTTGGAGTGGCCGTCTGTCACTAGGAGTATGTTCGTATCCTTCTCAAGGTAGCTTAGGATCTCCTCTCCAAGATCTGACTTAGTGCTGCTCCCGATCTGCTTTATGGTGACTGGGAACTCGCGCTCGAGCTCCTTCTTGAGATTCGGCATGAAGCTCGTGTCCACGACTTCCATCGACGCGCTCTCGTCTACTAGGATCGTGATCTTAGGGTCGCCTTGCGTAGTCACGGTCACTTCGCCGAAGGGCTTTGCAAGGGCAGTCACTATCAGCAGGAAGACGAATCCTCTTATGAGTAGGATGAATATCCTAAACCTTCTCCTCTCACGCTTGTCTCCTATCTCTGCACTCACGAAGTTCTTGAAGAGAGCGAGCATGAATATGAACAGTACTGGTATTAGCAGCAGGAATGCTTCGGGCTCTAAAAGGTTGGTTATTCCCAAGTCCATCAGAAGTCACCCCTCATCTTTATGTACAAGAGCTCAAGCAGCAGGATTATTATCGCCGCGTATAATAAGTAGTCTGTGAACTCATAGGGCACTTTCTCCTTGAATCTCTCGCCGCTCTGCGCGTCCGCCTCCTCGCTTTGCTCGAACTCGCTCGAGACGTCTGACTCCTTCTCGTTTGCGAGGTTGATCGCCACGATCCTGTCTTTCAAGGTGTATAGCCCTTGGTTATCCAAGAGGAGGTCTTTGGTCTTCACCTTGCCTGTGGGCGTCTCTATGGTCTGCTCTTCAGGGAACGAGATGTAGCTTCCTGTCTTGTAGTTCAGGTTCTTGACTGACGGCGTGTTCGTGATGAAGTCAAGGGTTCTCTTCCAGAAGACGAAGTAAGACGGGCTCTTGCCAAAGAAGCTCTCGGCCTCGTCGTCCTCGTCGAGCACTCCGTAGTAGATCGTGTTTCCGGCGCCTAGCTTGTTGAAGACCACGAGGGGTGTCTTGTCTTCCGCAGTCACCAGGATCGAGATGGCTCTTCCTTCTATGGGCTTGACTGTGAAGTACTTCTTGGTCACGCCGAAGTCTATGCTGTTCGTTATGCTCTCACCGCCTGTCGGGAGTATATTGGTGGTCTCTTTCTTCAGGTCCTGCGGTATGAATGGCAGGATTCCTTGGTAGTTGACTGAGAGGAAGTTGCTCTGCGCGATCACTATCGCTGACTTGCCTCGTTCCTCAACTTCTTTCTTGACTCCCTTGAACGTGCCTGGAAGTATGAGATTCGGGTTGACGTCCTTGAAGATGAAGACGTCATAGCTTCCCAGGTCCGGAATCTTGGGGGGGATCGCCTCTTCTATATCTGCGGTCTTCATCACGTCCATGGCGTTGTATATGTACATGTCCTTGTAGTCTGGGTTGTTGGTTATCAGGAGCACTCTTTTCTTGACGTCGCTCGGCGCGCTTATGTATGCCACGTTGTCTTCCTTGAACTCGTCGTGGCCTTCCATGATGTGCATCTCCAGCTTGTTCGTCCTTGGAGGGGTGGAGAACGTGAACACCTCTTTCGAGTTGGGGGATATGCTTATCTCCTCGTAGAGGTCGTTTATGTTGAGCTTCACCCTGGCGGCTTCGGAGTTATAATTCCTTATGACTGCAGTCGTCTTCGAGTCAGTGACTGACAAGTCGACTATCCCTATGTTCGGGACTTTTGAGGATACCTTGATGAAGTCGACCTTTATCCCTTGCGACTCAAGAGTCTTCTTGATCGTGTTCAGGTCCGTGTCGGTGTTAGTGTCTATGAAGTCGCTGATGACGACGATCCTCGAGTCAGGCTTTGCATAGCTTCCGGCCGTGCTTATGGCGGCGTAGAGGTTGGTGGGAGAGCCTGTCGGGCTCAGTTTTGACAAGTAGTCCTTGACCTTTCCCGCGGACTCATCCACCAGGACTGCCTGCGGGATCTTCTTCACGAGTATCAGCGTGTTGACGCTTCCCATGTTGTCCTTCGCGAGGCCGATCGCCTCGTCGAACCTGGTCTTCCCCTCGAAAGGAGCCTTCATGCTGCTGCTCGTGTCAAGTACGAGGACTGTGTTCTTGAAGAGCGTTTCCTTGCTTACGCTCATGAAGGGCTTGGCGCTCGCGACCACTATGCTTATCAGTATGAGGAGCTGGAGCAGGAAGAGCAGGTTCGTGAGGAGCTTTCGCAGGAAGTTCGCAGCCCTCCTCTTGCCCATGTCCCGAAACAGGAACATGAGGGTCGGCATCACGTGATGCCTGGGCTTTGGCTTTATCAGGTGGAAGAGCAGGAATACTACTATCAAGCCGAGGGCGTATGACATCTTCGGGTCAAGAAAGTATTTTGCCGCTTCACTCATCAAATCCAAGTTCTGTTCACCGCACCGCTATTAGCTTATCCTAGCTTCGCATTGCCTTTGGCCACCTCTTTCTAGGCGAATCCTTCAGCGCAATAGCGCTTTCTCTAGTTACTCTCAGAATCTTATTAACTGCATTTATAAATTTTTCTCGATAGAAGGTCTTAAGAAAAAGACGTTAAAATGAGTTTGAAAAAGTTTGGTTGGCCTAAGGCCAGGACCTGTTTTGGATCCAGTGCCTTCAGAGTCCAGGGTCTATCCTGATCCTTGCCTTCTTGGCTCCGACCGCGTGGATTGAGCAGCTGATGCAGGGGTCAAAGCTCCTCACTATGTGGGCTGCTTCCAGGATGCTGTCTTTTCCCTTGGTCTTGATGCCTACGAGCGCTTGCTCAATTGCGCCGTGCTTGCCGTTTGAGTCCTTAGGAGAGCAGTTCCAGGTTGTGGGAGTTATTATCTGGTATATCTCGCACTTGCCGTCTTTTACAGTTATCCAATGGCCTACTCCTCCTCTTGGGGCTTCTGCAAGGCCGTATCCTGATCCTTCAGTTATCTCTGGGAATGGGCTGTAGAAGGGCTTCTCAAGGTCGAGCTCTCCGATCCACTCTATGAGTTTTGGCAGTATCAGGCATATCTCATGGAGCCTGGCGATGGTCCTCGTGAACGTGTTCACCCCAAAGGTCTTGACAAGGTCAGTTATCAGTGGGTCCTCGTTCACCAGTTGCCTGGCTAGCGGCCCTAGCTCGCACACGTTGCCGAAGTATCTGGGGGATTTTACCCAGCTGTAGGCTCCTTCCTTCCTGGGTACTGGCGCTGTCTTCCCATCTTTCGGCTTCCTCCACTCCTTCTCTGTCTCGTAGTATGAGTGGTGGGTATCCTCTGAGATGTGGTCCTCGTCGAGCTTGTGGAGCTTGCCGTCTTCCAGGTAGCCTGGCTTGAAGAGCCAGCTCCCGTCCTTGTTCTCGCCGAATCCGAAGGCGATGAAGTTGTTGTCAGTCCCCTCTCCGTACTCATGGAGCCCGATAGCCTGCCCGTACTGGATGAAGAGCCCGATGTCCGACTCTGCGAAGGTCTTGTCTTTCATGAGCTCTAGCACTTGCTTTACGCTCTTGACTTTTGCCCAGTCCTCCAGGGTTATGCCGTTCAGCACCGCTTCCTCCACGAATGCCTTGACTTCCTTGACCATGGTGTCGACTTTTATCAGCTCTATGTGCTTTGGGATGCTGCAAGCCCCTCCTGGGATGGCGTGCATCGGGTGCGGGAACTTGCCTCCGAACGTGGCGACTACGCTATGCAAGGGTATCCTTGCGTTCTTGAGGACTGCTTTTAGGTGTTCACTCTTGAGAGGGTCGAACCTCTTCACGATCTCAGGGTAGAGCTTCTGCTTCTTGTACTCTGGGTTGACTAGGTCAGGCGCCCACATGAAGTAGAAGTGAGTCGCGTGGCTGACAATTATGTTTGCTCCGAGCACGATGTCCCTGACTAGCTGGCCGTTCCTAGGGATTTTGAAGTCCACTATATTCTCGATGGCTTTTGCGCCTGCGGTCCCGTGGGATACTGGGCATACTCCGCAGCTCCTTTGGCTCATCCTCATGGCGTCGAATGGCTTGTGGCCCTTGAAGATGTTCTCGAATCCCCTGTAGACAAAGCCTATGGATTTGGCGTCAGTGACCTTGCCATGCTCGTCCACCGTGATCTCAACGGCCATATCTCCTTCTATCCTGTTGAGCGGGTCGATTATTGTCTTGTGGCTCATCTTACTCACCTCCGTAGAGGACTTTTTTCTTGGCATTCACGATCACCTTCACGTCTTCTGGCAGGCTTAGCGTCTCCTCGCTGAATGGCGTCATGCTCATGGGGAATCCTGGGTCGCAGCAACCTATGCAAGGTGCTCCTGACCTGGTGCATGACGAGACCCCGTTCCACAAGCGTATGTTGCAGTCCGCATTCGTTGTCCTTCCCTTGCATCCGAGTTCTGCCGCGTAGCAGCCGATCTCTGTGTAGTTCTTGGCCCATAAGCCTCTTTCGTGGAATTCGCAGTGCTTGCATCCCCTGTGCACTTTCTCCTCGAAGTAGTCTTTCGGCCTGTTGTACTCATCTAGTATGACTGGTCTTCCCAGTCGGAATGATTGGAGCGTGTTAATCACCCAGTCTGGGTGGGTTGGGCATCCTGGAATGTTTATCACTGGGAATCCTAGGCCTGAGACGTATTCTTCCCCGAGCCAGCCTCCTTTCTTGTAGCATTTGAACTGGAGTCCCATTGATCCTGACTCGTTTGGCGGGGCAGCCGGTATCCCTCCGAAAGCGGCGCATGTGCCTACCGCTACTGTTATCATGGCTTTTGACGCGAAGTTCTTGACCACTGTCTTTACGTCTGTTCCAAGGAAGTCTCCGTAGCCGTCTTTTGTAGGCACTGATCCTTCGAATACGAAGATGTCGACCCTGACTTTTCCGCTCAGGCAATCCTCGAAGAGCTTCTGGGCTTCTGGCCCGAACTGCGGGCTGAGCGTCGGGTGGTATAGCAGGTTGATCTTGTTCCTGGCCAGGAATGTGATGAAGTCCGGCAGCTCTGCATCTATCACTGACATCGAGTCTCCGTCGCAAGTCTGTCCTTGCATCCATATGAGATTTAGTTCTTCCATCTTGAAACGCACCTCTTTTGAGTGATTTTCCTTAAGTTATGTTTTTTTTGGGGTCCCTCTTGTGAATTATGAGCTATCATCTGACGCTATCGAATTCCTTTGCCTTTTCAGCTCCCAGAAACGCTGTCACCTTGGTTTTGCATTTATCGACGCAGTCATCTTCTCCCATGCTGTCTACAAGGGCGGCCGATGCCGGTCCAAAGAATTTTGTCATTAGTGCCTTGCACTGCTCTTTTTTTGACAAGCGCATCACCTCTTTTTGATCCTGATGTTGTCTTGTTTGTCCTATATCCTTGTGGATTGGGCAAGTCTTGTTGTCGGTTGTTCTTTCCTGAAGCCTATTTTCAGGCGTAAAGTTTATAAATGCTTTCTACAGAAAAGTGTAGTTGTGGTGAGTGGTTGCGCCTGGAACCGGTTTTACAGGCTTATCGGAAAAAAGTATTCTGTGGCCCTTCTTAATCTCATGACTGACACTCCCTTGAGCTACAATGATCTCTTCGTCCTCATGAACCGCAGGGTAAACCCTACGCTCCTCTCCTTCAGGCTAAAGGAGTTCGAGAACCTGGGCGTCATAAAGAAGCTAGATTCCTTGGAAGGTTACGTCCTGACGAAGAAAGGGGCTGGCGTGCGCTGCGAGCTAAACTCCCTGCGGGAGGCCCTGCTTGCTAGCTCTCACTCAGACCATAAGGGTTGCTTCCAGGTGGCCGGACTTTGCTTCTGCGACGTCCCTTGCAAGAAAGAGCCTGCCAAATGAGCGCATATGCTCATCCATGTTCCGGAAATCAAGCTTCTTAGGTGTTTCTCAGCTGGGGCCGGCAAAAGCAGGGTCATGAGAAAAAAGAGAAGAAGAAAGATAAAAAAATTTGAATAAAATAGTTTTGAACAGTTTTGTCTTGTCTTTGGAAAAAAGACTTGCCTTAAGGCTTCTTCTTTTCCTTGGCGTTCTTCAGGTGGTACTTGACCGCTCCTGTGAGAAGCGTCATGGTGTTTCCGATGTCCTCGACCTCGTCGCCTGTGTGCACCGCGGGGACTTCTGCGTTTATGTCACCGTTCGCGATCTTGTCTCCTGCGGCTGCCATCTTCTTCAAGGGTGATGATATCCTGTTCGCGAAGATGAATGCGACAAGCACTGCGGCGATAGTAGCTATGATGCCTACGATCCAGAGCGTCCTTGCGACCATTCCGAGGGCTCCTTCTCCTGCGAAGTCGTCATAGTACGCGCTTGGTCCGATTATCCAGTCCCACTCCTCGACGTATGCGAGACCTGCAACCTTCATCCTTGCCTTGGTCTCTCCTTTGTTGAGCCAGGGATACTCTTGGACTGCAGTCCCTGAGCCTGCTTCCTTAGCCTTCTTTACTGCTTCCTGGATGAATAACACTCCGTTCGCATCTTCTGACATGCTGATGTCCTCTCCATCCCTTAAGCGGTTCTTGGAGACTATATAATGGCCTGTGCTGTTCACAACCCAGATGTAGCCGCTCCTTCCGATGAGCTGCTTGGCCATCAAATCCTTCACGTGCTCAATTGATCTTGACCTGTAGCCCATGTCCACTAGGTCATCATAATACGTGGATATTCCCACAATCCATTTAAGTTCTGGGAAATGTATCATCGCGGCTATCTTCTCTCTTGGCTCTGTCTCTCCTATGTTGAGCCAGGGGTAGGAGTGATATGCTATTTCAGAGCCTCTGACTTCTTTTCCTATCCTTATAAGGTCTTGTATTACCATGTTGCCGTCAGAGTCTTGTGTCTCCCAGACGTTTTCTCCGTCGCGTTGTCTTCCTTTGGAAAGGACATAGACCCCGTTGTAATCCAGAATCCAGGTGTAGCCTGTGGCCCCTACGGTGTTCCTGTTTATCCTATTAAATATGTCTTCTTTTGATTCTAGAGGCAAATTACCTCCATTCTCTTCCAGTGCTTCATCAATCAGTTCATAAGTCATCTTGGCCTGGGCAGCGACTATGTTCTTAGCGCTGTTTCTGACCCTTGTTTCCTGGGCGTCGATCTCAGTGTTGTAGGTCTTGACGATCAGCCTCCAGTCCTCTGCCTGGTTCTGCAGCCTGTCCTTGATGCCGTC
>JAFGGS010000017.1 GCA_016930415.1 Candidatus Woesearchaeota archaeon | reverse complement strand
CAGAAGATAAATGAAAGGGTTAAGGCCTAAGAGCGCTCAAAGCGGTAGCATGGCCGCTATAGTAATCATCATAATCGCAGTAATGATCATACTCTACATCTTGTTCATCCCCCTGGCAGACAGGGCGGCTCTTCTTGGAGAAGATTATCCTGGCGGAGGAGGCGGCAGCGTGAGCGGAGTCAAGACCGTGCTCATGGCAAAAACGCCAGGACGATTATACCCTTCGGGCAGCAACCTGGTAGAGCACCAGATGCCGTCCTTTCTAGTGTTCACGGTCACCAACGCCAACGAGCTCAAGCACCTCGACTCGTTATACATAAAGAACTCCGCCTTCAGCCTGAAAGAAGCAGAGGTGCAGTTCTTCTACGACGAGAACACGATGGAAGACCTCAAGCTCTCGTTCAACGTGATAAGCCATGAAGGCAGGCTCAAGATATCCTTGAACGGATACGACCTCTACGAGGGAGAGATAAACGAGGGAAGCCCCCCGCCCATAACCCTGCCTAAAGAACAGCTCAAGCCAAGGAACGTCCTGGTACTAACGACATCAAGCCCAGGCGTGTTCTTCTGGAGGATACACGAGTATTCACTTGAGAGCGTAATCATATCAGGGAAAGTGACAGACTACACTGGTGCCAGGAGCGAACAGCACTTCTCAATCGCAGACACCGAGTTCGAGAAGCTCGAGAAAGCCCAGCTAGACTTCCTGCCGGACTGCCCGCCAAGAGAGACAGGTCAGCTCCAGATACTTCTAAACGGAAGGCCAGTATACACTAGCTTCCCTGATTGCGGGATAAAAGCGACGATAGAGCTGAGCAAAGACTTCCTAAGGCCTGGCGACAACGCGCTAGTCGCGCTTACAAGCACAGGATCATTTCTGCTAGACGCTCCAAAAGTCACGACCTTCATGAAAGAAGAGAGCCAGCCAGTGTACTACTTTACCGCGCCGCCAGCGCTCATAGACGCGATATACCGCGGGCAGAGAGGGTTGCTGTTATCAATGAGATTCGCAGACGCATCATCAGTAAAAAGAGGTACGATAATAGTCAACGGTTTCAAGAACTACTTTGACACCACAGACTACGTATACCAGACGCCACTGGATCCGGACTCAGTCCTGGAAGGCTCAAACGGAGTGAAGATCATCCCCTTGTCAGGGGCGCTCGACGTCGTAGAGCTTCGGGTCGACGTTATATGACGGCAGTGATCCTGGCCAGAGCGATCAGATTCGCGAATTGAGATCATAAAAACTTAAGGTAATCTATATTCAGAGATTCATGTTATGTCAAAGATAGAAACAGCGGAAGAAGTGCTTTCGCTCGTGCGCAAAGGGAAAAAAGCCAAGGGCGTCGTTTCAGGCATCCAGGAGACTGTCGGCGAGATGGAAGGGCATCCTAAAGATGCTCTTAGAGTCGCGGTTAAAGAGGCAATCAAGCACCCGATCAAGACTGGTGTGTTGCTTTCTGGTGGTCTTGGCGACCCTGCCGCGCTTGCAGCAGGAGCTGACCTCGCAGCAGACGTCAAGAAAAGTCTTGACAAGGAGCTTGGAAGGAACGCAGAAGCCGCAAAGAAAGCGGCAGACGCGGCTGATGCCGCGAAGAAGGCAGCCAACGCTGCAGAGGATGCGAGTAGAATTGGAAACATGGCAAACTCAGGAGGATTGATGGGAGGACTCGCGGCTGGCGGCGGCGGAGGCGGCGGTAAATCCGTAGGCGGAGCAGGCTTTAAGGGCGACTCAGAATCCTGGATGAAGATGCTGTTCGTGTGGGCCATCCTAGTGCAGGCCTTTGACGCGTTCTATCTCCAATTCAATAGGGCATACCTTCCATTGGCCATCATAGGCTATTTCAGCATTGCACTAGGAGCTTTTATCTTCTTAAAAGACCATCGGGGAGGGCGTCTGCTTAGTTTCGCAGAGATTGGGATAGCTGAAAAATTAAAGCGCCTGATATTCTTCTTTTCAATGGCCTTCTTCTACGTGCTGATCCCAGGCTACATGTGGATATTCCCGCAAGGAAGCTTCATAGGAGGGCCAAGCATTGCAAGCTGGGCATCTTTCTTCCTTGCGATAATACCCTTCTGGCCGATCTACATCGGCATGCACATAGATGATCCTGAGATAAAGAAGTGGGTGCACAGGTACGTCAACTTCTGGATATTCTTCCTGATATTCCTCGCATTATTCTACTTCTCGTTCCAGCTAAGAACCGGAAACCTCGGGGCGCTCGGCGCAAGGCCAGAGACCCTGGAATTCGCATCAGTCGGGCAGTTCCTCGTCGAGAAGACAGCGGACACCTTCAAGAACATGTGGAAGGGGCTTGACCCGACAGTCACTATAGAGCGTCTGATCAACGCCTCAGGCCTCAACTACTACACCGGAACGGTGGATGAGAACGAGAAGGCGCCAGTGGGATTATACATGGATAACCTGCGGACAGCAGACCCTTACTTCTTCGAAGGAGACCCTATAATAATATATGCGGACCTGAGAGGCAAGAGCTTCAACGAGCCTATACGAGTCCACCCTCACTGCTACATCGACACCAAGTCAAAGAGCGAGGACGGAGACGCGGATCCAATAGTCTTCGAATTCCTCGGGGAAGAGCACGACACGCTCCAATGCACGTTCTTAGGACTCGAACCAGGATCATACAGGTCGCGGGTGACCGCTGCTTTCAACTTCGAGACCTGGGCATACGTCACGTACACCTTCGTGGACCTCGAGCTCAAAAGGGCCATGGAGCTGCAAGGCAAGAACGTCAACCACGAGCTGGACGTGCCAAGGTATCCTGAGGCGGTCTACACCAACGGCCCTGCAATGATAGGGATGGGCGCGCAGGTAGACCAGCCTGTAGGCGTGGACGTGGACAATAACAACAGGGACGCTATCATAGGGATAACCCTGGACAACGTCTGGACTGAAGGAAGGATAGAGGGCGTCCACAAGTTCGTCCTCCAGGTGCCCTCAGACTTCGAGCTGCTCAACTGCGACAGGTGGTATCCTGAGAAGACAAAGGAGCCAAAAGAGAAGGACAAGGAAGGATATGACTTCTACGAGTTCTCAAAAGAAGAGATTGGGGACGTCAGGTCAAGGTTTAGCTCAGTCACTTGCAGGGTGCATATAAAGAATCCAAAAGAGTTCCTTGCAGGCCAACAGAAAGTCCAACGGACCTTCGTGGTCCAGGCGACGTATGATTACACCCTTGAGAAGACTATCAGCGTGAGGGTTAGGGAATGAGCAGAGGAAAAGCCAATCGGGAACTGTCAGTTATCATGATCGCCCTCGCGGCAGCGCTGCTCCTGCTGTCAGGCTGCGGCGACGGAAGCTACGCCCCAAAGTTCAAGGACGTGAACTATTACAAAGGCTCAGATGGATTGGTTATGGACTTCATGAACGAGCAAAGCCTTGACGAAGTCTACGAGGGATCATCCTTTGCCATGAGCCTCTTCATAGAGAACAGGGGAGCCCATAGCATAGTCGGGAACGACCAGGCGATACTAACCCTCGGATACGACCCGTTCTACGTGTCTGCAAGCAAGGAAGGCGCAAAGGAGAACATGTTGTTCGGAGCGAGCAGCGTCGTGATAAAAGGACTGAACCTGGTCGGGAAGTCAAGATATTACCCTACAGGATCAAAGCTCTTCTTCCACTTCCCCTACCTGATGGCCAAGAACGTGACTGGCCAGAGATCAAAACCAGAGACCCAACTCTTCGCATCGCTATGCTACCCCTACTCCACTACATTGTCGCAGCTAGTATGCATAGACTTCGACATATACGATGACAACGCCAGGAACCAAGCCTGCAAACAGCAGGACATCTCGCTTTCAGACCAAGGAGCGCCAGTAGCAGTGACCCTCGTGGAGGTGGATAACCAGCCCGTAGGGAACGGCCTGGTCAGGCCGTTCTTCACGATACACATAGAGAATGTAGGCGGAGGAACAGTCCTAAGCCCCTCAGATAGCGGCCTAGAGATGGAGAAGGCGTGCATGATCCAGGAACTGGACAAGCAAGACTTCAACAGGCTGAAGATAGAGGCCTGGCTCTCGAACAACATAAAGCTCGACTGCGCCCCTGACGAGGTCCGCCTCACACTGGATGAGGGAATCGTGAGGTGCTCTGTCTCAGGAGAAGACCTAAACCGCGCGCTTGCCTGGCGCCAGAACTACGAGGCGCCGTTGACAGTGAACCTGACATACTTCTACATGAACACACTCAAGAAGGACATGGAGATAAAGCGCATAAACCAGTACGGTGACTTGTCATCCATGGAAAACGAAGGCTGTTTCCCGTACCAGATCGCTTCAGGGAGCGGAAGCGAGGGAAAGGAAGGAGAAGAGAATTGCATCAACAAGTGTGACTACTGCGCAGCCAACCCGACGGACGCCTCCTGCAACCCATCGACAGCAGCGTTCCAGATACAATGGAACCCTGACTTCGGATGCAAATGCAGTTACAAGTCATGCGAGACCCTCTACCCGCAAGGATTATGCCTGCCCATGGCGAACTACTGCCCGCCGGCAAGCTATTGCTGCTCCGACGTGTGCAAGTCGACAGAGATCAGGTATGAAGGGGATGGCAATTGCTATCCTAAATGCTCGACGTGCTCTGTCACGAAGAAGAAATGCGCCTGCGGGACAGACGAGAGCGGCTACACTATACTTGAAGAAGGCCAGTGCTGCTCAAAGGAGAAGAGGCCCTTCACTGACGAGGAGACCTGCAAGGTCGCGTGCGAGCAGGAAACAGCTGCGGCGGCCGCGGCTGCTGCAGCGGCCAGAACCACTGCGACGTCATCATGAATATATTGAACCTGTATATTGAACCTGTATACTGAACCTGCTTATTATGCGTTCACACGCGTCGATCGGCGCGATCCGATCCAATAAAAAGCTTTATATACAATAGAATAAGAAAAGAGGTATCAACATGAACCGAATATCAAAGAGCAAGGCATTCCTGGCAGTCTTTCTGATAATGGCACTGACGCTCTCAGCGTGCTCCAACTTCAAGGGCTCGAAGAGCGCGAACAAGAACTTCGAGGACAACAAGTACTACCAGGGATATGAAGGCGTAGATGTCAGGTTCAGCCAGTCATCCGCTCTAAACAAGCTCTATTACTACGGCAACTCAGAGCACAACGAATTCATAGTCGAGGTCGAGGTGGCGAATAAGGGAAGCAGCATGGCAAGAGGCGGCATATTCCTCTCAGGTTATGATCCTAACATGATAGAGATACAAGGCATAAGGCCGGACCCGTCCAGCAACGGCAGGGCCTGTCAGCTCAACTTCGGCAACATGGGAACTGGCAAGTATGACCTGACGCTCAGATGCGATGGAGGATACCTCGGTATGGACAGTGACCTGGATGCAATAGACTTAAGCATAAACAACTTCCTCTGCGCAGGCAGCAAGATAGACGTCGGGAGGCTGGGAAGCGCGCTTTGCGGAGACATGAGATTCACAAGGGATGCGAACGCCGGCGGCAACTCTTTCAGCTACAACTTCTACAACAAGGACATTGACGTGGAATACGCAAACCATGGAAGGCTATTCATATCACTTTCGCAGATAGTCAACTTCGAGAAGAACATGGGTCAGGAATACATCCTGGACGCAGACGACTACCTCTTCCCGGGCGGAGAGACGACATACATCCCCTTCAACGGCAACATAGTCAACTGGCCGCCAGGGCTTGACCAGACCCAACAGAAGTTCCTGATAACGAACTGCTACATGTACACGACTTATGCGTCGCCTACTGTATGCATAGACCCCTCGCCTTTCTCAGAGAGCAGGAAGGTGTGCGTGCCAAAGACTTATACTGGCACGAGCGGACAAGGAGCTCCTGTAGCCGTGACTTACGTCGAGCAGGAGAACACTCCCAGGGAATCGATTTTCCAGATCCACGTGAAGAATGTTGGAGGCGGCAGAGTGTATGCGCCTGGCGCAGCTGAGATATGCAGTCCATACTCGCCCGTAAGGGTGACCAACAATGACCTGAACATAGTCCTCCTAGGGGACATCAGAGTGTCTGGAGACCTCCAGAGGCTTACCTGCACGCCAGGAGACTTCATAAGGCTGGACCCCAAGACGAACGAGGGAGTAGTCACTTGCAGGTATGAGCTTCCATTCTCAGGCCTGAAATCAGCTTACGAAGCTCCGCTAGTCGTGGAACTCTGGTACGGTTATGAGAAGACTATTGAGAAGTCAGTAACGATCAAGAGAGCGATATAGTTGATCAATAGTCTGCACCAAAATAATGGCGCAGCAATAAAAGAGAGTGTTTAATCGAAAAGAACACCATTCGGAGGCGAGAATATGTCAAGAAGACTTATTAATGTGATAATCCTATTGAGCGCGCTGGCACTCTTATCTGGCTGCGCAGGAGGAGACGGAACAGTCGACCTTTCAAGGTCATACATCGGAGGGACAGTGGGGCTGAACGCTTACCTCATAGAGGGAATGCCGCCACCCATGATCCATGATTCAGGACTATATCCTTTCGGGGTCGGTCTCGCGATCGAGAACCAGGGAGAAGCTGACGTGGGACCAGGAACCAACAATCCTTTCGTGATGGTGAGACTTGAAGGCATCAATCCTGAGCAGTTCGGAGTGAATGATGAATTCATAAAGCAGTATCTTGCCCAGCCATTGAGAGGAGCCAGGAGGAACTTCGACGGCACGATTTTTCCCGGAGAGATCACGAACTTCAACTTCGAGCCCTTGACCTACAGGCCAAACATCCACGGCAACACCCAGTTCACGATCCGCGCAGACATCTGCTATGATTATGAGACCTTGGCGACCGCTCAGATCTGCATAAAAGACGAAGTTCTTGAGAACATACAGGACACGAGCATATGCAGCCTCACAGGACCAAAACCGCCTCAGAATTCAGGCGGGCCAGTCCAAGTCACGAGCGTGATAGAGAACCCTATGTCAGCGAACAAGATCCAGATCAACTTTGTGATAGAGCACGTGGGCATCGGTGAGTTCTTCGGAAGAGACCCCTCCGGGACTAATGAGCCTGAAATATGCGACTTCAGCGTGAGGAACACGAACAAGTACGTGGTCGACGTCGAGGTCGAGCCGCTCTCAGACTCAGGACTGACTATAAGCTGCGCTCGCTTCAATGGCAACAGGATAGGGAACGTCAAGCTATACCAGGGAGCTCCAACGACCATTAGCTGCACTGTCGAGAGGACTAGGGGAAGCGCAGGACGAGTCTTCCAGGACCTCCTCAACATTAAGCTCAAATACAGGTATGGCCAGTTCATAGAGACGCCTATAATTATACAGGACGTCACGAACGACGACGGGAAGTAAGGATTTTTCTGACCTTCTCAAGATCTTTCCAAATTCTTTCCAGATTCTCTTTTTATCCCCCATCATCTCTGCATCTCACGCAGCGATTTTTTTTTCTAAAGATTTTTAAACTCCCGAATTCCTAAACCTGTCTGGAAGCATCAGTTCCAGGATGCATCTTTTCCCAGCCAGGAAGTGGACCTTATGAAAAAGCAGGTGAGGCAGAATGATTCTTATGTGAAGCTGATCTTAGTTGCGCTCATACTCTTCTCATGCTCTCTCTTCACCAGCTGCTCCTCAAACAATCCTGAGGTCGGCGGAGGGGAGATCGGAGGATTCTTAGGTGGAGACCGCGGACTAGCGATCCAGCTCATCGACGGGGCGCCTCCAAGCGTGATACAAGACGCGTCACTCACACCATTCTCGGTCGTGTTCGCCATCGAGAACTTGGGCGAGGCAAAGATAGGCCCAAAGACAGACAACCCCTTGATAATAGCAAGGCTCATGGGCATCAACCCGAAGGATTTCAGTCTCACGCTGGACTCAGCGACCCAGAGGCTAAAAGACGGCCTTGAGAACGCAAAGAGGAACATCGACGGGTCGATAACCATGGGTGAGATTACTCATGTCGCATTCGACAACCTTGCATACATCCACGATCTGGAAACGACAGCCTCCCTCACGCTCAGAGGAGAGCTATGCTACGACTACGAGAGCTACGCCACTGCGAAGTTCTGCATGAAGAAAGATTTTGTCGAGAGCGCAGAGGATGCGAGCATCTGCATGCTAAGAGGACCCAGGCCTTATGGCAACAGCGGAGCGCCCCTGCACATCACAGGCGTGCAGCAAGCTCCTATAAACAAGGATACCATCCAGATCAACTTCGTGATAGAGCACTTCGGGAACGGAGCATATTTCTACAGGAATCAGCCAAAGGACGACTATGACGCCTGCGAGTTCAACGACATGAACCCTAACATGTATAAGCTAGAGGTGATCGTCGAGCCGGTACAGAAGGGGACTTATGAGATAAAATGCATGCGCCTTGACGAGGCCACTCCTGAGGGGGGCGTGAAGGGAGTCGTGCGCACCAACCTTGATGCACCCCTGCCTTTGAGCTGCTTCATAAAGCGCACCAAGCCGACAGAGCAGAGGATATATGAGGATCTGCTGAAGTTCACCCTGAGGTACAGGTATGGTGAGTTCGTGGAAGTTCCTCTGCTTATACAAGCACATCCTTGAGATTGGCGTTTTCTTTTCGAGTTTTTTTTGGGGTGTTGTTGTCTTCTAGTTGATTTATTCTCCTTTGAAAACCCGAAAGGGTTTATTTATTACTATTGTTTAGTGATAACAAAACCACAAGATTTATAAAGAGGCTAACCATCCTAAGCCTAAAAAGAGGAGAAACAACCCTCTAAACCAGGAGGAACACTCAAAATGAAGAACAAAGCACTAATCTTGGCGATGCTCGCCATCACTGCGTTCCTATGCGTAAGCATGGCCTCAGCAATCGTGCCAAACAATGCACCCTACGCAGGCGGCATAGCCTATGGATACGCAAGCTACGGTAGCTACCCTGTAAACCCAAGCATGAACGCGATAAACTACCCCTACGAAAGCCAACCAGTAAGAGTGGGCGGATTCTACGGGCAGAACAGCGCATTCCTGATAGGGCTAAAACCAGGAGTGTACGGCGGCCCAGTCTGGAATACGGGAGCCAGAAACACCGTCGCAAGCAGATACTACCCGCAGGCCAGAGTCGGCGGATGGTTCGGCAACAGCGGCTACTACAACTTGAGACCAGGAACCTTTGTGTACGGCGGCAGCCCAGGAACAACCCAAGCACCCAACTACGCGGTCTTCGGGACCCTGTAAACCTACGAAAACAAGAAAAAATTTTTTTAAAACTGTTAAAAACTATTAACGTCTGGAAAAAACAATAAACCGGAGCGACAGAACATGAGCAGAGCAAAGACGACCCTCCTGACAGCCACAATCCTAGTGCTCGTGCTCCTCGCATTCCCAATCAACGCCTACAATGGCCACGGAAGCTACGCAGGCCAGACCTACGCGTACAACAACCCAAGCAGCCACGGCCAATATGACTACAGATACAACTCAATCTACACAGGCAAGGACTACATCCCTGTCGCGGCCAGCGGACGAATAGGACAGCCATTCTACCTCAACACCCAGATCAGAAACTCAAGATACGCAAACAATATAAGATACATACCAAGCTACAGCTGCAACGCGCTCTTAGGATGCAAGACCACATACAACAGCCATATCTACCTAGACAACGCTCAAGACCACGCGTACTACACCAACCCAAGCATGCTCGTGCCAAGATACATGAACAACCACCAAAGATATATACCCAACATAAGGCCGCAAGGATTTACATACTGACAGTATTCCAACCAATAAAAAGAAGATGATAAACATGAGAGACGAGACAAAAACCCAGCCAGTAGAATTCTACATGCACGTACTGATAGGAAAAGACAGCCTGCCAGCGTACAATCCAGAAAATCCGCCAGAGATGACCATCACGTTCTCAATCTTCAAGAGCGGGATACTATGCTACGAGTTCAGGTACCAAGGCAAAGATGCTGACAGGTGCTTTCACGATGCCGCAGCGCAGATCGCAAGAGACGCAAGAAAAGATCAAGACGCCCAGTGCAGTTTCTTTTCAGTGCGCGACGGTTACAGGGCTGCGCATGGACTGGAGCAGAGAGTATCCATATCAGGAGAACCCCTGCTGCGCGGAAAGAAAACCAGGAGATGCACCCCTGTCGGAAAGGCAGCACGAGACTTCTTCGCAGACGCGCTACACTACTACCTGACTACCAACCGATAAAGAAGAAAAATTCTCTTACCTTGTTCTTATTTCGCCAACAATATGAACTTGGCAAGCATTGCCTCGAGCTGGATGAACTCATCGCTGCCCTCGATCATGCGAAACTCTGCCTCTCCGCACTCCTTGATCATCTCAAGCTTCTTGCGATTGTCGATGCCCTCGACATTCCAGATCTCTGCCTGGACCTGCTTGATTACGTCAAGCCCTGCAAGGCCGTGATTTAGCATGGTATCAAGAAGCTTGTCCTTGGCCTTGATGAACTCGCCCTTGACGCATAAGGAAAGGACGTCCTTGACCTCCTTAGGCCTGGCAGCGCTCGCGATAGTATAGACGACCTTCTCAGTGATCTTAGGCTCCATGGCAGCGCAGCTTTGCAATATGTTCTCAAGCCTCCTGCAATCACCCTCGCTGATGATAAACAAGGCCTCCTTAGCCTTCTCATCGACGGATAAGCCTTCTTCCTTGGCGATCCTGTCGATGATCCTGAAGATCTCATCCTTAGGAAGAGGCTTGAACCTGAAGATAGAGCAACGCGACTGGATAGGGTCGATGATCTTGCTGCTGTAATTGCACGACAAGATGAACCTGCAGGTCTGGGTGTAATTCTCCATGGTGCGCCTGAGAGCCTGCTGGGCCTCCTTTGTAAGCGCGTCGCACTCATCCATGTAGATGATCTTGAAAGGGACGCCGTCGATGGCTCTCGTACGGGCGAAGTCCTTGACCTTGACACGCACGACGTCGATACCTCGTTCATCAGACGCGTTGAGCTCCAGGAAGTTCTCCTTCCAATCATCACCGAACAGCTGCCTCGCGATTACCAGGCTAAGAGTGGTCTTGCCGACGCCGGCAGGGCCAGCGAATAGGATGTGAGGCATATTCCTTTTCTCGACAAAAGCCTTCACCCTGGAAACTATGTCATCCTGTCCCTTGACCTCAGAAAACGACTTAGGACGATACTTCTCAGTCCAGATAGCGACGTCCTCCGAGACTGCCTTCTCACCCTTGCCTTTATCCTCAACCATCCTAGATCGAGAGGACACTTAAGCTCTTTAAAAAAGTTGCGACGTTCACGTTCATACGCCGGGTCGGGTCTCAAAAACTGGCTTGCCGTCAACCACCACTCCTTCCACGCGATACTTCACACAGTAGTCGGGTGAAGAGCCCCATCTGCCATCAAGGCTATCCCTTCTCGAAGTCTCGACACAAGTATGGGATGCCAAGAAATCTATTGTAATAGCGTCCCTGCCAGAGTTAATCCCTACGACCTGGAGTCGTCTGACTCCCCTTTCATCATCTGCGCTGCCAGGAGCGGCTGTGTTATACAATCCTGGTATCGGTAGGCCTAAAACGTCTTTGGTCATATTCAGGAATCTTCTTCTTTTCACAAAGAACTGCTTGTCATCATGCATAAGGCGGTATCGCCTTCCCCCAAGCTCGAACTTGACCATCTCGAGGACGTACTTCTGCTCATTATCTCCTTCCATTAATGCATCACCTGGGCCTGGGAAATGCGCAAGGATATAAAAAGCTATCCTCTTAAGTTAATAAGGAAAAATCAGAAAAAGATCTTAAAATATTTTTAAACAATGTCCTCTTCAGCCACGACGACGAAGTCGCCTACGGCCATGACCGCGCTGAAAGGTATCAGGAGCTCTCCGTCCTTGGTCCTCTCGAGTTCGAGGCGCTCTGTGTAGGGAGTCGGATTCTTGAGCACGATGTGGATGAGCTCGCCTGAGCCCGTCTCGAATATGACGTCGCCTAGCTCGCCGAACCTCTTCCCGGTCTTAGAAACAACCATCTTTCCCAAGAGTTGCTTGGAAAATTTCTTCTCATCATCAGCCATAATAAATCCCTCCTGTCTATAACCCTTGTCTTAGCGTGACAATTATGGTTCTCATTAAATCCGTTGTAGTATTTAAAGTTTTTGCATAAGTTTCGTGATGTATCCACTCAGGCATCCTCCTTGGCCTCGGTCACGGGCTGGTCGCAGGCCAGTTTTGGTTTGCTCTTGGCGCGCCTGCGCCTTTTTAAAACACGTCTTCTCCTGAAAGCAAAGTTTATAAAAGAGCATCCCAAATACTCCTCTGGAATGAATATATGGTATAAGCAGCTAGGGTTCAAGGAGAACCCCTTGGACTTGCGGCCTAACACCAAGCTGGTAGGTTTGGAGCGTCAGGAAGAGACTGTGCTCAATCATATTGAGAAGGGTGAGATCTGCTTCCTCCAAGGGCTCACTGGAAGCGGAAAGTCATCCCTCCTGATGCGTGTCCAGAAGAAGCTCTTGGATCACGCCTTCATCTACGTCGACGCCCAGGAGTTGCCGCTCACCTTCGACCTTGAAGAGGCTTTAAAGGATGCGAGGACTTTGATCGACCGCATCTCCCTGAAGGAATACCCTTCAAAGCCCGCCGTCCTGATAATAGACGAATTCCAAGCGACCACGCCGACCCTGGTCTTGGAGGCTAGGGCTAAGTGGGAGAACCCGAATGAGCGCAAGATAAAATCTATTATCTTCGCCCAGATAAGCAAGCAGCTCAAGAACGTGACGCCTGCTTTCAAGGAGCGTCTTGGCAACAGGATAATAACCTTGCCGACGCTTGATGACTCTGAGATGAAGGAGATCCTCAAGCTCCGCCTCGAGAATAAGAGGGGGAACTTCTATAACAGGCTCCATAACGAGACCATAAACTTGCTGGTCGCTTGCGCTGATGGCAATCCTCGCCGCTTACTGGAGTATGCAGACATTCTCTTTGACTTCCATCACAGGAAGTTCGGGGATCATAATCCTCTGCTCACTAACAGGGCTTATCTCATAAACTACTACGGCGCGAGGGATATACTAAGCGCCAATGGCATAAACACGAATTCTTACATCTACCTTTCGCCTGATGAGAAGAAGAGGGGCCTTGAGGAGTTCAACAAGAGGTTCTCTAAGGAAGAGCAGGGTGTCATCTCCTCGCTCATGGCTGAGCCTAAGACTTTCGTCCAGCTCGCAGAAGAGTTCAAGCTTTCGAGGACTAAGGCTCAGGCCTTGGTCAAGTCCTTAAGGAGAAAGAAAGGGGTTTCTCGCGCTGGAAAGTCCAAGGGTCAGCAGCTCTGGCAGGCGAGTCAGCACGCTAAGAGGCTCACAGTCAACGAATAGAATGAGTAATACTTCGTCATACTTTCTTTTGGTCGGTTGTCTTTTTCAGAATAATACCGGCTTTTTTTGCATAGGTTTATATTCTAGAAGCGCCTAATGACCCTCCTCACATGGAAGAAGTAGAAGTAAAATTTCTAGAGATAAACAAGGCAGAGATCATAGGAAAACTAGAATCCATTGGAGCAAAGAAGGTCTTTGAAGGCCGAATAGTACCCTCATTCTTCGACTACCCGGACGACTCATTGCGAAAAAAAGATCAGATCCTACGGCTCCGCAAGAGAGGAGACGAGACAGAACTCGCCTTCAAGCAGAAGAAGCAATACCCTGAAGCCAAGGTAGCAGAAGAGACAGAACTCAACGTGGATGACTTCGAAACCATGAGGCAGATACTGCTAAGACTAGGCATGAAAGAAGTCGCCAGGAAACCAAAACAGAGGATAAGCTACGCGACCGAGCACGCTCATTATGAGATCGATACCTACGAAGGACTGCCGCCATACCTTGAAGTGGAAGCAGAAAGCTTTGAGGATCTGAAGAAAGCAGTCGAGAGGCTGGGGTTTTCTATGAAAGACTCAAAACCCTGGAGCGGAAGACAACTTCTGAAGCACTACGACAAGGAATAAGCAAAAGCTTATATCAAAAGCTTATAGCAAAAGCTTATCCCAAGTAATACCTTATCAAGAGCTGAATGAAATGCTAGCCACGCCATACAAAACAAGAAACATCTACATCGATGACGTGGCCGCGGAGCAAAACAAGAAATACAACATAGAGAAGTATACTGACTTTGACCTCATACAAACACTTCCCTGCCCCCGCTACGCACACGCTGCTGCTCAAAGTGCCCGCTGGCGTACAGATATACACTTACACGTTCGGATGAAGGGCCATGCAGAAGCAAGACCTGACAAAGCAAAGCCTTCAAGCGCAGCAAAGCTTCAACCCTGGATGAAGCCTTGACAATATTTAAATAAACCGCTACCAACCCATCCGGAGGCTTTAAGCCTCGAGGTGGTACTTATGGGTTTGAAAGACCAATTCAGGAAGCTAGGAGACAACTGGCTCATAATCGTTCTGGCGTTAGTGCTGGTCCTGGCAGTGACCGGAATCGGGGGAGGAGTCTCGCCCTTGCTTAGCGCATCGTCAAAGATGATGTACGCTGCGGACTACGCAGAGGAGAGCATGGGATACGCGGGAGCCGCGAATTCGCGAGGGATGATCTGGCCGATCCAGGACGGGTTCGCGCCTGAAGAGAACTCGCGAAAGATGACGAGGACCGCGAGCCTAGGTGCTGAAGTGGAACGAGGAACGTTCCAGGAAGCGGACGCCAAGCTAAAAGAGATCGCTTCCGATAGCGGATCGTTCATCCTAAACGAGAACGTCAACAACAACGGCGCAGGCCTAAGCTCGTACTACTCTGGAAGCTACGTCCTGAAAGTGGACGTGTCTAAATACGATGACGTCATGGCACGGCTAAAAGCCCTAGGGAAAGTCAAGTCGTTCCACGAATCGACAGACGACATAACAGGCTCCTACGTCAGCCTGGAGACGAGCCTGAGGACCGAGAAAGACAGGCTAGCACGCTACAACACCATGCTCTCACAAGCCACGAAGATAGAGGACAAGATAACTCTCTCAGACAGGATATTTGACGAGGAACGCCAGATAGCGGCGCTGGAAGACGCCATCAAGAACGCGGGTCAGCGAGTAGCTTACTCGACAGTCACAGTCTCGCTGACAGAGGAGAGGTCAGGCTACGCAGGGATCGCCGTCGCCAAGCTCTCATCGCTCGTAAAGACGCTCGTTGCAAGCTTCAACAGCCTGCTATACCTGATATTCGCGGTCCTGCCATACGCGGTCGCGATCGGGCTGATAGCGCTCATAGTGAAAGGCGTGAAGAAGCTAGGCAGGAAGAAGAAGTGAGCATCAATCTTTCCTGCACAAATTATTTCAAACTATTCCTTCATCCCTTCAGAAATCCAGACGACCTACCGCTTCTTGGCCTCGTTCCAGAACTTGAAGAATACGCTCCTCAGATTCTGCGAGAATGCCTTGTCTTCAAGGAAGACCACTCCACCGAAGGCCAAGGTATCCTCATGGACTAACTTCACCAAGGACTTCTTTCCATCGACCACGTCGAAGCGCGGATAATCAAGGTCAAGCCTTCTCACCTGAAAACTCTCAGTCTTATTCCTTGAGAGGCTCTCAAGGATCTCCGGGAGGACTGCCTTCACAGGGTATATGCACCTGAAAGACACGCCCCTGCCGATAGCCTTTTCGATCTCATGCTCCCATAAGAGCTTGCTACCCCTGTTGGACCTTGGCTTGTGGTGCATGTTCATGACCTGCAAGACTTCCTTCTTGGCCTCGCGGAACACCCTTAGCTGGATGCGCTGGTTGTCCTCGTTGGTGGAGCCTGCCTCAAAAAAAAGGGTGCTTCTTCCCTGGGAGCGGTCAAGCCCTGTGGCGAAAGACTGCAGCTGCGAAACCACTGAGTCCCTCTCGCCCTGATGCTTATCTATGAGCTTCCTGACTGTGTTTGAAGCGCTCTCCACGAATAGCACTTTAGGCCTTGAATCAGACTCCTTCACAAGGCCCTTAGCCACAAGGGACTTGCAGACGGAATAAGCCTTCCCGGCAGGGACCCTCGCAGACCTTATTAACTCCTTTAGAGTGTGCTGTTTCTTCAGGATGGCATGCAACGCCCTGCTTTCATAAGTCGACAAACCCAAAGACCTAAGATTATCTATCATTTCACACCAACCTAGTGTGAGAAGTAAGGAATCTTATATAAAGCTTGCCGAAGCCTCAATCCCCATGAAACAGAAAGTCAACGAGGCCGAAGTCCTAGAGACGCTCGTATGCGAGGACATACCAGACACTAGGGCGATGCAAGCGTACAGGCTAAAAGCGGCAGGAATACCTTCTTCCAACGAGGAATACATGCAAAAGCACTATCCTGCGGCGTGGAAACAGGCAAAGACCATCTCCAGGATGCCTGCTCATCACCAAAAGCAGGTATTCAAGATGTCGATACCGCTCGCCTTCCCAAGCGGAGACTATCCCCTGACCGGATTTGACCCGGACGAGAAGCCTCCTAAGACAGATCATCACAGGTGGCAGAGCAACTTCATGTCGGACGGCGCGATGCACGTAACTACAGAGAACAACCTAAACAAGATACTGAAGATATTCGTTAAGAACGACCTGCCGATAAGGCTTAGGCCCGCATACGGCAAGCTGCTGGACAACCAGCGAGAGCTAGATTCAGGGATAGTCGTGCCTTACGGCTGGAGGGTAGACACTTACGACCCATGCCAGCTACCCAGCTACCACCAATACGTCGTATTCAACAGGAACCTGTTCGCAGCGCCTTACTGGTGGAGGCATATCTGGACCATCAGGACAGAGAAGAAAGACGATCCCTACAACAAATCAGCTTTGCACTTCACGATGGAGACGACGACCCACGTGAAGTATTGCTGCGACGCCCTGTTCTTCTCTACAGACTACCCTGGATCAGGTCCATTGGAGAAATTCCTGCAGGAAAGATGTGAATCAGAAGACCAGAGAGACCTGGACGAGAGCAGGGAATCTAGGCATGGCAAGCTGACATCGACCGAGCGCAGAGTCCTGAAAGTCGGAGAGCCGATCCTCATATACGACCCTGAGTGGATCGAGCCAGGGCTTAAACGGCCATGAGAAAAAGAGTGAGACTAGAAGATGAAGACTTACCTAGTAAAAGGATTCGTGGAGACAGCCGCCTGGAGAGCAACCCCTGCCCACAAGTACATGGATGAACCCCCTGGGCCATGCCAGTTCGACATACAAAGATCATATGCAGTCCTGGACCAGGCCCTAAGATCCGCAGACTTTGAAACAGTGTTCAAGTCAAGAGACGGGATCGGGGGCATATACGGAGTCGGGCCCGTAGCATACTCGAGTTTTCACAAGGAATCGTTTCACGCAGCGCACTACTTCAACGAATATTCGCCCCTGGCAAAACACGCCTTCTCCATAGCCAGCCTCTTGGAAGATGAGCATAGGATCGACGAAACCCTTGCAGACCCAAGACTCAAATGGTCAATAGAGCCAGGCTACAAGAGCGAACTCGAACCGGCAAGAATCATACTTCCAAACAGGCACTGCGTGAAAACAGTCTCAGAAGCGATACTGAGACATCTGGAACGGAACCTGAGAGGATAGGAGAAGACTTGGCCCTGCCGGATTCCGTAGGGCGAAGCCCGAGGTGCCAGAAGCCTTTGGCTTCTGAGCACGAACCGGCGACCTCCACCGTTCTCAAAAAAGTCATGTTTTTTTGGACGCGCTGCAAGAACGCATGTGAAGGCGATGCAAAGCAAGCTCTGCTTGCTTGCACAAGAAATGGGATGGGCCCTGCCGGATTCGAACCGGCGACCTCCGCCGTGTGAAGGCGATATCATAGCCACTAGACCAAGGGCCCGTCTTGGCTTGAAAGAGTGGCAGGTGTTTTATAAAGCTTTTCCAGGTTCAAGACGCCGCGTCACTCGCACACCAATCGGCCATCGCGGCGGATGACCGTTCGTTTTATCATTAACTATTTAAACACGCAAAAAGTTATACCTCTCTATGAAGACGGGTGAGGTTCGGAAGATACTTCTAAAGGAGAAGCTCGACGCAGTGGTCTTGTTCAACAAGAGCCCTGGTTTCAAGTACTTCATAGCAGAGGACTTCGATCACGGAATCATGATCATAACCCGCAAGGAGAACCTGCTCTTCCTAAGCCCGCTCTACGGGCCAAGGTTCAAGGGCTTCAAGGTCGTACAGTGGAAGAAGTTCAAGGATGACTGGCTAAAGCTGATGAAGGATAAGAGGATAAGGAGAGTCGGCTACGATGCGGGCAGCGTCCTCCTGCGCCAGAAGAGATTCTTGTCGAAATACTTGAAAGCAAAAGACGTCGGAGCACTCCTCTCCGCGCTTCGTGAGACCAAGACGCCTGAAGAGATGGCCCGCATAAGGAAGGCTTGCCGGATAACAGATGAGATCTTCAAGGGCATAGTCAATAATTTCAAGTCTTTCAGGAAGGAGAGCGACGTCGCCAGGCATATCAAGATGGCGGCCCTTGAGCGAGGGGCAGAGATGGCTTTCGAGCCGATAACCGCGAGCGGCAAGAACGCGGTGACTGCGCATCACAACAAGGACTCGAAGATCAACAAGGGATTCATGGTGCTCGACTTCGGCGCCAAGTACAAAGGGTACTGCTCAGACATGACTAGGACAGTCTACGTCGGCAATCCTTCAAGGAAGGAGGTCGAGATATACGAGAAAGTGCTAAGAGCCCAGCTCTCGTGCATAGATAAGGCAAGGATCGGCATGAACTGCGGGGAGCTCTTCGATCACGCAGTCAAATGCTTAGGAGGCGACGCCAAGTATTTCCTGCACGGCCTCGGCCACGGATTTGGCATAGAGATCCACGAGGCACCAAGCAGCAGCCCGAAGTCAAAAGACAGGATCAGGAAAGGATCAGTCATCACGATAGAGCCAGGCTACTACAACCAGAAGACAGGAATAGGCATCAGGATAGAGGATGACATCTACTTCGGCAAGAAGAAGGAAGTCTTGACCAAGAGCACCAAGAACCTGATGATAATCAGGGGATGAGCAGAGCGCTTCAGGGTTTCTAAGACCTCTTCTAAGAGCATAGATTTAAATCCTGCCATCCATTACCTTCTCCGATGGACAACTTATCCAAGGCAAACGCTTACGCCACCGCCGCAAGGGCGCTCCAGGAATACGCCCAGACAGGCTACCCGCTCCTGTGCGTGCAAAGCGCAAGGCAAGAGCTCCAAAAAGCGTTAGGCCTGCTCCAGCAACGCTCCTCAGGACTATCCTTAGATGACGAGGCTGCGCTGGAAGCGCTCGTGCAAGTCCTCCCGGAAGCCCGCCACAGGGACTTGACCTCTGACTTAAGCCACCATGTAAGGACACTAACTGATTTCATGAGAAGGACCTCGAGCCTGGAATCCAGGAGAGAGACCGCCTTCTTCCTGCAAGCGCTAAGCGAGAGATACAAGGGAGCGCTTGCAAACTCGCCTGTTCCAGGCCAAAGTTTTTGATATCAAGCGCAACCTTTATTAATAGTCTTGTCAATTTTGTTTTCTTATAAGCTATCTTTTGATTATCAAGAACAAGGAATGGTGAGATTGATGAGCAAATACAACCTGAAGGCGTTTGGTGACGCCGTGAAATACTATGAGCAGCAATTAAAGAGGTATTCTGGGAAGACGATATTCATCGTCTTTGACGCGAGGAACGAGAAGGCGTTCTTCTCCCTCGCTCCCTTGAGCAGGGCTGCGCACAACATGGATTGCGACCTGAACGTGAGTCTCGTCCAGAAACCCAGCAAGCCAATTGCAGCGATGCTCGAGGTCTGGGACTCGTACGAGCAGCTAGAGGCAGGCGTGAAGAGCCCCCTCACCAAGGTGCTTGACGAGTTCATAACCTTGGTCGACAAGAAGGCCAAGGGAGAGTTCAGGAGGATATGGAAGCGGCCAGAGCTCATGATAGACGCGAGCGACGAGTGCTACGTCACGAACGGCGGCTTCGACATGTTGTTCAAGACAGAGTGGTTCAGGAAGTATAAGTGGAACGACTTGCTTGCTACTGCGAAGATCATCTGGAGCCAAGTCTACGACCTGAAGAAACACGAGCGCGTAGGCATAGGATTCGACCTCATAATGAAAGCGAAAGACATGGAGTACCCCCTCGAGGATTATCTTGACAGCTACGCCATCGCAAGGACGATGTACCTCGCATGCCCTGCAGACAAGAAGACCATGAAGACCTCGACTAGCAGGAAGACCATGCTCGAGAAAGGAGAACGGATAGGAGAGTTATCCGCGACGCTTCTTGGCTGTGAGCTTGAGAAAGGCATAAGCGAGCCTATCTTCAAGAAGTTCAAGATGATATCAAAGCTCCTGAAACTCGACAGGTTCAGGTCGAACGATGCGACCTTCTTCGTCAAAGGAGAGGGCTACGGTGGAAAGCACATCTTCGGAGAAACCATAGGCTACCCGACTCCTAACAAGAAGAGCAGGTGGGACTCTCCAGGCGGGATAATATACAAGCTGCCATGGTATCCCCAGACAAAACTGGACTCAAGAGCGCCCCTGTGCAGGGTGGGATTCACAGACACGCTCCCGATAGACATCTACATAGACAGCTGCAAGATAGACTGGCTTCAGATGAAGAAGAAGAACGACGCGCTCGTCGCGCTCGCCAGGAAGTCTGACAGGATATTCGTGGAATCCAAGAGGACAAGGCTCGAGGTAGGCCTTGTCAAGAAGGACGGTGGCAGGAGGAAGCCCATGAACTCAGACGTCGACATACGAGAGAAGCTAGACCCTGACTCTCTCAAGGAAGGGATTAAAGCTGGCACCATGGCCAACATCCCCGGCGGAGAGATGTTCTTCACGCCAGAATACATCAAGGGGACGTTCTACGGCGACGTCGTGATAAACATAGACAAGAGCTACGTCCTCAGCTCCAAGGATCCCTTGGTGATCAGCTGCAACGGCAACAAGTACGACATCTTGCGCGGGCCAAAGAAGATAGTGGCGAAGCTCAAAGAGAAGAGGAACGAAGGGCTGAAGCTCTTGAAGAAGCAGGAGAAGAACAAATCCCTGCCAAAAGAAGTGATCCTGCTCAAGAAGAGCAACTTCCTAAACATCGGAGAGTTCGCAGTCAACACCAATCCCAAGGCAAGGCTCTGCAATTACCTCATCGTCAACGAGAAGATCGCAGGCATGATGCACATAGCCCTAGGCTCAGGATTCGAAGCAGACAGGGCAGGGCTCTACCACTACGACATCGTCATCAACGCGAAGAAACAGATGCTGGATATCTACGGCGTAGACAAGCGAGGACACAAGAACTGGATGATGAGAAAAGGAAAGCTGACGGTTTGAGATTTAAAATATTTTTTTTACTTAAAAACAACTTTTTTTCTTATTCGTCGGTGAACAGCAAGTTTTATATACCCTCGATTATTCCCCTCCATAATGGCGAGTGAGGATGATTTTAAGGATTCTATGTTCTCATATACTACTGGCTCAAGCCAGCTAGAAGAGGAGAACCGCGTACTGCGAGAGACGCTAAACGAGCTTCGAGAGGAGCTGTCAAGGTTCCGCACACCTGCCTTGATGGTGGCGGAAGTCGTGGACTTGCAGCACCCGAACGCAGTCATAAGCCTGCCTAACGGAAACAAGTTCTTCGTCAACGTCTCATCGACGATCAAGGACCTGATCCCTGGCGAGTCTGTCATAGTCGAGCAGCGAAACCTTACAGTGGTCGACCGCGTTAACTCATCAAAACAGTTCAACGTGGAGAAGTTCGTGATCATGGAGAAGCCAGAGACCAGGTGGAGCCAGGTCGGAGGACTTCAGGACCAGATCAGGGAGATAAAGGAGGTCGTGGAGCTGCCGCTCAAGAATCCGGGCCTATTCAAGAAAGTCGGGATCAATCCCCCGAAAGGAATCTTATTGCACGGTCCGCCAGGCACTGGCAAGACCTTGCTTGCAAAGGCAGTCGCGAACTCTACCAAGAGCACGTTCATAGAGATCGTCGGAAGCGAGCTAGTGCAGAAGTTCATAGGAGAAGGAGCCAAGCTCGTGAAGGAAGTGTTCGCGCTCGCGCGAGAGAAAGCGCCCGCGATAATATTCATAGACGAGATAGACGCACTAGCAGCTAAGAGAGTCGACATGGGCACCTCCGGTGAGCGGGAAGTCCAGAGGACGTTCATGCAGTTCCTCGCAGAGATCGACGGCTTCAAGTCATTGTCAAACGTTAAAGTAGTGGGGTGCACGAACAGGCTAGACATACTAGACCCTGCAGTGACCAGGCCAGGCAGGCTTGACCGCCTGATAGAAGTATCCCTTCCAAACACAGACGGCCTGCGGGAGATATTCAAGATACATACCGCCAGTATGAACCTTGACGGCAAGATAAACCTGGGCGTCCTCATAAAGAAGATGGACGGGTTCTCAGGAGCAGAGGTTAGGGCAGTCTGCACAGAAGCAGGCTACTTCGCGATAAGAAGCAAGAGGCACATCGTGACACAAGAAGACTTGCTGCAGGCAGTCGAGAAGGTCAGGCGCGAAGAAGAGAAAGGCACGACTTTCGAGCACATGTTCGGATAGAGAGCATCCTTTTCCAATTTTTCTAATGATAAGAAAACGCGCTCAGAAGTTACTAACAAAAACGTAGTTTTTGAAGTAACTTCCTCACTGTCTAATAGAATATATGAATACGCTCAGAAGTTACTTTTCCGTTCATCATCCCTTGCGGTCAGTGGGTGTTCACTTCTTCATCGCGCAAGACCAAGTAGAATTCGAGGGTTTATAACTATTCTCCTATGTGGAAGCTTGACACTCCCTCTACGAAGAGGAAGGACGCTATCATGATTGGCATGGCAGCGGTCATTCTTGCCGGGAGTTTGACTGCGAGCGAGAGTAGGTACAATAAGCCCGGGGGCGCGAGGATAGTGCCTGTAAAATACATCAGCAAGGGGCTGCCATGGATGTGAGAGTCGATTATGTCTCCGATCTCGACAGCGATTATACCTATCGCTCCGATGAGCAGGACTGGGATGCCTAGCAGGCTTGATACGCTCGTGAAGCCTAACGCGTTCGAGAACAAGAGAATGCTCAGGGGCAGGAAGACGAAACCGAGGACGTATCCTATGATCATTTTCAGTGCATTCTTCTGAAGCGGATATAAAAAGATTTCTCTGCGCAAAACCCTTTCAGGACGCGTTCTCAATCAACCCTGAAGTCAAAGCAGAAACGATAGCTCCTAGGTGAGTTCTGGCCGCACTTGATGATCCTGAGAAGCTTGAACTTTAATCCTGCCTCTTTGCATGCCTCTCTTAGCATCTTGACGCTCTCCTCAGTCTTGTCCTCGTCCTGGAACTGGTAGAAATGGATGGTTGCGCCCTTCTTGGCGGCTGCCAAGGCTGTCTGCAGGAATTCCTGGGAGCTCGCCGGCAAGGGCATGAGTATCCTGTCGAACTTGGTACTGAGTCCAAGCACTGTTTTTTTTGCATCTCCAAGAACAGCCTCTGCATTCCTGAGCTTGTTAGCCTTAATGTTCTCAAGGGCGTACTTGTGGCCTTCAGGGTTTATCTCGACGCCGACAACCCTCTTCGCGGCCGAGTTCTTTGCGATGACGCAGGTATAAGGCCCGCAGCCAGAGAACATGACAAGGACGTCCTCATCCTTCTTGACAAGGCCAGCCACTCTCTTGCGGTCATTAGAGAGCCTGGGAGAAAAATAGACCTTCTCGACGTCAAACCTGAGCGTGACGCCGTTCTCCTTGTAGACTGCTTCTTTTGTCTTCTCGCCGGCAAGCCAGGCGAGTTTCTGGGTGCGAAACACCCCTTCGTGCTTTCCCTTCTTCAAGACCGTCTTCAGCTGAGGATTTGCCTTCAAGGCTTCCCTGGCAATGATTTTGATCCTGCTTCCGAGCTCGTCAGGGATCTCGAGTATCGCTATCTGACCAGTCACGTCCATGGACGTGTTCAAGACTTCCATCTCCTGCTTTGAAAGTTTTGATCCTAGGGCTTCTTTCAGGCTCTTTCGCTCCTCCTTTGGCTTGAGGGACCTCTCCACGAACTCAAAGCCTGAAGAGAACCTTTTCTTCACAGGAAAGAATATGTGAGACTTATCCTTTGAGGCGATGAAGAAGTGGTCTAGCAAGTCCTTGACTATCAGGCTCTTCTTTGTCTTCTCAGCCTCCTTCAAAGGCACCTTCAATGTTAGCATAACGCTTCCTGGGTTGGAACGCTATTTTAAATATTTGCCGAGAGAAGCAAGGGAATGCAAAGATACTGTCTTAGAGGACTAGGATCGCCGCGCCTATGATCATGATCAGCGCCGCGGCAGTCTTCCTGAGCAGATGATCCTCGTGGAATAGCTCCCCGCCTATGATCGTGGAGAAGAGCGCTGATAGCTTCTTGATGGGAATGACTAGGCTCAAGAGGACTCCGGGAGTCGCGATGGCATACATCACCATGATCTTGAAGCCGATTGTGAGGATGGCGACGCTAGAGAGCCACTTGGTGTTGTTCCTCATACCGTTGCCTATGCCGTGGAAGCCGTCGTGGAACAAGAGCATCATCACGATGAAGATGACCCCTATGAAGAAGAACATGATCGTAAGGTACGATATGACCGGGACTGCAAGCTCGGACGCCCCCACTATCTTCTTGTCAAGGATGCCTGTGATCGCGTAGAATAATATCCCTAGCCAGACATATTTCATGTGCGGGAGCTTATGAGCCTTCTTGAACGGCTCAAGCAAGTCCTTGTGAGAGTGGCTGTAGAGAAGATACGCCCCCAAGAGGATTACTGCGACGCCAAGCCACTGCACCATGTTAAGGCGCTCTCCTAAGAACAGGAATGCAAGGATTGCTGTGACCAGGGGTCCGAAAGCAAGGAAGGGCGTCGTGTAAGAGATCGCCATGTGGCGGAGGGCCTTAGCAAAGAAGAGCATTGTCAGAGCGTAAGCGATGCTAGCAAGGAATATCCAGCCAACCGCTCCCAGCGGGACCAGGTCTGCCCTTGCAAAGAACCACAGCGGCGTCGAGAACAGCATGGCAAAGAGGCTGACGCTCGAGCAGAACTCCATGGCGTGCTCCTTAAGAAGAGTCTTCTTCTCGACAATCATGCCTGCGCTCTCAAGGAGCGCGCTACCCAAAGCAAGCAAGGCCCACATAAGTCATTCCCTCTTTTATTGAAAAGAATCCGTAAACCGTGCTTTTATAATTTGCTATTTTTCAAGAGACAAAACTTTCAGAAGAACTCTCCCAACCCCTTCTGCTTCCTCTCGCTGCTCTCCTCGAGCCTTGAGAGGCTGGCTTCTATGCGTTCTTTTGAAAACTCGTGCTCCTCTACCAGGACCCGCAGCACTTCCTTCTGGTCTATACTCTTCCACTTGAGCTCGTAGTCGTCAGTAGTCTTCATGCCTTTTATGGTGTCAAATATATCCTTCCACGACGTCTCGAAGTGCTCGCTCCACTTGGCCTCGTCAAAGACGGCCTCGAAGTCGTCGCCGTGCTTTTTCACAAGGGCCAAGGCCTTTTTAGGACCGATCCCCTTGACGCCTCCCACGTTGTAGTCGGTCCCGACAAGGATGCTTAAGGCGATGAGCTGATCGTTTGAGACGTCAAGGACTTTCAAGACGTCCTTTAGCCTGATTATCACTGGGGAGACTTCGTCATGAGCGAACGCGCCAGGCCTCTTCCGCTTGCCGCTAAGCGTCAGGTTCTTGACTATGGCATTCGCTCCGAACATCAAGCAGTCAGCGTCCTGGCTCAAGACAAAGTCAGCGTCGCCCTTCTTCACGATGTAAGACGCCTGAGCTTCTCCCTCGCTAGGCGCCTCCACGATCACCTGGCCCAATGCTCTTATGAGCTCCTTTGCATCCTCGACCATCTCAGGAGTGAGCTTACTGGTCCTTGCAGCGAACTTCTTCATGTCATCCAAGTCTTCCTTAGCAGCGGCCTCTTCGTACTTCTTCTCAGCCTCGACCTTTAGGTCTTTTCGCCGCTCCCGCTCCTTCCTCTTGAGATCAGGCACTTGGCCGTCAAAGCAGAATATGAAGCGCATGTTGTAGCCCATGAGCCTGGTGATGCGGTTGAAGAGCCCGGCGAGATGAGACGTGACGCGCCCTTTGCTGTCTGTTAGCAAGGATCCGTCCTGCTGCCTGATACTGGACAAGAACTGGTAGAGGAGGTTGTACGTGTCAACAGCAAAGACCTTGTTCTTCAGGTCCTCGACCTTTACCTCCTCGCCCCCGATAAGCTCTGTGATCTGCACTCCCATGGCCTTGAGGATGTCTGCGCGTATTTTAATAGTTTTTGAGCCTGACAAGCCGCTTCCTTAAGACCAGCGTAAAGCTTAAAAGCCAGGCTCTCTTCCCCGCAGGCATGCCAGAAGGTTTGCAGCGATCAGATGGGCTGGACGAGCTAGAGGGATTCTTCAGAAGATATGATGCTTTTGGCGCGCAACCAGCATACCGGCCAAACAACGACGAGGAGATGTACACCTTAGAGGCAGTCCTCCGCTTGGATGACCTGCGCGTCAGGCCAGAGTCAGTCGTAGGCGTAGTTTTCAGGTCAGTAGAGCCTTCAGTGCCCTCAGAGCGTTACAGCCTGTTCCTGACCACCAGGGGCTGGCTCGAGTTCGGATTGGCAGAGCTAAACCCTGCGTACAGGGACTTGCTTGGAGCGATGGGCGTGCCTGTGCCTAATGCGAGGATGTTCGCAGACCTACTCAACGGCGGAGAATGGGGTGGCCTTTTAGAATCTTTCTCAGGGTCGCGCCGAAGAGCCGTGATTCTTCGGACTGACTATTCAAAGGATCGCGTCTTGATGTGCTACACTAAAAGCGCAGCAGACCTGCAGCCGCTTCAAGATTGAGCGCGAGAAACAAGAATTCTTATATCCTCTTCACAGTCATGCCCTTGAACTCCTTATCCAGCATGTCCTTTGCTTTCTTTGTGAGCTCTCCTGGCGTCAAGAAGAGAATTGGGAGCTTCGTGTTCTGGCCCTGGATGTAGGCGCTTGACAAGTCGCCATCGTTCACCCTCTTCTTGCTCTTTGCCTTGCAGAAATACTCCTGGCTGCCAAGCCTCGTAGGTACCGAGACGTAGAGGTCAATCTCAGTCTTCCTCAGGATCTTGTAATCGCTTATGACTATGCTGTTGTCATAAAGATACCTTCGCACTTCCTGGAAGAAAGAATCCTTTTCGGCATCAAGCGATTCCTTGGGCTTTCCGAGGCGCTCTTGCACTTCCTCAGCCTTACGATCCTCCTTGACATCCCTCTTGTGAGTCTTAGGCTTTTCAGCAACTGTTTCTTTCTTCTTCTCATCAACCCGCGCCTGGATGGGATGATTGCCGGATGAAGGCGCGGCTTGGATGACTGCTTTCTCACTGGCTGGAGCCTGCTTTTGCACGGGCTTTTGTTCTGGCGCTGCACGCGTTTGTTCCACAGGAGGCGCTTGTCTTGCCTCTTCCTCCTTCAGGTTCTTGAGTATCATCGCCTCTGCTTCTTGCGTCGGCATGAGGTACCACTTCCAGTAGATCTCTTTTTGGCCCTTGACGTTGACTTCCAGGGGTTTTGCGTAGTCCTTTATGTTCCTAAGGCACACCCTGACTAAAGGGTCTTGGTCAACCTCTTTCAAGACCTTCTGCTCCTGCAAGAGCTCAGCGGCCCGCCTATCCTTCTCGTTAAGATACCTCATGAAGTTCGCGAGCTTATCCTCGGATCCTGGGGTGTAGTAGAGTGGTGTGCCGCCGATCTTGACGCTAGTCACCTTCACCTTGCCCTCAGAGACCAGCTGGGACAAGACTGCGCCTATCATGATCGTGTCAGTGTCAAGGTCCTTCCTCAGATGAATAGGGATAAGAGGGCCTTTCTCCTGGACGAGCTTGAGAACGTAATCCTTGTCGATCGGCTTGTAGACCATCATCCTAGATAGAACTTGGAGTGGTTTATATAATTATTGCGTAGATATATCATTCAAGGCCGCATCCACTTGATCTCGTAATACGTGACGTCTCCCTCGTCGTCGACGATGCCCATCATCAGCCTCTTCTTCGTGGAGTGAGCCACCCTGTTCTTGGCTGCGAACTCATACCACGTAAGCGTCTCTCCTTCGTGGACTGGGAATATGATCCACCTCGCGTGGTCCTGGCCTGGTTTTATGCCTCGGTCGTACACGCGAAAATCTGCTCCGAACTTGAGCGCGGTCTTGATGATGTAGCCGCGGCTTCTCATGTCCTTGAAGACGCAGTATCTTATCCAGAAATTGGGCTCTACCTTCCTCGCTCTCCTGATGAACTCTTCAGGCGTGATCTTCTTCTTTTTCTCAGTGATCTCGAGCTTTCCCTTTTCAAGCAGGTATAATGCTTCGAGGAGCGAGAGCTGTACGCGCCCGCCTTCTATTATCGTGCCAAAAACGCTTTTTGCGTAGAACGTCCTTGCCTCGTCTGAGGCCTCGGTGATGACTCTCTCCCTGGCGAACATGGCTTTCACGACTGAGGACTTCTTCTTGTCTTCCTTTTCTGCTTCACCTTTCTCTTCCACTACAGGCGCCAGTATCTCGCCGTCAGTCCACTTGGTCAGCGTGCCTTCTGGCGATTCTTCCTGCTTAATGGCTTCTATCTCTTTCTTGGCTTCAGCGTCTGCTTTCTTCTTTATTGCAGGCTTTGCTTTTGGAGTCTTCTCGGTTTTCAGTGCTGTTTTCCTGGTTTTTGCCATGTTCCTATGCTGTTTCCTTGGAAGGGGTGGTTGTTTAAAAAGCTTTTTAGCAAGTAGTTGTTTTCTATATTGAAACTAATGTTTTTTTAAAAACAATTAAAAACAGCCCATACACCCTTAAAACCACAATGGCAATCGAGATAACCATGCTAGGCACCGCCTGCATGGTACCGACAAAAGAACGGAACGTCCAAGCGATATTCGTAGACATGCACGGAGAAGGCATATTATTCGACTGCGGAGAAGGCACCCAGAGACAGATGAACATCGCAGGTCTGAACAGGAACCGCGTCAGGAAGATATTCATCAGCCACTGGCACGGAGACCATGTCTCAGGACTGATAGGACTACTACAAACAGTGACCAACAACGAGAACCCACAGAAAGTCACGATTTTCGGACCACGAGAAACAAAAGACAGGATAGGACACCTCATGCAAAGCGTGAGCTTCGAATCCAGCAGGCTAAACATCGAGATAAAAGAACTAGACCCCGTACACATAGAAAAAGCATACGAGAACGAAGAATACTACGTCGAATGCGCATACCTAGACCACAAGCCAAGATGCCTAGGATACTCGCTAGTCGAGAAAGACAAACTAAGGATCCAGATGCCGAAAGCAAAGAAACTAGGACTACGCGAAGGACCCCTGATAGGCAAACTGCAACGAGGACAAGCAGTCGAACACAAAGGACAGACGATCAAACCAGAAGACGTAGCCACAATACAGAAAGGAAAGAAACTCACGATCATCATGGATACCCAACCATGCGAGAACGCCTACGAACTCGCACGCGAAGCAGACCTCTTAGTATGCGAATCAGCCTATACAGAAGAGCACGAAGAGAAAGCACGCGAATACAAACACATGACCACGAGACAAGCAGCGCTGATAGCCACGAACGCAAACGTGAAGAAACTAATAATCACGCACTTCAGCCAAAGATACAAGGGCACGAAAGAACTCGCAGAAGAGATAAAGACGTTCTTCCCGAACTCAGAGACGGCGTACGACTTCATGAAGGTGAAGCTCTAAGAATATAGTCTCTCAACTATCTTCTCAATCCTCTCACTAGTTGGCTCTGGCCTGCTCTTCTCAGTCTCCTTCAATCTCCTGGCCCTCTGGAATTGCCTGTGGCGACTATAAAACCTGTTAACCATTATGACCTCACTGATCACAAAGGCGGCCGTACCTGCCTCGAAGAGTCCGAATGCGAAGAAAGGGCTTGCGTGCACGAGCGACCCCGGCAAGTTTGCAGCTGCAAGAGAGAGATAATCGGACAATCCAAGCCTTCGAGCACCCTTGTAAAGAGGCTTTCCGACGTATCTCATGTACGAGACAAAAGGCTCTTCTCTGCTGTACAGTGACCTGCTGGAATCGCAGCGCTCCATAGATGCGGGAAGCGAAAGACGCTATAAAAGCGTTGTGAAAGAATCCTAAAGCTCGAACTCTTCTATGAATCCCAGGATGTACTTGTACTTCTCGAGGAACTTGAATCCCTTGTCTGTCAGGGTCACGAACTTCCTCCCCTTCTTGTCGCTCTCCTCCCTGACAAGCTCCTTCAAGACGAGCTCCTTGTAGTAGTCGCTGAAGCTCGAGGACGAGAGGTTGGAGTATCGCAGGAGGGGGGTGGGCTTTATCGAGTTGTGGCGGTCCCTGACTATCTTGAGGATGTCATGAATCACTTCCAGCCTGTCCCGCTTCCTGCTCACCTTGTCCATCTTAAGACCTTGTATGCTAAGAATATGAAGACTGCCGTTGACACGAGCTGGAGCGCGACCTTAGCCTCGAAAGGCACGAACCACCGAGGTGTTAGCACGAAGAGGTTGAGGAGCCAGAAGAGCGACACTAGGAAGTACAATGCCTTGACATGCGACTTCTTCTTATGGGCTACCTTGGAGGTCTTGACCAGCGTGAAGATTATGAGCGGCAACTGGACCAGCGCCACGACGAAGGGAGAGCCTGAGATGAATGCCGCGACCGCGACGATGAGCGCCACGAAGTTCGAGACTATCAGAAAGTAAGAATACCTTATGCGCTCCCAATAAGTGCTGTAAGCGAGGTAGAATATCGCTATCGTCCCGAGGTAGCCGACGATCGGGAACACGAGCGGAAAGAGCATCATGCCGGGGCGCCTGTAGTCGAGCACGATGAATCCGAGCTGGACCAGGTGGAAGAGGAACCTCGCCGCGTATGCTAGTCCGAAGAAGAGGAACGCGTTCCTGAAATAATGAATCCCCTTGTGCTTGGTCAGGTCATACATCTCCCTGGTCCTGAAATACACGAATACGAACAGGAAGACGACTATCAGCGTGTATGCGAGTTCGCTTCCGAACCTTGATGGGTCAAACATCGGCGGGGGCATCTTAAAATCACCTTCGAGGCCAGGATGGTCTCATACCTATTTAAAGTTATAGCCTGGGCCAGGCTGGTTCGTAGTTATAAAAAATGTGGACTTGAAGTGTACATTCCTGCTTCTTCCTGCTTATAAAGAACTCTGCCTGATGCCAACATAATATAAAACAGCACGGAGGTGAAATACTATGAAGAAAGCAACAATGTTCGGACTCGCCGCAGTCATGCTGATCGGGCTAGTCGCGATAAGCGCCTTTGCCATCCCATCAGGAGACGGGAACGCTACTGGACTCTTTGGCAAGGGAAAAGCCATGAGAGGACAAGGCCAAGCACAGACTTGGGGATTGAACTGGACGCAGATGCAAGAGCACAGGGAAGCCGTGGACGCAGCGATCGACGCTAGTGACTACGACGCGTGGCTAGACACAGTCAAGGGAAGCCCGATGGAAGAGCGATTGACGAGTGTCATCAACGAAGGCAACTTCGACCGCTTCGTCGAGATGCACAAGCTGATGCAAGACGCTGGAAGATCCATGGATGATGCGCGAGCGATCGCAGACGAGCTAGGCATCCAAGGACCAGGCTTTGGAAGAGGCCAAGGAGATGTAATGATGAAAGGCCAGCACGGCGGCAATGGCAAGGGTACTGGTCAAGGACGAGGCCTAGGAGGCTGTCCACATCAGGAATAGGCTTGCCAAGGCAAATTCTTTATTTTTTTTTTATTCTCTCAACATCTGGATGAGTCAATCTTCTGAAAGTAGACTGATAATCCACCCAGCTTATAAAGGCAATCCCTGATATTGACCTGATTCATGAATTAGAAGGCTAGATTCTTATTCGCGACAGTCTTAAGGAAAAGAACCATGGCATCAAAGAAGACAAGCAGCCAAGAGACGATTCTCAAGCTTGAGAACGTCTGGAAGATATACCAGATGGGAGAGGTAGAAGTCCCTGCGCTCCGCGGAGTCTCTGTCGAGATAAGGCGAGGAGACTTTGTGGCGATAATGGGCGCGTCTGGCAGCGGAAAGTCTACCATGATGAACCTTATAGGCTGCCTTGACCTTCCAAGCAAGGGAAGCATACTGCTAAAAGGCAGGGATATCAGCATGATGAGCGAGTCAGACCTATCATCCCTTCGAGGACACACAATCGGCTTCATATTCCAGCAATACAACCTTATACCCTCGATCAGCGCGCTCGAGAACGTGCTCCTGCCATTAGAGCTCCTGGAAGTCGACGACGCAGCAGCCGGAAGAAGAGCCAGGGAGATACTGGTACTGGTGGGCCTCGGGGACAAGATACATCATAGGCCAACCCAGCTTTCAGGCGGCCAGCAGCAAAGAGTCTCGATAGCAAGGAGCCTTGCAAACAATCCCGAGATCATCCTGGCAGACGAGCCGACTGGCGCGCTTGACAGCGTCACAGGCAACGAAGTCCTGGAGACCTTGAGAAAACTCTGGAAGAACGAGGGGAAGACCATAATCATGGTGACCCACGACATCAACATCGCAAGATACGCTCACACGATAATAGAACTAAAAGATGGAAAAGTAATATCCACAAGAGAGAATGAGGTGCAAAAATGAGAAAGGAAACAGGTGTCATATCAGTAATCATGGTCTTGATGCTAGCTTCAATGGCGGCGGCAGCGACCAGTAGTAGCCAGTCTGCGCAGGTCCAACCATCGATCGTCGTGTCCCTAGTAAGCCAGGACCCTGACCCTGCGATTGCAGGCGACTTGATGGAAGTGAGACTTAGCATCGCCAACGTGGGCGACATCTCCACCAACAATATGGTAGTGGCGATCGAGCCGACTTATCCGTTCGAGATACTCCCCGGGACGAGCGCAAGCCAAAGCCTTGGCACGATACTTGGAGGACAAGGCTTCTACAGTGACAACGCCAAGATAATCAAGTTCCAGCTGAAAGTCGACAAAGACGTATCTGCAGGAAGCTACGCCTTGAAGATAAAGACTTACCAGCAAGACAACCCATCAATCACCTCAACAACCACTCTCACTCTGGATGTCAACAGCCAGGACAGCGCAGAGATAATCTACATCGACCAGGTCGAGTTAGTGCCTGGAAAGATAATCCCGTTGAAGTTCACGATAAACAACGTGGGATCGACACCCTTAAGGGACTTGACCTTCCACTGGGAGAACGAAGACGACATAATCCTGCCAGTCGGCTCTGACAACACCAAATACGTGAAGTACATAGACGTCGGAGACAGCGCAGACCTCTTGTTCAACGTGATAGCAAGCACGAACGCGGCCCCAGACCTCTACAAGCTAGACCTTACGTTGACATACACAGATCCACTCAACAACGTGGAGAAGGAGATAAACACGAAGGCAGGAGTGTACGTCGGCGGAGCGACTGACTTTGACGTCGCGTTCTCAGGCACCACGAACGGCGAGTCAACCTTCTCGATCTCAAACGTGGGAAGCGTCTCTGCAAGCTCAGTAACTGTAAAGATACCAGGCCAGCCAGGATGGAGGGTGTCTGGAAGCGACTCTGTCATCATTGGAAACCTCAACGAGGGAGACTACACTATTGCAGGATTCACGCTCCAGCCAATGGGAGGCGCAAGACCCGTGAATGCCGGAACATCCGCAGGAACCATTCCCATGACGGGAGGGAACTTCACAAGGCAATTTGGCCAAGCGAACGTCACTAACACGAAGATATTGATAGACATAGTATACACCGACTCGAGAGGGAACAGGAACACGATAACAAAAGAGGTTCCTGTCGACGCTGCAAGCTTCTCCTCAGGAGCAACAGCCGCATCTGCATCAGTAACAACCACCAACGGTTTTGGGGCGAGAAAGACTGTTGCCGCAAATCCCCTGACCTCGATCTGGAGCAATGCAGGATGGATGATCCTTGCAGTCGTTGCAATAGCGCTATTGGTCGCTGTCAGAAGGAAGCGCAACAACAAGAGGCTTGACGACCCTGACTATGGCTACGGCGATGCGTTGAAGGACTTGTTCAGCGGCAATGGGAAGAAAAAGAAGAGATAAGCCAAGACGTAAAAAGAGAAGACGCGAGAGAATCACATGAAGTTCATAAAAGCCTTCAAGTACGCCTTCAACATGGTGATGCACAGCAGGCTGAGAAGCTGGCTGACGATACTCGGCATAGTGATAGGCGTGGCTGCGGTGATATCAATAGTCTCGATAGGCAACGCCCTCAAGTCAGAGGTGACGAGCCAGTTAGGGCAGCTCGGAGGAGACTTGTTGACGCTAAGAGCCGGAGCCTCAAGGGCAGGGGGATTTGCAGGACCGGGAGGATTCGATTCTGGAGGAAGCGCCTCTGCCAGCAAGGAAGAGATAGTCATCGACAAGACAGACGTCCAAGTGCTTAAGGGAATCAGCGGCATCAAGCTCATAGCGACTGAGATAAGCGGCAGGGCAGACGCGTATTACGTCGCAGAGAAAGGCTCCACCACAGTCACTGGCGTGGACCCCGCAGTGTGGTCCCAGATAACAACCTCAACGATAAGGGACGGCAGGATGCTAGGACCTGCAGACACGAACGTCATTGTGGTAGGCGGAAGGTTTGCAGACAGCTTCTTTAGCAAGCAATTAGGAGTGAACCATATGGTTACAATAGAGGATCGACTCTTTCGCATAGTAGGCATACTGGACGATAGCAGCAGCAACATCTACATGCCAATAACCCAAGCCTACACTGTCCTCACAGACAAGACAAAAGACGTCTACGACCAGGTCATCATTAAAGTGAAGGACGAGGACGAGTTGAACCAGACCATGGACGACATAAACTACAAGCTAAAAATAGCAAGGCACGTGATCTCAGGCAAGCTAGACTTCACCCTGACCTCTAACAAGGAGCGGCAAGCGCAGAGGACCAGCATGCTAGCATCCCTAACAACCTTCCTCACTGCAATCGCGGCAGTCGCACTCCTAGTAGGTGCAGTCGGCGTTGCAAACACCATGTTCACCTCAGTCCTTGAGAAGACCAAGGAGATAGGAATAATGAAGGCGATAGGCGCTAGGAACAAGGACATCATGATAATCTTCCTGCTAAATGCAGCGCTCATAGGACTGATCGGCGGCATAATAGGGATAATCATAGGAACGCTGCTCTCAGGAATATTGCCCTCGATAATCAGCGGCACAGGCGGAATGTTCGGAAGATTCGGGTCACTAGGGTCTATCGTGAGCCTGAGCAGCGTATTGATGGCGATAGGCATCTCGCTCATAATAGGCATGGGCGCAGGAGCCATCCCCGCATACCAAGCAAGCAAGTTAAAACCAGTAGACGCTTTGCGTTACGAATGAACGCAAAGCTCAGGAACAGGATGTTTCTGTTGCGCTAAGATACGAATAAGTTCTTTCTGAAATGCGATTCTTGACAAACTATATAAAACCCAAAGCACTAACTGTTTGCTAAAGGGGGTTGATATTTGGGTCTTAGTTTTAGCGGCCGCAAGGCCAAGGGCAGCAAGGCAGAGCGCGAGCTCATACACCTTCTATGGGAGAACGGCTTCGCAGCGATGAGGGCAGCTGGTAGCGGCTCGACGAAGCACCCCTCGCCGGACATAGTAGCAGGCAACGGCCACTTATTCTTTGCGATCGAGTGCAAGGCGAGCCACAAGCTCACGAAGTACCTTGACAAGGACGAGATAAGCCAGCTAGACCTCTTCGCGAATAGCTTCGGGGCGAGGGCCATCGTCGCGATAAGGTTCGACAACGAGCAATGGTACTTCATCACGATACCAGACCTGAAAGAGACGCCTAAAGGCTTCGCCGTGAACTACGAGCTCGCGAAGAAGAAAGCCCTCACCTTCGAAGAACTGATAGGGAAGTACAGGCAGAAGAGGCTGACTTAAGGCTTGTGCGGAGCCTTCTTGGACCTCCAATACTCCTTGAGGGTCTTTATTTTCCCGTCCTCTATCCTCATGATGGCGACTTCCTCCACTGTTATTCTGGCTTTCTCTATGTCGCTGTCGAAAGAAGCCTTCCACTCCGCTATCAAGAAGTCGCCGCTGATGTGATAAGAGACGAGGTCGAACTCGATATTCGACTGTTCCTCGCAAACCTTCTTATCCCAGTATTTGGCAATCTCATCATGGCCAATGAACTTTTCTCTCAAGCCCTCCTGGTATGAGCCGTTCTCGGCGAAGATGCTGAGGATCTTCCTCGTGTCCTGCTCCACCCAAGCCTCCTCGTAAGATTTGAGAATCATCTTTGCGACTTCATCCGTTATCATGACTTTTAGCGAAGACTCTCTTCTTCAAATAGTTTTCGACGAAGATTACCCGAAAGACTTATAAAAGTCGGGTCCGCTGGAGTATTTACAATGGAAGAAGAAAACAAAAAACCGGAACAAGCTCCTGCAGCAGAGGCCCCCGCGGCTCCTGCAGAAGAGAAGAAAGAAGAGCATAAAGAAGAGAATAAGGAAGAAGTGAAGAAGGAAGAGCCTGTAGCAGAGGATAAGAAAGAACCCGCCGCGGCGCCTGCACAGACGCCCACCAACTAGGATATTGTTATTTGATTTTTTTATTTTTTTCTAGAGACGATCCGATTCTCGTCCGTTAGGGCAGAGGATTAGCAAATAACAACGACTAGAGAAAATTACTGCTTTATCACCAGCTGCCGCTCTCTCAAGTACTTCACGTCCGGCTTGAAGACAAAGCATGACTTGTCGTCGAAGTATCCACACATGAAGTTGTCGAGCGGGATGCCTGTCCTCTTGGAGAGCATGAGGGCGTAGAAGTAGGTTTGCGTCGTCGCGTACTTCTCCTTGTCAGCCTTTGGCTTATAATCCCAAATCCATATCTTGCCATCCTCGATACGCAGCACGTCGATGTGGCCAGAGAGAGGCCCTTCTTCCTGGAAGCGTTCGCGAAACTTCGCCTGCAAGCCCTCGTCACATTCAAAAGGGCTGAGCCATAAGGGGACCTCGACAGCCACTGTCTTGTGATCATGCGAGAGCATGAACCCTTGCACGTTCGAATGCGCAGTCCTGAAACGGTTCCACTCAAGGCCGCTCCTGGCCAAGTGGATGACCTCGTGGTTCTCTACCCTTCGAGGCTCTATTCCCATACTGAACTTCAGCTTGCTGCTCCTAGGACCCTCGAAGAAAGGCTCTGACGGGCAAGAGCCCATCATCTCGCGAAGAAAGCTCTTAAGCGACGAGAACCTCTCGGCTGTAAGAGAGTCTAGCTTTGCCTTGTGGATCATGTACTCGTAAGGCACTGCGCCGTGGTTCAAGCTGACCTGCTGTATCATAACCATCACTATCTGTAAAAACTCTAAGAAGAAAAAGGCTGAAAAGAGTTTTTATATACTTTTGGATTTATCTCCTCTTCTTGCGGAGCATAGATTCTATGCGTTTCTCATCCTCCTCGATCTTGATCTCCTCACGCGCAATCTTAAGCACGATGCGCTCAAGGTTGAGGTCGATCTTCGCGATCCTCCTCTCCATGAGCACGAGGACCCTCAAGGAATAGACTATCGCTGCCAAGGTTCCAATAATAATCGCTAGTATAACCGAATCCAAGCCCATCTTAAATCTCACCCTCCTTTTCTAAGATAATATGATAAAAGACAATTTGCCTGGCTAGGTTTATATATTTTTCTAAAATCCGCTATTTCCAGGAATCGCAAGCTCCGGCCTGCTCGCTGCTAAACATGCAGGCACCCGATGGCAGGCAAAGCAGGCCCTGAACCAAAACGCAATCTTTATAAACTTGCTTACTCTATGTTTCACTCACGAGAAGATAATATTTCAAAACAAGTTAAAGGTGGTGCACATATGCTTAAGATGAAGAAGATCTCAGAAGCCTACGAGATGAGGGTTTTCACAGACCACGGCGACTACTTCGGAGACGTGGAAGAAGCGATCCTGACCAACAACAAGATATTCGGCTGGAGGATAAAATCCACCAGGAACAGCTTCCTAAACAAGGTCCTCGGAAGCGCGAAAGGCGTAATCGTCCCTCACCAGCTAGTCAAGAGCATGGGAGACATCATGATAATCAGCCGAAGCGCAGTGCCAAACTACGGCGCAGACGACGAGTAGAATCTTTTCACACTCTTATTTTTCTATCTTACCAAATAGGCCTCAGTCTTGTTTTTAGCAACCTTTTTAAGCATCAATCCAGTATTCTCCCCTCATGGCAAGGCTGACAAGGGAGCAAGTGGCGCTAGGGATAATCTTCCTCTTAGTGCTGGGCATAAGGCTGGCGTATACCCTGCCGCTGGACTCCTACAGCTACGACGCCTACTTCGCCCTCAGGCAGGCAGACGCCATAAGGCATACAGGAACGCCCTACTTCCAGGACCCCTTAAGCTACTCTGGCAGGACCTATCTCTTCCCCCCACTCTTCGAATACGTGATAGCGCTCTTCGCCTTGGTATTCAGCGTGGAAGTCGCGGCAAAGCTGGTAACTAGCCTCTCGTTCGCATCAATAACAATACTAGCCTACCTTCTGTCAAGGCAAGTGACCAAGAACAAGACCATCCCGCTCGTGGCAGCCCTCTTCACAGGATTCATACCTGTGATGTACTTCACGACCGACAGTTTCTCAAGCCAATCATTAAGCCTCCTTCTGGTGTTCCTGCTAAGCTACTTCTTCCTAAGGCTTGACGAGGAGAAGTCAGCATCCTTCGCAGTGATCACGTCAATACTGTTGCTGCTCACATCCCAGGACGTGTTCATATTCCTGTTCGGCCTAGCGTTCTACTTCATAATACTCTTCCTGGAGAAGCAGAAGCCTACAAAGAGAGAGGTGGAGCTCACAGTCTTCTTATTCTTCCTGGCGATATGGTTCAACATAATCCTATACAAGAAAGCCCTCTTCCTCCACGGCGCAGGAGTCCTATGGAGCAACATGCCATCAGCGATCCTATCGACTTACTTCCAGGACGTCAGCTTCGTAGGCATACTATACTCTGTCGGGGTCATCCCGCTGCTGCTAGGCATATACGCGATCTACAACCTCGTGTTTGACGCGAAGAACAGGGGAGCGCACCTCTTCATGGGATTCGCCATATCGTCATTCTTAGCCCTTTGGCTCAAGCTCGTGCCGCTAAGCACAGGCCTCTTATTCCTGAGCGTCAACACGATAATACTGTCAGCCTACACCATGAGGGTCACCCAGCTAGGGATCGCCAAGACCAAGATGGAAAGCCTCTCGACAATACTAGGCTTCATAGTGGTCTTGCTCTTCCTGCTCACGACCATGAGCCCGTTCTTTACGTACACGCGCATCGAACCCCAGCACCCAGAGGACCTGAAAGCCATGGCCTGGCTAAAGGAGAACACCAACGAGGACGCGGTCGTGCTTGCAGGAGTCGAAGAAGGCTTCATGCTAAACTACCTTGCCGAGAGGAGGAACGTGGCTGACTCGAACTTCCTCTTCGTGAAGAACGCAAACCAGGTATACGAGGACACTTCAAGGATGTACTCTCTTCGCCTGAAGTCAGAAGCCATAAGGCTGATCAACGCTTACGACGTAGACTACGTCCTGCTCTCCAAGAGGGTGCAGGAATCCAGGAACATGACCTCTCTCTTCTATGAGGAGGGAGCGTGCATCAGGAAGGTATATGATAAGGGTGCAGTTATATACGAGCTGAGAGGCTGCAAGATATGAGACGAGACCTTGAGAAGAGGCATGGAGTCGCGCTCAACTTCCTGACGAGCATCACCCTAGCAGTCCTAGTGCTCTCAGCAGTCCTCTCGATAAGGGCTCACACCTCAGGATTCCCATACCCTAACGGGGAGTCATACTACAACCTGAGAATCGCGGGCGAGATACACGACGACATATTGTTCTCAGAGGACAAGCTCCAGGAGCGTTATTACTACCCAAATCCCTTCCACTACTTCCTTGCAGCGGCAAAAGACATCCTCAAGGACAAGACCCCTGTGCTCTTCCCGATACTCTTGGGGCTCGCCTCGGCAATCCTGTTCCACTCCCTGCTGGTCAGGCTAGGCTTCCCAGAGAAGAACGCGAGCTTCGCAGTCATGCTGCTATCCATGACTCCCTTGTTCATCGTGCTATACACCTCCCTCTCCACCACTGGATTCGTAGTCTTCCTATCATTATTCGCGCTCAACACGTATTTCTCAAGGAAATACTGGGAGACTCCTTGGAAGAAGATGGGCAACTTATCATTCGCGGCGTCGATACTGCTGCTCTCGCTCCTATCGCTCACATCATTCTTCGCGTTCATCATGACACTAGTATTCATAGCGGTCTTCTCCATATACGAGCGAAGAAGCCTAAAGAGCCTGATCCCCGCGACACTCATACCGCTCATGCTAGTCGTGCCTCTGGCCATCTTCACGCCGTTCCTGGACGTAATCCTCCAAAGCTTCGACATCCACGCGCTGGACCTCAAAGAGACGTTCTCGATATTCGGAGCATCCCTTGGCCTGGGGCTTTTCATACTGATGCTCTTCTTCACAGGCCTCATAATCATCTGGTCGCTCATGAAGGACTTAAGGATGTACCACTTCCTGACCCTGCTCCTGGTAATCTTCTCGTTCTTCAGCCCGATCATGAGGGTGTATGCGAACATGCTGATAATAGTCTACTGCGTCGTCGCCATAAAATTCCTGTATTACCGCAGGTGGGAGCTGGAGATCGTGAAGACCGGAACATTGCTCCTGCTTGCATGCGCACTCCTCTTCTCAGCCCTGAACCAAGCGGACGCTCTCATATCAGCCCAGCCAGGAGAAGAGCTCGAGCCGATCCTCGCCCGGCTAAAAAGCCTGCCTTCCGGAGTAGTCCTCTCCCCTCCAGAGTATGGCTTCCTGGTCCAGGAATACTCTGCCAAGCCCACCTTGCTCGATGAGGCAACTAAATATTCTGATGATTTTAGCCAGCGATTGTCCGCCCAGGCAGGCCTGATAAACTCTTCCAGGATAATAGACGCGGATCCAATCCTGCAGGAGACTCACGCGAGATACTTCCTGATCACCTCTGAGATGAAAGAAACCCTCTGGGAGGGCAGGGAGGAGGAGCTATTATTCCTTCTCAAGAACAGCGAGCGCTTCAGTAGGCTGGCCGGCTCTGACGAGGGAGTCGAGCTCTGGTCTTTGAGCGGATGAAAGATCGCTCCCAACCTCATCCTCCGGAACCATTGATTCTGGTGTTCTGATGCACATAATTTAAAAAGAGAAGAGCCTCCTTAATGCCTATTAACCAGTGATTAAAGCGATGATGAAAACATGAACCTGGCATACAGCTTATTCCTATACTCTACGTGGTTCTTCGCCACGTACTACGTAGTCCTGGTGCTGCTCATAATGTTCCTAGGGAAAGACAAGCTCTATGAATGCAAGAGATTCGGCACCAAACACCGGCCAAGCGTCTCGGTGATAGTGCCTGCCTACAACGAGCAAGGCAAGATAAGGCACACCATAGAGTCGCTGAAGGAAGTGACTTACGACAAGGTAGAATTCATAATCCTAAACGACGGAAGCACAGATAACACCTCAAAAGAGATCATGGCAAGCATAAAGGGAGACTCGAGGTTCAGGTTCATAGACCGGAAGGAGAACAAGGGCAAGGCGGCAAGCCTGAACGAGGGGATTACCCGCGCCAAAGGAGCCTTCATAGCCACGATTGACGCAGACTCGATGATCGAGCCGAAAATACTCCCGAAAGTCCTGCCCTACTTCGAGGACGAGAGCGTGGGCGCGGTGACAGTCGCTGTCCGGGTGAAGAACCCAAAAACCATGCTCCACAGGATATTCGAGCTCGAATACATAATAGGATTATCGCTCATGCTAAAGGTCTTCTCGTTCTTCGACGGCGTGTTCGTCACTCCAGGACCATTCTCGATCTACAGGAAGAGCGTGCTCGACGAGATAGGAGGATTCGACATCCACAACATAACAGAGGACATGGAGATCGCCTATAGGATCCAGAAGAAGAGGTACAGGATCGAGAACTGCATGGATGCCAAGGTGTACACCATAATCCCGCCCACGTTCAGCCAGGTGTGCATCCAGAGGAAGAGGTGGTATTCTGGGGCGCTCATGACCCTTGCAAAGCACAAGGACATGGTCCTGAACAGCAAGTACGGCCTCTTCGGATACTTCGTCTTCTTCAACTACTCCCTGATATTCCTAGGGTTGTTCCTGTTCCTATACTCACTCTATTTATTGCTCTTAAATGCGGTAGAGAACCTGTTATACCTGCAATACACTGGTTTCAACATCCTAGAGCAGCTTAAATATATAGAATTAGACTTCTTGATGCTCAGCAGGTCCTCGATCCTAGGATCGCTCGCCCTGATATTCACGCTCGTAGTCCTGATCATAGGGTTATACTTCACCAAGACAGACTGGGTCAGGAAGAAGATGGGAGTCATAGGATACCCGTTCCTGTTCTTCTTCTACCAATGGTTCTGGATAATATCCATCTGGGGCCTGATTCGAGGAAAGAACAAGATCAAATGGAGATGAAACCATGAAGATAAGAAGAAGGATATTCGGAGCAGCCTTCCTGATAACAGCATTCCTCCTAGTGACCATACTCTTCCTGGGATCGGTCATGAACCTTGAGCGGAAGGACTACATCGAGGAGAAGATGAGCATCCTAAGCGACCTCAATGAGATCCAGACTTATTCCATGCTCTCAGACGTGTACGGCAACAGGCTCGCATGCCTGGCGTTCAAGAAGAAGCTCACAGAGTGGGACAAGACCCTCTGGGACTTAGGCCTGAAGCTCGAACGCTATAGGGCAGCTACAGAAGAGTTCCAGAAAGACCCCTTCTACCTTGACCAGAAGAAGAGGTTCAACGAGAACCAGGTGCTATACATGGCCTTTCTTACCAAGGCCAAGAAGGACTGCGAGTTCGATGTCAGCATAGTGTCCTTCTTCTACAAGAACTCAGAAGAATGCGTTAAGTGCGACGCCCAATCATTCGTGCTAACAGACCTAAAACGAGAGCTGAATGACGAGGTGTCGATATTCTCATTCGACGTAGACCTTGAAATCACTAACATAGGCCTCCTCCAGCAGTATTACGAGATTACAGAGTTCCCATGCGTCGTCGTGAACGAGCAGCCCTTCTGCGGCATGCAGGACAAGAGCTTCATCATAAGGAAGATGTGCGAGTCTAACAACAACTCCGCTTGTGAGAGATACGCCATCAATTAGAACCGTCGCTTCTGGAAGTCATATCAACTATAATTTTAATTCTTACTTCTTTTTTGACAAGAGATCCCCTATTGTGAGCCCAGCGCCCTTCTTCTCCCCTGAGCCTGAGACGCCCGTGCTCTCGACCTCTACCTGCTCTATCAAGCTCACCTTCAAGGCTTTCTCAAGCTTCCTCGCAAGGTCGATGGAGGGCTTCATGTGGCCTGACTCTAAGTTGTGGATGAGACTTTCCCGCTCCATCAACTTGTTCGCGAACTCTTTCTGGGTGAGTCCTGCCTTCTCGCGAGCCTGACGAAGGACGTTGGCGAAGTCATTCCTTATGAGCTGGATGCTCTCAGTCGCCTTGTGGAACTCCTCCCTTGCTTCCGGCCTCTTTAGCTCTTTCTGGGAGAGCGGGACTGACACCCTCCCAATGACGCGGCCATACCTTGAGCAGTTCTGGCAGACAGTGAGCCTGCTGCCCTCAAGCTCTATCTTAAGCTCGGCGTTTGGCGAAGAACACATCTCACACAGCATAGTTTACACCTCACAAACCAGTACTGATAAGTCTGAGCGGGATTATAAATTTTTTCTTTCAGGAAACCTGGTTCATAAAGCTTATATATTGCGCTGCCTTCCCCTGTTCTCATGAAGCAGGAAATAAGCAAGACTCCTCGGGTGAAGGAAGTCGTGGACGCTGTCTTCCCAGAGTACAAGGGAAGGGGTTTCTCTGTTTCAACAGATCTGCCAAAGGAGATTGACGCTTCCAGGTCCACTCACCCGATGTTCTGGTACTGGTTCTATTACCTTGCTTCAGGCCACGTAACGCCAGTCCCTGGGAATCTCTTGGCTAACCAGCAGATGGTGACCTCCCATGTGCCTTGGACCATAGACTCGCTTTTTGAACACCTCCACATATATACTGTTCAAGAGCGCGGTCCAAACGAGCTCTTCGACGGCCTACTGCTCGCAGAATACGCAAGGTTCGCAGGTCAGAACGCTGGCTTCACCATCTACGGCACAGAGAAGGACATAACAGACATAATAGCAGGGAAACCGAACGAGTATGGGCGGCTCTCAAAACGAGTCATTCCACCTTCTCAACGCGGCAGAGGATAACTAGCTCGTACTCCATCTGACCAGCCCAAAGCCTCTCCTCATCCTTGAGCTTGAAGTCCTTGGTGATCATCTCCTGCAAGAGGCTTAGGTTCTCACCCAAGACGCATAGTTTTCCGCCGCTCTTAAGGAAGTACTCTGCCTGGTGGAAGAGCTCCTTGTAAGCCTTCCGCACAGTGGCTTCTGCCTGGTGGCTTGAAGGGCAAGGGATCCTTGAGACGACCAGGTCAACAGTGTTCTCGTCAAGCTTGACGTCCATCCACTCCAAGTCCATCTTGGAGAACCTGATCAGCTTGTCGATGCCTGCGAGCTTCGCGTTCTTGTTAGAAGCCTCGACGTTCCTAAGAAGAGGGTCGAATCCTGTGATATCTAGCTTCTCATCACTCCTCTTGGAATCGATCTTCCTGAAGAAGGAATCCCAATCCCGCTCTTTCAGGCTTGGAAGCTTCTTGAACGAGAAGTCTTTTGCATGGAAATTCACGCTAAACCCGCTCTCATGAAGCGCGGCCTCTATAGGGATGATGCCGGTCCTCGCGTACAAGTCGATCATCTTGAGCTTCTTCTTGTAGCCAGCGATCCTAGACATCGCAAACGCGATCTTTGCGTTCACAGTGCCGGGTCCAGAGAATATCCTGTAGGTCCTCTTGCTCAAATCCCTGCCAGCCAGGTCAATCCCGACGTGCGCCAGGTCGTTGTTGATGAACAAGAAGACAGTGACGTCAGAGTCCTTCAAGTCAACCCTTGGCTCAAAGCCAGAGTCCCTCTTCACGGCTTCGATGATCAAGCCGCCGATCTCAGGCTCCACTCCCTGGCTCCCGAAGTCATGCAAACCCCTGCGCTCGCACGTGACCTTGAAAGAGCAATCAGGGTAACCTTTAGGGAACCACTCGCTTAGGTTCGCGCCTTTAAGAGACTCCTTTGTCTTCTCAAGCAAGTCATCCAAGCCCTCGAATTTGAAGCCTCCAAGGAGTACCATCACCCTGTCGCTGGCCTGAGTCAAGTAAGTGAACTTGAGGACATCATCTATGCTGGATTCGAAAGAGGCGCAGGAATCAAGAGCCAAGGCCTTGGCGCCTACGATCTCTTCTATCTCAGAGACAAGCACGTTCTCGACGCCCCTATCAGTGACTGCAAGGGCTCTTATAGTTTTCCTGGTTTCATCAGCCATGATTCCCAGGACCAGAGGCTTGCTTATAAAGATTTAGGATGAATAGATGCGCATATGCTTATAGAAAAGGGATTCAAGCCAAGCCAAGAAGCCTAAGGACTCTCTCCTTGACGCCCTTCTTCCTCATGACCTTCTCCAAGTACTTGTGGCCAAGGAGTATCTCGGCAAGCTCCTCGTAGCTGTTAGCAGACTTGCTATAAGGCCTGGAATGCGTGATCGGGTGTTCGTTCTTTCTTAGCGCCTTCCTGATGTTATCATCAAAAGGAACTACGCCGATGACAGGAAGATCGAGGAGCTTCTCAACCTCCTCGATGGGAAGTTCGTGCTTATCACGCCTCACCTTGTTGAGGACTACGCCAAGGACGGTCTTGCCAAGCTCGTGAGCTAACTGGACTGTCTTCTGCGCGTCAAGTACTGCGCCAAGCTCAGGATTAGTGACTATCAAGACCTCGTCGCAGGCGTCTAACGCGCCTAGGGTCTCGCGGCCAAGGCCTGCTGCGCTGTCAAGAAGTATTATGTCAGCCTCGCCGTCCAGGTCCTGGACCAGTTCAGAGAGCCTATCGCTCTTCAGGCTTCTAAGCTCTGAAGCAGAGCTTATGCTGGGAAGGATCCTCAGGCCGGAGTGGTGCTTGTAGATCGCCTCCTTAAGGGTGGCTTCGCGTTTCAGGACAGAGACTAATGTCTTGTTCAATATGGGCCAGCCGAGGTAGACGTGCACGTTAGGGGTGGACAAGTTTCCGTCGATCAACAGGACCCGCTTGTCATGCCTGCTCATGGCGTGAGCCAGGTTGATCGCACTCGTAGTCTTGCCGACCCCGCCCTTCCCGCTGGCAATCGCTATAGTATGCGGCATAATGCAAAAAACACCTCTTTAAAGCTCAAGACTAGCAAGGGATATATAAAAACTTTTATCTTTTAAGAAGCCTCTTATAGCTCTTCATCTCCAGACTAGTATGTGCATCCAGTAGCTCCTGCCTGCGATCTTGACAAGGCGCTTGTAGTCGTACATGTTCTGTGTGTTGGCGT
>JAFGGS010000016.1 GCA_016930415.1 Candidatus Woesearchaeota archaeon | reverse complement strand
GTGAAACAGACGACCTCGAACAAGACTTTGACTTATCTTGGCTTGATGCTGGGAGTGGTTGCCTTGGCCTTAATTACTTATTACTATAGACAATCAAAAACAGCGCTTGCTGCAAACGAGTCTCTGGATGAGCCTCTTCGCGTTGAGGAAAAGCAATCTCTCTCCGAGCACAGGGGATATGATTTCTGCGCGAGCCAGATTGCCAGGGCCTACAATGCTTTGGAAAAAGGAGATGCTGGTTCTGCAAGATTCCATTATTCAATAGCGCTCGATGCATATCGTGGGGGTGGTATGGGTGTCTTAGTCCTTTGGAGGCTTAAACTGGAGCTTAACCTGCTCTATGGTGAGCTGGAGCGGGCAGATTCTGAGGGGGAGGCGCGTTCTGAAGTGGAAAATCGAAACATTTAAATATTTGATGATACCAATATACCAATTAGTATACCAATATTGGTTATGATGTGTTGTAGTTGATGACGGAAGAAAAACAATGAAAATCAAAACCAAACCACGAATAATACTACTGTTCGCCTTAATATTCGTATTCTACCTGTACTATATACTTCCATCCGTCATAAGCTGGGGGCCGATAGACAACTACAGGAACTTCAGCGTACGAACAACAGTGAACGTCACAGACGCCATGCCGGAAATAGTCAACATCACCTGCAACAACGGGACTGCCATAACCCTGAACGCAGGAACAGTATACCCTGTGATCTGCAAGATAGAACTCAAGGACTACAACGGAGGAAACACCCTCAACGGAACAGGAAGTAGCGGAGTAAACGCCTCAACGTTCTACTACTACTTGAATGCATCAGAAGATCCAGATGACAACAACGTGCACTACACCAACAGCACCTGCGAAGTGAACGGAACAGCATTCGCGAACTACTCAATAAACTGGACGTGCACCTTCTACACTTGGTACTACGCCAACAATGGGACCTGGATCATAAACATCACGGTACATGACAGATACAACGGACGAAGCTATAACGTGACAGGAACAAGAAACGCGACAATAGGATCGCTATATGCAGTCAATGTCACGAACGTCATAGACTTCGGAGACATGTATGTAGGAGAAACTTCCACAACCTCAGTAGAAGCCAACATCACCAACTTCGGGAACATGGACATAAACATATCCCTCTACGGATTTGGAGGAGAGAACCAGACACTCTATCCCGACCTTGCGATGGTGTGTGCGGTCAGAAACCTAAGCCTGGACACTGAAAGATACTCTGTCAACGGCTCAGAAGCCTGGGCTGCCATGACGCCGATATCAGGAACTCCGACAGCCCTTCCAAACATGACTCTAATACAGCAGCAAGATGACTCCACTCCTGTGATGAACGCGACATACTGGCGCTTATATATCGACCCGATCTCAAATCCATTCGGTCAATGCAACGGAACAGTAATCTTCTCAGCAGAATCAGCGATATAAAAAGAACATCACTATCCCGATCTGCATCCCGATCTGCAATAGGACACTAATCCTGATTCAAGCCTGTTCCTGCCTCGCCTGTTCCTGCTTTTGCTCTTGCTTTGGTTGATCAGAAGGATTATCCTTGGTTTTATCGCCCTCTGAATCTGAATTGGCATCAAGAGCGGCGTTCTTGCCCCCTTCAACATCATTCTTCTCTTTCACATCATCGGAAACTACTGTGCCTGATGCACCCTCAGAATCACCATCAGAGGAATTCCTTATCTTAGCTAACTCCTCTGAAAGATTCTTCTTATCAGACAAGTATTCCAATACGACCTTAAGATCCCTGCCAATCTTGACCAGAGAGTCATGTTTCTCCAAGACGGCTTTGTGCTTCTCACCATAAAGCAGTTCGACGCAATCACCTGCCGAAGTCGACAAAGACTCCTCCTCAGCATCAGCAGGCCTATTAAACAGATAACCCTCCAAAACAGACTTGGTGTCCTTAAGAACCCTCTTCAAAGACAACAGTATCTGAGAAGGCAAATCAGATCCTTTTCCAAGGAAGCCTTCCAACTCGCGGACAAGACCCTCGATGATCTCGGAAGCATTATCCTTCTGCATCTTGATCAGCCACTCTACCTGCTCCTCGTGAGACCTGAGAAGAGCCGCCATCTTCTGAATCTTCTTGCTCTCACTATACTCAAGATAACGAATCAATTCATGGACTATGATGGGGATAGAGACCAGCATCAGTAAAAGAATCCAGATGTACTTATACTCAGTCTCGCACATGATAAAGAAATAATAATACATGTAAATGACTATGGAAACCAGTACCAGGATTACTGTGAAGAGCAATGCCTTTCTTCGTATCTCCAAGATCTTCCTGGCCCTATCAATGCCCTTCATATGCTTGCAGGCTCTCACTTCACGCACCTTCATCTCAGAATACGCGAAGTTTCCTCCAATAACCAGCAGGACTATTATGAAGAAGATGATGAACCTATTGTTGAAAGGGTTGATATCCTTCTTACAGACCAACAATGGGAACGGCGCCTGCGTCAAAGGGCATCTCTTCTCGCAAGGCCCTCCGCAATCAATGCCATCCTCGCATGCATCATCATGACAGTTCTTGATGCCATCATAACAACTAGGGCAAGCAGGGCAAGGCCCTCCGCAATCAACGCCTTCCTCACATCCCCCTGCGTGGCAATTCTGGACTCCATCGAAACAACCGATACAGGGAGGGCATAAGCCGCCACAATCAATTCCGTCCTCATAACCGTTCTTGACCCCGTCATAACAGGTGGGTGTGTAGACGCATTTCTGGGTCTCTGGCGGCTTCTCCTCTGTAGTGCCGCAGAAATTCCTGTCAGTGCAAGTCCTGTTCTGCATTCCATCAATACCGCATTCAGTCCAGTTAGTACAGATCCAGTTCTCTATACAATCAAAACCTAGGTCTGCGCCGCTATAATTTCCTGTGAAGTTCACGAGATACCTGGGTCTCATGGTTATGCTGGCCTGGGTGGTCCCTCCAGCTGCTCCTCCTCCGCCTCCTCCGCCCCCTCCGCTTCCGGTGCCTGTTCCGCCACCGGTCGCGTTACCAGTGGTGTTACTGGTCGCGTTTGTCGTGACGTTCTGGGACGCGTTATACTGAGGACAATCAAACGGACAGGTGAACGTGCTTTCATACTCAGCATCACAGAAATAATCTCCGCAATAAACCACTGGGTATGTGAGGTTGACGTTCTTGAAAGTTCCAAGTTCCCAGGTCACTTCTCCTCTGGCAGTGGTGAATGATCCCTTATACCTGAAAGTTATGTTCTCGCCGGCCACTGCTCCTTCATCAGCAGACGTTTCAGGGTCATCGCCTGTGCAGGTAAGAACGCCGTAGTATCCTTGATTAACTATTATGAACGTTCCGCAAAGGGTTCCTGATTCATCATATGCATTGACTACCTCTCCGACCGAGGCGTTATTATTATAGTCTCTCATCCTGCCGTAGAATTCTGTAGGCAAGGGGGGGTGGGCGCTCGACGGCCAGGACAAGAGCACCACAATTATAAGCACTAACTGCACCAATAACAGGAGCCTTCCCAGTTCTGCTCTTATCTTTGTCCTGTCTTTCTTGTTAATCAACGATCCACACCTCGTTCTGAGTGACATTAATCCAATATCCTTCTCCAGGGACTGTCTGGTTCAGAGGCCCTGTGGCTGGGGGGATGTAGTTGTAGTATCCTTTCGTGGTCCTGTTGAAGGCTCTTACTTCTGTGAAATTACCTGCTATCGAGGCGAAGGACTCGTTGACTGTCTTGGTCTTGTTCGTTGGGTAACCGACTAGGTTCCATCCTTGCTCTAAGGGTACATTTGTAGGCACTCTGAGGCCTCCTTGTATCACTACTTGTTCAGAGGATTCGGCATCAATCCAGTAGCCTTCAACTCTCTTCATCTTCTCCAGATCGTGGACTACCCATGATGGTAGGCTTGGATTGTAGCTTTTCCAGGGATCGCTTGAGCCCTCTTGATATTCAAAGATCGATCTGAGTTGAGTGATGTTCTCAATGACGTTTATGCGATCAACTTCGTATATTATGCACATGAATGATACCAAGTTCCAGCCTGGTTCCAGTGTCAGGTTGCAGAAGACTGGTGGCGCTGGAGTGATGTTTACCCTGCTGACTGCGTTTCCGGTTATGTCTTTTATTGATGAGCTGGTCTGATCAAGATTTATGATTGTCATTATCAGCAGCGAGAATATGCCTAGGATGATCACGATCTCTCCCAGTTTATGGTCGTAATTGTCTTTTCCTGGCGTTCTCATTCTGTGCTCTCCTCTTCTATCTTTATGAACCACTTGTTAGTTTCAGGTTCAAAGCTGAATATTACTGTGTGCTTCTTCTTCTTGTCTATTGAGAATAGGATTGGGGCCGGAATTGTGGTTTCGAAGCTGCTTCCTCTGGTGTAGAGTTTTCTTTTGAATTCCATTGATATCTTTTTTTTAAGTTCACTCTATTTAAATTTACTTATTTTTTTACTTATTTATCTTACGAGGAGCCTTACTTAATATACGAAAACGTATACGAAACGAAATATTTATATACTAGTTATGTTATTAGGTTTCGTATGGTAATACTTTTTGACCAGTATAACCTTCCTGAGAATATATACGAGATTATCTTCGCTACAAAGCAACAGGTAATCGTTGGCAAGATGCTCATAGAAGAGATGAAACACAAGCAGGGAGAGATCGGAAAGACAGAGATGTCTCTTTTTGCTACACAACTACACGACGGAATGGAAGTGGATGTTATTACTGATGAACGGCTCGGCATAAAGAAGAAAACTAAGATATCATATAATAAGAGGCAGTTTTACGATAGGATACTAACTCCTATGAAGACGATGGGACTAATAGATTACGATCTTTACAAGAAGACATACAAATTAAGCGAGAAGTTCAATAAGAATATGATGCGCATAGGGCTTATGTGGCTCCAGGAACTGAGAAAGCCACCAAAGCCGGTGCTATTCAAGAAAACTGATGTTTAAGAGGAAAAGCTCCCCGTGGTTTTATTTTCTAAAACCACCCACCCTCCCCTTTTCCTCAAAACCGCGCGGGAGCTTCCTTTTTTTTTTATCTGTTTTGAGATTCTTCTCTATTGCCTAAGATGTAGTACTCATTTTAAGAACTGCTCTTAACTCTCTCCGCCTAGTGATGCCTTAGGTTATGGCCGCACTTCCTGCAGGTATGCGCGTCTTTATCATTAGATTCCCTGCACCTAGGGCATCTTCTCTTCTTCTTTCTCTTAAAGAACAACAATAGCAGCAGCACCAGGAGGGCTATTGCTCCGCCTATCATCGCATATTCCTGAATTGCCAGAGTCAATATCCTGAGATTGAATTTCTTGGTCTTTACTTTTATGAGGGCGTGCATTCGCTCCCCATAGATCGCCCTGACTGTTATCTCTGCGTTCCTGCTTGACTCCAGGTCCTCTTGCTCCAGCCTGATGCTGACTGGTATCTCTGCTGATTTTCCGACCTGTATCTTGGTTGTCGAGTCAGAGCTGACAGTCACGTATTCCTCGTTCACCCATAGCTCTACGAGCTCGACGTTGACGTATGCGTCTGCTTCTCCTGTGTTCTCTATAGTGATTATGAATCGTCCCCTGTTCTTGTCGTATGCAAGATCTCTTATCTCGATCTCTGCATCGTCTGCTATGTCTATCATCTCGATCGGGAATGTGCCTCTTATGACGTTCTCAAGGGATGTCTTTGACTCTCCGTAGATGGTGTATATCTCTGCTGAAAGGTCTGATGTCAGCTTTTGGGCTTCGACGCTCCCTATCTTGCTATACACCACTGTCTTGGTCTCTCCCCCATCTATGAAGATCACATCTTCATCTCCGTCCACTACCAGCGTTTCTCCGTTGCTGTCCTTGACTGTTATGGTTGTCCTGAAATAGCTTGCCAGGTCAACGTTGTTTCGGTAGGTCACTTCTAGTTGTCCTGTGGCTCTGTTATATGATATTGAGACTATGCTGAGGCTGAGCTGGTATCTTGGCATCGGGAACCGATCGAGGTCCTCCACTGGGTTGATTGTTCCCCCTGGGATCCTGGATCCTCTGGCGAACTTCACGAACACGCTTATTCCTACATCTCTTCTTATGTCTGTGGCGGTGCCTATGAGCTCGTTCCCTATGAGGACTCCTATCTCGACTCCTTTCTTTTGTATGTAGGACTTTATCTCTGGCGGGACGTTGTTCTTCCCTATGAATAGCACTGGCTCGTTCCCAGTCATCATGCTTGTCTCGATGAACTCTCCGTTCGTCAGGATGGCCTGTTTTATGTTGCCTATCTCTGCATATTTATCGACGATCATCATGTTGTTTTCGAATCGGCTTCCCGTCTCGCTGTTTAGGATCTCCGGGTTGTATTGGGCCAAGCCGTTTCTCACTTCCCTGTCTGTCTGTCCGTAGATGATGATCTTTCCCACGTTCTTGGTGCTTAAGAATGTCTGTATATCGTCTATGTTTCTCCTGTTTGCGAAGAGGACGTAGTAGTTTGCTTTTGCCGCGTAGGGTGCTGCTGCCAGTGCGTTGTATCCGTATACGTCGTCTATTATGATGAAATTGTTGATGTTTGGGAGCCTTCTTGCCAGCTCTAGGTTTGCAGAGTCGAGTATTACTTCCTCTATATTCTCGAATCCTTTGCTTCTCATCAGCGCCTCATACCCTATATAATAGGGTTTTTCGGCTGAGGTGTATATCTCTATTCCATCCGCGTTCTTGGGCAGTTCGTATAGCAGTATTGGGCCGTGGGGGGTTCCTGTCAGGAATCTGGGTGTTCCCCCTCCTAGGTTTCCATATAGGATTACTGAGTATACATCTCTCCAGTCGGCTGAGTTTGAGATTACTTCTTTTCCCAGGGCCAGATTTGCTGTTGTGAGTAGGATGGTTACTAGCAAGAACATAAATGGCACTATTTTTCTGCTGTTCATCTACCCTCCCTTGATTTTTTCTATTATCCAGGATTCTCTGCTTTTTGTATTTAAACCTTTTGATTTTCTGTTGGCTTGATGGTTTTCTTGTGTTGCATGTTTAGTCGATTCTCTCCCCGTATTTTACTTACATAAATATATTTTAAACTTACAAAACTGGTTTTTTAAGTTCATTTATTGAAAAAGTTTATAAATAACCACTTACATTATTATATGTATTTTGCAGAAAATCGCGATGTGGGTTGATGTAGCGAGACTGGAATATGCTCTGAACGAGTCAGATCTCTCTAATGGCTTTGAAGATGAAGATTCTCCTTTTGAACTGCCTTCAGTTTCATACCTAGAAAACACGTTCGGGGCAGAAGCAGGAATACCGCTATCTCTGTTCAATTCAAACATGACGCCCCTCCAGGTAGTGATAAAATACGCGAAAGAGAAGGTTGGCCTCTCCAATGTTAAGATTGCCTCGCTCATAGGGCGCGACCCCCAGACTGTCTGGATAACCTATAGGGCGGTGAGGAACAAGCGCTTCTCCCAAGAGGATCTTGGCGGCCTCCTCATTCCATTTTCTATATTCAAAGACGAATCCCTGAGTGCGCTTGAGTGCCTGGTCTCCTTCCTTAAGGAGAAGGAGTTCAGTTATGCTCAGATGGGGCGGCTTATCGGAAGGGATCAACGTACTGTGTGGACTGCTTGGTCAAGGGCAAGAAAGAAGCTGAGGCTTAGAGGACAAGATGAATAAAATTGCTATTCATTCGGATAGGGACCTGCTCAAGCTAGGCTTGTTGCTGGCTCTTGTCGGTCTGCTTTCAGTCTCTTGGTTCTTTGGAAGCGTTGCTGCTGTGCCTCAAGGAGCGAATATAAGCGTCCTGGCGACTGATAATGGGACTTTGAGATCTGCTGATTCACATACTGCGCAGGGAGGCTCTTTCACTACGCTCCTGCTTAATGTCACTTCTCAGACCAGCAAGTGGAAGGCTTATGTAGGAAACGTGACTGGAGTGATAACTTTAGATAACATCAATAACCAGACAATATATAATTGGCAGATCACTTCGGTTCAGGGAGAGGTCTACGTGTCTCGTTCATCTTCTGTGGATTTCATCTCCATGGCTTGCGCTAATGATGTTAACATCACCTACGAGCAGGGATTGCTGAACATAAATGCGTCGTCTGATGATAGCATAAATAACACGTTCTATCGGAAGATCCACAAGTCTTTCGTGATAGGCGGGACTGGTCTTGTGTCTAACAGCAGTTGTTATGCGATAGCCACTTTTGTGAATGATACGAGCCAGGCTCCTTCTGAAGCGGCTACGTTCCAAGAGGTCTTGATGTCAGATGGTGGTGGTCTTGTTTATTCGACAATCTTGGAGAATAAGAGGAGTGGTTTTGATAATTCGAGCTATGACTTCCAGGCTATCGTGCCCGATGATCCGACTGCTGTAGCGACCACATATTACTTCTATGCGGAGCTTGGTTAGGTTTTTCTTGTTTTTTTCTTGTCTTTTTGCTTTTTTTTGCTTTTGTCGTCGGTAAATCCCCTCTAGTTAAGTATTTAGTTAATTAGTTTATTTTCTTTTTCTTTTGATTTCATTATTCTGTTAAGTACAGTATTTAACTTAAAACCGAAATATTTATATATGAGTAGGCTCAATAGGAGTTTGTTATACTGAAATGTATACCAAGATAACTGTTGTAACTCAAACAACACTGGGAGCCTATAAAAGACTCTTGTTTGGGTTGACAGTTGCATGCTAAACCGTTGCAAGAAAGAAAATGGAACAAGAAACCCTTTTTACGGCCTCGAAATGGGACATCCTGAAAATACTCTCAACAGGAGCCAAGTCCCCATTGCAGTTGGCGAAGCTTTCCAACACCTCGGTTGCCAATATTAGCCAGCAACTTCGACTTCTGGAAATGGCCGGACTTGTTCAAAGCAAGAGGATTTCCAACAGGGATAAGGGTCAGCCAAGGCTGCTTTACTCCCTTGTTGGAAATCATTCTTTCTTAATCGCCAGCGGAGCTGACTTCGTGGAGAAGAAATTCCTGAAACTCAGCGACTATAACAAGGTCATCCTGAAGATATGGTTCCTGGATGATGCCAATGTGCATTATTTCCTAGAGAAGGCCTTCTGGCATCTGGAAGAGAATCTGAGGCGAGTGGGTGCGATTCTCCTGGATAAGGATAGCCTGGACTCTGATGCGATCTCGCTAGTGGTGCTCTCAGATGATTCGAACCTGAAGAAGGACTTGAAGAGGATATCTGTGAGGAACTCTTCGGGACAGGTCAGGAACATCAACTTCCTTGTCCAGCCTACGAATGTTTTTGCCAAGTCAGTCTCAGATGGTTCCCGCTACTACGCATTATATGATCCTTCCAACGTGCTCTCTTTTGGCGCGTTGGGTTCACAAAGAAGCAAAGCAAAGGAGAACGATTGAAAAAGGTTTGAGGAGGTTTGAGAAAATGGAAAAGAAGTATATGAAAGCAATGTTTTCCCTGACATTGGTCCTGGGATTGTTATTGTCAGGGGTGTGGTTTGTGTTTGGTGTCCAGGCGCCTTCTGCAATCATCCAGGGTGCTAGCAGCAGGATGAACCAATCCTATGCTGGGACTGGGTCGTCTCTCGGTGCCCAGGCTGGAAACGTGACACACATCGATTTAGCCGGAACCCAGGTGACGACACACTGGGCTGGTTTCTACGGAAACATATCCGGCAACATAACCTTGGAGGATTCCTCTGGTGCAGTGTTCTACGATTGGACTGGGCTTGGGACTCCTGTCGGAGAGGTCTATGCTTCCAACACGAGCACAGTGACTTGGTCATCGATTGCATGCGCGAACGCAGACAACATGACTGGTCTGGATACGTTCCTTGGAATGACTGCCACGGACGCTGACAGCGTATATAATACATACGGATCGCCTACGCACGGCGGTTTTTCAGTTGCTGGGACAACTATAACTGCTGACACGTGCAACAGCACGAATGCGTATGTCAACTCGGCCTTGAATGCGGCTTACTTTTCGCAGGTGCTCTTGGCTGACGGCAACAACGTGCCGGTATTCGGGACCTTGCTGAACTCTTCAGCAACTGCCTTTAACGGCGCGCAGGTCGACTTCCAGCTCTTGACGGGAGTGCCTGGAACTGGTACATTGTACTTTTTCATAGAGCTTGGCTAGATGAGCGCTTAGCTCTCTAAATTATTTCATACTTTTTCATTCCATTGTTCATTGTTATTTGGCTGTTCGGCTTAATGAGCTGGAGAGAAAAAGAGAAGAGACTGAGAAGAGAATAGGGTGACGATCAAGAAGAGATGATTAAGGAAGAGATGGAAGAGACGATAGGAGATGGAAGAGATTATAGGTGAGTGACTTCAAGATGGACTTCAAATCATGGATGGGTGGAATGGGAATTAAGGGCTTTTCGGCCTTGTTGGCCTTGGTCCTTATCTTCGCGGCCTCTTTTTATTTTGTGAATGCGGTTCCCCAGGGGGCTTCCGTGCAGGGCACTCCATCGGTAGATGCTGGTCCTACTAAGTCTCCTTATGGTCGTAATGATTCTGGCGGAAGGATTATCACTGCCAATTTCAACCTTGAGCAGCAGAACGGGGGCTGGAAGGCTTATGTTGGGAACGTATCTGGTTCCTATGTCTTGCAGAATGCTGTGAATGAGAGCATTTATGAGTGGCCGCTGTCCTCTGTCGCTGGAGAGCTTTACGTTTCTAGGGATGGATCTTTGACGTTTGGCTCTGTCACTTGCGCTAACCAAGCCACTATGGATGCTGATCACGTGATCCTTGGCATGGCTGCTTCGAATGATGATAGTATTAATAAGACTTTCAATTCCACGACGCACACTCCCTTTAACGTGGGTACCACTCCCTTGTCTGGTTGTCCTTCGACTGCTTTGTGGGTGAATGACACTGTCCAGACTCAAGGGGCTTCTGCGACTTGGCAGGAGGTCTTGCTGAACGTCAGCGGTTCCTTGGTTTATGCTTCCATTTTGAACAATGATCGGTCTGGTTTCACTAATACTACGACGTATGATTTCCAGGCTATCGTGGCTGAGAATCGCACGGACTCTGCAGGTCATACTTATTACTTTTACTTGGAGCTTGGAACCTGAGGATGTGGTTTTAGATTAGTTTTTTTATTGTGTTTTTGGCTTTTTTTGCTTTTTTCTGGGTTGGTCTAGTTTCCAGCCTTTTTCCTCCCATTTATAAACAAAAACGAAATATTTATATATGGGTATATATAATAGTATACTAATTTGGTTTATCTGGCCTTGAATTGGCTCGATAATCCATATAGCTTGCAACGGTGATAATATGAAAGGGAACAATAAAACAGGTTATATGATATTGGGCTTAATAGCCCTCATGACAATATTCTCTGTGTTTGTATGGGCAGACAGCGACTATCCTTACGGTATGAGGGAAGTCAACTTCATACAATCATCCAGGTCAAACGTTTCTGCGTACACGCCTGACAACATAGAGGCTGAGGCAGGAAACGTGACCGAGCTATCCCTCGTAGGTATTTCAACCACGCGCGGCTGGCAAGGTTACTACGGAAACATTTCAGGTATCATAACCTTGGAGGACGCGTTTGGCTATGTATTCTACAACTGGTCCGCTACAGAGCCTAAGGGAGAGATTTATGCTTCAGTCAACAATTCGATCAGCTGGAGCGATGTGGTCTGCTTCAACTGGACTGGCCAGTCAATCACCCTTGAGGGTGAAGAAGCCAGGTATGGCTTTGGAGACGACAGCGCAGACGGGATCAACGAGACCTTTACTAATGCTGGTCTTGACAGTGACCTATTCGTAGGTTCGCTTAACATAACTGGAAACGCGACTACGCTGGGTTACACCTGTCACACCACGAACCCATTCCAGTACGGATTCCAGAACAGCAACACGGACAACTTCGAGAATTTCCTCCTGGCGGACGTGGTCTCTGGCGCCTTGATCTTCGGAGCGGTCATCGAGAACGATGATTTCGACAACGAGACGGACATAAGGGGTTACAACAATAACACCTATGACTTCCAGCTCTTGGTCGCTGAGAATGGCTTCGACGGCTTTGAGGATACGACAACGACGTATTACTTCTGGGCGGAGCTCGAGTGAGGTAGGAAAATGGCCAGTTCTTTGGCCAAATTCTTTATTTTTTCGCTTTTGCTTAGTTTCAAGACTGATTCAAGACCTTTTCCAGTTATCACCGGCATTTCCAACAACGAAAACGAAACAAATAGAGCAACTTTGAGGTGAACTTTGTGAACCTAGGAACTAAAGGGCCAAAATGGGTACTTCTTGCTGCTGTTTTGGCTCTTTATGTTTCGCTCTTCTGGGTCAGCTTTGGCTACGCTGATCCTACGGGGGCTGATATATCCTTGATATTGGTGGATTATGGACCTAATAGCACTGCTGGCTCCAGGACTGATCCTGGAGGAACGATTACTACCTTGAGTATTGACGTCACGCAGCAAGATCAGGGCTGGAAGGCTTACGTGGGGAACCTCACTGGTAGGCTTGTCTTGAGGGATTCTAACAGTATGAGCATATATGAGTGGGATTTGGCTTCCTCTGCGTTGGGCGGTCACGTCTTTGTTTCCAGGTCGAATTCAGTGAACTGGACGCCTCTCCGTTGTGCCAACAGGACTGATATCTTAGCAGAGGATACCTTCTTGGGCTTATCTTCAAGTGCTGCTGACAGCATCAATAACACCTTCAATTACAGTATCCACGCGGCCATGGTTGTTGGCGGGACTACTATCGGTACTTTTGCTGAGAACTCATGCAATAGCACTGCTACTTTTGTGAATGGTTCGATTCAGGAGATGAATGTTTCTACTACTAAATTCCAGGAAATCCTCTTGCATGACAATGTCGACCTGGTCTATGCTACGTTCATAGACCAGGACTCTGACGGGTTCGCCACGAACAGCACGAACAACCTCACGTATGACTTCCAGCTTATCGTGGCTGAGAACAAGAGCGAGAGTACTGGTCATACTTATTACTTTTATGCTGACATCTCTTAGATCCCTTGGTGTCGGGCCTGGTCTTGTTTTTTCGGTCTTTTTCTTTTCTTTTTTTATTGTCCGGGCTACTTTTTTGCCCCCTGGTTTAGATTTGTAACCTCTAAATAGGGGTTACTCGAGTAAATTTTATAAATGACGATGTTTTTCTGCCTTTTTATGCCAAAGCTTGATTTCGGAGTATTCGGGACTGATGCTAATCTGTCCCTTGTCTTGCGTACTTACTTTCTAAGGGGCGATTCGGCTTCTCTTGATGCTGTTGCCAGGCTTCCTGTGGATAATCCCTCTTTGAAGACCGTCTTTCGTCGCGTGCTTGAAGAGAACCGATATGTCCAGAATGGTGTTGATCACTCTGTTCCTGATGGCCAGATAAAGCCTTTCATGTTTAGGCATCTGGATCGCTCTGGGGATCAGATTAAGATGCATTACTTGGTTTCGGATAAGGGGGTGGGCTATATCAGAGAGGGTAATCTCTGGCTTGCGGCTTTTCAGCTTGTGCCGGGGCGTTCTCCTGACGCTTTTGGGGAGTATATTTCTATTGGAAGGGATTTTGCGGCAGTCGTTAGGCGTCATTCCTCATGGTATAAGAAGGATGGCTTGCCTGTTGACTGGTATGCCGGGCTTTCCTTTGGGTCGCTGGCTGGTCGCAGTCCAATGAGGATTCCTATCGGATCTAGGGATTTTAGCAGGCTTTTTTAGAAGTGGTTGTCTTGCGGCCGCGGATATATTCTTAGTCATTTAGTCAAGCACGTTTTTTAGCTTGTTCGTGAGCTCTTCCTTGGTCTTTGCGCCTTGCATCTTCTCGCTTATCTCAGGCAGTCCTAGGGCTCCTCTGATCCAGGCTGAGAAATCGTTCTTCTGGTCGTTCACGTGATGGCGGAACTCGTCTTCTTGCATGTAGCTTAGGGCTTTTCGCAGGTCATTTAGGTTTTTTAGCCTAGTCCCGCTCCGCAGGATGAACTGCTCTTCTTCCTTGCATTCTTTCTCGAGTATCTGGTTGGTCTTTATGAGCTTGAAGAGCTCTTTTAGCTCCTGGCTTTCTGCGTCTATATCCCTTTCAAGGCGCTGTTTCTTCTTTGTGCTGGTCTCGATCGCTTGGTCGAGTTCGTGCCAGCTCTCTTCCTTGGCCATGAGCATGTTCATCTTGGTCTCTAGTTTGTCTTTCAGGTCTTGGTTGTGGAAGTAGAATGGCTTTCCTTGGGCTTTCTGGTCATGGTAGTCCTTCATGCCTGTCAGGAAGTCTTTCTTGAGAACGTCGTCTATTATCTGGTTTACGTCCTTGTTCTTCAGGTAGTGCCTGATCTCTGAGAAGTATCCCTCGCCTAGCTGTTTTGGGGCGTAGTAGGCTTCTTTTCCTGCTGTTTCACCTTGTTCCTGGTCTCCAGGGCTCTCTGCGCTTGTTATGTTGAAATGGAGATTTTTTATGGCTTCGTCAAAGCTTGTCTCGTCTTCTTCCTTGTTGGTTGTTCTCTCTGTTGGCGGGCCTATTGTTATGGTCTGGCTTCTTGGTAGCTCTATCCTTGGGAAGTCCGGAGCTTTCGGGAGAGTCTTGGTGACTGTCGGGTTTATCTTGGGCATCTCTGTCTTGAGGCTTAGCTGGTTTGCGCTTGGAAGCGCTGGCGCGGTCTCTTGCGTTCCTAAGGGGCCTTTCGGCGGGTTTAATGGGGGTAGGTCTTTGGGTGGCTCAAGCATCTTCTTGCTTTTATCTAAGAACTTCTTGACTTGAGCTTGCGCTTTCTTTATTATCTTTCCCCACCTCTTTCTCTTCTTCTCTTTTTTTCGCTTGTTTTCGTTCCTGTATTCTTTGTATTTAAACTTTTTGACTTTTTGAGCGGTTTTGAAAGTCTTTCACGGTCATGGTACTTTCTAGGCCTTGATCTCCCAGTATAAGGATACTGCTGTGCCTGCCTTGAAGTTCTCCAGCGTGACCGGCACTTTTATCTCGTAGTCGTAGACGCCGTATTTTCCTGTCTTCTTCTGGTTTATCGGGTTTATGAACAGGATGTCTTGGGTCCCGTTGTATTCTGTTCCGCCGTCGCTCGCATCCCACAGGATTCCTGTTACGAAATCGGTCGTGTTCGTGCTGTTGACTACGGGGATGTTGTTTATTGTCTTGTTGAAGACAGTGATTGTCTGGGTTTGTAGCGGGATATTGGTCCCTCCTGTGTATGCCTTGTTTATGGAGTCGTTGAAGCCTGTCATGTTGAGGGCGGCGTCTACTTCGCTGAAGTCGAATGCCGCGCTCTGGTTGGTGCTGTTCCTTCCAAGGGCTTGCAGCTGGTCGAAGCTTATCTGGCTAGTGTCTGAGGCGGCGAATATGTTCCCTATGAGTTTGGTTATGTTGATGTAGTAGTACAGTGATTGGTTCTGATCGTTGGCCAGGTATATGCTCGTGGTCACGTTGCCGTAATAGTATTGGTATCCTGGCGCGTGGGCTGTCACGTTCGCCTTGTTGTTGCTCTCGTTTAGTTCGAGTATGCTTCCGTTCGTGGCTGTTGGCGGGTCTACTACTGCGTAGAACGTGAAGGGTCCTGGTCCATCTATGACATGGCTCGTGTTGAAGGTGACGCTCGGTTGGCTTCCTCCGCCGTCTGTTATGTTGGCTGTGAAGTTGCCGTTTATCTGCGTTCCGCCTGCGTCAGGGTCTCCTAGCCAGAATTGTATCACTACGTTCTGCGCATCTGATCCTCCTATGTTGGGTATGGTTGCCTGGATTGTTATGTTGTCTCCTTCGTTAGGGTAGCTGTTGTTGACTTTCAGCTCTAGTATGTATAAGTCTGGCGGCTTGATGTATATGCTCCTGATATCTGAGCTTCCTGTGTTGTTGTAGTAGTCTGTGCAGTTCACGCTCCAGTTGTGCCATCCTCCTGCAGGGATCCTTGGGAAGAAGAACTGGGTCGGCCCTTCCTCTATCACGTCGTCTATCGCGTCTACGTTGCCGTCTATTATCAGGGTGCAGTTGAGGACTGTGCTTAGGGTGTCGTTCACGATGTATGTGAACGTGACTGAGCTGTTCTCCTCGCTCTGGTTCTCGGGCAGTTGCAGGTTTATTGCGGGCGGTGTCTTGTCGTTTATTACTTGGAAGAGTGTGAAGTTGTACGCGTTCTTGTACTGCGTTTTCGTGGCGAACGTCGCGGCTGAGTAGTTCCCTTGGGCGTAGCTTGTTATGTTGAAGCCTTGCGCCCATGATAGGCCGTTCATGTTCGTCACGTTGGTCCTTCTTACCTTCCATTCCTGGGGGGTCCCTACGCTTGTGTTTATGGTCATCTTCGAGGTGCCCGTTACGCTTATGTCGTCTATTGCCATGTCTCCTGTGTATGAGGTCCCTCTTGTTCCCCTGAATCTTAGGATGATAGCTCCTTCGTAGCTTCCGAGGTTGATTTCTTGGTATGTCCATACGTCTCCCTGGTTCCCTGAGAGCGTCCATACGTCGTTGTGCCATGTCCCGTCGTATATGTCTACGTGCATCGCTCCCATGCTGGTTCCGTACATGTTGTACCAGAACGACAGGGTGATGTTGTATTGGCTCGCGTTAAGCGCAACGCTTTGCAGGTATGCCTCGTATCCTGTGGTCCCGCAGTATGTGCTGCTTCCCGGAGGCGCGCTTGTCGACGTCTCCAGGTAGAGGAATTGCCCTGTGCTCGTGCCTGTCGTGTGGTCGTTTGTCGGCCCTGTGCTTGTCGATGCAGTCGTCCCTGAGTCTGTCTGCCAGTCGCAGTTGTCTCCTCCTGTGTTCGTCCAGTTGCCGTTGAACGTGACTGTATAGTCTGCGTAAGCCTCCCAGTTCTCGAGTGGTAGCGTGAATCCTGCCAGGTTGGCGGGGTTGGCCGCCGTGGAGGATAAGTTGTTGTAGTAAGCGTAGTACCTGTTCTCGTTCACTGCGTTCGCGCTTATGTTGGCCAGGAATCTCATGGTGCAGTGGTTGTAGTTGTCCCCTAAGACCACTTCTGCGGGCAGGAGGATGTTGTTTATGTCCGCTATCCTCATGCCGTTGGAGCAGTTGGTTATGTTGCCTGCCAAGCCCGTTATGTTCACGGTCACTAACGTATTGGTCAGGTTGGATCCTGTCGGGTTGCTCAGGTATATCGGTTTTCTCTTCGGCCAGCTGGTGTTCCACCACCCTGCGACTTTCTGGCTCGTGTTGTATAGCCTTATGATGTCTGTAGTGGTGTTGGCGTCAGGTATGGATCCGCCGTAGGCTCCTGTCACGTTGTTTGTCATATTCACGTAGTCGTGCTGCTGGTTGCCTTTCTCGTAGGTCTGGCTGTTCGCCGTGACGTTGACGTATAGGTCATATCTTATGTCTATAGTGATGTTGTACGTGGATGTCGTGGCTGCCTGTCCGAACGTGTCGTTGCACCTGAGGTACCATTGGTAGCCTCCGTTCGAGACGTTCAGCAGCGTGAACGTGTATGTCTGTCCTTCTGTCAATGGTCCTGTCTCGGTCTGGTTTAGGCTTCCCTGCCAGTATAGCCTGCATTCCTCCACGTTCGACCCGTTGTCTATCGCAGAATATCTTACGTATACGTTCCCATCGTCGTCTATGTATCCTTCTGCCGGTTCCATGGGCGTTATCTGCGGCGGGTGGTTGTCTATGGTTATATTGATGCGCGAGTCGTAGCTGCCATTGTTGCCGAGGGTGTCGTTCGCGTATGCCCTGACCTCATAATAAGGGCCGTCTGGCAGCCCTGAGACGTCCCATGTACAGTTATATTCCGGTCCGCTCGTGTCCGTGCATAGGCTTGTCCATCCTGCGCCTCCATTCTCCCTGTACTCGAAGCTTACTGATTCTATACCTCCTATGCCTAGGTCGTAGGTCGTGGCGTTCGCCTTGAAACTGGTCACGCCTCCTGTTATGTTCTCCCAGCTGTCCGGCTCGTCAATCATGGTCACAGGTCCTGTCTTATCTATCGTGACGTTCCTCGTCTCGCTCACGTTCAGGTTGCCGTTCACGTCGTAGCACCTTATGCTCCAGTTGTAGATACCTTCTGTCTGGAACGTGGTCGTGAACGACTGAGGAGTGTCCTCAGGCACCCTTGTGTCCGTGTCATTCACGATTCCCTGGAGCAGCAGGCTGCAGTTTGCGACCTCTGACATCAGGTCGCTCGCGTTGTACTCTAATACTACTGTGTAATTGCTCGTGTAGTTGTTGTTCTGCGGCCTCATGAGCCTTATCTCTGGCCCGTTCCGATCGATCGTGATGTTTGTGTGCGTGTCTGCCGGGCCTGTGTTGCCTGTGCTGTCGTTCGCAAAGGCCCTGACCTCGTAATATGCGCCGTCCGGCAGCAGGCTAAGGTTCCAAGTGCACGAATACGGCTGGGTCGTGTCATTGCATATCGTCGTCCACGCCTCGGTGCTGTTGTACCTGAACTCGAGTATGACTGTGTTCACTGTCGTCTGGTTGTCTGTTGCGGTCGCGTTGGTAGTAGTCATATTGGCTGTTATGTTGGCGTAGCTCCAGGGCTGGTCCAGGATGGTAGTCGGGCCTTGGGTGTCTATCCCGAATGATATGTACGTGCTGTTGGTCAGGCCATCGCTGTCAGTCACGGTTATTCTCAGGTAGCATCCTTGGGTGTTGTTCAGGCACTTGTCCTGTGTCGTGGTGTTCCACGTGCAGTTGCTCTGGGATATGCTGCAGATCACGCTCGGGCTGCTGAAGGCGCTGTTGTTGTCGTACTCGTAGTAATACCAGCTAATCGTGCCGTCGCTGTCGTAGCTGTAGGATGCATTGATTGTTGTAATTCCTGTCGTCCAGCCTCCTGGTGTTGGCTGGCTGATGTTCGCCACGGGATGGTCGTTTATCTTCAGGCTCACGTTGTTTGAGTATCCGTATTCGCTGTTGGTGCTAGTGGCCTCGCATCTTATCGGAAGTGTCTTGTTGCCTGAGTTCGCACCTGCCGTGACCGTGAATGTATGTTGGCAGCTGTTGTTCCCGATTATGCCTGCGTCCTCTTCCCCTTTCATCTCTGTGACTGGCTCTTGTTCCACTGATGGTCTGACCATGATTACTGCTACGTATGCCACTCCTGATGCTGTCCTTATGAATGGCTGACCTGCGCTCGTGGCAGTGACTGCTGTGGCCTGCAGAGGGTATGTTTGGGGTTCTGACTCGTTGTAGAGCCAGTATCTTGCCTTGTATCCTGCTGCGGTGGTCCCGTATGCCCTTGCTTCGCTCCATTGCCATACGTTGAATGGTGAGTAGTACTGTGATCCTGTGAGCGATCCTGTCGCGCCGATGTCATAGTGGAATCCTGTGTCTGTGTCCCTTTCGACCAGCAGGCCATCGTATGCCGTCGTTGCGCTTCCGTGCAGGCCTACGACTCCGTCTGCGTCAGGAGATCCTCCTGTACATGCGTTTCCGGGGTTGTCGAGCCACAGTATCCTTGACGTCATGTCTCTGATCGGCGACAATGATGACGTGAGCACTTTCAGGTATGAGTTGGCCACTGCGCATCCTCCTACTGATAGTGCGTAGTTGGCTCCGCTCCAGGGGTTCGCCACGCTGGCTATCGAGTATGTTCCCCCTCCGTATCCCCAGTCTCCTGCATATGATCCGTCGCTGAAGTCATCGTAGAATAGCCAGATGTTTGACTGGTTGTTCTTGGCGCCTGTTGCAGTCGCGTTCCCGTAATATATATAGTAATTGAAGTTGCTGGTGTTGGCTAATAGCGCTTCTCCCACCACGAACCATATCGAGCTGTCTGTCTGGTTTGGCCTGAATACCTGTCTGTCGACTTCTATGTTTTCGCTCCCGTTCCAGTACACTATCCTGAGGTCTTCTGCATCATCCCTGAATTTGCTTCCTGTCGTGTCGAAGTCTACCCTGATGACGTGATCTGCGGCTACCGCGCTCTTCGCGTTTATCCTCATCTGCTGCCTGTATTGGAAGGACAGGTTCCACCAGGGCGCTTGTATCGCTGAGAGATCTCCGCAGTAGTGTGAGTCTGTATTCGTGCTTATGTCTATTGTGCTGGTGTTGGCCTTGTGCCAGCTTATCCCGTCGCTGTACTGGACGAAGAGCTCTACTTCGTTGCAGTTCACGAATCCCCAGTCGCATGTCGCGTTGCAGGTCTGCTGGTAGCTGTTCGTCCCGTCTGACTCGTTGATCGTGAGGCTGCTTGTCGGCGCTGTCATGTTGGCTATCAGGTTCCCTCCTTCGGTCACGTTCCAGTAATATCCTGCCGTGACCCCTTGCGTGTTGCCTGCCAAGTCCACTGCATACGTGTCGGTCCAGTTGAAGTCTCCTGAGTAGAGGATTGTGTATTGCGCGGAGTATATTCCGTCGCCGTTGGCGGAATCGCATGGTGTTGTCACGTCGTCGTACAGGTCCACCTCTTCCGTGGATCCTGATGGCAGGGTGACTAGGGCGTATACTCTTCCTATTCCTGATGGTTGGTCGCTTGCGCTGACGTTCATGCATACCGTGTCGCTTATCTTGAAGGTTGATGTGCTGTTCTTCATGGGATTGCTTATGCTTGGCGGCACCGTATCCACTCCGATGAACCTCCCTTCTGTCCAGTTCATGTTATTGCTCGTGCTGTTGTCGTAGCAGCGTATGCTCCAATTGTAGGTTCCGTTAGTGAGGTCTTGGAAGAAGTATTGTTCGCTCAGGCTCTTATCTATAGTGTTGTTGGTCTGGTATGTAGTGCCGTTTATCACGAGGCTGCAGTTTTCTATCCCGTTGCTGATGTCGGTCACGTTGTAGGTGAAGACGATGCTTCCCGTGCTGCTCCAGACTTCCGGATTCGGGCTTATGAGTTCTATCAAGGGATAGTCGATGTCTGTGCATCCGCATATTCCTGCATTGCACATTCCCACTTCTGTCCCGCAGTCCAGGTCGCATTCCGTGTCGTCGCAGTATGCGGGGCTGCTTCCGTTCCATATGTCTCCTGTCGTCAGCGTGTCGCTCATTATAGTGCTTGTGCCGTACCTGCAGTCATCGCTCCTGTCGCTTGGCGTGAGGCCTGTATCGTAGTATATTGTCCCGCTGTCTGCGCATCCGCTCGTGCAAGAGGCGTTTGGTTCTGGCGCGTATCCTCCTGTCTGGTTTCCTGTGGCGTTGCAGTAGTCGCAGTAGTCCGCTCTTAGGTTATCAGCGGTTCCTAGGTCTAGGCTGGCCCCGCTTCCATCTGTGCAGCTTGGACTCCAGTAGCAGGTCTCTGCGCTTGTAGGGTCTGTCCTGAAGCTGTATGCGCATGCTCCTCCATCGTTGTCGCCTATGCAGTAGCTCGGCGCTTCCTCGCTTGCCTGGCTCCAGGCGCAGGCTGCCGAGCATCCCTTGTTATAGTAGCAGATTCCGCTTATTATGCTGGCTGTCGTGCTGTTGGTTGTGTCGCAGGAAGCTCCGCATCCCACGTCGCATGTCGTGAGCGTGGCTCCGCACGCGTGCGTTGTCTGGTTGTAGATGTGAGGTCCGCAGTTGCTCGCTCCTCCGCTGCATCCTCCGCTGATGCCGCTCGTGCAGGTCTGCGCCGTGCTGAAGTATCCGCAGTATTCTCCTGGGTGAGTGGTCGCGCTCTGGTTGTCCGGGTCGTATTGCTCCCCGCAATCTGTCCACGTGGCGCTCCAGTTGTTGCCAGCGCTGCACATCTTGTAGTCATTTCCCGTGGCATTGCATAGCCTGTACGTTAGGGCGTAGCTGTTCCCGTTGTTATTATATACGCAGTCTGTAGTGGTGGCTGTGCAGTACCATCCTGTGTAGTAGTATGTCGTGTCGTTCACGCAGTAGCTGTCGGTCCCGTTCCCGCATACCTCGTCGTTCCCGAGGCCTGCGTATGCGAGTCCGTTGCAGTTGTATCCTGGGATGACGTCAAGGGAGCAGTGTTGCGTGTAGTCGCAGTATTGGTTGCCTGGGCAGTCCGAGTGGCTGTCGCACACGACTTCTATGCTCATGTCCTTGTTGTTGGTGGCGTTGTTGGATAGTCCGTTTGTCGAGTTGCAGGCCATGTAAAGGTTCCATGTACCGAGAGGTATTGTTGTCGTGTATTCGCACTCCTTGGCCTCGTTCCTGGTGTAAGCGCCGCAGTTGATCCTCCCGTTGGCTATCATCTGCGCGTACGTCTCATCTGCCGGGCTGAGGTAGCAGTTCGAGTCCCTTGTGATGGTCGCGTTGACTATCGGGGTCTGGTCTGGGAAGACGTAAGTCTCTGTCTCGTCCCCTCCTACTGAGTTGATGGTTATGAGGGGTGGGGCCGCTATGGTCAGGCAGGCGTCTTTCGTGAAGTAGCTTGAGTAGTTTGCTATGCCGTCCAGGTCTATCGCCTTGGTCCTTAGGTCGAGGCAGTCTGTGTCGTCCCATCCGGTCACGTTCCATGTGAATGTTTCGGTCTCGGTGTGGTTTCCTATCTCCATCCAGCCGTCGCCTGAGATCGTGATCCATCCTCCGGTCCAGTTCACGAGGTCGTCGTATCCTCCTTGGGTGTCTAGGTTCACCGCTCTTATCTCTATCAGCCTGTTGGCTGGATTCTTCCACGCCTGGAGTATGTTGCTGTCCGTTATCGTGAACGTGAAGTTCGTGTCGGTGCTGCTTGCGCTGTCGCCGAACACGCTATTCAGGCCGTATAGGAAGCTGTAAGTGTAGCCTGATCCGTTGTACAGCCTTACCTGGAGGTCTGGCCTCGCGTTGCCTGACGTCGAGGATCCCCTTGGCTCGTAGTCGTTTATCTGGACTGTTAGCGTCATGTTGTCTATGTTGCTGAAATCGCTTCCCCCTATAGATGAGTATTCCACGTACGTCTCGTTGTAGTCGTTGTCTCGCGTTACTGTGTAATATACTTCCATCTGCACGTAGTTTATCCTGAGGTTGTCTGAGCTTGTCGTCTCGTATACTCCCCAGGTCACGAGCCCTCCTGTCCCTATGTAGTCGCTTAGACTTGATGACATGTTCCTGGTGAACGAGGTGTCCACGTCAGGTGCGATGCTCTGGCAGGTTCCTAGCTGGGTCCATGACGCGCTCTGTTCCCATGATGCTCCTGCGGTCATGAGGTATATGCAGTGGTCTGTTGTGTATGTGTCTGTGTTGCCGTTGAACGTGAAGTTTATCTCGTATACGTTGCTTGGTGTCTCGTCGACTTCCATCTCGAGCCATAGGAATATCTCGTCGTTGGTTCCCGGGTCTATTGTCTCCCATTGGTCTGTGTTGTCTGCGTTTATGTAGCCATACTGCGCTGTTGTGGCCTGAACATGGCTGTTCCTGTTGCCTGTGCTCCCCCCGAACGGGAATACGTCCACGTCGTCTGCGTACGCCCAGCAGTCTGTGCCTGGCGTGCATATTGCGTAGTTGTACAGCGTCGAGAAGTAATCTGTGCCTGCGCTGTGCGTCTGGCTTCCTGTCTCGGCAGGCCCGGCGCTGTCTGACCCTGAGAACGTTGTCTCGAGTATGTATGTTATCTCGTCTCCTTCAGGGTCTGTCGACCCCGATGCGTTCAGGACGACCGAGTATTGTATTGTTATATTGCAGTTGTCGCTGCCATCGCATTGGATGTTCGTGGGAGTCGTCGGCGGATCGTTCTTGTAGGTTCCTGTCACGTTTATGTCATCTATTGCCATGTCTCCTGTGTAGGAGCTCCCTGACGTCCCCCTGAACCTGATGTTTATGGTTCCTTCGTAGCTTCCGAGGTTGATTTCTTGGTATGTCCATACGTCTCCCTGGTTTCCTGACAGGCTCCATATGTCATTGTGCCATGTCCCGTCGTATACGTCTACGTGCATCGCTCCCATGCTGGATCCGTACATGTTATACCAGAATGAGATTGTTATGTTCCACCAGTCTGCGTCCAGGTCGCTGCTCACTAGGTATGCTTCGTTCCCTACGGCTGCTCCGCAGGTCGTGCTGCTTCCTGGTGGGGGGCTTGTTGATGTTTCCAGGTATAGGAATTGTCCTGTGCTAGTCCCTGTTGTGTGGTCGTTCGTGGGTCCTGTGCTTCCTGAATTCGTTGTTCCTGAATCTGTCTGCCAGTCGCAGTTGTCTCCTCCTGTGTTCGTCCAGTTGCCGTTGAACGTGACTGTATAGTCTGCGTAAGCCTCCCAGTCTTCCAGCCCTGTTATCTCAGGGTCTGTTATGTGGTCGAATTCCAGGTATGCTCTGCCCGCCTCTGGCGGGTCGTAGTTCACTATCCTGAGATCGAACGTGTCGTCGCTCCTGTTCATGCCTTTGAGGAAGACCTTGTAATACTTCTGATCTGTCATGGCCGGGAACGTGGCTATGAGATCCGTGGTGTTGTGGTAATATATCTCGACTGTCGTGTTGAGGCCTTGCGTGTTCCTGGAATAGATTGTTATGTCATTCCTTGACGTGAGATCTTTCTCGAACGTCACCCTCACGTATTCGTTCTCGTAGATCCGTTCCGACCACGTCCCGTCAAGGCCTTTGATCTCGTCATAGATGTTGCTTATGAAGTTCTTGTTCTCGTCCAGGTGCAGCGCATTCGTGGCCGCGATCTCTATATATCCTGGGTCCTCAGAGTCTATGCGTATGTCGTATTCCTTCCCTGGTGTGATGTCCATGACCTTCTTCCATGTTCCTAGGCATTGCTGGTTGTCGTAGTCCCATTCCTTGCATTTCCAGAGTTCTCTTCCAGTGGCTATGATTCTTGCAATCCCGTACGAGAAATTGAGACTTGTCGGGTCTATTGCATATGCCTTCATGACACGGTCTTTCGGCCTGTTTATCTGGCCTCGTGGTACTTCTTCAGTCCTAATTCCTAGATCAGCCGGATCTGTGCTCATGGCGAGTGTGCCGCTCTCGTCAGTTACTTCTGCAAGCGTCATGCTCTTGATGAACGGGCTTGGATTCTCTAGCTCTATCCGAAGTTTCCTCTGAGGCCTTGCAGGGCTTCTTCCGAGGCCTCGTTGCAGCGTCTCTTGGAACGTCTCGTCTCCGTCCTCTTCATCCGGCTCCTCTTCAAAGACAGTCATGCGGGGGATGCGGGCGCTGATCAGGCCTTCAGGCAGGTCCTCAGGAGTTGCTGAGACTGTAGTTCTGGCTGCAGGTGCTGCGGTGCTGTTGCTGAGGCTGCTGGCGTTGCTGTTTTCTTCTTCGGTCTTGTAGATGTTTTCAAGGGCTTGTGCCTCTTCGCCCTCCTCGCTCATGTTAAGGGTGACTGCGTTCAGGTTACTTTGTCCTTCTGCAGGCCCTTCCTCTGGTTCGGGCTTCTCGCCAGCTGCAAGGACTGTGAACGTCGTCTCTGCTATGGGCTCGAAGTCCTTCCTCAGCTGCACCTTGTGCAAGCCGGCTTCTTTTGGCATGAACCTTATGCTTGACTCTACCCTGTCAAGGTATCGGAGTGACTCGCTGGGCGCAATTATGCTTATCTCTGCGTTATCGGCACTGGTCACGTTGACTAGGATCATAACCTCTTCACCTAGGACGTATTCTTTCTTGTCTGTGGAAAGGACTTCTTTGTCATTGTTGAAGTATCCTGCTACCACGCGGATCTTTCTCTCATCATTGACATCTTTCACTCCATTCGTTATCTCGTCAGTCAGGGTAATCGTGTACTCTCCTGGCTCGTGCGCGTAGAACTCCAGCTTATCCTGCAGGTCTCCTGAATATTTGAATATCTTTGTCTCTGATTGTATAGTCACTTCCTGTGTTGGCGTCGTATTAAGCAACGTTATGGTTATCTTCTCATCGGGTGCGAAGATATCCCTCTCAAGTAGGATCCCTGGGCTTGCTAGGGCCGCGTTTGATGCTGATGCGAATGCAAACGCTATCAGGATCGTTATCATGAAGAGTTTTGCAAAGAAATAAATGGCTGCGCCAGGTCTTGCAGGTTTTCCACGCCGAGCATTATTTGGCGCAGCCTCTAGAAAAAAGTGAGCGTGATGTCTATAATTCTCAGAATGGCTTCTGGAGCTGTTTGATATGATGCTCTCTCGTATAGCTTTGTCTTTATATTTTATCATTTCTGCTCAGCGTGGAAAATGAATGTGATGAAGGAAATGATTACGATGGCTGAAATATGCGATTCCAGAGCCATGTCCGATGAACGAGCGCTCTGTTGAGCCGCAGATCAGGTCACCCTTGCTTCACCCAAAACCCATTCCTGCCCTGTTTTCTGTTATTTAAAAACTTTGCGTCGGAGGCAGTCTCCATTTTGTCGGTTTTAGGCGGCTTAGGGTCTGCTTTGGGCCTTATTATCGAAAGATTAAAAAAGCAAAAAGCAAAGAGTTCATTGCGAGGAGGTCTGGCTGCCTGTTTTTGGGGGGTTGGATTGCCTTTTTGATGTTTTTTTCATGTTTAGTCCCGGTCCCCCGGCTTGCCTGAGGCTGATGGGACTGTAGAAAAAGAGGGTGAGAATGGGAGATACGCTATACGCTGACGGCTTGAAGGCTTCTTCTGCTGGATCAGAATCCTTGGAGAGGTTTAGGGATGTCTTTCTTGGCGCGTTGCGCTCTTCTGATGTCTGGATGTGGGAGATTGATGCCGCTGGCAGGATTGTTTTTTCAGCTGGTCCTGTTGAGCGTCTGTTCGGGTTTTCTAATGATGCTCTTTTAGGGAAAGATCTTCCTGCGTTGTTCGCTCCTGAGGATTCCAAGCTGGTTGAGGATGCTCTTTCCTCTGCTCGTGCAAGCAAGGCTTCTTTCTCTGGATTAGAGGTTTATGGCTCTTTTTCGAATGGTCGCAAGACGTCCCTTTTGCTTAGTGGCTCTCCGGTAATTACAGGCACTGCTGTCTTAGGTTTTAGGGGTGTTGCTGAGGATATCGCTTCTGCGGCGCTGTCCAAGGAAACCCTCTTGCACGAGAAGGCCTGGTTTGAGAAGGTCATCTCGATAATCCCTGTCGTTGTCGTCGGGCTTGGGGAGAAGTCTAGGATTATTATTTTCAACGAGTATGCTGAGAAACTTACGGGCTATTCTGCTAAGGAAGTGGTCGGCAAGCAGTGGATTGACCTCTTCATTCCGAAAGATCGCAGGGACGAGATGCATTCTGTGTTTGATAAGATTGTGAGGACCAGGGTTATGGAGCACGAGTATGAGAATCCCATACTTACCAAATCCGGCGAGTCAAGGCTTATTTTCTGGCATAACGTGGTTATCCTGCATAAGGATGGCTCTTTCAAATCCGTGCTCTCGGTGGGGGAGGATATCACTCGCACGCGCAGGGCAGAGTCCTCTCTTCAGGAGGTGGCGAATCGCTATCGCCTCGTCACGTCCCAGACCGGCCAGCTCCTTTATGATTATGACTTGCGTTCTGGAAGGATAGACTGGTTTGGTGCTATCAAGGAGCTTACTGGTTATGATGAGGGATTCTTTAGGAAGATTGACATCTCTGCCTGGTTTGAGCTCATCCATCCTGATGATCGGACTTCTGCCATCAAGACTTTGTCTAGGGCTCAGGAGTCAGGGTCGAAATACGCTTCTGAATACCGCTTCAAGGCCAAGCATGGTTGGGTGTACCTCCATGATGAGGGTGTATTCACTTCTGATCCTGCTGGCGTTCCTTTGAGGTTGATAGGCGCCATGAGGGACATCACTGGCCAGAAGCAGACTGAGGCTGAGCTTATGCGCTGGGCTGAGCAGCTTGAGAAGTTCAACAAGCTTGCAGTCGGGCGCGAGCTTAAGATGATTGAGCTCAAGAAACGCATAAAATCTCTTGAGGCGCAGTTGGCGACTCATAAGCCTAGTCCTGAGGGGGAGGTCTCTTCTGATGATGGTTAAGGGTGGCGATGGCTCTGAAGGCGCTTCTGCAGGCGAGGCTGGAGCAGTCAAGACAGCTAAGATAGTCAAGAATAAGGACGAGCAGGATACTAGTATGGCTGGCGGGCTTAGTATTGGCGTTTTGAAGCCCGGGGCTGGATCTGAAGCTAAGCCAGAAACCTTCCTTAGGGCTGCTTCTCCGGATGTTTCTCCTCCCGATGCTCCTCCTACTGCAAGCTCTTCTCAGACTGGTTCTTCTCAGCCCTCCCAATCAATCACGCCCTCTGGTGCCCCCTTGCCTTTATCCGGAGCGAGGGGTTCTTCTTTGAAGAAGCGCACGTTTTCGCGCTTGTCATTGAAGTTCCTGGGATTGCTGATCTTCATGATGGCTTGCTTGGTAATCGCATCTTTTTTCTTTGCTGGAAACATATCAATAGTCTATGTTGATCTCCTGAATGAGAAGTCCACTTCCCTTAAGGAAGTCTGTGCTGCGTCTGGAGACTCTGTTCCTTCTAATGCTGCTTTCAAGAGGTCTTGTGAGCTTGAGATGTCAAAGTTCTCTTCTGATGTCATCGCATCTATAAATGATGAAAGGGTCCATAACCAGTCTAAGGTGATGGTCTACGTGTCTTGTATCATCGTTTTCATGTTCGTGCTGTTCTTTATCTTTTATAGGAAGCTGATATCGAATCCCTTGGATCTTATCCAGCAGTCTTTCTTCCAGATCGAGAAAGGAAACCTGGATGTCAAGATCAGGATGCGCTCAGGTGATGAGTTCGAGGACCTTGCTTCTTCTTTCAACAAGGTATTGGTGCATCTCAAGAATTCTAAGAACATCCTTGAGTACAACGAGACCGAGCTCAAGAGGGACTTGATCTTCAAGACCAACGAGCTTAACAATAAGATCCGGGAGCTTGAGGAGACCCGTACCGCCATCTTGAACATCCTGGAAGACGTCAACTTGTCAAAGGAAGACTTAGAGTCCTCTCAGACACAGCTCTTGAAGCTTAACAAGGACATGAAGGCTGCGAATGATGAGCTTAAGAAGATGGACAGCTACAAGAACCAGTTCATCTCAGTGACCGCACACGAGCTTAAGACTCCTCTTGCCTCGATCCACGGTTTCGCCTCTCTTCTTCAGAATAAAGGTGTTGCTGACAGCGCGAAGCAGAGGAATTCTTATCTTAAGATCATCGTCGAAGAGGCTGATCGCCTCAAGAGGCTTATCGATGACATCCTTGACCTCTCGCGCTTGGATCTCGGCACCATGAACTTCGTGTTTGAGGATGTCGATCCGAATGAGGCTATCAAGAGCGTCCATGCCGAACTTAATGTTCTTGCTTCTAAGAGGTCTCAAGTGCTTAAGATAGATATTCCTAATAAGCTTCCTTTGATGAGGGTTGATAAGACCAGGCTTACGCAGGTGCTGGTTAATCTTGTGAACAACTCCATAAAATATTCTACCAAGTCGGGCGGGAGGATCGTAATATCAGCTTCAGTCAAGGGTGGTTCTGTTGTCTTCTCTGTCAAGGATGAGGGTATCGGCATCCCGAAGAGCGCTTATTCTCATATATTCCAGCGGTTCTACCAGGTCGATGCCTCTTTCACTAGGAAAGTCGGAGGGACTGGTCTTGGGCTTTCTATCTGCAAGGGCTTGGTCCAGGCTATGGGTGGCTCTATTTGGTTCTCCAGCCAGCCGGGAAAGGGCTCTACGTTCAGCTTCTCTCTCCCAATCAAGTCTGAGAAGAGCGATCCTGGCTTATCCTCTGAGAAGAATATATCTGTCATAGATACTGATCTTAAGAGACCGAGGTCTGGCGCTTCGAAGAAGGCGCGCGTGTCAAAAGGGAAGGATGATACTGCTACTCCTGGCCAGGTCCCGAAGCCTGCCAGCTCTCCTAAGAAGGGGAACAATCCAGGCCCTAAGAATGCTTGATGTTAATAAGAGTCTCAATAAGAATCTGTTTGGAACAAGTGGCTCTTAATAGTATTTATCTCATCTATTCTTTATTCGAGGGCTTTCTTTATCCTCTTCACGAATTCCTCGTTCTCGAATGGCTTGGTTATATAGTCCGAGACGTTGAGATCCTTTAGCTTGTCCTTCCCGATCTCTGAGAATCTTGCGACCGTGACGAAGACGACCCTGAGATTCTTGGTTTTCGGGTCGCTTCTTATCTTCTCGCACACTTCCCGTCCTGACATCTTGGGCATCATCATATCCAGTATTACCAGGTCTGGAGTGGTCTTCTTGAGCTTTGCCAGGGCCTCTGTCCCGTTCTCCGCTGAGATTATCTTGAATCCTTCCATCTCAAGTATGGCTTTCTCGAGCTCTATTATGTGGGGCTCGTCATCCACTATCAGTATGGTCTTGTTCATTTCGCATCTCCTCGCATATTTTTTCGCTGATTGCCCTCTTTGATTGTCTTGTGTCTTGTATCGGGCTTATTATTGGCTTACATTATTTATTAAGTTTGCGTTTTGTTGTAGTTTTTTCTATGGCTTCTATTCTTCTCTTTGAGCTAGCTCTTTATCTCTATTACGCTGTCCACGAACATGAATATGTCCTTTATGAGCTCCTGGTTGTCCTCTTGTAGCGCGATGTAAACCGACTTGAGGTTGTTCACCCTCGCCTTGTTTATCAGGGTGTGGACTAGTTTTATCACTTCACCTTCTTCCTGGTACACTGTGAGCGTGGATATGCTGTCGAAAAGCGTGTTCTTGCACCCTTTCTCCTGGACTGCCTTAGTGTAGGCAAGGCTTATCTCTGTAAGCGCGCTTGGGGCTTGTATGAACTCGCAGTTAGGGTCTGGGGCTGGTGTCTTGATGGTGCTTGTCAGGACGTCTATGAAGAAGTATTTCCCGGAGTCCAAGTTGAGTTTCTTGAGGGTTGCGATTATGCTGTTGTAGGGTTTGGTAAGCGCCGCGTAGCATATCTTCTCGCTCGAGGCGTCTACTGCCTTTATTATTTCGTCTATGTGGCTTTGGTAGTTGGTCTTGGTGACGACTATTAGCACGATCTGGTTGTTCTTTATGTCGTCCTGGAGTGTCATTTTCCTCTTTTCCTTTTTGCTCTTTATATATCTTCTTTATTCTATCTTTTTTCCTCTTCTCCCTCGCCTTTGACTGCTCAGCGCGTAGTCATATCGCTAGGAGGTGCAAGTGGTTCAGGTTCTTGCCGCCTCTTTCTTTTTTCTTGGCGAGATCTATGACTGAGTCTGCGAACATGGACATGTCATCCACCAGGTACCTGTCATCCTCCTTTATGGCTATATAGATAGTCCTGAGATTGTTTGTCCTGGCCTTGTTCACCATCCCGTTGATGAGCTTGAGGACGTCTCCTTCGTCGTGATATCCTGTCAGGGTTGATATCGCATCAAAGAGCACTTCTCCGCATCCTTTCTCTATGGTAGCTTTTGTGAATGCCATGCTCAGCTCTGAGAGCGCGTTCGGAGTCTTTATGATCTCCCTGTGGGAGTCGATGATTGGGAGGTCTCCTGCGCCGTTTGAGAGCACGTCTATGAAGAAGTACCTGTCTATCTGGGCGTTGTTATCTCTCAGGTCCTTGAGCGTCAGTTCGTGGCTCTTGTTCATGCTGGCGTAGCATATCCTTCCTTCAGTGCTTTCGACCGCTTTTATTATCTCTGTCATGCAGTTTTTGTAGTTCTTCTTTGGAACCACGATCAGAACCACTTGTTTTCCCTTTATCTGTTCGGCTAAGGTCATTTGCTCATCCTCTCTTCTTATCTTGCTTTACTTATTGATATTTCTTGAGTTCTTTGTCTTCGTCTTTGATGTTGCTGTCGAAGAGTCTTTCAAGGCCATCTCCTTCTCAACCCTGGCGATGGTCTCGTCAGTTCTCAGTATGCGCTCTTCCAGCTCTTCATAGGAGGAGTTGTAGCTTGCTCTTGACATTCTTCTCCTGATATAATAATCTTTCTGTAATTCTTGTACCATTCTCTGGTGAGTATTGAGGTCTCTTCGGGCCTTATCCAGCCTGTATAGCCTGATTCTGCTCGTAATGGTGTCTTTTCCAGCCGCTGCAAGGATCATGATGATGATTGCGACTACCAGCAGGATTATCCAATTGTCTCTTATGAGAGTTGCTATCCTTGCCCCTGCGCTCGTCGATCTTATATGCTGAACAGCAATGTCTGCCCGGGTCTCTTCAAGTCTCTTCTCGGCTTGGAGGGCTTCTATCTCTGCCCTCTCATAGTTTCCGAGCATCAGCTCTTGCTTGGCGTTATCTATTGATTCCTTTGTCTCCTTGAAGCAGACATCCTTGCAGAATGCGGCAGTCTCCATGTTCGAGGACTCATCCTCTATGGTCCTGCTGAGGTTGGATAGCTTGCTTTCAAGCATGACTGCCTTCTGCCCTAGCTCTCTTGCCATGCTTGCCCTGTTGTGGGCGGACTCGTAGCTTGCGCTCTCTATCTCTATTCTTGCAAGCGTCATCTCATCAGTCAGGCGTTCTGTGGGGATTCCTATCCTGTCAAGGTCTTCCCTTACCTTGCCTAGCTCGAGATACGAGTCTATTGCTTCCTCTGCTTTGCCGAGAGTCTGATTGAGGGACTCTAGTTCGGATATGGTCCCGCTTTCCAGGGCGGATTTGATCTTCTTTTCAAGGCCTGCAATCTCTTCTTCTCTGACTCCACTCTCCTTGGCGATGTTGGTTACTTGGCTGATCCTGTCCTTTAGGCTTCCATATGCGTCCTCTCCAGCTTGCATGATCTTTTTCCGTACTCTTTCAATCTCCTGGTTTGCGCCCTCGAAGTTCTCGTGGTCGAACTCGCTTTGCGCAGTGACTATCCCTATTTCTATGTCCTTTAGCTCCTGATCATTGCTTCCGATGAGCACTCCTTCAGTCAACACTCCCTCTGCTTGTTGCTCCTCTTCTTGGCTTCTCAGGAACGCATGATCCTGTTGAGCGGCGATGATCTTCTGCCTTGTCTTTTCAGCCAGGACCTTTAGCTCGTTGACTTTCCTAATGGCTTCTGTAGCAAGGTTATTCTCTCCTTGGGACAGGTAGAGGAATCCCTCCTCGATCAGCTCGTTTATCCTGTGACTCCCTATCCCTTTCTCTTCCAGTTCTCCTTTTATCTGGCTGAGGCTCACTAGCTGTGCCTGCAGGGATTTTCGGTCTTGGATGTCATCACCAGGGTTGTTTGCAGTGTCGGCAGCCATTGCAGTTGCTGACAGGATTAGTATGATTGCCACTATCAGACACTGCATCAGGCCCCTGGTTAAGGTTATATTGTTGGTTGTTTTGATCATTGTCTTTCCTGTTCTCATCCTATCTCTTGTTCTCGATCTCCTTGGTGATGTCAAGTATTATCTTGTCGTATCCTTGGTTCAGTTTATGGTAGCTCGTCTTGTCGATGCTCTTCTTGATGTAATACTCTCTTTGCAGGCCTCTCCTGCCCTCTTCTGTCTCTTTCCTTCTCTTTTCCAAGTCCTCCAGGCTCAGGTTGCTTATTATGTGAAGCCTTTTGATCTTGAGCGAGTTTCGCTTGACCTCTATCTCTGAGAGCTTGTTCCTGTGATGATCCATCTCCTTGTTGTACAGCCTGACCGGCATCTTCCTTCCTGCGAAATACCTGCGCTGGGTCTCGTTGATCTTCTTCCTCACTATCTCCTCATCTATGTCTAGGGTTCTCATCATCCGGTCGATGTCCCTCATCCTGAAGGACGCGCCTGCAAAGACCGATATCACCACCAGCATTATGATCCAGAGCGTTATCTCTTTCGCGTGTGTTCTCACCCATTCGAGCCTGTATATGATTGTCTGCTCCAGCTCCCTCTCCTTTATGCCGGCAAGCAGCTCTGCTTGTTCGATGCGCCTCTCTGCGAGATCATAGTTCTCGTTCTCAAACGAGTCCTCTCCGAGCTTCACCAGCTCGTCTAGTTCAGGCACGTCTTTCCTGAACGGCAATTCCTTCAGGACTTCTAGCCTTTGCTTCAGTAGGAGCGCCTTCTGGACTCTTTCTATTATCTCCTGACAGAGGAGGTTGGCTTGCGAGTACTCCTTGTCTTTGTAGGCTCTCTTGACTTCAGTGAGTGAGATCGCGATCTTCTGGGTTTGTATGCCTGCAGTCCTGAGCGAGTATATCGCGTCCGAGGCTTCGTATATGCATGCAATCGTGTCGTTCTTGTCTTCGCTTAGCACTATGAGATAAGTCTCTTTTGTGAACTCCGAGCCGCTGCTTGTCCTAGCCCTTAATACCAGCCTGAGTTTCTGCCCCCCTAAGTATGTGGGCGCGTCTAGCGCTATCTCGAACCGCGCAGTCTCGTTCTTCTTGAGGTCCATGCTGCTGGGAGTTATATTCTGGTGGACAAGTGAGAATCCTTCTAGCAGGAGCGTTATGTTCTTGAGGTCGCGCTCCCCTGCGTTCTTGATGGTTCCTCTGATCGTCACGTTGCCTCCCCGCTCCACTTCAGTCTCGTTCGGCAGCGTCATCTCCAGCCTGGCTTCTGGCTCGGGGATCATTCCTCCTCCTGAGCTTCCTCCTCCCCCACCCCTATTGATGACGACTGGAGGCGCCTCTTCTTCTGAGTTGACGGTTATCGCTTTGATGTCTGTTGAGTTCTTCCCTTCAGTGCTGTTGACTGTGGCGTTTATGTAGACCGTCCCTGTGGCTGACGTGGCGCCGACGTTGACGTATCTCTCAAAGTATATCTCCTGGCCTACGCCTATTGTCTGGTATGTCTGGTTCAGCTGGATGAACGACGTGCTTGAGCTCCAGCCTGCTGGAAGGCCGTATGCCACTGTAGCGTTGGTCGCGGTCTGGTTTCCTAGGTTTACTAGCCTAGAGACAAGCAGTATCCTCTCTTGGCCCAGGTCCACTGTCATGTCGTATGTTATGATTTCTATGTCCAGGTATGGTCCTGAGACTATTGATACTAACATGAAGCTGAGCTCTCTTGAGCCGGGCGTCCCGTAGGCGCTCGTCTCGTCGACGATCACTGTTATGTTCTGCTCTGATTCTATGCTCTGCGCTGTCACGATGAGGCCGAACGTCACGTTGCCTCCTGGCAGGATCGAGAATGTCTTGTTGGTCTCGCTCCCGTTTATGAACACGAGCGGTATTGTGGATGATGTCTTTGACACGTTGAAGGTGAGCGTGAAGTCTGCGTTGTTCGTGAGGGTTATGTTTGATATGCTCTTGTTGGTGTTGATTATCCCTGAGGTGATGTTCAGTAGGCTTGGGCTCATCTCCCATCCGTAATCATAGCTTATGTTGAGCGTGATTTGCTGCGACGCGTTGTTCTCAGAATAATCGCTGGCGGTCACGTAGAAGATGTATGTCCCGTCCGTTATAGCCGTGAATGGCGAGGTGTATGTGTTCCCGTTTTTGGTCACGTTGAGGGTGTAGTTCACGCTCTCATTCGATATCCTGTATCTGAGCGTCACGTTCTTCACTCCGTAGTCGTCTGTGATGTTGAACGTGAAATTGATCATGGTCATGGGATCGAGCCCTGATGCAGTGTTGGGTGTGTAATTGTATGAATCTATGGATGGTCCTTCCACGTCGATATAGAACCTTACCGGTGGTGAGGATAATAGCGTGCTTTCTTGCGTCTCCGAGTGAATGATGATGTCGTGGGTGCCCTTTGCCAGCCCCGTCAGTGTCCCCCTGTATTCGTACGCGTCGTAAACTATGAACAGCAGGTCTATGCTAGCGTTATGTCCTGCTTCTCCGTCGCTGTATGTCTCGTCATCGCTTGCTTCCCATTCATAGAAGTCGGTGGAGTTGCTCTCGCTCGCGTTCAGTACGATCCAATATGATCCCCCTTCCATCAGGTTGACTGTCTGGTTCAGGCTGAAATTCACGTATGAGAACGAGGTCCAGACACTGTCATTGGTTTGCATTGCTATGGCCAGGGTCTGGCCTGGTGATCCTCCACTGTCGTTCTTCAGCTCTAAGGTGATATTTCCTCCTCCTGCACTGATCCTTCTCATGCTCAGCGAGATCTGCCTTGCCGTGACGTTCAAGCTTTCTGGCATGTTGAGTGACATTGAGAGGTTGTTCTCGTAGGTGTTCTCCCCAAATGATCCGTTGGCGTCTGCTGAGGTGAATGATACGTTTTTCCTGCTGAAGCCGATGTATTGGCTGCCTTCCTCGTCCAGCTCGAGGTAGACTGCAGTCACGTTGTATTCCCCTGGAGTGCTGAAATTTATGGGTGTCGTCCCGTATGGGAGTGTCTCGGCATATATGGGCTGCAGGAGCGTCAGGTCTCCGGTCTGAATTATATTGAAGTAGCTGCTCTCAGTGTCGTTCACGTTCTTGTACTCGTCTTCGACGTAGAACGATACGTTGTACGTGCCAAGATGGTCCGGGACTGTGAAATAGCTGCAATATGAGTCCCCTGCTTCTTCTTCGAGCGTCAGGTTCTGGCTTCCTGTGCTCCAGGTGATCGTCCCTGTCGTAGTCCTTATTTCACTGTCATCAGTCACGTTGATGCAGATGTTTAGAGCGAGCTCTTCTTCCATCTCAATGTTGGCTCCTGTTGCTGGGAGGAAGCCGTCTACTTCAGGGGCGCTATACTCGTCTGCGAACGCGACTGATAGCTTCAGGTCGTCCGTGTCTGTCCATCTTATGTTGTCTGCCTCCTCGCTGCAGGTCATCCCTAGGTTTCCTCTGTACGCTATGATCACTCGTATTATGTGGTCCCCGTCAACGTCTTCTATCTCCATATGGTGGCTCCTGCGGTCCGTCCCATCAGTATAGCAGGTCGTCGAGTTCACTACTTTGAGTCCGCTTCCGTTGCTGTAGACGAAATTCACTTCGTCCCCGTCCTCGCTGCACACCAGGTCTGCGTCGATGACTATCCTGTCCTTGCCTATGAAGTAGTCATGGTCCAGGTCGGTCACTGTGATGTTCTCGACGTATTCGTATGACGGGTCGTCTCCGTCCTTGCACGTGTCGTTCGTGTTGTAGCACTCCACCCTGTTCGCGTCGCAGTATTCCTCGCTATTCCCGAAGAGCTCGTATCCTCCGCTGCAGTTGCTGCCGCAGCTCAACGGAGCCGCGTCTGAGTAGCCTCCAGGATATGCGCTGATTATCGGGAGGATTAGCAAGGCTGCGATTATTGCGAGGTTGATTAGGCCTTCGTTCTGGCGCGGCCAGCCCTTTGCCTCTGCTTTCCTAAGATTCCCTTTCCTCTTCTCTATCTTATTGCTTCTCATGTTCTTTTCTGCGACTCTAACCGCTTGGTTACTGCTCTGTTTGGCTAATCTCTCTGTTTAGTTGCTTGATGCGTGGACTTATTTAGTGGCCTTCTCTAGGTTATCGCTATCTCCTGCGGGTACACTGTTATCCCTTTCTGAGTTATTATCTTGAAAGGCACTATCTTCTTCTGATGCACGGTTCCCCTGATCTTCAGGATCTCGAGCGCGTTTATCCTGACGTTCTTGTTCCTGATGTTGTAGAACACTATAACTGCGTCTGCCAGGAACTCTTCTATGCCGCTCTTGCTGTACTTGTTGGCATCCTGCTCTATCTCGCTTATGAGGAAGGATGTCGCGCCTGATTCCTTGAAGACCGAGAAGAGCTGGTCTATGTATATCCTGTAGCCTTCTTCCCTTCCGCCGAAGGCTGCGGCCACTGCTGAGAGCGAGTCCAGCACTATTATGTCCGGCTTGAAGTTTTTTGGTATTACTCCCTCGACTTCTTCCAGCTCTATCGTCAGCTCTCCGCTGGCCCTGGCTAGGAGCGCTTCTATTGACCTGCTGATGTCGAACGGCTCCATCTTCTTTATCACAAGGTTTCCTTTCTTTTCCAGGATGTTTGGCTTCCACCCGTAGCTCTTCATGTGCTGCTTCAGTCGCAGTACGCTCTCTTCAAAGGTCAGGTAGAGGCATTTGCCTCCTTTCTGGGCTGCTTCGTGGAGGAGCTGGAGCGAGAAGGTGGTCTTGCCTGTCCCTGGTCCGCCGCTCAGCAGCACTGCGCTTCCTTTCGGGATGCCGCTTGGTATCATCTCGTCGAATCCTGGGACGTAGAGCTTTATCCACTCTGGTTCTGGCACGTCGTCCTCTTCCTCTGCTTCTTCTGTTTCTGGCGGCGCAGGCGGCGGGGCTGGTGCCTGCTGTTCTTGGACTGGTTCTTGATTTGGTTCTGGGCTTGGCTCTTGATTTGGCTCTTGCGGTTCGGCTTGCTGATCTTGCTGTTGGTCGGGGGCTTGATCTTGGGACGGCTCGCTTGCCAAGTCGCTTGTAAGGTCTGTTGATTGGCTTGCTTGATTCTCATCCTGATTTGGTCTTGTGTTCTCTTCCATTTTCTTCTACCTCTTTTTTGTTGTTTGATTGTCTGCTTTGCTTTTGCTCTCTTCGCTCTTTTCTTTCCTTCTTTTCTTCTTGGATCTTATCATGAAGCTGAATACCTTTGCCAGCTTGTCTTGTTCCTTCTTTATCTTTGCCGTGAGCACTGGGAATTCCTTGTTGATCTCTGAGGATCTCTGCTCGAAATTGGCTTTCTCTGCCTCGTAAGTGTCCTTGTCTATCTCTTTTGTCAGGTAGTACTCCTCCTGGAGGCCTCTCATCAGCTCTATTATCACTTCTTGCTCCCGCTCAAGCTTCCTTATCTGGTGCTCGTAGACCGCGATCTTGCCGGCGCTCATGGAGACCTTTGTGAAGAATCTCAGCATCAGGACGCCCAGTATTATATAGAGCCAGTTCTCCTTGAGGAACTTGACTGGATTGTACTTGGCTTTTGACTTGTTTATCAGCGTCGTCAGCAGGTGTTCTTTCTCTATCTCCTCTATGAGGCTCTTCGCCCTATCCATGTAATCCCTTGACTTCTCGTAGTTCTCCAGCGCAAGTTCTTCCTTGCTTATCTCCAGGAGTTCCTGCGCTTCTGTGAAGTCAATTCCCTGGACTTCTGGGCTTGCCAGCCTCTGGTCTATCTCCGCTAATCCTGCCACCACCTCTTTTGCTTGGTAGATTATGGTCTGGGTCTCATTAAATAGTATTCCCAGCCCGGCATAATCCTCTTCCTCGAAGAGAGTCATGAGCTCTCGCATCTGGTCGTTGAACCTCTCAGTCCTCTTCCCTTCCGCTTCCAGGCGGTTTATGGTCTCTTTCAGGATTATTATCTGATGCAGGCTCTCATTCATCTGGCTTGTCTTGCTAAGCGTCGCGAAGACGTTCATGTAGTCGTCTCGCTCCTCGTATTGGGAGACCTCTGCTATTGACTTGTTGATGATGCTGAGCCCTAGTTCCTGCTCCAGGTTGAGGTTCTCAAGCGCTTCTAGTCCTGACTTCATGTCTGCGCTCTGGTTCTTGAGGCTGTTCACTAGCAGTTCCTTGCTTGTTGACAGCTCTCTTTCGGCTGTCTCGAAGCTGTTCTTCTTGAACTCTCCGACGCCTATGTTGTAATGGACTGATACTCCAGTGATGTTTATCCCTCTTCCAATGGCTTCCTCCATAAGTGACTCTATCTGCTTGGTCATGTCTTCCAGAGCTGTCAGCTTGTCTATATGGCTCTTGGTCGTGTTGTATGTCTCTGAGACCTTGTCGTAGTCTCCGTAGAGCATGTCAAGCTTCATCTCCACCAAGAGATCGTCTAGCAGGGGCGTCTGGTGTCCGCTGCTCTTGATGTCTGTGATGCTCTTCTCTGCCCTGGCGATCATCTGTTGCGCTTCGAACTCGGTTGTCGTGCTGGTTGTGGCTGCGAGCGTCATGGGTGTCAGGACGAGTGCCAGCATGAGTGTCATTGTGAGTATGCATATCATTGTGAGCGTCAGTAGAGCTATGTGTGTAACTCTCTGGCCGGATGTCCTGTTTTCTATTGCTGGTATTCGCTTTGTTGCTGGTCTCATATGAATGTCCTCTCCAGAGGATACACGATTATGCCTTTTCCTGGCACGAACTCGAACGGCACGATCTTCTTCTCGTGGTTGACTGCTCTCATCTTCAGTATCTCGAGCGCGCTCTGCTTTATGTTGCCTTTTTGCAGGTTGTAGAATATTATCACTCCGTCTGCCAGGAATTCTTCTACGAATCCGTGGCCTGACTTCTCCACTCCCTGCATCTCTCCTATCAGGAACGAGGTGGCGCCTGTCCTCTCCAGGAGCTTGATCAGCTGGGTCACGTATACCCTGTAGGCTGTGCTTGATTCTGAGAACGCGGCCGCTATCGCTGAGAGCGAGTCTATGACTACCCTGTCTGGCTTGAATCCTCTCGGGATGATGTCTATTATCTTGTCTATGTCTATCAATAGCTCTCCTCTTGCGTGCGCGAGGAGGGCTTCTACCATCCTTGAGACCTTGAACGGGTCTTGCCGTTGTATTATCAGGTTGCCGCTCTCGATGTATTTCCTTGGGTCCAGGCCGTAGCTTTCCATATGCTCCATGAGTTGCTCCTCGTTCTCCTCAAAGGTCATGAAGAGGCATTTCTCTCCGCGCTCAGCCGCTGCTCCAAGCATCTGGATGCAGAACGTCGTCTTGCCGCTTCCTGGGCCTCCTGAGACTAGGATTGACGTGCCTGACGGGATCCCGCCGTCTATCATCTCGTCAAAGCCTGGCACGCCAGTCATTATCCTAGGCCTCTCTTTCTTCTTCTCCTCGAGTTCCTCTTCCAGAGCCAGGAATTGTGTTGCTGATGTTATCAGTCCTAGTTTTGTAAGGACGTCCCTTACTGGCATGTTCAGTATGTCGTCCTGTGTCATGCCTGTTGAGGTCATGCCTGTTGATGAGGATCTTGATTGCGGCTCACTCATCTGTTCTGGGACGTTCGTTATGGTCTCTTGGATTGCCGTCTCCCGGGTCTTGTCCTGTTTTGGCTCTTCTTTTGGTTCTCCTTTGAGCTTTGCTTCCTCTGATTTCTCTTGTGGTTCTTGTTCGGGCTTTATCTCAGAGGCTTCTGGCTTGGTCTCTGGCTCTGGCAGCTTTTCGACTTGTTTCTCTGCCGTCGGGATGATATTTTCTTCTGTCTCATATTCTGCCTTGCTTGTCTCTGCCTTGTCTGGCGTCTCTTGTTGCGCAGGCGCTTCAGGCAGTACTGTTGGCTCTTCTGCCTCTCCTCTCAGTTCCCTTATCCTGGATTCTATGATCCTGATCATCTCATCCTTGCCCTTTATCGGCCCGATGCTTGACGCCAGCTTCTCGTCGTGGACTACGTGATATATCCAGGCTGCGAAGTCGTTCTTCTCAGGAGTCACATGGGCCTTGAAGGTGTTGTCCTGCATCCCTGGAAGCGTTGCTGCGAGCGAGAGTATCCCCGTCAGTCTTTGTCCTGTCGGGAGCACGAACTGCCTGTCTGCCTCTACCTTCCTCAGGTAGAATGGGATCGGCTCTCCTTCAGGAGTCTCTTCAGGGGTCTCATCCATCTGTTGTTCCTCTCCTGTTGTCTCTCTTCTTTCCTCTTTCATTTCCTCTTGCTTGGGTGCTTCTTGCTTGGGTTCCTCTTGCTTTCCTTCTTCTTGCTTGTCTTGAGGCTTGGTTTGCGCCGGCTTCTCTTCTCCTGCAGGTGGCGCTGCAGGTTTCTCAGGCTCAGGCTCTTTTATTGGAGTGATTTCCTGGGTTGCCGGCGCAACTGCCTCTTGTATTGGCGTCTGTTCTACTGGCTTCTGTGATTGTTCTGGAGCTGGCTGTGTTGGCGTGATCGGTTCTTGGGGCGCAGTGAGGGTGGGTGCTTGCGTCTCTGGTTGCACTGCTTGTTGCACTTCTGACGTTGGGGCTTGGGTCTCTAGCTTGGGTTGCTGCACTGCCTGCTCTAGCTGTTGTTCGGGCGGGGTTGTTGTCGTGGTTGGTAGTGTGGCTTGGGGTTCTTGGGGTGCTGGTGTTGGTTGTGTGAGTGGTGGGGATTGCGGGGATTGGGAGGGTTGCGGAGCGGTCTCTGGAACTGGTGTCGGTGTTGTTTCTGGCTGTATTTCTGGTTGTATTGTTGGTTGTGATGGTTGTTGCTGAACTTCCTGCGGGACTTGCTGAGCTGTTGTTTCTGGCGCGCTCGGCATCACTTCCTGCGCAGGCGTCGCCGGCGTTGCAGGTGTTGTTGTAGCTGGTTGCGTCTGTGCCTGCGCTGGCTGCACTGCTTGCGGTGGCGTTGTCTCTGGCTGGCTTGCTGGCGCTGGCTGTGGTTCTTGTTGCTGCGTCGGGATGGGTTGTTCGGCCTGTTGTTGCGGCTGGGTTTGTTGAGGTTGTTCTGTGGCTTGTTGGGGCTGATCTGCGGTTTGAACAGTGGATTGGACTGAGGACTCCTGGCTCGCTGCTATGGTGCGGAAATCCTTCATCTTGCCGAGCAGGAAGACTAGCAGGTCTTGTCTTCCTTGTATGCCTCGCATCTGGTCTGCTAGCTGGGTGTCTTGCATGTTCTTGGCTACCCAGTCAGCGTACTCATGCTTCTCTGCGCTTACTCGCTGCCTGAACGTGTCTTCATTCACGCCTAGGACAGTCTTCGAGAGCACTGCCAGATACTTCGCTTTTGTCTTCTCGTCCAATTCCTTACCTCTTTTTTTACTTGGGACATTTTGAAAATAATCTGCTGTTGATCTGCTATCGATCTTGATTTGTTGATTCAATCATGCTATCCTTGCTATCAGCCTCCAAAATAATTCGTGGTTATGGATGATGGTGACCTCTCTGAGATTGAGCTTTCTTCCCTGCCTCTCGAACTCGTCTGTCGTGATGACTTGGACTTGGCTTGCTTTTGACTCTTGAAACTTGCTCTTGAGTGCTTTTGCGACTTCCTGGTCTCTTGTGACGACGACTATTTTCGAGTCTCGGAGGAACGCGGTCTGGACGTGCTCTCCCTCCAGTTTCCTGCTCGCGCTCTCCACTTCTTCGCCCTTGCTCTTCGGCAAGGCTTTGAGGCGGTCTGCCTTCTGGTTGATGGAATTATAAGTGAGCAGACCGATAGCCTGCTCATTGGCGTAATTCAGGCGGCATACTATTGCGCTACCTATGGCTTTTTGTGTGAGAATCCCTTGCTTGGCGAGCTCGTGCACGTGTTTGTTCGTGAAGGCGTAGCTTTTCTTGATGATCTTCGAGAGCTGGTTTATCGTTAGCTCTCTGTCTAGCTCTTGAGAAAGTGCGCTTATTATCCTGACTTGCTCTGTTATCATATTTACGATAACTCTTTGTGTTTTTGAGTTAACTTTATCTTTTTTATACTATTTGTTATCGTAATTGCGATAAGTGGTATTTAAAGATTACGATTTTCAAGCGCCACAAGAAAAAAAGAAAGGAAAAATGAGAACTCTTGTCAGCAAGCGAGACTCATGAAACTGAAAACTCGTGAAGACAGAGAAAAACTTACTGCTCGTCCTGGCCTTTCCACTTAAAAGCCCTCTTATGGAAGTAATAATACGAGACAGTCACTGCTATCAGGATGAGAAGCCCAATCAGGTTGATCCAGTTGAAGAGATTGTACCTCTCAAGAAGCCTCCTCGTCCTTTCAAAGAAGCCCTCAGGCCCGATCTGGACCTCCTTGACGATCCTCTCCTTGGTCGTCTCGTTGAAGACAGCCTCTAGTACCACTTTGTACCTCCCCTTCTTCAAACCCTCGAGGGACTCGTACTCGCGCCATAAGTGCTGCTCCACTAGGGCTGTGCTGCTGTCCTGCATGATCTCATTGCCGTCCTCATCAAGGACCATCATGCTGAGACCTATCTCGATCGGCTCCGGCCCGAAGTTCTCCAAGAGAACGACTATGTTGAGAATGTAGGACTCCTTCTGGCTCTCATTACCTTCTTCAGGAATGCCATCTGCCATTATCGTGATATCAAAGAGCTTCTTCTCAACCTCTTTTCCGCTAACACCAGCTTTTTCATCTTCTCCTGGAGGTAATGCTGGTTCACATTCTCTCTTTGCAACCCTGACAAGCTTGTTTCCCTCGGCATTTACCAGCGTGCATGTCCTCTCTTGCTCTCCATCAATGCACTCGCTCCAATCCTCACACACCCAGGACTCTGCGTAAGGGATTCCTCCGGATGTAATGCTGCTCGCCGCGCTTGTTGTGCTGCTCCTGCTTCCAGGGTTCTCTTCTTCTGCTGGAGGCTCTTCCGGCGGCGCGTCAGGTGCATACTCCCTGATGCTAAAGCCGCTGAAGCTCGTTGTCGTGAATTCCAGGTATTCTCCGGTCGTGTTCTTAGTGGTGGTTGACGTGATGTCGTGCCAGCCACTCAGGCATTCTCTTCCGTAGAGGTCATAGCTGTCGCATTTGTACAGTTTCAAGTCAGACTCATTCTCATAAGAGAGGTCATCATAGTATATTACGACTGTCGCGTCTGAGAAATCATATTCGTTCTCTATACCATATATGACGAGCGATCCGTTCTCCAGGTCCTCGAAGTGCTTGTCCATCCCGAACGCCTTGTCATCCTCGCTAGCCAAGTCGACCGATTTTAGCTTTGCTTGAAACCTCTTACTGAACGAGATCATCTCGAAGTCAAGAGTCGTCTCTGGCAATTCTTCCTCGTTGTCGCCTATGGTCTCGTCAGAGAACACGACCTCGTCATTCCCTTCCTTGAACATGGTGATGTTTATGTTTCCAGAGTCCACTAGCTTCAGATGGAAGTTGAAGTCTATCTTCGGATATACCTCAAAGGATCCTGTCGCCTGCGCAGTGTTGCCTGAGCTGTCATTGGCGTAGAACACGACACCGTAAGTCCCTGCCATGTCAGTGTCCTTTGTCTCTGATGAAGCCCCGTCGCAGTCCAGGCCTACTATTTCTTTTGTCCCGTTAGGCATGGTCACGTTTGCCCAACACGAGCCTATGCCATAGTTGTCCGTGGCTTCCATGGAGAGCTTTGTCTTCTGCCCTACTTTCAAGATGGTCTTGCTTAGGTCCGTCATCGTGATGCTTGGGCTGATTGGGTCTTTTGCATTGAAATAAGTGGCTTTTGAGCTCTTGTTGCCGGCCGTGTTGTTCGCCGTGACATTCACGTCGTACCTGCCGATCTTGCTCGGGATGGTGAACCCAGTGCTGTACCAGTCTGCGCCTCCGCTCAGGTCCTTTGCAAGCGTCAGCTGGTACTTGCTCGCGTTTGGATAAGTCACCTCTGCTTGTACAGAGCTTATGGTTTGCCCTGACGTGACATTGGCGCCTATCAGGATGCTGCTTGAGATGTTGAGCGTCGAGTCCTGCGCCGGCACAGCGTCCTTTACCTGGATTCCTGCAGTCGTGCTGTTCTGCACCTCTATGTAGATCGCTCCTGAAGCGTTGTTCGAGTACGTGTCGTTGACCGTGATCATGATCCAGTAGGTCCCGATCCCCAGGCCTGTCACGTTCACGAGCAGGCCCGAGCAGCTTATGCCAAACCTCGCGGTGTCGTTCACCTTGAAGCAGCTTATGTTGTTCTCGTCGTAGGCGTCTATGTCGTAGGATAGTGTCTGGTTCTCGTACAAGGTCTGGTTGGCGAGGTTCGTGAACATCGGCGGCGTGGTGTCTGGCGCTGTCTCGTTCTCGTACGTCACGTTGAAATAGAAGACGTCCCAAGTCATGTTGAAGATGCCGTTAGCTCCTGTCCCGTCGTGCTGTGCCTCTGACTTCGCGAGCCCTCCTGAGGCGTTGCTTCCGAAGAAGTCGCTGCACGTCCAGTTCTCGAGGCTTGTCACGTTGATGCAGGTCACGTTTGTGGGTTCGCTCGTGCCTGGGCAGGAAGTCGTTATGGTAGTGTAGCTTAATCCCTTGTTTGCATCCACGCTCACATCGCAGTTTATTGTTGTGGCGACCTGCGACCACCACTTGTAGCAGAACCTCACCTCGACTATCGACTTGCAGTCTGTCACGCTGGTGTTGGTAGAGTTGATCTTGAGTCCTGCGTAGTATCCTAAGCCATGCTTCCTTATAGTGTGGGTCTCATAAGCCGTGTCATCGTATTGGAGCGCGGATCCTGGGTATGCGTTGTCGCACGTGCTCCCCCAGCTTCCCGGACTTGAGGACTCGCCGTCCTCTGCAGAGCAACCAGTGACCTGAAGGCTTGGTTGCTGCGGGGTTGCCATCACTAGGATTATGGATATCGTCAATATGGTCAGGACCGCGATTATCAGCGCGGGCAGCATCATAAGTAGGCTGTGGTGGCTCGCCTCTTTCATAACCTCTCTTTTAGGCCTATCTCTTTTAAAATGTTATGTCAAGACTTCCTTTCAGGCTTCCTCAAAAAGATTTATAAATCTCCATCCATAAGCATACCATGAGGGGTGAGGCATGCCAGGCTGTTTTTCCGGGCTGGCCAGATGCAGGATCATGATCTTCAGGAAGAAGCTTAGGCTCAAGCTTGTAATAGGGTTCTTGATAGGAGTGCTATCCATAGGGCTCTTCAGCCTTTACGCCTTCTACCAGCTTGACAAGGCTAAGTCCTTGATTGATGAGCAGGCTCAGGTATTGGAGATGGCTTACGCCTTGGCTGGCCATACCAAGGATTCTTTCAGGACCATAAACATCTACCTCTTCACTGATGACCCTGAAGCACTTGAGGATCTCAGGTCTGACTATGCAATCTCGTCCTTTAACGTAAACAAGCATCTTTCCATGATGAGGAGCAGGGATGTAAGCATAGAGATGCTTGACCAGCTCGAGAACTACTCCGTCGAGAACGACCAGTTGCTGCGGGAGATGATATACTTGCATGACTTGAAGCTGGTGCGCCGAGCAGGCCTGGCTGGTAATGAGACTGCTGATCTTGTTGTGACTGCTGATGGCGTTGTAGATGCTCTCCTGCTGGCAGAGATCGGAGCCAAGGAGGAGTCTCTTCTCATGCATTCCCAGGCCATCCAGGCGAACATGCACGCGATCCTTGGGCTGATAATAGAGGAGGCTTCATCTGACTTTGACCTTGCGCTCCTGGAGTATGACCGGATGCGCCAGAACACTTGGATAATCCTCTTGGTCATAATCTTGTATAGCGCGGGGCTTGCAGTAGTCATAGCGAACTCCTTGACAAAGCCTATCTCGTCGCTTCGGGACGCTGCTAGGGATGTCGGGAACGGCAACCTTGAGGTGAGCATAAAGGTCGAGTCAGATGACGAGATCGGCGAGCTCGCATCTGCTTTTGACAAGATGGTCAGTCAGATCAAGGCTTCTGAGGGGGAGATCTTGGACAAGAACAAGAAACTCTCTCACGCCAATGAGAAGCTAAAAGAGCTTGATAAGGAGAAGGATGAGTTCATAGCGGTCGCTGCACACGAGCTCAAGAATCCCATCGCCGCGATAAAGAGTTTCGGCCAGCTCTTGGTCTCAAAGAAGGTGCAGGGCGACAAGAGGAAGATCGCTGAGTTCTCCCGCTACATCAACGAGTGCGCTAATGACCTCCACCAACTGGCTATAAACCTCGTGGACTCTGCAAGGCTTAGCCTTGGCAAGTTCGGAGTGAACATCCAAGTCACTGACATAAACCCCTTGCTTAGGGATGTGGAGACTGAGCTGGGAGCCATCGTCAGGCATAATCATGTGAAGCCTGCATTCTCAGTTGATAAGAAGCTTCCCAGGGTCAATACTGATCCTGACAGGCTGATGCAGGTCATCAGGAACCTTGTCATCAACGCGATACACTATACTCCAAAAGGCGGCATGATTGAGTTCAGAGCCCATAAGAAGGGGCCTGATGTCTTGTTCTCTGTGAGGGACACTGGCGCAGGCATCCCTAAGAATCGCCAGGCCAAGATATTCTCCAGGTTCTACCAGGCCGGCAACAAGACAGTGGAGCACTCTTCAGGCTCAGGTCTCGGGCTCTCAATCTCGAAAGGCATCGTAGATGCCCTCGGCGGGAGGATCTGGTTCGAGAGCGAGGAAGGCAAGGGCACGACGTTCTACTTCACGCTGCCTTTAAGCTCTAAGAAATCTAAGGAATGAATATGATGACTTGATCAGGTCAGAGTCAGGTTTACGCCGGTCCGCCGATCACCTTGTCGACGACGAGGCTTAGGTCCCGCACCAGCTGCATCTCCTTGTCTCCGTTGAGGCATGTGAAGACCGCCCTGATCCCGAAGGCGTTTATCTTATTGACTAGCGAGTGCATGAACTGGCTTGTGATCGTGTTGTCCTCGTATATCAGGAGCGTCGATAGGCTGTCGAAAATTATGCAGTCAGGATCGAACGTCTGGAGTACCTTGGTTATCTGGATGCTCAGCTTCGTGAGGTCGTTCGGTGCTGGGATGAACGCCACGTTGGGATCGCTTGGAGGATTAGGGATGGCTGTCTTGGTGATCGCGTCTATGAAGAAGAACTTCTTCACGTCTATGTCGTTGTCCTCAAAGCTCCTCTTGAGAGGGGTTATCATCTTGTTCATGCTTATGTATGCGAGCCTCGAGTAGTTGTTGCTTAGCTGGAGCGAGAGGTCCATTATCGCCATGCTGTATTCCTGGGTCGGTATGACTATCAGTATCGACTTGTTCCTCTTCAGTTCTTCAGCAAGGTTTACGCGATCCATTTTATGGTTCAAGCCTCTTTTTTGGCTTTTTTGGGTCCTGGCGCCCGGGCTTCATCTAAGCCATTCCCATCTTCTTCTTCAGGTTTTCAAGAAGCGGGGATAGTGATGTCAGCGTGAATAAGAGGACGAAGTCCCCTTTTATGTCTGTGCCTTCAACGTCAAAGTTGATGGATATTAATAAAACTTTCTCCTGCTCGCCTATCTGGACCAGTATGAAGTCGACTATTGAGTCCCCGAAGGTCGATACTATGTTGGGTTTCTGGAACACTATGTTCTGCTCGAAGAAGTTGGCGAGGGCTGTGAGATAGGCTGAGTATAGCAGGCTTCCTAGCTTCTTGAGGGTCGCGATGTCCTCCTTGTTGAGGATGTCTTTCTTCTGCTCGCCTTCTGCTTTCTTGTTGATGAAGTCTATTAGCCTGTAAGCGCAGCTGGTGGGGAGTATTATCACTATGTTTCCGGCTATCCCCTGCCTCATCTTGCTGTATATGCCTACGACCGCCTCGTTCGCGCTCGTTATCTTGCCCCCGACCTCGTGGACTGATACGAGCGTGGTGTTGGGGATTGTTATGTTGACCTTCCTGTTCATCAGGGCAGACAATGCTATCGTAGCGTGGCCCGTGCCTATGTTAGCGGTCTCTTTGAGGGCGTCTAGCTCAAAGCTGCTTATGGCCTCTTCTGCCTTCGTTACCATGCTCTTCTTCTCAGAATCTTTTTTTATATAGTTTCCGATTCAGGACGCATATGGTCCTGCCTCGTGCGTGAACATCATATCCTGACGTATACTCTCTCGTCGTTGTCGTATGGCTGGAACATGTCCTTGGCTTCTCCCTGGAGTATCTCGCTCTTGCCAAGCACAAGGAACCCTTCTTCTTTCAGGCTCTTGTGGAACTTGCTGTAGAGCCACCTCTTGGCTTCCAGATCCAGGTATATCACCGTGTTCCTGCAGAATATCATCTCGCAGCCTGTTATCTTGGCCGTGAGGATGTTCTGGACCTGGTATTCTATGCATTGGCGTATCCCGCTCGTAGGAGAGTACGTCCCGTCAGCGTTCTTCAGGAAGTATTTTTCCTTTAGCCTTGGCTCCATCTCCTTGAACTGCTCCTCTTCATACCTGGCTTCCTGGGCTTTCTTTATGGTCTCAGGATCTATGTCTGTGGCTATTATCTTGATCTTCTTCTTGCGGATCGAGCTGGCCTGCGCTTCAAGGGCGCATATGGCTATCGTCAATGGTTCCTCCCCGGTGGAGCATCCTGCGCTCCAGATCGTGATACTATCTGTCAGCTTGTTCTTGGAAAGTGCAGAGGGGATGATCTCTCTTGTGAGAAGCTCCCACAAGCTCTTATCCCTGAAGAAGTTGGTTGTGTGCACTGTCAGTTCCTTCTTGAGGCGGCGCCTTTCCTCCTCGTTGTCCTTAATTATTTGGGCGTAGGCCTTGTAGTCTTCGCCTGCTCCTGAGATCTTCATCCTGACGCCTATCCTTCTCTTCAGGAACTTCTCTGAGTACTTGTCGCATTCAAATCCTATGAGCTTCTCTATCTCGTCTTTCAGGATCTCGAATCCAAGATCTTTATTGCCGTCCATTTTTTTCTATTATCCTCTTTTCCTCCCCTTACTCTCCTTCTTCAGGCGCTCAAGTTCCTCCTGCAGGTCCCGCTTGGGTTGCTGGCACTATGGCTCCGCCGAAGATTGGAGATGTAATCTTCCTTTTCTTATATATCCTGTAGAGGTTGTTCTCCGCCTCAAATAGCTTCTGCGCAGCAGGGGTGAGTATCTCTGTCATTCCCAGGACCATGAAGCCTTCAGGAAGCAGTCTTCCGTGGAATGACAGGAACAGCTTGTCTCGAAGATCAGGGCTGAAGTATATCATCGTGTTCCTGCAGAATATTATGTCGACTGCGCGGGGATTGTCCTCTGCCCAGATGTCTTTCACCTCGAACCTGACAAGTTTCTTGACTTCTTCCTTGATATAATACTTGTCGTCTACCTTCTGGAAGTACTTGTCGATGTAGTCCTGCGGGGTCTCCTTGAGCTGCTCTGGCTCGTAAGCCGCTCTCTTGGCCAGCTCTATCATCTCGGAGGATATGTCCGTTCCTTTGATATCTATCATGTAGTCCTTGATCTGATCCTGCAGGATCTCCAGGAATATCATCGCTATGGAGTAAGGTTCTTCCCCGCTCGAGCATCCTGCACTCCAGATCTTGAGGATCCTCTGCTTGTTAGCCTGCTTCTCTTTCAGGAGCTTCATGATGGTCTCTGTGAGGAACACTTCGTAGACGTTCTTGTCCCTGAAGAAGTGGGTCACGTGGATCGATAACGCCTGGATGATGGCGTGTTGCTCCTCGATTTTGGTCTTCAGTATCTCAAGGTAATCCTTGTAGGACGTCGTGTTGTGGCGCATCATCCTCTTCTTGACCCTGGTCTGTATGAAGTCGCTCTTGAAGTTCTGGATGTTGGCGACCTGCTTTTGCAGTATCTGCACTATGTCGTTCTTGACTGCTTCCCATTCCGAATCCTTCTTCTGTCCAAGCATGTGCGCCTCTTCAGTCCTTCTGCCTTCAATCTTCTTTTACCAGGCTCCTCTAGATCTCCATTAGCTGGAGCAATGCGACAGGAATCTTTTCCAACGTGAGTATCTCGTCTGCGAGGTTAGCGTTGATGACTTCTTTTGGCATGCCGAAGACTATGCATGATTCTGCTGCCTCTGCAAGTACTGTGCCATGCAGGTCCTTTATGATCCTGCATCCTTCCTTGCCGTCGCTTCCCATGCCTGTGAGGATGACTCCTATGGTGTTCTCCTTGAATATATTTGAGGCGCTCCTGAACAAATGGTTTACGCAAGGCCGAACTCCAAGTTCGGGCGGATCCAGCGTAAGCTGTATTGTTCCTTCTGCGCCTTCTACCTCTGCTTCCAGTTTCATGTGCATGCCCCCAGGGGCGATCAACGCGAGCCCGTCTTTGAGTTCATCTCCCTGCTGGGCCTCCCTGACGTCGATCTCACACAGTCTCTTAAGCCTGTCAGCGAACATCTTGGTGAATTCTCCTCCTGGCATGTGTTGGACCACCAGTATCGGAGCGGGTATGTTCCTTGGCAGCTGGGTAAGTATTGCTTCTATAGTCTGGGGTCCTCCAGTGGATGCTCCAATGAGTATTACCTTCTTTCTTGTAGGGTTGAATGCCTGCCTGGCGGCTTTCTTTCCCTTTATCTCCATCTTCTTGACCTGCGCCGCGCCCACTACCTTGACTTTCTTTATGATATCATCCTTAAGGTCTGTCAGGTTCACGCTTATCTCGCCAGAGGGCTTTGCTATGAAGTCTATCGCTCCTGCAGCCAAGGCTTCCATTGTGCTCTTGGAACCCTCCTGGGTGAGCGCGCTGATCACCAGTATCGGAGTCTGATTCTCCTTCATGACCTCTTTTATCACGTCAATCCCGTTCTTGTCAGGCATGTTCATGTCAAGGGTCAGCACGTCCGGGGATTTCTCCTTCACAAGGCGTATTGCTTCTTCCCCGTTCTTTGCTATGCCAACTATCTCTAGTTCAGGGTCTGTTCTTAGAATGTCCGCGATGACCTTCCGCATGAGGGCGGAGTCATCAGCTACTACTATTTTAAGGGCCATCTTTGTTCTCTCTCCCCTGGCCTTTTCAGGTCTGGAGGCAGCTTGCGCTCGCTTGCCAATCTGGTCTTCCTTACCAGTCCGTATTCTTTTCGATGGCGCTTATGATGTCTTGACGGCTGAAGGGCTTCATTATGTAGCCGCACGCCCCTAATGCCTTGGCCTTGTCTTCCTGAGCCTGCTCCTTTAGGGATGTGCACATGACGACCTTGGCGGCTGGGTCCTTCTTCTTTATCTCCTCTAGGGACTGCATCCCGTCCATGATCGGCATCTTTATGTCCATGAATACGATATCTGGTTTTTCCTGTTCGTACATGTCGATGGCTTCCTTTCCGTTGTGGGCAGAGATTAATGTAACTTCCTTCCCTTCCTTCTTTATGAAGTTGGATATTACCGCTATCATAAGCGAGGAGTCTTCCACTATCATTATCTTTTTCATTTTATCCATTCCTCCAAACAGCTGTTCCTATACTGGTCAGGTTGTTTTTATATTCTTCTGTTTTTCTTGTCTTTTCTGTCGCTGTCTTCTCTATTTGCGATCATGCCCCTCATCTAGCCTGGTCCTCCTAGCTGAGGCTGTAAAAGTTTGTCAGGACATTGCAGCAGCCGTAGAGGCTGACGTCCGTGTTGGTTATTATGAATACGGGAATTTTCTTGAGCAGGCCTGTTTCTTTCTCGTGCTTCTCGAATTCCTTCATGAAATCCCCTTTCGTGAAAGCATCCTTGTTCCGAAGGGTTATCCTTCCTGCTATGAACAGGCCGCTGTAGCATTCCGAGATCAGCGCAAGGTTCTTGGCAGCCCTTGCGTAGAACTTGACGAATAGGTCGATCGTCTGGGTGCAGGTCTTGTCTTTTCCGTAGTTGTCATCTATGGCTTCCAGCTTGACATTTCCCTCAAGCTTATCAAGCTTCCTGGTGGTTGCTGTCGGCTTGAATCCTCTCCTGCTTTTCAGGAAGTTATAGATGTTATGGAGCCCTTGCCCTGAGAGCACTCTTTCGAACTCTGGATGCGCATCTTTGGTCTTCAGCACTTTCTTCTTGAGGAATTGGACCAGGTCGAACTCGAACTCGTCATGAGCAGGAAGGTCCATGTGTCCTCCTTCTGAGGGGAGCGGCGTGTGCAGGTGAGTGTCATAGTCATAGTATACTACGCTGGTTCCAAGGCCTGTGCCTGCGCCTATCACTGCGCAGGTATTGCTAAAGACCCATCCCTGCTTCCCCAAGTCTCCTGTGTGCTTCAGTTCCATGACATCCTTATTCAGATCCAGGTGGTCTATGCCGAATCCTATCGCTTCGAAATCGTTTATGAGTATGACTTTTTTCAGGAGTGTCTTTGAGAGAATCTCACCCCTCTTTATCTGGAGACCTGCGTTTGTCAGGTCTATATGGCCTCTTCTCCTTGAGACTGGGCCAGCGGCGCTTATGCAGGCTCTTCCGACTTCTATGCTGTAGGTCTCGTAGGCTTTCTTCAGGATGTCATTTAGGGGCGTATATATCTCTTTCAGGTGCAAGGTTAGTGTCTTCTCCTTGAGGATTATGTCATAATTCTTATTGTCTCGCACCCCCATCACTGCAAAGTAAGAATTAGTCCCGCCGACGTCAGCCACTATCGTGAAGAACCTATACTTTGACTTGTCAAAGTCCTTCTCGGGCATGCGGAATACCTCGCTTAGCATGGTGTTTTTTTCGTGACCTCTCTTTATAAATTTTTAGGTTGGTTTTTGGGTATTTTCTGGACGCACAGTGATATTTCTTCTTTTAATTCTTCTAAGAATTGGTCCATCTCAGGGTGTTCTTCCCGCACTTCGGGCACTCCTTATCTCTTATATGGATCCAGAACCTTGTCAGCTCGTCAAGCATCTCCTTGCTGAGCTGATGGTCCCTGTGCCTGGCCTTGTAGAACTCTATGTTCTGCTCCTTATGAGGATTGTATGACTTTAAGTCTATACCTCTGCAGGTCGGACACTCGAGGCGCGCGTTGAACCTGAGGGTGAATAGGTTCCTGCACTTTGGGCAGCTGAATACCTCGTAGAGCGTTCCATCCTCGTCTCTTCCGTATTGGAGCTTCTCCTTGAGCCCGCAAGGGCAGCTGGCTTGGTAATTCACACCCCTTCTTGGCAACAAGAGCAGGCTTCCAGCCTTTTTTCTGTTAACTGCCTGCTTGTTCTTTAATCCTGCCTTCACTGCCTTTGCCGTTCTCTTGGCAGGATGCTTTGCTTTTCTCCTAGTTATTTTCGCTTTTGGCATGCGGTATCCCTTTTTATCCTTATCTTCAGAAGGTGGTTTTGGATCAGAATCCATTCAAAGATCGAGTGTGGTGCCGTGGTGCTTGTAGCATGAGCTCTCAAGGAGCCCTTATCAGCTTGCAATGCCCTCTGGGGGCGCTTGAGGCGGATTGCTGACAGGAGCCTGGGCCGTGGCCTCTTTTGCATCCTGCTTCTCAAGCTCTGCTTTGCTTGCTTCTGCCTTGATGACGGTCTCGGCCTTCCTTTCAATCTCCTTCACCTTTGCCATTTCCTTTGACTGCATCACTCTTGCGAGGTCCAGAAGTATAAGGAGGCGGTCTCCGAGTATCCCTACGCCTTCGATGTAGTTGGCTTCGATCTTCTGGGTTATCGCTGGAGGCGGAGGCGCTATCTGTCCGTTGGCCAAGCGCAGCACCTCTGTTGCAGAGTCAACTATCATCCCCACTGTATTGTTCTCTACGTTTATCACGATTATCCTGGTATTGTTGTCGCTCTCTTTCGAGGGGAATCCTAGTTTCATGGCGAGATCTATGACGACTATTATGCCTCCTCTGAGGTTGATTACGCCCTTGATGTATTCCATCGTGTTCGGGATCGTCGTTATGCGCTCCATCCGGATGATCTCCCGGACCTCGCTTATGTTGACTCCGAACTCCTCGTTCCCCAGCGCGAATATGACTACCTGCCTTTCGCTTGAGCCCTTGTTTTCCTCGCCCATTTTGTCATTCCTTGAGATTGTTCTTTAGGATCACTTGAGGACAGCGCCTCCTCCACCGCTCACCTTGAACTGGGAGATTATCTGCCTGAGCGACTCTGCGTTGCTGCTGAGTTTCTGGGCTGATTGGCTGACCTGCTGCATAGAGGCCGATACCTGCTGGACGCTCGAGCTTACCTCCTCGCTTCCAGCCGCGTTCTCCTCAGCGATGGCGCTGACTTCCAGGAGTCCCTTGTTTACTTCGTTTATGAGCGTCGGGATCGCCTCAAAGGCCATGAGTGCGTTCTGGACTGCGGATGTGCCTTCCTCGACCTCTTTGCTGTTGTTCTCCATGCTCTCGACGGCTGTCTGGATCTCTGTCTGGATGCCTGCGATTAGCTGGCTGATCTGGTCTGTGGCTTTCCTGCTCTCCTCTGCAAGCTTCCTGACCTCGTCTGCCACTACTGCGAATCCTCGTCCTGCCTCTCCTGCCCTCGCCGCCTCTATCGCTGCGTTGAGCGCGAGCAGGTTCGTCTGTTCCGAGATGTTGTTGATCGTCTCGACAATCTTGCCGATCTTCTTTGATTCCTGTCCTAGGAGCCTTATCTTCTCGGCTCCGTCCTTGGTAGTCGTGCTCACGCTTCCCATCTTCGTGTTGACGGATGCCGCTGATTGCGTGCCTATCTTGGCGTTCTCCTCTGTCTTCTTGGAGGCGTTCTGTGCCTGGTTGACGTTGCCTGAGACCGTCTGGGCGCCCTTCGCGACTTCCTGCATCGTGATCGCTACTTGCTGCATGGATGCGTTGACTTCTTCTGCTGACGCCGAGAGCTCCTCTGATGCCTGCGCGGTCTCTTCAGTGTTCCTTACTAGCTGGTTCACGAGCCCTCTTATCCTGTCGACCATGGAGTCGAAGGATCTTGCGAGCACCCCTATCTCGTCATTTGATTTCTTGAGGTCCTCATTCACGTCGACAGTCAAGTCTCCTGATGCCATCCTCTTGGCCAGGTCATTCAGTTTCGAGAGGGGGGTTGTGATTATCTTGTTCATGTAGAGCCCTATGCCTATTGCGATGGCTATTCCTGCCAGGATCGTGATTATCAGCAGGTTGATCCCATTCGCTTGGGTTTGCTCGGCCCTTTGGATCGCAGCGGACGCCTGGAAGCTGCTTCCAGCATCTGCTTGGCTTGCTATGTCTCGCGCTTCGTTGAGTACGCTGTTTGAGGTTGCGATCCCGATTATTCCTGCTATCAGAACGAGGGCGGCTATGGCTAGTGAACTCATCAACAATTTTTGTTTTATCTTCAGGCTCTGTAGATCTTTAAGATCCATTTCCCCACCTCTTTTTTTCGAAAGTATAAGCTAATTTCTTGTGTTTGATATGCTGTAATCTGAATTATGTGCCTTATTGAGTTCTTTCTTTATAAAGTTTACTGCCCTTTCTTCTTTCCTCAACAGGATTTGTTGTCGGGCTTCTTCTTTTCTTCTGCTCATCTATAGTTCTTTTATGCCGTCCTTGGTCTTTATCCTGAGCTTTCCAGTGGCCACTTCTAACGTCACAGTCCTTCCTATGCTGGCTCCTGTCTCTTCTGCCTCCAGAGGGATGCCCATCTCTTTCAGGTTCTTCTTGGAGATGTTTATGTTCCTGTTCCCTATGTTTATGACCTCCTCGTCCATGAGTGTGGGGAACATGTGGGCTCCTCCAGCTATCTTGGCTACCAGGCGGCGCTTGTCGGCTCCTCTGTTGACCATGAGCTCTACCAGGACCTGTATCGCTTTGTCAGCGAACTTGAGTTGGTTGATTCCCAGGATGAATTCACTCACGCTCCTGACTCTCTCTTCTGTGAAGGGAGAGATCATGACTTCTTTTGCGCCTTCTTGGCTATAATATGATATTGTGGTCCTGTCCGTTGGCGGGCTCATTATCACTATGGGCGCGTTTGGCTCTTTCGAGAGTATGGCTTTTGCAGTGTCCACCCCGTTTGTCGGCGGGAGGAACGCGCTTATGAATGCGATTGAGGGGCTGGTCTCCTTGTATTTTGCAAGCGTGCCTTCCTTCTCCTCTGTCTCTGTGATTGATGCGAATCCTAGGTGGGCCAGTGTGTTTTTCAGGCTGCTTCTTATCTTGGAATCCTTTTCTGCTATCAACGCTTTTCTTTCTATCTGCTGGCTTGGTATCTCCTTGCTGTTAGGAAGCATGATATGCGCCATCCCTCCTATCTTCTTTTCAGGGTCGTACAGAGCCACTCCTACGCACGAGCCGAGTCCTACTGATATCAGGTTGTCATGCTCGTATCCTAGCGCCACTGATCCCATGTCCACTACTATGTCGGTCATTTTCCTCTTTTTTTCGTTATTGTCGCTGTTGACGAGCCATCGGTTGGTTAGTGACAGATATTCTTGTCTTCTCCTCTTTTCCGTCCTGGATGGCTCGGCGTTTTCTTGGGGTCCTGCCTAAGCTCCTGGGCTCTCAAGGCCGTACTTGTCATGCATCTTTGAGATTATCTTCTTGAGGGAGTCCTGGTCGAAGAGGACTGTGAACTCGCCGTCTATCTTATGCCCTTCCACGTTGACTCCTGTCTTAACGTAGAGAAGCGTGTCTGCGCACTTGCTTATCTTTATCAGTATGAAGTCAAGAAGGGTCTGTGCCATGTCTGCTGCGACGTGCGGGACTGACGGGAGTATCTTCGCTTCGAGCATGTTTCCAAGAGCGTTCAGGAATGATCCTGTCAGTATGTTGGATAGTTCCATGAAGGCTGACTTGTCCATGTCATCCATTCGCTTGGTCGTCCCAAGTGGTTTGGACAGTATGAGGTCGATTAGCTCATAAGCCCCTTTTTCAGGGAACAAGAACATGGCTTCGCCATGGACTTCACCGCTGATCTGGAGGTAGATTCCCACCACCATCTTCTCTGGGCCGCCTACTGTCTCTGAGAACTTGCTCACGTGGACGAACTTTGTCTCGGGAAAGTTCATGTCGACGTTCTTGTTGATGAACTTTGAGAGGGATGTCGCTGCATTTCCAGTCCCGATGTTTCCCATCTCTTTGAGTGCGTCCAGTTCAAGTGATGTAAGCTTTACTTTTTGCCCGGTTTCTTTTTCTTCCATATATATCACCCGGGCTTATTTTGCAGGATTGGCTATGTTGTTCACTACTTTCTGTATGTCCTCTGCCTTGAAAGGCTTTATGATGAAGTCATCCGCCCCTGCCGAAACCGACTCGTCTATGATCTTCTGTTGCCCCCCGATTGATGTGCACATCACCACGTGGGCTTCCTTGTCGATGTTCTTTATCTCTTTTAGCGTCTCCACTCCGTTCTTTCCGGGCATTATGACGTCGAGGAAGATGAGTGCTGGCTTGTTCTCCTTGAAAGCCTTGACTGCTTCGTCGAAGTTTCCTGCCTCAAATATCTCGTGGTTGCCGTCTTTAAGAACATTTTTTATCATTGTCCGCATGAACGCGGAGTCATCCACGATTAGTATTTTCATTTTTCTTTGACACCCCTCTCTTTTTTCCGAATATATACTATCATTTCAGGTATTTCTTCAGTATGCTTGTGATGTCCTCTTTCGTGAAGGGCTTAGTGATGTAGCCGCACGCCCCTAATGCCTTGGCCTTCTCCTCCTGGGCCTTCTCTTTCAGCGCAGTGCACATGACGACTTTCGCTTCAGGATCTATCTTCCTGATCTCTTCAAGAGCTTGTATTCCGTTCATCTTTGGCATCTTTATGTCCAGGAAGACCAGGTCCGGCTTCTCGGACTTGTACCTCTCGATCGCCTCTTCCCCGTCTCTTGCTGTCAGGATCTCACAATCATATCCTTTTGCGAAATGCGAGATCACCGCGGCAATCAGGTTGGAGTCATCCACAACTATTATCTTAGCCATTTTTTCTTTGCCTCTTCTTTTTTTTCTTTTTTTCTAGAGCTTGATAGCATACTTAATTGGTTGTGTATCTTACGTTCTCGTATTCTTTTAAACTTATCGGTCCTGCGCCTTTTCCAGGATCATTCATACTAAAGTGTCCACTTCTAGTATGAGCGCTACACTGCCATCCCCAAGTATTGTCGCGCCGGACACTCCTCTCAGTCCTTTCACGCTGTCCTGGAGACCTTTTATCAGTATCTGCTGCTGGGATAATATTTCGTCAGTAACCAAGCCTACTTTCTCCTCATCTTTGTTGACTATGAGCACCGTCAACTTATCTTTCTTCTCCTGCGGTGCGGTTCCTAGTAGGTCGTGGAGCCAGAACAAGGGTATTTCATTCCCCCTGAGCACGAAGAGTTCGTGGCCTTGGATGGTCTTTATGTTACTTGTCTCCAGGTCGACTGTCTGGTCAATCGCGTTCAGAGGTATTGCGAAGATGTCATTCGCCACCCTGATGAGCAGTGCGCTTATGATCGCGACGCTAAGAGGGAGCGTTAGCGTGACCCTGGTGCCTTTCCCGACTTCTGAGTGGAGCCTTACGCTTCCACCTAGCTCTTTGGTCTTCGTGATGACCACATCCATCCCGACTCCGCGTCCGCTCACTTCAGTGACTATCTTATTGGTGCTCATTCCTGGCTTGAAGACGAGCATCTGCAATTCTTGTTCGCTCATCTTCTCTGCATCTTTTGCGGTTATCTTGCCCTTCTTGATGGCAGTCTCTTTGATGAGCTTAGGGTCTATCCCTTGGCCGTCATCGCTTATCCTGATGGTCGCACTGTTCTTCTCCCTCTTGGCTATCAGCTTGATCGTGCCTACTTCTGGCTTTCCGGCGTTCATCCTCTCTTCAGGAGTCTCTATGCCGTGGTCTACGCAGTTCCTTAATATGTGCACGAGCGGGTCTCCGATCTGGTCTAGGACTGTCCTGTCGAACTCCATCTCTGATCCTTCTATTATCAGGTTGACTTTCTTGCCTTCCTTCATTGACAGGTCCCGGACCATCCTGGTGAACCTGTTGAATACGTTGCCTATGGGTATCATGCGGACAGTCATGACCTCGTCCTGAAGGTCAAGTATAAGCCTGTCGATCGCCTTTAGCGTGGTCTTGAGATGAGTGTAGTCCTGTTTCTTGTCTATGTCCTGGAGCCTGATGTTGCTTATGAGCAGTTCTCCAACGAGGTTCATGAGCTTGTCAAGCTTGTTCATGTTGACCCTTACGCTTTGTATCTGCTTTAGGACCTCATCGTGGTGGCCTTTGAGTATCTGGCTCTTTGCATGCTCCTTCTCTTCGTGCACAGTCTCCTTGGGCTTCTCATATGTCTCCTCCATTGTGAGGACGAAGATGTGCTTGATTCCCGTGAGCCTATTGACTATCTCTGTTATCTCCTCCTTGCTCTTCCTGGTGGAGAGTAGGGTCTCGAATTCTGTGCTGAAACGTCCTTCCCTTACGCTCTCCTCAGAAGGGTTTGTCTTTATGACTTCCCCTGCTCCCCTGATTAGCCTGAGCATGACCATCGCTTTCGGCCCCTTGAGCTGGTTCCCTGACTCGAAGACCGTAACCAGGCGGAAGACGTTGTTTCCTGCGCTCTTCCTCTGATCGATCATTATCTGGTCATTCTCGTTTAGGCGGGCTTTGGCCTCCATGCTTATGCTGGCCGTATCCTGCCTCTCCTGCGTGAACTTCTGTACCTCACTTATTATCCCTTCTGCGCTGAATTCCTCAGGAGTGTTCTTCTCTATGGCGGTGAGTCCGCTGTCGATCACGTCGCATCCCTCAAAGACTAAGTCCATTATCTCCTGGCCTATCTGGATTTTTCCTTCGCGTATCCTTGAGAGCAGGTCCTCCAGTACGTGTGCGAGCTCAGCGAACTTCTGGTAGCCCATGGCTCCTGAGTTGCCTTTCAGCGTGTGAAATGACCTGAACACCTTGTTGATGTTCTCTGAGTCAGAAGGGTCTTTTTCCAGGGCGAGGAGACCTTCGTTTATCTGTTCAAGGTGCTCTCTTGCCTCTGAGAGAAATTCCTGCTTATACTGAGACATATCCATTATTCTTCAAGCCCCCTTCCGACCTCTTTTTTTCAGTATATCCCTGATGGTTCTTTTCAGGTTAATCATTTAAGTATTTATCTGTTTCTATTCCCGGATCATTCGTTGAGCTTCTTGTGGAGGTATGAGAGCCTCTTTTTCTTCTTGTTCTTCTTATCATCTTTCTCTTCGTCGCCTTCAGGCCTCTTCTCTCTCTTCACTTTAGGGTTCATCTCGCTCCTCTGCTCAAGTATATTTTTCTTGTCAGGCTCATGCGAGGCTGTTGGTCTTGTGGTCTGGGCTTCCCGGGCCTGCGCCGTCTCTTCACCCTTTCTTGCTTCCTTCGTATCAATCTCCCTTTTCTTCACCTTTATCTTCTTCTCGATCTCTGCGAGTTTCCTCTTGAAGGTCGTGAAAGCCCTGGTGTAGGTGCTCTTGTCGATCTTGGTGTTGACAAAGTAGTTCTCCTGGAGTTCCCGTACTAGCGCGAGCATCTCCTCCTTCTGCACGAGCAGGCCTTCGTAGGTGTTGTCAGTCTTGAACATCCTGACCTTCTTGTTCTTCAGGTCGATCTTCTCGTTCTCGATCTCTGCCAGCCTGTTCTTGTAGTCCTGCATTGTCAGGTCATACACTTTCGTGCTCACATTCTTCTGGGCGAAGTATCCTTCCTGGAGCTTCTTCATGACTTCTGTTATTGATTCCTCCTCATTGCCGAGGCTCTCTAGCCTGTCTTTTATCTGCTGCTGGACGTGCTTCTGATAGTATATCCCGCTCACATAAGTCATTATTCCCAGGAAGATTATGACTGCCCACCAGTATTTGGAGAGGAACCTTGCAAGCCGCCTGCCTAGTTTTGCGTCTTCTGTCTGGACCTGGAGCGCCATGGCCTCCTCTGTCCTCTGGACTCTTTCGAGCGCCTTCTCGTACTCTCCTGTCTGGAACATCTCCTGGGATATGTTGAGGAGCCTGAGGATGTTTCTCATGTCATACCCTTCCTTTTGGGCGTTGGTTGCCTCCTCAAGCAGGCTTGACATCCTCTGCCTGAGCTCGAACGAGGTCTCTTTGAGGGTCTTTATGGCTTCGCAGTTGTTCTTGACTAAGGTGTAGTCGAGAGTCGCGAATGCGTCCTTAGCCTCTGCCAGGAGCGCTTCTACTCTCGCGGTGCTGAAGTTCTCTGCCTGCATCTCCAGCAGGAAGGCCTCGGACTCTGCGATGCAGCCTGCAGACTCGCTCTCGTCAATCTCCGATACTATGAGCGTCATAGTCTTGGTCTGCTCATAGCTGCTTTTGGATGCGTTCAGGCGCTCCTGGCTCTTACCCTTGAAGCTTAGCATCAACAGGTTGAGGGAGTATCCCATATAGACAGGCACGTCTATATATACGTTGAACGCCTTGGTCTCTCCAGGGTTTAGGACGCTGATGTTTGCAGGGCTTATGGAGTATCTCCTAGTCGGGTAGCCTTCAAGCCTTAGCGTCAAGTCGTAGAAGTACGCTTGGTTGTCGTTCGTCAGGTTGACCTGTATGGTCCTGTTCTGGCCTCTTAATATGGTGATCCTCTCAGGGACGTCGATCGTGAGGTTGAAGCTCTTCGGCGCTGGCGGGATGCCTCCTCCTCCAGTACCTGCGCCTCCACCGCCGCCTCCGCCTGTCGTGGTGGTGGTTCCTCCTCCTGTCTCTGGCGGTTCATAATCCTGCGGGTATACTACATCCACTGTCTTTGTTATTGTGTAGGTCCTCTGCGCCCCCACAGTCGTGTAGTATACTATGTTTACTGTCAGGTTTTGCAGTCCCACGGTCGCGTTCAGGAGGACTGATCCGACTATTCCGTGGCTCTCAGTCACGAACGTGGTTGCGTAGGGTGTCATGTTGGCGAAGAACGCGCTCACATTATCGTCAGAGAACCATCCTGTTGGAAGCACCCAATCGACACTTATGTTGTACGCTGTCTCGTTCCCGATGTTCTTCAAGGTCACGTTCAGGGGCACGCTCCTGTCTCCCTGCACCACTTCGTAGCTGTACAGGAATTCAGAGTGTGTTATGAACGGGCCGCCCTGCCCGACCATCATGTAGCCGTAGACTGTCTCGTTCGCACTCTCGCAGCCTGAAGTGTCGCATGCTATGTCGATGCTGTATGGATAAGGCGTCGGGTTCTGCGCTGGCGCAGTGGTTGACAGGTTTATCATCTGGCTGTCAGCTATGCCTATCGTTATACTGTTGGGTGTAATGGTGACTGTGGGGAGTCCGCTTGTCTGTGCCAGCGTGAAGTTCAGCTGGGTGTCTCCTGTGTTGTTTATGGTGATGTTGCCGAGGCTCACGCTCGCGCCCTCAGTGGTGAAGACTGTCTCCATCTCGTCAGGGCTAAACACCCAGGTCCTGTCGTAGAAGACGCTTATGTTGTTCATGCTGGTGTTCACGCTATTGTTGTAAGGGTCGATTGCATAAGCTCTGAAAGACCAGTTCCCCTCGTCGAGAGGCGTGAAGTTAGAGTAGAAGTTCGAGCTGATGTTGCTCATAGTGACGTTTGTCCAGTTATTGATTGCCGCGTTGCTTGCGGTGGCGTACTGCAGCCTGGCCTCAGTGACCTGCACGTAGTCGCTTATGGTGTAGTTTATCGAGATGTTGACTTCAGGGTCCAGGTCTGAATTCGTGTTGGGAGTGTAGTTCAGCAGCGTGGTCTCCGGCGGGAGGCTATCCCTGACTGTGAAGTTGTACATCCTTGTGTTGTTCCTGTTGTCCACGCTGTCGTTGGCGTAGATCCTGTAATAGTGCATGCCTATCTCTGTGGTATTGTATATGTCCCACCTGTACTCGTACTGTCCTCCTCCCAGGCCGTCCATAGTGTGGTTGGTGCCCTCAGTCTCTATCACTGCCGTGTTTATGGAACTCACGGCGTCAGTGACTGTTATCCTTATGAACTGGGATGACGTGTTCCCGAACTCCATCGGGTCAGAGGTCTCTGTGGGAACTGCCAGGACTGGCGGGTTTGTGTCTGCCTTGTAGTTCGTCAGTGAGCAGTCTGAGTTGCTGGCTGAGTTCCTCTCGCACACCTCTATCGTGTTACTCCCCTCGGTTGAGTTGACGATTGTGCTGTACTTGTAGATATCTATGGCCTTGAACAGGAGGTCTATGCTGTTGTTTGCGGAACAACTGCCTTCCGAGTAGCCGTCAAGGTTGGCTTCCCAGCTGAAGAAGTGGGTCGTGTTGGCTTGCGCCATGGTGATCCAGTACCATGTGCCTGGCTGGAGCGTGAACTGCGTCTGGAAGGTCGCATTGGCCCATGAGAAGCTCTGGTTCCCTTCGTATGAATTGTTGAGCGTGACGTTCCTGTACGTCGTGCTGTTGGGATTTGTGGAGTTTCCTCCGCGGAGCAGTATGTTCGTGCTGAAGAGCTCGGGAGTCCCGCTAGCCGCTCTCAGCATCAGTTCGCTTATCTCCATCGACTCGTAGGTTATGAACGATTGCGACAGGTTATCCAGGCTGTTGTTATGCTGCATCGTCACTGTTTCGCTGTTGTTGTTGATGACTGACACGCTCAGCGGCAGTGTCGTCTTGTTCCCCCCGTTCAGGTAATAGTACACTTCTTGGAAAGGGGTCAGGTTGTCGCCTATCTTGAACGTGAGCGTGACGTTCGTGTAAGGATAAGTTACCCCGAATGAGGGTGATGTTATGTTCATGAACGCGTTGTTGACTATGAAGAAGTACGAGGTGGTCAGGCCTGAGTTGTTGAGGTTGTCTGTCGCGTTGATTGTCACGTTGTACCTTGTCAGGTTCGTCAGGTTATTCATTGTCACGTTGAAGAGTCCTCCTGCCAGTGAGGCGTTGGACAAGTTGAAGTAACGGGTTTCCCCAGTCCACTCAAGCTTGGCGGTCACGTTCTTTACGCCTGCCGTGTCTGACGCGTTCACGATCAGGTTGACTGTCATGCCGACGCTGTACTCTATGTTCTCCCCCTCAGCCGGCGTTATGCTGTTGATTGTCGGGGGACTGCTGTCAGGCTGAGCGTGGACGTATAATGCTATGTCGTCGTTGTCAGAGTAAGGGTATGATTGGGCGCAGGTCATCGAGCTGCTGCCTTGGTATGCGATTATGTACCTGAATCCGTGCCAGCCTTCCCTGTCGTCCAGCGTGTGGTTATGGAAGTAGGTTGCGTATCCGTTTATCGTGCAGGTCGTGCCGTATATCTTGGTCCAGTTCACTGTAGTGGCGTTCGAGTAGTTGGTGTATGCGAAGACTATGAAGTCCCCTGGGTAGCACCTGAACTGGATCTCAGACTCTATCTTGTCGCCACCTTCGTATTCAGTGTTCTGCCCTGACTTGTTGAGGTCGGTCGTCCTGATGTTGTTCACGAAGTCGTACTTGGACTTGGCAGCCCCGTCTTGGCAGCTGTCTATGGTGTTGAAGTTGTTAGCTACCTCGTAAGACCCTCCGCACTGGGCGATTTCCGAACTGCAGTCGCAGTTCGGGCCTAGCGTGCAGTAGTTCCCTGCGTCGAATATGGTAGCTAGGACTATTATAGATGTCGGTATGATCACTATCAGCAGCAAGACAAGCATAAGGTTAGTGGAGCGCTTCCTCTCACCTGCATCCTGCCTCTTTTTCCTTTCCATCTCACTCCCTTTTTTCCTTATCATCTTGGCTTTATGATTCTAATACTTTGCTGTTCTCCTGTCGCTTTTGATGCGCATTGGATTTTATTGTCCCTGCACCTTGCTATGGTCCTCATCTCAGCTCCACATAGAAGGCTACGCTGCTGCCTCCTGCGTTGTAGTCCCGTAGCAATGCAGGGACTGCTATCTCGAAGTCGTATATCCCTTTGCTTCCTTGCTTCCCTATGCTGGTCTCGCTCACGAACACGATATCCTGGGTCCCGTTGTATTCTAGGCCTCCGTCGCTTTCATCCCAGAGAATGCCTGTCTTGAAGGTGGTGTTGGCTGAGCTGTTGATTAGCGGGATGTTAAGTATGTCTGACCCGTATATGTTCATGATGCCGGTCTCCTTTGGAGCGCCCGCAGTCGTGTACGTCCTGTTTATAGAGTCGCTTAGGTTTGTGCTCCCTATGGCGGTGTCTATCTCTTCAAAGTCGTCTGCCGTGCTCTGGTTGGTTGTGTCGCGGCCGATCGCTTGTAGGCTTAGGAAGTTGATTATTCCTTCCAGGTCAGCGACGAATATGTGGCTTCCGCTGGTATTTCCTGGGCTCCAAGTGTATAATGTCAGGTTCACGCTCTGCTTCTCGATCTCAATGAGGCCTGTTATGTTCCCTGCATACTTGTGGTAGAGCGGGACTTCGAACGTGTTGTTGGCCTTGTTGTTGCTCTCGTTCTCCTCTGAGATGCTTCCGTTGCTTGCTGTCGGTGGGTCTACTGCGACGTATATGTTGTTCGGCCCTATTATCGGGGAGTAGGTCACGCTCACGCTGTAGTTGGCGTTAGGAGCGAGGCTTGTTATTGTCAGGTTGCCGTTTATCTGCGTTCCGCCCGCGTCAGGGTCCCCGTGCCAGATCTGCACTGTGAAATTGTAGGCCGGAACCCCCCCTATATTCTGGACGTTCGCGTGGATTGTGATGTTCCTCCCTTCCTCGAACTCGCTTTCGTTGAAGGTGATGTTCGCGGAGGTTATCGTCACGTCTGGCGTGTTTATCGTGAAGTTCCAAGTCGCGCTCGTGTTCCAGTTGCCTGCTATGTCGTAGCAGCTCACGTTCCAGTAGTATATCCCTGACACGAACCCGCTCTTGTTGATGCTCTGGAGCGTTGCGTTGCTCAGGTTCAGGTTGAGATCGTTCATCCCGTTGCTCAAGGTGAAGTTGCATATCAGGAATCCTGCCATGTTGTCGTGTGCTGTGAAGTTGAACTGTATAGAGGTCGCGTTGAAGTTCTCGTTGGGCGGGGGCGCGCTCAGGTTGATCCATGGCTTGGTCGTGTCCACGTATATCGTGATGTTTGAGCTGTTCTGCACGTTGCTAGCGTCGTCTTTTCCCTGCAGGATTATGGTGTACTCGCCATCCGGAGTCAAGGTGTTGAGATTTTGGCTTCCGAGACTCGCGTTGGCGACTGTTCCATTTATGTTCTCAATCCCGTTTGCGTACAGCGTGTAGTTTATCAGCAGGTCGTAGTTGTCTGTGATGTTGAACTGTATCTGGGGCGTCGCAGTGTTGAACCAGGTCCCGCTGGAGGTGAGTATGCTTGGCTGTGGCGGGTCGATATCGACTATGAAGTTCCAGGTCTGGGTGGTGTTCTGGGCTTGGACTGTCGTGTTGTCGTAGCAGCTGATGGCCCAGGAGTATGTCCCGTTCAGCCCTGTTAGCGTGAAGTTGTTGGTCGCGTTGTTGGTTATCTCAGAGTTGTACTTTGTCTGGTTCAGCGCACCGTCCAGTATCAGGCTGCAGTTCTCGATGCCTGTGTAGTCGTTCACGTTGAAGAAGAGCGTCTGGTTGGGATTGTTGCTTATGTTGTTGTTGGCAGGCCTTATCAGGGTTATGATTGGAGCTTCGTACGTGCTGAAGCTCCACGTGCTGCTGTTCTGGATATTGCTCGCGTTGTCCCAGCAGGTCACGTTCCAGTAATGCGTCCCTTCTGAGAGGCTTGTTGCCAGCGTGCTTGAGTTGCTGGCATTCTGCACCTCGAAGGCAGTCCTTATGACTGTGCCGTCAAGCGTGAGGTTGCATGTCAGCGAATCATCAATGTTATCAGTGACTGTGAAGTTGAGATACACTGCTGTGGCCACTAGGCTCTCAGTGTCGGGTGGCAGGAGAAGCGTCACGACCGGTCTAGTCCTGTCTATGACGAAAATCCATTGAGTGGAGTTGCCTATGTTTCCGCTGGTGTCCTGGCAAGTCACGTTCCAGGTGTGGTTGCCCTCAGTCAGGTACGTCAGCGTGAAGTTGTTGATCGCTCCATTGGTGAGGTTCGCGGAGTACTTGGTCTGGTTGTACGTCCCGTCGAAGTAGAGCGTGCAGTTGGCGAGAGCCACGTTGTCGGTCACTGTGAAGTTAAGTGTTATGTTCTGGAGTGGGTGGGCTGACCTGTCTGTGGGCCAGTTCAGGTTGACTGTCGGCGCGTCGAAGTCGCTCACCACGATCTCTCTGGTCTCGTCGCTCAGGTCGTCATCGTAGTCTGTCTTGACGTAGCATCTCACATTGTTTATCGAGGCCGTCGTTCCGTTGATCGCGAACGTGACGTTGGTCTTGCCTGCGCTGATGTTTCCCAGGAAGACTGGGTTCGTTCCGTTATTCAGTTTCAGGTTTCCGCTTCCGCTTATGTTGGTCCAGTTGGTGCTGATTGGCAGGGTAGAGTTGTATTGGGCGTAGACGTACGTGTTCACGCAGGTCCCATAAAGGCAATCTACCTCACAGGTCTGGTTGAAAATCTCTCCTGGAACTGTTGATATGTTGTTCGCAGGCTCTACTATGGTCACGTTGACTTCTCCTATTACTATGAAGTTCGCGAACTCTATCCTGGAGTCTGACCTGTCGTCCCAGTAATGATAGTATTCGTTGAGCCTGTCTGCGTTGTATATGTCTACGACGAGCCTGAGCCTGTCAAGAGGCTTTACCATCCAGGCTGTCGGCACGTTCTGTGATGACTGCGAGAACTGCGGGAATGGGTCGTCTACAAGCACCACTCCTCCCGTGCTATCATCGCCGTACTGTGCTATCAGGTAGTCTCCGCTCTCATTAGTCAGGTATACTTTCCAGGTGAGGTATCCTGCCAGGACCGCCTCTGTCTGGTATGTCCCGTTGTACCACAGCGTTCCCGGCGTTATTATCCCTCCTAGTCCTCCTATGAGCGGGGACGTCGCGTTCACCACTGCGAACAGGTCTCCTGCGTCAAGCTCGAAGTTGTTGAAGTTCTCTGTGAAGTCATCCTCTGGGGCGAGGTCTATGTACGCGGTCTCGTTTGCCCAGTCTGAATCATGGGTCTCATACCATATGTTAGACCATACTGGATACGACTGCATCACCGTAAAGTTGATTGTGTCAGATACGTTGCTCCTGTTGAAAGCGTCTGAGCAATTCACGTACCAGCTGTACTCCCCGTCCTCCATCTCCAGCGCGAAGAAGACGTTGGCGTTGGTCGGCATGTTATAGAGCGACTTGTTGAAAGTGTCGTTGATGTAGAGGCTGCAGTTCGCGTACCTGCTTGAGTCGTTTATCATGAACAGGAACTCGACTGCGTTGCTGGCCACTGTGCTGTCCTCAAGCGGCGATAATGGGATTATCATCGGAGGGTTCAGGTCTACTCTTAATATCCTGGTCTCTGTCTGGTTGGAGAACCCAAAGGTGTCGTTAGCCCAGACGTAGTAATTGTATATCCCATCCCCTAGGCTTGTTAGCGTGAAGTTAGTGTATGATCCTGAGTAGTTCTGCGAGATGTTAAGGGCTCCGTTCCAGTATAGCTTGATGGCGTCCGGGTTCGGTTCTGAGTGCGACACGTTGATGATCACGCTCGTGGTGCTCTGGAGATGGTTGTTTGGCGGGGTCGGCGTGATGAACTGCATGGGCATGGCGCTGGTATCCACGTATATTGTTGCTGGCGTGCTGTTCTTCGCCCTTCCAAGGCCATCCTTGGCTTGCAATATTATTGTCTTCGTGCCGTCTGTGGCGAAGTACAGCTGCACTGTCATGTTATCCTGGTCAGTAGCCGATCCTGTCGCGTTGACCGCGCCGTTCACGAATATGGTGTAGTTGATGCTTCCTCCAGTGTAGTCTGTCATGTTGAAGGAGATATTAGCGTAGCTTACGTTGAACATGCTCCCGCTAGGCGGGGCTGTGATGTTGGCCGAGAGCACCGAGATGTTAATGGTGGCGTTGTTGTTGCTGTCGTTCTGTTCGACCAAGGCCAGGTATGGATCAGCGAGGAAGTATATTGTGTGGTGCCCTGCTGTTATTGTCCAGCTTACTGTGAAGAGGCTGAAGTTCCCTTGGGTCACGTTCTTGGTAGCGTTGCCTATATACGTCCCGCCGGCTCCGGGGTCGCCGTCCCAGAACTCGACGAAGGCGTTCATCGCCGGCACTCCTCCTATGTTGGAGACGTTCGCTATTATCATTATCTGCTCGTTAAGATCAGGGTTGGTGTTGTTGAATGTCAACAGGCTTGTGTTTATGTACAGGTCTGGCGCGTTGATCGTAAAGTTCCTGATGTCGCTGACTCTCCAGTTCCCGATGTTGTCTGAGCAGTTCACGCTCCAGTTGTGCGGGCCTTCAGTCAGGTCGTACACTACTATGCTGAAGCTACTCCCGCTGATAAGCTGCTGGGAGCTGTTGAAGGCATCATCTATGTAAAGTGAGCAGTTAACCTGGGTCCCTATGTAGTCTGTAGCGGTCCAGTTGAAGTATACGTCGTTGTCGTTTATGAAGTCACCCTCGTTCGGCACGTCCAGCGAGATTGTGGGCCCGGATATGTCTATGGAGAAGTTCTGCCAGTCTGCCATGTGCGTGTTGCTGTCTGGAGTCTCGTCAGTGCATAGCACGGTCCAGTTGTAGTCACCCTCGCTCATGCTTACCAGGGTGAAGTTGTTTATCACGTTCCTCTCTATATTATAGTCTGTCCTGCTGTAAGCGCCGTTCAGGTAGAGCAAGCAGTTGTCGAAGCCGAAGAAGTCGGCCGGAGTGTACGTGAAGTTGATAGTCTGGTTGTAGGTTCTATAGCCGTTGCTTGGGAATATGAGCGTGACGTTAGGTGGCGCGTCCACAGTGAAGTTTATAAGCCTGGTCGCCGTGTTGGTCGCGTTGTCGATGCACCAGACAGACCAGTTGTGGTTTCCGTCGCGTAGGCCGTAGTAGTACGTGAAGCTGGTGGTGTTCTCTACTGAGATATTGTCCCAGTAAGCCGTGCCGTCCACGGATACGTTGCACACGACTTCGCTATCTAAGAGGTCTGTTGCGTTGAAGGTGAATGTGACGTTGTTCCAACTGGCTGTGTATCCCTCATATGGGGTTATGATGCTTATGTTGGGAGGGGTAGTGTCAACGATTATTGTTCTGGCAGGTGATGCTGTTCCTTCAAGCCCTATCGTGTCGGTCACGTTCACGGTCCAGATGTAGATTCCGTCTGCCGTGAAGTTGTGGGTGATCTTGTTCTCTACATAGTTGTCAGGGCTGGTGTCAGTGCCTTGCTTGGTCCCGCTTATGATAAGCCACGCAGTGCCTAGGCCGTCGCTGTCAGAGGGGGTGTAGTTGAACGTCACGTTCTGCCAATAGTTCACGTATGAACCGTTTGGCGGGTAGTTGAGCGTGATGTCCGGCGGGTTTGAGGTCGTGAAGTTCCTGTTCTGGCTGGTATTGGTGTTTCCTGAATCATCCCAGCAAGTGACATTCCAGAAGTGGAGGCCGTCGAACGTTATGTTTATGGTGTTGTTTACCGGGGTCCCTGAAGGCGCATTGGCGTTTATCCATCGGACTGTGCCGTCAATTGTTAGATTGCACATCAGGATTGGGTCTACGTTATCTGTCGCCGTGAAGTTGAAATTGATCCACCTGGAGATTATTGTCTGGTTCGGCGCCGGCGCGTTGAGCATGATGCTCGGCTCTTGCGAGTCTATTATGAACTTTCTTTGCTCGGGCGCGTAGTACAGTCCCAGATTGTCTGAGCAGTTCACGGTCCAGTTGTACTCTGCCTGAGTGAGGCCTGTCAGCGTGAAGTTGTGCTGCTGGTTGTTGATTATGGTGTCGTTCGTCTGGTTGTTCGCGCCGTTTATTATCAGGGTACAGTTGGTCACGTTGGTGTTGTCGCTTGGAGTGTAGTATAACATTAGCGTGCTTCCGGCCTGAGTATAGTTCGGCGGCGGGTAGTCCAGGGTGACGTATGGAGGAGCGCTTATGTTGAGCAGTCTCGTCTCACTAGTGTTCCTGTTGCTCGCGTTGTCCCAGCAGGTGATGTTCCAGTAGTTGTTGCCGTCAGGGATGTTGCTTATCGTCCTGGACACGTTAGTCCCGTTCTGGACCTGGAAATTCACATCCCATACCACTCCGTTTATAGTTATGTTGCAATACGCGTTGGTGTGGAGGTTGTCTGTGACTGAGAAGTTGAACAGGTCCGTATTGTTGGTAGTGGTCTTGTTGGCAGGGGCGTACACGTTGATCTGCGGCGGGGTGAAGTCTATTATGAACCATATCCAGGGCGCTTGAGCCGATAGGTTGCTCACGTCAGTCACGTTCACGGTCCAGTTATGCCATCCTTCTGTGAGGCCGTACACGTCGAACTCATTTGGCTCGCCGTTGTCTACTGCTGTCTCGCTCTGGTTGATCTGGCTGTCGATGTAGATCGTCGCGTTCACGATCCCATTGTTGTCATTCGGCGTGTATGATAGCGATATGACTGGATAGTTCTGGGAGTACATGTTTGGCGTGTTCAGGACGACTGTCGGTGGGAGATCTACTATGGTGAAGTTCCTGTTCTCGCTTACATTGGTGTTTCCAGCGTCGTCCCAGCAGGTCACGTTCCACCAATGTGTCCCTTGGGCCAGCCCCGTGACCAGGCTTGATGTCAAGGCCCCGTTCGTGGCCGGCATGTTCGTGTTGTTGAATGCGCCGTCCACTGTCAGGTTACATGTCAATGTAGGGTCGAGGTTGTCTCTTGCCGTGAAGTTGAACTGTATGCTTCCGCTGGTTATCTCCTGGCCGGGCGCAAGGTTGACCAAGGTTATGTTAGGTTTGGTGACGTCGACAGTCACTGTGTAATTGCTGTTGCCCCAATCGTAGTTGCCATCGTCGTCGTACGCTAGGCAATTCCAGATGTACGTGCCTTCACTTAGCGTTCTGCTGAAGGTTGTGCTGTTGCTGGTGCCTCCGAAGGGGTTGGTCCCGTCGGATGACCACGTCCCGCTGAAGTTGCCGTAAAGAGTCGCATTTACCAGGCCATTGTTGTCTGTAGCTGAGCAGTTGAATACGACTGTTGTGTTCGCGACCGCTGAGTTGTGGGCGGGGGATACAAGGGTCGTCACTGGCGGAACCCCTGAGGTGTCCCTTATAGTAATGTATATATGAGTCGATTCGCTGTTGTTGACGTATAAGGGGTATTGTGTCACGTTGGCTATCACGTAGAACTCGTGAGTCGTGTTTATGCCTCCTGAGGCGTTGACTGACCATGTGACAGTGCAGGTCTTGCCCGATATCATGTCTGATAGGCAGCTCACGTCTCCCTTGTCCTGCGGGTTGGGGCTTGTCGTGTAGAAGGGTTCTGTGCCTGCGATTGTTGATATCATGCCGCTCTTCGTCAGGTATGCCCATTCGACGCTGAGATTGGCGTAGTCTATGGCCATCTGTATGTCGTCCTCGCTGTCGGTGTCTCCGCAAGTGCCGTCTCCCCACATCCTCCACATTATGTTTATCGTCTGGTTGTTGTTTTGGAGATAGGTAGAGTTTATCCCTTTGATAGTGTACCTGTACGTGTGGTACGTGTCTGCGTCTCCCCAGGAGGGCGATACGCCTTCAGAACCTAGTGGTATTATGCTTCCTGCTCCGCATTCGCTTCCTACTGTGTTGACGCAATCGAGCTTGCTCCAGCTAGTGCCGTTTTGTATAAGCATGTCGAAGCTTCCTCCTCCTGATCCGTCGTAGAAGTCAGGGTTGGACGTGCCTGTGCAGCTGCTGGCTGCAAGTGACTCTGTGCCATGCCAGCAACCGTTCCAGGTTATGGTCACGTTCTGCATGTAGATTGCCTTCAGGCTGCTCACGTTGAATGACAAGGTCGAGTTGACCATGCAGTTGTAGGGCTCTACGTTGTTGAAGTTTATTCGACCGGTCACCCACGAATTAGACTGGGTGCATGTTCCTCCCGAGCAGTCAGCCACGTCCGTATTGGCGTAGCTTCCTCCATCTGTCGCTGATCCTCCGCCGCTGCTGTATGTGCTCGTCGTGTCTGCATACGCCACGTAATAGGCTGTCGGGTCGATCGCGACCATCCATTGCCTGGCTTCGTCATATGTCCTTCCGCCGCTTGCCACTGAAGCCTTCAGTCCGTATCTGTTGGGGGATACCAACGGGATACTTGCAGTATATCCTGCTAGCGCGTCCTCCCCAGTCAATCCAGGCAATCGTATGGTCCACACGAGCTCCTTCCAATCCTCTGACTCCCAGACGTATGCGCCTTGCGGGTCTATAATCTCCCAATCGGGCGGGATCCTCTCCGTCAACAAGATGTTTTCCGCCTTTGACGCGGGATCTCTCGCAGCTATCCTTATGCTAGCCCTGAAATGCTCTCTCCAAGGGTCTATGGTTACTGGCGCATCCCTTATGATGTAGAACGGATAATCCTGGCTGTCGTCGCTGACCACGAATGTTGTCTGTGTGCTGTCCTTGACCCTTCCATCTGAAGAGACGGTCACTGTGTATGTTCCTTCCTGCATGGCAGGCAGGTATACTGTCTCGTAAAGCCCTGGCTTGGTCTCGTGCCTTCGGTCAAGCACGAACGTGTCCTTCTTCTTGTCAGGCCTGGCTATGCTCAATGTCAGCTTTTCATCAGGCGCGAAGTCTCCCTTACTGTCAAGGGCGACTGCCGCCAGCTTCACGCGCTCTCCAGGTTCATAGACTGGCTTCTCCGGGTTGATTGTGACTAGTCCATGCGGGTACTCTGGGTTTCCGAGCTTCTTGCCATTTATTGGCCTGGATTGAGTCGATTGGGGCTGCAGGTATGAGATTCCTCTAGACACCTCTCCCGACATCTCTCCTGATATATCTTCAGATACCTCTCCGGAATCTTCTCGCGGGTCGAGTATTGCCTCGACGTCGCCGCACTCTCCTCCGACGCAGCTAATGTTTACTGTGTATGTGAAGAACCTGTACTGCTCGACGTCCCTGTTGGAGTCAGGGTCTATCTGGGTCACTACGAAGTGCCCCCAAGGAACTGTCCATGAGACTGAGTAATCATCCATGCCTGACTCGTTGTTCATGCACACCGCTCCGATCGTGTACGTCCCTGAGTTGTTGATGAGCAGGGTCTTGTTGACGTACCACCAGTGGCTTATGTTTGTGGTCGTGGTGTTGGTGAAGAACGTGTACGCGTCCGGGATGTTAGTGATGTTGACTGTCATGTTCTTTATCGGCATGTAATCTGTCGTGCAGTTCACCCTTATGCCTGTGATGTTGTCGTAGAACGTGATGTTCCCGCACCCAGTCCACGTCGCGTTGTTCCTCTGGCATTGTATCTCGTGGATAGACGGGGGCTTGGTGAGGTCTATGGTCACGTTGGACGAGTTCACCTGGAGTCCTGACGTGTCCTCGTCGTAGGGCTTCACTCCGCAGTGCCATACGTCGTATAGCGACGTGTTGCCGTACCCGAGCATCCCGTACGTCTCGACGCCGTTCGATGCGCTCACTATCTGGGAGTGCATCAGCGTCGTTCCGCGATACCAGCTAACGTTGGCCCTCAGGGTGTCGAAGAAGTTGGGGTCGTAGATCGTGAAGTTGCAGTACAGGTCCTCGTTTGGCAACGGATACTCTGGGTTCAGGAATATGTATGATACGTTGGGCGCCATGTTGGCGGTTATGGTGATGTTTATCTTCTTCGTGACGTTAGAGACCCCGTAATCTGAGTAGTTCATCGAGCTGTATGTCACGAAGAACTCCCAAGGCACCCCTGTGATGCCTGTCGCGTTGACGACCCAGGTCGTGTCGCAGCTATCTCCCCCTCTCATGTCTGTGAGGCAGCTGTTGTTGGCGGCGTACATCGGGTTCGCGGTTATCGTGTAGAATGGGTCTCCTGTGTGCATCGGGATTATGCCTTTCGTCTGTGAGATCTCAGTGCCGAGTGTTGCAGTCGGCTGCGGGTTGACGTATTTCATCACTCTTATGTTCCTCACGTAGTGGTAGTTCGTGGAACCTCCTGTCCTTCCTCCGACGAAGAAGTAGTTGCCTGCAGTCGACTGCGGCGAGTTGTCGGTTCCGTTGACCCTCAAGACTTGGTCGTAGTAGATGAGTGCGTTTGCGCTGGCCCCGCTATTGTAGAAGTACACCGTGAAGTTATGCCACTGAGAGTTGTCAAGGGTTGATGATCCCCAGTATGCGATTGGTGCGCCGTTGTCAACAGTGCTCTTGGTGAACGCCACCCTGTCCTGCCATTCGTCGACCGTGAAGTGGTATCCGCCGTTCACGATGTCCTCCCTTCCTGATGATACTGATGTGTCGTGCACTCCGAACCAGGTGGAGTCCGCTCCGCTTCCTCCTCCTGCCCAAGTCTCATACCTTCCGTAGAATCCAGGACCTGGATTCTGGAGGTAGTATAGGTATCCTAGCAGGTTCCCTCCTGTGTTCGTGAGCTCCACCCGTCCGTTGCCGCTGTCATACCATGCCGACCCGGTCATCGTGCCTGTTGGTGCGGTCGTCATGTCCTCGTAGATGAACAGCGTCGCTGTGGCGTTGCTTGCGTTCAATACTGTCGAGTTCCCGTAGTACGCGTATATGAGCTGGCTGCTGCTAGCTGCCAGGCTATGCTTCACCCAGACTAGCGTGTTCGCTGAGTTGCAGCCTGACTCAATCCAGTAGCTCAGCATCGTGCCTGATCCGTTCACAAACCTTAAGTCTCCGCAATCGCTCCTCATATGGCCTTGGCTTATAGGCGTCGCCGTGTTCAGGGTCACCGCGAACTGGTAGTCTGTAAGCGTGTTCCCTGAATTCTCTGTCAGGTTTATCGACTGCCTGTACCAGAATGACTCGTTCCACCAGTTGGACGGGTCGAGCGTCGCGTTGATGTATCCGCACTCTCCCCCGCTGCAGGTGATCCTGGCCGTGAAGTTGAAGTATTTGTCCTGGGTCACGTTCACGTCGCTGCCGGGATTTATGAGGTTGCCTGTTATCGTCCCCCAGGGAATCGTCCAGTTAGTGCTTCCCGTCCCTGGCGTCGTCGAATTGTCCCAACAGGTCACGTTCAGGGTGAACAGCCCTGAATCCCTTATCACTGTATCTGTGTTGTTGAAGTACCAGTATCCTGGATAGCTGCTGTTGTCGGACGTGAAGTTGCTGAAGAGCGTCGTGCTGTCAAAGACGTTGTCAAGCCTGAAGGTCGCGTTCAGGACATAGCCGTCCGGGTCTGTGCACTGCGCCCGCACGCCGGTCAGGTTGTCATTGAAGAGCACGTTGCTGCAGGAAGACCAGCTCCCGCCGCTCTCCTGGCATTGGATGCTATTTATGACAGGGGGCTCTGAGGCAAGGACGAGTACGCTTGTGCTATTGGATTGGTTGCCTGTAAGCTCGTGGTCGCTCGGGGTCACTCCGCACCACCAGGTCTCGCCGGCTGTCGTGTTTCCAGGAGAGAGCGTGTGGACTGTGGTCTGGCCGTTCACGACGCTCCATATGGTGCTGTATCTGAGCGTGCCTGACTCGTACCATGAGATGTTCGCGAGCAAGGGGTCGTTGTAGCTTGAGTCGTGCACTCTGAACGTGCAGTTGAGAGGTGTGCTTGGCCCTGGCTTGCTGGGGCTTATGTTGACGAAAACCATGGATGGCGCCTGGTTGCTTATTATCGTGATGTTTATCAGGGTGGTGTTCTTGACGCTCATGTTGGTTGAGTAGTTGAGCGACTCGTATTGGGCGTAGAAGGTCCAGGTGCTGCCGGCGCTCCCGGTCGCGTTCACATCCCATTCAGTCGTGCATACTCCTCCGCTGGTCATGTTGAATAGGCAGGAGTTGTTGGCTGCGACCATCGGGTTCGCTGTATCTGTGTAGAACGGCATCCCGCTATACATGGGTATGACTCCTTTCCCTGAAGTCTCTTCCTCCCCTAGCTGCGCTGTAGGGGAAGTCCCTATCACCAGCGTCACTTTGATGAACTCGAAAGTTACGTTGCTTAGGGTCGTGCCTGCATGCGACGTCACTGCGAGGCCTATGTCTTGGGTTGTCAGGGTGGACGTTATCGTGGCACTCGCGATTGTGTTCCAGGTTCCTCCTGACTCCGGATTGGTTGTTGCATAGTATCCTGTGAAACTTGTTCCGACCTTCCTAAGCCTCACCCACCCAGGATATGTGGTGGCTCCTCCTTGCGTGTTGGCGTCTAGGTATCCGTTGTTGTTGGAATCCCGTTGGAAAGAGAAATCGTTCCCTGGGGTCTCGGCCATGAATACGTATCCAGTCGACGAAGCCGGGGTGGTCATGTCGTTCCTTGCCATGATGCCTGCCTTGGCCCAAGGATCCGCTGCTTCCTGGTAGTTTATCCTTGCATACGCGTCGAAGTCCCCTGTTATCTGCTGATACACTGCACCGAACTCGTCGTTGCCGGTCCAGGTGTCTGCTCCTCCAGCGTCTATCTGCAGGTAATCGTTCCCTTCCGCAAAACTCGTGCCTGCTACAAGGTCATTGTCTGCAGTGGACCAATCGCTGCCTATAGATGAATCATTGAACTGGTCGTATATGAAGTATACTCCTGAAGGGTCCTGCGGCGGGCTTCCCGCGCCTCCATTCCCGTAATACACTGTGTAATTGGCCCCTACAGAGGATGCAGGGAGGCTTTCCTGAAGCCTGAACGCAATCACTGTGGTCGCTGTGTTCCACGCACTGAGGTTTATCCTGTCTATCTCGACATGGCTCGTCCCGTTGTAGTAAGTGACTCTCACGTCGTTCCCGCTTGACAGGGATTTTCCTTGGCTGACAAGCCCCGAATGGTTCAGCGTGAAGTTTACTGTGTGGCCTGCTTGGAGGGCTGTGGAGCCGTCGTTGTTCGTCACGTTTATCATGCTCCTGTAGCCGTAATTGGTGCTCCACCAATCCTCGATCGGATCCAGGGTCGCATTCATCCATCCGCACTCCCCTCCGCTGCAGGTGATATTGGATGACCAGTTGAAGAGCCGGTTCCTGGTGACATTGATGTGCGTCGTCGGATAGTTCATCTGGGCCGAGAGAGTTCCGAAAGGTATCCACCAGTCGACGTTTTCCTCTGTCGTCGGGTTCTCCCTGCAGGTCACGTGCAGGTTGAAGTTCCCTGAGTCCCTGATGGTGAGGTCAGGTATGTCATAAGTCCAGACGCTTGATGAATTCGTGGTTGCAGTGACGTCAAAGTAGGTGTGTGCGTCCTGGGAGTTTGAGAGGCTGAATGAGACATTGGTGATGTTTCCCCCCATCTGGGAAGTGCAGGTTGCCCTGACCTGCTCCATCGTGCTCCCGAACAATATGTTGCTGCAGGCGGTCCACCCAGTCCCTGTCCTGAAGCATTGGATGTTGCTTAGCAGGGGTGGCGGGAAGGCGCTTAGGTTCATGCAGGCTCCCTTCGTGTAATAGCTGCTGAACGTGGCTGACCCGTCGTAGTCTATCGCCCTGCTTCGAAGGTCCACACAGGTCTGGTCTGTTATGTTTTGCGTGTTCCACGTGAACGCGGTCGTCTCGGTATGGTTGCCTATCTCTGTCCATCTCCTACCAGTCACGTTCACCCACACAGTGGTTATGTTTATCTGGTCCTGGCTGGATGCGCCTGAGTAATCCAGGTTCACGCCTCTTATCCTTGCATCTTGGTTGGATGAAGTCGCCCACGAGGCCAGTACGCTTGCCTGCGTTGTATTGAGCTTGAATATTCTGTTGGTTGTATCCAGGCTGTCTCCGAGGTATGTGTTGTTTAGCCCGAACAGTCCTACGCTTACCCAGCTGCTGCCGTTATACAGCTCTAGTTGGACATCCGGATAAAGCGATGATTCAGCATAGCTTCCGCTCGGATCGTAGCTGTCGACCTCTATAGTGACGGTCACATCCTCGACCTGGTCATAGTCTCCGTCTGCGTCAGGATAAGTCGTGTAGCTGCTATTCACGTCTACTGCAGTAGGTGCGAATGCCGCCACTGCGTGCGTTATCCTGTTTGATCCTGCAGCAGTCCAATTCATCCAGGTGAGGCCTGCGGTTGACACCTCCTTTGTGCTCATCGCGCCCCTTGAGCTTGCTGCAACTGTATCCCATCTTTCGGTTTGCCCTGTGGTTGCTGTAGTGAAGCCTCCTATTGCGTTGCCGCTTCCTACGACGTCCACAAGCCAGGCATTGTCGGTCAACGTTGTTATGCTAGTGTAGATGTAGGCGTTTCCTGCCTGATTGTCTTCATTGGTGGTGTTGGCTTCTGGCGCTTGCTGCGCTACTCCTGAGAGCGAGACTGCCCCTCCTATTATATCCTCTGCGTTCCCTCCAATTGTCACCTGGATTGTGTGGCTGCCTGCTGCAGGCAGGTCTGATTCTAGCATGTACCACAGTTCTACGTTCTCGTAATAAGATGATCCTGTGACCTCCTCGTTGAGAGGCATCATCGCGACGCTGTTGTAGGTGACTCCTGTGACATCAGTCTGCGCCGAGGTGGCGTCTTCTGCAGCAACACCGACTACTAAGAGCCTGTTGCTTCCGCCGCCAATTGTGTGAGCCCATGAGAGCGTTGTGCTTGCGCTTATACTGCTGGAACTGTAGGAATCATAGCTGATTGAGGGTATTGTGCTGTTGAATGACAAGTCTGTCGTATGCTCTGCGGAGCTGACGTTCTGCAGCCATGCTTCTATGTGGTATGTGATGTTGTCGCCGTCAGGGTCTGTCGATCCTGTGCTGTTGATGACTACGCTCCCAGTGACCACTATGTTGCAATTGGTGCTTCCATCGCATCTTATGTCAGTCGGGACTGTTGACGGGCTGTTCTTATGGCATACTCCGTTCCAGTCGGTTCCGTTAACATAGTATTGCTTGTATGACGCATCTCCTGTGTCGTTGTTGTATGCGACTATGAACGTGTTGCTGCAAAGGCTGACTCCTGAGTGGTTGACTGCGCCGGCCACGCTTAGCAGCGGATAGGTTGATGATGCTGGGTCTGAGTCTACTATGAACTGCGGCGTGACCAGTCCTCCTGTGCTGTTGTAGACAGTGGCTTGGATCGCGTCTATCGCCTGGTTCCACCAGACGAGCGCTATCATGCTTTGGCCGTCTGACTCAACTTCTGAGATTGCGAGTCTTGAATCGGTCCCGACGGTCGTGTTGATATCTGCTGGTCCGTAGACTGTCGCGAACGAGTCTGCGCTGGTGTCGTATATCACCATGCTGATGTCATCGTCTACGCTGTCATAATACGCCATTGCGACGTAGCCGTTGCGAAGGGCAGTGACTGCGACTCCTGCGGTTCCTCCGACTGCCGCGTCAGGGGTTACTGGCCCTGCCACCTCGTTGCCTGATCCGCCATTCTGGTCGTATAGGCTTATCCTGACTGCGTCGCTGTTATCATCAAACCAAGCGACTACCCATCTGGTGCTGCTTATGCCTGCCGCGTCGACGTCGTTCCTCCGTATGTCATCCGGAGCCGCGTTCCCATCCACGTTCCACTCTGCTGTAACAGAAGCGCCCCCAAGGGTCCAGATCTCGCCGTTCACGTCGTTGCTGCCATCATCAACTGTCCATGCGAACGCCAGCCGATCTCCTATGCTGGCCATACCTATGTCGACTGTCCTTCCAGCCCCTGTGTCGACCTGCGTCGCTCCCAGGTCCTGGTTGCCGTACCTGTCATAGATATAGTACTCTACGTTTCCGCCGCCACTGCTGTCATACACCCCGACTGCGAAGTGCGTGCTGTTTATCACTGCGCCATCAACCCTTCCATCCAAGTCTACGTCCAGATTGAGGTCGGTCTCGCTCACAAGGACTGATCCTGTAGTATTCAAGACTTGTATGCTCACGTCTTGCGACGAGGAGTCTATGTACATGATTGCGAACGTGACTTCGTCCAGCGGCAAGACTTTCATCTCTACTGAGGAAGTGGTGTCATATTGCGGGTCCACTGCGAGGAGCCATGCCCTTGCCTCCTCGTACGTTTCATACGTCTCGTTGGCGGCGTAATATCCGATTGTTCCTCTGAGCTCGTATAGCTCTGGCGTCACGAGCGGCGGAACTGCGGTGTATGTTATCTCTGTGTTGTTTGTCATGCTCCAGGTCAGCAGGATTGATTCGCTGCTGGCCACTACCGCCGCTCCTCCTGCGTCTATTATGGTGAAGTTCGCCGGCAGGGTCTCTGTGTAGTTGAAGCTTGTGTAGTTCCTGCTGGTGACTCTTATGATCGTCTGGAAGTCTGTCATGAAAGGATCGGTGGTGTGGGGCGTCGTCCTTATTATCTCGAACTCTTCTGCGCTGCTCACAAGGAAATTGGACGTCATCGTGCTGTTGACTTCCGCGCCTAGCACGGTCGCCTGCATGTTGTAGGTCCCTTCAGTCAGCGTCTGGTTGTACTCGAACTCGTAGATGCCTCGCTCTGGCTCTTCAGTCTGCCTTACTTGGATGGGGTCTGTGCTTCCGGGTATGGTCACTGTCACGTTCACTTGTGCCGCCGGCACTAGGTGTCCTTGTGTGTCGAGAGCGACTATGGTTATCAGCGCGACTTGTCCTGGCTGGTAAACCGACTGGTTGGTGTTGATGCTGGCAACTCCTGTCTCTGCGTATGCTGGGTCTTGGGGTGAGAGCAACAATTCATAATCCTGGCCTGGCTTAAGGCTCATCACTTTCGCCCAGTTTCCTTCGCAAGTCCTTGCCGTGAAGTTCCACTCTGCGCATTTCCAGAGCTCCCTGCCATTGGCTGTCGCAGTCAGGGTGCCTCTTGTGAAGTTGAGCCTTGTGGGATCTATCGCGTAGGCTGATATTATCTCGCTTCCTATCCTGTCTTCCTCAGTCTCCTTGATGCTTGCGAGCGGCACCTCCTCTACTCTGAGGTCAAGCGCGCTTCCGTTGTATTGCAGGTCGCTTAGTGATATGCTCCTTATCTTTCCTGATCCGATAGCCTGGCTGAGGTCCATGACGACGTCGTACTTCCCTGGCCTCAACGGTCGGTCCTGCGAGGTCTGCGACGATTGGTTCTCTGTTGCCTGCGTGTCGATCCCTGGCTGGCTCGCTGCGGCCTGCACCTCTGCTTGCACCGGTTGTCCGGTTCCGTCAGACAACGCTATTAGCGATCTTGCATCGTGATATTCCTTGCTTGGCGCTGCGCCTTTGGTGATTGTGCTGCCTGTCGTGTTTGTTGTGTTGGTCATGCCTGTTGTGTTGGTCGTGCCTGTTGAAGTGGTGTTTTCCTGCGCTTGGGGCTGATCGCTCTCGCTTAAGTTTCCATCTGGCTTCCCTTCTGGCTCGTCTACTGTGATCTCGTGCTCTTCCACGAGGCTGTTGTTCTTGTCTCTGAGGATGAGTAGGTGAAGCCCTATCCCTTTCGGTCTTAGGGTTATCTTCCTGAAGTCTCCCATGTGCTTCTGGATCAATCCTGAGTATTCATAGTATAGCTGGTATTCTAAGGGGTCTGCGGAGATGTCTGCAGTGACCGTCTCTCCTAGGCTGTACGTCTTCTTCTCTGTCCTGATGAATCTGTTTTTCTGGGTTTGTCGGGGCTCGGTCTGTCCTTCTTGTTGCATCTCTTGCTGCACTTGTTCTTCCTGCTGGCTTGTCTTGTTCTCCTCGCTCTCGCTGGCATTTTCTGGTGTTGGCGGGACTTGGCTCTGCTCTTGAGGGCTTGTTTGCTCTGCCGAACTAACCTTGAACGCTATGTCTTGCAGGGGGGTTTGGCCTTTGGTCAGTATGACTCTGTAATTCCCGTCTTCTTTTGGTATGAACGGTATCTGTCCGTTCATCTCTCCTGAGAACTTGTAGCTTTTGGTTGGGGTCTGGACTTTTAGGCTGTGGTCTGTGAGCGCTCCTGTTATCGTGATGGTGACTCTCTCCCCTAAGTAATATGTCGTCTTTGGGATGGTCAGCGTTACGTTGTTGTTTGCTGCTGCAGAAGTCGTCAGCAGGGTTATGGCCAGCACTATGACTATCATTGCCATGCTATTGGCTGTCTTCGCTGTCCTGGCTCCTGCCTTTCCTATTCTCATGTTGTTTTCTTTTTGTTCTCTTGTGTCTTCTTTTTCTTCATGCTTTCTTCGGGGATTATTAGGGGGTGAGCTTCGAGTATCTGATCTTCAGCTCGTCCTCTATCTCTCGTATGTATTCGTAGTACTTCTCGAAGCCGTGCAGTATGGTGTGGTCTTCGTGCAGGGTCTTGTCTTCTTTTAGCGCTTGCAGGAATTCCTCTTTTGTCATGAGGCTTGCCTCGTGGCCGTGAAGCGCCTGCTTTACCATGCTCTTCTCGAATTCGTTCTTGGCTTCTTTTGTGTCGAGCACGAAGAGTATGCTGTTTTTCTGCTTGAGAATGAGGGGTATGTTCGCTGCCCTGGCTGCCTTGGCTAGGTATTTGCTTGCTTGCTCGAGCCTTTGGCTTCGCTCCATCTCTTTCTTCTTCTTCCTTATCTCGTTGAGTATGAGAAGATATATTGTCTCGTCGTTCTTTAGGTTGAGGCTGCAGAGGTGGCTTCTGCCCACTACTATCTTCTTGAAGATCTTGTTCTTGATGAGGATGGTGACTTTCTTGTTTATGTAGGGGTATTTCTTCCCGAGTTTGCTGGCTATCTGGTTTATGCTGTAGACTGAGCTTGGATTGTCTGAGTAGAGCTCTATTATCTCTTGTTCTAGTGCGTTTCCAACCACCCTTGCACGCCCCCTGATGCGTTTTTGGCCTTTTGAATCAAGCCGATTTTTCGTGATCTTAAATTATTTTTAGTTATACTTCTTAAAATATAACTAACATTATTGTTTTTAGATGGTATAATTTATAAATGTTTCTCTTTTTTTGTCTTTTTAAATGTTTAGAAGTCTAATATTGAATCTTCTGAAGTATAATTGGTTCTGGTTGGGGATGAATCTATCTCAAGAACTCTCGAAAACCTCATCCACACAGGATGATGCTAGTATATCCCCTAAAAGTTTCCCCAAAATAATAATCCCCCTAAAAACCTTTGAACAAGAGACAAGAAAACCCCTTTAAATACTTTTTTATTTCTTCATCAACCCCTTCCGGGAATCTACTCCCCAGATCCTTATCTCCTCTCGATTATCAACTGGTCGATATTCTCCCCATCAACCTCCTGGAGTTTGATAGTCAAGTCACTAATCCAGATACGCTCTCCAGGAAAGGCAGCCTTCCTCTGCTTCCTAAGCTGATGATAGACATAATCCTTGATATTATTGCAACCATCCTGCCGCAAGGAGACTTGGAACTGGGCATTGATCTTCTCAAGCTCAGTATCCCCCTCGACAAGATATTTCTTGTCACTGATTTTGACGATCTTCTCAGAAACAGTCTCCATCTCATCATGGATCTCGCCCACGATCTCCTCAAGCAAGTCTTCGAGCGTAATCATCCCACTGACCTGCCCGATCTCGTTCAGGACAAGGGCGAACTGGCTGTGCCTCTCCTTGAAGAGTTGGAACATCCTTGAAAGCCCCATGTTCCCTGAGACGAATAAGGTAGGTTTCATTATAGAAGTGATGCTCTCATCACCCTTGTCAGAATGCTCGATCAGTTCCTTAGCGTAGACTACGCCGATATACTGATGCTTCACCTCATCATAGACCGGAAGCCTTGAGAACTTAGTCCTAGCGAATATCTTGACGGCCCCGGATATGGTCAGACCAGAACCGAGAGAGACGATCTTCCTCCTGGGAGTCATCACTGCCTTGATTTTCTTGTTATCAAACAAGAGCACGTTCGTAATAAGCTTCTCCTCAGAGTCAAGGATCGCCCCTTCCTCCTGAGCGATCTTCACCAGATGTATCATGTCATCCTCAGTCATCTTCTTGGGTTTGAGGCTGATTCCGAAGACCTTGGGTATCGCGCTTACCATGAACTCTAGCACCGTCAGGATTGGGGAGAAGATCAGGCTTAGGTACCATATAGGAGGCGCAACTATCCTGGACACTATCTCGTTATGAGCTGTGGCGATTGATTTAGGGGTAATCTCCCCGAAGATGAGCACTAGGAAGGTCATGATGCCAGTCGCGATTCCGACTGCATAATGGCCAAACATCCTGATCGCGATAGAAGTCGTCAGGGCCGCCGCACCTATATTCACTGCGTTGTTCCCAAGAAGAATTGTGGATAGCATCCTGTGAGGATTATCCTTAAGTTTTTTGATATACTTCGCCCCGGCATACCTCTGGCTGATCAGCTTGCGGACCTTGTGCTTGCTCAAGCTTATAAGAGCTACCTCTGCGCCAGAGAAAAATCCTGATAGGAAAAGAAGGATTATGAGGGTTATTATCTGCCAGGTGCTAATCATCAATGATTCACTGCTCTGCCATTCTTGGCATTCATTCCAGGTTTATATACCTTTGTGAATCCAAGATTTATCTAACGATTCATCTATTAATATGTGAACAAATGTGTGAATCTGTGTTTATGTGTGTTTATTAATGTGTGCTTGCTGTCAGTTATGCTGTTTTATTCATGCTCTTCCTTCTTCTCGGCCTTTTTGCGGAGCCCGATCACTCCTAAGAGATTAGGATCGCCGTTCTCAGAGCGCTGGATGCTGTCATCCACCTTCTTCTTCACGAGGTTTATGAATCCCTTCAGGCTTCCCCCTTTCTTTCCGGGCTCTTCAGGACTTGCTGAGGGCTCAGCCTGATCAGGTACTGCTTCCTTAGCTGGCTGCACAGGCTCGGTTGGTTGTGTAAGCTCTTTTTCAGGGGCTTTTTCAGGAGCAGGTTTGGATGGAGGCGGCGGAGGCGGAGTCAATTCCGGATTCTCAGGAGGCGCAGACGAGTTGTTCTCATCCTTCTTCTCTCCCTTCTTCTCTTCCTCCTTCCCATCACTCCCTGCCTTCTGCTGTTCCTCTGACTTCCTCTGCTCATCAGCCTTCTTCTTCTCGAGAGCTTCCTGGGCCTCCTTTGTCTGCGCATCCATGGCAGCGGCCTCCTTCTCCTGAGCGCCCTCGATCTTCTGAGCATCCTCCTTGGTGATCAAAAGCTCAGGCTTGAGCTTCAGGTCCGGAAGATCCCTGTCTCCCTTGCTTATGTCAACGTCATCTATGCGCAGACCCTGCTTTTTAGCGACTATCTTCTTGATCTTGGAGACTGCCTCCTTCATATCATTCCTGTTCTTCCTATTCCTCTCATCCAGAAGCTTCAATACCTCACTAGTATGCTTCTCGAACTCAGAGAACTTGTTGATGAGCGTGATGAACTCCTTCCGATCGGACTTATTGCTTATGCCAAGCTTCATCTTGTCGAAATCGTTCTGGATCGCGTGGAACACTGAGTCCATGTCGTCCACCTTCTTCTGGAACTTCTCATACTCCGCGAACTTCTTCTCCATGTCAAGGAATATACTCTCTCCCTTGTCAGCGTGCCTCTCGATAGTAGCCTCGACCTTCTTTATCTCAAGGATCTCCCCCTTGACCTCCTCGTTGAGCTTGGCCACCTGCTCTATCCCTTTGTAGAAGTTCATCTGGGAACGCATCTTCTTGAGCTCATCCATGAGGTCTCGCATCATGGACTCGTTGCTCTCGATGTTGGCCTTGAGGCTCTCGACCTTGCCGTCCATCTTCCTGATCTCTATCATGAGCTTCTCAGGCTGGACGCTCTCCACTAAGTCTATAGCCTTGGTCGCGCTCACCTCTACCTTGGAGAGCGTCTTGTTAGTGTCGAGGATCATGCCGCGAAGCTCTCCCATCTGCTCTCCAAGCCTTGAGAACCTTTCAGAATTGGACTTCCTTATCTCATTGAATGACTCCAGCTGAGCCTTTATCTTGACTATCTCCATGTCAACCTTAGGGTTGCCGGAGCTGAACATGTCATCCTTCTTGTCAGACCCTCCTGCAGCTGCCTCTGCGTCGGCTGCCTGCTGCGCGATTCCCTGCGCGATGACATCATCCCTACTGGGCTTCTTGTCGAATAATCCCAATGCTAAACTCACCTCTTCTCTCGTTCCTCTTTTTTCCTTTCTCTCCTATTCTTCCTGTAATCGATATCTTGTAATCCTCTTTTTTTAACAGTTATGTTTTAACGCACCTCACCTTGCCTAGTCAGTCCTCCTCAACCTCCTCTACCTTTCCAGTGGCCTTCTGGAAGTCACTCTTCAAACGCTGCTCTATCTCCATCTTGACGTTGATCTCGACCTCCTTGAGCGCCTCCTCAAGCTCGGCCTCGACGTTCTTGAGCATGATCTCGACCTGGTCAAAATCCCTCTTCTCACGGGTAGCATCAGCGATCTTTATCTTAGCAGGGATGTTCCTGGTCATCAGGTCAGCGATTATAGGATCCTTGCCCTTCCTGCGGGCCTGGCTTATCCTGCTCCTTAAATCCTCGTATCTCTCCTTGAGCATGAGGATCTTTCCCTGATGCTCTTCCTCAGCCTGCTCGTCAGTCGGGACGAGTTTCCTCTTCATCTCCAATATCCTCATCCTCTCATCATAAACATCATCTATCTTCTTGTTGGTCTCAGTCACTTCTACCACGGTCTTCTTGAGCTCTGCCTCGTCCTTCTCCCTCTTCGCTTTCTCCTCAGGAGTCTCGTCCGTCAATTCTGAGTCGTCAGGCATTTGCACCACCCTGCGCCTTGTCTTCCTCAAGGACTTCTTTTATGAGCGCGTTCATCTCATCATCCAAGCTAGGTATCCCTTTATCTTCCTCTTTCTTCTGCTCTTGACCTGCAGGTGCTGGAGGTGCTGGCGCTGGCGGAGGAGATGCCTGCTGCGCAGCTGTTTGCGCAGGCGCAGGTTGGGTTGTCTGAGTCGCTGCTGGCTGAGCCTGTGCCGTCGTAGGAGTCCCAGGCGCTGCTGGCTGTCCTGGCTGTTGCGGTGCTTGCGGTTGACCTGGCTGTCCTCCTTGCTGACCTGCCTTCTTCCTAGCCTCCTCCTCGGCCTTCGCCGCTGCCGCTGCCGCTGCCGCGTTCGCTTCCTCGACGCGCTTCTTCTTCTCAGGATCAAGCTTCGGAAGAGGCTTCTTGTTCTTCCGCAGCTCCAGGAACGACAACACGTCTTTCTTGCCTTCAGAGTATCTTATCAGCTCTCCTATCTCAGGGTCTCCGACCGCGTCCCTGACCCAATTAGCGAAGTCGTTCTTCTTGTAATTCACGTGCTGAGCGTAATCATCATCCTTCATCGCAGCGATCTCATCGTAGAGGCTTGCCATGTTGATTACGAGCATGCCGTTCACGAGCTTCAGCAGCTTCTCAGGACTCACGTCCTTCTTATACAAGTCCTGCTCTTTAGGAGCGCCTCCCGCGCCGCCTGCTCCGGCAGGATTCTTCTTTTTCTGCTCAGCCTCGTAAGCCTCCCTGGCCTGTTTTGCTTTCTCAAGATCAGCCTTCAGTTCTGACTCTGAAATCACCTTTTTCTCAAGCTTGGGAGCGACCTTGCCAAGCTTAGCCCAGTGCTTCTTCACCCTTGGCGCCAAGCCCTCTATATAGATCTGGACCATGTTGAAGCTTCCGGTCTTCACCTTGTCAAGGGCGAGCTTGAGTTCAAGCCTCAGGTCGAACACGTCCACTCCAAGCTTCTCAAGCTCCTCAAGTTCGTACTGCATCTGCTCGATCTGGTCGTTGTACTCGTTGTACTTCTCTATCTCCTCATCAGTAAGACGCTGGACACTGTGCATGAGAGGCCTGAACGCCACGAAGTAAGGTTTTCCTATATTATATTGCGGGTTCTCTACCATTCCGCTTCCGACAGTGGCTTTAACGAGCGACCTCAAGACGTCATCTCCGTACTTCACCCTGATACGATCCAGGTCTCCCTCATCCCTCGTCCTCATCTGTATCTCAGTGTTTATGTTGGCCTTGATGGTTCCTACGAAGTCGCTCAAGACCTGGGAGATGAGCAGGACTCCAAGCCCCCACTTCCTGAACTCCCTGCAGCCCCTCTCTATCTGCAGGAAGCCCTCTCCTGAGCCGCCGAACTTGGGCAGCAGCCTGTGGACCTCGTCATACACGAAGATGACCTTCAAGGCCCTGCTCTCGCCGTAGTTCGCGCGGAAGATCTGCCTGATGCTGTTCGCCACGAATATGTCCATGTCCTTAGGCTCCAGCTTGTGACAGGCGAACACCTGGATCTCGCCTGGCTTCGCGTACTTCTTGATATCGATTATCTCCCTGGGATTCGTTATCATCCTGATGTTGCCGTTGAAAGCCTTTGCGTCGGTTGGTTTCATCCCATAATAAGGGTATAGCGACAACATAACCTTGTCAGTGCATTTCCTGAGCATCCCAGTCCACTGGGCCGTAGGGTCAAAGACTATGACTGAGATTCCCTTCATGAGCATCTCCTCTATTATGACCTGCGCCGAGACTGACTTACCGCTGCCAGTGGATCCTGCGTCGATGCAGTGAGTCATGAAGCTTTCCATGTTGAAGTAGGTTTTCGTGTCTGTCTCAGCGATCTTGCCGACCCAGATGCTCCTTCCTCCTGGCTTGGGAAGTTCGTTGGTATCCACCTTCAGGTGGAACTTCTTCTTCTCCTCGATCCTTCTCTTGATATCCCAGACTGCAAATGCGATTCCTGCCGCTATCAATAGGAACAAGAGTAGGTGCCAGACTCTGATCGGACCCCAGATGAGTATGAGATACCATGGCGTGTCTATCCTGAATATCTGGCTAGTCCCTGAGTTCAGCCCGAGATAATTGGCAGTGACCCTAAGCACGTAATCCCCTGGCTTGGTGTCCCTCGGGATCTGGGCAGTCTTTATTATTGAAAAGCTCGTTTTGAGGAAGACATTGGTGTCATAAGTCCAGAGGGTCTCTGTGCCCTCGATGTTCTGGATGCTGAAGAGCAGGTTCACAGGGTACTGCTGATCCGTCAAGAGGTTTTTTAGGTCTGTCTTGAACTTCAGGCTCTCTCCAGGATACACGTTCTTCTTCGCAAGCTCAACATCTATCAACAATGCCTCTACCGGCAACTTATCCCTCGGAAGTATCTCTATGATTATGGGTATGCTCGCGTTGAAGTCCCCTGTAATCTCTAGACTTCCGTTGTACATGCCTATCTCTCCGACTCCGAAGATCGTGAGGGTTATGAAGTCAGAGTCCCTGGGGGCTATTATTACAGAGTCCTTGTCAATCTTAATCAGGTCCGATACGTTCCCGACGATCTCGAAGAAGACGTTAGCCGACGTCTCCTTGAAGCTGTAGAGCGTGACCTTCTCCTGGAGGAAATTGCCTATCCTAAGCTTCCTGTTGATCTCAGCGATCGATATGATGTAGTCAGTTCCCTCAATCTTCTTCGGCCTCTGCATGACAGGAGGCATGTCATACTCTGCATCCTTGGTCTTCACGGTCTGGCCAGGGCCTTTTCCAGTCTCTGTCTGATCGCCTGGTGCATCCTCTCCAGGTCCGATGCCTGGGAGCGGCGGGTTAGGCGGCTGCTCAGCCACGAGCACTATGTTATGGACAGTCCCGTTATCCCTGCTCACATTGACCTCTCCATGATACACCCTGAAGCCTGTCTTGAGCGCGAATATGGAGTGGTTGCCTTCCTCGACGTTGTAGACAGTGTATTCTCCAGTGACATTATCGCTTATGTTGACCTGGCCTCCTACGACTATCGCTACCTCTCCAAGCGGATTGCCTGAGGTGTCTGTCACGTTTCCGAACACCCAGCCAGTCCATGGCGCCACTCCCTGCCCTTCAGGGCACTCGTCTGTGGGGTCGCTCCAGACATAATACAATTGTGAATCAGCGTTCTGTATCGGGAGGAGCATCTGGTAATTGTATAATCCGTAGTTGTATCCTTGGATCGGCGCGGTCAGTATCTTAGTGACCAAGACGAGGTTTCCGCTGCCATCCTTGAGTAGACCAGTCACGAAGGAGGTGACGTTGCTTGTTGACTGACGCATCGTGATAGTCGCCGCTGTAGTGATTGAGTTCTCCCCAACCTCGAAGGTCTCTGTCTCTGTGAACGTGTTGGTCGCCGAGTAGAAGCTTGCGCCGTTGACATTCATGTAAGCGTCGTATTCAGCAGGCGTAGCTGCAGTTAGCGTATTGAAGTCTATTGCTGCCTCAGGCACCATGCTTGCGTACAGCTCGTGCTCGACTCCTGGCTCAAAGCACATGAATATCATGTGCTTCTCGTTATTGGTAGTCGTAAGCGTAGTGTTCCCTGTCAGGTTATACATCCAAGTGCTCGTGTAGCCGACGCTCCAAGCAGTCCCGTAAAGCGCGTTCCAATGGGTCACGTCGAACTTGGCTATTAGCTCTATCTCTGTTATCGTGCCCCCATCAGCCTCCATGTAAGACGCGTATCCCACGTATTGCGCGACAGTGATGAGCCCCTTGATTGATAGCACTACGAGTATGAATATCAGGATTCCGAATGCGAGTTCCTTCTTGATGTTCTTGTCTTTCATCTTGTTCTTGGTCTCTTCAATCTCTTATCTTGGTTACGTCCCGAGGCTTGTCTTGCTCTTAGGCCTTCAAGCCTTGTTGCTGTCGATCATCACCTGTATCTTGTTCCCTATGTCCACGATCCTTGCATGGACAACATCCTTCTCATTGTCCTCAAGCGAGTGATACATCTCCTCTATCTGCTTGTAATCATGTATCACGATCCCTATCTGCTGCGTAGAGATCATCTGCTCAGTCCTTTGAAGCCGTGCGGTGATGGATTTCAGCCTGTCATCCTTGGCAAGGGTCTCCTGGTAGTTCTCGATCCTATTCGCAGTATCCATTATCTTCTCATACACGTCGTTCTTTGCGATGCTTGGAAGATCAATATACGCTGACTTGGCCTCATCATAGAGCGAGATCGCTTTTTGCACGTTGCCTGCTTGCAGGTTATCTGCTATGTCGCTTAGGATTACGTTGATGTAGTGGACTGTGTTCTTCCTCTTGGCAAGATAGAGCGCGTACTTTGCAGCCTTGACACCTTCGTACTTTGTCGCGAAGACAACGAGTCCTGCTAATATTATTACTATGGTCGGGATTAGCCAACCCTTCTTGATTCCTGGAATCGCGAAGTCGCTTATGCTAAACCCAGTTACATATTCAGGCTCAAGCCTGTCAAGGCCTGTGAAGACAGCTATCCTGATGTCTCGAAGCGATTCTGGACTGATGTGCTTCTCAAAGTAGTATGTTATCGTAGCATCCTTGGAGAGCGGGAAGCTTATTATAGGGTCATCCTTTATCACTTTGAACGCGGCCGCGCTCTTTATCTCTCCTGCGCTCGCCGCCACTTCCTTAGGTATGGCCTCCACTAGCGTGGCGTCGCTTGTTATGTTGTAGGTCTTGATATCTCTTATCACCAAGGTGATATCCTTCTGAGCTCCATCCCTAAAGCTCACCCTGAGGTTCTTGGTCTTGGTGGATATCACTGCTTCCTGCTGAAGCTCCTCAATCCTGCTGAAGGCCTGCTTTGCGTTGATGCTCTCGTTTTCGCCGTATTCTAACTTGATGACCTCATTGACAAGCCCTTCTAGATCTGCGGACTCTATGTAGTCCACGAACGAATCTGATCCTAACAAGGTTATATCTACTGGCGCTTTCTGGTATGCGCTCTCAGCTTTCTCAAACAGTGACCTCTTAGAGCTCTCGATCTGGTCGGCTGGCTGGTTGCTCCTGGAAAGGCCGTCGATGTCCCTGATTGCATCCTTCATGACCTTTATCGCGTCTTCAATCTGCTTGCCTAGACCAAGCCTGGTTACGCCCTCCTTCAGGTCCGGCGGCATGTTGGCGATGTCCGAGAGCAGCAGCTCGTACTCCTTGACCCTTGAGCTTAGGAGCTGGATCTCGTTGCCTGCTTTGGAGAGCGATGTCTTAAGCCCTACGTCGAATTTCCTGGTCTCGCTGGATCCTGTCTTGCCCTTATCATCACTGCATTCCACCTTCCAATAATAAGTCATGTTCTCAAGCTCTATGACCTGGATCCTCTTCTCTCCATTGTCGTTCGCAGCCACTTCCTTATCTCCCAGGTGGATGAAGAAGCCGCTGTTCAGCTCCTCGCTTATGTATATGCTGCAGTTCGTCTTGTACTTGTGGTCTACTTTGAATCCCAGTTCAGAGGAGTCTCCCATTATCTTCGCGTTGTTGTCGGGATAAGTCAAGGTCACTTGTGGCTCTGTCCTGACCAGCTGCATCGGCATCAGCAGTATTGTAAATGTCTCGTCATTCGTGACGTTAAGCTCGCCAGCGTAGAGGGAGTAGTTCTCTGCGAGTATGCTGATGTCTCTCTTGCCTTTCCTGAGGAAGAGCTCTACCTCTCCATTGGTGTCGGTGTCTTTCTCCTGATCGTCCACTTCCACAGTGGCCTTCCATATCTTTGCTTGCGTCTCCTCATCCTTCACGATTACCTTGATCTTGTAGGAGTCGCTGACATCAAGGGAAATGCTCCTGTTGACTGAATTGTTGTAAGCGTCTGTCACGATTATTATGTTAGTGTAGTTTCCTGCTGAGGCGTACGTGATGTTGGCCTTCCTATTCTCGACCACGTTCCCGTTGCTCAATATCCACTTGTAGTTCAAGGTCCCATATCCTCCGCCCGCATTGGCTTCCAGCATCACTGGCTCGTTCTTCCTGGGCTTATCAGGGTAGTCTACGTTTATTGCGATGTTGCTGCTGACATTGTATCTTGCAGTCTTCGTTTCGGTGTAATTTGCGTACGTGAAGTAGGCTTCGACTATGTACTTGTTAGCATTGTAGAGGAATGGCAATCCTTGTTGGATAGGGAATGAGGTCGAGTTATGCACGTCTATGGGTACGCTGCACTCGACGAATCCGCTAGTGTCGGGGCATACTTCGACCCTTGCGCTGCTTCCTTCTGGAGCTGCGACTGTAATCTGGCCTTGCTCTCCTGTGTAGAAAGCCGTCCTGGAGAGGGATATGCTGAAGGTCGGCGCCGCGGGCGTGGTGTTGGTCTTGAAGCTTCTAGTATCGCTCATTCTATAGTTCTGTGCCATGTCGCTGCATCCCACGTTCCAGGTATGCGTTCCGTCCGGGAAGTCGTATGTGGTCATGGTCATCGGTTCGCTGTTGTTGGCTTCTACAGTATATGCTTCTTCCCCATCTATGTTGATGCTGCATCCTAGCAGCTCAGCGAAGTTGTCGAGCGCCACGAAGCTCAAAGACGCTTTTCTTGTGGTGAGCGTCGCACCATCCTGCGGGGTGAACAGCACTATGCTAGGTCCTACTAAGTCGATTGTAAGTTGGTTCTCCTCACTCTCCTCTGTCCCGTTAGATCCTGCGCATGAGACTTTCCATTGATGCTCGCCCATTGCGGCGCTAGCAGATATTGTGTTGAATCCTGCGTTGTTGCTTTGAGTCGTATTGGCGCTTGTGCCGTCTATCTTTATGGTACATTGGGTCGCATTGAAGTTGAGGTAGTATTCGAACGTGTTCGTGCTCTGGTTCGTGTGCATCCCATCTTCTGGTGAGACGAGGTCTATTATGGCAGACGCTTGGGCGGAAGTTATGATCATGGTGAGTATTGTGATGAGTATCGCTGCTGTAGCTAGCATGAAGATAGCCGCCGGACTTCTTCCTGTCATGGGGCTGCTTGGGCTCTTCATCCCTCCGCTTCTTTTCATGCTGCTAGTTCTTCTCATCTTGTTTTCATCTTTCCTTATGGTTCTTCTCAAGCTGCCTTATCATTTCCTTGAGCCGCTTGACAAGCTCTTCCTTGACGATATTCTCTGTTTTGAAGTCGACCTGTTTCTCTACGATCTTCTCCTCTCTCTCTTCAGTTATATTTTGGCCGTCGCTTATCTTCAGTTTGTATTCTCTTGTCTTGATCTTGATTATGCTTCGCAGCTCCTCGCTTACGTCTAGGAAGTGGTTCTCTTTCGAGAGGCTTTTGAGTTCATGAACCAGGGAGGAAGGCATCCTGATGCTCACGATGGAGTCTACCATTTTGTCTTCCTCCCTTGTTCAGAACTTTTGGCGTCTTTTTCGTGCATTTGGCTTTGCACGTATTCTCTTGCAAATTCTCTTATGGCTTCTGAGCGTGAGTTGAACACTCTTCTCTCTACGAGAAAGTCTAGTTCTAGAATGAGGTCTTTCGGGATTCTTATGTTCACTATTTCGGTTTGCCCTTCTCGTGGCTTTCCGGATTCTTTTGTCCTGTTCTTGGCTTGTCTACCTTTCAACACAAATCCCCTGTAGGTTGTATGTATGACATTAGTAGTTTACTTGTATTTTTCTTGTGTTCTTTTCAGTCGAAACATCTCGATTGGTATACGTAATTGTATAGTATTCTCCTTGTATTACAAGAACTCATATATAAATGTTACTATTCTGGTCTTATCAGCCAATAAATGCCGCGGATCATGAAATAAGAGAAAAAGTTAAAAACAACCGACCAGCCCGTAAGGAAGGATAGGTGAAGCAAAACATGAGTGAAGAAAAAGATAGTCACAAGGAGAAAGACGCAAAGAAGGACTACGACCTGCTCAAGGAGAAGCACGGGCTTGCGGAGCTAGAAGAACTTGACCGGGAATTCGTGCTAGGTCAGCTAGAGCCAGGAAAATTCCTCTTGAGAAGCATACTCTTCAAGATACAGGAGCGCTGCGACTTTGCGCTTAAGATACTAAACGACATAATCCAGCCGGAAAACCACTTGGCGAACATGCAGGAATCAGAACGGTTCTCAGATAACGATCGGAAGAAGGTGCTGGAGCTGATGCGGAAGCTATCATATGGCGAGAAAGAGCTCCTGCTTATGGAGTTCAATTACTCGGAAGAAGGGGCAGCGGCACTGATAAAGAGATTCTACTCGGACTGGATTGCAGTGAAGCCTGAGTTATTAAACGTTCTGGAACGCCTCAGGGACACTTGGAAAGGAGACTCTGAGTCCAGGCAGGAATACGGCTATTTCGGCTAGGTTATTGGAAGATTATTTATATCAGAAATCCTCTTGAATCCTAAGAAAGGTGAGTTTTTTATGGATGAAAAAAACAAGGAGAATAACATAGTTGTGCTTGGCGCGCAAGGAAGCGGCAAAGGAACGCAGGCAGAGAGGCTTGAGAGGAAGTTTCACATTCCTCACATATCGACTGGAGACGTATTCCGAGAGATGAGGACGCAGGATACTGAGCTTGGTCGGAAAGTCAAAGACCTTATAGACAAAGGGATATTTGTCCCTGACGAGATAACCAACCAGATAGTTGCTGAAAGGCTAAAGAAAGACGATGCGAAGCCAGGATTCATACTTGACGGCTACCCGAGAAATATCTCCCAAGCAGAGAACTTGGACAGGCTGCGGCCGATAAAGCACTGCATCCTTATAGAGGTTGGGGATGACAAGTCTATTGAGAGGATTGGTGCGAGAAGGATCTGCTCCAAGTGCAAGGCAAATTACAACATTATTTACCTAAAGCCAAAGGTCGAGGGCGTGTGCGACTCCTGTGGAGGGGAGCTGATAATGAGGGATGATGACAAGCCAGAAGCAGTGAAGCTGAGGCTCTCAAAATACCACTCTGAGACTGCTCCCTTGATAAGCTTCTATGAGAAGAAAGGAGTCCTCCTGCGGATAAACGGCGAGCAGATGATCGAGAAGGTGTTCCTAGACATAATGAAGAAGCTTGGATGAGCGATGTCTCTTTGGATTATGGGTCGCTTATCGTTTCAGCGCTTTTCCCAGTGTCACAATTTCTTCTAGGTGGTGTTCGTTGCCTTCTGGGTCGTAGAGTTGTACTGCTATGCCTTTCTTTTCTAGGTTGTCGATGTATTTGGTCAGGTTTGTGTAGTTCTCAGCCATGCGCTCAAGGCTGGCTACCACTGCGTCTCCTTTCGGCCTTATCTTGACGCCTGATGGGATTCTAGTGTCTTTTGTGACTATTAGGACTCCTTCTTCACTCGTGATCTCTGCGTTTGGGCCGATGTCTGATGCCTTGTCTACGATTGCGCGTCTTATTGTCGTGTAGTTCCTGACGTTGGTCCTTCGGTTGTGTGATTGGCCTAGCAAGATGGAATCTTCTACAGTGGATCGCTCTATGGTTGTTCCAGGTGATATGACTGTTCCTCCGACGTTTGACTCGTTTATCTTGACGTCGCCCCCTTTGAAGTATGGTTTTCCGTTCCCGATGAATTCGGGCTCTCCTATGCCGTCTATCTTCCAGGTCGGGTCTCCGAACAGGTCTGGGTTCCTCTTCAGGAAGACGTCCTTGCAGGTTTCATAATACGCTTGAGGTTCTCCGACGTCTTGCCAGTACCCGCTGAATGGGAATGCGTGGACCTTGAACTCGTTTTGCCTGTTTATGAGGAATGGGATGACATTTTTTCCCAGGTCTTGTTCTGATTCTTCTCTCCTTGCCCTTTCCTGGTCTATCTCAAGAGCCTTTTGCCATACCCTTGTCGGTGCGAAGTATATTCCTAGGCTTGCGTCGAGCTCGTCTCCTTCGGGAAGCTCATGATCTTGTGGTTTTTCCTTGAACGAGACTATTTTTGTGTTCCCTTTCTTTATCTGGATTATCCCGAACCGGTGAGCTTCTTCGCGCTTTACTTTCTTGGTCAGTACTATGAATGAGTTGTCATCGTACCTGTCGTAGAATTGGTCGAACAGCCCTGCGAAGTTGAACTTGTATGTGTGGTCTCCTGAGAGTCCCAGCACGTATTTTGGGTTCATGCGGCCTGCTATCTTGAGGGCTTCAGAGAATGCGTGGGCAGTTCCTCTGTATGTCGCATCTTCTTTCATGGTGTCGTGAGGCGATATTATCGTGATCTTCCTGTCTGGTCCGCATTCCACCCCATATATTGTTGAATAGAACTTCCTTAGGCTGAATGGCAGGTATTGTGTTGCTAGTACTGCTCTTTCGACTCCTGAGTTGAACGCGCTGGATATTGCTGCGGCAGTGACTCTTGATGTGCCGAATTGGACTCCTGCTTTTGTCCTGGACCAGACTAGCGGTCCTAGCCTTGAGCCTTCTCCGCCGACTAGCGTGACTGCAGTCACGTCTTCTGCAGGGATGTAGTTCTTTGTGCTCATGTTCTTTCCTGAAATGGGGATCATTTAAAAATCTTTCGATTTTTAGTCACTAGTTAGTGGTTATAAGAATTTCTCTATCCAGACAAACTTGTTTCCTTCAGAATACCCTTTCTTTCTCCAGAAGCCTCTGGTCTGCTTGTTACCTGCCAAGACGAGCGCTTGGATGTAGTCGCACTTCTTTGCTTTAAGCTCCTTGTACAGTTTATCGAGCAACCTGGTGGCACATCCTTTCCCCCTGTGATCTGGCGACACTGCGATGCTATCCAGCATACACCAGTTCCGTGAGATTATCTTCGCGAACAAGAACCCGTTTATCTTTCCTTCTTCTGAGACTAGGACTATGCTGCTCTTCCTGTCGGAAATCCACTCCTTAAGCTCCTGCTTCTTGAAGAAACGCGTGTTTTTTGAGGCTTCGAATTCCCTTGTGCCCTTCACGATATTATATATTCCCTCAAGATCCCTTGGTCTTGCTCTTCGGACAGCCATTTTCTATCGTATCTTCGCGATTATCCCTGGAAGCGCCTTCAGCGCCTTGTCCACTTCCTCTTCGGTCGTGAACCTGCTGATCGTGAGCCGAAGGCCTCCTTCCGCCTCCTCCTTTGAGAGGCCGATTGCCTGGAGGACATGGCTTGGCTCGTTCGTATGCACGGTGCACGCGCTTGCAGTCGAGGAGCAGATGCCTTTCTGGTCCAGATAGCCGCCTATGGTCTCGCCGACGAGCCCTGGAAAGACGAAGTTTGCGTTGTTGCAAAGCCTCTTATCGCCCCTCGGGCCGTTAAGCCTTGCTCCCTCTATCTTGAGCACTCCGTAGATGAGCTTGTCGCGAAGGGCGGTCATGTGCTTTCTGTGGGTCTTTGACGCTCCTTGCTTCACGCACTCTGCGAATCCGACTATGCCTGGGATGTTCTCTGTCCCTGACCTTAGGCCTCCTTCGTGCCCTCCTCCGCTCTGCCAGGCGAGTATGTTCACTCCTTCCCTGATATAGAGCGCGCCGACGCCCTTCGGCCCGTGGATCTTGTGGGCGTTGAGCGTCACTAGGTCGACTTGTTGCTTATTGACATCCAAGTCTGTCTTGCAGTAGCTCTGGCAAGCATCTGTGTGGAGCAAGACGCTATGCTTCCTGCAGACCTTTCCTATGGCTGCCAAGTCCTGGATCGTGCCTATCTCGTTGTTTCCATGGATGACCGACACCAGGATCGTCTTCGGAGTGATTGCCTTCTCGATCTCTTCAGGGTTCACGAATCCTTCCTTGTCAACGTCAAGGTAGGTGGCCTTGAAGCCTTGCTTCTCGAGCCACTTGCAGCTATTCAATACGCACTCGTGTTCGACTTTGGTAGTGATTATATGGTTTCCCTTGCTCCTGTTGGCGAAAGCGACTGACTTGATAGCAAAGTTGTTGGCTTCGGTCCCTCCGCTCGTGAAGAAGATCTCGCCAGCCTTCGCTCCGATGCTCTTTGCGATCACGCTTCTTGAACGCTCCAATGCCTCTTTTGCCTGGCGGCCTAATTGATGGCTTGAAGACGCGTTCCCATACTTCTGCTCGAAAAAAGGCAGCATGGCCTGCGTGACCTTCGGGTCGAGTGCGGTCGTGGCTGCGTTGTCCATGTAGATTATCTGCTTCTTGAAAATCAACCTTTATTCACCCCTGTGCTTCTTGTTGTGGTCTGAGGGGTGTTACGCCCTGCAAATTTATAAAGATATTGATTGCTGTTGAGCGTCTATCCTTATTTATTGCGGCGCGTCTTGTACCATCATTGCTTTGATTGCTTCTGTCGCGTAGCAGCCTTTGGCTAGTGAGAATGTGACTTTGCACTTGTTCCTTCCCGGGTTTAGCTCGTCCTCTTCCATCTCTTGGATCTTCAGGTTTTTTATCTCTGCGTAGAGTGTGTGATCGCTTCCGTTGCTGGTGAGGTCGGGGATTGCGCGTATCACGAAGTCTGACTGGCTCACACCTTCTTTCTCAAGTATCTGCTTGTAGGTCTCTTCTGTTTCTTTGCTCATGAATTCAGTCCCGAAGCCGATTAGTGGGATTAGTTCGTTTTCTCGGCCTGGATTTCCCTCTATCAGTGCCTTTGCTGCTTCGTTCCATAGCTTGCTTTGATATGCATGTATGAACAAGGTAAGGGTCTTGAATGGCAGGGTTTTGAGAGCGCCGACGTAGTCGTTCCTGCTCTTCGAGAGGTGTTCTTCGAGCTTCTTAGCATCATCTGCGGATGACTCGATGATTAGCTCTGTGGCTCTCTTGAATTCTTTCTTTATTATTGCTTTCCCGATTGCGGCGTTGTTCTTGCTGAACCTTTGCTCTCCGAAATAATTGATGAACATGGTTATCTTCCGAGGCGCATCTTCCTTGCTTTCGCTAAGGTTCCTTATGGTTATCTCGAAGCTGTTGCCTTCCAGGTCTCCGAGGCAGATTGGATCCTCCATTGCGCCAAGATACTCGAGTTCCAGGTCATTTAGGTGAAGAGCAAGGATGTTCTCTTTTGGCGCTGCTCTGATGCTTATCAGTTGCGTAGTAATCGCTTTTGAGTCCTTGCTTCCTGCGTATCCGATGTTCTTTCTTGGAAGGCGAAGGGCTTTTGCTATCTGCTGGACTGCGTTCTCTGTCGTGTAGTGCTTCTTCCTGAGCCTGAAGACCTTGTATTCTCCTTTTTCCTTGAGCTCTTTTTGGATCTTCTCAGTTGAGTTCTCTTTCACGATGAAGTCTTCAGCGATCTTCTTTAGCTCGTACGTTTCCTTGTGCATATTCTTTCTGGGATGTGCGGTCATAATTAAATCTTTTGAGAAAAAGTAGTCACTAGGGAGTGGCTACTTACCGAAAGATTTATAAATGGTCGGTAATGCGACTACTGAAAAGAGGACTAAACATGCCGTATGACATTACCTTGGATGATGATATGAAATTCCAGCTATACGTGATAATCGCTGATAAGGCTGAGTTAACAGAGGCAGTCTCTGATTTGACAGTCTTGCTTACTGGTTTTGGCTTTGAACAGAGGACTCCTCGCCGAGGAGATAAGCTTCCGGCTAGATTCCATTATGATGGTGTTGAAGCAGCCCTATATGCTGAGCGCGTAGATGAGAGCTGGCTGCCAGATGAGAACGGCACGTTGCAGGCCTTGCACCTGGACATAACCAACGCTTTCGGATCACACACCCATGGAAACCTAAGAAGGCTTTTGGGCGCGTACTGCAAGGTCAGGACCCTAGACGAGCTCGCTCGCGACTAGCGGCACGTAATCCCAGTTCTTTTAGCAAAACATTAATAAATCAACCCTTACTTTTTTGCTTTAAAAAGATATTTAAGATACAACTAGGATATTTGCACCTGTAGCGCAGCCTGGATGTCGGCAGGATACTTCCGGCCGAGAGGGCAAATAGCGCGGCAGCCTCCTAAAACTTTCCTTGATGAAGATCATTTCGCTAGTGCCGTCATTGGCATGGTGAGAGTTAACTGAAAGGCAGGTGAAAGCTGTAGGTCCGGGGTTCGAATCCTCGCAGGTGCGTTTAAATTATTTCAGGCGAGGGGTCGTCGGGATGAAAATAAGCAGGACTTCGATGAGTGTCACCTTTTCTATCGCGCTTGGTCTGCTATTGTTATGGCTTGTCCTGAGGGTGTATCCTTTCGGGGACGTCTGGTCTGCGTTTAAGAACGTGACTTGGCCGCTCCTCCTAGGCTACTTATTGGTCTCATTCTTTATCATGCTTACCTTTGCGGCACGTTGGAACGTCTTGCTCCACGCCCAAGGCCATAAGAACATAACTTTCTCAGAGCTCTTGAGCTATAGAGTAATAGATTACGGGGTCAGTTACGTGACCCCTACTGGCAAGCTCGCAGGGGAGCCTGTGAGGGCTGCCATGTGCATGAGGAACGGGATAAGCTTCAGGCAGGCATTGACTTCCATCACGATAGACAAGACCATCGAGCTCTCGTTTACGGTGATCATGTTCGCAATAGGCTGTTTCCTGTTGATCCTTAGCCATGCACTCTCAGGGGGCTATGCAGTCTTCCTTGCGCTCCTGTGCTGCTTCCTGATATTCGTCAACTGGACTTTCTATAACAGGATGTGGCAGGGAAAGCCCATATTCATCGCGCTTTTCAGGTTCCTGAACCTTGACAGGCTCAAGTTCCTCTCTAAGTATGAGCATGCAATTGCAGAGTTTGAGAAGCCGATCATAAGGTTCTACAATGAAGAGAGGAAGGCTTATTTCTATGCCTTAGGACTCACCATACTTGCTTTCTCCCTGTCCATGGTCGAGTATCACTTCCTGCTTAAGATGGTTGGTGTGGCGCCGTCGCTTGGCAAGACGTTCATGGTATTCTCTGTTGTCGGAATGTCTTTCCTGATACCAGTCCCTATGGGTTTGGGAAGCCTTGAGTTCATGCAGGCTTGGCTCTTCCGCTCGCTTGCGTTAGGATCTGCTGCTGGAGTCGGCCTTGCGATGATCACCAGGGCGAGGGATATGATATGGGTTTTGGTAGCGCTTGGCCTGGCATTCTACTACGGATCGTTGAAGAAGGTCTTCGGAGAGGCTTTCAACGCGCATTACGCCAATCCAGTCGTCAAGCTGACGGTCTTTCGTGGAGGGAAGCAGGATTTTCTTGACATGAAGCTTTTCAGGAAGAAACCTCTTGAGAAGCATAAGATATCCTACATGGATGTAGATTCCCTGAAGAAGAGATATGATTTCATATTCCATAAGCATAAGAATAGGACGAAGGATATTTTCAACAAGAAATCCGAAAAAGAATGATGTTTGTCTACCTGAAGGAGTCGTTGCGTATGTTTTTCCGGAGAATCAGGGTGCTCTTCTTTGGCATCAAGAGATACTCAGGATCGCCCGAATCCATCTGCCGACAGATCATAGAATCCTGTTATGACCATGAGAAGAGGTATTTCAGGGTGAGCGCAGGCCATTTCTGCGAGTTCTACTGCAGGGATTTCGGGTGGTGCGCTGAGAGCCTTGTGAAGCTTGGCTATAAAAAGCAGGTGATAAGTACTCTTGCCTATGCACTCTCGATCTTTGAGAAGCACGGCCGGATCGAGCAGATAATCAGCCCTGGAGGAAAAGCTTTCACCTTTCCTCAGGTATACTCTCCTGACGCGCTGGCATTCATAGTACGCTCCCTTAAGGTGGCTGGAGACAAGAGCTTGGTTGAGAGGTATCGCTTTTTTCTAGAGAAGGAATCTTTGAGATACTTTGATGCGGTGATAGATAAGAACACCGGGCTTGTCCGTAAGGATTGCCATTTCAGTTCCATGAAGGATTATTCTGTCCGTTCAAGCTCGTGTTATGATAACGTGATGACTGCGATGCTAAGGGAGGATTTGGCATTCCTAGGTCTCGCCAATCCATTCAAGAAGTATGATTATGCCTCTCTTCTGAAAAAGCATTTCTGGACCGGAAGCTACTTCCTTGATGACTTGTCTGGCGGGAAGGATGTCTGCGGAGGAGCGAATACTCTTCCTTTCTGGTCTGGAATAATACATGATCCTGTCATGCGCAAGTCTGCTCTTGCGTCTGTCATGAAAGAGGATCTTAACAAGCCTTTCCCTCTTAAATATGCGTCTTCTAGGGAAAAAGCGCACAAGATGATAAGGCTAGAGGTATTCGCGGGCGATTATGAGAGGGATGCTGTGTGGGCGCATATCGGGATGATGTTCATAGCAGTCGCGGCCAAGACTGATAAGAAGATCGCGGTAGGTTATCTTAATGCTTACAGGAAGCTCGTGCTTGAGCATAAGAATTTCCTGGAAGTCTTTGATAGGCGTGGAAAACCATTCAAGACTGCTCTTTACTATTCTGATGAGTCAATGCTCTGGGCGGCTAATTACCTGCTGTTAGAGAAAGAGCTTGCCTGAACAATCTTCCTTGGCCGATTCTAGCCTCATTCCATCTTCTCTCTTTTTACAAGGCCAAGCCTTATGATATGATTTATCGCTTCCCTCCTGCTCATCTCCTTTCCCAGGAGTATCCCTTGTTTTTCACGTATCCGCTCTAGGAACTCCTCGATATTGCTGGCTCTGGTCGCGGTCATGGCTTTCCCAAGCTCTTTGGCGGTGTGGGCGTCGCTCCCTGCGGTGAAGGCTTTCTTCTGCTTCATCCCCCATTTAGCCGCTTTCTTGTTCCTGCTCGGGCTCATGGTGGAGTTCACGACCTCGATCGCGTCGATGAGCTTCATCTTCCCGTCTTTTTGGGAGAAGAACTTATGGCTGTTCCTCAGCAGGTATGAGAATGGGTGCGGTATGCACTTCACGCAGTTATATTCGTCTGCTTGTTCTAGCAGTTCTATCATCGGAGTGGTGCATTTCAGGGATTTGATGGTGTTCCTGAATCTTGCGTGCTTATATTCATGTGTTGTCAGTCTTCTTTCTATATTTTTCTGGTGGAAATCCAGGAGGTCCTTTATGCTATAGAAATATAACAGGATCTCTTTGTTCTCCTTGGCCGCAATCTCAATCCCCGGTATTACAAAGACTTTTCTGTCTTTGCATGCCTCTAATGCGCCTTTTACCTGAAGATGGTCTGTCACTGCAAGCCCTATCCCTTCCTTCTTGGCGGTTCGTAGCAGAGAACTCACTCTGGTGTTTGAGTCATGGGAGTATCCTGTGTGAGTGTGCATGTCTATGAACATGTGATCTCTCTTCAGGTCTTGCAATGCCTTGTCCTGGAAGAATACTCTGTGTGCGAAAAGCTTGCTCCATTGCATAAGAATCATATCCTCTTGCTTCGGGTTTTTATTTCTTGTGTTTCTTAAGAAGATCCATGACCGTCTTCCCGTCCACTTTTCCCCTGTGTTTGCCCATTATTAAGCCCATCAAGGCCTGGGTGGTCGCGTCTTTCTGCTTCTTTACAAGCGTTATTATCTCTGCTTCTAGCTCCTTGGCGCTCAGGCTCTTGTATCCTGATAAGTCCGGTTTCTTGCCGTGGGCGATCTCTGACAGTATCTCAAAGACTGCTCCTTTCGGCAGCTCTCCGCGGTTCACCTTGTCGAAGAGCTCGTCGGCGTGCTTTAGCGCGTCGACTTCTTTTTTGAACCTTGCCTTTATCTCCTTAGGGGCGTTGATGAGCGTGTCTGCGATGAATTTCGGCTCGAGGTTGGCGTATCTCTCAGCATAGCCTGCAAGGTCTATCCCTGCCTTCACGGCCTGGGTCGCAAGCTCCTTTGCAAGGCTGAACTGGCCCATGGCCTCTTCTATCCTCTCCTCGATGGTCTTTATGGCCTCGATCCCCTTGACGTTTGGAGTTATCTCAGGAATATCAGTCTCAGGATACATCCGATCAGTCCCTGGCATGGGCCTAAGAAAGCTTGTCGTCAGGTCGGCTTCAGCTTTCCTGACTTCCTCTTTCATCTTCTCGCCATTCTTGATGATCTTGAGCTGTCGTTCGACCTCATATTCTATCACTTTCGGGATGCTCTTCAGCTCTTGGAATCCCTTGATCTCTACGCGCGAGCCTCCCTTGATGCTCAGGTTGACGTCCTGCCTTATCGAGCCAATCCCTCTCTTGCAAGAGCCGGTGCTTCTCAGGATCATGCCTATCTTCGCCGCGACCTCTCTTGCTTCTTCAGGGGTTTTCATGTCAGGCGCCGTAGCGATCTCAAGGAGAGGTATCCCTAGCCTGCTAAGGTTGTAGATGTCGTGATCCTCAGTCCTCTTCACTAATTGGCACGCCTCCTCCTCAAGGCAGACCGATTCGATTCCATACATCTTTCCTCCCACTTCTAAGCAGCCGTTCATCCCGATGAGCGCAGTCCTCTGGAACCCTGACACGTTAGACCCGTCTATCACTGTCTTTCTCATGACTTGGATCTTGTCGACTATCCTGCAGCCTAGCATCTTAGCCACGCGAAGCGCGGTCTTGAGAGCCTCGGTGTTCGTTGGCTGCGGAGGCTCCTCGTCAAGCTCCACGCCGCATGTCAAGTCGTAGTATCCTTGGTAGATGAAGTACTTCTGCTTCTTCTGCTCGTGAAGCGCGGCGGCGTCGACTCTTCCCTCTTCGCCGGCGCTGGCCCTAAGCCTCCTCACTATCTCGAAGTCAGGCTTGTCCTTCCTGATATCGGTCGGGCAGTTGCAGAAGAGCTTCTTGCCCTCGAGCTGCTGGTGAATCTCGATACCGCACTTGAAGCCAAGTTCCTCGTAGTTCGGCCTGCTCATATTAAGAACGTCTCCTTCTCGCTCCTCTCGCTAATCTCGCCCCGTAGATTTTTATCGTAGAACTCCTTCACTTCCTGCGTGCTATGGTTTGATATGAGCCACGCAAGCTTTATGAATGCGGTCTCAGGCGTCATGTCGCAATAGTTGCCTAATACTCCCAGGTCCATTAGTTTTCGGCCTTCGCTGTACACATTCATGTTCACCCGGCCGTATATCGTCTGCGGGCTTGCCGCGACTGGTATCTTCTTCGCGATGCGGGACAGCGCGTGCATGATCTTCTCGTTCTCGATTGACTTGTCGTCGAACGCGATTATCTGGGCTTGTCCTAAGCCGGTAGTCTCTATTATGAGTCCGTCGAAGCTGTCATAAGGGCTTAATTCCTCTGCATACATCTGCGGGTGGACTTTTACCAACCCAACCTTCACTTTCTCATCAAAGGGCTTGACTGTGAATTCTCCTTGTGGCGCAGGATATGGTCTTATGACTTCCACCTTCTTCGTGGCGTAGTTGACCCTTGCGACCGGCGTCTTGTTGATCGGCCTGAACGCGTCTCTCCTGCTCGTGTGCATCTTCCTTGCGTTCACGCCTTCTATCACGATGCACTTGTCGTCATTGATGTCTTCGTGCATGCATATGAACACGCCTGCCATGCTTGTCTTCGTTATGAACGTGGCCGCGCTTAACAGGTTAATTGCAGAGTCCGTGCTTGGGCGGTCGCTGCTTCTCTGGCTTCCTATGATCATGACAGGTATCTGCACGTTCTTCAGTGCGAAGCTTAATGCCGCGCCGGTGTAATGTAGCGTGTCTGTCCCATGGGTTATTATGACTCCTTGGGCGCCGTTTCGGATCTCCTCCTCTACTGCCTGCGCCATGACGTTGTAGTGGTGGAACCTTATGTTTTCGGACATCATATTGGAGATGAGTCTGCTCTTGATGTTGGCTATCCTTGTGAGCTCTGGGAATATGATGAGTATCTCTTCTGGCGTGAACTTTGCAGTGACTGCGCCAGTCTCATAATCCACTCTTGACGCGATTGTGCCTCCTGTATGGAGGAGCGAGATGGTTGGCAATGACTTGTCTTGTTTCATAGGTTTCATCTTCTCCTTCTCCAGGTTCTTTTCCTCTCTTGAATTGTCGACGCTCTTGACTTCAGAAATGCTCGCCTTTGATACTCCCAGGTTGTATCCGCTCTTTAGCTTTATGAATATGTTCAAGTCATCCTCTTTCACGAACACGCCTTCATACTTGTCCTGTCCTGATCTTAAGAGTACCTTCTCGCCCTGCCTCAAAATAACCACTTGTTGATATAGAAGAAGACTATTCTTTTTAACGCTTACGCTTTCCGGTTGCTTTCTTGGCCTTCGCCCTTCTGGCTCTCCTGGCCTTGAGTCTTCTTGCGGCTGCTTTCTCCACTCGGTCAGCTTCTACTTTCACCTTGGATGCGAATCCTCTTAGGAGCGCGAGCGCTTTCTCGTCATAGTCGTGCTGGTGCAGCTTCCTTGCGCCTACCGTAATCACTCCAATGGCCGCAAGAGCAGCGGCAGATAAGACTTTCCTTCTTACGCTCATGTTAAAATCACCTTCAACATACTCATCAAAAACCAGTATAAGATGCTTTCTGTGAACAAGAGTTTTTAAAGCTTACTAAAAAATCATGCTCTTGTTGTATATCTTTGTTATGTCTATTGCGGCTGTCATCATTCCAAAAATTTTTTAAACATCGAATCCGCTCGTCTTACTTATGCGTTTCTTCAGCATGAGGAAGGAGCTTGTAGTGCCGACGCTTGTGAGCGTGCTGTTCAACTTCATGATATACTTATATGCGCCTCTGCTCCCGATCTATTTTAAGGAGGCGGGCATCAGCGATCAGATGCTGGGGATCGTTTTTGCATGCTTCCCGCTTATGCTTGTCTTGTTCTCTCCGGTCGTAGGCGCTCTTGCTGATCACGTCGGCCGCAAAAGGATAATATACGCGGGGATTGTCTTTCAGGCCATCGCTGCCGTGCTCTACATCTGGATGCCGACCGTCCCGATGATAATGCTTGCTCGCTTCCTCGCGGCAGTGGGCTGGGCTGGCGTAGGCTTGATCACCTTGGCCAAGGTCGAGGATCACTTGTCAAAGGAGGAACGAGGTTCTAAGGCAGGAGTGTTCCTGAGCTTCTCATACATAGGATTCCTCATCGCACCGCCGATAGGGGCTTACCTTGCCCAGCTAGTATCTATCAGGTTCACGCTCATGCTCTCGCTTTTCGGAATGCTGATACTCTTGGTTTGGCTTACTCTCTGGAAGAGCCATCACAAGCCTGTGATTGAGAAGAGGGATTTCAATCCTTGGAGGTCCATCAAGATATTCTTGTCGCACAAGAAGCTCAGAGCGATGGCCATCCTAGGCGCGGCTATGAACTCAAAGAATCCTGTATTCCAGATATTCCTGCCCCTTCTCTTGCTTCAGATGGGTTACACCTACGCGGCCGTGGGAATGGTCTTCTTCCTGGATGGATTCTCATACTTGTTCCAAGGAGTTGCTGGAAAGATAGTTGATAAGGTCGGGAGCGCGAAGGTGGTGATAATCTCTGTCTTGTTTGCCTCTTCTGCTTTCACGCTGATGGGGTTCGCGGACAGCATAGTGTTCCTATGCTTGCTCGTGGTCTTCCAGGCATTGGCTTCTGCTTTCTGGAACATCTCTGCCTGGACTCTCATGTCTGAGACTGGGGAACAGGAGGGCATCGAGGGAGTTGTTGTCGGGAGCTATTCCTCGCTTGCAAGGATAGGCTACTTCATCCTCTCAGTAGCGTCAGGATTCATAGCAGTCGCTTACGGCATGAGGATATTGTTCGTGATTGCTGGCGGCGTCTCTCTTCTTGCGTTGGCGCTCACCGCTAGAACTTTGGCGAGTCCTGAATAGGATTATGCGCACTTAATTTTTTCTTCTAGAATCTCGAGTGCTCTTGGCTTATCCGTAATATGAGGGCCTATCCTGCTTCATCTCCTTGCCGCGCGCCGCCCTGAAACTGTTCTCAAGCTCGGCGTATGCTTCCTCTACTTCCTTGGTGGATGAAGGCTTCACTTTCTCAAGTGCCATCTCGAAGTGTTTCATCTTGATGGTCTTGGCTTCCATGTCCTCTCGAAGAGAGAAGATGGCTGCTTCCCTGCATATGCTCTCGATGTCCGCTCCGACGTATCCCTCACTCTTCGCGACGAGTTCGTCTATCACGACGTCCTTGTCAAGAGGCATTCCTTTGGTGTGAACCTTGAATATCTCTTTTCTTGATTCCATCTCAGGTGCTGGCACTAAGAGGATCCTGTCGAACCTTCCAGGCCTGAGAAGGGCTGTGTCCATGATGTCTGGCCTATTGGTCGCTCCCATTATGACTATATCGTTCAATGACTGCAGGCCATCGATCTCTGTCAATAACTGGTTTACAACTCTCTCTGTCACGTGGTCATCGCTTCCCCCGCCGCCTCTCTTGGGTACAAGGGAATCTATCTCATCGAAGAATATGATTGTCGGGCTGGTCTGTCTTGCCTTCTCGAATATCTTGCGCACGGCCTTCTCTGACTCGCCGACCCACTTGCTCAAGAGCTCAGGGCCTTTTATGAGTATGAAGTTAGCTTTGGACTCCGTAGCCACTGCCTTTGCGAGCATTGTCTTACCGGTTCCAGGAGCGCCGTAGACTAGGACTCCTTTCGGAGGCTTGACTCCCATCCTCCTGAAAGAATCCTTGTTCTGAAGAGGCCACTCTACTGCTTCTTTGAGCTCTTGCTTGATGTTCTCAAGGCCTCCTATGTCTTCCCACTTGACGTTCGGGATCTCTATAAGGACTTCTCTCATCGCGCTTGGTCGCACTACCTTGAGGGCTTCCTGGAAGTCTCCTTCTTTCAGGATGAGCTTTGCGAGCACTTCTTCAGGGATCGGTTCGTTCTCTTTCAAGGTAACGTCTGAGAGCACGCGTCTCAGGACAGTCATCGCGGCTTCGCGCGCAAGGCTTGATAAGTCTGCTCCGACAAACCCGTACGTGGTGCTTGCGATCTTCTTCAGGAACTCTTCCAGCAGTATGGTCCTTATGGCTGCCTTTTCCTCTACTAAGAGGTGAGTCGTCTCCTGACTTGCCATGTGCTTCTGGAGGTCTGCATTCTTCATCTTGCCGGTCTTCTCCAAGGCTTTCTTCAGGATGTCATGCTCTTCCTTCTTGGTCTTGAGGAGCGCTGCCAAGGACTCGTTCTCCTTCTTCTTCGAGAGACTATTCATCTCTCTCATGAGCGAATCTATCCTCTCGCTCACAGCCCTCCTGGTCTGGCCTATGTCGTAGTTAGGCGTGATAGGCATGTTCCTGGTGTGGACTTTCAGGATCGAGAGCCTGCCAGTCTCGTTAGGCACTCCTATCTCTAGCTCCCTGTCAAACCTTCCAGGCCTCCTGAGTGCAGGGTCCAGGACATTCGGAATGTTGGTCGCTGCGATTACTATGACTTTTCCTCTGGTCTTAAGGCCGTCCATCAGTCCGAGGAGTTGGGCTACGACTCTCTTCTCGACCTCTCCCTTGCTCTCCTCCCTCTTGGAGGCGATCGCGTCTATCTCGTCTATGAATATGATCGAGGGAGCATTCTTCTCTGCCTCCTCGAACTTGTTCCTCAAGTTCTCCTCTGACTGGCCGTAGAACTTGCTCATGATCTCAGGGCCGTTTATCAGTATGAAGTTGGCGTTGGTCTCGTTCGCGACTGCCTTTGCAAGAAGAGTCTTTCCGGTTCCTGGCGGTCCGTGCAGGAGTACTCCCTTAGGGGCTTCTATTCCCAGCCTGTCGAATATCTCAGGATGCTTCAAGGGCAGCTCGATCATCTCTCGGACCTTCTTGAGTTCCTCATCAAGGCCTCCTATGTCCTCGTAGTTGACGTCTATCTGCTTCTCTTCGCTGACATCCGCCGCCTTTGCTACCAGCGTGACTTTGGTGTTCTCTGTTATGAGGACTGCCTGCTTTGGCTCGCAGGCAGTGACTATGAACTTCAGGTCTCCCAGGCCAAAACCGCTCACAGTCTCGTTGAGCATGGGAAATATCTCGTCAAAGAAAGGATGGCCTGCCATGGTGTTCCTTCTTCGCTGGGTGCCGCCAAGAGAGACTATGTCGCCCTTGACAACAGGCCTTCCGAGGAGTCCGCGCCTGAATATCTCGGGGCTTGCCTTGATCATCATGCCCTCCCTTGCAGGTGCTATAGTGACTGTCTTGGCCTCTTTCACGTCAGCCTTCCTGACAGTAACCACGTCTCCGATGCTGGTCTTGGCATTCCTCCTGATCAAAGGGTCTGTCCTTATGATGTTTAGGCCCATGTCTCCAGGAAGGGCGCGGTCAGCGATACCGACAGTAGCCCTCTCTCCCTCGATCTCGACTATGCTGCCTGGGCGGACGTCTATCTGCTTCAAGAATGTGCTGTCGATCCTCACGATACCCTTGTTCACGTCCTCAGGAATGGCTTCTGCCACCTTGAGCCTGATCTCATTCGACATACCCTGTCGCAAATAGGCACATGTTTATATGTGTTTTGTTCCTTGTTTAAAAGGGCTTGAACACGTTTGAAGAAAGGTCCTGTTCTCAATTTATGAGCTTGACATCCTTCCAGAGAGATATCGCGGCTTCCGCGTTCTGCCTTATCTTGTACCTGACTCCTTTTGACAATTGGCCAAGGTCTTCCGTTAGCTTGTTGAATACGCTCCTGAAATCCTCAGGATCTGTTTCCTTGGGCTTCTTGCTCATAAGGTTCTTCTCGGTTTTTGCGATCTGGTCCTGAATCCTTTGCATCAAGGTCATTGTGTGCTCAGCAAGACTTATGATTCGGCTTAACTCCTCTTCCACCAGGTCGATGGTCTCCTTGAATTCTTTCTCTATCTTTGAGAACTCGGGGATTTTGACTCGACCCTCCAGGTATTCTGTCTTGGCTTCGATCTTATGGTATGTCCTTCTTAAGTGAAAGTAGTCGAGCTTCATCTGCCTCTCGATGTGCTTGCTTGAAAAGGCCGATAAGTTCCTAATCTTTGTGAATAAGTTAGGCTGGTGCTGGGCCACTGCCAGGTCCTTCACTCGCTTTATCTTCTCATCCAGCTTTCTCTTCTTCTCATGGAAGCCTCCAAGGTAATGCCTGAACCTCAGGCTTTGTCCCTTTTCAGCGTATTTCCGGCTAGCCTCCTCGTGGAGCGCTTCAAGCTTCCGTAACTGATACTTCTCGATATGATTATAGACTATCTTGTATACCCGCTCCATTACGTGGCATAAATCCTTGATCTCCTCAGTGACCGATGATGCGAATCCATCCATGGAATGGATTAGTGCCTTCTTATTGACCGGCCTGTCTATGTTGTTATTCAGCTCTTTTGCATAATCGTCAAACCTGCTCTGATACCTTCTTGCGTACCTGATGTAGTTCTTGATCTCGTGAGATTCGTGATGAAAGCCTGCTCCGCCACGATGAGCATTTCTCCTAAGCCTGAAGAACCTGCCAGGGTCTGCGAAGGTCTCTATAATGAAATCGAACAATCCCATCTTGTAAGCGCCAACACCTCCTTAGCCTAGACTGGATGCGGGCATATTTAAATCTTTCTTAACGAAGGGGTGCGTTGAAAATGTCGCCACAGCCTACAGCACGAGCTTTGCCAAAAAAGCAGACTCTTCGGCTGTAAAGGCAGGGGTTGTCCCCTAAGGGGTGCCGAAGGCGACATTTTCAACAGAGCCTTAACGAAGAGAAAAATAAATACTTTACTCCAAGTAACCTCCTTTCTGTAAATTCCACAGCTTCTTGTAGATGCCTTCCTTCCTGATCAGGTCCTTGTGGTTGCCTGTCTGGGTTATCTTTCCCTTGTCAATGACGACTATCATGTCTGCGTGCATGACTGTGCTCAAGCGGTGGGCTATTATTATACTTGTCCTTCCTTGCATCAGGCGGTAGAGGTCTTTTTGTATCTCGCTCTCTGTCTCTGAGTCCAGGCTTGAGGTGGCTTCGTCCAGGACGAGGACTTTCTTGTCGGCCAGGATCGCTCTTGCTATGGACACCCTTTGCTTCTCGCCGCCTGAGAGCTTCACTCCCCGTTCTCCTACGATCGTGTTCTCTTGCTTTGGGAATTTCTTGACTATCCTGTCCAGCTGGGCGAACCTCATAGCCTGCATCACTTCCTTCCTGGTCGCGCCTGGCCTGGAGAACGCTATGTTGTTGTAGACTGTGTCATCGAACAGCACGCATTCCTGGGGGACTACTGAGAACTCGCTTCGCAAGCTTTCTTGCCTGAAACTGTCTATGTTCTTCCCGTCTATGGTTATCTTTCCCTCGTCCACGTCGTAGAGCCTGTATAGCAGTCTTATGAGTGATGTCTTCCCTCCTCCGCTCGGTCCTATCAGCGCGACTTTCTTGTTCTTTGGGATTACGAGATTGAACTTATTGAAGATAGGCCTGTTCTTATAGCTGAAACTGACATCCTTGAACTCGATCTCTCCGCGCTTCACCTGCAAGTCCCCTGATCCCGGCTTGTCTTTTATGTCATTCTCTATCTTGTAGTACTTGAAGAGCGACTCGAAGTCAGCCATTGACCTGTAGAATCCTCTTATGCCGTGGTCGAAGCTGAAGAGGTTGTTCAGCAGGCCTCCGTAGACCGTGTATATGAATACGAGCGTCCCTATGCTCATCTCTCCATTCAGTATCTTGACCAGTGGGAAGTAGACGATCAGCAGCGTCCCTATCCCTAGTATAAGGTTCAGTCCTGCGCTTTGCCACCTGAAGTAGCTCCAGTAGTGCAGCAGCAGGTCTCTTGTCTGCTCCCCTATGGGCTTGTACTTCTCTTGTATAGCCTTCTCTTTTCCGAAGTACTTGATGGACTCGATGTTCGTGAATATGTCGCTTATGTGGGCTTTCTCTGAGTCCTCTGCCTCGTTGGCCTCTACGTTTGCTGACTGCATCTTCTTTGCCATTAGTATGCTGTAGCCTATGAACGAAGCTGCTATCAGGATTATTATCGCTGCTGAGGTCACGTCGAAATACACTATTGACGCTGTTATCACCACTAATTGGAATGCGAGGGGGAAAAAGTTGAAGACGAACGTGTCTGTCATCCTTTCGACTGCGCTTCCGCTTCTTATCAGCTTGCTTATTAGGCTTCCTGTCTTGTGGGTCGTGTGGAAGTTGTACGAGAGCCCGACTAGGTGGTGCAGGAACTTGGTTTTTATATCGAGCATTATATTGACTTCCATCTTGTTCACGCAGTGGAAGTAGAACCACCTGAGGCTGGCTTTGGTCACGATGCTTACCAGGAATACCGCTCCTATCAGGAGTAATACGTGCAGGTATGCTTCGCGTGTTATTGTGCCTGCTATGAAGGTCGTCCCTTTGTCCACGATTATCTTGAATAGGTACCTGTCGAACGTGTGCGCGCTTTCAAGCACCAGTATTATTGCGAGTATGCTCACTATCAGGGGCTTGTATCTCCTGAGGATGCTCCAGTATAGCTTCAGGTTGTACTTGTAGTCTATGCTGAATTCCTCTTCTTTCCTGGTGTTCTTGTTTGCCATGCTAGTTCCCTCTAGGGTGGTTTCTCTCGTTGGTCTATTTATTCGCGGAGTATTTATAAGCATTCTTACAAATACGCCGGAAACCTTTCGGGTTCTATTTCTAAAAGAAAATGAGTTTTAGGAAAGCAGAGGACTTACTCCTTCACACCGACCTTGGGAAGAGGCATGGGCGGAGGCAAGTTCATGTCCCTGCTCAGGATAAGGGCCTCGACGTTGCACTTCGCAAGCACGCTGTTGAGGACCTGGGCCATGACGTCCTTGTCGACCTTCTTGTTCTTCTTCCAGTTCTTGACAGCGTCCTCGGCCTTATCCTTGTCAATCAGGTAGATGACCTCTCCTTCGAGGAGGATCTTGGCGACCTTAGGCTCATAAGCTGATGTGAACTCGAAAGTCAGCCTCAGGCTCTTCTTATCAGTGTTTATATCGAGCTTGGTCTCCTCAAGTCCAGTGATTCCGACGTTGTTGTTGATGCTGATCTTCCCCTTGACAGGGCTGTACTTCTCAACAAGCATCTTGGTGAAATTGAATCCGATAACTGCCATAAAACATGCACCTCGCTGAAAAATTCTTCTTATCCTTTAAGTCCCTTTAAATCCCTATTGAATAATCTTTCTGATAGATATGCGAGAATCGCGGTGGCTTTTTAAAGATTTCTAAAATGGAAATGTTCTCAGGCGAGTACTCTTTCAAAACATATTTAAATCTCTATCCTGATTACCGTCCCTATGGCGCAAGTCCATTTATTGAGAGACGCAGAGTCGCCAGGCTTCGAAGAAGCCCTTGAGGCCGAACTTGAGGATGCTGGCTTCAAGCAGGGCATGACTGTGGCTGTCAAGCTGCATATGGGTGAAGGCAAGGGGATGTTTAGGCCAGAGCTAGCCAAGCGAGCAGTCTCAGTCCTCACAGGGCTTGGCTGCAAGCCATTCCTGTTCGACACTATCGTCATGTACCCTGGGCCCAGGCACATAAAGGCTGGCTACAAGGCTAACGCCCTGCTGCACGGCTTCACTGAAAACAAGATGGGCTGCCCTGTGATGATATCTGACGATTACGTGACACTCAAGACCGCCCACATGGACGTCGAGGTCTCAAAAGAGATGGCTGAGGCAGACGCCATGCTCGTCCTGACCCACTTCAAGGGACATGACTGCGCATCCTTCGGCGGAAGCATAAAGAACCTCGGCATGGGCTGCGCGAGCCCTAAGTCCAAGAGGGACCAGCACAAGCTCGGGATGCCTAAGGTCAACGAAAAGTGCACTGCCTGCCATATATGCGAGGAGGTGTGCCCTTTCAAGGTCATCAAGGTCAAGGACAAGTGCGTGATAAACGAGAGCAGATGCATGGGCTGCGATACCTGCTATTACAACTGTCCGCACGACGCGCTCGAGATAAGCGTGAACTTCGAAACCCTCCTGTGCGAGGCCGCGTGGGCCGCCCTAAAGAGCTTGGAGGGAAAGCCTGTCTACTATGTGAACGACGTGCGGCACATCACGAAGCACTGCGATTGCTTCCCGTTTCCAGGAGACCCTGTCGCAAAAGATGTGGGGATAGTCATGACAAGCGACATAGTGGCTGCTGACAAGGCAAGCCTGGATCTCTCGATAAAGCAGGAAGGCAAAGACTTCTACAAGGAGCTTCACCACCATGACCCCTACCTCTCGATCAAGGAAGCCCAGAGGCAAGGAATGGGCAAGGAAGAATACTCTCTTGTCGAGATATAGCTATTTGATTCTCTTTCTAGCTCTCTCTAGCTCTCACTCCACACTCTTTCGAACTCTTTCAGGTATTTCTCGACAATGGCTGGTTCTCTGATGACGAGCATGTTCTCGTCGTTCTTCGCGTTCCCGGATGCTGTCGGGTTGTAGCTGCCCGTAATCACTGTCTTGTTGTCGATGATGAAGACTTTATGGTGCATCTTACCTTTTCCGTCTGAGAGTTTCACGTCCATGCCTGCTTCCTTCATCCAAGGGTATTCTGAGTATTCCCTGTTGCTCGCGCTCTGGCTCTTGTCGAACACGCCTTTGATGTCAAGTTCCTCTTTTCTTTTCATGAGGAGCTTTCCGATGTTGTCGGATGTGAAGCTGAAAGTCATGAAGTGGACGCTCTCGTTGGCAGCTTCCAGCTCTTCTAGCACTTCGTCTTCACAGTTATCTTCCGGGCAGAAGTAGTTCTCAAGCTCGTGGCCGTTGAAAATGATCCTTGTGTACGTCGTCTTTCTGCTCGCTCTTCCTTCCTTGAGCTCATAGAATTCCTCCTCGTAGTTATTCGCGAGCGTGAGTGAGTTTATGATTATCATGTTGTTGTCGTTCTTTAGGAAGCCGTTCCTGGTCGGATTGGTGGATCCTGTGATCACGTAGTCATTTCCAGAGGCGTTGTGCAGTATGAAGAATTTGTTGTGCATGAGTCCCGGGCTCTTTATCTCCTGGCCGTAATCCTCGTAGTTGTCCTCATCTATAAGCAAGTCTGTGTCTTTGTCTTTCAGGGCGGTTATTATTCTGGGTGCGTCTAAGTCATAGAGCGCTGTCTTGACGTGCGCAGAGGATGATATCAACTCTGCAAGCCTTGTCTCGCAGTCCTCTTGCATGCTAAAGCAGGTCTTTATAGTCCCGTTCTCTGCTGGCGTGGCTTCTGGAGCATATGTGCACGCGATAAGTATTATCAACATGGCGTGGATCGCGACTGGTGTTATTATTCTCATCTTTGTAGGTTTGGTTTTCAGGAGTCCTTAATAATTCTTGAGTGGTTTTTTCCATGATTCTTCCGGCCAAAAACAGGCTCAGGAGCGACCCTGGTTTTTGTCACCATTCCGTAATGGTGTTTCAGCGCAAAGTTTAAATAGTAGTATTGTATTTCTAGAAAGCAGAGAAAGCTGTGAGAGAGTTTCTCGAGAGAAGAGGTGAGCTAGAGAAAATATTTTCACGAATCACTCTCACCTCTTTTTCCCGGGAAGACCTCAATCTGAGGTCTTCTTTGGGTTTAATAATCGTGAAATAGCCTGCGAGCTGAGCCTGTTAGTTATCGATCAAGAACATCAATCAAAAACAGATGAACTGATGCTATTAAAACCAGAATTATCTCATCCTTCTCTTGCCAGAGCCTCTCCTGACTCCACTTCTGGCCTCAGCTTGTCCCTTGGATCTCTCTTTCATCCTCCTCAAGATGAGGTTTATTGTCAGGAGCGAGCCTGCAGCCATGCCCGCCAGGAACGTGAAACCAAGCAAGGTCAATACCTCATAATTGACGTTCGGAAGCCTGAAGCCGTGCTTTGGGAAATACATCTCTAGATTGCTCAGCTCAAGAGAATACTCTGAGAATATCAGGCTGGACACCGACTCGTTGTTTGCGTTGAGGGAGCTTGCATACTCGAAGTAACTGTAGCCCATTATCGGGAAGTAGCCCCTCGCGCTCTCTTTTGCAATCAGCCTCTCGGCAGAGCTGAGCTTCTCGCTGGCAAGGTCTCCCAGCTGCTCCTTCTCGATAGAGAGGCTTGAGAGCAGGAGATTCGCCTCTGCCTTTGCAAAGCTTGCCTTGAAGAGGCACATCTTGTAGTTGCCTTCTTTTGCATATTTCTGGGCCTCATCGATGTCCTCTCTCGTGGCTCTCAATATGGAAGGAAGATATAAGTCTGCATAGTTGAGTCTCTCCTCTGCCTCTGAAGTCTTCTTGTAACAGGCCTCTTCCAGGAAATCCTGGTCGAGCTTTATCGGCTCTCCCTTAAGCTTGAAGAACACGGACCAGTATGCTGCGCTGTAATACCTCTCGATCGCGTAGGCGAGCTCGTCAGCCGTTATGTTCCCTTTGATCTCCTTCAGGATCTGCTTGGCTTCAATAACCCTCTCCTTGACGATGATATAGCTCTCCATCTCAGGAAGGGTCGAGATCGTCCTGTTCTCAAGATTATTGTCGAGGGCTTCGACTGTCTGGAGGGTCTTGGCTCTTATTAGCTCTAGCCTGTCCGGTCTCTTCAGGCTCACCTCGTTTATGTTCGCTTTTCTCAAGAGAACGCCCATGTTGAAGCAGAAGCTGGCAGCGGAGTAATGGTCTCCTGATTCTAGACTCGCATTTATCTTGCTCTCGAAGTCGACTGTCTTGTTGCGGTCGCTCTCGCTTAAGTTGACCTTCATCTTAAGTCTATAGGCCTTGTTGCAGAGGCTCTCTGATATCTCCTTCATCATCTTGATGTATGCGTCAGGGACTCTTATCTCAAGCGCTTCCCTCGCCTTCATCTTATCAGTGAAATAAGGCAGTGCTTCCTCAAGGCTTCTTACCTCAACAATCTCTATTGTCAGGTTAGTCAGGTCATAATCGCTCGCTTTCTCATCTGATCTATCATCCGCTTCATTCTCTTCAGGAGTATGGTTCGCTTCAGGCCTCTCCGTGTTGTTCACGAGTATATCGTTTATCACCACGGTGATGCTCTTGTTCTCACTCCTGTTCTGCGTGTTATTGTTTGTTGTCGTTATCTGGATGGACCTTATTATAGGATTCGTGCTCGCGTTGGACTCGTTGCCGCCCTTGCCGCTTATGGAGAACTTAGGTATGAGTATCCTCTCGAATCCAGCGTCCTGCGCCGCCTTTGCCTTCTGCTTTATGCCGCCGACAGGACCTATGCTGCCTCCTGAGTTGATGGTGCCGGTCATCACAGTGTCGTTCTTCAGGTCAAGCTTCTCAAGGGCTGCGATTGTCAGGATCGTCAATGGAGCGCTGGCGCTAGGACCCCCTACGATTGTGGAATCTGCCCTTATCGTGTAGAAGAAATCATATCTTGTGCAATCAAGGTCCCTGTAGTCGCACGCGATCTTATTGGCATACCTTGTGCTTATCTGCGTGTCTAGCTTGGTGAGCGGGAACGAGTCTAGGAATATCCTTCCTGACCCTGGCTTGACCTCGAGATATGCCTTGGCGGTGCCTCCGAAGAGATCATCCCCTGCCTCGCCTACTGTGAGCAAGGTCATCTGGTAAGTCTTTGCGCTGCCGGGCTGCGCAGCCAAAGAGGCGCAAACAACCAGCAACAATACAAAGATAAGACTTGGCTTTCCTTTCATGATATCATCCCTTCCTATACCTTCCGCGCGCCTCCACTTCCTCGAGCCGCTTCATTATCTCGCCATAACCCTCTGCTTTCCTGTAGCCTGCTAGGAACTCCTTCAATGCCTCGTCGTAGACCTTGAAGTGCTTGCTCTCAAGCGCTTGCTTGAACAAGTGGATGTCGACTGCCTTGTCCTCTACCTTGTGGCTTTGGAACGAGAGGCCGAAGTCTATGAAAACTAAGTTTCCGTCCTTGCCTATGAGTATGTTGCTCGTGGTGAGGTCGCCGTGGATGACGTGCGAGTCGTGCATCTGCGCGACGATCGAGCCGATCTTCCTCGCTAGCTTCGGATCCTTGTCCAGGGCTTCGCGGACCTTCTCTCCTTTTATCCTCTCCATCACAATCCTTTCCTTACCGTCAGATTCCACTAGATTCGGGCGTGGTATCTTGAGTTTCTTGAGAAGGTTAGCCTCGCGCTTGGTGCGCTGGCTTCGAAGCTCGGCGTCAAGCTCGGGGTGGCGGTAGCCTTTGCGAACACGGTCCTTGACGACGACTCCCTTAGCGGCATCCTCGTAGATGACTGCCTCTGCTCCGCGGGCTATCTCTATCATATTGACTTGCTAGAATTAGGTCCTATTTTTAACAGTTTTGGAGGATGGGCTTATGTCTACGCGGCTTGTTCGAGCTTGTAGGGACTGCTCTGCTCCGCAACTAGCTCGTAGCAGGCCATAATCCCTTCTTGGCTTCTAGGGTATTTGGCGCGTCCTCCCTTGACTTTTTGGAATACGTACGGGTTGCTTGCCGTCCTCTTCTCTGAGAAGGAAACCATCTGTTCGCGATCGTTCCCGATGCTTCCGTTCTGGATCCTGACTGGCAGGGGTGATCCAAGCAGCCAGTGTGCGTATGCCCTGCAGTTCCCTCCCACTAAGTTCCAGTCGTCGTCTGTCACTAGGTGTGATATATAGAATATGTCTGGGTCGTCCGGGTCTTGGTGGACTGGCACTGAAGGTATCTTATCCCCCTCGATTATCGCTTGCATTATAGAGCATATCGCTTCCCTGCACAGGAGATCTTCGTTGCTCCTGAGGTCGACTTTGGTCGTGTCTAGGGTTGTCTCTATCGGCATCTTTCATATCTCGCCTAGGAGCGCCTCGTCCATCTCCCACTTGGAGAGCTTCTTCTTGTTGAGGGTGCTCTTGAGGCTGTTCTTGTCCTCGTGCCTTATCTCGTCAAGGAGGCATTCCTCGTCATCATAATCGAAGTTTTTCATTTAGTTTCTCTCCTAATATTGTGTTGCGGATCCTATGCTGTCGCTTGCAAAGCCAGCCAGGCCGTTCTGGACGTCTAGGGTCTCTCCCTCGCTTGCTGGTATTGACGCGGTGTATCTGCATCCTGCTATGGGGCCATAGGCTGACCTGTTGTTGGTCTGTTCTTCTCTTGAGGTCGTGATTTCTTCTCCGTTAGGGCTCAGGCGGTATGTAGTGCCGCACATTCCTGGCGCGGGCGATTTCCTCAGCCTTAATCCGATTGCTTGTTTTCCGTCTGTTTGGATGGTGAGCTCATGCAGCTCGGTCCTGCCGTCGGAGTGGTATTGTCTTGAGATTGTGAGTTCGAGCGGGTCTCTTTGGCCTCGCTGGTTGGCTTGGTCGTTTTCTCCTTGCCCATACCTGTTCTCCAAGTATGCTCTGAGGTGCGGGGCGGTCTTGCTTATGGGGAGCCCGTCGCCTTTGCATCCTGTGCTGGAGCTTCCGACTATTGCTACGAGTCCTGTGAGTGCGATTGCGAATGTGCTTGGTCGTTTCATTTTTCTCCTCTTTTTTTGTTGTTGAATATCTTATTGCTTGAGTCTTTGCTGGCCGGCGAGTTTTTGCTGTTCTTGCTTGATTCCAGCATAGTATTCTGAGGGAGTTGTGTGCCTGGGGTTTTCGTGTCTTGTTGCTGCTAGCGCGTATGGTATTAGGGATGTTAATTCCCGTCTTTCCCTTTCTCCTCTCACTGTCCTGACTGCGGTGTTTCTGTTATCTGTTTTTGATTGGTATCCTGTCATTTTCTCTTTGTTTCTTCAGTGTTTATTTATAAATCTTTCGTTTTGTTACTATTGGTGAGTAGTTCTCTGGTGGCTTGCCAGTCTTAAGACTGCAACTCATCTGATAAGTGCGACGCCAAATATTATGCAATCACTTCTTCTTAGAATAAACAAACCTCATGAACTTCTTGCACTCAAGACAATAATAAGTCACGTGGCCCCCGGTCGTGCGCACGCGCAGGTTCACGCCAGGCCGAAGATACTTATAGCAATGCCTGCAAAAACGCCTCTTAAGCTCAGGCCTTATCCTGACCTTGAGCTTCATCGCGATCTTACGAGCCAAGGAGACATACCTGTCAGCAAGGTCTTTTCTCTCAGGGAAAGCCTTGTCTGCCTGCGAGAACAAGATATCGATCCTCTCGCGAGCGACCTTGCGGTCCTTGCTAGGCTTCCTGAAATGCTTCCTTGTCGCCATAATAACAGAAAAGAGCTCTTGCCAGTTATAAATCTTTTCAAGGGAAGAACAAAGAATACAATGAACAGTTTCAGATTCGGTTCACTCCGCTCTTCACAGCCGCCTTCTTCACAGCCTCTGCTACCTTGCCTGCAAGGCCTGATGTGAAAGGACCGGGGATTATCATGTCTGGCGAGGGATTAATGACTATGCCTGCGATGGCGTCTGCCGCTGCAAGCTTCATCTCCTCGTTAATATTGCGTGCCCGGACATCAAGCGCCCCCCTAAAGACACCTGGGAACGCGAGAACATTATTAACTTGATTAGGGTAGTCGCTCCTTCCGGTCGCGACAATGAAAGCTCCTGCCTCCTTAGCCTCGTCAGGCATTATCTCAGGAGTCGGGTTGGCCATGGCAAAGATTATAGCTTTAGGCGCCATGCTCTTTACCATCTCAGCCGTCAAGAGGCCTGCGCTGCTAACGCCTACGAATACGTCAGCACCATTGATCACATCCCCAAGGGATCCTCTTAGTTTCTCCTTGTTGGTTATCTTGGCAAGCATTTCCTTCTCAGGATTCATGTTCTCCAGCCTTCCCTCATATATCGCTCCGGCCCGGTCGGTGGCAATGATGTGTGACACGCCGCGTGTCCGAAGAAGCTTGATTATGGCAATCCCTGCGGCGCCAGCCCCGCTAAACACCACTTTTATGTCTGAGAACTTCTTGCCTGCGAGCTTGAGCGCATTGGTGAGGCCTGCAAGCACCACAATCGCGGTGCCATGCTGGTCGTCATGGAAGACAGGGATTTCGAGCTCTTTCTTGAGCTTCTCCTCGACCTCAAAGCACCTTGGTGAGGATATGTCCTCTAGGTTTATGCCTCCAAAGCCTGGCGCTATCATCTTGACTGCCTGGACTATCTCATCAACCTTCTTGGTCGCAAGTACAATCGGAAAGGCGTCAACGCCCCCGAACTCCTTGAAGAGGATTGCCTTTCCCTCCATCACAGGAAGCGCAGCTTCAGGTCCTATGTCTCCCAGGCCAAGCACGGCGGTGCCGTCTGAGACGACTGCCACGATGTTCCCTTTAGAAGTGTACTTGTAGACGTCATCCTTATTCTTGGATATGCGCACACACGGCTCAGCGACGCCAGGAGTGTACGCGATCGAGAGGTCATCCTTGGTCTTCAAGGATACCTTAGAGACCACTGAGATCTTGCCCTTATTATCCTCGTGCATCTTGAGAGCCAGTTCCTTATAGTCTGATTTGTTGCTTGTTCCTGCCATTTTTTCACCCATCAAGACAAAGGTGTGAAATCTATTTTATAAATCTATTCGTAAAAGATTAAAATCGCTTTTAAGGCTTTAACAAAACTTATTAACAAGGCTACCTTTCCACAGCCCAACATGGTCTCTGTTAAGAAGCCGCTCACTGAGAAAGAACCTGGAAAAGGCCAGGCGAGCGGGAGATGTGATTATGACGTATTGTTCTTCTCAGCCCACCCTGATGATGCAGAGTTTGGCGCCGGCGGGACTCTTCTCTTGCTTGCAAAGAAGTTCAAGGTCGCGAACATCATCCTGACCAGAGGCGAGGCAGGCACTTATGGCACTCCAGAGATCCGCGAGAAAGAGACTGGGAGCGCTGCAAGGCTCGCTGGAATCGACTTTGAGTTCCTGGACTTTCGTGACAACTTCGTTGAGGACAATGCAGAGAACGCCCATATGATTGCACACGTCATCAGGAAGTATCGGCCAAGAATCATCTTTGCGCCTTACCACACCAACTCATCATCCCACCTTGACGGAGTCTCTCACCCTGATCACACAGCGACCGGAAGCCTAGTCCTGAAAGCCGCGCGCTTCGCCAAGTTCAAGAATGCAAGACTCAAGGGTGAGGCTCACGCGGCTAGAAGGATTGTCTACTTCATGGTCCCCAGATACACGAAACCCTCACTGATAATAGACGTCTCGCAGGCCGCATCCAGCCTCAAGAAGCTCTGGGCCTGCCATAAGAGCCAAGTGCAGAACCTCGCCAAGGGAAAACTTGAGGAGCGATTGCTCTCATCAAGAAGAGCATTGGGTCAGCTAGCCGGCGTCTCTTATGCAGAAGGATTCCTTGTAGAAGAGCCTCTAAGGATAGATGAGGACTGGCTGTTTAAGATCTAATCGAAGTCAGTGAGCTTCTTCTCGATTATCGTGGTGTTGCCGCCGTCGCCCTTAAGCCTCTTGGTGCTGATGAAACTGTTCTGGTCTAGGTCTGCTATCTTTCGCTGGAAGGTCTTGTAGGTGTGTTTGCCGCCCTTCTTCTGGTAGATTGAGAACAAATCCCCTATCTTCTGGCCTGAATTCTCCTTCACGATGTCCAGGATGAACTTCGAGTCTTCCTCTAGTTCTGTGCTCTTCTTGACTGAGAAGCCATCCAGGTTCTCAAGCGCTTTCTCAACGTCTGTCACGGTTATCTTCTTCCTGCTCTGCGACTCGGCGACTAGCGCAGACTCCCTCATTATGAACAGGCCTGTCCTGATGTCTCTTAGCTCAAAGGTCTTGTCAGCGACCTTCTGGAAGGCATCGTCCTCCCACACCCCTGCTGGAAACGCGTAGCCCATCCTCTGCTTCATGATCTCGCGAGTCTCGTGCTGGGTGTAAGGCCCGAACTTGATGACTAAGGGGGTGAGCCTGGATTTTATCCTCTCGTCAAGCGTGATTATCCAAGTGTCGAAGTTGGTGATGAGCACCAGGCTCTTCCTGTAGACATCGTTCAATAGGAAATATAAGAAATCGTACTCCTCTGCCTTGTCGATCTCGTCGAATATGAAGGCAGCGCTCTTGCCGTCCTTGTTGATCATGCTGGCCACGACCTTGTAGAGGTCAGTTGTCTTCTTGTTCTGAACTAGCCTGTAGCCTAGCTGGTCGCAGATCTCAACCATGACCTGGTAAGAGCTATTGCACTGCCAACAATTGATGTAGATTGGGTAGATCTCATCAGTCTTCTCCTCGATCTCCCGAAGCACGTGGCGAGCCGCGGCAGTCTTTCCAACCCCTGGAGGCCCGTGCATCACTGCATTCCTGCCGTTCCTCCCTTGGAAGAGCGGCTTCATGCACTCAGCGATGTTTTTCTGCTCCTTCTCCCTGAAAGGCAAGACCTTAGGCAGGAACTCGAAATCCAGCGCGTCCTCATTCCTGATAAGGCTCTCGCCTGCGCCAAGCACGTTATCGAACAAACCCATGGTTCTTGAGAAGCTGAGCTTTCTTTTATATAGTTTTTGCAACTGCTCCTGAACTGGGTTGGAGATGCAAAAAGTTTTTTAAGCCGGGCACACTAGTCTGTGTCTATGAAGTATTCCCTCCTCGCTGAGATATACGAGCAGCTCGAGTCGACTAGCAAGCGCCTTGAGAAGACTTTCATACTCTCAAAGCTATTGAAGAAGACTGGTGAGGAGGATATAGACAAGATAATTCTCTTGGTCCAGGGCAGGGTGTTGCCTCAGTGGGATGAGACTAAGCTTGGCGTGAGTGAGCGCCTCGTCATAAAGGCGATAACGATAGCTACTGGGATCTCAGGCGACCGGATAGAGCGCGAGTGGAAGTCAATCGGCGACCTTGGCAGGGTTGCAGAGAAGCTGGTTGAGAAGAAGACCCAAGCCACCTTGTTTTCTCGTGAACTCTCTGTTGAGAAAGTCTTCAATAACTTAAAGAGCCTGGCTTCGATCGAGGGCCAGGGTTCTGTGGATCACAAGGTAAAGGTGATTGCAGAGCTTCTTAGCAGCGCAAAGCCGCTTGAGGCCAGGTACGTAGTCAGGACTGTCTTGGAGGATCTGCGGGTCGGCGTAGGGAATGGCAGCATAAGGGATGCGATTGTCTGGGCTTTCTTTGAGAAAGAAGCTAAGCTCCACTACGACGAGGAGGCCAAGTCTATTGAACCTGAGGACCGGGCGGAGTACAAGCGTCTTACTGATTCTGTCCAGCGCGCTTTTGACTTGAAGGCTGACTTTGCAGAGGTGGCTCGCCTGGTCATGAAAGAGGGTGAGAAGGCATTTGAGGATTTGGAGCTAAAGCCAGGAAGACCGGTAAACGTCATGCTATACCAGAAGGCCAAGAACATGGAAGATGCTTTTGAGCGAGTCGGGAAGCCTGCCGCGTTCGAGTTCAAGTATGATGGTTTCAGGATTGAGATCCACCGGCATGGTAATGGTGTCACTATATATACTAGGCGCATGGAGGATGTCTCGCGCCAGTTCCCAGAAGTGGTTGAGTATGCCAAGAGCCAGATAAAGGCTGATAACTATATACTTGATGCAGAGGCTGTCGGGTTTGATCCTAAGACTGGTAAGTACTTGCCTTTTCAGTCCATTAGCCAGCGCATAAGGCGAAAGTATGACATTGATAAGATGGCTAGGGACTTTCCGGTTGAGGTAAATGTGTTTGACGTCCTGCTCTTGGAGGGTAAGGATATGTTGAACGTGCCTTACGAGGAGCGTCGGGCGGCGATTGAGAAGATTGTCAAGCCAAAGCCCAAGGAGCTTGTCTTGGCAAGGCAGATCGTAACTAGTAGTTTAGAAGAGGCTCAAGGGTTCTACGAGGAAGCCTTGGCGGCAGGCGAGGAGGGTGTCATGGCTAAGAACCTTGATAGTGTCTATCAGCCCGGAAGCCGTGTGGGCTTCGGGGTTAAGGTCAAGCCTGTCATGGAATCCTTGGACTTGGTTGTGGTCGGCGGCGAGTGGGGTACTGGCAAGAGGAGTGGCTGGATTACTAGTCTTGTCTTGGCTTGCCGTGACGGAGATATTTTCCTGGAGATCGGCAAGGTGGGTACTGGTCTCAAGGAGTTGCCTGAGGAGGGCTTGAGTTTCGGTGAGGTCACTGATCTTCTTAAGCCGCTCATCTTGAACCAGAAGGGCCGTGAGGTTCAGGTCAAGCCGGGTGTCATCTTGGAAGTCAACTTTGAGGAGGTCCAGAAGAGCCCTAGCTATTCCAGCGGTTATGCCTTGAGGTTTCCTAGGGTGATTCGTTTGCGGGATGATAAGGGTTTGAAGGACGTGTCTGACTTGGGTCTTGTTGAGGAACTCTTTTCTACCCAGCGCTCGCGCTGAGGCCTAGTTCTGCTCTGTTTGGTGATGTTCATTTTGATGTTCGTTTATTTTGGACTGGTTTTGTGATTCCTTGTTCTGTCCTTGATTTTCCTTTGTTTTACCGTCGAAGAATAAATCGTTCCGTTTTTGAAACGCCTTTTCATTTTTGAAAAGATTTATATATTGGTTCTTCCAGAAGTCAAGATGCTGATGCCTTCGAAGAACATCCTGGAAGACTTCATGGACAAGAAGGAGCTTTCTATCCTGCGACTCTTCCTGTTCTCAGGGGAAGAACGGTTCTATCTGCGCGAGATATCCAAGAAGACCAGGGTGTCTGGAGCGACTACTTTCAGGATCGTGCGAAAGCTAAAGGCCTTGGGCCTAGTCCAGGAGACGCTGATTAAGAAGACTAAGCTCTATTCCCTCTTGAAATCCAAGAGTTCGGCCTTCCTCTCGGATCTCTTTGAGGAGAAGAAGCCGATTGTCGAGGAGTTCCTGGAGACTGTAAGGTTGGCTCCTGGCGTTGAGACTGTGCTCCAGCACGGGGAGGACCAGAAGGGCAAGATCGAGGTCATAGTGATCGGGTCTGGGGTCGACAAGAAGGTGATCAACGAGAAGGTGGGGGAGATTAAGTATAAGTATGATTTTACCATAATCCCTACGATCGTGAATTCGCAGGAATTCGCGAGGCTCGTAATCACTGGCGGTGTCTCTCAGAAAACGACTATTCTTTGGGAGCGTCCGACGACAAACCTCTAGATTATCCAAACAACATATATTTTGCACAACAGAAATATTTAAATACTACTTCATCTAAGAAAATTTAGGCAAAAACAAAGAGTAATTGGCGTTACTTAAAATTTTTAAGCAGATTCAAAGAAAAACGAGTTCAAAATCAGTTTTGGCGGACTGATCTTGTGGCGGCGTTTGTGTATGGCTTCTAGTGGAGAGAAATAGTACTCCGATATATAAATGTTATTATGTTCCAAAATATATATTGGAAACAGTAAAAACCAAAGAAAGGGGGTTAAAAAAATGGATTTCGTCGTGAACAACGCATTAAAGAACAGCGCGCAAAACGCGTATGAAGAGATAGAAGTGCAACAGGCCAACATCAAGGTTATCGGCTGCGGCGGCGCAGGCAATAACATGGTCAACTGGCTGTATAAGAAAGGCATCAAGGGTGCCGAGATTATAGCTTGCAACACCGACCAGCAACACTTGAATATTATAGAAGCCGACCGAAAGTTCCTCATAGGAAGGGATGTGACGAGAGGACTGGGAGCTGGTGGATTCCCGGAGAGAGGTGCAGAAGCCGCGCAGGAGAGCATCACCATGATAAAAGAGTCCCTGAAGGAGTCTGACATGGTATTCATCTGCGCTGGAATGGGCGGCGGAACAGGAACAGGATCAGCCCCTATAGTCGCACAAGTCGCAAAAGACGTTGGCGCCATAGTAATCGGAACTGTCACCATGCCATTTAAGATAGAGAGGGCGAGGGTAGACAAAGCAGAGTTCGGCCTCCAGCAACTGAGAAGGACCAGCGACACAGTAATTGTTATTGACAACAACAGACTAGTTCAGATCGCGGGCAATCTGCCAGTACAGCAGGCATTCGCAGTCGCAAACGAGCTGGTTTCAACCATGATCAAGGGAATCGTAGAGACGATTGCAATCCCAAGCCTGGTTAACCTAGACTATGCAGACGTCAAGGCTATCATGACTGAGGGAGGAGTCGCAAGCATCGGAGTCGGCGCAAGCGACACCAACAACAGGGTCGAGGAAGCAGTCCAGGGAGCGCTAAGTAACCCGCTCTTGGATATCAGCTACGAAGGCGCGACTGGGGCCATAATCCACGTAAGCGGCGGGCCAGATATGACTCTGGATGAAATCAACAGAGTGGGCGAGCTTGTCACCCAGCACATGGACACTGAGGCGAACGTCATCTGGGGCGCAAGGGTCGCAGATGACATGAAAGGCAAGATAACCGTGATGACCATAATTACTGGTGTCAAGAGCCCATGGATCCTAGGCAAGGTCAACTCAAAGCAGAGGGCAGAAGCAAGGCAGCAACTCTCTGACGACCTAGGCATAGAGATTTTCAACTAGGCTAGCGTGTTAGGCATAGAACAAAGGAAGGAAGGCGAAAGTTTTCCTTTTTTTTACCTTTTTTTTCATGTTCAGTAAGTAATTACTGAGTTCTAGCCTTCACCATGTATCACCCCCCCAAAACCTAATACTCGGTGAAGGCAAATTTTTTCTTTATCTTTCCATTCTATCCGATTCTATCCTATAAGAGAAATCTTTATATAAGCAGCTTCCTGTTTTGATGCCAATGCAAAAAAGAGGGCAGGCCACCTTGTTCATAGTTGCTGGAGTTTTTCTCATGATAGTCTTCGGCTTGCTGACGATAGTCTCATCTGATGTTCGGGAGCTTCTATTGGGCTGGAGCAAGGAACGATATGTCACGTATGACTACAACGAAGGGCTTGTGAGGAACACTATCGCCTCTTGTATAAGTGACTTGAGCGCTGCTGCAATCCTTCAGCTGGCGGTCCATGGCGGCTACTTGAGCGTCAGCCCCTTGCCTGATCTTGGGGAGAGCGGAGCCCCTTCTAGCTTGCCATACCCTCCGGACGCGGTTCCTGTGCTCCTTGACACCTCTGGCTTCTACACCTTGTCTGAGCAGGAGATGGGCAGCCGGATCTGCAACTACGTCTACGCTTACCTTGGCGGCTGCCTTGACGTTGCGTCTCTTGAGGATGAGGGCTTTGCGGTCTCCCAGCCTGTCTTTGATGGTGACTGGTCCTTGGTCGGTCGTTCTTGCCAGACTTCCTTTAGGGGGAATTCTGTAGTTGTCAAGGTTGATTATCCTGTCTTGTTATCAAAGGATAACTATGCGTTCAACACCTCAAATTATGCTGTGGACGTGAGGCTTGGGTTCAAGGGTGTTTTCGAGGCCTCAAAGACCGTGCTAAGAGACGTTTTCCGTGATTCTGTGAACAACTCATATGACCTATCAGATTCTTGCGCTAGCTTGGGAGGCTTAAGGCTGGCTTTGGCCTGGCTTAGTGATGATGAAGGGGTTGTCAGCATAGTAGATCCTGCCTCAGCAGACGCGGGGTATGATACCTTGGCCTTCAGGTTTGGCATAAATGGCTATAACCTGACTGGTTCGTGTAATTGATCCTTGGCTACTGGACAGAAGAAGCATGCTCTTCTAGGTTCACTGCCACTTCATGCCACTGGACATATACTTTTAACAGTTTCTACCGTCGATAATCCCACTAGATCCACTGGACACTGCCGCGCAGGGTATTTAAATCATGGATGCGTTATTCTAGCCATAAGATTTGCCTTTGTTGGCGCAGAAAATCGAGGTGATTTTGATGGTTCCGTTGCATGAGAATACTAGGTTCATCCAAGGTTTGTTTTTCCACCAGATGGCGGACTTGACCAGGAGGAGCATCTCTTCAAGAAGGTTCCCTGGATGTTCAAACGGCTTGGCTAGAAGTTGGAGGTGATACGGATGGCTGCAGACGTAAAATCTTACCCAGATGAGAGCATGAGCTACAACAACGGGTTGCTTCAGGTTCTGAAGCAGCACAGGATAATCATCCCTGAAGAGGAGGATGAGCTGCAAAGCTACCTGCATGACACTTCATTCTGATGATATTCCCTGTTTAGGCGCACCTCTAAATTCTTTCATTTTTTTCTTTTCTTGCCTCATTCTATCAGACGCCTAAGAGGTGCTCAGTCTTGGAAATCACTAACTATAAAAACACTCCTTGCTTCTCTTATTGCTTGGAGGTTGAGTTGTCTTATGCGTGAAGGTCGATCGTATGATGATGATTTGGAAGAACAAGTGCCTGCTGGCAAACGTTTAGACCCTGAGAGCTACCGTTTCAAGAGTTTCATGGTCAGGTTCGTGCCCTTGAAGAGAGAAGTTGCGCTAAAGCTTGACGGGATCAAGGAGCACTTCTCTGATGAGGATCTGGAAGAGGTCGAGTTCTTGCTCAAGAAGCACAAGGCTCGCCTCTCAGAAGATGGGTTTGATACGAGCGACGAGTTCTGGGAGGCTTCGACGTATACTATCCTTGCCTCTAACGTCCAGGACGCTTACGTGCAGGCAAAGGTGGATTATTACAACAAGCGTCTTGTCGATGCCGGCAGGAAGAGGATATTCTCTGAGTTCTCGGCTGTTGCTAAGGATAAGATTATTGGCTTGATAGCTCCTAATATCATCAGCCGGGACCATGTCAAGCTTGCAGGACTCTTGCAGCTATTTGCGAAGGAGAAGGTCCACATCCTCCTGCTTGGAGACCCTTCAACCGGCAAGACCGTCATCTTGAGGAGCATATCTGACCTGGCTCCCATCAGCAGTTTTGGACTTGGCAGCGGCGCTAGCAAGGCAGGCCTTACGCTGACTGTCTCTGGAAAGGAGATAGTCAAGGGCATACTGCCATTGGCAGATGGAGGGGTTGCTTGCATAGACGAGCTGAACCTGATGAGAAACCAGGACTTGGCAGGCCTTCTTAACGCCATGGAGAAGGGTTTCATCACTTACGACAAAGGAAACCATCACCTGACAGTCGATGCCAGGGTCAAGGTCTTTGCGAGCGCCAACCCTGCCGGCGACAAGTTCGTAGGGCGATCGATGGAGGTCTTGCGACAGCAGATGCCTTTTGATGACGCGCTCGTCTCGCGCTTCCACCTCATCTTCTTGATGAGAAAGCCGGATGCTAAGGAATTCCTTAAGATCAGCGAGAAGATAGTGAGAGGGGCTCGGGATAATGACATCTATGAGGGTGATGCCGAGTTTGTTAAGGAGTACGTCAGGTACGCGCTTGAGAAGGAAGTCTACTTTGACAAGAAGCTTGCTGATGACGTCCAAGCCTTTGTGGCTGCCCTTAAGAGGGATGAGGACCGCTTCCTGATGGAGGTAAGCCCTCGGATGGTGGTTGGGTTGATTAACCTTGCCAAGGCGTCTGCGAGGATCAGGCTTGCTGAGAAGGTTGAGCGAGCAGACCTGGATCAGGCCATCAAGGTGCTTCACAGCGCTCTTTACATAAGGCAGGAAGAGTTAGATAAGTAAGGCCGCGGTAAGGCTGTGTTTGCCATGCTTTTCTTTTCTGGGTCGCGCAGGGTTCTTATGCGGATTCTTTGATATCCTAAACTTTTTTAAATGAATCCTTGTTTACTTTTTTTAATGGTGAGGATACTGACCAAGGAAGAGCTGCAGCTCGATCCCAGGCTCTTCGAGGAGCTCAAGAGGAGTGTGTTCATATACCCTACTGACACGATCTACGGGATCGGATGCGATGCTACGAACGATGAGCTTGTCGAGCGGGTGAGGCGCATTAAGGATCGTCCTGATCAGCCTTTCTCCATAATAATCCCGAACAAGGCCTTGGTGTATCAGAACTGCGAGACTGATGAGCGCGCCAAGCCCTGGATGGATAAGCTTCCGGGGCCTTTCACCTTGCTGTTCAAGGTGAAGACTCGCTTCTTCTCTGAAAAAGTCATCCCTGGCCTGGACACGATAGGCATAAGGATTCCTAATCATTGGTTCTCTGACGTAGTGAGAAACTTGAAGGTTCCCATAGTCACAACTAGCGTGAATTGCTCAGGAGAGGATTTCATGACTTGTCTGGAGGACCTGAATCCTGACATAAAGAAGCAAGTTGAATTCATAATCTACACTGGGCCGCTCAAGGGAAGGCCTTCGACTATCGTGCACTTAGAGAAGAGCGAGGAGGATAGTGGTGTGTCGATCAACGCGCGCTAGCCTGTTTTAGCCTGTTTTCTGGATATCTAGATCGGCGATTCTGCTGAGAATATCACTGTTCCGTTGCATATTCCGTCTGGGTTTGACACTGGATTGATGAACAGCCTCCAGTATGTCGAGTTCATGATCTGGGTGAGGTCGTCCTCTTGCTGAGGCATCGTCAGGGATGGCAGTAGTGTAGGTGTCTGGCTTATCGCGGCCATCGTAGCCCAGGTGTCTGCCGGATTAAGAGAGTATCTCTCGTCGTCGCTTGTTATATTCCTGGTGTTGCATATCATTGCAAGGCCGGCTCCTTTGGTCTCGTTCTCCCCTCCGAAGCCATACACGCTCACGTTTATCTCCATGTTTCCGTAGTTGGTGATGTTTGCCTGCACAGAGCTTGAGGATACTTCTCCCACGTACATCTCTCCGAAATCTATCAGCGGGGTGACATCTATTGCGTACATCGGGAGGATTGTCGTGTTGCTAATGCTGCTGACTATGAACGGGAAGTCATCTGTCACTGTCACGTTCACGTTCCACGTGCCGTTGTTGGCGTAGTACCAGACGTCGAAGGCGCAGTCCCACGTGGCATTATATCCGTCTGTACTGTTATGAGTGCAGCTGGTGTTGGTATAGTGGATGTTGTTGTCGTCAGGGTCGTCTGATGAGTTCAGGAAGTATGAGAACGTCGAGTTCACGTATTGTATCGTGTTGCCGCCATTGTAGTCCCTTATTATCACGCTGCACTGCACCCTCTGCGTGGATCCTGCGTTGAGAGTTATGTCCTCGTCTCCGTTGCAGGAGATGTTGAGTATCTCTGGCGGGGAGTCCGTGATGTTGACAGTGGTCCTCACATAGTATTGGTTATGGTTGTTCCTTGGGCCGTAATAATCATTGGCTATTATCGCACTGTCAAAGAGCGTCAGCTCCTCGTATCCTAAGGTGGTCGCGTCGCAGCTGACGTTGAAGTTCGCGTATCCTGCGATTGTGAAGGTCCGCTGGTAAGTGTATAATTTGGTCGTAGGATTGAAGGTCATGCTGGAGACTCCTGTGTCGCTGAAGCCTATGTCGCAAGCAGCTCCTGCGCCGTTTATCGACTCTCCGTTAGTGGTGTTGCTGAAGTTCGCGTAGAACGTGACGACTTCTCCTACTTCCATCCTCTCGATGTCTGTGTCGTCCCAGATCAAAAGCTGGGAATTGCTCTTGGCAGTGTAGTTAGAGAAGTGAGTGACGTTGAATGAGAGATTCCCTCCAAGGTAGCTGTTGATAATGCAGTCTTCAAGGCAAGGGGTTCCGTCGACAAGTACTATTGGGGTGTATGCGTACGTCAGGCCGTATATTTCTATTGTCGCGTTCCTGTTGAGCCTGGGTTCGGCTGTGGAGTTCACGCTAGCCCAGCCAGAGTCAGTCGTGACTATTGATGCAACGTATGATCCTCCGCTGAGATTTACCGCGTCCGTGAACACTATCTTGCTGATTCCTGGCTTGTGGAGTGTGAAGTTCGTGATGTTTGACAGGTCCTGCACTCCAGATATGTTCGTCGTGTCGCCGCTGAAACCATCGAGGCGTATCACATCCAGCTTCCTCGTAGTTGACTCCTCTTCCAGTCCGAATCCGTCTGTGCAGTTGACGCTCCAGCTATAGCTTCCTGATGATAATCCTGATTTCGAGAAGTTAAGGCTTACACCTTGCGGTGGAGCCGCGACAGTCTGGTCTATCGCTCCATCCATTATCAGGCTGCAATTCGAGAGGCTGCCTGCTCCGTTAACGCTGTATCTGAAGCTTACTGTGCCGTCTTCGTCTCCGCTGTTGTTGGCTGGAGACTCGAGGGAGATCATCATGACTCCTCCTAGGTTTATAGTCCTCGTCTCAGTCCAGTTCCACAGCCCTCTCGTATCGTTTGCGCTCGCGTTCAGGAAATAAGTATCTGGCTGAAGGCTTGTGTAGTTCGCGAATAGCGGTGAAGTTGAGCTTTGAGTGTAGTTGACCAGTGTTCCTGTCGAGTTGTACAACCTGATCATTATCATTTCCAGGCTGGTGGAGCTCGCGCTTATGTTCGCAGCTATCCAGTCCTGGGCTTTTGACCCGCTCGTGGTGGTTTCTGCCTCGAAGCTTATGTTCACAGGGGACGCGTCCAGGGTCAAGGTCCTGGTTTCGGTGCTGTTGCTGCGCCCTGCCTTGTCTGTTATGGTCGCGTTGTACCTGTATTCTGCGTTGCTGCTTAGTCCTGTCCAGTTTATGCTCCTGTTTCCTGGTCCTAGCGTTGTCTTGTTTATGCCTCCTCCGCTGGTGTTATATAAGTTGAACGTGACGTTTGCCTCGTTGAGATCGAATGCGCTTATGTTAAGATATATCCAGTTCCTGCTAAGCAGGCTGTCATTGTCCTCTGTGCCTGAGCTCAGGCTGACTGTTGGATCCAGCGTGTCCACTGTGATACTCCTTGTCTCTGTGTGATTATAGTTGAATACGTCATCGACTGCGCTTGCATTCAGGAGATATGTCCCATCCGAAAGCCCTGTGAAGTTGGCAAAGAACGGCGAGCTTGAGCTGTTAGTGGTGTTGATCCCCCATCCTGACGCATTGTATAGGCCTATTGATATCATGTTTAGCACGCTGTTGTCCTCTGCGCTCACGTTAGCGACAATCCAGTCGTAAAGCGTGAATCCCGAGCTTGTGGTCGGCGTCTCGAACGTCACGTTCGGAGGCGTCGTGTCTATGACTATTGATATAGTCCTTGTGGCTGTAGAGTTCTCGTTCCCTGCTTTGTCTCTTATAGTTGCGTTGTAGTTGTACGTGCCTTGAGTGAGGCTTGTCCAGTTTATGCTCCTGTTCCCTGGTCCTAGAGTGGTCTCGTTCAGTTGGCTGTATGTCGAGTTGTATAGCCTGAATGTCACATTCTCCTCATTCACGTCGCTTGCGATTATATCTGCGTATATCCAGGTCACGTTCACTGTCTCCCCGTCGCTTTCCGTGCCGGCGCCGTAATCTATAGACGGGCTCTGCGTGTCTATGATGACGTTTAGGGTTCCAAGGCTGCCTGAGTTTCCTACTGAGTCATTCGCGCTAGCGTTCAGGAGGTATTTTCCATCTGCCAAGCTAGTGTAGTTGACGTATAGCTGCGCCGTCCCGCTGGTCGTGCTGTTGACCAGGATTCCTGTGATGTTGTATGCGTATACTGTTAAAGTGTTGAAGTTGATGTCTGTCGCTGAGACGTTGATGGAGATCCAATTCCTGTTTACGTAAGTGTTGTTTCCTTCTGTTCCAGATTCATAATTCATGCTCGGAGGCTGGATGTCTAGCGTGATGTTTCTTGTCTCTGTGCTGTTCTGATGGCCTGCTTTGTCTGTTATGGTGGTGTTGTAGCTGTACACTCCTTCGCTTAGTCCTGTCCAGTTTATGCTCCTGTTTCCTGGTCCTAGTGTTGTCGTGTTCAGTTGGTCGTATGTCGAGTTGTATAGCCTGAAGGTGACGTTCGCCTCGTGCAGGTCATATGCTGTCGTGTTGGCATATATCCAGTTCCTGGCGAAGAATGCCCCGCCAGATTCTGTTCCTGAGCTGAAGTTTATGATTGGGTTGGTGGTGTCGAGTGTTATAGTTCTTGTTTCTGTTGCGTTGTCGTTCCCTGCGGTGTCGTTGGCAGTCGCATTAAGGTAATACGTCCCGTCAGCTAGGCTGGTGTGGTTGACGAATAATGGCGATGCTGAGTTGGTCGTGGTGTTTATCGCGCTCCCAGTGGCGTTGTACAAGTATATTATCATCATATCTAAGTTGCTGTCTGTCGCAGTCACTGTGGCAGAGATCCAGTTTTGGGAGTTGTATCCTGCTGCAGAAGTCTGGGGGTTGAAGTACACGCTCGGATCAGTCGCGTCCAGCGTCATATTCCTAGTTTCAGTAGCTTTTGCGAGACCTACCTTGTCCCTTATGGTCGCGTTGTAGTGGTATGTTCCTTCTATCAATCCTGTGAAGTTTATGCTCCTGTTTCCTGGTCCTAAGGTTGTGGTGTTGATTGCCTGGAGTGTTGAGTTGTAGAGCGTGAATGTGATGTTCTCCTCGTTTGCGTCGTTTGCTGAGAGGTTGAGGTAGATCCAGTCTCTGGCAAAGAACGTGCTGCTGTTCTCTGTCCCTGCCCCGAAGCTTATGGTGGGTGTCGTGCTGTCCAGCGTTATCTTCCTGGTCTCTGTCGTGTTCTGGTTGTTGACGGCGTCTGTTATTGTCGCGTTGTACCAGTATATTGCGTTGCTGTTCAGGCTCGTCCAGTTTATGCTCCGGTTGCCCGGTCCTAGTGTTGTCGCGTTCAGTTGGCCGTATGTCGAGTTGTATAGCCTGAAGGTGACGTTTGCCTCATTCAAGTCGTATGCTGTCAAGTTGACGTAGATCCAGCTCTTGTTGAAGTATGTGTTGTTGTCTTCTGTTCCTGTACTGTAGTTTATGCTTGGATTGCTGCCGTCAAGGCTAATGGTCCTTGAGGTGGTGCTGTTTGATAAGCCTGCCAGGTCGTAAATCGTCGTGTTGTAGCTGTATGTTCCCTCTCCCAATCCTGTCCAGTTTATGCTCCTGTTTCCTGGTCCTAGCGTTGTCGCGTTCAGTTGGCCGTATGTCGAGTTGTATAGCCTGAAGGTGATGTTTGCTTCGTTCGTGTCGTTCGCGGTCAGGTTGACGCATATCCAGTTCCTGGCAAAGAAGGTTCCATTGTTCTCAGTGCCTGTGCTGTAATTTATGCTTGGATTTGTCCTGTCTAGTGTGATGTTTCTTGTCTCTGTGCTGTTCTTGTTTCCTGCAGTATCGTTCGCTGTCGCGTTCAGGTAGTATTTGCCATCTGGAAGTCCTGTGAAGTTTACTGGCATAGTCGCGTTTGTGCTTGTCGAGTAGTTGAGTATGCTTCCTGATGCGTTGAATAAGGATATTGTTACGTTGTTCTTGTTGGTTTCGTTCACTGTCAGGTTGACGTAGATCCAGTTCTGCACTTTGAACCCTGCGGTGGTGGTCTGGCTCTCGAAGGCTATGCCTGGGGAAGTGGAGTCTAGCGTTATCTTCCTTGTTTCTGTCTGGTTCGTGTTTCCTGCCCTGTCTGTTATTGTCGCGTTGTACCAGTATTCCATGTTGCTGTCAAGGCCGGTCCAGTTGATGCTCCTGTTGCCTGCTCCAAGAGTGGTCGCGTTTAGTGTCGAGAAGCTGGCGTTGTATAATCTGAAGGTCAAGTTCTCCTCATTCGCGTCGCTTGCATTTATGTCCACATATATCCAGCTCCTGCTCCTGAATGAGCCGTTCTCCTCAGTCCCATCTCCGAATGTGATGTTTGGATTGATTGTGTCCAGCAAGATTGTTCTTGTGGCAGTCCAGTTGCTGTTACCTGCAGTGTCATTCGCAGTGGCATTCAGGTAGTACGTACCGTCGCTCAGCGAGGTGTAGTTGACCGAAACGGTCGGGCTGGTGCTGTTGGTGGAATTCACCAGCCCTCCTGCTGAGTTGTAGAGGAATGTCTGGATTGACTGGAAGAAGTTGTCTATGGCGGTCAGGAACACATCGATCCAGCTCTGAGAATGGGCTCCTTCGCTTGTTGTCTCAGAATCATAATCTATCTCTGGATTGACTGTGTCTAGGGTTATGTTCCTGGTTGCAGTAGTGTTGAAGTTCCCTGCCTGGTCAGTTACGGTTACGTTGTACCAGTACTTGCTGTTGGTGTGGAGTCCTGTCCAGTTGATGCTCCTGTTGCCGGCTCCTAAGGTGGTTATGTTGATTGCCTGGCTCGCGTTGTAGAGCCTGAAGGTCACGTTCTGCTCATATTGGTCTGAGGCTGAGATGTCAGCGTAGATCCAGTCCCTTGCAAAGGAAGATCCGTCTGGCGCAGCGCCGCTGGAATACTCGTTTGAAGGGCTGGTCGTATCCAATATGATTGTCCTGGTGCCAGTCCAGTTGTAGAATCCCCTGGTGTCGTAGGACGTCGCGTTCAGGTAATACGTCCCGTCTGCTAGGCCTGCAAATGTCACGTAGTACGGTGATGAGCTGCTGGTTGTGGCGTTCAACTGGCTCTCGCTTCCATTATATAAGTTGATTGTTATGTTGGCGAAGTATTGCGATGCGGCCGTGATGTTGGCGCTGATCCAATCCTGAGAGTGCATGCCTGCTGCGGTTGTGGATGTGTTGAACTCTATTGTCGGTCCTGTCATGTTCTCTTCTGCCCCTGCAGCCACCACGTCTGCCTGGTTGGACATCACTTGGTATGTTTGGTTTATCCAGTCTTGGCTTCTTGAGGCGGTCGATATTCTTATCTCGTCTATCATTCCTGAGAAGTATCTGTTGTCTGTTCCTGGTCTTCCTATTCTTAGGTTTGTGTTCCAGTCGCTTCTGCTTACTCCTGCTGTCGTTCCTGTGTCTGTTCCTATTAGTGTTCCGTCTAGGTATGCTCTTGCGCTGGGCGCGGTACTCAGGTTTGCTACTTCGAACGCGGCGTAGTATGTGTTTGTTATGTCGTTGAATGTCATGTTTATGAATAGCATTTGTCCTGTTCCTGGTGGTTCGTCTGTTCCTAGGAAGAATGATAGTATCTGGTCTGTTACTGCTCCTGCGTATTGTCCTATGGAGATGTGCATTTCTCCGTTTACTCCGAATCCGTTTCCTCCTCCTTCTCCTTCCCATAGTAGGTGTGATATCGCGATTGCGTCTGCCTTGAACCATACTTCCCAGGTCAGGTTGTCTGCTGTTAATGATTCTGCACTGGTTGTTTGCAGGTAGTCTCCTGCTGTTGCTGCTCCGTCCAGGTCGTCTGCTCCATCTATTGCTCCTGTTATTTTTTCGTCTCCGTCATAGTTTGTCGGTGTTGCGCTGTGGGCGTTTTGTGTTGAATCTGCTCTTATGCCTGTTCCTGTCTCAGACATATGCCACACCCCGACGTAGTTGGCATTCCATACTTCCGTCCGGTTCTGGCTGTCCGTCGCAGAGGGGTTGCCATAGTACATGCATATGATGTTTGTGCCTGTGGTGAGGGATGGTATGCGCACCCATGCGTGGGCTGTTGTCGCGGTGTAGTTCTCTAATTCGTAAGGCAATATCGTGCTTCCGTTGGCTTCACAGCTTCCGTATATGAATCTCAGGTCGGTATAGTTGGAGAGCATCCCTGCCTCTTTTGAGATGTTCAGGTATGCTGGGAAGTCCGTGAGCGCCGTGCTGCCGACGTTTGTGATGTTGATGTCTTTTCTGTATTGCCAGGTCGTGTCCCACCAGAGGGCTGCGCTGGCCGTGGGCACTATAGAGATTAGTGTTAGGACCAAAACTAGGATTGCCATGATCATCTTGGCTTCGCTCTTCGTTATGTCCTTACTTATGCTCATCGTCGCCCCTCACCTCCATCTTTCATCCTGATGGAGATGCCGTAGTGGTGCAGGTCTAGATGTTTGATTCCTGTCTGCTGCTCGATCTCTTTTGCGTCTTTTCCCTCTTCCATGGCCTGCGCTATGCTCGTGTTCCTGAGGATTTGCGGGCTTACGCCTTGGATCCCTGCCTTCTTGGCGTAATCCCTGACTAGCTGGAACACTCTTTTGTCTGAGATCTGCGGGCTTTGCCTTGTCGAGAACAAGAATTTGTTTGGCTGTTTTTTCCCTGTCAGTCCTGTTAGTTGTAAACTCAATCTTTGGCTTATCTTAGAAGTGTGTTTCCCGATTCTTATGCTGTCTTTCTTGACGTCGAGGTCTTTGGCTTTTATGTTCACGAGCTCGCTTAGGCGGCAGCCCGTCTCGAGTATGGTGTCGAATATCAGCTTGTGCTGCTCATCCTCTATTCGCCCTCTTATCAGCCTTACTTGTTCCTGGCTTAGGCTTTCTTTTGTCCTGAGGGACCTTAGGCCTGCTTCTCTCTTCAGTTCCTCTGCTCCTCCTTCTTTGCTGGCTTCTGTGGTCTTGGCTCCGAGGTATATCTTTCTTATCTCTCGCGTGCTCAGTTCTCTTCTCATGAAGGCCTTGGTGTGCTGCTTGGCTAGCTGCATCACTCGTCTGGCTGTCAGTCCTTTGCTTTGCCTTGTGGAGAAGAGGCGTTCTTTCTTCTTGTCTGTGAAATATTTTAGCTGCAAACTCAATGTCTTGGAGATCTTGACTGTTCTCCTCTGTGCGCCTTGCCCTATGCTTATAGAATTCGTCGTAAACTCGATGTCTTTGGGCTTCATCTCGGTAAGCTCTTGGCTTGAGCATCCTGTCTCTAGAAGGAGCGTGAATATTAGTTGGTCTCTTATGTTCTTGCTTATGGATTCGGATATTCTGCTGAGTAGAGAAGTCTGGTTTGGTTGCTCTGTTCGGGCATAGCTCTCGCTAGCTTGTTTCTTGGTGGGCGCCATTTGAAAAGGCAGCTTGCGGATCCTTGTTGTTCAGTTTTGCTGAACGCTCAAAGACTGTTTTTTTTGGGTCTTTTTCACGCGTTGCAAGCTGCTGGTTTCTTTTTTGAGTTTACTATTTGTTGTAATTATGAAACTAATATATAAAGGTTGTGCTTTTTGTATACTGAAATAGCTTCTTTGAGTTTACTTATTGTTGTTAAAGAGAAACTGTTATATAAAGGTTGTGTTTTTCGTATATTGTTTGCGCTTTTGGGTCATTAGCTTCACTGTTTAATTAAACACTTAAATAGCTTAACTGGCCTGGTCCTGATTCTCCCCCTCCAATCAAACCGCGTCCATCAAAATAGGATTTGGGGATGTAAACGCAAAATATAAAAGACCGGCCTTATTGGTCAGATGCATGGCGGAAGGGAAGGAGCTTGAGAAGAAAGAGCATAAACTGAGGATATTCAGCGCAGGAGACATCCACAGTGACAGCCGACACGCAGAGAAGCTGGCAAAAGAGGCATATGACAAGAAAGCCGACTTGGTGGTGCTATGTGGCGACCTTACATTCTTTGACACCAGCACCGAGAATATAATTGGGCCTTTCAAGAAGCGTCATCTTCCCGTCCTGATAATCCCTGGGAACCATGAGAGCGCTGCCACGACAGAATTCCTGGCCAAGATGTACGACGTAAAGAATTTGCACGGCTACAGTGCCAAATACAAGCACGTCGGGATATTCGGGGCAGGAGGGGCAAACGTCGGGCCGAACTTCGTCTCTGAAAAAGAGCTCTATGACCTTCTGAAGAAAGGTTTCGATGACATAAAGAGCATTGACAAGAAAGTAATGGTGACGCACGTCCATCCCATGGGATCGCAGATGGAACGCATGAGCAGCTTCTCTGGAAGCGCAGGCGTGAGGCGGGCCATCGAGAAGTTCAAGCCAGACATACTGTTATGCAGCCACATCCACGAGGCCGAAGGCCTAGAGGAGAAGATAGGCAAGACGCGAGTTATAAATGTCGGCAAGCGAGGCAAGTTGATCGAGATATGATCATCATGGGCTGTCAAAGGACTGCTTCAAATTGGTGGGGATGCACATGGATTCTCTTGAAGGGAAAAAGGTTGTCGTGACTGGAGGGGCGAATGGTATAGGCGCTGCCCTTTGCAGGCTAATGCGAATCAAAGGGGCAAATGTGCTCTCCATAGACAAGTTCCCGCCCAAAAATCCAGAACTGGGGATAGAGTATCTCTCTGCTGACGTAACTGACGCTGCTTCTCTGCAAGCGGCTTTCTCCAGGATCGGACTTGTCGATTGTCTCGTAAACAACGCCGGGGTGATGAGGCGGGGGAGTCTTTTTGACCTTTCCGAGGAGGACTACGACCTTCTCTTTGACGTTAACGTGAAAGGCTACTGGCTTGTGCTCAAGAGCGCGAAGCCTTTCCTGAGAAAGGGCGCGGCAGTCGTGGTCATGAGTTCAAGACACGCCCTGGGCCTGCCGCAAGACCCAGGGGTATATGCCTTGACAAAGCAGGCTGACATCGGACTCGCAGAGATATTCGCGAAGACCTATCCTGAATACGACGTCAAGATACTCTGCCCCGGCTCGATAGACACGTCGCTTGGCCGACACCAGGTAGAAGAAGCGGCGCTTGAAAAGAAAAAGAAGGTGATGCTCGCTCCTGACGCGCTTGCGGGGAAGATCATATCCCTCCTGCTCTCTGACAAGAAGTGGCTTGTATTTGACGAGAGCTCAGCAGACTATTCTGTGCGTTGAACGGCGTCAGACTATCGTGGTGCCGATGAACTCTTTTTTGTTTATCAGGTCATCAACGTTCTTCAGATCTTTTCCGTTGACTATGTAGACGGTCATGCCCTCCTTCTCGCATTCCTTTGATGCCACTGGATCAAAAGGAGCGCTCAGGCCTGGATGCCACTTGTTGCCGACGAGCTTCCTGAAATTCTTCCAGGATATCGTCTCGAGCTTCTTGGCGTCAGGATGCTTGTTCGGGTCCTTGTCATACGCATAGTCTATGTTTGACAAGTTGATTATCTTCTTCGCCTTGAACTGCCTTGCGAGGATGACTGCGTCGTAGTCTGTGGAGAATCCTGGCTTCCAGCCGCCTGCTATTATCACAGGATCATCCAGCCTGGCTCTCTTAGTCGGATCCTTGATGAACTTCCAATGAGAATAGTCCCTGAATATTGTGCTGAACAGGTGGGCGTTCATCCTCGTCCCGTGGATGCCGAGCCAGTCGAGGTCCAGGTCGCTTAGCTTGCCGACCGCCCTTGCCGCGTCCTGATAGTTTCGGCTGGTCCGTCCGCCGCCTGTTATTATTACGAATCTCTTCCCTCTTTTCACATGTTTTACTATGAGGCTCTTGAACCCTTTAAGAAAGCCTATGTCCAGGCCTTTTGGCGCTATGAGGGATCCTCCGACGCTAATAACAATTGTCTCGGCATTCTTTGTCATTCTACTCGTTTTATCTGCTTTTTGAACTTTATAAGTTTGATGTTTTCATGCTGGAGCGTAATCGTGGTGATGCCGTGATTTGCACGCAAAGACATATAAACTATTACTGCTTTGCACCCCTTATGAGATTAGACCCTTTGGTTGAGGAGAGGCTTAAGGCAGAAGTCCTCAAGATACTTGAGCACGGGAGGCCTGGTTGGGATGTTCCGCATACCCTTGCGGCAGTGCATTGGATGAAGGAACTCTTGAAGGGAGAAGATGGAGATGAGCGCGTGCTCATACCTGCAATCTATCTGCATGACGTCGGATACTCGAAAGTGCTTAAGAAAGAGAAAAAAGGGAGTTATGACTCTGTGAAGGATGCAAAGGATGACCATATGAAGCACGGAGTTGAGATTGCAAAGGAGCTGCTGGAGAGTTTTGATTTCTCAGACTCTGAGAAGGAAGAGATTTTTCATCTGGTCGCAGTCCATGACTTGCTCGAGCAGCTATCATCCCGGAACGAGATTTTGATCCAGGAAGCAGACGCTCTCTCTCAGATCGACACTGAGCGGGCCAAGCCGACGTTCTCCCCAGAGGAGAAGAAGAGATTCATACGGACCTATGAGATGAGGCGCGTACCTTGTTTTAGGACGAAGACAGGAAAACATTATCTCGAACTCATGCTCCCGAAGATCAAGAAGATGTACGGAGTGGCATAATATTTCAAATCATTTCTTTATCACAAGATATGTCCCGAGCAGTATGAGCAATCCTCCGATAATGGTCTCCAAAGACAGCCATTCTTTCAGTATCAGGAGACCCCACAGGATTGCTCCTAGAGGCTCGATGTAGGAGAGCACTCCTGCTTTTTGGGCTTTTACCTGCTTGAGGCCGGAGATAAACAGGGTTATTCCTCCGGCGATTAGTGCGGTTCCTATGAAGATTATCCCGAATATTCCTGCAGGGTCTAGAGAGAACAGATTCTTGTAGGATACGAATGGCAGGAGCAGGATCACTGGGACTGTCAGGTATTGTAGGACAACGATGTCGCTTGGCATCCTCTTGGAGAGCATCTTCTTGAACACGACTTCGAGCCCGAGGAAGACTGCAGAGCCCGTGCCTAGCATTATTCCTAGGAAATGAGCATTTGAGAATGTCAACTCGTTCGGGAGCATCATTATTGCGAGACCTGAAAGAGACATTACTAGGGCTAAAATCGTGCTCTTTGTTACTTTCTCCCGCAGCAGGATGTATCCGAATAGGATTACGAAGATGGGGTTCAGGTAATGGGTTAGCATCGCGTTGGCGATGGTAGTCGTCTTGACGGCTGTCAGGAAGAAGACGTTGTTTATAGTGGTTGTAATCCCTAGCAAGAGCACGACTCCAAAGTTCCCCTTGAAGTCAAACACCTCCTTTGACCTGCCATGAACAATTGCTCTTATTGTCAGGACCAAGACTCCTGTGAGATTCATGGCCCATATAATCGAGATTGCATCAAGAGAGATGACTTTCACTATTGGTGGGCTAATCGAGAACAAGAAAGTCGCAAGTATTATCTTCAAATAACCGTTCATGCTTGAGAAAGGTTTGAAATATTATATTAATGTTGTCTTTCTGTTATCCCTTCACCACTCCTAGCGGCTTGACCTTCACGACGAGGTTTCCTATGCCTGCCTCGTGGCTGACCTTGACGACGTTATCTATGTCCTTGTACACCTCGGGCGCTTCTTCGACTATTCCTTTCCTGCTGGCCGCCTTTATGTGGATCCTCTGCTTCTCCAGCTTCTCTGTGACTTCGTCGCTTCTGAACTGGCGTATCGCAGCGGTCCTGCTCATGACCCTGCCTGCGCCGTGAGCTGTGCTTCCGAAGGTGTTCTCGAGCGCATCCTTGGTGCCTACGAGTACGTAGCTTGAGGTTCCCATGCTTCCCGGTATTAGTACTGGTTGGCCGACTTCCCGATAAGCTTCTGGGATCTGGTCGCTTCCTGCAGGGAAGCTCCTAGTCGCGCCTTTCCTGTGGACGTAGACCTTCTTCTTCTCGCCGTCTATCATGTGTTCTTCTACCTTTGCGATGTTATGCGCGACATCGTAGACTGGCTTCATCTCTTCAAGAGATGTGCCGAAGACTTGGTTGAACGACTTCCTTACCTGGTGAGCTATGATGTGCCTGTTCGCCCATGCGAAGTTCGCTGACGCGGCCATCGCTCCAAGATAGTCTTTTGCGAGCGTGGTGCCTGCGCGGGCATATATCAGATCTTTCTCTGGAAGGCTCTTTGCAAGCTCAGGGTCTGCCTCTTCCATTTGTCTCAAATAGTCTGAGCATACTTGGTGTCCGAGTCCTCGTGAGCCGCAGTGTATCATGACGACTATCTGCCCTTCTTTCGTGATCCCGAAGACCTCTGCGACGTGCTTCTCGTATATCTTGTCGACGACCTGGACTTCGAGGAAGTGGTTTCCCGCTCCAAGTGTCCCTAGCTGCTCCCTGCCCCTGGCCTTGGCTCGCTTGCTCACCTTCGAGGCGTCTGCTTCCTTCATGCATCCTCCTTCCTCGCAGCGGTCAAGGTCTTCTTGCGTGCCGAATCCTTTCTCGACTGCCCACGCAGCTCCCTTAGTCAGGACGTCGTCGAGTTCCTGGTCGCTCAATCGTATGAAGCTCTCGCTTCCGACTCCGCTTGGCACGTTCTTGAAGAGCGCATCTAGCAGCTCCTTGATCCTGGGTTCGACTTCTTCTCTTGTGAGCGGCGTAGTTAGAAGGCGCACTCCGCAGTTGATGTCAAAGCCGATCCCGCCCGGGCTTATGCATCCGGTATCTGCGTCGATCGCCGCGACTCCTCCTATGCTAAAGCCGTATCCTTGGTGTGCGTCCGGCATCATAATGCTTGCCTTGTATATGCCTGGAAGCTGCGCTACGTTGACTCCTTGCTGGAGGCATTTGTCTTCCTGCATCTTCTTCATGAGCTTGTCGTCTGCGAATACCCAGACTGGCACGTTCATCTTCCCGCTCTTCGGGATCTCGAACATGTAGTCGTTCACTTTCCTTACTTGAATGCTGCTCTCTGATATCTTCTCTGACATCTTGGTTGCCTCTTATGGAATTGTTATGTCTATTGTCTTTTGTGACTCTCTCATCATTTAAAAAACTGCTCTTTAAACCTAAAAAATTTTCCCATCTCAAAATAGTTCAGACCATTGTTGTCTTCACTTATGGGTGGTTGTCATTCAAAAGATTTAAATACGGAAGTGTGATTTGCCATGCATCATGGATACCGTAAAGGCAATGGAGCTTACTGCATACGAGCAGGGGCCTGTGGACTACGTTGTTGACGTGAAGCCAAATCTTCTGGATGTCAAAGGCAGGCCTATACGAGGAAAGAGAACAAACATGCTCCTTTGGACTTATAGTTTTACAGGAGCGACTCCTATGAGGGATGCACTCACGATCTCTAAATTTCACAGGGACTTCATTAGGGGAAGGGAAGATAATCTTGCGGCAAAGCTTGTGCCTGACAAGCGCTTTGATGAAGTGGTGAAAGCCATATTCAAGAGTTTTGAGACTGCTCAACCAAGTCAAGGCGACCGTATGTATGGTTCCTTTTGCCACAAAGGGATTATCCCGGGAATGATTCTTCCCATAGAGCGAGCTATTGTCACTATGAAGCCTTATGATTTGGGTGCTGCTGGTTGCGGGCTTCTTTCAGGTCTAGAAACGGCGCTATTCTCTGAGCAACGGGTCGATCAGGGGATGCGTGGCTTGCTTGATGGATATCTTTCTGACTTTCATGGCAACGCTCATTCATTCCAAAACATTTAAATACTATCCTCTCCAGAATTCTTCTTGATGGATTTCGACTTCAACAGGCTCTTAGAGGATATGAAGACTTGGTTTGCTGAGCTTCCTGGGAAGTTCCAGGTCTGGTCTGACAATCTGGTCAAGTGGCTTCAGGACTTGCCTGAGAACACGAAGTACTTCATCGACCACTTCCCCGAGATCATGCAGGATTGCTGGGATAAGACCCAGAAGTACTTCAAGAGCCTTGACAAGTGGGAGTGGACTGGCTGGGGCGGGGAGGCTGCCGGCTTCATAATGGTCCTGCTAGCGATCATACTCTGGTGAGGTCAATCCTGGCCTTTGCCTGGTTCTCGTGCTTGGCTGCCCTGCTTGAAAAGGAAAAGCTTATATACTTATAGCCTGAAAAGGTGTGTATTTAGGAGGGGTGGATATGGGTCAGCAAGAGGTTTATGATTTTTTATGCAAGAATAAGGGCAAGTGGTTCACGTCCCGGGAGATTTCTGACAAGCTTAAAGTGAGCATAGGATCAGTGACCATGTCCTTGAAGAAGCTGAGGAAGACTAACCTAATCAAGTACCGCAACACGGGAAAGAGGAACACCTACCAGTACACTGCTGGCCGGAAGTGAGTTTTCAAGTCTCTTTTTTTGGAGTTCTTCAGGTTATCGCGTTAGGGTGATTAATCCCTGCAGCTTTTTCATCCCTTTTTCCAAAACTTTTAAATACAGCCCTCTCGCTACTTCCTCCTTATAGGATTTAGAGCAGTTTAATGCGTCTATATGCGCTTTTGTTGAGGGTGTTGATATATTATGGTTGATAAGATAAAGCTGACGTTTAAGGATGGCCACTCGAAGAGCTATGATAAGGGAGTGTCTGCCCTGGACGTCGTGAAGGATCATTTCAAGAGGGACGAACAGAAGGTTGTGGCTGTGAGGCTTGGCGACAAGCCGGCAGACTTGTCAAGACAGATCACTGAGAACGCTCACTTTGATATCATGACCTTTGATACTCCTGAAGGTCTTGAGGTCTTGAGGCATTCTAGCAGCCACGTCATGGCCCTTGCCATCAAGCGGTTGTTCCCTAAGTGCAAGGTCACCATAGGCCCTGCTGTGGAGGACGGATTCTACTATGACTTCGACAATCTTGACATCAAGGAGGAGGATTTTCCCAAAGTCGAGGAGGAGATCAAGAAGATACTCCATGACAAGCTGCCCTTTGAGAGGAGCGTTGTCTCTAAGAAAGAAGCCCTTGAAAAGTTCAAGGACGAGCCCTACAAGCTAGAGCTCATAAGAGACCTTCCTGAGGGAGAGCAGATATCCACTTACAAGCTTTCTGAGTTCGAGGACCTGTGCAGGGGGCCGCACGTGCCAAGCAGCGGAAAGATAGGCGCAATAAAGCTTATGAAGCTAGCAGGCGCTTACTGGCGTGGAGACTCGAAGAACAAGATGCTCGCAAGGGTCTACGGCACCAGCTTCCCTGACAAGAAGATGCTAGCTGACTACTTGGCGAGGCTTGCTGAGGCTGAGAAGAGGAATCATGTGAAGATCGCTAAGGAGATGGACTTGTTCTCTATCCATCCAGAGGGTCCTGGATTTCCTTTCCTTCATCATAAGGGCATGATGATATGGAATACCTTGCTTGATTTCTGGAGGGAAGAACATGCTAAGGCGGGTTATGTCGAGGTAAAGACTCCTATAATGCTTAACAGGGCTTTGTGGACGACGTCTGGTCATTGGATGAATTATCGCCAGAACATGTACACCCTTAAGATTGATGAGCAGGACTTTGCTATCAAGCCCATGAATTGCCCTGGCGGCTTCCTTCTCTACAAAGAGAAGCTTCACTCTTATAGGGAGTTCCCTTTGAGGGTCGGCGAGATCGGACTTGTCCATAGGCATGAGCTCTCTGGCGTCCTCAATGGACTTTTCAGGGTTAGGTGCTTTCATCAGGATGACGCTCACATCTTCATGACTGAGGAGCAGATTAAGGACGAGATTCTTGGTGTGCTCAACCTGGCGGATAAGTTCTATACCTTGTTCGGTCTTGGTTATCACCTTGAGCTTTCGACTAGGCCTGAGAAGGATACTGTCGGTACTGACGCGCAGTGGGAGACTGCGACTAACGGCCTCAAGGAGGCTCTTGACGCTTCCGGCAGGGAGTACAAGATCAATCCTGGGGACGGCGCGTTCTACGGCCCGAAGATTGACCTTCACATCAAGGACGCTCTTGGTAGGACTTGGCAGTGCGGCACGATCCAGCTTGACATGTCCATGCCTGAGAGGTTTGACTTGACTTACGAGGGGAAGGACGGTCAGAAGCACAGGCCTGTAATGATCCACAGAGTCATATACGGCTCTCTTGAGCGTTTCTTTGGAGTCTTGATAGAGCATTATGCCGGCAAGTTCCCACTCTGGCTCAGCCCTGTCCAGGTCCGTTTGCTGCCTATCAGCGACCGCCACTTGTCTTATGCCCAAGACGTCGCTGCCAAGATGAAGGCTGTCGGCATCCGCGTCGAGGTTGATGAGAGGAGTGAGAGCATCAACAAGAAGGTCAGGAACGCCCAGCTTGACAAGGTGAACTACATCCTGGTTGTCGGTGACAATGAGTTCGAGGATGGTTCTGTCAACGTGAGGACCAGGAACAATGAGGTCAAGGGCTCTGTCAAGGTGGATTCGTTCATCGCTTCGGCCTTGCAGGAGATCAAGGACAAGACTTTGTCTTGATATTTTTTGTGGACAGTATTCTCTCTCCTCTGTTTTTCTTGTTTTTATCCTTTCTTGCCTCCGTTGGGTGGCTAGGTCTCTTAGAAATAGCTGTGCTTATGCCGACGGGTCGTCTTACTCTCCCCTTTTTAGTGGTAGTCTGGTGATGGTTTTTCTGACCTAGCGTGAGAATAGTCTTCTTAAGAAGCCTTTCTTGTTCTTGAATGCCTTCTTCTTGGCTGTTTTTTTAGTGGCTTTCTTTGGCTTGGGCGCTGTTTTCTTCTTTGCAGGCTTTGGCTTTGCTTTCTTTGCGGGTTTCTTGCTTGTCATCTTCGCCGCTTTTGCCACTTTCTTGGGTTTTACAGCCTTTTTCTTCTTGGCCGTCGGTTTCTTCTTTGGTTTTGGCTTCTTTGAAACTTTCTTTGGGGTCTTGGAGACTTTCAGGGCTTTCTTTGCTTTCCCTTTTCTTCTGCCTTTGTTTTCAGATTCGGCCTCGTCGAACGCCTTTTCATAAGGATCTTCTTCGTCGTCTTTCTTCTTCTTGGTCTCTTCCTCGTCGTAGCCGCTCATGAAGGCTTCCTCTTCAGGGCTTATCTCGTCGTCCCTTATGAGGCTCTCCCTGCCTTCGTCTCCGTAGACTCCTTGGGTCTCTTCCATCTCTTCGTCTTCTGTGTACATTAGTCTTTCCCCTTGAGGGGGTGGTTTTTATATTTTTCGCTGGCCCTTAAAAAGCCTGGTTCTCAAGAATGATATATCTGATGACTGGCTCAGCGTAACGGGTTAGTGCTTGCTGTGTATGACTATCAGCGATTGGGTCTTCTCAACGCCTTCGACGAGCTGGAGCTTGGTGAGGAGGCACTTGTCGAACTCGTCCACGTCCTTCACTCTCACGATCACGACTAGGTCGGTGCCGCCGGCAACTATGTCGACGCGCTCCACGAACTCAAATCTCTTCAGGTCGTCTACCACGTCGTATTGGCTTTTCTTCTTGGATTTGAGCAGGCTTATGTCTACGGATGCCAGGATGTAAGCGACGAAGTTCTTCTCTAGCTTTGCGTAGTCTGGTATTATGGTGTATCTCTTGATGAACCCTTCTTCTTTTAGCTTCCTGACTCTGTTGTGGACTGTTGTTATCGGCAGGAGCGTCTTCTTGGCTATCTGCCTCGTCGTGTATTCCCCGTGGTCTTTGAGTATCTCCAGGATATGATGATCTTTCTTATCCAATAAACCTCTCATGATGGAACATTTGTTCCAATTAGTATATAAACTTTGCGATTTTTTGCAGTTTTTTCAGCTTTTTATGAGATAGGTATATTAATGAAGCTTGGCTTCTTGTTCTCATGTCATTGGACGGATTTTTTTTAGGTGAAGAAGAGCGCCTTGAACCGACAGAGCCTCCCTTCAGGCTTCATAGGAACCAAGGATACGTGTCAGAAGTCGCGGCTACAAGGCAGATTCCTGTCAAGTTGCTAGGCCATCCCATCGAGACTCGGACCTGTGACGAGAAAGCTGAGCTCTTGTCTTCCTATGGTTGGGACTGGGACCGCTCAAGGGTGGTGAAGGCGCTTTATTTCAGCAGCATAGATGCTGGGGATAAGCATTATGTCTGCGTCATAACTCCTGAGACTGGAAGGCTTGTGGATGTTGAAGCAATCCTGACCTCATACGCTGCCAAGACTGAGGCGCAGACAGGTCAACCCGGACGATATAAGCTAAATGGAGTGCCAAGAGGGATGTCCCACGGCACATGCACGCCCTTTCCAAGTCATGACCTAGTACGACCAGAAGGCGCAGGGCGAATCGATCGCTTCTTTGTATTAAAATTTCCTGAGCTGGATGATAAGTTAGTTGACATATCTGTAGGAGGAGGAACAAAAGAGGCCAGGAAGACATCCATGCACCTGCCTTATGGCGGGATCCATGCTATCCTATCTGAGAGATTCGGGGACTCAGTGGTAGCCCTTTCTGAGCCAAGATATGCCTATTGAGACTTAAAACTTAAATCTAGATTAGATTCAGATTAGACTGAAAATTATTATGTTGGAACTTATGTGGAGGGATATGTGAGGATGAAACCAGATTCAAAAGAAAAATTGCAGGAATCAGAGTCAAGATACAGACCAAAGCTGTCTTTCTTGGAGACGCAGCTCGCGATCGGCGTCGCAAGGGACTCTTTTGAGAAGGCGCTCTCAGAACGCCTCAACCTGGTGAAGGTGGTGGCTCCCAAGTTCCTGATGGTCGGGACTGGATTGCAGGACGACCTTGCAGGCACCCAGAAGCCTGTAAACTTCAAGACTAAGTTCTCTGACAAGGATGTGGAGGTGGTGCATAGCCTTGCGAAGTGGAAGCGCTACACCCTTGGGAGGTATGGCTTCAAGCTCCATTCCGGTGTAGTCACTGACATGCATGCCATAAGGAAGGATGAGGATGTTAGCGAGATCCACAGCGTCGCTGTCGACCAGTGGGATTGGGAGATTGTGATATCCAGGGAGGATCGGACGCTCTCTTTCCTAAAGGACGTCGTGAGCAGGATATACTCGTCCCTGCTGGATGCAGAGGCCATGCTTGCAGAGCGCTTTCCCTCTCTTGAGCCGAGGCTTCCCAGCAAGATTCATTTCGTGCATACTGAGGAGCTTGAAGAGAAGTATCCTGATCTCTCGCCTAGGGAGCGCGAGCACGCCATTGCAAGGGCGCTTGGCGCTGTCTTCATAATAGGTATTGGTCATCCTCTCAAGTCTGGCGAGCCTCATGACTTGCGGGCGGCTGATTACGATGATTGGTCGACCCACAGCGAGCTCGGAAAGCCTGGCCTTAACGGTGACATAGTCGTGTGGGATGCTGTCAGGCAGAAATCATTGGAGCTTTCAAGCATGGGCATAAGGGTTGATGAGTCTGCTCTTGAGAAGCAGCTTGATCATATGGGTCTCTCTAGCAGGCGAGAACTCGACTTCCATAGCAAGGTCTTAAGCAAGGAACTGCCCCTTAGCATTGGCGGCGGGATTGGTCAGTCAAGGCTTTGCATGCTTCTGCTACACAAGGCTCATATTGGAGAAGTGCAGGCCAGCGTCTGGCCTGACGACATGCATGGCGAGTGGAAGGATAAGGGAGTTGACCTGCTATAAGACTCATATTGTTGGTCTTATTATAGGTATCTAGAAATTCTTTGCTCTTCTTTATTGTTTCTCTGCTTTTAGCTGGTCGACTTTGCTCTCAGAATTCTTTACGGCTGTCTTGAACAGCAGATCATTGTTCTTCTTGAGCTGCTGGATTGCCTCGTCTTTTCTCACGAGCTCTTCTTCCAGGTACTTTATCTTCTCCTTTAGTACGTGGACCGGGTGTTCGGGCTCATAATCTCTTTCCTTTTTTTCAGACTTCGTTTCTTTCTTCTCCTCTTCTTTTTCCTCTATTTTATCCTTATGTGCCATCTTAATGCTTCTTTTGATGTTTTCTTGCTATTGATATTTTTATATTTTATCAAAAAAGCCTGCCAAACAGGAATCGCCGGGAATTCTTTCGTCTTTTGCTTGGAAGGCTTTATTAAACACTTCAAATAATTACTTGCTGGATGAAGATCAGAGCTAATCATTTGAAGATAATAGGGACCCTTAGGCGGAATGGTCGAGCCGGCTTTAGCGAGATAGCGCGAGAGCACGGGCTTCCGATAACCACTGTTTATGATAACTATGTCAAGCTTGCCAGAGGTGGTGTTGTCAGGAAACATTCCTCCATTATCGACTATAAGCAGCTGGGTTTTAATTACAGGAGCTTCATTTTCTTGAAATCCGGGAGGCGTGACGAGCTTCTCTCCTTCCTGGAGGCCCATCCATCTGTGAATTCCATCATGAAGATAAATGATTATGACTTCATGGTTGACGTAATCTTCCCTGGCATGAAGGAATTCTATGCTTTCTTAGATGTGCTTGATGATTATGGGTTGTCAGCGATCGAGCATCATGACGTCGTCGCTCCTGTCAAGACTGAGGAGATGCCTATCGCTTCCAGGGCGTGACTTTGCTTCTTGTTCTTCCTGTTTCTCTTTTCTTCATAACCCCTGATTCTGACTGATTCATTGATTCTTTCGGTTTTCCCGTTTATTCTACGAAATCCTTTCGAGAGCTTATTTTAAACACCGACGCCAGTCTTTTTCATCAAGAACCATGGAAAGGTTTTATGGAATCTCAAGGAGGCGATAAGATGAGCATCGGAGGAGCAATCAAGACTGGAGCGAAGTGGAGTGCTATAGGCGCTGCTGGCGCAGGAGCTACTGTGCTCGTGGGCGCTTGGTATGGCGGTAGAGCAGTGTATAGCGTTGCCAAGAAGACTGGATCCTTAATACTGGGTGGGTTCAAGAATCCTCCTGGTTTTGGAAAGACTATGAGGGCGACTGCTTTTGGTGGAGTGCTTGTCTTGACCGCCGCAGGTGTTAGGGCTCCGCAGTGGACTTACGAACATGTGAAGGCAAGTGTTGAAGTTATTTCCCGCGGAGTATATGATGCTGCTTCATGGACAAAGAATTCTTTTGTAGAGATTGCGAATGCTTATTCAAACCATGCGCGGATTGAAGCTGAGAAGAGAGGGCTTGAGCTTGAAATCTCTCTGGCTGATAAGCAAAAGACTATAGCTGCTTTGGAGCAGGAGAAGAAGCAGTTCTATAATGGTAGGATTGGTGCTCTTGAGGATCAGGTCAATAACCTAAGCCGGCAACCAGGAGGCCAGCCGGATCGGTCAATGCCTAGCGTACGTCAGTCTTCTGGAACGTTAGAATCATATTTGTCAGGTGCTGCAGGAGAATTCTCTTATGCTGTCTTGATTGATAAGGAAGCTAACACGCTTGATCTTCTCAAGTCAGATGGGAGCGCTTTCTCGAGGGCTGCAAGCTATAAGTGCACTACTGGAGTCAACCAGGCGCCTAAGGCTAGTGAGGGTGACAAGGCAAGCCCTTCAGATGGCATCTTCTTGGGTACTCAGAACTTCAGGAACTGGAACCCGAAATACACTGCTGGCTACATAGAACTGCATCTTCCTGAGGAGATGGGAAGCGGGATATACATCACTGGCAGTTTAGACCCTGATATCAACCGGGCTATCAAGCAAGGCGTTGATGTGTCAAATGGTGGGTTCATCCTCTCTGCCTCTGACTACAGGAATCTTGAGAGACGCCTTGCATCTTCAGGCGCTTCAGATACTCCTGGGCTTGTGATAGTCAAGGGCAAGTCTGGAGTGTTGGCAGACTATACTTGGGTGCTTGGCTGATGGATGGAAAATATCCAGTGCGCCAGGTGGATTATCCTGTGAGGGGTCTGGTTGGTGCTGATGCGATGCCTGGTATGATTCCTGAACTATGGCTTGCTAAGCTTGCAGACCCTGATTGCTTTTCAAAGCAGCATCTTTCGCCTGCCGGAAGTTATGATCGCTCCAGGCCTGGGCTGAGGGTTCCAGTCAACACTGCTGCTGTGCGTAGGAATGCTTCGAGAAGCGCCTTCAAGAGAGTCGTTAGACAGGCCGGAGTCTTCTCTGCCGCCCTCCTGATGGCTATCACTACGTCTTACTCTGGAAGATCATATGTTGCGCCAGAGCTTGATATGCCTTCAGCGGGCCGCTCAGGAATGATTGCGCCCGACCCTTGTCAGAAGACGAGTTACGAGCCTGAGCCTGCTTCTGACCTTGTAGTTGTTTCAAGAGAGGACTCCTTGAAGAATCCTTCTGCAAGAAGAGGTCGAGCGTCTCTTGAAAGCGTGCTTGAATCCAAGGATGATGATTTCTTCAGGGGGATTGGGAGCGGTTCTGAGTATCTTTTTGTGGTTGACAAGGACGAGCAGAAGGCGAGGGTATATCGCGTCAAGATGGAGCTTGTTGATGAGACTATAGTATCTACAGGATTGAATCCTGGTGATAAGGAGCGGGAGGGAGACATGAGGACTCCTAACGGCGTCTTTAGCGTAGTGTCTGTTGAGAACAGCACGAACTGGATTCATAACGGAGCCCAAGGAGTATATGGTCCTTATTTTGCGAGGTTTAACGCGGGATCCTGGGATAAGAATGGGGTTTATGATCCTGGCGGGAGGTCATCTCTTGGGGCTCACACCACGAACGAGACAGAATACCTGGGCCAGCGCAAGAGCGAGGGTTGCCCGAGGTTTCCTAGGGATAAGATTATCAAATACGTGCGCAGCGGGATGCTTCGCAGAGGCGCCGCTATAGCGATTATTGGAGACTAAGGTTTTGATAGTCACTTTGATAGTCATTTAATCGAGAGTCATTTCCGTAGCTGGATATTCTTTAAGACTTGCAGGGGGTGTTTTGTTAGATGAGACCATGGGAGTTTGTGAAGCACGCGCTGGGAGGCGGAGCCGTCCTTGCGTATGCGGAGAGGAGAATAGACAGTTACCTTGAAAGGAAGGGCGTGCCTGAGAATAAGCGTCCGGGAATGATAGGCGCGGGTCTTGGCGCGACCGGCGGAGGCCTTCTTGGTTATTATATCGGGGAGAAGATAGCGAACCACGAGCGGGACTACACTTTGAAAGAGAAGCTTGTGTCCACGCTTTCTGTTGCAGTTGCAGGAGGGGTTTCAGGCTCTCTTCTAGGGAGCTACCTAGGCCGAAACATTGAGATTAAAGACGCTGAAAAGGCAAGGCGAGAACGCGCAGGATCTGAGACTATGGGTGAACCTGCATGAAAGGCAAAGAACGCAAGACCGTCGGGCTCATCAGCATTTCATCAACTGATCTTGGAAGATCGTTCGAGAGAAGGGTGCTCGATGCTTTCCTTGGGAATGGCTACGTCCGGATGAAGAAGAACCATTGGATGAGGAATTATGATTTTATCTCAGACCCTGCGACCAAGCGAGAGTACGATCTGGTACTTATGAGAATATCAAGTCTTCAGGTCTACGTGCTTGAGTGCAAGGCCCACTATTCGAGTGACTCCCTGGTGGGTTTGGAGGAGGTGACGGAGTTCCACATTAAGCTTGTGAACTATAATGGCCTACGAACAGTCCCGTTGATGGTGACTGACAGCGGATTCACGAGGTGCGCTAAGCAATACGCTGGTAAGAACAGGATTAGTCTTGTCTCAGGCGCTGATCTCCTGGCTTTGGAGCGAAGCGCAAGCCTGGTCCAGAGGCTTAAGGGGAGATTCTTGTCAGTTGCATATTCCTCTGCAGAGCACGCTTTTGGTTCTGCAGTCAGAGGATGCTTATAGAGTCCTGATGCTATGCGATAATCTGATGGGGTGCCTTTTCGAAAAAATATTATCTGTCTTGATGAACGCTCCCTGTTATCTTTTCTCTCTCTTGAGGAAGTCGCTCCTGTCCAGGATGTTCTTTATTATCTTCTTGCCTTGGCGGTCCTTCTTGGCTTCGCCGTATCCGAGCACTTCCCCTCGTTCGTTCTCGACGAGCAGGAGTCCGCTCTCAGGCTCTTGCTTTTGTGTCAGCAGGTTGTCTGCTGTTATGCTGTTGTGGTATAAGAACATGATCTCTCCTTTGGAGTCTGCTACTGCGATCCTGTCTGTGTATCTTGCGATCAGGTCCAGGAGCGGGAATCCTGGCTTGAATTTGTTTCCTTCCAGGCTTCCGAATGACAAGCCTGCTGAGAACGGAGTCATCTTTCCTAGTTCATCTCTTGCCTGCTTGAGTTCCTTGTTCATAAGGAAGTATTGCCTTCCTATCCTCTCTACTCCTGAGAGTTCAGGGACGTCTTTCTTTGTGAATTCTTTTATGAAAGAGATTAGCTTCTTCATGTTCTTTCCGTGCCAGTCATCTTAGGTTTTGTTCACTCGTCTTCCTCGTCGTGTATTCTGAGGTGCGGGTGTATCTCCTTGGCTTTCTCCTTCACTTTCTGCTTCTGATACGCTAGGTTTATGTCTTCGATCTCCTGGGTGGTGGCTTGTATCTCCCTCTCGCACTCCTCCATCTTATTCTCGATGGATCGCTTCCAGTTCTCGTTCTCTGATATGTTGAGCGCTACGACGCTCCTGTTGATCTGGCTTGCGAGGTCGCGGTTCATCTCTTTTAGCCCTGAGAGTTCGTGTCTCTTCTCACTCAGGAATGATTTTGTGAACTTCTCCATTAGTTCTTTGGTCTTCTCAAGCTGCTTCTCCTTTAGCTCCAGCAGGTGGAGTTCTGCGCCCATCTTCTCTATGACTTTATGTATCAGTAGCGTCTCGTCCTCTTTTAGAGCGCCTGCAGGGTCTGATGAGTACTTGTCCACGAGCTTCTCGTGCGATGTGTTGTGGGTGTATTTCTTAAGAGGCCTTTGCAGTTCTGCAAATGCTGCTGCAAGCTCAGTTTCTATCCTTGAGACCTCATCTTCTATGCTCTTCTTCTTATCCAGGAAATCCTTGAACTCAAGGTATTCTTTGCTCTTCTTCAGCTCGCCGATTCTTGATTCTAGCTTCTCTTTCTTCCTCTTGAGATTGTCCAGGATCTGGCTCTGGCTTTCTTTCTCTGTCTCGAGTCGGTCTTTCCTCATCCGGTCTTCGTGGTATTGCTTGAGCTTTATCTTGGCCTCTTTTATGAGGTCTACTCCCTCTTTCTGGATGTCTGATTGGAGCTTTGAGAGGCTTTGCTCGACGTTCTTTATGTCCCTTATGATCTTTGACACTTCTTGGCCGAAGAAGTGTTGAAGGACTGCGTGGTTCTTAGCTGTCTCTTCGCTTAAGCTATTTAGTTTCTCTGAGAACTTGGCGTGGTAGTATCCTGTCTGGGCCGCGTCGTCAGGGACGTCTATATCGTTTAGGAATCTCTTTATCTTCTGGATGTAGCTTTTTCTGTGGCCTTCCATTATCTGCTTCTCTTTCTCAGGGATCTTATCGTTCATCAAACTGGCTTCTCCCAGGTGCTCGAGTCTATCCTCGCATCTCTCCAGTATCTTCTCTATGTCTTGCTTTGCGGCTTTGATCTTCTCGTCAAGCTTCTTCTTGGTGAGGTGGTCTTCTAGCCAGTCTTCCAGCTCTGAGAAGTGTATCTCTTCAAGGGTTTTCCTCTTTAAAAAATCGAATAGTCCCATTTCCTCGCCTTGGTGGGGGTTGGTTTTTTTGTTTATAACATTTTTGGAAAACAGCTCGCTTTCCAGGTCTTTCTGATATTTTCCTTGTCTTTCCTTGTCAGTTCCTGATCTAGAATATCGCCTTGGATAGGTATGTCAGGAAGTTCCACCCGTCGAAGCCTGGTATCGGCAGCATGTTGAATATGAACAGGAACATGTTTATCCTACTTGTCAGGAACGTTAAGTGGAACAGGTCTCCCTTGAATCTCCTGTTCTGCTGGTTGTGCTTCAGGATCGCTGATGCGCCTAGCCATAGTATGAGATTGACTGCTGGTCCTGCGAACGCCGCTCCTGCCATCTGGAGGGCGGTCCCTCCTGATATTGAGACGTAGGCTGGTACGAAGAATATGAATCCGAAGCTTAGGAGCTTCAGGATCAGGCCTATTATCAGCCAGGTGTATGCTGCGTGGAACTCTGCGCTCATGCCGTTGGCTATGGCGAAGAACTTGTGGCCGAATTCGTGGAGTATCACGCTTGGGCCGACGACTGCCACTGCGAACCAGAAGTCGTTCCAGTTGAACCTGCTGTTGTATTGTGAGAGCGGATCATAGCTTTTCGGGAGCAGGACCTCCACTTTCGGCCTTCTCTTGAAGACGTCTTTGAATATGAATCCTATCGCTCCTGTCATTATGACTATGTCGATTATCTCCGCAACTGAGAATAGCATCTTAGACATACCCCTTAACTATCATTCGTCCTAGGAAGGATAGGTTTATCCTTATCTTTCCTTTCTCTTCTCTTGTCTCGACTAGTCCCATCTGCTTTAAGCCTTCGCTTTTGAGCGTGCCGTTTATGTGGTATGAGATGAGTGGAAGGCTCATCTTAGTCTGCTTGCTTAGGTCTTCGAGGCTTGCGCAGCAGTCCTTCTTCGTGAATAGCGTCTTTAGTATTCCCATCTTCTTGTTGGTGAGGAGAGTGTAGTATGAGAACTTGAGTACAGGCAGCATCATTGGCTCGTTGTCTTTTATCGCGAATGCTTTAAGGCCGTTCACAAACGCCGCGCTTGTCGCTGCGCATCTGCTCTCCCTATCTCCTGTCGACACGTTTATTAGGACGTCTCCTCCTTCTATCTTCTTTATGTTGGCTACTTCCTTGAATATCTCTTCCCATATGAAGCCGTCTATCTGCTTTATTTCGGTTGGGACCTTGAACTTGTCTAGGCTCTTCTTTGTCTCTTCTGCTTCTTTCATCCTGTCTTTGGGCGCTAGGAGTATGACTTTCTCGGTCGGGAATTCCCTTATCCCTACGAATAAGTCTTCCATGTAGTCTCCTACTGGAGCCACTATTATCTTTTTTTTCATGTTTTGCATCTAGAATCACCTGTTTTGGATTGTCATTTCTTATTAATTGCTTATTTGTCTATCAAAAATATGGCTTGATTAATAAATCTTTCGTTTAATTTTTAAATTCATCTACCTTCATGATTTAAGAAGGCCTATTATCAAGGCATACATGTCAGGGAACACATCAGGATCCATCGCCCTGACATGCAGATCTGACTTGAACGCGTCCATACAGTCTCCTGGCATCTCGAAGTTAGAAGCGCCTTCAAGGATTCCGCTCTCATTAGTGACTACCCCATCGCCAGTTTTGTCACCCTCCATCAGGCAGCCAGTGCTCCTTATAGAGTAGGCCTGGATATTTGCAGGCAGCTCCTTGGAATTGAGCCTGCTGAGAAAGATGCTTCCTTCCCCGAGCTCTTCACACTCCTTCCGAGAACCAAGGAAAGTGCACCACTCCTTGACCCTGCCCTCTACGCCATGATGAGGCGTGTTAACTGTGATCAGCTTCTGGACATCGCCACCGCCAAAAAGGCTTACATACTCCCTCGCGACCAGTCCACCCATCGAGTGGGCGACTATATTGACCTTGTCTTTTCCAGTCATCTGCTTCACGAGAGCGATAATCTCCTTTAGCCTGATCGCGTAGTTCTCGATGCTCTCCTCGGACTTAATCCCCACAGTATAATCCCCTAGGCTGTAATATGTTATGAAGTAGTAGCTGGCCTTAATCACGACAGGCATCCTGGCCCGCCCCCACTCACCTGTCATGTTTTGTTCCTGTTCTGCCTTCATGTCAAGCCTTCCAAAGGAAAGCAGTCCATCGTTAGTTATCCTCCTCTCGAAGTTGTTGAAGACATTAAGGACGCTGTCCGGATGGCTGTCCTTGTTGAAAGCGTGCCCGTGAATCAGGAGAATCGGGTAATCCTCTTCCTTACAGGCCGGCTCGTCGCAGCAAGGAGAGCAGTTCCCATACACGCAGCACTTGCTGGGATTATCCTCGAGCGTTGTTGCTGACGTGGCCTCGTTGCCGCCTGCCTCTGACTCGTTTGCAGTTGCAGAAGGCATCTGAGGCGTCGTGATTCTCAGGCTCTCCAGTTCATCAAGGTCGATGAGCGCGAGATGATCTATTGCGTTTATTCCCTCTGACGGCGCTGTCTGCCCAGGTTGCCCGCAGTTATTGGATATGAACAGAAGATTCTCTTTGTTGTTGATGAGGGCGAGGCTAAGCGCGGCCTCCATGGGTTCTGCTGGTTTCGTGGCGTTCGGGATCTTCTTATCAAGCTTCTCGAGCACGACTGCCTTGTTGTCGATCACGTTTTGCCTGATCTCTTTCTTCGCGTCATCGATTCCCTGGATTTCCAGGAACAGCTCTGCTTCAGCTACCAGCTCTGGCGTGGCTTTGTCGTCAGTTGTTGAGTTTTCAGTCTCATTCCCTGATCCTGCGTCCCCTCCTGCAGGTTCAGGAGGCAGTTCCTCCACCAGGAACGTGCCTTGTTTCTTATTCGCTTCTGCGTTTGCAAGCTCAATCCTGTAAGCATATGATTTCAGGAGGTCGCAGTCAGGGTCGTCTATTGTTGTGTTCGTGACGTTTTCACCTTTAAGGATCAGTTTGTGCCTTGAGCTGAAGAACAAGGCGTAGAGCTCTGCCTTGACATCCTGATACGTCGCTCTTACACTCTCCAGCTCTAGCACGCTTTGATTCAACTCAGTTGCTGTTTTTGCCTCTGAGTGAGAGGTGTTCCTGGTTGTGAAGAGATACTGGTTATGGATTGCGTCAGAGGAGTTCAGGAGGCGCTCGTACAAGCGCTCGTTCTCAGGGGTAGACTCTTCCAGGAAGTATGATTTCATCTCCCGAAGAAGCCTCTGCGATTGTTTGACCTGAAGGAGCAAGTCTATGTTCTTGTTGCGCAGGCCTATCAGGTCAAGAGAGTCCTTCTTCAGCTCCTCGAGCGTAGTCAGTATGATATCGATATCGTAGGCGTCTTGGTCTAGCGGCCCGGACCCGATTCCTTTGTAATCCTCGACTATCCAAAGCTGCTTCAGTCTTTCAGTCTCAAGAGAGATCCTCTCAACATCGCTTTTCTTCCTGTCATAGAGATAGCTTATCTCATCGCTTTCCAAGACTCCTTCCGGTAGGACTTCAAGGATTGCTTTCTCGTACTCAAGCACCTCGTTTGCAGCGGTTGTCCTTGACAACAAGAGCTCGATTTTCGGCTTGGCTTCGTCTCTTATAGTCTTATCTTCTTCCGGCAGGTCATATGACACTAGCGCTATGGCCCTGCTAAGCCTCTTCTCCTCTGCGGTCAGGCATATCACGCTCTTTATGTTGTTGCACTCAGCCTCGAAAGAGTATAATATCTGTCCGCTTCCCCTATTGGGTGCTTTTATCTCTATGCTCTTCTCGACTTCTTGACCATGACGCAGCACCTCCTGCCCTGAATATATCCTAGTATTGTTCCTAAGGTCGATGAACGCGAACTTGCAGGTGGCGTCGCACTGCCATAGGTTGTCGTTCTTGAGGTTGAATATTATCGTCACGCTCTCGCCGTTCCTGACGCTGGATTCCTGCTGCAGAGGTGTTATCCTGAGCGTGAGCTCGTCATCAATGGTTATTATGACTTTTGAGAAGAGGATGAATATTATTGCTGCAAGGATGGCTGCTGCTGCGAGCCCTGTAAGGATTTTTACAGTAAGAGATCTCCACTTCGGCTTATGGGCTTTCTCATCAGCGTCATCTCCCTTGTTTTTTTTCTCCTTTTCCTTCAGGCCTGCCTCGTTAGGTCCGCTGATTCCCTCAAGGACTAAGTCTATCCTCTCAGGCTTCTCATACTGGAGGATGCTCTCTTTGCCGGATTTCTCCCCCTTCTCCCCCTTCCAATCCTTGTCTTCTTTCATCTCTTTCTTGGTCACGAGCAATATCATTAGGAAGGGATTTTAAAAAGATTCCCATACGCTGCTGCCTGGATCTTTCCGCAACCTTTTTAAACGAATTCGTCATCCTGAAGGGGCAATGATGCGCGATAACACTGTCAAAGCAAATGCATAGACGTTCTATTCTACTCAGTGTTCTATCACGCTAAACCAGCTAAACCAGATACGCATTTTATTTTCAGCGTGGCAAATTCTGCTGCAAGCTGTGCTTCAAGAGGTGGTTTTTACATGCATTACATAAAGGATTTCAAATGGAAAGAAGGGATGAGTGTAAGCGAGTTCGTAGAGGACTTAGGCCAAGTAGGCTTCCAGAGCATCGAGCTCTCGAAAGCCGCGGGCGCTGTCGTCCGCATGAAGAAGGCTGGCGCTAAGATATTCCTAAGCTTCACGAGCAACATGGTGACTAGCGGCCTTCGGGGATTCTTCGCCCAGGTGATAAGGCTTGGCATGGCAGACATCGTCGTGACCACTGTCGGCGGGATAGAAGAAGACATCATGAAAGCGAGCGGAGAGCGATTCAGGATAGGCTCTTTCCAGGCTGATGATGTTGAGCTCCATGAGAAGGGGATAAACCGGGTCGGTAACATATTCGTCTCGAACGAGAGCTATATGAAGTTTGAGGACTTGATAAACCCTATGCTTATGAAGCTATATGAGAAAAAGAAGCGATGGGCTCCTTCTGAAATGTTCAGGGAGATCGGGCTGATACTTGAAGGAAATGAGGGGTGTGAGGACTCAATCCTCTGCCAGGCAACAAAGAAAGGTGTTCCGATATTCTGCCCTGCGATAACAGATGGCTCGTTCGGGTTCCACTTATACCTCTTTCAGCAGAAGCATCCTGATTTCGTGGTTGACGTCGTGCAGGATTTCAAGAACATACTCTTCACCACTACGCCGGACGAGGCCAAAGGGGTCATCGCGCTTGGCGGAAGCATATCAAAGCACCACGCGATCCTCGCAACCCTGCTCAATGGAGGTGCAGAGTATGCTGTGTATCTCACCACTGCAAGCCAGGCCTCTGGCAGCATGAGCGGAGCCACGACAAGAGAGGCTAAGAGCTGGGGCAAGATCAAGGATGATGCAGACGCGAGCACAGTCATAGGAGACGTCAGCGTCATGTTCCCGCTCGTGATGATAAAGGCGATGGAGACCTTGAAAGCAGAGGGGTTCTTGGGAGATTAAGATGGCGAGGTTCCTGTTATCGAAGTCAAGGGTGCTGGAGCAATACGACAGCATAAGGTCTCTTGGAATGATAAGCTACAGCTTCAAGACCAACCCGATTGTCGGACAGCTTCTCGAGAAGGAGACTGGATGCATGTTCAGCGTGCATTTCATAAACGAGCTGAAGCTGATAAAGGATAAGAAGCGGGTCTGGTTCTTGGCTCAGGCCCTGCGCGAACCGCTTCTGAAGGATCTCTTGGCGCAGGGTGTCGACAAGTTCGTCGTGGAGAACAAGGAAGACCTTGACTTGTTGCTAAGATACATTGAAGAGCATGATCATAAGATCGAGCTGCTCCTGCGAATGAAGCTCAAGGAGAACACTATCAAGACTGAGAAGTACTATGTCTTTGGCATGGACTCTGGTGCTGTGAATTCAGAGCTTAAGGTCTTGAAAGATAACAAGAATATATCTATGTTGGGGGTGCACGTGCATCGGAAGACCCAGAACGTGAGCGAATGGGACTTGGTCAGGGAGCTCTCAGAGCTGATAGATGAAGACGTTTTCAAGGTGATAGGCTGCGTTGACATCGGCGGCGGGCTGCCAGTCATGTACAAGAACATAACGGACAAGGTAGTCCCTTCAGTCATCAAGAAGATAACTGAGCTCAAGGACTGGCTCTCAGGCAAAGGCGTCGAGCTGATGATTGAGCCTGGCAGGTACATCTCTGGCCCTTCGATAAGGCTTGAGACTGAGATTGTAGGCATCCATGGGAGCACTATTGTTGTCGATGCATCAGTATATAACGCCAGCCCTGACACGCTCATCGTCCCTGTCAAGCTGCTTGTGGAGGGCGAGTCTGAGACTGGCAAGGCATATGTCTTAAAAGGGATTACCCCTTGCTCAACAGACTTGTTCAGGTACAGGGTCTATTTCCCGCCAGAGAAAGAGTTCAAGGTGGGGGATAAGATAGTCTTCCTAAACGCCGGCGCCTATAACTTCCACACTGAATTCTGCGAACTGAACAAGATAGAGACCGTTATTGTGGATTAAGGGTTATAGCTTGAGATTACCCTGGTGCTTGTTGCCAGGTTCCTTGCTATATCTGCTAGCCTCTCGATTTCTCTCATCTCAATGCTTCTTGGCTGGAAAGAAGGGCCTCTCGTGTAAACTCCCACGACTTTTTCCCTATGATATACCCTGAGTGGGTGTTCTCTTGATGCGAGCAGCTTAATCTCTGGGGTTGCTTGTTCTATAGTCTCAATCGTCTTCGGGTTGCCTTCTCTCATATCAAATGGAAGCGGGATCGTGAATGTTGGCAGGTCTTCTGCTGACTCTGTCAACATTACATATTCTGAAGTTACTTCATCTATGATTCCCTCTCTCCTGATGATATGAGGTGTCTCTGGCCTCTCAAGCCTCTCGAGATATCTGGGGATCATCCTACCATATTCTGTGCCCACCATGACCTCTTCCGAGAATCTTTGGACGTTTTTTTTCTCCTACGCGACAATAGTATTCAAAAGAAAGAAGAGCCCACCAGCTTATGGAAACCATCCTTCTTGGTAGTGAAGGAGATTATTTAAGCTTTTATGTTTTTCAGACTTCTATTTCGTCGCCTACCCTTGGCGCGTACACTCTTGCTTTCGTGTTCTTTTCAGCCCAGGCTTTCAGGGTCTCTACTTCTTCTGCGTCTCCGTGCTGGATTATGAGGTTCTTGGGGTTTACTTGCCTGATGAATTCCTGAAGCTCGTTCTGGTCTGCGTGTCCTGAGAAGTCGAATTTCTCGACCGCGCATTTGACGTAGGTCTTCCAGCCGTCGATGTATACGAATCCTTCCTCGTAGAGGTGGCGGCCGTTCGTCCTCTTGCATTGGAATCCTGTGAGCATGATCGTGTTCTTTGGGCTGTGCCAGAGCTCTTTTATGTATGATAGGACTGGGCCTCCTTGCAGCATGCCGCTGGTGGTTACGAATATCCCTGGTTTCTGGAGCGCGTATTGCCTCCTTCTCGGGCTGCTTATGTGGGTCGCTCCTTTGTGGAGCATCTTCTCAAGCCTTTTGCGGTTGCGGATGTAGGGGTCGTCTGAGACTTTCAGCATCTTGCTGTTCATCTTGTGGCACATGCCTTCGTAATAGACTGGCACATTGAATCTTCTCTCTGCGAGGATCATTAGTATCAGCTGGGCTCTTCCCAGGGAGAATACTGGTATTAGCACTGAGCCTCTGTCTTTTACGACTGCTTCCACCCGGTCCAGGAATCTCTTCTTGAGATCTTCTTTGTCGGGGAGTACGCGGTTGCCGTAGGTCGACTCTATTATCATGGTGTCGACGTTGTTGTACGCGGTGTATGCTCCTTTCATTAGTTCTGTTGGCTTTATCTTTATGTCTCCTGTGTATAGCAGTCTCTTTCCTTCGGCTTCTATCTCCATCATCGCGCTTCCGGGGATGTGCCCTGCGTTCCTGAACGTGAATCTGATGTCCCTGTGCTTGTAGCTCTGGTCGTAGCGTATGAACCTCACTGCCTTCGCGACTTTCTTCAGGTCTATCTTCTCGTATGCTGGGTGCAGGTTCCTGATCCTCGCTATCTTGTAGGAGTCCTTGAGGAGTATCTTTGTGAGCTCGTACGTGAGCTTGGTGCAGAATATCGGGCACGTGATGTTGTTGTGCTCGAACATGGGTAGCGCTCCGGTGTGGTCTAGGTGGGCGTGGCTTATGAAGAGTCCGTCTATGTCCGGCAGGTTCAGCACTTTCTCAGGGTATTCGAAGCCGTGTTCCTTGAATTTTATCCCTGCGTCGAGAATGATCCTGTCGCCTTTGGTCTTGAGCTCTATGCAGCTCCTGCCTACTTCTTTTGCTGCTCCATGGAAGATTAATCTCATTTTTTCACTGTTTTTCTTGTTTTTGCCTGGTTTTCTTACAAATGAAAAACTATTTAAATATTCTGTATTTTGTGCCTTTTGGATTCATTGTTTTCTCGAATTGTATGAATGGAAAACTATATAAATAGAAATAACCTTCGTAATGGTTATTTTAGAATAAACAAATCTTTTTAATCCAAGAAAAACAGAAATGAGTGATTTAGGGGTGGATGATGAAGCAAAAAAGTTCCTTTTTTGGTCATGAAAGCATCCGAGAGGTGCATGCATGAAACAAAAAAAGATATTCAACGTCTTTTTCCGGGAAAAACCCGCGATGATGCTCGTCTATCTCTTCAACAAAACCTCTGACGTCTACGCTTCTAATCTTGCAAAACAAGTCGACTGCACCTACAGCCACGTCGTAAAGATACTGCAGGAGATGGAGAAGTCAGGCCTGGTCGCCTTCGAGAAGCAGGGCCGCCTGAAAGTCCTGACCCTGACCAAGAAAGGCCAGGAAGCCGCAGGCTACATCCACAAGCTAAAAAGCCTTCTTTGATATCCTTTGATGTCTTTTCTGATTCTTCTAGACAGATAACTTCAGCCTCGGATAACCTGATTGATATAAGAACAGTCATGGATCTGCGAAGCCTTCAATCCCTGCCTAGCTGATCTTCATCTTAGAAATGGTGACCTTGTCCTTCTCAGTCTTTATCTCGAAAGAGTCGCTCGGCTGGAAGCTAGTGAGCCTGCTGATGACAGGAGGAAGGATTATGTTGCCGCCCCGGAACGTAAGGTTGGTGATTATGGACTTCTCCTGGGTGTGAGGGATCTCGAGATCATCCAGTATCTCGGTCGCATGGTTTGCATGCTTCTTCTTCTTCCAATCCAAGGTCTTGTCATAAAGGTATCTCGCGATTATGTCTGGGATGTCTATCTTGGTGATCTTGGTTATTAGCTGAAGGCCCGGGCTTATGTTGGCCTCTATCACCAGCGGTCCCTTAGGGCTTGGCAGGATGTCGACTGCGCAGATATCAGCCCTTATGGACCTCGCCACCTCAATCGCGATCTGTTTTGTCGTGATATCCAGCTCAACAGGCTCTCCCTCTCCGCCTGAATGGAAGTTAGCCCTGGCCTCTCCAAGCGCGGCCTTCCGCTTCATGCTCGCCACGACTTGGTCTCCCACGACTATTATCCTCAAGTCCTTGCCGCCAGTCTCGATATACTCCTGGAGCAGGAATGGTTGCCTAAGAGCCTCCAGCGCGTCGAGCAGCGAGGATGCGCTCGAGTAGCTGTCTGCAAACAAGACTCCCTTGCCGCCCGTCCCTTGAGGGAATTTCATGACTACGGGATACTTGGCTTTCTCAAGTACCTTCTTGGCAGCCGCTATGGTCGCTGTTATGAACGTCTTTGGCATGGGGATTTTGTTTCTCTGAAGCTCAAGGTTGGTCAAGAGCTTGTCATGCGCTACAGTGAAGGAGTCAGAGGACAATGGCATGTAGCACCTTCTCTCTAGGATGCACGTGAGCGACTTGAGAAGCTGGGCGAACCGGAAAGAACCCTTTGCGTAGATGCAGTCATACTCCTTGAGCGGCTTGCCGTCGTATATTATCTCTTCTTCATTGCCTGAGATCTTGATGTCTATCTTCCTTATGTCCAGATGGTCGACTTCCTCAAAGTATTTCTTCATGGCGTCAGCAGTCCAGTCACTGCTCCTGCTTCCAAGGCTTATGATTGCTGCTCTCAGTTTCATGATATCGTCCTGTTTATTGTCCTGTCATCTTCCAACGCTTATCGATGTGAATGCCGGTTCTTGTCTGCGGCATCTATAAGAGCTTCTTGGCAGAGTCAGCCCTGGTCCCAGGGTCCACCAGGAAGTCCTTCTTCAATATGTTCTGCCCGATGAGCACCAGGTATCTCATGTGGCCCCTGTCAGCGAGCGTGAACTTGGCGAGTATCTTCTTGCCTCCGATCTCGATCTCTGACTGGACGACCGGCCGAAGCTTCACGCCGTGAGCGCTCTTGACCAGTTTTGAGTCGACTACCGGCCCAAGGCCGAGCCTTGTCGCGAGCGTCAGGTCGATGCTGCTCTTAGTGGCTCCGGTGTCGATCCTTGCGATGAGCTCCTTGGTCTCGCTCTGCCCTACGACTATTATCTTCTCTGTAAGGCCCACGATGGTCCTCTCTTTTATGTGCTCGTACTCTTCAGGCGTCATTTGTTCTCGGGCCTCAGCGTGGGGAATAATATGACCTCTCTGATGTTAGGATTCTCTGACAAGACCATGATCAGCCTGTCGATGCCTACGCCGATCCCGCCTGCTGGCGGCATGCCGTATTCCAGGGCTTCACAGAAGTCCTCATCCATCGGATAGTTATTCTCTTCGTCCTTTTCTCGCTGGGTCTCCTGTTCCTCGAGCCTAGTTCTCTGCTCCACAGGATCGTTCAGCTCAGAGTATATGTTTGCGAACTCAGACTTAGCCATGAAGAGCTCTGCCCTCTCGACGAATCCTGGCTTTGACCGATGCTTCTTGGTGAGTGGCGAGACCTCGACCGGATGGTCCATTATGAACGTTGGCTGCACCAGGCTGTCCTCTACGAGTTTCTCAAAGAGAAAGTTGATTAGATGGCCCCTGGTCCTCTCCCGTGAGTCAAACTCGTGCTCTATGGCGAGCTTCAAGAGGTCCTGGTCATTCATCTTCTCGACGTCCACCTTGCCGTACTTCTTAAGGGCCTCTGTCATAGGAATCCTCTCCCACGTGCCTGACAAGTCCACCTCCATGTCCTTGAAGCTGAACTTCTGCTTGCCATACACCTTGAGCGCGACCCTCTTTATCATCTCCTCGCACATGTCCATCATGCGGTTGTAGTCAGAGTATGCTTCGTACCATTCTATCATCGTGAACTCTGGGTTATGGTCGAAGTCTATCCCTTCGTTCCTGAAGTTCTTGTTTATGTCATAGACCTTGGTGAAGCCGCCTATGAGCAGCCTCTTCAGGTACATTTCCGGACTGATCCGAAGGTATAAGTCCATGTTGAGTGCGTTGTGCTTCGTGACAAAAGGCCTGGCAGCCGCCCCGCCGTACTGCGGCTGGAGGACTGGAGTCTCAACTTCCAGGTAGCCTTGTTCGTTCAGGTAGCTCCTCACTTCCCTGATGGCTTTTGACCTTTGAGCAAAGGTCTTCTTGACCTCTGGATTCGCGATCAGGTCCAGGTATCTCTTCCGATGCCTTATCTCAGGATCCTTCAGGCCGTGATACTTCTCAGGAAGAGTCCGAAGCGACTTGCATAGGAGCTTGAATGACTTGACTTCTATAGTGACTTCGCCAGTCTTTGTCTTGAAAACGCTTCCTTCGACGCCTACGAAATCCCCCAGGTCTAGCTGCTTGAACATCTTGTAGTTCTCAACGCCTAGGTTGTCCTGCTTGAAGTAGAGCTGAAGCCTTCCATCCTCGTCCTGGATGGTTGCAAAGCTAGCCTTTCCCATGAGCCTGACAGTCATCAGCCTGCCTGCGACCTTCACGCTGTTTCGCATGCTCTCATGCTCTTCAGGCTTTAGCTTCTCAAAGACCTTCCTGACCTCAGAGCTGGTCGCGTTTAGGTCATATGCGTAAGGGTATATCTCAGTCCCTTCACTCCTTAATGCTTCTCCTTTCTCCTTGCGTTCCTGCATTATCCTTTCTTCAGTGTCCATTTTAGGTTATAAGACGCTTGGTTGGTATTTAAAGCTTTTCGTGGCAAGAACGAAATATTTGCTCTCAAGGCGCTTGAATCTTGATACTGCATCCTAAGCCAGTCAGAAGTTTGCATTCACATGAGCTTTAGTTCCGAGATGACCTTGTCGATCTCTCCTTCCTCATCCGGGCCTATTGCCCCGCAGGTTACCGTGCCTGGCGCGACGACTGTCTTCCCTGCGTCTGTGATCGTAGAGGTCGTGAGGCCTAAGTCCTTTGCTTCCTGCAAGTGGCGGTAGAGCTCTTTTTCGCTCTCTATCTTTAAGGCTATCTTGGCCATTCCCTCGCTTCTCCAAGCCTTGACTTTGTCCTTGTCGCTTCTTAGGACTGCTTCCACGCTTGCGTGACTGGCCTGGGCTGCCATCTTGCCCTTCGGAAGCTTTAGGTCGTTCCTGATAAGTATTGCCTGCTTGTATGCCATCTTGCCTGTTGTTGCATTCTTAGTAATATTTAAATATGCTGGATGAGATGAGGATGGGCTGAGAGCTGCGGCTTTGTCTTGGCTATGCTGCCAAGCAAGAGGTCTTTTAGGATGATGTTTGGGTTTGTCAAGGGTTTTGCAGACGAGGAAGAGCTGGAGGCCTGGTTCTCTGAGGAGAAGGAGAAGCTTGACGAGTCATTCTCCGCTGCTATCATCAAGGACAGGGAGCACATCCCGCTTGAGCGTGACCAATACACCAAGTCGCTTGAGGCATTGCTTGAGCGCTACAAGTCAGAGTACTCCAGGATATTGGAGTCCCAGTCCAGAGCCGACTCCTCAGCAGCAATCAAGAAGAAGCATGATGAGCTTTGGGATAAGAAGAAAGCTGCTTACCGGGCGCAGCTCCAAGAGATCTGGGAAAAAATCGAGGAAGAGGTCGAAGATGACCGCAAGAAATATGGTGCCATCCTTGGGAAGATGATATCTAGATATAGGCTGGAATGCGCTAAGCTCGTCAAGCGCGTGACTGGAAAGAAGAGGCGCTGACTAAGAGCGCGGATGTCTATCCCTGCTGCCTTCTTTGGACTGACTTTTGCTTTGCAGTCAGGAATATCTTGGTGCCCTCATGGCTTAAGGTGACCTCTTCCAGGTCGTTGATTACGATATCGTTCCCCTCAAGGTAGTATGAGACGTTGAGGCCCATGATCCTGACCTTCTCGGTGTTGGTGTACTGGATGATCTTGTTAGGGAAGCCTTCCTGAAGATGGGGGTTGTTCCTGCTGAAGAACCTGAATATAGCAGTCTTGAAATCATCATCCTTGCTGCCCTTTACCATCCTGCTAAGAAGGACGCTAGTCGTCTTGACAGTTATGGTCTGATCCTTAGGATTATTGATCTCCTCGATGTTTTCCCCATTCATGCAGTTATGTGGTCAAGAACTAGTATTTATGTGTTTTGGATGCCTATTGCTTGATAGATTCGTGGCTTGTCTTGATTGTTCCTGGCCTGCGGCTCTAAGGCCGTGCCTCAAGGTATCTTAGCATCAGATTATGCTCTTCTCCAGCGTGTGATGATTGGGTGAGTTCTTTCTCGCAGAATCTGCGGATATACCCTGATTCGCCAAGCGTATATATTATTGTTCCTTTCATGAGTCCTGATCCTTCATAAGCTGCGTGTTGGCGCGTGTTTCCGCCGGCCAGAAGACCTATCCTCTCGTTTAATGAGCGCTTGTCTTCATCAGTATTGTTTTCATTTGCCTGGTCATCTATTTCTGCGTTGGTCCCTGAGATGAGCCCTTGACTGTTGACTGTGACTGCGCTGTCTTCAAGGGATATGCTATAAAGCTCGTCAAGCATCCATTCTGTTGGTTTGAGGAATGGCCTGCCTATGCAGTTGCGGATACGCCTATCCTCGCCTTCATAGTAGAATCCGTTTTCGAAGATTCCGGTCCCTTTCTTGATGTGCTTTGCGTGGATTTCAGGCAGGTAATTTAGGATTATTATGAACGTCGGGAGATGCCCGTATCTCTTCGCGTGTCTCTTTATCTCTTTGTATGTCTGATTTTTTCGGGTCTGAAGCTCTATTTCTAGTTCTGGAAGGGGATTGTTGGCGTATCCTGCTCTCAAGAACTGTTCCATCATGCCTCTAGTCATAGGCACTACTCTGCCGGGATCTGGATCTTGTCCTTGGGGGAATGCCTCGTCCAATGTCGAAAGCATTATTTTTTGGTCCCTCTCATCAGTTCTCTTTCTCTCATCAAGCAAGTATTCTCTTGACTCATCTTCTGCGTCCGCCATCATCCTTTGGTGTCTTATGGCCTCCACTGCGATTATCGTGTTGTATACTCCTAGTTCTAGATCGAGTTGGTCTGGATTGAGAAGCCTAACCCTGTCTGCAAGATTTTTCCTGTTTCTTATATGGTTGAGAATATCATCCATGAGACCACTTCCAAGTGGATAAATGTTATATAAATCTTTTGTTTAGCATAAAAAACTCATCAGAATGAGATTGTCCTGCAGTCATCTAGTGCTTGCTCTTCTTCTCCATCCAGTGTATTATGAGCTTTGGCAGGAGGAGTCCCATTATGGACGTGAATATGCCGTAGAACATCAGTATCGCGAACAAGGAATCATCTATCATCGCCATCCTTCGAAGGAGCGTTGCTATCACGAACGTGAAGACGAGCGTCGGCAGGAGCATGGCGCCCATCCTCATGCCGTCCAGGAAGCTCTCTTTCATGCTTACCTTCCTGTGTATCGCAATTGTTATTATCTTGACCGCGGACACGACTATTGCAAGCCCAATCGCCATCCCTACGTTGTAATATGTCAGGAGGTTTAATTCGATCTTCAGGCCTATTGAGAAGAAGTAGAATGGGATGAACGTGGACGCGAAGAATCCGAAGCTCTCTATTATGGCGTCTCCCTTCTTCTGGGTCAAGTGCCTGTAATCCTTATCCTTCACGATCTGCGTTACGAACCTGCGGGATATGAATCCTGCGATGAATGCTCCTATCAGGAAGTGGACTCCTAAGTATTCTGTCAGGTAAGCGGATATCAGCGCTATCACGAATATGAATGAGAACTCTGTTCCTGCGAGCTCGCTAAACACCCTCTTGAAGAACACTTTGAACAGGTAGGGAAGCGCGAATATGAGCACTGCGAGTATCGCGATCGTGAGGAGCAGCTCTGGAGGATTCTCTATCTTGAGCAGTATTATCAATAATATGAGTGCGATGACCTCTCCTGCAATGGCCTTGTTGGACACCCATATCTTGTCTTTCCTGCTCGCGTGGTTGAGCGCTGAGAGGATGTAGCTTGCCGAAGGCGTCGTAAGCGCGATCGAGACCAGCAGGGATTCGTGCATCGGCATCTTGAATGCTATGCTAAAGCCAAGGCCTACGATTGCGAACAAGAGCACGTGCCTTGCCAGGTTGCCTATGAAGAAGGACTTGTTCTTGGTGATGAAAGGAATATCGACTTCTATGCCTGCTGAGACAAAAAGGGTTATTATGCCGAGCGTCGCGAGGATGTTGGTCATGTCGTCGAGGTAGAAGAAATTAGGCACCAATAATCCGAGCATTATCCCCAGGAATATCTCTGTGAGCGGATATGGCACCTTGTAGAACTTGTTTATGAATTTTGGCAGGAAGAACAGTATGGTGATGAGGACTAGGAATCGTATGAGCAGGTTCTCCATTGCCATGGCTTAATAGAAGATGTTGTGTGCATTAAAAATCTTTTGTAAAAGAAGATGGGAAGAATCTGCGGGGGCGAGGATTTGAACCCCGGTAGGCACTAAGCCACAGGATATCTTCACTGTCTCTAGTGCTTAAGTCCTGCCCATTTTCCAGACTCTGGCACCCCCGCGATAGGTACATTTTCTGGGCGTTTATGCTGCTCAACTAGAACTCAAGAGTGTTTATAAGTGTTTTCTTTAGAGAATGCTTGTTGCTTGATCATGGCCTTGTAAGGGATTATCTCACGGGTTGTAGGGGTCGTCGTCTGCAAAGTTCCTGGGGCACTTCTCGAACATGCAGGGGCCTTTGAGGAGCGTGCACCTGAAGGAGACTGTCTTTGCTCCGACCTCTTCTTTCTTGTTCGGGCAGCGGTCCCAGATCGCGTTCTTCCACTCAAAGACTGACGTGAATCTCTTCTTCTTGACTGCCCTCGCTATCTTGTCCTCGTCTTGCGCTTGTCTTCCTTCGAAGAGCTTGATCTCCTCTTCAAGAGTCCTTATCTCTAGGAGGACGTCCAGGACATGCCTGACTAGCTTCTTTAAGTCCTGCATCTCATCATAGAGTTCCTTGTTGGTGGGCTCGTGCGTCATTCTTCCTCTTTTTCTCTTCTTTTCCTTTCATTCTCTTTAACTAGCTTGTTTTTAAAGTTTTCTGGAGCGGCTATCTGGAGAATTCCTGACAGTAACATTTATAAACCCCTCCAATTTTCGTGATGGTTATCATGGCTAAAGATGTTGTTGAGTCACTTGTTGAAGGCGGTAAAGCGACAGCTGCGCCTCCTCTTGGTCCTGCGTTGGGTCCTAAGGGCGTGAATATCGGTAAGGTCGTTGCTGAGATTAACAAGAAGACCGAGTCTTTCAAGGGGATGCAGGTCCCTGTAAAGGTCATTATTGATACTGATACTAAGGAGTTCGAGATAACCATAGGCACTCCTCCGGCTGCTGAGCTCATCAAGAAGGAGGCTGGGGTCGACAAGGGTTCAGGCAATCCATTGGATCACGTCGCTGACTTGAAGATCGAGCAGGTCTTGAAGATCGCTAAGATGAAGGAAGACGCTCTTAAGGGGAAGGATGTCAAGCAGAGAGTCAAGGAGGTCATAGGCACCTGTAACTCTATGGGTATCATGGTCGAGGAGATGCACGCGAAGGATGCCATGAAGGCTGTTGAGGCTGGCAAGTTCGATGCAGAGATCGCTTCTGGAAAGACAGAGCTTACTGCTGAAGAGATTAAGACTTTGGCTGTTGAGAAGAAGCGCATGCAGGAAGAGATCGCAAAGAAACGTGATGAGTATACTGCTAAGGCCAAGGCAGTCCTGAAAGAGATGGAGGGCAAGGAGCCTAAGATCATCAGGAAGCGCCTGGAAGAGCTGGAGATCCCTGACCTCATCATCAAGGAAGTCTTACCTGCAGAGAAGGGCGGTGCTGGCGGTGCTAAGGGCGCTCCTGCCAAGAAATAAGCTGGTTGGATTATCGGCTGAATCATCGGCTGAATCATCGGCTGGTTATCTCTAGAAATTTTTCCCGGCTTTTTTTCTTTCGTATTTTTCACATTGTTGAATCATAACTTTTACATTGTTGAATCATAACTTTTATATACTATGTTCTGCGCGTTATCTTCTTGATGGTGAGCCTTAAAGCATTCAAATCGTACGATGTGAGAGGAGTATACCCTTCTGATATCAATGAAGAAGTGGCCTCGTTGACAGCCAAGGCCTTTGCCTTCTACCTGAAGGCTGATAAGCTCGTGATCGGCAGGGACGGCCGGGAGAGCAGCCCCTCGCTCTATGCTAGTGTGGTGGAAGCCTTGATGGAGCTTGGTATCGACGTGTACGACCTTGGCCTTTGTACCACTCCTCTTCTTAATTACGCTGTCGCTGCAAAGAATTTCCCTGGAGGGATCATGATTACTGCGTCTCACAACCCTAAGGAGTACAATGCCTTGAAGCTTGTCAGGGACGCGATCCAGTTCTCAAGCCCAGGCGAGCTTGATCTTGTGAAGAAACTAGTCGAGGATCCTTCTGGAATCAAGCCTTGGAAGCAGGGCCGCGGCAGAAAAGTGACGTTGGACGTGCTGAAGGACTATGTTTCTGAGATAGTGGAGCACTTCGAGAAGGTCAAGGGCTTGAAGATCATTGTCGATTGCGCAAACGGCATGGGGGCGATAACTGCAAGGCCTGTCTTTGAGAGCCTTGGGCTTGATTTCAGGTTCTTGAATGAGGAGGTGAACTTCAACACTCCTCATCACCAGGCGAATCCTGCTGAGGAGCATAATCTTGAGCAGCTTAGGGCTGCTGTGATCGAAGAGAAGGCTGACTGTGGTGTTTTCTTTGATGGAGATGCTGATCGTTCGCTTCTAATTGATGAGAAGGGAGATGTGGTCTTCGCTGATATCTTGACTTCGATCCTGGTGCCTCACGAGCTTAACGGGCGGGTTGACAAGAGAGTGTACTACGACCTGCGTTTCAGCAAGGTAGTGAAGGAGGTCATCGGGGCTAATAGGGGCACTCCTGTGATGATGCGCGTAGGCAATCCCTTCTACAAGGAGAAGCTTAAGAATGAGGGGGGAGTCTTTGCGGCCGAGCTCTCAGGCCACATGATGTTCCAGGATCACTATGCAATAGATGACGGACTCTACGCCGCGCTTAAGGGGCTTAAGGCCATGGTCGTTGAGGGAAAGAAGCTCTCTGAGCTGGCCAAGTCTTTCCAGAAGTACTTCACGACTCCGGAGATGAACTATCACGTCAAGGACGCTGATGAGGTCCTAAGCCGCGTCGCAGACGCTTTCAAGGATGGCAAGAGCTTGGAGCTGGATGGTGTATTTGTCAGTTACGATGACTGGTGGTTCAACCTTCGGAAGAGCAATACTGAGCCAGTGGTCAGGCTGAGGATCGAGGCTGATTCTAAGGAGAAACTGGATGCGATGCTGAAGAAGATCGAGGGAATTCTCAAGGCGTGATCCTTGCCGTTCTGATGTGCTGCTTGCCTCTTAGACTGCGCTTCCCTTTTCTTACGCTTCTTTTCTTCCTTTCAAGGGCGGCTTGAGTAATAGAAAAACAGCAATCTTTATAAATTGGTGCTGTTTTTATCCCTCTTGACAGAGAGAAAGAGCGCGTGCGGGGCCGTTCGATTACAAAATCAAAATTGTTTGAATATTGATCTGCGTTTTTTCTCGGAAACGGTTCAATGGTAACTAAGACCTACATGAAAAGGAATGATCCAAGAGGGCTTTCTCAGAAAAGCATTAAAGCTTCTAAGCCCAGGCCTAAGGTAAATGCCTTGAAGCCAAGCATGCGCGAGAAGAAGCGATACATTGCCTTTGAGATCGTGAGCGAGAAGCCTTTGGGCAAGGATGCTGACAGGCAGCTTATCATTAGGATAAACGAGCTCTTAGGAGTATTCCACTCCTCGAAGGCAGGGATTCTTCGGGTGAAGTACAATCCTGGTCTCCAGCGAGGGCTTCTGAGGGTTGATCGTGCATTCGTAGACTTTATCAGGACCTGCTTTGTCATGCTTAAGCAGCTTGAAGGGATAAGGGTAATGATACGGACTCTTGCAGTGAGTGGCATGGTCCATCGCGCAGCCGCGATGGTGGGGGAATAGATTTTTTTGTCTTGATGTTCATCAAGTTTAAGTTTAGATTTGGAAAAATAGGGATTTAGGGATTAGGAGAAGAAAAGTTCGGAGGATGGGAAAAAATGCAACCGATTCAGCACCAAATGATGGGTTATGACAGGGCGATTACAATGTTTAGTCCTGACGGCAGGCTTCTTCAGGTGGAGTACGCCAAGAAGACTGTGAGGCTCGGCAACACCGCGATTGGCCTGGTTTACAAGGACGGGGTCCTTCTCGTGACTGACAAGAGGATTGTAGACAAGCTGGTCGTGCCTGAGGCTATAGAGAAGATATTCCAGGTTGATGATCACATAATCGCCACTGCTGCCGGCATAATAAGCGACGCCCGCGTTCTTGTAGAGCAGGCGCAGGTCAAGGCACAGCAGAACAAGGTGGTCTATGACTCTCCAGTGGACACACTCGCGATCGTCAAGGGCATCTGCGACATCAAGCAGATGTGCACCCAAAGCGGCGGTCTTAGGCCTTTTGGCGTGAGCTTGCTGATAGCGGGCGTTGATGAGAGTGGGAAGAAGCTATTTGAGACTGATCCTACCGGCATCTTCTACCAGTATAAGGCCAGCGTGATCGGAGAGGGTGAGCCTGAGATAGAAGAGGTTCTCCAGAAGGAGTACAAGGACGGAATGACTCTTGAGGAGGGCTTGAAGCTCTGCATCAAGGCTCTCAAGAAGGTCCTCGATAGCAACTTCAACGTCGAGAGGATAGACGCTGCGTACGTGGATGAGAAGGATAAGAAGATGGTGAAGCTTGGCAGGGATAAGCTCAAGAAGATAATCCAGGCCTGATCGGCAAGAAAACCTAAGAGGTGATTTTGATATGCGCCAGACATTCGACAAGGAGAAAGCGACTCACAGCGTGGCCAGGATGAGCATGCACGGCCACGAGTTCGAGATAGTCATCGAGCCGGAGAACGCGGTCAAGCACAGGCATGGAGAAGCTGATATCAACAGCGCATTGATGGCTCCTCACGTCTATAAGAGCGTGCAGTCCGGAGAGCTTGCAAGCAAGGAGCTCATGAGCGAGGTATTCGAGACCTCTGATGAGTTCGAGGTGGCTTCCAGGATCATCAAGGAGGGCGAGCTTCATTTCAATGATGAGTACAAGAACAAGCTCAGGTCTGAGAAGAAGGATCAGCTGATAGCTCTCATCGCGAAGCAGGCTGCTGACGCCAATACAGGGCTTCCTTTGGATCCTAAGAGGCTCCAGTCTGCGATGATCCATGCAAATGTCCATGTTGATATCTTCAAGCCGGTCGAGGATCAATTGGAGGGAGTCGTGGCCAAGCTTAGGTCTGTCATCTCCTTGACTCTCGAGCGCAAGAGCGTGACCTTGAGGATACCTGCTGCTTACGCCCCGAAGCTTTATGGCTTTGTCGCGAGCAGGAGCAGCATCGTCGAAGAGGCTTGGCTCGGGGATGGGGCGCTTAGCGCAAAGGTCGAGCTTGCCGCAGGGGCTGTTCCTGGCTTCCTTGATGAGCTCAAGAGCGCGACTCATGGGGATGTTGAGGCTTCGGTAGAGAAGAAGAGATGAGATTTGATTGAGTTGATTGGATTATGTTGCCGCGCTATGACACTGATTTGGCGCGACGCAGAAAACAACGTAAAACACGTAAAAACGACAGTAAGAACGTAAACACGTAAAAAAAACAACGGAAAAACAGGAGTTGATGTATAATGTCAGATGAAGAGAAATTGTTTGTACAGGACAAGGAAGTGGTTGTCCCTGGTGAAGTATTGGCTCAAGGCATGAGTTTCCTTCCGGGCAACGGCACTTACAGGTTGAATGATAAGATACTCGCGAACAGGTTGGGTCTCTTGACGATGGAAGGAAAGGTCATGAAGACTGTTCCCTTGTCAGGCAGGTATCTTCCTAAGAGGAATGATGTCATAATCGGACGGGTGATTGACATCTTGATGAGCGGCTGGAGGGTGGAGATACACAGCCCATACACTGCAGTCCTCCCGCTTAAGGACGCGTCTTTTAGCTACATTGAAAAGGGAGACGACCTTACAAGGTTCTTTGAGCTTGATGATTACCTGGTTTGCAAGATCACGAACGTGACGAGCCAGAACCTGGTTGACGTCAGCTGTAAGGGTCCTGGCCTTCAGAGGCTTAAGGGCGGCAGGATTGTCTTCGTGAACACCCATAAGATCCCCAGGATAATCGGCAAGAGGGGTTCCATGGTCTCTATGATCAAGAACGCCACTGGTTGCAAGATCACTGTGGGTCAGAACGGCATCGTCTGGATCAATGGAGAGCCGGAGATGGAGATCATCGCGGTCAGCGCGCTCCACCTGATCGAGGAGAAGAGCCACATCTCAGGGCTCACTGAGAAGGTCAAGTCTTTCCTTGAGGAGAAGACCGGCAAGACTGTCGAGCTTGTCGAGGTTGATGACTCTGCTCCTGAAGGTGAGGGTCGTGAGTTCCAAGAAGATGGTTCAGGCCAGGAAGGTTATGGTCATGACAGAGGGGATCGCGGAGACCGAGGCGACCGTGGGGATCACGGTGGCTATGGTGACAGGGGTTCCAGGCCAAGAGGTCCTCCAAGGAGCGGCGGCCGAAGATTCGGCGCTGGCGCTGGCTATGGCGGCGGAAGCAGAGGCGGCGGCGATAGAAGATTCAATAGAAGGTGATGATTGAAATGACATATACTAAGCGAATGGATGGAAGAGGATTTGCGCAGACAAGGCCTATCACTGCCAAGGCAGGCGTGATTAAGAAAGCTGATGGAAGCGCTTTTTTCAAGATAGGGGACACTGCTGCATATGCTGCTGTCTACGGTCCTAGGGAGCTTAACCCTAAGCATATGCAGGATCCTAAGAAAGGAGTCCTTAGGTGCAACTACAACATGATGCCTTTCAGCGGGACTGACAGGATCAAGCCAGGTCCTAGCAGGAGGAGCAAGGAGATCAGCATGGTTACTGAGAAATCCTTGTTGCCAGTGGTCAACTTGGAGGATTACCCTAACGCGGTAGTCGACGTCTTCATTGAGCTGACTGAGACTGACGCTGGTTCAAGATGCGCAGGTATATGCGCAGCCGCGATTGCTCTTGCAGATGCAGGTATCACCATGAAGGACATGGTCGCTGCTGTCAGCACCGGCGTAGTCGACCACCAGGTCTGTGTGGACTTGAACGGCGATGAGGAGCACATCCATGACGTGGACGTCGCTGACATCCCTGTCGCGATGGTCCCTAGCACTGAGGAGATAACTCTTCTTCAGATGGATGGGAAGGTCTCGAAAGAGGAGCTCTTGAAGGGTATCTCTGACGTGACTCCGGTCCTTAAGGACATTGCAAAGATCCAACGGGCGGCTCTCAAGGAGAGGTTTGCCAAGGAGTAGGAGTGAGGGGGCGTGCGCTTCTTCTCTTCCGGATATGAATTGAATAAGAAAAAACAAAAGGTGATTGATGATGAATCAAGGAGTGAAAGATCACATATTGCAGGCCCTGAACAAGGGCATAAGGCTTGATGGCCGCAAGAAAGATGAGTTTAGGCCTATCGAGATAAAGATAGGCGTCGTCGCGACTGCAGAGGGCAGCGCGATGGTGACCTGCGGAGATACTCAGGTGGTTGCCGGGGTTAAGATGGATGTTGCAAAGCCTTATCCTGACAGCCAGGAGGATGGAGTTATGATGTTTAGCTCTGAGATGCTTCCGCTCTCGAATCCCCAGTTCGAGCCAGGTCCTCCTAAGATCGAGTCGATAGAGGTTGCGAGGGTGATTGATCGCGGCATCCGTGAGGGCAAGGCAATGGATACTAAGAAGCTTTGCATAACCCCTGGAGAGCTTGTCTGGAACGTCATGGTCGACGTGCTGCCGATCAACTATGATGGAAACCTGATCGACATCGGCGGAGTCGCTTCCTTGACCGCGCTCTACAACGCTAGGATGCCTAAGCTTGAGAATGACAAGGTCGTGCCTGGCTCTAAGACTGGTGAGAAGATTCCTCTTAATGCCATGCCGTTGCCTGTAACCATCGGTAAGATAGGGGATAACCTGATAGTGGATCCTAATGACGCTGAGTATCAGAGCCTGGATGCAAGGCTTACGATTGCGGTCCTTGAGGATGGGACTCTTTGCGCCATGCAGAAGGGGGGGAACGCCAGCTTGACCGTAAAAGATTTAAATGAGATGATAGACCTCGCTGTTCAGAAGAGCCAGGAGCTTAGAGGCCTCATAAAGAAGGCCCTTGGGATGGCTTGATTTTGCAGTCATGAAAAAAGCATGGTGATATTGGGATGAATCTGGAAATTGAACCATTAAGGGATGATGAGTACACTAAATTCGAGAAGGCAAGGCTTATAGGGGCTAGGGCGCTTCAGATCAGCATGGGAGCTCCGTTCCTCGTCAAGCTCACGCCAAAGCAGCTTGAGGAGCTTAGGTATAATCCTTTGGAGATCGCCAAGCTCGAGTTCGAGCAGGGAGTCCTTCCTATTGAAATCAAGAGGAAGCTGCCTAGCGAGCAGTGAGCAGGCTTATGGTTTTTCTCGTCTGAAATTCTTTGAACAATATTTTTATGTCTGGTTTTTTTCTCTTAAAGATTTCTTTTAATCTTTCAAGAGAATTAATTAATAGCCTTGATGTCTGGTTCTGTATAAGGTTTTCGGGGTGGGATAATGAAAGATGATAGGATAATGTGCCGTAGCGGCAAGTGCGTGGATCTTGAGTCTGTCGATTGCGAGATTGAGTTCGACAGCCTTGATGACATCCACTACTGCGACTATATGAAGGATGAGTATGTAGATTGGTCTGAGAAGGGGCTCTGATAGGTTTTGCATTTTCACGTCCTTTTCCATGTTTTTCCATGCTGGATCAGAGGTCTTTTCTGATATCTGGCTGTTTATCTTTTAAGGGTCGTATTGTTCTTTAAGATGCTCTCTTAGACGCCGTCTTCTTTGAATCAGGCATCATGTTTGCTTCCTTTCATCTGTTGTTCTTTCATTAACTATTTATACGCAGCCATACCAATGGTTGGCATGATCCAGCTTGATGGCAGTTTCGGAGAGGGGGGCGGCAGCGTCCTTAGGCAGGCGCTTGCGCTGAGCATATTGACTGGCAAGGAGGTCAATGTCAAGAATATCAGGAGCAACAGGCCAAAGCCTGGGCTCTCTTACCAGCACTTGGCGGCGCTCAACGTGGCTGCAGAGGTCTGCGGCGCGACTGTCTGGGGAAATTCCCTTGGCAGCACAGAGGTCTTCTTCAAGCCAGGAGACTATAAGGGTGGCATCAGGAGGTTTGATATTGGCACTGCCGGGTCGGTCACGCTCTTCTTGCAGTCTCTTCTCTTGCCTGCTGTGTTCTCCAAGAAGAGGTCTGTCTTCACTATAATAGGCGGGACTGACGTCTCCTGGTCTCAGCCTTTTGATTACCTGAAGAACGTCTTCTTACCTCAACTCAGGAGGTTTGCTGATGTCGACGTCCAGCTCTTCAAGAGAGGGTATTATCCTAAGGGTGGGGGTGAGGTCAGGATATCTATTAATGGAAGGCACTCTGTTAGTGGAGAGGACGATCACGATGGCCTAAAGCAGATCCTGCTCACTTCAAGAGGTAACCTTCTGCAGGTGAGAGGGTCTAGCCATGCCTCTGTAGACTTAGAGGAGCACAAGGTATCTGAGCGTCAGGGCGAGAGCGCGAAGCTCAGGCTAAAAGAGCTTGGCGTGCCTGTGGCTGTCATGAATGAATACTCGAATTCCCTTGGCGCTGGCTCAGGGATTGTCCTTTGGGCCTTGTTTGGAACTGATGAGATAGACTTCCTGAATCCTGTGGTCTTAGGGGCTGACTCTCTTGGTGAGAGGGGGAAGCGCGCAGAGCAGGTGGGGCTCGAGGCTTCTGACTCGTTGATAGGATTCATCAAGTCCGGTGCTTGTGTTGATGAGTATCTCTGCGACCAGTTGATACCTTATCTTGCGGTCGTTGGCGGGGTTATTAGGACCAATAAGGTCACTGATCACACCTTATCAAATATTTACGTGGCTGAGAAGTTCCTTGATGTGCGCTTTGAGGTGAAGGATGATCTTGTCTCGTGTGGACCAAGAGCAATGAGAGGATCCTCTGGTGAAGATTAGGGGCCTGTTCCTGACAGCTGTTGCGTTCTTCCTCTATCTGCGTGATCATCTCAAGCCTTTGGGTGTAGTCTTTCACCATCCATGAATAGTCTGGGTTCTCGAAGGCCTCCCCTCCCCTTGTGTTTCTTGTCATTATCTCGATGAACTTCTCAAGCCTGCGGGCGCATCTGTCCCGTTCATGAGGCTTCATGCGCCTGAACATACTGATGGTCTCTTCCGGGCTTGAGAAGACGTGTCCTGTCCTCTTGGAATACCCTTCTTTTAGCGCTATCTCTTCTGGAGTGTATGTTATCATTTCCTTGGCCTCAGGTCAAGTCTTTCTCTTGGACAGAACTCTTATTGCGGGTTGTTGCAGCGCTTGCCCAGGATATGTCCTTTCATCCTTTTATGAGGGCAAGATTTATATCATCATAGAGTTCGCGAATAAGATTGTATATCTCCTCGCTCTCAGGCACTTTTCCCTCGAGCTTGTTGTAGATATCCCTGGCTTTCATATATGCTCTCTTGGCCTCTTCGAGCTTGTGCTCCCATATGAGGCCTCTGCACTCGTCCACTATCTCGTATATCTCGCTGTGCGGCTTCGTTTGCTCGTCTTCCTTCCCTGAGAACGAGGGGTATACTACTTGTCTTCCGCTGATCGTGTTGTCCAGGAATTCTGAGAATCCACGCTCCCTGATGGCGGCTTCCATCTTCTCAAGGCTTTCCTGTGCTTCTTTCAGGGCTGCTTCCCTCTGCCCCAGGTTCTTCTCGATCTTCTCGTTGAGCTCTAAGCGTTCTTTCATGTCCATGATGTGCTTCGTGAGTCTCTCGTCTTCTCTTCGCAGGTGCGGAAGCTTCGCTTTCAGGCTTTTTGCGTCTTTCCTGTCCGCCTCCAGCTGCTCCCTCTCAGCTTTCAGGGACTGCTTTTCTTTCTCTATGCCTTCCCTCTCTTTCGAGATTTGTTTCTCCTTGAACTTGAGCTTGTTGTCAAGACCAGCCACTCTTATCTTCTCCTTCTCAAAGGCTTCTTTTTCGTCTTGAAGGGCTTTCCTCTCCTCCTCGATCTGCTTGAGCAGCTTCTTCTTCTCCTCTGTCTTCACTTCGCGCCTGATATTGGCCCTTACCTTCTCTGTGAACTTGAGTATCCTCTCGGATATGGCTCTCCTCTGCTCGGGTTGATCCTCAATCCTCTCTGGTTTCACTTCTTCCAGCTTCTCTTCTGGCTGTTCTTTATTCTCTGCCTTCTGATGATCATGCTTGCCGTGCTTCCTTGCAGGCTTCTCTTCCGGAACTGTTCTCTTATCTTCAGGCTTTGCTTCTGGCTTAATCTCTGCCGCTCTCTTCTCTTCCTTCTTCAAGGGAGATTCCCCTGGCAACGGTTCGATGTCTGGCAGCTCTATCTCCTTTGCGCCAGGTGTTACTGGTTCTGGCTCCTGGGTGAAGTCAAAGCCGCCTCTAGCCTTGTCTGTCTCTGGAGGCATTGGCACGTCTATATCCTTTTCCTGTTTCTTGTCAAGTTTCTTTGGCTCTGCTTTCTTCTCGTCTTTCCTGGCTTCCTTGGCTTCTTCACCGACATCTTCTAAAAACTCGCTCTTCTCCCCCTTCTTAGCCTCTTCTGGCTTGGAGATAATATCTTTTGTGAATTGGGAGCTCTTATTTATTTCCTCAGGTTCGATATCTTCTGTCCACTTCACGTCCTTGACCGGGCGTGGCTTCTCTATGCTCTTATAGTCCTTCTTCAGGTCGAATGGGTAGTCCACGCTCTTATAGTCTGGAATCGCCTCTTCAATAGGGGATTTTGGGATTTCGACGCCGGGCGCTTGGTCTCGCGGGTCTTTTGCGAAGTCAGAAGGGTCGTACTTGCTGACCGAGTCCTCAAGCTTCGGAAGGCTAAGCGTGTCCTTTGGAGAATATCTTGGTTTCAGGTCATCAATGCTGGGTCTTGGCTTTGCTTTCAGCTCGTTCTTTGATGGTTCTTCAGGAAGGTAAGAAGGCGATTTTGGGGTTGGCTCTGCATTGTCAAGGCCTAGCTGTTTTCTTATCTTATCAAGGTCAAGATCATCACTGCCTGTAGCTGCGCTGGCTTTCTCAGGCTCATCATCCTTGAGCGGTGGGGCTGCCATCAGGCCCGGGGCTGGAGGCGTCTCTGGTAGCGGCGCTGCAGCGGTCTCTTTAAGGTTCTCTTTTTCTTTTCCGCTGAATATCTTTGATAAGAACCCTTTCTTGGATTTCTTGTCCTCTCCAGGCGGCGCTGGAGGCACTAACTCGTCCACCCTGTTAATTCACCCCTCTTTTTAGTCTTTAAATTATGACCTTACTATTTAAACTTTTTGGTGGATAAATATCAGTCATCAATAATTGGTAAACTATTTATATCCGCTCCCGCATGGAGGCTTGTATGGCTGAAGAACTTCCTGGCATGGATGAGGCGCATGAGGTTGCTGGCTACATCAAGAGGATTGCTGATCGGGCTTCTTTCCTTGAGTCCAGGACTTTTGAGCACGACCAGTCCCTGGATCAGATGGATGCGCGGGTCAAGCTTCGCAGGAAGGAGGTGGCTGCCTCTCTTAAGGAGCTCAAGGATGAGGTCAATTCGCTTAAGGAGGGTGTTGTCTTTTCCCAGAAGACCGTCATCGCAATGATATCCAGGCTTAAGACCACTTTGAAGAAGGATGATTTCACTAAGTTCGAGAGGAGGCTTGATGTCTGGGCTCCTGAGTCTTTCGTGTCTCGGAAAGAGGCTTTCAAGGTCGTTGAGCGGATATGATCTTTTGTTCTTTCTCTCTCTAGATGTCTTTTCTTCCGACTGCTGCTTTTAGCGATGCGATTGCGACTTCGATCTGCTTCTTGTCAGGTTCCTTTGTGGTGAGCCTCTGGACCAGGATGCCTGGGTATACCAGCGAGCGGGTGAGCCAGTTGTCATGCTTCCCGCTCAGGTGTATGACCTCATAGGATGTGCCTGCTATCACTGGGAGCAGTAGCACTCTCAACCCGAGCTTCGCCCAGAAGCCTGTTGCCATCGGTATGAACAAGTAGATTAGTATGCTTAGGAAGATGACTATCATGATGAAGCTTGTTCCGCATCTGGCGTGCTCTTTCTTGTACTTCTTCACGTTCTCGGGAGTGAGTTTCTTCTTGTCCTCGTAGCAGGCGACTGACTTGTGTTCTGCCCCGTGGTATTGGAAGAGCCTCTTCACGTCAGGCATGAAGGATATTGCGAGCAGGTACGCTATCAGGATGGCTAGTTTCGTCACTCCGTCAACCACGTTGAACAATATGTTGCTCTCGCCTATTATCCTGGTCGAGAGCGATGCTACCAGTAGCGGGAGGAACTTGAAGAGGGCGATCGCGAATATGAATGATAATATCATCGTCAGGAGTATTCCCTTCTCCAGGTCTTTCTTTGAGGGTATCTCGTTCTCGAATTCCATGCTTGCAGAGAAGTTGAGGGCTTTTATCCCAAGGATCATGGTCTCGAAGAGCATCACCATGCCTCGCAGCAGCGGGAGCCTCAGGATGCTTGACTTGTGGGTCGCGGAGTGGAACTTCTGCTTCTGGACAGTGATTCCTCTTCTCTTGTTCCTGACAGCCACTGCGTAGGTGTCCTTCGTCCTCATCATGACCCCTTCGATGACGGCCTGGCCGCCTATCATCAGGTCTTCCCTATTTTTCTTGTCTTTCTTTCCAGCCAAAAAAGTCCCTCTTCCTCGTTATTTCTTATCGATGTTCAGCAACATTTATAAATATTTTTAACTTGTCTTTGGTTTATTGATTTTTTGGTGGTTTTTTTTTCATGGCTGGTGCTAAGGTCAAACGGGTGAATGTCGTCTGCGATCGCAGGCTTGAGAAGTACTTCGGTGTCACGCAGAAGGCGCTTGATGTGGTGAAGTCGTCTGAGATGGATGGGCCTAGGAGAAGCCAGGCTCTTGACTTCCTTGACATGGCGCAGAGGTATTTTAGCGATGCCAAGCACTTCCGTGAGAAGGGCAATTATGTCTTGGCGTTTGCGGCCGTGAACTACGCTCACGCCTGGCTTGACGCGGGCGCGAGGATAGGCCTTTTCAAGGTGAGTGATGACTCTCTCTTTGCAGCAGATCCTCAATGAGGCCTGGGGATGGTGTTGGCAGGCATTCGGTTTTCTTCAGGTTTATCACGCATATGCTTCCTAGAGCGGTGGTGACTGCTGAAGCAATATATGTTGTGGTTATCAAGATGACTTGCCTTATCCCTGCAGAGTCGTTTAGCGCCGTCCTTAGCAGCGGGTAGGCCTCTTTTGACATGCCTAATTCTCCTGCTTTCCTTGCGCGTGGGACTGCTAGCATGCGCCGTATCTTGTTGGCTTCCTCGCAGAAGTATATGCTTCCTGGCAGGCGCCTTAAGAAGTAGTCTGCGTATACTATATCTCCTCTGTCGGCGTATTCTCTTGCTTCTCTTAGGTATACTTCCGGGCTTATCTCGCGCATCCTTTGGAGGAGTGTTTTCTGCTCGTTTCTTGGATGTGTGGGCTTGCTGGGCTCTTTGCTAGAACAAGTGCCGTATGAAGGGTCGTCTGCGCTTTGTGATGTGTCTCGAAGACTCATTAGTCGCCTGGCAGATGGTTAGTCGCTTATAGTATATATGTCTTTCGCGGGTTTCTGCTTTGCGCTGGCATTCCCTCTTGAAAAACAAAAAGATATTTATATGGAATCCGATATTTGTCTTGTTTATCAAAGTTTTTCGGTTGAAAAGGTTTTAGGGGGTTATTTGAATGGCAAAGCCTAAGAAGAGTGTTGTTTCAAAGAAGGGTCAATCTAATGGCTCTGGCAATGACGTTGCGTGCGCAGTGCTAAGCTACCTCTTAGTCGGGATAATCTGGTATTTTGCGGATGCTTCGATGAAGGGGAATGCTTTTGTGAAGAGGCATGTCCGACAGGGTATTGTCTTGCTCGTGCTCTGGATTGCAGTCGTCATGGTGCTTAGCGCTATCCCGCTCCTTGGTTGGGTGCTTATCCCTATTGCGCAGATATTATTCCTGATACTATGGGTTATCGGGATTATCCACGCGGCTACCAAGAAGGATGAGCCTATGCCTGTCCTTGGCACCTTGGCTGATAAGATTAAGATCTAGATTTTCATATGGGTCTTTTAGATTATTTCATATTGTTTTCTTTCTTTTTGTTCAGAATTATTCCTTGGCCTTTATCTTCGGGTATGCTCCTGGCTGCATGAAGACCTGGTCTGGCTTTGCGAATAGTCCCTTGTCTTTTTTCATGGCTTCTTCGCTCGTCATCTGGGAGATTGCTGCCATGACTAGTTCTCCTTTGAGCGTCAGGACTGCGATCCTCTCGCCTTTGTCGATTCTTGATTCTAGCTTTGAGATGCCTGGGAGGTTTAGGTATGCGCCGTGGCAGATGCTGCTGACTGTGCTGTCGTGGATCCAGACTTTTTTCAGGTGACCTGCTCCTCGCTCCACTGTTTGTACGAGTTTCCTTAGCTTGTCTTCTTTCCCTTCGCTCTCGTAGTAGTGGTGTGCGTCTGTCAGGTCTTGGAGCGTGCAGATGGTTGATTCGTCGAATGGGCCTGCCATTGTCCTCCTTAATTCTGCCATGTGTGCTCCCATCCCTAGTTTTTGTCCTATGTCTGTGCATAGCTTCCTTATGTAGGTGCCTGCCTGGCAGCCGACTCTGAAGAGCACGTCTCGCCCTTTGATGTCTATTATCTCTATATAGTATATTGTCCTCCTTCTCATCTGGCGTTTGACTGCGCTCCTCACTGGTGGGAGCTGGTCTATCTCGCCGACGAAGCTCTGCATCGCAGCTCTTATCTTCTCCTCGTCCTTATCCTCGTGTATGGTCATCAGGCAGACGTATTCCTTTCCTGCTGTTAGGAGGGATTGGACTATCCTTGTGCCTCTGCCTATGGCGACTGGCAGGACGCCGGTGACTTTTGGGTCGAGTGTGCCTGAGTGGCCTGATTTTTCTACTTTCAGGATTTTTTTGACAAAGCTTGAGACTTCGTGGCTGGAGGGGCCTGATGGCTTGTCGATGTTCACGATGCCATAGTCTAATAGGTCTGGGATTGATCGCTTCTCAGGGTCACAGCCGTACTTGGGGTCAGTCTCAGACTCGCTCTTGACTAAGACTTCTCGTTTGTCCATCCAGGGGAACTTGTTGATTTTCATGATGTTGTCTTCTTAAAGGTCTATTTTCAAACGGCGCTTGGTCGAGCCGTATTCCGATGAGTGCGCCGCTCGGTTGTTTTCTTTTAAGAAGCTTGAAGTGTTTAAAACACTTTTCTTCTGGTGGATTTCTGTTGCTTGTCTTCTTAAAAAATAAAAAATGATATTTTTTTAGTCACTGTTTAGTGACGTATTTGAACATTTTTTTGTCGTCGGTGAAGTAGTATTCCTTTCGTAGTGGTGAAAATGCTAACCTTTAAAAAGAAAACTCTCTTCCCACCGAATTATATCCGGATAAAGATATCATTATGATATTGCAACGGGGGGAAAAATAATGTTAGAAACAAAAGTCAGCAAAGCAAACACTTCTAGATTAAGACGAATGATAGGCGCAACCGTTCTTGGAGCAGCAACACTCTTCGGAGGATTCCTATATGCAGGACCAGCACAAGCAGCCGAAAACGTAAAAAGTACGAAGCCGGTAGCAACAGACGTCAAATCAGAGGATTACAAGATCAATCCAACCTGCGTTCAGGTATCTGGTGCTCAAAGCACAACCAAAGATTATACCATTGCAATGAGCGGTGGCCACATTAAGATGTATGAGAGTGACAATATGACCTTCTGCGATCCAGAGAACGCAATCGCATTCGATGCAAACGGAATCGGAAAGAATCTGGCACTAGATGCCCTCATAACTTCACTGGATGGCAAGACACACTTCAAAGATGCGACATCAAGCTCAAACAAGACACCCTATGCATTCGATTTATCACCCTTGAACCCTAAGAATGACGGGCTAAAACCAGGAAAATACTTGCTATTCATAGCAGGAGAAAAGGACAAAGGCGTGAACGCATCACTAAAGCCAGTCCTCCTGGAAGTAATGGCAGACCTGGTTGCGAAAGCACCTGAATGCCCTGCAACAGGCCCTGACGTGAAATGCGTCCCGGAAATCATCAAGACAGAGACTGAGATTCCGGTTCCAGTTCCTTTTGAAGTTAAGGTTCCTGCAAATATAGATGTGTTGCTTGACTACAAGAATGATGCAGGATTCATACATGAAGGATCATTGGTAGTCCTCAAAGCCGGAGAGAACTGGTCTTTTGGTGGAGGAGTATATGCAGGATTTGGACGAAAATCTATTAACCGCAGATTCCAGGCTGATCTTGGAGTCGACACCGGAAGACAGGTACTGGACCTTGAATCATTCTATGGATCTGAGATTGACGTAACTCACTTTGGAGCTATTGCTCAGTTGATGAAAGAAGGTCGCGGAAAAATTCATCTTGGTGGCAGGCTAGGTGTTGGTTATGAGTCTTTGAACTCATCGAACACGCAATACCAAACTGCCACGGACTCCGCCACTAGGGAAGAGATCAAGCGACAGGAATGCTACAACGCTACTTCAAAGACTGGAGGCATCCATGCATTTGTTGATGCTATAGTGGAAGCAGAAATCATTAAGAACAAACTCAGCATCGTTGGAAATGGAGGGGTCAGCTATCATGGAGCAAATAGCGTGTACCATGGGGCTGACAACCAGACTGTCCAGGTAATGCCAAGAGTCACCAAACGCTTTGGCGTCGGTGTGAAATTAAGGCTTTAAGGGGGGATGAGGAATGAAATATTTAAGATTCAACAAGCTTTTGTTACTTGTATTGGCAATAACTCTAAGCGCTAGTTTTGTAGCTGCGGTGCTCGTGTTCATGAGCTCAGACCAGACCATAAGCAATGGAGCCTCTGCTCCGTTCACATGCACTGTCGATCCGATGTCTGGCACAGCGAACTATGAGATCAGGCTCACTGGAAACGGCGTCAATAAGGTGCTTCAATCAGGATCGGTCTCTAGCAGTAGTGCTCAGAAAACAGTGAATGTAGGTCCAAGCCAGTACAATGGTGTTGGCACATACACCGTGACTTGTACTGCTACCGAGACTTCATGCGATCCATGTTGCTGTACTTCTGATAGCGAATCTGCGACCCTGACCGTCACTGGAAGCAGCTGCCCACCTGACGGGTGGTACTGCTCAGCCTCACAGCAGAGGATCCACAAGGTATTCAGCCCTCCCACTTGCGCTGAGAGCATAAACGCTTGGGGGGAGAAGTGCAACGACTTCGACGGCTGCTACTCTTGGAACAACGGCTGCGAGCAAAGGGATTACTCCTGTGTTGAAGGCAACACCAACACGCCTTGCTCGTACACATATTCTGACAGACATTCTGATTCTACCGATAATTACGTGAATTACTGCTCTGGATCCAAGGTGAAGAAGCACCAGTGGGCCCGTGATTATTACTGTGATTCTGGCTGCACTGAGCACGGCTCTTGGATTAACGACCAGGTCGTGGAGAACTGCGATGACTACGATGGCTGGGAAGACACTTCCGAGACCAGGTGGGTCGACAATGGAGTCTGCAAGGAGAAGAAGCAGAAGAAGCAAGAGTACAGGGACTACACCTGCAAGTCAGCGACTGTCTCATGCGAGTACACCGTGACCGGAACTCAATGGGTCGACACGAGCGAGACCAGGAACAAGGTCGACGGAACGACCTGTAACGACGGGCTCTGGTGCACCACGCCAGACTACTGCGTCCAAGGCCAATGCACCGGAACCTCAAGGGATTGCAGCCACAACGATTTCAACGAGATCGCGAGGTGCGACAACGTCCCTGACAGCATATTCTACACCTGGGACTACAGCTCAGGGTTCACTAGCGTGTGCGACGAGGTCCACGACCTCTGCACGTCAAGCACGAGGACTTTCGCCCACACCTGCGACGTGGACCGATGCGATGCTGAGTGCGAGACTGACGCAGACTGCGACGACCAGAATCCTCTGACTGTTGATATTTGCCTTGAGAACTGCACCTGCAGGCATGAAGGCCCATACTGCGGAGACGGCACAGTCCAGCCTCCTGAGACCTGCGAGCTTCCAGGCACAAGCAACAATCCTTTCTGCGCCCAGACGACCTCTAGCTGCAACGGTAACTTGACAGGGACCAGGGATGCCTTCGGACTCTGCAACTCAGCATGCGGATGCGCACAAGACCCATTCCAGTACTCTTGCGTAGAGGGACAGTGCGGCGCGACTTGCGACGCAGACTCTGACTGCGCTCCAAAGTGCGTAGATGACGTATATTATCATGGCGGAGCCTGCGACATGCAGAGCGCTTGCGCCTGCTCATACGATTCAGAGGATTGCGATAGCAAAGACGGGTGGTACGTGACCAATGAGACCCGTTGGGTGGCCGATGTCATCTGCAAGGAGAAAGAGCAGATGAAAAAAGAGTACAGGGACTATCGCTGCGCCCTGCCTGACGGATGCACGTACGACGTGACAGATTACACTTGGATAGACACTGGCAACACGAGGAACGTTCCAAACGGCACTGTCTGCAACGACGGCTTCTGGTGCACAGACCCAGACGTCTGCACAGACGGGGCCTGCGGCGGAGAACCTCGGGATTGCAGCATGCATAGCTACGGAGAGATCGCGAAGTGCGACAACATCCCCGACAGCATCTACTTCACCTGGGACTACAGCGCAGGATTCACGAGCGTGTGCGACGAGGACCACGACGAGTGCACAGAGAAGAACAGGACCTACACGCACGAGTGCGACGTGGAGCGGTGCGACGCGGAGTGCGAAGACGACGCAGACTGCGACGACGGACTCCCATACACCCAGGACACTTGCCTAGCCAACTGCACCTGCGAGCACGAGCAGGGATTATGCGGAAACGGAGTTATTAATCCTCCTGAGACTTGCGAATACCCGAACACTCACAACAACGCCTTCTGCGGCCAGGCCTTGAGCGTGTGCAACGGCTCGATGCTTGGAACAAGGGATATGTATGGGGATTGCAATGGGATCTGCGGGTGCGCCTATGATCCATTCAATTACCATTGTGTGGCTGGAGAGTGCGGAGCTGAGTGCGACGCAAAGGTCAGTTGCCCTGCGAAGTGCGTTGATGGAGTCAGATACTACTCAGGAACTTGTGATATGGTGGAGACTTGCGGTTGCATCTACGAGACAGAAGATTGTGACGCAAAGGATGGCTGGTACAACACGACCACTACCAGGTGGGTTGCTGTGAGCGACTGTGCTGAGAAGGAGCAAGTGAAGGCTAATTACAGGGAGTATGCCTGCGCGCCTAATGCTTGCATATACCAAATCACAGACACATCATGGTTCGATACCAACAACACCAGGAACGTGCCTGACGGGACTGCATGCATAGATGGATTGTGGTGCACTGTAGGGGATTATTGCTCTGCAGGTGTTTGCGTCCGGGAGCCGAGGGATTGTTCAGCCAATAATTACGGAGAGCTCGGGCTTTGCGATAACATGCCTGATGACAACCCTTTCACTTGGGATTTCAGCCATGCATTTGTAAGCGTCTGCGATGAGACTGCTGACATGTGCACGAATCAGACTAGGATCTTCACACACAACTGTTCAATAGAGTCATGCAACGCGTCATGCGAGCAGGATTCTGATTGCGATGATGGGGAGCCTTTCACGCAGGATATCTGCCTTGGCAACTGCAGCTGCTCTAACCCTTGGGTTGGTGGATGCGGCGATCAGGTGTGCAATAATGGCGAGACCTGCGCTTCGTGCCCTGCTGACTGCGGTACTTGCCCTAGGAGCAGTGGCGGTGGAGGCGGCGGTAGTGGCGGTGGTAGCTACTTCGTGGCTTCGAACTGGGAGTGCGGTGATTGGAGCACTTGCATCAATGGGGAGGAGCATAGGACTTGCTCTTTGAATGGCGTCTCTAAGGAGGAGAAGCAGGCTTGCACTGTGAAGTCTTCCTCTGGAAGCGGCTCTTCTGACAGTGGGCAGGAGGATGAGTTCTTCGTGACTTCTGGCTTCACGCCTCTTGAGAGTGGTGTTGGCGTTGATGACGGCTCTGATGGGTCTGACGCTTTTGGTTCTGATGAGCCTATCTTGCTTTCGAACAATGATGGCGTCAAGAAGGCTTTGGGTCCTATCACTGGCTTTAGTGTCGGTAGCAGGTCTGGTTGGTTTGAGGGTTTCAACCTCTTCTGGCTCTTCGTGCTGGTCGCGCTGGCTATTGCTGGCTATGCGAGTTTCAGGGTCTTTAGGAAGTAAAAACTTTTTTGATACTTTTTCATTTTCGATTTTGACTGGTGAACTTTGAAATGGCAGTGTTGACTGATGCGTTTTCGGATCCTGAAGCAAGGGAGTGGATTAATACTGGTCGTGGGAATGGTTTCTTGATTGATGCCTTGGCTGATGATTCAGGGGCCTATTTCCAGAGGCAGATTAGGGATTTCTATGGCTTGAAGGCTAATGGCCATCCTTCTCTTTTCAGGAGGCAGAGGATAAGGTGTTCCTCTGTGGAGGATATCAAGCAGGTCGTCCCGCCTGGCCTTTTGGCTGTCGCGACCGCGGCTTCTTCAAGGGATTTCGATTCCAAGCTCCTGCTTTATGATCCTGTCAGGGCTGCCTTGAGCTTTGGCGACGGTTCCTTGTTCAATCCTAACAGGTACGTCGTCGGAGAGTTCGTGTCTGGGGTCGGCGCTTTCGCTTCCCTTATTGGGATGCTTTATGATTTCAAGGCCTCGCCTGAGCCTGGCAGTATCGCCATGCTTTCTCTCATCGGTTTGTTGGTTTCTACGGTCTATGGGTCCAAGATGCATAAGGATTCTATTGATCGGCAGAGGGAGCTTGCGCCTGTCCTTGAGGAGTATTCTGCTTTTGCCAGGGCTGCGAGGGTCGCTGATGCGCACGTCGGGGCTTACAAGGCTTTCGGCCCTTACAGGGGTTAAGATCCATTCCTCTTTGAGGATGCGTCCTCTTATTCCTATCACTGTTGATTTTATGGGGATCTTTCTCTTGGCCTGGCTTGCGGCTTTCTGGGCTATGCCTAGCAGTCCTTGGCAGCAGGGCACTTCCATCGTGATTACGTTGAGCGTGTTTATCTTTGCCTCGTCGATCAGTGCTTGGATTTTCTCGATGTATTCTTCTTGTCCGCTGTCTAGCTTTGGGCAGGCTATCGCCAGGCTTCTTCCTCTTAGCTGCTGCTTGTGGAATCCTCCTGTTGCGTAGGCTGCGCAGTCTGCTGCTAGGACCACGTCTTTTCCTTGGTAGTAGGGCGCGTGTGGGCTTACTAGGTGGAGTTGGACTGGCCATTGCCTGAGCTCTGATTGCGTCTCTTCTTGGCTTTCTTCTCTTTCTGCTCGCCTTGCTGTGAAGTCCATCATCTTCGCGCCTGGGCAGCCGCAGGATTGTTGTTCTTTTTCTTCTAGTGGGTTTGGGATGTTCTTGTCTTTCATGAGTCTTATCGCCTCTTCCAGGTATTCTCTCGCGCCGTGGCTTCTTAGGTGTTCCAGGTGCGCTCTTATGGTGTTCTTGCCTTTTGGGATTATGTTCTCTTCCATGGTCTTTCTCTCGTCGTATCCTTCTGCTTCGCGCTCCTCTATTGTGATCGCTCCTTCTGGGCAGTGGCCTATGCATGCTCCCAGGCCGTCGCAGAACAGGTCGCTTACGAGTCTTGCTTTGCCGTCTATTATCTGGAGGGCTCCTTCTTGGCAGTTCGGGACGCACTCGCCGCAGCCTGTGCACTTGTCTTCGTCTATCCTGACGATCTTGCGCTTCATGATTTGTTGGTATAAAAAAGATACCTATATAAATGGGTGGTTTCACAAATGGTACTTGATGGACGAGGACTGCACAGTCTACAGGACTTTGGACGTGATCGCGAAGAAATGGAGCCTGCTCGTGATCCTAAGCCTACACAAGGGAGGCGGATCCAACAGGTACTCCCAGATAAAGCGGGACCTGAAAGGGATAACTGGCAAGATGCTCTCTGCCAGGCTAAAAGAGCTTGAGGCCGAGGGCGTGATAAGGAAGAGCAAGGACTCCTTGCGTGGTGAGGTTGTATGCTCCTATGCGCTCACGCCTGGAGGGGACGACCTAGTCGAGGTGATAATGGGCATCAAGGAATGGGGGCTCAGATGGCGCGGCGGCTCAGAGAAGTGCGGCAAGACCTTGTGCAGGTATTGCAGGTGAGGCGTAAGGAGGGATGAGAAAACAAGCCCGCGAAACCTGGGCTTGGGGAAAGAATAAAAGAATTTCTTAGGATAGCTTACCAGTTGAACAGTTTCTTCTTCTTGCCGTTCTGAGGTGGCATGATGGTTTTGGCTGCGTAAGCTGCGCCTATCGCTGCTCCCGCGGCCAGGATGAGGCCAAGCGCTATGTTCAATGGCACGTTGGGCCGGACAGGCGCTATTGGCAGCTCTGCGCGGCTTAGGATCCTTACGTTCCCGCTCCTTAGGCTTACCACCAGGTTTGCTTCCTCGCGCTTGTTCAAGAGGTAATCGTAGATCTTGTTCTTGGCGTTTATCTCCCTCTTCAGGGTCTCGTACTCAAGTGCCTGCTCGTTAGTGATGTTCTCCCCGAGCGAGTCATAGTACACCTTCCTTGCGCTCAAGGTCTCTCCTTCGAGGTTGTAGAGGTCGATCTGCTCTGAGATGAAGGTTATGACCTCGTTGGCTTCGTCCTTCCTTAGGTCCTTGTTGTAGCTCTCATATGACTCTGAGATCTTGTTCGCGATGTTCATCGCGTTCAAGGCGGAGTCCGAGGTCACGACTATCTCCAGGATGTTCGAGTTCTTGATGGTGTTGACCTTGAGCTCGAAGCTGTCGATCGGATGCTCTGCGTAGATTGGCCCCAGGACGCTTGTGCTCTGCAGGATTATCTTCTGTGTCTCCAGGTCAGATATGGTCTTTGGAGCAGCGTTTCCCAAGAGGAAGCTCGCCTGGTCCTGGCTTGCCACGAATACGAGGCTTCTTGACTCGTACATCGGCGTGGTCGTCAAGGTGTAGGCCAAGACAAGCCCGAAGACCACTAGGAACGCGACAGTCGCCGCAATCCAGTTCTCTTTCAGTGCATCCAGGTACTCCAGAAAATCAATCTCGTTATCAGACATTTTGCTTCTCTCCTCCTTTTTGAAATGGTAATTATAATTTGAGCTTATATTATTTTCTCTTTGACGCCACGAATATAAAATATCAAATAATTTACTGCTTCCTTAGGTAGAGTACTCCCAAGAGGCTCACGACGACTGCTGCGCCAAGCGTGAGCATCGAGAACTCTGGCACTGCGTTCTGGACGCTTAATCTCCGCTTTCCGTCTGGGTGCGAGCAGAGTGTCAGGGCTTGTATCCCTTCCTCTTCTACGGCTCTCTCAGTCCCGTAGTTTCCTGATACCTTTGATTCGCCCGTTTCTGCTTGGACGAGTATCTGGGCTACTGGCGCGCTTGAGGTCCAGTTGGCGCTTGTTGCGTCTCCTTCCACTGTCGTTGTGTATGCAGGGTTACTCTCTACTAAGGTGTATGTGTCGTTTGTATAGGTCCACTGTGCGATGCCGTACCAGCCTGGGAAGAAGTTGTCTTCACAAGTCGTGTCCAGCGCGCTTGGGCCCATCGTCATTGCGCTTGTCCCTGCTACCAGGAGTAGTGCTATGGCGACACTGCTTAGTATTGTTGCTTTCATTTTCCAATCCCCCAATATTTTGTGCTATGGATGGAATCCGTTCTTGGATTCTTCCATTTAAGCTTTATATGGGTATGAGGATGGCCAGGTCATTTATAAAGGTTTCCCTTTTTTACCACTCCGAGATAGGGAACTGGTTTTTCCGGGTTTTCGAGTGGCTTTTCCGGCCGGATAGTGGATTTAGGGCTGTCTTTGCGCCTTGACTTGCCAGAAAATCCGGTTTTCTTAAAGTTGTGCTTGAATCGCTGAGAAAAGAGCTATTGACGCTAGCTGCTGGTTGTCGGCCTAAATCATGCCTTTTTAATACCATCCTTTAGTCATCAGTATGGCGGGGATCGTCTTTATTATGATCTTGAGGTCCATCAGAAGGGACATGTGCTTGACGTAGTAGACGTCGTAGAGCATGGCCTTGTCGAAGTTTAGCTCGTGGCGGCCGTTCACCTGCCAAAGGCCGGTCAGGCCTGGCTTTACCTTGAATCTCGCCATCCTCCAGCCCTTGAAGGCAGGAAGCTCGGTCCGCAGGTGAGGCCTTGGGCCTACGATCGACATGTCTCCCTTGAAGATGTTTATGAGCTGTCCTAGTTCGTCCACGCAGGTTCTCCTTATGAACTTGCCGACTGGAGTTATTCTTGGATCGTCTTTCATCTTGAAGATGCCCTTGACTTCGTTGTTGTACTCCTTGTTCTTAAGGAAGTCATCATTCTTTCTCATAGACCTGAACTTGTAGAGCATAAATGGCTTTAGGTTCTTGCCCAGGCGCTCGTGCTTGTAGAAGACCCGGCCTGGGGATCCTAGCTTGACTGCGATCGCGATGGTTATGAGCAGCGGCGAGAGGATGACTATGGCTGCTCCTGAGAGCACTATATCCATCAGCCTCTTGACCCGCAGGTAGCCTCTGCTGTCCTCCCTGTGGGAGACGTTGATTATGGGGTAGTCCTTGAACTCGTCCATCGCGACAGGGTCTATCACCAGGTTGAGGATGGATGAGATTATCTTCCACTGGATGTGGTCGTTGTTTATCATTAGTTCTAACATTGATTCGTCGACTGACTCCATCTTCAGGAACACCACGTCTGCGTGTTTCAGGTGCTTCTTTAGCACGTTCTTGTCCTTGGTGACTGCAGTCAGGTGGTAGCCTAGGTGCTCGTCCTTTAGCTTGTCGATCAGTTCACTATCTGCATCTCCGAAGATGATGGTGTTTCGCACGTCATAGCCATGCTCCCTGAAGAGCGCGATTATCTTGCTCAGTATCATCCTTCCAGTTGTGGTGACTGGTATTGTGAGTGTGAGTGTGAGGGTCATCGCGATCCAGAGCGCAGTATCTCTCGGGTCAAACATGACTATGAAGACTGCGAGGACAAAGAGGGCCATTGCGTTTGAGTAAAGTATTCCCATGAAATCATTGTCGTCGAAGAGGTTTCTCTTGTCCTTGTAGAGGCCGTAGCTAGAGTACGCCAGGATTATTATCACCAGGCCGAATAGGAAGAACCGCTGGTAGAAAGGCATCGTGTAGTCCAGGCGCGTCAGGAGTGTGGACGCGACTGCTGAGAACAAGTATGCCAATACGTCTGAGAAATATATCAGCGCGAAGAACCACTTCTTCTTTCCATGGAAGAACCCTTCTCTCATCTTGTCCTCAGTTTCTTTTCTCCTTCCTCTTCTGCAGGTGATGCCTCTGCGGCTTGAGCTCCTTTCTCTTTCCTGGTGGAGTCATCAACATATATAAATCTTTTCATTACTAAATAGTAACAAAGGAAGTATATTACGAATAAGAGCCAGCCGATGTTCGTATGGAAGAGCCCGACAGAGAACTCGGGGCTGACATAGATGCCGGCAAGCATGAGGAGGAAGAGACGGATGACGTTCACGAAGTAGACGCCGACGAAGCCGACGAGCGAAACGACGAAGAAAAGAAGCTTCTTGAGCCTCTTATGATCAAGCGCGAAGATGCCAAGCGAGAACGCGACGAATAGGAACATGGACTCGATGCCAGAACAAGGAGGCCCGATAGAGACTGTGAAGTCAGCAACCTTCAACAAAGGCGATGGTCCTGAAAGATCATACACTGTAGGGAAGAGCGGATTGAAGAGCTTCACTAAGAGCAAGGTGACTGTTGATGAGAAGAAGAGCCACTGCTCCTGGAAGAGCATTAGTAAGTTATAGGCCACGACCGATGCGATCGCAGTGACTGCCAGCTCTTTTCGGAATTCCAGGAAGAATCTCATGATATAGCCTGGCGAGAATACGCTTGCGGAGAAGAACAGGAAAGACGCTGTCAGGACAACCAAGCTGGAGGCGTAGATCGCATAGAACCAAGGTCCCTCTGTCACCTGGTATGCATTGCTGAGATATCTAAGGCCATAGTAGCCCGCGACCAGTAGGAAGCCTGCGACGCCAAGGAGGATGGTCCTCCAAAGGGGCTGGCCCTGTTGCCTGACCTTCGCGATCCTGTGCTGGAAGTAGAGCGTGAAGAAGATGCCTGCCAAAGCGAATATCTTGAGGCCGTCGCTCTTGCTAAAGACGCGGGTGGCCTCTGTCATCCTGAAGAGCTTCAAATGGAATAAGTCGATCGGGAAGCGGAACAGGAAAGTCACTGCCAGGAAGACTCCTACTAGGATGATCCCCCTGATGATGAAATTCTTGGTCTCCTTCTCCATTATTAATCACTTCCTAAGCGCTTCCTCGTACACCTTCAAGGTCTGCTTGGCAATGCAGTCCCAGTCGTACTTCTTCCGGACCATCGCCCTGCCAGCCAAGCCTTTCTTGCGGACTATCGCATTATTCTTAAGCATGAAGTCAAGCTTCTTCGCCAAGTCATTGACGTCCCTCACCCTGAAACTGAAAGCGGTCTTGTCATCAACGACCTCCAAGTTCTCCCTGATGTCAGAGACGAGCGGGCACTTAGCAAAGCTCAAAGCCTCAAGAAGGACGATGGGCATGCCCTCGATCGTTGAAGGAAGCACGAAGAAAGAGCAGTTGCTGTAAGCCTCTGCCTTCTCAGAACCATAAAGAGGGCCTGTGAAGACGATTCTAGGGTCATCCTTGGCAAGCTCCTTGCACTTGGCAAGATAAGCGTCAGTATGCGTGGATCCGCCCGCGACGACCAGCTTCTGATTAGTCTTAACTCTCTTGAATGCCCTGATCAGGGTATGGACTTCCTTCTCAGGCACGATGCGGCTCAAGAAGAGGACATAACCATCCTTCTTTAGGCAGAATCGCTTCAAGGAGTTGATGAGCCTGGACTTTGGAATATTGACACCATTAGGAATCACAGTAACATCAGCATGGTACTTTTTCTTGCAATAATCCTTGATCTTATTAGAAACTGATATGACCTTGTTCCTGAACAAGAAAGTCATGAATTCAGATGATTTGATATATATCCTTGCAAAAACACCCCACTTCTCTCGCTCCCAATCAAGACCGTGAAACGTGACAACAGTCTTCTTGCCAGCAAGCTTGGGAATCAGCGAGAATGCGCCATTAGACATGGCGTGAAAATGAACAATATCAAACTTCTGGATTGCGGCCAGGGAACTAGAGATTGTGGAATGAGATATTGCTTCAGTAATCTTAGTATCCAATGCAGGGATATAAACTAGCTTAACACCCTTAAACTGGGCTGGTTTCTCAGGACAGTACTGTGACCTGCAAAACACAGTCACATCACAACCAAGTTTAACAAGTCTAGTTGAGAGCTCCTCGACAGCGACTTCGATACCGCCCGATCCAGCAGGAATACCACGAAGACCAATCATTGCAACCTTAATGTTCTTTTTCAACTCTTCACCTTTTGTTTTCCACGCATCCGTATTCTACTTTCCCTTTCAATTTGCTTTTCAGTATCCATTTGATCGCTGTTTTCTTGTCTTTTTTGATGGCTGGGCTTGCGGATCCTACCATCCAGCAGTTCTTGCTACAGTTCTTGACTTTCTCCCTGACTGTTTTCGCCTTCTCGCCATTCCAGATCTCTTCGAATTTCTGTTTCTTGATGTTTCCCATGCTCCAGTTCATGCCGTTGCAGGGGTAGACTTCTCCGAATGGGTCTATGAAGAAGACGTCTGTTCCCATCTCGCAAGGAAGCAGTCTTTTATTGCCGTTTATGAAGTTTATGAGGCCGTAGTTGAAGTAGGCTCTGAACCAGTCTTTTGGCTTCTTTGAGGCCAATAATTCGTCAATGAGCTTCTTGAACTCGTCTGTTATCATCTTCCGATCCTTGAACTGGTTGTCATCCTTGTGGAAGTAGTATGTGTTGTGGATCGCTGCCGTGGCGAACTCAAGTCCCAGCCACTTTGCCAGGTGGTATAGCTCCAATAAGTCCTTTGCGTTCCTGTCGCTTACTGTGATTCCAAAGCCGATATCCTTAAGGCCTAGCTCGTGGAGATCTATCAAGGTCCTGATGCCGTGATCAAATCCATCCTTCAAGCCTCTTAGTTCATCGTTTGCCTTTGGAAGGCCTTCTATGGAGACCCTGACACCTATCTGTGGGTATTTCTTGGCCAAAGCCACTATCTTCTCGGTGAAATAGCCGTTTGTGGAGATGACTAGCCTCTTTGTCTTAGGAAGCACGACTTTGATTAGCTCTTCGATATCCTCTCTTAAGAAAGGTTCTCCCCCTGTAATGTTGGCGAATTCCAAGCCTGAAGGGATCTTCTTCAGGTCAGCAGGCGTTATCTCCTGCTTCCTAGTAGTGGGATACTTCCAGATATTGCACATGTGACATTTAGCATTACACCTGTAAGTTACACAAATCAGCGCTTCCATTTTAAATTCTCCTCCTTAACAGCTTTCTCGAATACCTTTATCAGTTTTTCGTAATGAATATCAGGGTTATACTTTGTTACTGCTTCATGATAAGCGTTCCGGCCCATCTTCCTGACGAGCTTATCATGCTTGAAGAGCTTCTTCATCTTATCCTTCAGGTCATTTACGTCTTTAGGCTTGAACAAGAGCCCGTTGCGCCCGTCTTGTATGAGCTCCTTTAGGGATCCTATGTCTGAGGCGATTATTGGCTTACTAAAGAGCATCGCTTCCAGGACTACGTTTGGCATGTTCTCATACCACTCTGCTGGAACGACCACAAACCTTGCGTTTCGGTATATCTTCTGGAGTTCCTTGCCGTATTTGGGGCCTGGGAACTCGACATTCTTGATATTGTTAGACTTTAGGTAATCCCTTATCTTCTGATCGTACTCAGTGCTGGACTTCCCTACGATCTTTACCTTCAGGTCGGTGCCTTCTGCGGCCTTGATCAGAGTCATGACTCCTTTCTCTTCTTCTGTCCTTCCAACGTATAATGCATACTTTCCAATCTGAGGATTATATTTTTCTGTCGGTTTGATGAATGTCGGTACGTGAACGAAATTATTCTTCTTGAAAATCTTGCTCACTTTTGATATTGTAAAGCTTGAAGGCGATATTATGTAGCTGACTTTCTCGTATAACCCTAAGATCCGGTGAAGCTTCATGGCAGCCACTTTTACAGTTGATGCAAACAGAGAATTCTTGACACACTTATTCTTTACACCTCTCCAAAGGCCTCTTTGCAGGCACTCCTCGCATACTCGTCCGTCCCTTATTAAGAGCGCGTTTGGGCATATCATGAAGAAATCAGAGAGCCTCATGACCACTGGGATCTTATGTTTCTTGCAGGCATCTATGACACTCGGAGACAGCTTATTATAATGATGCATCAAATAACATATGTCTGGCTTCATCTCAATTATTAACTTTTCAAGTCTCTTCTTCACGCTTAATGAGTAGAACTGGCGATCTAACATCTGAAGCATTGTTTTTGGAGTCTTCTTATAATCCTCAAAGTAAGTAGCATCCTCGCCCCCGATGGGATCTGCAAAGAACTTCTCGTACGGATTATTCTCATTCTTTTTAGCATGGACTGAGAACGGAATGACTTCATGGCCGTGGCTCTTCAGTATATCAATTATCCCGAACAGGTATTTCTCCGGTCCGCCTGAAAAGAAGAACCTGTAATTGATAAGGAGGATTTTCATTTTTCTCTTGATTCTATTAAGCACTTTGCTGCTATTATCTTTCCGCTCTTGGCGATGAGTCTCTTGTTGAGAAATTTGACTCGCACATCTATTATTCCTGATAACTTAGTTATAACTTTCTTAAGTTTATCTATTTCTTCTGGTTTTACATCTTTCTTCTTCCCGATGATATTAATTGTTATTAGATTTGTTGAGTTTTGCACTAGTTGATACTCTCCCACATCCACTTTTTTCTTGCTTGCTTGATGAATTATCTCTCCACTGTATATGGTTGTGTTATTTGATGTTTTAAACATCTCAAATGTTCGTGCTAGTGTAAGGTCAAAACTGTTGAATGGGTGTTTGTTAGATTTTTGACTTTTTTTTCTAATTCCAAGATCTCCAACTCGATATCGTATGAGTGGCATTCCATATGCTTCCAAAGGTGTTAGTAGAATCTCATTCTTTTCATTAACTTCAATTATTACAAAATCATCGTCTGAGCGCATTATTTTATTTTTATCTTCTATTGCTAAGGCCAGAACTTCACGACAGCCGTATTGATCTATTACTTCACATCCAAATACTTTTTCAAGGTAATCTCTATTATTCAGGCTCTCAGAGGTACTAAAAACCTTCTGGGGTTTATGGATTTTTATGCCTCTCTTCTCAATCAATCTTGCCATTGATAAGATTGCGTTTTCATATCCGTAGATGAATTTTGGCTTAAACATATTATATTCTTCAATTATCCATTGGTAAAATGTTTCCTCTTCAAAATTCGTGGGGTTGAACCAAATTTTACGTGTTAATATCCTTCTTATTCTTTTCATTATTTTTGATGAATCTTTGGTTTCTCTTTCAGATCCCCAAATCCAAGCCATCTTATCTCCAGGCCTATATCCATGAGCATATATGTCTCTCATCCAGACTGCGCGAGCTTTCTGCATGTATCTCTTATCCTTATAAAATTGTACCCCTTCTCCGGTTGTTCCTCCTGAGAAATCTTTTGTTAGTTTTCTGATATTATACTTCTGACTTATCATTTGTTTTTTATTCTTGTTGACATCGGCTTTTGTGATGTTTGGAATTTTCTTCAGATCTTCGGATGAATTTATGCATTTTGGTGATATTTTTGCATCATCAAATGCTTTTTTGTAATATGGACAAGTACTGTATGCGTGTTCAATCAGCTTCTTGAGTTTTTTATCTTGTAGTTGTTTTATTTCATCTCTATTTTTTCTCAGGTTTCTACAGTATTGGTAGAAATAGATCATCCTGAAATCATTTTCTAATAGGAAGAATAGGTTTAACGCTATTTCTTCTATGATTCTTATAATTTGTTTCATTTTCTTTTCATTTTTTTTATTAATAGCAGTGCGCCTAAAAGAATCCACGTGTTTAATGCAAACACTTGATTGAAAGCGTTAGATTCTGTTATGGAATAAATTAGGATGCCAATTATGAGTGCCATTCCTGTGGTGCGCCAAACCGAGTTTTTCATCTTGAAGAACTCTTTAAGTACTGACCATACAAAAAGTAGTATTAGAGTTAATCCTATAATTCCGAATTCAAATAATATTCCCAGATATAAATTGTGAGGTCCGAGACCATGAAACTCGCTTTCCATGTGCTCTTCATAGCTGCCCACACCATTTCCAATTAGGAGGTTGGATTTGATATATGGGATTATTGGCTCCCAGATTTTTGTTCTATCTTCCATGGCCTCAGGAGATATTCTGCTCTGTTCCTCTCTTATTTGCAAAAAAATAATTATTGTCGCGGCAATTGCAAACGCAATGAGGATCTTTTTTATTCGGTTGTGTTTTCTATCTTCGTGAATTATCTCAAACAGTCCTATTGTGGCAACTAACGTAATAAGTCCAATTCTTGACCTTGTTAATAGGTCGGCCACTAAAAAAACTATGAATATGACTGTTGTGCTTATCTGCAGTCGCTCTCTTAGTTTTGCATATGTCAGTAAAATTACTGGCAGAAGGAATAGTGTATATCCATTTGGATGAAATAGATTCCCTTGTACTCTAATTCCTCTCCAATCAATCATTACTCCCCAATCGGGCAATGATGTATATTCGTAAAATGTTAGTGGAAGATTTATTATTGCTATAAATATACTTCCTTTTATTAGTAGTTCTGGGTTTTTACACTTTTTCACTACAAAAAGGAGAAATACTGGTAATGCAGAGGAATTGAATATTCCCGATATGATTAGTCTGGCGGGAACATCTGCCAAATTGATTAATGAAAGCAATATTATTGCAGGTATGAGATAAAATCTTTTGTCTTTAAGATCAAATATCTTCCAAATCATCAGTGGAAGGAATATTAAGTTAAGTATTCCGAGACTTCCAACCTCTGTTCCCGGTACTTTTATTATTGGGGCCGCAAAATAAACTGAGGACCATACTAAAATGAAGTAATCATACTTCTTGAAGAAGAAGAAAATGAATAGTGTACTTATTATTAATAAAAATAGGCTGTGACTTAGTGGGCTTCCAGTAAATGTTTTATAGTCTCCTGCTGTAACTCTAATTATTGTAGTAAGAATTGTCAATATTATTAGGTACAGGAAAATCTCTAAATTCTCTATTTTTCTCATTTTATCAGCCGATTGTATTTTTCATGATACTGCAGATCTATATTCTTAGCAGAAAAATATTTAATGCCCATATTTCTTATTATTTGTCGATTATATGTGGTCTTCTTTCTTATGATTTTGTCAATTTCACTTGCGAATCTTCTTATTTTATCTTCTTCGTTCTTTTCTGTTATGATAATTCCGTTATTAATATTGATGAACTTGCTGATTCCATCCAGATAAGTTGTTATTATTGGCAGACCTGATATCATTGCTTCTCCGAAAACATTTCCAAATCCTTCTCGTTCAGAAGAGAATACAAAAATATCTGCTGCTAAGAGGTATTCTTGGGTGTTTGTTTTTTCACCCATAAAGACAATTCTGTTTTCAAGTTTTGATTCTTTGATTTGTTTTTGTATAATATTGTAATATTTTTTATCTGATTTTGGGCCAATTAAGAGTAGGTTTACATCTTGATATTGGACTTGCTTGAGTACTTTTGCTAATAGAAGCTGATTTTTTCTTTTGGAAATAGCCCCTATATTCACTAAATTAATACCTTTTGGGAGTGTGAGTCTCTTCTTAATGCATTCTATTTTGCTGAATGGTATCTTCCCAAAGACTTTTTCATCTATTGGATTTGGTCTTTGCCATATTTTTTTTTGGGAAATTCCTATTTGTTCGCACGATCTCTTGCTATTTTTGGTTTGAACAATGAAAAGTCCTATTTTTTTCATGAGCGCTTTTAGTGGGTTGCTTATAATTTTACCTAGAGGGCTGTTTTTTATTAAAGAGACTGGATCATCGTCTCCATCTAAGGTGACTTCTAGTATGCTTGGTTTTTTATAGAATAATATGTTGGATAACATTAACATTCTATTTAACCAGTATAGTGAGAACATGTGGATGAGGCTAATATCATCTTTCCTTTTCTGCATTATCAAATTAATTCTTATGAATAATTCAATAAGATATATTGGTAAAAGTATTTTTGGTGTTATCGTAGGGATTCTGATTATCTCCAGATCCTTAGTTATCTCTTTTTGTTTGCTTTTATTAGTTAATATGATAAATTTATAGCCGTATTTACTCTGAATCCTTAAGCTTTGTCTATATGCTCTCAATCCTGATCCGGTAAAATCTGGAGGGAAACGTTCTATTCCTAGTATTATGGTGTTTTTCATTGTTCTTTGGTATGTAAAAACAATTTTCTTTTGTATATGAGTAACAGGATTATTAGCATCGTGCCCACTGCATATGAAACCAGAGTTCCATAGGCTGCTCCAATAATTCCCATCTTTGGTATTAATATGAAATCCAATCCGATGTTGATGCCTGCTTTTATCACATTGAATGTCTGAGAATATATGATTAGGTCAAATGTGTTGACGAGGGGTATTAAGCACACATATATGAAATAGACGATGCTAGCTATCAACAAGATATTAAACGATGGGATTGAACTCACATATTGTGTTGAGAATAATGCTGGAATCACATGAGGTGATAAGAACAGTCCTATTATTGTAAGAATAATCCAGATGAATGTGTATTTTGGTATGTGTGAGAGGTATTTTCTTATTGCCTCATAATTCTTCTTTGTTTTATATTCTACTAGCAATGGAAACATAACTGTGTTGATGAGCATTATTGAGGTGCATATATTAGTAAATCCTAAATATGCAATATTGTATGTGCCTACTGCTTCAAGATCCATGAATTGTCTTATGACAAATAAATCAATATAATTAATCACGTATATTCCTGGAAATCCTATTATGTGAGGCCAAGAATATGACCATATTTTCTTTAGATGCTGTTTACTGTATTTCGCGGGAAGTATCTGATGATATCGGAATTGAATTAGTTGTATTGCTGTGACTATAATGAAGCTTAAGTTAAGAAATATTATTGCGGCATAAAGATTGTCAATCTGGAAAAATCCAGTCATTAATGCTAGTATGGTTACAAGATAGATTGCTTTTTGGAAGAGAAGCAGATATGCTGATTTTTGCATCTGATTTGTGCCTTGAAATATTGAGTTGATATAATTAAATATTCCTTGAATAATAAATAAGATCAAGATAAATATGATTATTTCTTCTTTCATTCCAATGTACTGAGCAATATCTTTTCTGAAAATAATTATGGCTGTGGTTATGAGTGCTGTTGCGGGGCCTATGATTACGTTTCTCGCCCAGAATGATTTGTTAATCTCTTTAGAGGTGGTGTATTCTTCTCTTCCATGTCTTATTATTGCATTATCTGACCATGTGAATGTGATGACTACTGCTAAGTTTACTATCATAAGGAAAAGAGAATATTGACCCATTTGTGTGGTTGTTAACAATCTTGCCAGTATGATTGTGTTTATCAGGCTTATTAGTATTGTGCCTACTTTTCCTAAGCTAAAGTGCATTCCATCTTTTAGGACTCGTTTATATTCCATTAGATCCTCTATTTACTACCGAGCGATAAGGAAAAATCATGTCTTTATAAATCTTCCTTTTAGTGCTCTTGATTGGATTTTCTTCTTTTTGATTTTTCTTATTTTTTTATATCATCATACTTATTATTTAAGTATTTTATCATTTTTAATAGGTAAAAATCGATATATTTATATAACTTTGAGTTAAATGATATCTTTTAATGAGTGCTGGTTTGGATATGTTAGGTGAAAATAATTGGTTATCTAGGCATGCATCTGCTGAGGGTGTGAATTTTATCAATGTTTTAGAAGATTTCCTTAAATTATATAAAGATGTAATGAAACGGGAAGAGTATTTAAGACTGCCGCTTAGTTTATTCTCAAATTCTAATCTTGGTGTGTTAGAAGTGGTGGTGAAGACACTAAAAGAGAACTATGCTTTGGATTACTGCAAAATTGCTAAATTCCTTGGTAGGGATGATCGTACTATTTGGACTTCATATAAGAATGCGGTGCGGAAGTACTCTTCCGAATTTAAACTGGATGAGAGTGGTATGTTTGTTCCTGGTGTTATCTTCTCTAATCGGTCGTTATCTCCTCTTGAAACCTTGACAATTTATGCTCGTGATGTGTTGAACATGTCTTTTCATGAATTATCTATAACATTAAACCGTGCATATAGCACGTTGTGGATCTCCTACAAGCATGGAAAATTAAAATTGGAGAAAAATGAAAGAACTTCGTGATTTGATAAAGAGATGGAATTTAATAGTGAGGTTTTCATTCGTAATAGTTGTTTTTATATTCCTTTCTTCCATGCTGCTTTTGCTGTCTCCCACAGAGAATCCGACGGGTTTTGTTACTTGGGGTTTTGGCACGGTTTATTATGTTGATGCGACGAGCGGTAATGATTCAAATTTAGGAACTTCTGTTTTAGAACCTTTCCAATCAATTTCAAAAGTCAATGGATTGAATCTTCAGCCTGGGGATTCAGTTCTATTTAAAAGAGGAGAATCTTGGCGTTTTGCTGAGGATGCTTACCTTGACGCAAAAAGCGGATCTGATTCAGGGTATATCTACTATGGTTCTTATGGTTCTGGCAATCGTCCGTTGTTTTTAGGAAGTTACGAAATGAATAATGGGTCCATTTGGTCTTCAATGGGCTTAAATATCTGGGAGTATGATTTGGATTTTAATGCTGATGTGGGTAATTTAATTTTTAATGACGAATCCTCGGTGGGAACTAAAGTAGATTCTTTTGGATCTCTTGCGTCTCAAGGAGACTTCTGGGTCAATTCTTCTTCTCAGAAAGTGTTTCTATACAGTGTTTCTAATCCAGCAAATTATTATTCAGATATAGAAGCGGCAAAAAATGTTGATATTATTAAACTATGGAGTAAAAGATATGTTTTCTTTGAGAATTTGGATTTGAGATATGGGGGTCAGATGGGTCTAGAATTAAGAAACTCCAATAACATCGTCTTTCAGAATGGCGCTTTATCTTATATCGGTGGTGCTTATCAATCTGGAACGCTTCGATATGGAAATTGTGTTGATATTGCCACGAATAACAGCATGATTTTTATCATAAATAATACTATTTCTCAGTGTTATGATTCTGGTGTCGCTGTTGAGTCTTGGTTAGACGCTGGCCAAACAGTAATTTCTGATATTGAGGTGTATGGAAATCAGATTTCCTTCTCTGAGAATAACATCGAGTTTTTTAGTACTGTGTCTTCATCTGTTGTCTCTAATATATCTTTTAATCAGAATACTCTTATTAATGCGGGTCGGGGTTGGAGCTTTAACCAGAGACTGAGTACTTATGGCAGGAATATAAAATTGACGAGGGCTCCATCTTTTACTTCGGGAATTGTGGTTAAGAACAATATTCTTGTCAATTCTTATTTCAGGGAGTTACAGATTGCAGAAGGAACTTGGTTTGGCCAATATCCTGAAATAGATTTCAATCTGTATTCGAGCTCTGGTTCTTATTTGGTACGTAATGGTTCAACTGATTATGATTCGCTCTACTCTCTGAGTTCAGCTACTGGGTTTGAGGTTAATGGAGTTGTATCAGATCCCTTGTTGGCTGATATTTCTGCCGGGAATTTAACTCCTCTATATACTAGTCCAGCTTGTAATATATCTTCAACTGGCTCTTATGTAGGTGCTGTCCCTTGCGAACTTCCTCCTAATGTTCTTCCGACACACTCAACTCCTGTGTTGAATGCTTCTGACTATCCTCAGAACACGACAAATGCTGTTTTGAATTGTTATAACCAATCTACATTAGATTTAGATGATGATTCTGTCATAAATTATTATTCTTGGTTTAAGGATGGTTCTTTAATGTCTGGTTTGAATGAATCTAGTATCAACTCCGGAAACTTATCTCTAGGCGATTTCTGGATTTGTCAAATTTCTCCTTATGATGGTGTAGGATTTGGATTGGCTTTGAATTCATCTTCTTTACAGATAACTGCCTCTCAATACTGTGGTGATGCTTCATGCAACGGGGTTGAAAACTGCTCTATGTGTGCCGCTGACTGCGGCGTATGTCTTGTAACAGAGAATGATATATCAGTCTGTACTCTAAGTGTAAAGACTTGGAATGAGGATGCTGCCTTAAATGGAGCTTACAACCTCTCTGGCTGCTTCAATGACTCACTGAACCAGACTTTAGGCTTTAGCGTGGCTGGAAACAGCTCAATTAGGGTTTTAATCGGTTCTGACGGCCTTGTTAACCTCTCAGCCCCAGCCAACTGGCACGGCGTTGAAACTGTCTATTTCACTGCTGTTGATGCTTCAAATACTAGTCGGAATAGTTCTACTAACTTAGTTACTTTGACTGTTTTGAGCGTTGCTGACTGTGGGGATGACGCCTGTGAGTCTGGGGAGACTTGCTCTAGTTGCTCTATTGACTGTGGCTCCTGCTCGTCTGGAGGAGGCGGCGGTGGAGGCGTAGCCGCCACGACTGATGCTGATTGGACTTGCGGAGAATGGGGTGAGTGTGTGAACTATAAGCAGACGCAAGAATGTGAACATAATGCTAGATTTGCATCCAAGACAAATTCTAGGACTTGCGAGCCTGAAGGAACACAAGCATCTCAAGAATCTGGATTCCAAGAGATTGTAACTGCCGTCTCTTCTAGTTCCGAATCCTCTGGAGGCTCGAAAGCTTCATTTGATGAAAACCAGTCTATTACTGAGACTGCGGCGTTACAGGAACTTGATGATAATCTGACTGCCTTGACTGAAGAGCTTATTCGAGAGCCTGTAGTTGAATCTCCAACACAGATTACTGGAGTGCAATTGGGAAGTCAGAAATATACTTTGATTTCGGGAGCAATGGCTTGTTTTTTCATAGTGCTGTTTATGTTCTTTACCTTTTATAAACCGAAGAAATCTGGTTTGTAATTTGAATCAAGACTTCGACTTGGATTAATATCTTTGCTCTCGGTTAGTGGTGACTATGGAAAGTTTTAAAAAGAGAGGTGTGTTTCGTCGTGACAAGATAGCAACTCAAGGGAAGAAACATGTATTTTCATAATTTGCAGAGGAGATTTGTTCTATTCATGATACTATTCTTCTGTTTAATTCAAATTCCTTCGGTGTTGGCAGATTCGGAAATAATGATATCTGGAGCGTATCCTGCAAATGAAACCGCCACTTATCATCCCAGATTGTCTGCGAATATAGAGGATTCCCTTAACAGGACTCTGTTGGTAACATTTGAAACTAATATCTCTGGATCTTGGGAGGAGATTACTTCTTTTTCAGGCTCATCCGGATTCTATAGCACTCACACGAAGAATATCTCTTTTGGAGAGCAAGGTGAAACTTATTTTTGGCGAATAAAACTATTTGATGGTGTTGATTGGAAAACTGAAACATTTTATTTCACAGCCAAACCTTTTGTACTGAGCTGGCAGTATCGAACTAACACAAATACCGCGATTGGACCTTTAGCGGCAGATGTTGATAATGATGGGATTTACGAGATTTTTGTATCTGGAAATGATAAGCTGACTTGTATTGATGGCTTAACAGGCCAAGTAAGATGGATATATAATAATTATCGCCTTTCATATCATTCACCTTTTGAAATTGCTGATCTTGATAACGATGGGACTTTGGAGGTGGTTGTGGCTTCTGGATCTAGAACAGTTGCCTTGAATGCTGAAGATGGTTCTATATTTTGGGACGTTCCTGTTGAATCCGCAGATAAATACTTGGTTATTGTCGATGTGGATGGAAATAATTATCCTTATGTCTATACTGCGACTTCCGATATTACTCAAGGAGAAAATGGGACTGGGAGGTTAAGAAAAATCAATGGATCTAATGGTGCTGTTTTGGCAGAGGCTTTTGCTTGGAGGCCTTGTTGGGGAGGGCTTTCAGCCGCAGATATTGATTCTGATGGAGATTTTGAGATTTTTATGACTGATCGTTCTTATGATTATCCTACTGTAGGATCAAGTCTTGGAAAAGGAATACAAGCTTATGATGCTGATAACCTATCTCTTCTATGGTATGTTGATGATGTGCTCTGCAGTAGCCATATGGGCGCACTCTTAGATTTGACTGGTGATAATGTCTTGGATGTTACTGTAGTTCAAGAATTAGGTCGTGGTATTTATACTGTGAATGGATTAACTGGTGAAAAAATCCCGGGAAAATGGTCTAACTCAATTCCTGTGAGTGGCCATTCACCTTTTCCTCTTGGCGATATTGATCTTGATGGACATGTCGAGCTTATCTCTAATGATTATGGTGTGGCTAAGGTGTGGGACCTTGACTCTTGGAGCTTGGATGCGACTTTAGATTACTTTGCCGAACCTCCAAAGATGCTTGATGTGATTGGGGATTCTAGATTGGAGATTGTGGGTGGTTATGGTCCTGTGAGGGTGTATAATAGTTCTTATAATCAGATTGAAAATCTGACTTCTGCGGGCAGTATAGGGACTATGATTGTTCAGGATATTGATTCTGATGGCCAGAATGAATTGGTTGTTATTGGGAGTGGTGGTACAGTCCAGTTATTTGAGACTTCAGCTTATAGTCCTGAGATTCTTCCTAGAACAAATGTCCAGTTTTATAGTGAACGTCGCCTTGGTGCTGGCGTCTACGTCCCGCCTCCTGGCGCGCCTCAGGCTTTCATCTATGATGCTTCTCCTTCGGATTCAGGGGTTAATGTCTCTTTGAATCCTCCTTTGGCTGTCCGTGCTGTCGATTATCGCCATGATCCTATCGATGTGGAGTTCAGCTCTAATGCTTCCGGTGTCTGGAGGGTCATTGCCTATTATGAGAACGTTTCTAACGGGGTTTTTTATGCGAATCCAGTCGATATGAACGAGTCTAATACAACTTATTTCTGGCACGTCGTTGTCCGTGAGCGAGGCGATGGGCTCTATACTGAGAAGAGTTTCAGTTTCACGACTGCTGCGGATGCCGAGCATGCTTGCTCTGATCTTGATGAGGATGGTTTCTCTCCTGATGGCGATCTCTGCGGCCCTGTGGACTGTAATGATCTGGATTATCTTATCAATCCAAACGCCACCGAGACTTGCGATGGCGTAGATAATGATTGCTCTGACCTCACTCTTGATGGCTCTGGCGAGGTTGCGCCTTTCAACTTCCTGCAGCTCGGGGTCTGTGTGAATAGCACCCAATCATGCATTGCAGGGAACTGGACTGATGATTATTCGAATGTCTCATCCTACGAGTCCAACGAGACTCTCTGTGATGGATTGGATAATGACTGCAACGGGCTCGTGGATGAAGGCCTGCTCTTGTCGTTGTTCCTGGACTTCGACAATGACTCCTTCGGGAACTCCAGCGAGTTGCTGCTGACTTGCAGCTTGACCGCTGGTTATGTCGCCCAGGATGGCGACTGCGATGATGATGCCTTCCTGGTCAACCCTGGAATGAACGAGACCTGCTTCAACATGGTCGACGATGACTGCGATGGATTTATCGATGAGGATTGCGCTTGCTTCCAGGACTCTGATTGCGATCCTTTCGATAATGACTATTGCGTCGGATCCTCTGTCTATCATGATGATTACGTCTGCTTGGCAGGGGCTTGCGTCTGGAACGAGTCCGCCGTTGTCTTGGATTGCGATGACGGCTTGGCCTGCAACGGCTTGGAGAGCTGCGATCTTGGCTCTTGCATAGCAGGTGAAGATGTTGACTGCAGCGCTTTCGACATATTCGAGATTGCTGACTGCAGGAACATCCCTGAGGATACTAATCCATTCACGTGGGATTACAGGGCTGCATTCACTTCTGTATGTGAAGAGCCTTCCGGCGAGTGCACCGTCGGCGATGATACCATCTATCACGTATGTAGCATTGAAAACTGTTCTGCTACATGTGAGGCTGACATTGATTGTGATGATAATCTGACCTCAACTAGCGACGCTTGTGTTGGATGTGTCTGTTTGCATGAGCCTTTATGGTTCTGTGGAGATGGTGTCTGCGACCTTGACGAGAATTGTTCGTCCTGCTCTGCGGATTGCGGTGAGTGCCCTGCCTTGCCTTTCTGCGGCGATGGGGTCTGCAATGGCGATGAGAATTGTTCGTCTTGTGAGACTGATTGCGGGGTCTGTTCGGATGTGAATTGCACTTTCGATGCTGACTGTGATAATGGTTTGGCGTGCGATGGCCTTGAGACCTGCAGCCTAGGCGCTTGCGCCCCTGGCACTCCTGTCGATTGCTCTGCTTACGACATAATTGATGTCGAGAGCTGTACTTATTCGCCTGATGACAATCCGTTCACGCTCGACTACAGGGCTGCATTCACTTCTGTGTGCGAAGAGCCTTCTGGCGAGTGCACTGTGGGTGATGAGAACATCACGCACACCTGCGACGTCGGCATCTGCGGCGCAGCGTGCGTCTCGGACCTTGACTGCGACGACGGCAACGAGAGCACTGCTGATTCCTGCCTTGGCTGCTCTTGCAGCTTTGAGCCGCTTTCATCCTGTGGTGATGGGGTCTGCGGCGCGGATGAGAACTGTTCATCTTGCGAGGCTGACTGTGGAGTCTGTCCTGACGTGAACTGCACTTTCGATGCTGACTGTGATAATGGTTTGGCGTGCGATGGCCTTGAGACCTGCGTCTTGGGTGATTGCGCCCCTGGCACTCCTGTCGACTGCTCTGCTTACGACGTCTTCGGGATCAATACCTGCGATAACAGCCCTGACGACAACCCGTTCACGTTCGACTACCTTGCGCCTTTCACCTCAGAGTGCCAGGAACCTACTGGGACTTGTAGCGAGAGCAACGACACGATGACTCATTCATGCGACCTCAACTGCTCTGCAGAGTGCGTTATAGATGCTGACTGCGACGATAGCAACACATCGACGCTCGACACTTGCCTCTCTGGTTGTACTTGCGAACACACTGTCTTGGAGTTCTGCGGAGACGGCATCGTGAACGGCAACGAGTCTTGCGAGCCTAACATGACCCAGTCCTGCGTTGACTTTGGAGGCCATGACGGTGTCAGGACCTGCACTTCAGAGTGCGGCTGGGGGACTTGCGTGGCTCTTCCTTACTGCGGCGACGGAGTGTGCGATGCCGGCGAGGATTGCGGAAGCTGTGAGTCTGACTGCGACTGTAACATAACCGGATGCGACCTGCCTAACAAGTCATGGAACGAGGACACCTCCCTTGTGGGGGCTTACGACCTCTCATCCTGCTTCGATGACCCGCTCAATTCGACCTTGAATTACAGCGTTGTCAGGAACCAATCGGTCCTGGTGATCGGCATTGGAGAGGATGGCCTTGTGAACGTGTCTGCGCCAGCTAACTGGTACGGATTCGAGACCCTCTACTTCACTGCTTCGAGCGGCAACAGGTCTGCCCAGACGAACATGGTTACTTTGAGCGTCATTCCAGTCACTGACTGCGGAGACCTCGTGTGCGAGGCAGGCGAGACTTGCTCTTCATGCGCAGTTGACTGTGGGGCCTGCACTGTCTCGTCTTCAGGCGGCGGTGGAGGAGGGGGCGGCGGTAGCTTCCTGAGTTCATACAGCGCCGCTTCCACCAGCGAAGATAACTGCTCGGCAGCGACTGACTGTTCAACCCAGCTGGTGTGCACCGACTGGTCTATTTGCATAAACAGCGAGGAGTACAGGACTTGCCTCTACGAGAACGAGAGCAGGAAGGAGACTAGGCCATGCAATGCTTCGGTAGAGGACAACTCAACCTACGTCGACTTGGTGAGTTCTCTCACCCAGGATAAGGATTCAAGCCTTGAGAACAGCATAGACCCACGGGACCTGGCAGAGGCTTCTGGCCTTGAATCGGTCACAGGACAGGCGATCGGAGCCCAGGAGACTGGCTCTGTAAGCTACTTGTGGTTCGTGGCAGCCCTGGGACTCGTAGTCGCGCTTGTTATAGGCTACTTCGCGGTCAAGAAGTGGAGATAAGGGCTAAAGAAGGCCAAAAACCTGTTTTAAACTCTTTTTCAGGCTCTTTTTCTTTTAGGATTGGCTTTTTCACTAAGTCTTTGGCTTTAGCGCTCAAATAAGGCAGAAAGGGCTAAAGTAGTTACCACTTAATAGTAATCTTTATAAATGATGGCTTTTTCACAAGGGAACATATAGGATATCCTGGGGGATATGAAGAAAAACAAGCCAGAAACAAGATTATCGGCCTGATTTTTCAAACAAAGGAGGTTGTTTCATAATGAAAAAGGCTTTAATCACTGGAATTACGGGTCAGGATGGTTCTTACCTGGCTGAACTATTGATTTCTAAAGGCTACCAAGTCCACGGGCTTATCAGGAGGAGCAGCTCGTTTAACACCTGGAGGATTAACGAGATTTACGAGGACATCCATGGAGCTAAGAAAGTTATACTCCACTACGGCGACCTGACTGACGGCACCAACGTTATCAGACTCATCAAGGAGATAGAGCCTGATGAGATTTACAACCTGGGCGCCCAGAGTCACGTGATGGTCTCTTTCGAAGTGCCAGAGTATACTGCAAACTCGGATGCGTTGGGAGTCTTGAGGATACTTGAAGCTGTAAAGCTTCTCAACATGACCAAGAAAGTCAAGATATACCAGGCCTCGACCTCTGAGATGTTCGGAAAGGTCCAGGAAGTTCCGCAGAGCGAGAAGACACCCTTCTATCCTAGGTCTCCTTACGGGGCTGCCAAGGTTTATGCTTACTGGATAATCAAGAATTACAGGGAAGCTTACGGCATGTACGCTTGCAACGGCATCCTATTCAACCACGAGTCACCTAGGAGGGGCCAGACTTTCGTTACCAGGAAGATTAGCATGGGTTTATGCAAGATAAAGCTAGGAATAGATAAGAAGCTCTTCTTGGGGAACTTAGATTCCAAGAGAGACTGGGGATATGCCAAGGAATATGTAGAAGCCATGTGGCTCATGCTACAGCAGAAAAGAGCAGAGGACTACGTCATAGCGACAGGCGAGACCCACACCGTCAGGGAGTTCATAGAGGAATCCTGCAAGCTACTGAAAATACCTCTGGCCTGGAAAGGCAAAGGAGTGGATGAGAAGGGAATTAACAAGGAGACTGGAGAAGTCATAGTTGAGATTGATCCAAGATACTTTAGGCCAACAGAGGTAGACCTCCTAATAGGGGACCCTAAGAAGGCCAAGAAGGAGCTCGGCTGGAGCGCCAAGACTAAGTTCAAGGACCTGGTCAAAATAATGGTCGAGGCAGATATGGATGTTCTCAAGAACAAGAAGGTTGTCTACTAAAGGTGTTTTTGATGAAGAAAATAATAATAACCGGCGGAGCAGGGTTCCTAGGCAAATTCGTGGTCAAGAAGTTCGAAGAGAACGGCTACTCAATCTATGTTCCAAGATCAACGGAATATGACTTGAGACTAGAAGCTGACATAAAGAGGATGCTGCAAGAGCACCCCTGCGACATGATAGTGCACTTGGCAGCAAAGGTCGGGGGGATAGGCTACAACCTGGAGCACCCCGCAGAGCTATTCTACGACAACCTCATGATGGGAGTCCAGCTTATAGAGCAGGCAAGATTGGCTGGTATAAAGAAGTTTGTTGCAGTAGGGACTATCTGCGCGTATCCTAAGAACACGCCAGTACCATTCAAGGAAGAAGACCTATGGAATGGCTACCCTGAGGAGACGAACGCGCCGTATGGATTGGCCAAGAAGATGATGCTGGTCCAATCACAAGCATACCGGGCCCAGTACGGATTCAACTCAGTCTTCGTGCTGCCAGTGAACCTCTACGGCCCAGGAGACAACTTCGACCTGCGAAGCTCACACGTAATCCCAGCGCTCATAAGGAAGGTCTTGGACGCCAAGAAGAACAACAAAGACCTGGAAGTCTGGGGCACAGGAAACGCCTCAAGGGAGTTCCTCTACGTGGAAGACGCCGCGGAAGCGATATATCTGGCCGCCGAGAGATACAATGGCTCAGAGCCAGTGAACCTAGGCTGCGGCCGAGAGATCAAGATCAAAGACCTGGTCGAGCTAATATGCAAGCTGACGGCCTTCCAAGGAAAGATAAACTGGGACGAAACCAAGCCAGACGGACAGCCAAGAAGATGCCTAGACACTAGTAAGGCACAAGAGAAGTTCGGATTCAAAGCGAAGACGACGCTGGAAGAAGGACTGAAACGAACGATAGATTGGTATTTGAATGATGAAAAAACTCAACAAATTTGCTTTTAATGATATATTTGGACTCATGGAATCTCTTTATGCCAGAGCCAATACTAAGGGGAAACATTTTTTCTACGATCAAGCAATCTATTCTCTGTCTAACTTCGCCACTTTATTCATACTAGCAAGATTCATGACTACTGCTGAATATGGTGTTTTCACGCTTCTGAATACTATGATGTTGTTTATCTTGGGTTTCGTCGTGTCGCTGATAGGGATGCCTATGCAGGTATTTTATCATCATTTGGAGGATTCTGAAAAATCCAAATATTTGTCATCCATGTTTATATTGAATTTGCTTCTTACAATAATTTCTCTACCATTCTTAGTTATCTTCTATTTCTTGTTTCAGAACATGGGCTTGGGTGTGGCAATATTCTTAATATTTCCAGTGACGCTAATATTCTATACTACACAAGAATATTATCGTAGAGTCGCAATGCTTGATATGAATACACGAGGACTCATACTTAGCGACTTCATATCATCATTTCTACGGGCGTGTGTTATTGCTCTTTGTGTCTTTGCATTTTATCTGGACTTGTCTCTTGTACTGATAATCTATGCAGTCCTTCTGTTCTTAGGCTCCTTAACAATTCTAACTCGTATTGAGAAAATAAGTCTTGGCACTCTCAAGAACCATTTTATTAAGAATTATACTTTTGGAAGATGGAAAGTATTAGAACATTTCATGTATTCGCTTACTACACCAATCTACTTATTCGTCGCGGCAGCATATCTCGGTCCAGAACTCCTAGGAATCTATGGCTCAATAGAGATTTTTGCCAGGTTCTCTAACCTGGTCATGACTAGTTCCACAAATTATAGTTTTACAGAGGGATCAAAGAAACTCAAGAAAGAAGGCCCCGCGGCCCTATATGCCTTGTTGAAGAAGATATACGGGCGTCTAATTCCTTTCCTGCTGGCCGGGTCTCTTCTGGTGATACTCTTTGGAAATAAACTACTGGAACTTATCTATCCTAACATCGTGATTGGGGAGTACTACCTCCTCCTGCCGCTCTTGATGGTCAGGATTCTGTTAGAGTACTTCAACCAACCAATTAAGGTGTTTTTTAGTCTGATAAACAAGCCGGAGATTGTGTTTGTTGCATATCTTCTATCAGCAATATTTTCGATAATCGTTGCGTTCCTCTTGATTCGTGCCTACGGCATATATGGAATTGCACTTGGAAGCATGATGACAGGATTGATTGTGCTCCTAGTATTATATTATCAATACTTCAAACTGAAGCGACAAGGGTGGACTGCATTATGAGAAAGAAAATAAAAGTCGCATTTATAACTAACATTATTGCGCCCTATAGGGTTGGTCTCTTCAATAAGTTGGAGGGAAGCAAGGTTGTGGACTTCAAGGTTTTCTTTGAGAGGGAGGGGAGTGCTTTTCGTCATTGGTCGATCGATAAGAGCTCCATTAAATTTGATTATGAAACTCTCAACACTCTTATTCTTAAAATGTTTAAGAGGTCTTGGATTTCATGGAACGCCATCCCAAGATTATCTACTTACAATCCTGACATTGTAGTTTGTGGAGGATATGGACTTACTTTTCTGCAGATATTCGTCTGGGCATATCTTTTTAGAAAGAAGATTGTGCTATGGGGAGAGCTTACTAGGCAATCAGAATCAAAACGCAACTTTTTCCAGAAGCTTATACGTAGGTGCATGGCGAAAATTGCTGCGGCTGCCTGGGCTCCCTCGAGTGAGACTAGGAGATATTACGAGTCAATTGGCGTAAAAAAGATCTATGTGAATCTATTAACTATTGATTCTCTTTGTGTTACTAAAGTATCTAAAAAAAAATATTCTGAAGCGCGGAAAATTAACCTGCTCTACGTTGGCAGAATTTCACGCCAAAAAGGCATCGATAAACTCATTGAGACATATCTCTTGGTAAGAAAGAATATTAAGAACATCTCATTGACGCTGGTTGGAGAACCAGACTCTGACAAGAAATTCGTGGATGAGATGATGTCCTACAATGGGAGGGATGGCATAACCTTTGTATCATTTACCCAAAACCTAGATAAGATATATAAAGATGCGAGTGTCTTCATCTTTTTCACTAGACAGGATACTTTTGGTTTGGTGGTGTCTGAAGCCTTGGCATATGGCCTTCCAGTAATCTGCTCAAAATATGCGGGTTGTGCTGAAGACTTAGTGAAAGAGAATGGCATCGTGATAAATCCAGATGATGTTGGTGGTTCTGCTAATAAGATTAGAAGATTTTTGGCTGACAAAAGGAAGCTATTCTCCTGTGGGAAGCGATCAATTGAAATAATAAAACAAGAGTTAACAGATACGTCTGTGAGAAAGTTGAACGAGATGTTTATTCATATTGTAGCTGATAAAAATGAATAAGAATTTGAAATTTTATGTCTTGTCTGTTTTATTTCTAGTTCCACTTCTAGGAAGATCCATTTTGAGTGGAGATCGGGATCCATCGTCGTATGGACTCGTACAGATATTTTCGGATCCTAATGTGGTGGGTTTGCTTATTCTCTTTGCGGTCTCTTTGTCCTTTATTATCATGAGGCCAAGAAAATTCCTTACCACTTCTTTTAAAATGGGATTTCATCTCTTCTGGATTTATGCATTCATCGGTATTATTGTCAATACATTTTTTGCCCTTCCTTTAGTAAATTATTTCTACATATTTGAATTTCTTGCTGTTGTTTTGTTTGGTGCTGTTCTCTATTCAATCAATGATTTTTCACATGGTATGAAAAATGTTGTTTTTATCTACTTCATTTTTTCCTTGTTGATTTTTGTCGCTCTCATAACAAACCTTGCAAATTTGAGTTTTTCATCTAGGCTTGATGGGGGATATTTTGCCATAAACCCGAATCTTTTGGCCATGTTTTGTGCAATTGTTTGCTTGTTTTCAATAGTGTTCTTCTCTTACGAAAAGAGAGTTGTATACCTTCCCGTGGCCTTTGTTTCTTTTGTGGGGTTAATATTAACGAATTCTAGAACGATGTATTTTGCATTTATTGTGGCTTTTCTCTACTTATTGCTGAAGAAAAAATCAATTATTGCGGGCGCATTTTCTGTTGGCGTTTCTGGATTTGGAGTTTTGATGTTGCTATTGTTATTCGTGTCTGCCTTAAATACTGATCTTCATACTATCTCAAATTTTGTTCTAAGGGATGAATCTGTTGATTCGTTGGGTGAGCTAACAGGCAGAACTGAAGTTTGGTTGTCATCATTATCTTTCATTGCCAAGAGTCCAGTTTATGGTTACGGATTCAAAGGTTCGAGATTAATTGTGACTGATTATGTGAAGCACAGTCACAATGTGTTCTTAGAAATACTGCTAACTGCGGGTTTGATTGGTCTTTTTATTTGGTTGAAATTTCTATTCCATCTTTTAAAAGATCTTATGCGGTTGCATGGTAAATTGAAACCATTTTTGGTGATTATTTTTATAGTGATTTTCGTTGATGGTCTTATGTCTGCCTCGTTTTGTTATTCGACTTTCCAATTATACCTCTTGATTCATCTGTCGGGATTGGTAAACCTCTCCAAATCATCTGTCGGGGTGAAAAAAGATGCGCGTTAAGACCACTCTTAACTGTTTTCTTCAATATTTGAAAATCCTATTTTGTTATCTAAAATTCATTTTATTTTCATTCGTGAATTTGAAGCCTTTTGTCAATCCTTCTGAAAAGATTGATGTTGTATATCTGTGGGCTGATTTCACTGACTTAGCTTGGCTTAAGAAAAGAGAATGTGATAGAAAGAGATATCTGGGATTTGACAGCAAAATTCATCGCCTTCCGAAGCCTATGGATGAACTAAAATTCTCGATTAGGGCGTTGGAGATGTACTTCAAGGACTTAAACAGGATATTTATCGTGACAGATAAGCAAGTTCCTGAATGGCTGGATGTTTCGAATCCGCGGGTAAAGATTGTTGATCATAAAGATATTGTCAAGGATAGGTTGAATCTCCCATCGTACAATCCTTTGGTCATTGAGTCGTATCTTCATAATATTCCTGGATTGAAAGAAGATTTTTTGTATTTTAATGATGATTTTTTCTTGAATGCGCCTTGTTCTGCTAAGGATTTCTTTATCAAGGACGGGATTCGCCCGAGGTTGGGAAGAAAGGTTGCGGAAAAGGGCGATTTGGGTGAGAATCCGGATCATCATACTATTGCCATAAAGAACTCAGATCTTCTTCTTGATCGTGATTTTAAACCCGAATCGCGACTTACTATGGCTCACAGACCTCAGCCTCTTAAGAAATCTTTTATGAGAAGATGTGAATGTTTGTATCCTAAGGAGTTTGAAGTAACGCGTAAGGGTCATTTTAGATCTGAGATGAGATATGTTTTGCATAGTCATCTTTTGTCATATTTGTATTATTATGAAGGAAAGACTTCTTTTATTATAAATCTCATGGAGAAGGACATGTTCTATTGGTCAAATGACCTATCTAAGAACAAATTATTATATGGCCAATTCAAGAAGCAGAGATCCTTTTGTATACAGGAGAATTGGGGAATTCATCTGAATGTAAAAGCAATTAAACAGTTTAATCAACTGATGAGCGAACTTTTTCCTAAGAAATCGAGTTTTGAGAAGTGATGTGCTAATGAGAATTATAAACAAAATTAGATACTGTCTGTCTCTTTTATATTGCTCTATTAAATTCTCCCTCTCTTCTTTCTTTAAGCGAAGCATTCCTGATAAAAATGTCAAGATTGATGCAGTTTATCTCTGGGCTGACTTCAATGATCCTTCCTGGTTGAGAACTAGAGAACGGCACAGGATGAGTTTGCTTGGTTATAAGAATAAATTTGATTATACTAAGAACTCGATGAATGAGCTTAAGTACTCTTTACGTGCTCTTGAGAAGAATTTCAAGAACTTGAATAAGATCCATATACTGACTGATGGACAAATTCCCAATTGGTTAAACTTGAAGAACAACAGCCTGAAGATAGTTTTTCATAAAGATCTTTTTAAAGATAAGAAACATCTTCCATCGTATAACTCGCCCACTATGGAGTCATATGTTCATGAGATTCCTGGTTTGACTGAGCAGTTTTTGTGTCTAAATGATGATTATTTTGTGAATGCACCTTTTTATGCAGATGATTTCTTTTTTGCGGATGGTGGTATCAGGCCTCGTTTGGGAAGAAAGATTGCCGAAAAAGGTCCATTATCGATAGATTTTGACCTAGTCACTAAAGTTGTCAGGAATACTGAGCTTCTGCTTGATAAGACTCAGAAAAAGGAGCTCAGACTCACTCCGCCTCATCGGCCTCAACCAATGACAAAAACGCTGATGAGAGAATGCGAAAAAAGATACAAGGAGGCTTTTGAGATGACGAGAAGGTGTCATTTCAGGTCGGAGTTTATGTATCTCCTCCACAACCAGTTAATGCCATACATGGCATGTTATCAGAAGAAGGCGGCTTTTGTCGTAAATTTATTTGAGAAAGACATGTTTTATTGGTCGAATGATTTGGGTGAGAATCTTAGAAGATATGACCAGTTTAAAAAACAGAAAATGTTTTGTATACAAGAGGATAGAGCCATTAAACTCAATGAACAGTCGATTGTGCAATTTAACAATTTGATGAATAAACTTTTTCCTAAAAAATCAAGTTTCGAAAAGTGATATGAAATGAAAATCCTACTAATTCATAACAAGTACCAACACAAAGGCGGAGAGGATTCTGTTTTTGAGGATGAGAAGAGGCTTCTTGAGTCGCAGGGTCATCAGATAATAACTTATATGAGGGATAATGAGGAAATTCATAATTACAACTTTTTTCAGAAACTATTATTTCCGTTTAGAACCCTTTATTGCAGAAAAACTTACAAAGAATTAGATCATCTGATTAAGAAAGAGACGCCAGATATTGCTCATTTTCACAATTTCTTTCCGCTCATTAGCCCTTCAGCTTATTATGCTTGTAAAGATAATAAGGTGAAGATTGTCCAGACACTTCATAATTTTAGGTTGATTTGTCCTCAAGCCATGTTCTTGCGGGATAATAAGGTCTGTGAATTGTGCTTGAAGAAGAAAAATTCTTTTTGTGCTGTTAAATACGGTTGTTATAGACATTCTAAGGTGTTGACTTTCATCTTGGCTTTGATGCTAAAAATCCATAAGAAGACTTTCATGAATGTTATTGACCACTATATTGCTCTAACGGATTTTAACAGGAACAAATTTATCGAAGCGGGTTTTTCCGCAGATAAAATTATTGTCAAGCCTAATTTTATTGTGAAGCCAATTCCTCACGGTTCAAAAAAGGAAGATTTTGGAGTTTATTTAGGGAGATTATCTGAAGAGAAAGGTATTGCTACGCTGGTTAAATCCTGGGAGTTGATAGATTTTCCTATTCATGTTTTTGGAGATGGTCCTCTGAAAAAATTGGTTGAGAATAAGCCAAATGTGATCTATCATGGTCAAAAACCGATTGAAGAGTGTTTAGATATGATAAAGAAAGCCAGGTTTCTGGTCTTATCTTCTGAATGCTACGAGGGTTTTCCTAAAACTATCTTGGAGGCATTTTCGGTAGCGACTCCAGTGATATCGTCTAACATTGGAAATATGAAGCACATAATTGATGGCAAGAGAACTGGGCTGCTGTTCTCTCCTGGTGACCCTGATGATCTTCGCAGGAAGGTTGAGTGGATGATTGCTCATCCTAAGGAAGCCAGGCAGATGGGTGTGAATGCTTTCAACGAGTACAAGGAAAAGTACACTGCTGAGAAGAACTATGCGCTCTTGATGGATATTTATTCTAAGGTCAGGAAGCAGAGGGTTCTCTTGATTCATGACCAGTATGTGAGCAGGGGTGGTGAGGATTCCATGTTTTTGATGGAGAAGGATCTTTTGGAGAGAAAAGGACATGAGGTTATAGTATACTCCCGGGACAATAAGGAGACTGAGAGGTATAACTGGATTCAGATACTCTTGTTTCCTTTCAACACGTTGTTCTCTGTGAAGACTTACCTTGACATCCGGAGACTGATAAAATATAGGTTGCCTGATATAGTCTACTTCCACAATACCTTCCCTCTTATCAGTCCTTCTGCTTATTTTGCTTGTAAGGGCGTGCCTACTATTCAGAGGCTTCCAAACTTCAGATTGATATGTCCAAAAGCCTATCTTTTCAGGAACAATAAGATCTGTGAGCTCTGCCTGGAACATAACAATCCGTTTATTGGGGTCAAATACAAGTGCTATAGGAATTCAAAGATCCTAACATTCCTCGTGGCCTTGATGTTGAAGCTTCATGATAAGACTTATAAGAACAGAATTGATTGTTTCCTTCCAAATTCTCAGATTGTCAAGGATAAATTTATTCAGGCCGGTTATGATGAGAAAAAGCTGGTTGTCAAGCCAAATTTCACAGAAGGAGATTTGGAACCAACATTTAAGAAGGGTAAGTTTGCAATCTACGTCGGCAGATTGTCTGTTGAGAAGGGAATCCATACTCTCGTGGCTGCGTGGAAAGGCATTGATTTTCCATTGGAAGTATATGGTGCTGGACCATTAAAGTCCTTGCTGATGGGCCATAAGAATATAATCTATAAAGGTCCAAAGCCTAATGATGAATGTTTGAAGCGCATCAGGAAAGCCAAATTCATGATATTCTCATCAGAATGGAATGAGACTTTCGGTATCTCTATGATTGAAGCGTTCTCTGTAGGAACTCCTGTGCTGGCATCAAGGATTGGAAACATGAAATATGTGATAAAAGACGGTGTTTCGGGCAAATTCTTTGAGCCTGGAAACATTGATGACTTGAAGCAGAAAGTTTTATTTATGATAAGGCATGATACTGTGCTGATGGGCAAAAATGCTTATAAAGATTACCTTGACAAATATACTCCTGATGTTAACTATGATAATTTGATAACTGCTTTTGAAAATGCTAAAAATTGATAATTTCAGGATAAATACTGAATCGAGGGAAGAGCTGGCTAAATTAGCCTTAAGCCTGATAAAACGCTCAAAAAAGACGAATATAGTCCAGACTATTAACGCCCACAGCTTTGTTGCCGCCCAGGAGGACTTGTTTTTTAGGGAGGCTTTGGAGAACGCGGACATTCTGTTGCCTGATGGCGCTTCAATCTCAATTGCCACTTGCCTTTTCAATATAAAACCAAGGCTTCATCATAGGGTTCCTGGTCCGGATTTCTTCATGGAACTGACTGGACTAGCCAATAAGGAGAGACTCACTTACTTTTTCATGGGATCATCAGAGGAGGTCTTGGGTATGATCAGGAATCGCATGAAACGCGAGTATCCGAATATCAAAGTCCATACTTTATCGCCGCCCATATACCCCTTTGAGAAGAAAGTTAACTGTGATATAATCAAGAAAATCAATAAGGCAAAGCCAGATGTCCTTTGGGTGGGAATGACTGCTCCAAAACAGGAGAAGTGGACTTATGAAAACAGGTTAAAGCTCAAAGTGCCCTTGGTTGCTTCTATCGGGGCCGCGTTTGATTTCTACGCGGGCACTAGAAAAAGGGCTCCCTTACTGTTTCAGCGTCTCAATCTGGAATGGTTATACAGATTCATTCTTGAACCTAGAAGAATGTGGAAGCGTTATATCAACAGTAATGTCTTGTTTGCATTTTATATGGTATTAAGAAAGGTGAGGCGATGATTATGAATCGCTTATTTGGGAGAATTATCCTTCCGGCTGTCTACTTGCTCAGAGGCGACCTGAGATTCTTTTATCTTAACAGGTATATCAATAACCTAAATATGACCCGAAGTCAAGTTAGAGAGTATCAGCTTGCAAGACTTAACCACTTGCTTATTCATGCCAAAAATACTGTTCCTCACTATAAAGATATTAATATCGTTGCTTCATTGGAGGACCTAAAAAAGATTCCTGTTCTTGATAAGAAAACAATTCTTTCTGACATTAACCGGCTGCGAAGCACTAAAAATTATAGGACGATAAAAGACAAGTCGGGAGGTTCGACCGGGAATAAAGTTACGGTGTATAAGGACTTGAGATATCATGCGATTTCAAAGGCAGTCTTGATGCGAGATTGGCAGTCCGCTGGAGTTGAGATTGGTGCAAAATCCGCTTGGTTTTCAGGAGATATCTATAAGAACAAGCCAGTGATCTTCAGGATGTTTTATGCCTTGCTTGATAGGATAAACCGGAAGATAGTTCTGGACACATTTCAGTATAAAGAAGCTGACATTATAGATTGGTTCCAGAACAAGTACAACAAATTCAAGCCAGATTATCTTTTTGGTTTTGGCGGAACATTATATGATATCGCAAAGCTGATAAAAGAGAAGAAGATTCCTATCCATAAGCCAAAGCTGATTATATCCTCATCAGAACGTCTGGAAAAGAGAAAATATATTGAGGGTGTGTTCGGCTGTCAAGTTATAGACCAGTATGGTGCGACCGAGATTCCTGCGATAGCCATAGAGGACAAGAACTACGTGATGCACTCTTCAGATGATTTCGTGATTGTGGAGGTCTTTAATGGAGAAGTTCTCATAACTGCTCTGGAAAGCTATGCTATGCCTCTGATAAGATATAAGCTTGGTGACATAGGACTGATTGAGAAGAAATCACTAACTGATACATATCCATTCAAACAGTTTAATATAACAATTGGAAGGACTTATGAGGTTATGAAGAACAGGAAAGGAGAGCACATCAGTGGAGGTCTTATAAAAACTCAAGTTGAAGATGAGGATCTTGACATCAATGAATTCCAGGTTGTGCAAAAATCTCTGGATGAGGTTGACTTGAATATTGTTAAAGATGAGTTTACAAAAGAGGATTCAGTGAAGCGACTTGTAGAGATATTAAAATTTTTCTTGGATTGTGATAAAGTCAATGTCCATTATCTTGATAAGTTTCCAACAGAATCCAATGGTAAGAGAATTGCGTTTAAATGTTTAATCTGAACTCCAACTTGGTTTTCTAGGTGTACTGCCCGATTATCGTCTGGTCTTCTGGCCGGTTTAGCGCGTGTATTATGAGGTGCTCTGGCCAGCCTGCCTTTGTGAGCATGTCCTTTATGACTTCATCCCCATGCCCTGAGCCCCTAGTCTCCCTGACATATCTTTCCAGGGCTTCTGCGTGCCTTGGGAAGTGCATCTCAAGCTCAGCCAGTGTCGTGATCGCGTTCACGGGGTTCTCGTTCACCTTGGTCTTTATCATGATCACTGACGCTATCAATGCGCCTATTACAAGCACTATCGCTGGGATGAACGGCTTGTTGTGGTCTGGTGAGGGGCTTGAGTCGATTATCCTGCCTGTAATTAGGTTCGTGACTGTGCGTCCAAGTGGTATTACTATCGCATTTTCTCGCTCTTGTTGAGGTTGTTCTTCCACTACAACTTTGCTTTCTTCCTGTTTATAGGTCTTTTTTTCTTGAGTGGTGACTTCCTTTACGCTTATTGGTTCTGGTTCTTGGCATTTTCCGCAGTCTTTCTCGCAGTTGGTGCAGTCCTCGCTTCCAGTGCAGTTCTTATCTCCGCAGTAAGGGTAACTCTTGAGGCTTCCTCCTCCGCCACCGCCTCTTCCACGGCTAATTACTGGGGCTGGCGGTGCTTGTTGAACAACCGGAGCTGTCACTGTCACGTTCTGAACTGAGTTATTGTTTTGAGTGGTTGTTGTGTTTGCTTGTGTTTGGTTTACTGTTGTTGTGTTGGTCTTTGTTGAGTTTGTGGGAATAGTCACATTCGTGCTTGTAGTATTGGTTTTTGTTGTGTTAGTTGGGGTTGTTACGTTAGTTTTTGTTGAGTTTGTGGACGTGGTTGTGTTGGTTTGCGCAGTGATATTTGTGGTTATGTTATTTTGTGGTGTTGTGTTGTTAACTGTTGTCTTGTTCAAACTTTTCTGGATTGTTTTTGCAGCGGCTAGATATGCTGGGAATGCTTCGTGATACCATCTTGAGTGGTATTCTTCTAGTGTTTTTGGCATTTCTTCCCATTTAGCTATCTCAAGTAGCCAGCAAGTTGCTCCTAAAGAGCATGCTGTTGTAGCAACAAATCCCCCTCCCATTCCTCCTTTGTGAGTTCCGTATACCTCATTGGTTTTGCTTCCAATCTTATTTTGAATGTTTGAAATCTCAGTTATCATGTTGGCTATTAATGTGGCATTCCCATCCCCGTAAAGGAGTCTCATCCCGCAATGCACGTTAAAATAAGTGTTTGGCTTGTATTTCTTCATGGCTGCTGAAACTGCTTCTGTTTCTGGCTCGCTCCCGGAACTAATTCCTCTATAATCATAGTTATTTGTGGGATCTGAACTTCCGCTTCCACCCCAGCCGCTTGGAAAATTTCTATTCAAGTCAACTCCATAAGACACTTGTATTCTGCTCCCGTCGCTTAAAGTATAATTCCTTCGTGAATTCTGCCTTCTGTACTGATCTCTATTTATGATGGGTATGAAAATCAACTGGTTCCCTTCTCTTATGGCTCTTGCTTCATCATCATTGCTTTCTAAAGCCCATTGGAAGAACTTCAGGCCTGTTTCTGTTCCGCAATCTTCAGATCCATGTACTTCACCGTCAAACATGAACTTTCCGCCTTCTGGATTTCCCATCTTGAACAGCAAGATATCTTTTCCTTCTAGGCTCTTTCCAATAATCTCATATCTTGCTATGTCTGGGTGCCTATTCACAAGTTCAATAAGTTTTGTCTCAATCTCTTCTTTCGTACGATATGTTGTGCCTGTTCTTGCATCATATGTAAACTGGCAGTCTTTTGGGCAGTTGTCCCAGTTTTCTTTCCAGTCTGATATTAGTCCTGTCTTGTCGAAGCTGCTTATTCCTTCGCATATTCCGTCTCCGCAGGTCGCTCCTGTTGCCATGCTTGGCAGCAGCATGACTACTAGCATTATTACTCCTAGAATTATCTCTTTATCTCTTTTTCTCATAACTCACAATCTACCTTTATTTCGCTTTCTTCTTCTTTTTTTCCTCTTTTCTCTTTTAAAATCTTTCTGTTTTTCTCTGTCCTTCTCGTTTTCTTCGCAACTTTTATAAACCGTCTTTGAACCTTGTGGTTTTCATGATCGACAGGCTTCATCATCATGCTAGGCGTCTTCACGCTCACGTCTCGCATCATGCTAAGAGGTTCCATGCCCACGTCCATCATCATAGGAGGCGCATATTCCCATTGCTCCTCTTGCTATACTTATCTCTCTTAGTCTATGGTGCGCTCTCGTCTGATGTGGGTTCGCTCATCCCGCCTGGTTCTGATAAGTTCTTTCATGGTTTGGAGTTCTTCTTCCTCGCGATCCTGATTTTCTGGACTCTCCAGGCGTTTTTTGGCATTCACAAGTTCTTCTTGCTCTTCTTCGTCCTCATCCTCTCCTCGGCCATAGGAGTCGCTTCGGAGTACTTGCAGCTCTCGTCTGGCGCCAGGTCTTTCTCGTGGTTTGACTTCCTTGCTGACGCTGTAGGCATAGTCGCTGCTCTTCTCGTCCTCGTCTTGTTCGAGCTTTTCAGGAAGGATTAGGTTTCGGCGGTATCTTGGCCCGCATTCCGTTCGCAGGTCTTTCTTCACAATCTTTATATACCTTCCAGGGAATCTTGTGCTAATGGACATCTTCGGAGCAGTCGTCTTAGGCGTCATCCAGGGGGTGACTGAGTGGCTTCCTATCAGTTCCAGCGGTCACCTCGTGATAGCTGAGCACTTCTTGGGCATCAGTCAGCCGCTCGTCTTCGACGTCGTCATCCAGCTGGCGAGCGTATTGGTGGTCCTGGCTGTCTTCTGGAAGGACATATTGAAACTCATCGCAGGCGTATTGAAGAACGACCCTGCCTCTTGGAAGACTATAGGCTTCTTAGCCTTGGCTTCTGTCCCCATCGCAGCGATAGGACTCCTCCTCCATGACTTCATCGCCTCGATCTTCAAGAGCCTCGTGACTGTGGGGATTTCGCTTCTGATAACAAGCTTTCTCTTGTTCCTATCAAGGTATCCTGAGAAGAAGACAAAGCCTCTGGACCTGAAATCCTCTATCGGCATAGGCCTCGCCCAGGCGCTCGCCATCCTCCCAGGCGTCTCGAGGTCTGGATCCACCATCTCTGTCGGCATGATGCTCGGCTATAAGAGAGAAGACGTCGCCAGGTTCTCTTTCCTCATGTTCATCCCGGCCATGATAGGCGCCGCGTCTCTTGAGATCTACAAGGGCGCCTTGTCCCAGATAGCAGATCCTTGGATGGTAGCGCTCTCAGCCCTAGTCGCAATCATCGCTGGCTTCTTCTCGCTCAAGCTATTGATGCAGATAATAAAGAAGGACTTGTTCAGCTATTTCGGGATCTACTGCGCGCTCTTAGGGATTATCACGTTGATTGTCGTTTACCTGTAGATTCTCCGTATTCCTCGGGTTTTCTCACAGTTATCGCATGTTCGCGTATTTTAAGGACTGTCACGCCCTCCTTATCATGGGCGAACGTTACTATGTCGATACTAACATCTGGCTGGATTATCTTGAGAACAGGAGCGATAGGTTCAGGCCTCTTGGGGATTGGGCCTTGGCCTTTCTGAACATGGTCTCTGAGACTGGTGGAAATATCCTGCTATCTGACCTCGTCATAAAAGAGCTTGAAAGACATCTGAGTCCAAGATCGATAAAAGAATTGCTGGAGCCTTTCATGGAATCAATTATTTTCGTGAAATCTGCAAAATCCCAAGTCTCTGAAGCGCTCGTCCTCTCCCGTCAGAGGCGCGTCCATTTCGCTGACGCCCTCCACGCGGTCATCGCGAGAGCAGAGGGCGCTATCCTTGTTTCCAGGGACCAGCATTTCATGGGGCTATGCGATGCTGTGCCTATAATGAAGCCTGAGGATCTAATCTAGCTCTATCCCGAATCTCTTTGCATACTCCCTTCCTACTTCTTCCCTTATCCTTCTCTCATCTTCAGGCGTGGTCTGGGGTTGTCCTTTCTTCCTGGCGGCTCCGAGATTCTTCAGCAATTCGGGCCTTATCTTCTCAAGGTTTATTTTCTTTATCTTATCCCGTATGGCTTCTCTTATGAACTCTGTCTTGGTCGAGTAGTTGGGCTTCATGGCTGCTTCCATCTCGCGCGCAAACAGTTCGTCCATCTTTATCGTCACAGACTCCATAAGACCAAGTAAGACCAAGTAATATATAAATCTTTTGCCGGGCAGCTTGTTCATCAGATGACTCCTGCGGCTGTGTTTTCGTCTTTTCGAACGAAACCTCCTCGACGCGGCATTTTCATTTCTGAATAGTTACGAATGTTTATATAGCCTTATTCTCAAGACATCTTAAAAAAAGGGTTTTAGAGGGTGAATAGATGAAGTATGAACATGACTCTGAGGGTAAACTATGTTCCAACGACAGGCAAAGAAACCGATCATCAACGATTCTTCAGACAAGCACTATCATGCTCTTGTTCCTGCTTCTTAGCGCTAGCTCTGCGCTCGCAATCGACTGGAACCAGTTCAAGGTCTTCGACGGCACGATCCCGCCCTACGCTGCGAACGGCCCTGGATGCAGGCAGCTAGGAGTGAGCGAATTCGACTTCGGAGCAGGCAACAGCTTCCCAGGGGCAGGCTGCCCTGACAACAACAACTCAGTCTACGACTTGGGAGCGTCGTGGGTAGACATGGACGATGATTACCTGGCATGGATGGTCATCGCGCCCAACCTCTCAGACACAGAGTTCTGTGGAGGCACGAAAAACGCCTCGAACTGGGGCGTAGTCGTGGAGTTCGACGCAGACAACAACCGGTCGACCGGTTGCACGGGCTGCTGCCGTGACGGGTCAGAATACAGGATATGGGTCTATGGGGACAACTCAACAAGGTTCAGGTACCACAATTCATCTGCCGACTGCAACGTCAGCGACAGCAAGTTCCCTGCGAACGATAGCGTGGAAGTCTTCTTCAACTGGACCTGCGGAACAGGCACTGATCCATCAGTCATGAAATTCGCAGTCAACAAGAGCGCAATCGCAGGCTTGAACGGCTTGAGCTTTGAAGTGAACACCTTCTCGAACCCAGCTAACACAGGCGACCCTAAAGACATGCTGGGAAGCACAGGCGGCGACTTGATCATATACGACGCCCCGAAAGACTTCATGTTCGAGAACCAGCACCCATGCTTCACATACGACCACACCAGCGAATCTGAGTGCCTCAGCAACCCAAGCAACGTGAGCGGAGCTGACAGCTGCATCTGGCGCGCGTTCGAAAACCTATGCGACCCTGACTTCAGCATGATGACCTGCGACCAGTTCTGCGGAGCCTGCAACTCCACTCCTGCTTGCCAGTCAGGCGCCAAAGGGAAATGCATGGTCGTGCCGGCCCCGCCGATGCCGCCCCCTGAAGCAGTGACCTGGGATGATGGCGGGAACAAGATGTGCGTCGAGGACATGGGTAAGTTCATGATGGGCGGACAGGGAAATTGCGATGAGAACTGCAAGTTCTGCTTCACGAACGAGACCTGCTCGAACTCAGCCTATCCCAACCCCTTGGGGACAGGATCAGGATGCAAGTGGGTCGTCGATCCGTTCTTCGGAGGATCATGGTGCGACTTGTCAACCGCCCCCACGACAGGCCCTAACTCGATGTTCACCTGCAGGGCTGACAACATGTACCGCTGCTTCAACCAGACTGACTGCGAGGGAGTCGGGGGGAACTGGAGCAGCCAGTTCATGATGTGCCACAACGAGTCGAGGGAGCAGTGCTTTGACGGGGAAGACAACGACGGGGATGGTCTCCTGGACTGCGCCGACCAGCAAGATTGCTCAAAAGACTCTGCCTGCGGGGGGAACATAGACGTCCTGACAGGCAACTACGGGACGCTCGACCCTTTCATAGCCATGAAAAAAGACTTATTCGGAGATATGGATCCAAGCCCTCCGGTAATCCTCTTCGAGGACGGGCCTGACTCCCTGCCGCTCCAGATAGACATAAGGAACCTGATGGTCAAAGACATGGGAAACGCCCTTGGTATAGGAATAGGGGTTATCGGGATGGTCAACAGGAGCGTCCCGCCTCCCAACCCAGGGATATCCCTCCTCTGCAACGGGACTGAAACAGGAAGATACTATTATTACGTCGATACCGACGCCAATGCCTCATCGGGATGCGATGCCAACATAAGCGGCTCGATCTACGCTGGCTTCGAATACAGGTTCGAGTATGAGATCCAGAACAACGGCTCAAATGATCCCTTAGAGATAAGGCGCGGTTATAGGTGCCTTCCTGACGGCAACTTCAGCATATACCCTGCGAAGATGAGCGGCGCCCCTGAGATGGAGATATTCGGACCTCCAGGCGAGCAGCCTCAGAAAGTGTCCTGCATGGAAGACGTAGCCATCGTGGCCATAGACAAGACAGACATAGGAAACCCCAAAGGCAACATAAGGTTGATGGTCGCCTCTGCCGACAACAACACTGCAGGAAACAGGGCCAACGACACGTTGCTTGGGCCAGGCAACGGAGGAGTGTACTATACTCCTGGAGCAGTGGATTTCAAGCCGAAAGACTGCTTTGAGAACCCCATGGCCTGCGGAACCGCTTTCGGGATAATCGGCGGCGGAAAGTTCATGCCCTTCGAGGATTGCTTCATAGGAAGCGGCGATGAAGACCTTGACGGCCTTACTGACTGCCAGGACCCTGACTGCCTGATGGCCCCCTGGTGCACAGGACAAGCAGGCGCTTTCAACATCTCACAGGACAAGACCGCGCCGACAGTCTTCTCTGTCAAGGCAGAGGCTTTCCATGACTTCGCATTCATCCACATGACCGCGAACGAGCCGACGAACCTCACGATAACCCTGCATTCGAGCTGCTCAAACAACAGTGCGAGACACACCTTCATAGACGTTGGCATGCCAAGCAACCCGTTCGATGACTACAGGCCCTGGCACGACTTTGGGATAAGGAACGGCGACAACGACGCCAACTCCTCGCAGGTATCCTTGTCTTTGAGCACGACTTACTTCTACAAGCTCAAGCTCTGCGACCAGGCAGGCAATTGCGGTACGAGCGCATGCCTTAACTTCACGACCCAGGCCACGCCCCAGCAGTTCAACTTCAAGTTCGACTTCGTACCGCCTCCAAACCCGATGGTGAACACTACCATGATAAAGATATTCAACGGGTCTGAATACCTAAACATCTCTTCTGGCTTCACTCAGAACACCGCCTACCTGAAGGATGCCAAGCTCAAGTTCGACAATCCCGAAGCCGATTGGGAGATAGAGTTCGAGGGGATAGACTTGGCGAAAGCCGTGACCTTCAACATCTCGACTGCCTTGAACGTCACGAACTCTTCAGGCAAGACTTACGTAGGCATCCAGAACCAGAAATGGCTTGACATGGCTCAGAACCTGGGAGTCGAGTCCGTGACAATAAAGATCCCTGGAATGGTTCCTGGAGCCAAGCTTGAGAAGTGCGAGGAGAGCAACCTGTCAAATTGCATAGACGTGTCTGCGCAGGCCGACTATAATGCGTCTACAGACAAGTGGACCATTCCGACTTCGCTTGGGTTCTCGACTTACACGATCGCCTCGACGACCTACAACCTGAGCTTTGCCAACCTGTCGATCGTGAACCAGACCGCGAGCCCTGGCGTGAGCATGAACGTGACTCTCAACCTGACGAACCGGGAGAACGAGACTCGCGTCTTCAACCTAAGTGTGAACTACGGCTCGCTAAACGAGTCCCAGGTCAACCTGTCAGAGAACGAGAGCCAGATAGTGAAATTGACGTTCATCAACACGACAGAGGGCGCATACCTTGCTGTTGTCACTGCGACGCTCTACAATGATAGCTCTGTCCAGCTCACAAGCTATGATGACCTGGGATACATTGCCTTCACGGTCCTAAACAGCGCCCTCTCAGTGAATTTCACCCTGCCTGAGAGCATAGTCTACCTCAACAGGACTTTGAACGTATCCATAAACGCGACCGGCAACAACACTGTCTGGTTCATGAATGCATCCGGGCAGAACGAGACTTACGCGGGCGCAACCACGACTACCTTCACGAGCGATGGCTCTAAGACACTGATCGCCTACGCTAACGACTCTTACAATAACGTGCGGTCGAGCACGGTTTATCCTGTGATCGACACGTCTGCGCCTAATGTGACCGCGACCAGCCCGTCAGGCAGCCAGTCAAGCAGCACCACTTCAGTGACCTTGTCGGCCACGACTGATGAGAATGCCACGTGCAAGTATGACACGGCAGACATAGCTTATGAGAACATGACGTACAGCTTCACAGGCAATGCGACCTCGCACACTGCGTCCAAGAGCGTGTCGTCAGGATCGTCTTATACGTACTACGTGAGGTGCACTGATGAATACAATCACTCGATGAATTCATCTTCCACGATCAGTTTCAGCGTGGCGACCGCGACCGTGGGAGGCGGTGGCGGCGGTGGCGGCGGTGCTCCCTCTTCGCAAACCACGTCAGCTGCCCAGGTCATGAGGATGTGGACCTCTATCCCCCCAGGAACAGACCAGCAGTTCCCGATCTCCAATCAGAACATTGCCTTGACGCGCATTGAGTTCAAGCTGTCATCATCCGCTTTCAGCGCCAGCATGAGCGTGCAGGCATATGATGAGAAACCTGAAGGCCTTGAAGAGGCAGGCGGCAGCGTCTACCAGTACCTCCAGATAACCAAGACCAACTTCGACGACAGCATAATATCTGATGATGTCAAGATGAGGTTCAAGGTCTTGAAAAGCTGGATAAGCACTCTCAAGCTAGACCGTGAGAGCGTGGTGCTGAAGAGATTGGTTGGAGGTTCCTGGAAGGCTCTTTCGACGGATGAGTTCTCAGAGGATTCTGAGAGCGTCACTTTCGAGGCTAGTTCCCCTGGATTCAGCTACTTCGCGATAAGCGCAAAGCCTTTGCCTGAGCCGGTTGCTGAACCGATCCAGGAGAACAGGTCAATGAGTGTCGAGACCGTCGACCTCACAGCTGATGAGGGCGCTGCTGAGGCACAAGCTTCGCCAGAAGGAGCACCTGAGGAGGCTGCTTGGGAGAACGGCAGCGGCTTGGATCTCAAGCTGATCTGGGGAGGCATAGTCGCTGTAGTCCTGCTTGTCGGCGTGCTGTTCTGGTTGTTCATGAGGAAGGGCAGAGAAGAGCGCCAGGAATCATCTCTTCCAGGCCATGAGGAGCAGCCTGCTCGCGGCGAGGATGCAGTACGTGAGGTGCATCACGCGGATCACCGCCATCATGAGCATCACTCTCATCACGAGAGCCATGGTCACGAGCATCACGAGAAGAAGGACTAGAGTATTGCTCTAAACTTTTTTTAGTTTTATATCTCTTTATATAGAAGATGCTCTTACAGTCCTAGCTTCTTGTCGATGTCCCTCGCGACGTCCTTTATCCTGGTCCACGCGTCGTCTGCGTCCCGTTTCAGGTAGTCGACCATCTCCTGGAGAGAATCCATCCTTAGGAAGTACTTGTTCCTCTCCACCCGTACGATGCCTGAGTCCATGAGGTTGTTTAGATGATGCACTACTGTCCCGCGGGCGAGCTTTGTCCTGAAGGCTATCTCGTCAGATGATAATCTCTCGCCTGTCTTTAGCGACTGCAACAGCGCTATGAATATCCTAAAGCAACTCTTGTCCTTGTCTCGAAGGCCAAAGAGGCCTAGGGATCCTGCGAACCATTGGATCTCGTGGTTGATGTCAGTCCTCTCAGGCTTCGCCCCTACGATGACTGTTATCCTGGTATACCTCATCCTAGATCCCGTTAGCCTTCTCAAGATTATAAAATTTTTGCTAAAAACCCTTTGCAACGATGATTCTCTCCTTTCATAACCTTTATAAACATCGTCGGAAGATTACCCTATCCATATGGCAGATAACGTCCCCAAGCACGTCGTCTTCGTGCCTGACGGCAACAGGAGATTCGCAAGGAAGCATGGAAAGCACCCCTCTGAGGGGCACCGGGCCGGCGCAGACACCTTCCGCGAGGTCTTGAAGTGGTGCAAGGAGCTTGGCATAAAGGAAGTCACTTTCTGGGGCGCCAGCACAGAGAACCTGAAGCGCGACAAACTGGAGCTGGAGTTCCTATTCAAGCTTTTCGGAGAGCTCTGCGACGAGGTGATGAAGCGCTCTGCCGAGAACCATCCTGACAGGGCAAGCGTCAAGTTCTGCGGAGCCCTCCACATGCTCCCGAAGTGGCTTCAGGAGCGCTTTGCAGAGGCTGAGAAGGCCACGATGGGAAGCCACGAATACAAGCTCAACCTGCTCATAGCCTACGGCGGAAGGGAGGAGCTGCTCCAAGCTGTCAGGAGCATAGCGAGGGACGCATCTGAGGGCAAGCTCTCCTCTGACAAGATTACCGGGGACACGATCATGAGCAGATTATACCTCCAGTCAGAGCCGGACCTGATCATACGAACAGGCCACGCCTGCATGTCAGGCCTACTCCCCTGGCAATCAGTGTATTCAGAGATAATCTTCCTGGAAGAGAAGCATTGGCCTGAGTTCAATAGGGAAGACCTCGAGGCCTGCCTGAAAGAGTATTCTGAGAGGATAAGGAACTTCGGGAAGTGAAATCATCTTCTACTGCAAGGCTTATCGCCATGGATTGATGCTCGCCTATGCTCATTCTTCCTTCTCTGAGAAGACGTCTGCCTGGAAGCTGTAGATCCTGTTCTCCTTATCCTTCCACGCGTTGAAACCAAGCCCTGCTTTTTGCGATAAGCAGTTGAGGAACCTTTGGATGTTGAAATCATTCTCAGTCGCTACTTGCGGCAGCAAGAGCCCTGAACCAAATGGCCCTTCAAGTATCAGGCCATCAACCCCTATTATTATCTTCTTAAGATAATCAGAATAATGACTGATCTCAATCAGCTTAGGAATGGTCAAGACAGATATCTCGATGACTGTCTCCCCGAATTCATCCTCGCGAAGAGGCGGGAATCTTGGGTCATGGAATGCGGCGCTACGAGCAGCCTCGACCACTCCGACGTAGAGCGGGTGAGACGCTATCGGAAAACCAATGCAGCCCCTAAGCCTTCCATGCTTGTCGTGGAGCGTGACAAAAACCCCTTGCTTCTCAGAGAACCTCTTGACAGATGAAAGTTCGGGCTTCTTGCCCTGAAAATATGTATATATAGAATCTCTCGCAAGCGCCAGCAACGTCTTCTTGTCCTCAACCTTCATAATATAATCTAACAATATATCAGGATATTAATATTTTTCCAAAAAAAAAGAAGAATTCTTACTTGGCCTTCTTGAAGAGTGAGACGAACTCCTCGTTGATCTTGCCAAGCTTCTTGGCAGCGGCCTTCAAGACCTCGACTGGCTCCTTGTCGGTCTTGGTCTCGACGATGAACTTAGGGACCCTGACCAGCGGGTGCGCGATAGTGTAAGTCGCGACCTTGACTGAGTCGTTCTTGTTGAGCTCCTCCTTGAGCGCGTTGCAGAAAGTGTGGTCTGTGCCTACCAGCTCGAAGACGAGCTTCCTTTTCGATTGTTCGATGACTTTGATTTCCATCTTCAAGCCTATTGGACAAACAAGTGGTTTATAAAGCTTTTGTTCGCAGGCCCCTGACCGTTATTGCTGCCCTAGTCACCCGGCCCTTCTCTCCCTCACGCGCTTCTCTACCTCATCATATCCTCTGTAACTCTTGGTCAACCTGGACTCTCTGAGGTTCCTGTAGAGCGCTGCGAAGGAGTTGTTCTCATGATGGCTCAGGCAACGGCTGCAGAACTCGAACTCCTGGCTGCACACCCGTCTTGCGGCGATCATTCTCTTCTCAGAGCGCCAAATTCTCTCGAGCGGTTCCTCATTCAGGTTTCCGACTTTTCCTGCGTAGTTGAAGCAAGTGTCCACGTCTCCGCCTTCAGTTCTATAGGGCTTCTTCCTCTATCAAGAACGATCTCCTTAACAAACCCCATGCGCTGGTTACGCAACGCTCATATAAATAATTATTGTGCCACGGGTCATTGAAGAGACTTTATTCGAGATTCCCTCATCGAATGATGCTTTCCAAGACACAAATGCTTTTAAACATCCTGATTCCCAGGAAAGCTTGCAGATGAGAATGCCAAAGCGATACGGTGAATCGAGGCGTGATCCTTGCCCTTTCTGTGGTCGCCAGGCGACTGCGACTAGCGAGCAGGGAGTGCCTGTTTGCACTTCTCACAAGTCAGCGGTCCTTCCTGAGATGAAGTGCGTTTGCGGCTCGTATCTTGAGATGAAGAAGGGCAAGTTCGGGGTTTTCTATACCTGCATCGACTGCGGCAATCTGAGCTCGGCCAAGGTGTTCGAGTTCAACGAGGTCAGGGATGTCTCTGGCGTGAAGCAAGGCCCTGAGAAGAAGGCTTCGTTGCAGGATAAGAATCCTGAGCCTGCCAGGAGGAGCCTGTTCGCGTCTGTTCCTGAGAAGAAGAATCCTCGCGAGATAGTCGTGCGGGCAGACGATCCCTTCTACTGCAGCTAACCCTCTTTAAAATGGCCGGAAAGCCCATTTTTCAGGCTCAAAAACCCATGATTTCCGCAAGCTTTATAAAGGGGCCAAATTTCTGGAGAGTGATAAGCTTGGATCCAAGGATAATGACTACAAAATTTCGTCGTGAGCAGGGTAAAATGTTTGTGAGAGAACGGTTCTGAAAGTATGACTGGAACGCGCTTGAGCCACAGCACTCTGCAATGAATCATCGGCGACAAAACATGATCCTTGCCCTGGTAGTGTAGTGGCCTATCATGAAGCCCTGTCGAGGCTTCGACCCGGGTTCGACTCCCGGCCAGGGCGGTAAGCAAAGCGACGCCCAATGGACGGGCCCAGAAACGAATACGTTTCTGATTGTCCGGCCAGGGCGGTCATTTCGGCCGACGAGATTGGTCGACACATACTAAGACGGGCCGGTAGCTCAGCCTGGATAGAGCACTGCACTTTTAACGAGGCGCACAGGCTTGCAAAAGCAGCGCTGAAAGCAATGCAGTGGTCGCGAGTTCAAATCTCGTCCGGCTCATGAAGTAATTGTTTTTTTCAAGGGAAAAACTTTTTCGGATAATGTTTAAGCACTTCGGAAGAGGGGGAATGCATGATGGCGGAGAAAAAATCTGATTTGATCGCTCACGAGCTCGTTCCTGAGCACACAAAGCTTTCTGACAAGGACAAAAAGGCTCTTTATGCCAAGTACAACATCACCTTGAGGGAGATACCTAAGATATTCATATCTGACCCTGCAATCGCGCATCTCGGCGCTAAAGAGGGTGATGTTATCAGGATCAAGAGGAATAGCAGGACCGCCGGTGAATCAGTATTCTACCGCGGCGTTATCAAGGAGTGAAGGAAGGTGGCCATGATGAAGAGATCGTACACGCTTTTGAAGAAGTATTTCGAGGACAATAGCATCGTCAAGGCTAACATCGAGTCTTTCAACAAGTTCATCGATGTGGAGCTAAAGCAGATCATAGAAGAGAACAAGGAGATAGAGCCTACGATAATCCCTCCTAACGTGGATTCTTTCACTATCAGGCTTGATGATGTCTGGGTGACTAAGCCAGAGATTACCGAGGCAGACGGGTCTAAGAGGAGCGTGTATCCTGTCGAGGCAAGGCTTAGGAAGCTTAGCTACAGCGCGCCCATGTTCCTTAAGATAAGCGCCCACATAAACGGCGTCCAGCGAGAGGAGTTCATAACCCAGATCGCGAACATCCCCATCATGCTCAAGTCAAAGTACTGCCACTTAAGCGGGCTTTCAAGGGACGAGCTCATCAAGTACAACGAGGATCCTGACGACCCCGGAGGGTATTTCATAATCAACGGCACTGAAAAGGCAGTCGTGAACATCGAGGACCTCGCATCCAACAGGTTCCTGATAGAGAAGGAGAAGACAGGCGTTAGCGAGTACGTCGGCAAGATCTTCTCAGAGAGGGGCTCTTACAAGATCCCTCACCAGTTCGAGAAGCTCAAGGACGGTTTATTCTACATAACCTTCACAAGGGTGAAGAGGATACCTTTGATCCCTATAATAAAGGCTCTCGGCCTTGTCAAGGACGAGGAGATCATGAGAGCTGTGGGTCTTGAGGACAACGCAGAGGTATTGATCAACCTCTACGAGTTCGTGGACATCAAGAACTCAGATGATGCGATCGACTACGTGGCGAAGAAGATAGGCATCACTCAGGCGAGGGAGATAAGGATCGAGAGGATGCAGGAGATCCTGGACAAGTACTTGTTGCCGCACATCGGCCTTACAAAGGAGGACCGCGTCATAAAGGGCTATAATCTCTGCAAGATGCTCAAGAAGATGATACTGGTCATGAGAGCCGAGGGAGAGGACGACAAGGACCACTACATGAACAAGAGGCTTAAGATGAGCGGCGACCTCATGGGAGACCTGGTTCGGGTCAACCTGAAAGTCCTCATCGGTGACTTGCTCTACAACTTCCAGAGGATCGTGAAGAGAGGGAAGTTCCCAAGCATCAAGGTGATAATCAGGGAGAAGCTCCTCACTCAGAGGATCTACAGCAGCATGGCGACCGGCAACTGGGTCGGTTCAAGGAAGGGAGTGAGCCAGAGGATAGAGAGGCTTAACTTCCTCCAGACGATGTCTCACCTCCAGAGGGTCGTGAGTCCCTTGTCCAGCAGTCAGGAGAATTTCGAGGCGCGAAGCCTTCACCCTACTCACATGGGCAGGCTTTGCACGAGCGAGACTCCTGAAGGAAGCAACATCGGTCTGAGGAAGAACTTGGCGCTCCTGGCAAACATCAGCCAGGAAGTGCCTGAAGCAGACCTGCTGCCTGTTCTGGTAAAGGCAGGGCTTGAGATCGAGAGGGCAGCGTCGTCTGCTAAGAAGAAGTAGAGGTGGATTATCATGACTGAAGTATTCCTAAACAACAAGTACGTCGGAAAAGTGACCAACGGCAAGGAGTTCGTCTCCTCGCTCCTGGCTCAGAGGAGGGGCAACAAGCTTCCCTCAAGCGTGAGCATGTACTACAATGAGGGTGTAGACCAGGTCTTCCTTGAGACTTGCAGCGGAAGGGTCATCAGGCCCTTGGTGGTCATAAAGAACGGCAAGACCTTGCTCACTGAGGCTCAAGTGGAGAAGCTCGAGAAGGGAGAGCTGAAATGGCAGGATCTAGTGTCTCAGGGAATCATCGAGTATCTCGATACCAACGAGGAAGAATCAGCGCTGGTCGCGTTGAGAGAGTCTGACATCACGCAGGATCACACGCACCTGGAGATCAGCCCGATAGATATCTTCGGACTCACGTCAAGCCTCGTCCCGTTCGGGAATTACAACCAGGGAGTCAGGCTGACGCAAGGGTCGAAGAACCAGAAGCAGGCAGTGGGTTTCTACGCGGCCAACTTCTATTCGAGAATGGATATGGACGTCAACTTGCTCCACTACCCGCAGAAACCTATAGTCACGACAATCACTAACCAGCTCTTGAGGATGGACGAGCACCCGACAGGCCAGAACGTGGTCGTCGCGATCATGTCCTACCAGGGTTACAACATGCAGGACGCTATTGTGATAAACAAGGGAAGCATCGACCGAGGTTTTGGCCGAAGCACTTATTTCAGGCCGGTCATCAGCGAGGAATTGAGATACTCAGGAGGCCTCAGCGACGAGGTCGGAGTCCCTGACAAGGACGTCAAGGGCTACAGGACCGAGCATGATTACAGGTTCTTAGAGGATGACGGCATGATCTATCCTGAGGCAGTCGTTGCAGAGGGAGACGTCATAATCGGTAAGACCAGCCCTCCAAGGTTCTTATCAAGCCTTGAGGAGTACAACCTGGCCCAGACCTCCAGACGTGAGTCTAGCATGGCCTTGAAGCACGGAGAACACGGGGTGGTTGACCAGGTCCTATTGACTGAGAGCGAGGAAGGCAACAAGCTAGTCCAGGTCCGCCTGCGAGAGCAAAGAATCCCAGAGATAGGAGATAAGTTCACTTCTAGGCACGGCCAGAAGGGAGTCATCAGCCTGATAGTGCCAGAAGCAGACATTCCATTCACTTCAGGAGGTATCAAGCCAGACATACTATTCAGTCCTCACGGAATCCCGAGCAGGATGACGGTAAGCCACTTGATTGAGCTGTTGTCAGGAAAGGTCGGCGCCCTCTCTGGAAGATACGTTGACGGGACGACTTTCGAGGGAGAGCAGGAAGAAGACTTGAGGGCAGAGCTCTTGAGGATGGGCTTTAGGGAGAACGGCACAGAGACCCTCTACAATGGGATAACCGGCGGGCAGTACAACGCTAAGATATACATCGGCAACATGTACTACATCAAGCTCAAGCACATGGTCGCAAACAAGATCCACAGCAGGGCAAGAGGACCGATCCAGCTCCTCACCAGGCAGCCTACAGAGGGTAGGGCCAAGGAAGGAGGCCTCCGGCTTGGAGAGATGGAGAAGGATACGTTCGTAGCCCACGGGGCGAGCTTGCTCTTGAAGGAGAGGTTTGACTCTGACAAGACAGAAGTCCCTATATGCGAGGGCTGCGGCCTGGTCGCGATCCACGACGCGAGGAAGAACTCTTACTTCTGCCCGACTTGCGGGGAGAACGTCGAGATCAGCAACATAGAGATGAGCTATGCGTTCAAGCTCTTGCTTGACGAGTTCAAGAGCCTGACGCTTTTCCCAAAGCTCAAGCTCATAAGCCAGATCACTAAGAAGCCATCGACAGAGGCAGGCGCGCCTGCGGCAGAACAGAAAGCAGGGCTTGAGGAGTAAGGGGGTTGATGAGTCATGGAATCATTTATTTCAAAAAAGGTTGACAAGATTGAGTTTGGCTTGATGGGTCCTAAGTTCATAAAGGACATGGCCAGCGCAAAGATAGTTACCCCTGAGCTCTACGACAAGGAAGGTTATCCTGTTGATGGAGGCTTGATGGACATCAGGCTCGGAGTCATAGACCCTGGTCTTAAGTGCAAGACTTGCGGGTGCAAGCTCAAGGAGTGCCCTGGGCACTTTGGTTACATAGAGCTTGCAAGGCCTGTAGTCCATATAAAATTCATAAGTTTCATCCTGGACTTGCTTAGGTGCACTTGCCGCTCGTGCGGAAACGTTCTCATCCCGAATGAGAAGATCACCAAGGCAAAGGATGAGCTTGACAAGATCGGGAGCGAGTTTGGGGTTGATGAGCAGATAGGTCAGGTCAAGGAGATCATAGCATCCTTGAAGACGATCACCAAGTGCCCTCACTGCAAGGAGAAGCAGCTCAAGATCAAGATCGAGAAGCCGACCACCTTCCTAGAAGATGAGAAGAGACTCACCCCTATTGAGGTCAGGAGCAGGCTTGAGAGGATCAAGAGGGAGCATTTGCAGATATTTGGCATTAACACTGCAGTGGCCCAGCCTGAGTGGATGGTCTTGACAGTCCTTCCGATCCCTCCAGTCACCATGAGACCAAGTATCACCTTGGAGACTGGTGAGAGATCAGAGGACGACCTGACGCACAAGCTAGGAGACATAGTCAGAATCAATCAGAGGCTTTTCGAGAACATCAACGCAGGAGCACCCGAGATAATCATAGAGGATCTTTGGGACTTGTTGCAGTATCACATAACAACTTTCTTCGACAACGAGGTAAGTCAGCTTCCGCCTGCAAGGCATAGGAGCGGCCAGCCCCTTAAGACCTTGACTGCAAGGAGCAAGAGCAAGGAGGGAAGGATCAGGCACAACCTCGCCGGTAAGAGGACTAACTTCAGCGCAAGGACAGTCATCAGCCCCGACCCGATGCTTGACATCAACGAGGTCGGAGTGCCTCAGGTCATGGCTATGAAGCTCACGGTCCCTGAGAGGGTGACTGAGTGGAACAAGGAATACCTTAAGGGTTTCATAACTAAGGGCCCGAAGGAATATCCTGGCGCCAACTACATAGTCAGGCCTGATGGAAGGAGGAAGAAGATCACTGACGAGACTAAGGAGCAGCTCTTGGAAGAGCTTCAGCCCGGGTTCATAGTCGAGAGGCACTTGATGGATGGAGATATCAGCTTGTTCAACAGGCAGCCTAGCCTTCACAGGATGAGCATGATGTGCCACCGTGTAAAGGTGTTGCCAGGCTTGACTCTTAGGATGAATCCTGCAGTCTGCGTCCCTTACAACGCTGACTTCGATGGTGACGAGATGAACCTTCACATCCCCCAGACAGAGGAAGCGAGGGTCGAGGCTGAGGTGTTGATGGAGGTCCAGACCCAGCTCATCAGCCCAAGGTACGGGCTCTCGATCATCGGGTGCAACCAAGATACTATCAGCGGGAACTATTATCTCACGAAGTTCCTGAACAAGATTCCGCGAAGAGAGGCAGTGGACCTCTTGGCAGCTACTGGGATAGAGGATTTCTCAAAGCTGCCTGGGAAGGAATTCGTTAGTGGAAAGGACGTCTTTGGATGCCTGCTCCCTGACGACTTCAACTTCAAGGGTTACGCCAAGCATTACAAGCAAAACCAGGATGACCCTGACGCGATTGTCCTGATTGAGGACGGGAAGCTGATCACAGGGATACTTGACAAGAACAACTTAGGAGAAGGCTCTGGCCTCCTCTTGAGGAATCTCCACAAGCAGTACGGCGCCAAGAGGATGGTGAAGCTCCTCGGCATGATAAACCGCTTGGGAATAGAGGTCTTGCTAAGGTATGGTTTCACGACTGCAATATCAGATATTGACCTGAAGCCTGAAGTCAAGGAGAAGGTCTCAAAGATTCTCTCTGACGCAGACTCTGATGTCAAGAAGATGATCCAGCAGTTCAGCGACGGCTCGCTTGAACTCCTGCCAGGAAGGGATCTTAAAGAGACTCTTGAGCTTAGGGTCTTGGAGAGGCTCAACAAGGCAAGGAACGAGACTGGAGAAGTCGTGACCCAGAACGCTGACCAGACAACGAATACCTTGATGATGATCCAGAGCGGTGCTCGTGGTAACTTCCTCAACCTCGCCCAGATGGCTGCTTGCGTAGGCCAGCAGGCTCTTCGTGGTGGAAGGATCAACAAGGGTTACAAGGGAAGGACTCTTTCATGCTTCAAGAAGGGAGACTTGGGGGTCAGTGCCAGGGGTTATATCAAGAGGGGTTTTAGGAACGGCCTTGAACCATTCGAGCTCTTCTTCATGGCGATGACTGGACGAGACAGTCTCATGGATACTGCCTTGAGGACTCCTAAGTCAGGTTACCTTTATAGGAGGCTTGCCAACGCGCTCCAGGACTTCAAGGTCGAGTACGACTTCACTGTGCGTGACGCTGGCAAGAGGATCGTCCAGTTCAAGTACGGAGAGGACGGGATTGACGTCTCGAAGAGCGAAGGTGGGAAGATCAACGTAAGCCACATAATAAGGACAGCTTGATTTGAAAGGTGATTATGATGAGAGCAGAACTAAAACAATTTGTCGGGACCTTGCCAATGAGGATACTTGAGGACTTGGATTCCGAGCTTCCTGAGAAGATAAGCGATGCTAAGTTCAAGAAGATTATGAGCACTGTAGCTGTAGAGTACAGATCGAGCCTGGCTGAGCCTGGCGAGTGCGTTGGCTTAGTGACTGCAGAGTCGATAGGGGAGCCTGGTACTCAGATGACGCTTAACACGTTCCACTTCGCCGGAGTCTCAGAGATGAACGTAACGACTGGTCTTCCGAGGCTGATAGAGATACTGGACGGACGGGTCGAGATCAGCACCAAGATGATGGAGATATACCTGAAGAAGCCTTACTGCGACGGCCAGGACATCAGGCAGATCGCAGAGCGATTCAAGGAGACCAGGCTGAAGGAGTATATCAGGGAGATCAACATAGACATTGCAGAGACCAAGATGCACATATTGTTGGACACTGAAGCCCTCAAGGAGAGGAAGATAAGCGCCGCGCTGATCGGGAAGATCCTTGCAAAGGGGCTCAAAGGATTTGACGTCAAGATTGACAAGGAGTCTGGATTATTGATAAAGGCTTCAGGAGATGACGCCCTTGGCCTGATCTACAAGCTCAAGGAGAAGATCAAGGAAGTCCACATAGATGGCATTAAGGGAATAACCCAGGTCTTGCCTGTCAAGAGAGGGAACGAGTACGTCATAGTGACTGCCGGCAGCAATATGAAGGAGATCCTCAAGAGCGAGTTCGTGGATACCAAGCGGGTGACCACGAACAGCATAGCTGAGATCGAGTCGATCTTCGGGATAGAAGCTGCGAGGGAGGCTATAATCAAGGAGATGCTCAAGGTCCTGAAGGATCAGGGTATCTCGATAGACTTGAGGCACGTCCTCCTAGTGTCTGACGCCATGACCATGTCCGGAAAGGTGCTTGGAGTGAGCAGGTACGGCATTGTCAAGGAGAAGCCAAGCGTCCTTGCAAGGGCCTCTTTCGAGACGCCTATAAGACACGTCATCAACGCTGCAATGGTAGGAGAGACTGACTCTCTCAACTCAGTCATTGAGAACGTGATGATTAACCAGCCAGTGCCTCTTGGAACAGGCCTTCCAGGCCTAGTCACGAAGGTCGCTGACAAGAAGAAATCCAAGAAATGATTCGAGGAAGGTGAAACGAGATGGATGCTAACGAGATAAAGAAGCTTTGGAAGAACGAGAACCTGGTAATAGGCTCAGATGAGGTGCTTAAGCTCCTGCGGGCAGGCGAGATTGAGCGGGTCATGCTTGCAAAGAATGCGCCTGAAGGCGTTGCGCAGGATGTCGATAGGTATACTAAACTAAAAGGCGTCCCTGTGGAAGTCCTGGACGTCCCGAACGACGAACTTGGAGTACTTTGCAAGAAGCCGTTCAACATCGCAGTCATCGGGCTCAAGAAGTCGGCTCTTGCGGCTGGCAGGAAACATTAGGATATTTTTTTTGGAGAACTGAAGCAAAATGGGCGAGAAAATAACTTTTGACACAGAGATCCTGAAGGTGATGAAGCTTTTCGACAACATCACTCAGGCACCGCTGAAAGACTGCTTCTTCGATCGTGAGAAGCTTATATTCCTGGTCGAGCCTGGAGAGCTTGGCAAGGCCCTTGGAAAGAACAAGGTTAACGTCGCAAAGCTAGAGAAGCTGCTTAACAGAAAGATTAAAATAGTGGAGTATAGTCCGGACAGGTTGACGTTCATCAAGAATTACATCACGCCCCTGAAGATCGAAGGGATCAGTGAGGAGGGCGAGATAGTCACTATTGTCGGTTCAGATACGAAGACAAAGGGCTTGCTTATAGGCATAAAGGCCCAGAATCTGCGGAATCTTGAGAAGATCGTGGGTAAGTACTTCGCGGTCCAGGAGATAAAGGTAGTATAGTTTGAGAAGGTGATATTTGCATGGGAAAGAAGAGTACAGGACTTAACGCGGCAAAGAAGCTGCAGAGCAGAAGGAAGGAGAGCAAGTGGCATAACAAGTGGTTCGTCAAGAGCGCAAGGAACTTGAAGCAGAAGAGCGATCCCCTTGAGGGCGCGAGCCAGGCTTCAGGCATTGTCTTGGAGAAGGTCCAGCTCGAGGCAAAGCAGCCTAACTCGGCCATGAGGAAGTGCGTGAGGGTCCAGCTCATCAAGAACGGCAAGCAAGTCACTGCTTTCTGCCCGGGTGACGGCGCGACTAAGCTCGTCGACGAGCACGACCAGGTAATCGTGGAGTGCATCGGCGGCAAGATGGGAAGGAGCAAAGGCGACATCCCTGGAGTCAGGTGGCAGGTCATAAAGGTGAACGATCAGAGCCTCAACGCGCTCCTTAAGGGAAAGCTGGAGAAGGCAAGGAAGTAAGCCTTGAATTTTCAAACTCTTTTATTTTTTTACATCTCGTTCTTTTTATTCTCAGAAATGCTCTTCTTGGAGCTGCTCTTTGGCTTCATGAAGTTGTACGCGTGCTTCTCAAGCCTCTTCTTGTGCCAATATGCGAGGAATATCAGGAGTGTGAGCGCTCCTATGAAGATCCATGCCTTCATGGACGCGTCTCTTCCGAAGCCTGATCCTATCAGGCAGGAGACCATGGTCCCTGGTAATCTTCCAATCGCAGCGACCCAGATGAGGCTTCTTAGCCTTATCTTGGTCAGGCCTGCTGCAAAGCACGCCGCGTTGTCAGGCGTGAATGGCAGGAGGAAGAAGAAGAAGAGTATGACTATCCCTCTCTCTGCGCTCTTCTGGTCGAATCTCCTCAGGAGCTTTGTGTCGATTATGTCTTCCAGGAATGGCCTTCCAAACCGCTTCCCGATCTGGAACGCGATGGCGGATCCTATTATCATGCCGATCATGGAGTAGACCGTGCCCCAGAACGCTCCGAAGGTGAATCCTCCGAACAATGTCACGAACTGGCCTGGGACTATCGACACCAGGACCTGGACTATCATGATGCATATATAGATTATCGGAGCGAGAGCTCCGAACGCGTTTATGTCATCTCTTAGCTTTGTTGGGCTCGTCTTTGAGAGGGCGCTCTCTATCGGGCTCCAGAGGATTGCTGACAAGATGACTACCGCTGCCAGGATGATGATCAGCTTGGTGAGGTCTATCTTGTAGGGAGTCTTCTTCCTTTCCTGCTTGGGTTTTAGAATATGCCTCTTCCCCCTCTTCCTCTCATCCTCTGATTTGTTTCTCTTTCTCAATGCTATCCCTGTCCGGTTCATGCTCTCTTTTTAATCTTTGCTATGAAAAAACCTTCCGTATCGTTGTCTTGAGGCCATATCCTCAAGGTCTTTCTTACTTCCTCGCTGTACTTCTCGCTTTCATACTCTGTTATGGCCTGGCTTCTTCTTATGTCGAGCCTTATCTCCTCGACCAAGGCGTCTGGCTGGTGCTTGAGCAGCCAGTCGATTATCCCTTCGTTCTCCTCTGGCTCGAGAGTGCAAGTGGAGTACACTAGCGTCCCTCCTGGCTTTAGCACTTCAAAGCCGGTCTTTATGAGCTGTCTTTGCTCTGCTGAGAACTTCCGGACCAGGCCTGGGCTCCACATCTTTAGGTTTATGAAAGCCTTCCTGATGGTGCCGGTCCCTGAGCAAGGAGCGTCGACTAGCACCTTATCGAACCTTATGCTGGTCTTCAGGAACCTGTGGCCTGGCATCTGGGTGCAGATCGCGTTCAGGACTCCCATCCTCTGAAGGTTTATCCCTAAGGCTTTCAGCCGGCTTCCTTGGAGGTCGTTCGCTATGAGGATCCCTTTGTTCTGCATCATCGCCGCTATCTGGCTCGTCTTGCTTCCTGGGGCTGCGCACATATCAAGCACGCATTCCCCTGGCTTTGGGTCAAGGACGACTGGCGGTATCATGCTTGCAGCGTCTTGGACGTAGATGTATCCTAAGATGTGTTCTGGAGTGTTTCCTATGTCGTATCTTTTCTCCTCATCTTCTCCTTTATGGTCAAGCCAGAATCCTGCCTCGCACCAGGGCACCTTCTCAAGCCTCCAGTTGACCCTAAGCCTGTTCATGCACTCCTCAACGTTCGTCTTTAGCGTGTTCACCCTGATGCTCTTCCGGACGTATCTTGTCGAGTAGTCCATGAACTCGTCGTATCTCTCGCAAAGAAGCTTCCTGTAGCGCTCCTCGAACTTCTCTTTTACGACAAGGTCTTTTGCGCTTGGGATGTGGTCTGGCATGATTTTCCCAGAGCATAGATCCTTTTTAATAACTTTCCATTGCCTTTGCAGCTCTTTTTCTTAGAATGGGAGTATGTAGCTAAGTGAGATGCTGGGGTTGACTTTTCCACGCCAATCATCAGCTCCGATCTTTACTTTCAAGTTCTCTGTTCCAGGAGGTCTTAGCTCAATGCCTGCCTGGAAGTTAGTAGTCCTGTAAGTCCCATTCAGGATATCTGCGTAATATGCATATACGCTTCTTAGCATCTTCCCGCTCAAGTACTTGCTTACGTTGATTGTGGTGCTTCTCCAGGGATATCCTGCAAAGCTGTAGCTTGACCTCTCCAGGCAGAACGAGTCAGGAAGGATCTTCGAGCTTGTCGTGTTGGCATAGAGCATCATGTATGTGCTCTGAGTCGTGTCACCCTCTGAATGGTCTAAGATGGCTTGGGCGTAGTGGTTTTTGCCGTAATGGCTTACGCTGACGCCTTTGGTTACTGATCCTCCTAAGTAGCCTGTCCTTAGGCGTACTCCCTTTATCACTCCTATGCTCGCGCTCACTGCCTTCTCTTCCCTGTTATTTAGCCTTACTCCTATGTCGACCGGTCCCGCGGGAACCTCTATCATTAACTCTCTTCGGCTCTGCTGCCTGTTGTCTGAGTATTGCAGCTTTGCCTCGCCATTCTTCACCCTTATTCGCGTTTTTTCTGCCTCGTATAGTTCGTTGGCTTTTATGTTGAGGCTGATTGATATCCTCTCGTCTCCTGACAGGGCTCGTTTGAGGTCTAGCTCTGGTCTTTCAATGATCCTTCTCACCTCCTCGATAGGAGGGGTTGGGCTTTGCGGCGCAGCTCCTGGTTCTTTGCGGTTGTACTCTTCGGATGCGAGCCTCATCTTCTTCTGTGGATGCGCTATTTTAGCGCTTATCGGGTCTATGAATCCTTCAGTCCTGATCCTGTCTAGAATGAGTCTTGGGGCTGGTGCTTCGGTCTTCTGCTCTAGGCGTATTGGCTCAGGGCTGAGCCTTGTCAGGTTGGTGTCGTACTTTGCCAGTGCCGGGGCAGCGTATAGGAGCGCTGTCAGGCTTATTGTTGCAAGCCGCCCTATCATGTTATCCTCTCTAGCGTAGTTACTTTTCAGAAAGCAGGTTGTTGCAGGTTAAAAATATTTTTGTTTCCTTCTTGAATCCTCAGACTGCGCATCCGAGCTTTGGGAGCTGTTCTCGAAGCGCTTGGTCGACGTTCTTCATCGCCAGGTTTCGCAGGTCTAGGGCTATGTACTTGACGCCATCTTCCTTGTAGAGTCTGCTTCTCTTCGCGTACTCGTCGTCCTGTTCTTCTGTCAGCCTGAAGCAATCTATCACTATGTGGCTCTTCCTGAGGATGAATGAGGGGTGGAAGACCTCTTCCTTAATCTTTATCCCTACGTCCCTGTCGAAGTCGATGTAGTGGCTGTATAGGAACAGGCTTATCTTCTCTTTTAGTTCTGCCAGCGCTTTCCTTGCTTTCCTCTCAGGTTCGTCTAGAAGTACTCCGTCCATGTCGCATCACCTTATTAAGATTATCTCTTCATCTCTCGTCTTGGTCTAGAATTCTTTTGCCAGGAATATGGTCTCTTTGATATCTCCATCGATGACCAGCCCTTCCTCCTCTATATTAAGCTTTGCTTTTATCTCGAAGAGGATGAGGTGGGAGATGACTTCTTCACCTTGCTCCACCTCGATAACGACTGGCTCCAGTCTTGTTATCTCTATTCCCTCTTCTCTTGGCGTCTTTGCTACTATTGGCGTTTTTTTATTACCGTTGCAAGCTTTCATTCTTCCTCGGCACGTACTTATTTGCTATCGATGTTTGGCTTCCAGTAGCTCTTTTTGGCTATTAGTAGTGTTGTTTAACTATTTAAATGTTTCGAAAACAAACAACCAAAGAATCACCCAAAAGAGAAAAGGCCTAAACAAGAAAAAAAGAAGAAACTACTCACTTCCTCCTAGGAGGATTACTCTTAAACATCGCGAACCTATACACTTCCCCTGCAGACTCCTCCACAGTCTTGTTAGTAGTATTCACGATGAAATCATAGTTCTCAAACCTGTAAGGATCAATCCCATAAATCTTCTCGTATCGCTTCTGATCCATCTTCATCCTCATCTGGATGGACTTCTTGGCGTCAGCCACCTTAGCAAAGCGCTCCCCGCTACGCTCCAACCTAAAAACCCTCTCAGCCCTGACATCAACATCTGCGTCCACGAATACCTTCACGCTATGAGGGATGAAATGATAGCCCAGCCTGGCGTCGATTATGAAATCATCTTCTTTCTCGCCGAGCGCCTTCATGTAATCATCAACCAGCTTATCTGTCGAGGGGTCCAGTTCAGCCTTCTTGTGCAGCTCCTCCAAGGTCATGCCTTGTTCGGCAGCGTATTTACGCCAGACATCTCCTGCAGAATAATACTTGTAACCGAGATTCTTTGCAAGAATCCCGCCTATGCTTGACTTTCCACTCCCAGGAGTTCCGCCTAGCGTGATAATCATATGTTCACTTCCCCTGCGCTCCCTTCACTTCTGCTTTTGCTCCTACATTGATCTCCAAAGCCTCAAGTGCAGGAAGAGCGTTGCCGGACAAGACCTCCAAGGCCGCGCCTCCCCCGCTGCTTATGAACGAGTACTTGCCCTCAAGCTCCATCTTATGGATAATATCAGCAGTGTCCCCGCCGCCAACGACCTTGTTGCAGTCGAGGCCTGCTATGAAATTCGCAATCTCCCTTGTAGCCTTGTCAAAAGGAGGCTTTTCATAATACCCTAGCGGCCCGTTCCAAAGCACTGTCCTGGCACCTTTCAGCATCTTCTTGATCTGCTTAACGCTCTTAGCCCCGATGTCAAGCCCCACGCTTTTCTTAGGGATTGAGCCAGCAGCGACCGTGCGCACCTCAGTCTTGCTCTCACAATCAGCGACAACAACATCCTCTGGCAGATAGAGCTTCTCGTTATGGCACATGACCTCTGCATTCTTAAGATAAGACTTGTCGACGACGCTCTCGCCTATCTCGTACTTTTGGGCCTTGTAGAACGTGAATATCATGCCGCCCCCGACGATCACCTTGTCGGTGTTCACGAGAAGCCGTTGTATGAGCGGGATCTTGGTGCCAAGCTTTCCCCCTCCAAGGATGGCGAAGATCGGCTTTGGCATCCTGTCGATGTCGAGGTTCTCAAGCTCTTTCTTTATGAGAAGGCCGGCACATGAAGGCAAGAACTTGGTGATCGCGTGCACGCTCGCATGCTTCCTGTGGCACACGCCAAAAGCGTCATTCACGTACACGTCCGCGTAGGATGCGAGCTTCTTTGCGAACTCCTCGTCATCAGCCTTCTCCTCCTTATGGAACCTTAAGTTCTCAAGCAGCACCAAACCCTCTCCAGGCATCCTCTGGACCACTGCGTCCTTTGTCTTATACACGCTCTTTCCCAAGAGCTGTATCAGACGTTCGGAAACCTTGTCCATAGAGAATCGCGTCTCAGGCCCTTCAGGGTCTCCTAAATGGCTCATGATGATGAGTTGCCTTGGACGATGCTCTAAGATGTGCCTTATGGTCGGAAGAGCGGCCATGATTCTTGAGTCGTCGCTTACGTTGCCTTCCTCGTCAAGCGTGACGTTGAAATCGACTCTTAAAAGCACTCTTTTCCCTGAGAAATCAAAATCCTCGACTGTCTTCATTTCAAGGTTGCATATGAGATTGTGGTTTAAAAATTTTTGGGTTGGCGCTTCAGGAGATTATCTCTTTTTCCCGCCTTCCTTCTTCAAGATTGTCTTCTTCCTTGTGCTGCTTGGTGGCTTATCGGGCTTTAGGGCTGTGCTCAAGTAAGTGCTCTCTGGCTTGAATCCTTCCTCTCCGATATGCGGAAGCTTAAGGATGACGAATGCAGAGAGGGTTGCAAGTACAGCGACGACGTAGAACCCATATCCTATGGCGACGCCTATTGCTGCCGTGAGCCAAAGGGTTGCTGCAGTCGTCAATCCCTTGACAGATCCCCTGTTATGCATTATTATGCCAGCGCCTAAGAAGCCCATCCCTGTTACGACGTTCGCCGCAATCCTTGAAGGTGACAGAGGGTCGACGTACTGGGAGATTAGCGTGAAGAGCATGGCTCCGAAGCAGACTAGTGTGTGGGTTCGGACGCCTGCAGGCTCCCCCCTCGAGCCCCTCTCAAACCCTATCAGGAATCCTGCGACGAACACGAACACTATGCCTGTCATGAAGTATCCGTCGATAATCGTGAATAAGGGATCTGCCATACTTCTCTCTCCATTATCTCTGATCAGCCATTGATTTATGAATTCTTTTGCCGCTAAAAGCTTAGACCAACATCTTGATGACGTCTATCATCCTGTTGCTGTAGCCCCACTCGTTGTCATACCAACCAAGGACTCTGACTAGTCTTCCATCAATTACATTAGTGATGTTGGAATCAAATATGCAGCTGTAGGGGTTGCCGACGATGTCTGCTGAGACTATCGGTTCATCAGTGTATTCGAGGACCTTGCTTAAGTGATGCTCTGCCACGCTCTTGAAGAGGCTGTTTATCTCCTCCTTTGAGGTGTCGCGCTTGACCTCACACACGAAGTCTACCACTGATCCATCAGGTACAGGCACCCTTAGGGCTATACCATCAAGCTTGCCCTTGAGTTCAGGGATGACCTCTGAGACTGCCTTTGCAGCGCCGGTCGTAGTCGGGACTATGGAGACTGCGGCGCTCCTCGCCCTTCGGAGGTCTTTATGGGGCGCATCAACCATCCTCTGGTCTGAAGTGTATGCGTGAGCTGTGTTCATGAACCCGCGGATTATGCCTATGTTGTCATTGAGCACCTTGACCATCGGTGCAAGGCAATTCGTGGTGCAGCTCGCGTTGCTTATTATGTTATGCTTTTCCTTGTCGTAATCGTGCTCATTCACCCCCTTTACGATGGTGAAGTCTTGCCCCTTAGCAGGCGCGCTTATGAGGACCTTCTTAGCACCGGCAGAGAGGTGGAGGCTTGCCTTATCGTGCTCTGTGAAGAATCCTGTGCTCTCAACCACCACATCCACATTCAAGTCCTTCCAAGGGAGCTTCGAGGGGTCTCTCTCAGCGAGCACCTTGATCTCCTTCCCGTTGACAATTAACGAGTGCTCATTATACCCTACTTCTCCTGGGAATCTCCTGTGGACAGAATCATATTTCAGCAGGTGCGCCAAGGTCTTCGTGTCTGTCAGGTCGTTTATCGCGACCCACTCGATTGCAGGGTCGCTAAATCCCGCACGAAAGACCATCCTACCTATCCTTCCAAATCCGTTTATAGCAACCCTGACCATCTAATGATTCACCTCTTTTCTGAAAAATAATTTTTGGATTTTGAAATTTTTTTTACGCCTGTGATGATGCGTCTGCAGTCCTTGCTCATACAGTGTTCTTGAAGTTCTCGTTAGTCTCCTTCCAGATCTCCTCGTACGTCGCGAGCTTCCTCTTTATGAGGATGTTAGTGACTGCTTCAAGCTGCGCCCGAAGAAGCGCTTGCTTGTACATGTTTATCAAGAGCAGCTCCCGAAGCTCGTGCTCAGGAAGGTTCTTGATGTCCTTCTCGTATTTAGAAGAGCTCTCAGGGACAAGCCTCTTTCTAGTAGCGCCCTTTTTCCTCACCATAACCCTCCCTAGCGCAAGCTGTGTTTATATAAATTACGATTTTAAATGCGATTGCTGACTCGTCGCAGAATGCGGTGCGCCAGAGAAGACAAGGATATATGCAGAATATGAAAAGAAAAAATAGTTTACGAGTCTTTGCTTCTAGTTAGTGATCTCTTTCTTCTCGAGCTCGAATATCTGCTGGGTCAGGAACTCCTTGGTCCTGGTGTTGTCCTGCTCCTGCATGATCTCGCCGCACTCAGGGCACTTGAAGCTGAACTCCATGCTCTTCTCAAAGGTCATCCTTGTGCATGCGCCCTTGCAGATGTAGAACATGTTGCTCGACTCCTTGCCTAGCCTGTCCTTGAGCCTCGCGATCTTGGCGAGCCTGAGCTTCTCTGCAAGGTAGGGTATCATGTGCTCGTTGAAGTCCCAGTAGCAGATGTACCATCCCTTGATCCTGTCCTTCTTCCGAAGGAAGGAGACTATGTTGAACTCTAAGAGCCTGTAGAGGAGGTTCCTTGTCATGTGTATCTCCATGTCTAGCTCCTCTGCGATTATGAACTCTGAGATCTGCTTCTTGCCTCTCAGGTAGAAGATTATCGGAGTTGCTTCCTCACCTACTAGTTCTGTGATCACGTGCTCGATTAGTTTCTCATCTATCTTCATCTTCTTGGAGATCTCCTTTCCCTTGGCATCCGTGAAGACAAAGCTCTTGTCAATTATCCTTACGTGGCGTTCTATCTGGACACCATCATCCAGCATAAATATGCGCCTAGTCTCTGCGTCTATCATACCAATCCCCCCAAATATTGTATAACTTACTGTTTCTAGCCTTATTATGAACGATTTTTCCCTGCGACCCGAAACGACGTCTCTTTTTTTTGTCTCGTTCTCTATATTACCGTTGCAAAGCTGTAAAAACCGTTAACCTTATTTTTGGAAATACCCTTTTTAAAGCTTTCGGTCCTTTTGCGCCATAAGTGTATACTGAAGAGGAGTTACAACTTCTTGTTGAGCTCAAAGTCCCCTGCAACCATAAGACCCGCCGCTCCGGCAGCTGATTCGCAACCTTTAAATAAGCGTCTTGCATGCTTAAAAACCATGTCCGAGAAGAAAACCGACAAGACAGAGGCCAAGAAGACCACGAAAGGGATATCTGTGTCAAAAGACGCAGACTTCTCAGAATGGTATTCTGAGCTCGTCCAAAAAGCAGAGCTGGCAGACTTAAGATACAACATAAAAGGCTTTGTCTGCTACATGCCCTGGGCCGTGATCACCATGAAGAAGATGTACGAGAAATACGAGCGCATACTAGAGAAGAAAGGTCACCTGCCCTTAATCATGCCCTCGCTCATACCAGAATCCAACTTCAAGCTCGAGTCAGACCACGTGGCTGGATTCGCCCCAGAAGTCTTCTGGGTGACTGAAGTAGGGGCAGGAGAGAAGCTCCAAGAACCCTTGGCCTTAAGGCCCACGAGCGAGACCGCGCTCTACAGGATGTACAGCTACTGGATCAGGAGCTACACAGACCTCCCGTTCAAGAGATACCAATCCTGCCAGGTGTGGCGGGCAGAAGGCACAAAAGCCACGAGGCCATTCCTGAGAGCCAGGGAGTTCCACTGGATAGAGACCCACAACGTCTTTGCGACAGAAGAAGAGTCCCGCCAGCAGATAATAGAGGACATGGAGACCACTTACGAGATGATAGAGGAAGAGTTCGCAATCCCCATCATATTCTTCCAAAGGCCTGAATGGGACAAGTTCCCAGGAGCAGTCCACACCTTTGCGGCAGACGCGCTCATGGACTCTGGAAAAGTCATCCAGCTGCCATCTACGCACATGCTGGGGACCAACTTCTCAAAGCCCTTTGGCGTAAAATTCGTGGACAAGGACGGCAGCGAGAAGCTAGGATACATCAACTGCTACGGCCCAGCCATAAGCAGGATATACGGCGCCATGATAGCGATCCTCGGAGACAGCCAGGGCCTGATACTCCCGTTTGACCTATCTCCCGTCCAGGTAGTGATCGTGCCCATCATATTCAAGGACTCAGGAACCCCTGTGAAGGTGAAGTGCGCAGAGATCGAGAAGAAGCTCTCAAAGCACTACTCTGTCAAGTTTGACGACCGGGATCACGTAAGCGCGGGCGAGAAGTTCAACGAGTGGGAGCTAAAAGGAGTCCCTTTCAGGATCGAGCTTGGGCCAAAAGACCTTGAGAAAAGCCAGGCCGTGGTGGTGAACAGGAGCACCGGCGTCAAGAGCCCTGTCAAGATAGACGCGCTCGAGGAGTTCCTAGCCAAGGAATCAAAGGAATACACCCAAAAGCTTAAGAGCAGGAAGCTCGCGGGCTTCAAGGACTACGTAATCAAATGCAGCACCATGGACGAGATAAAAGCGGCCGTCGACGACAAGAAGATGGCCTGCACGGGATTCTGCTCGATAGAGCTTGAAGGCGCCAAGTGCGCTGAGAAGATCGAGAAAGAAGCCCAGGCATTCGTCCGAGGCAAGAGATTCGGAAAGGACGACGCGAAATTCGAGAAGTGCGCGGTGTGCGGCAAGCCTGCGAAAGAAACTGTCTACGTCGCCAAGAGCTACTGAGCGCTTGTCATCTCTTAGTTTTTCTCAGCGAAGTTCCTCAATATCTGATATGGAATGGACCCTTATGATTCTTGGGTGATAGTTCATCATGCTGACGGCAAAGTGAGGTCCGACGCAGTAGATCTTAGGCTTTTCGCGGATGAGGCTGCTGGAGATCGCGGCTCCAAGTTCCAGATAGCTTCCTGTAGTCTTGTTTTCACTTGTCAGGATTATGAAGACGTCGCAGTCCATTGCACCCTTGACGTCTTCCTCAGAGTACTCCTTGCTAGTTTCTGCGTTCTGGTCATAAGGCTTTATGGGTTTATGGAGCGTCCAGTCGCTGCTCAAGGAATGGCCTTTCCTCTTGATGAGGGTGTGGATCTCTCTGACTCTCTCCTTCTCCGAGAATGGGGCTGCGACGTAGAATTTCATTAATCTGTTGAGGCTGTTGTTTTATAAAAATGTTTCTGAGGCAAGACGATTCACACGAGCTCTCTGACAATCAAAGAGAAATGGTTTCAGATATCTTTATATATCCCTTTGCCTTTGCTTCTCTTAAAAGAGGTGGTATCATCATGTGGGGATATGTTATCGGAGCAGTAGTTTTCTTGATAGTTATAAGCATCCGCGTGCTCAAGGAGTACGAGAAGGGAGTCGTCCTGACGCTTGGAAGGTTCACAGGCATGCGAACAGCAGGCCTTAGGTTCGTCTTCCCAGTCATCCAGCAGATGACCAGGGTCGACTTGAGGGTGCGGACGATTGACATCGATAAGCAGCAAGTCATGACCCTGGACAACGTGCCTGTGAACGTGAACGGAGTGGTCTTCTTCAGGGTGATAAAGCCTGAGGACGCCATATTGAAAGTCCAGGACTACGAGTACGCGATCGCCCAGTACGCCCAGACGGCGCTTCGGGACGTCATCGGCGGCATGAGCCTAGACACTGTCCTATCAGAGAGGCAGAAGATCGGCGACGAGATAAGGGTGATAGTCGACAAGGAGACAGACCAGTGGGGATTAGACGTCCAGGTCATAAAGCTCCAGGACATAGAAGTGCCAAACGACTTGAAGCAGATCATGAGCAGGCAGGCGGCTGCTGAGCGTGAGAAGCGAGCCAACATAATCAAGAGCGAAGGAGACCGCGACGCAGCCAAAAACCTTGCCCTGGCAGCAGAGACCATGGCCAAGAGCGGAGGCGCGATGCAGCTAAGGACGCTCCAGACGCTAGACGGCCTGGGGCCGACTGCGAGCAACACTGTCGTGATGGCCTTGCCGGTCGAGGTCTTGGAGTTCTTCAAGACCCACGCGAAGAAGAAGTGAGGCTTTTGAACTCCCAAATTATTTCCTTTTCTTATTTTTTTCCTCTTTCTCTTTTTCTTTTCTTATTTTCTTGTTTCCTCCTCTTCCATTCTTCGCCTGGCCGGATGCTCTTTCCGATAAAGGCGAAGCTCCAGCTTTGTGTTTAAAAGAAAGATCAAAGAAAAAGAGTAGTGTCGAGGACTTCGAGAAATCCTAAAGATTTCTGGACCCTCAACTCATTGAACCTTGTTCAATGGCGTCGAGGAGATTTGAACCCCCGACCCCAGGCTTATGAGACCTGTGCTCTAACCAGGCTGAGCTACGACGCCGCGAATATTGTTAAGAAAAACAAGCCTCTTAAAAAGCTTACTGTTTTTTCTAGAGGCGGTGGCTTTGAATTACTTGAGTGCCGAGAGTATTCTCTTGTGGGTCTCATCCATCTCTTCCCTGGAGAGTTCCTTGTGTGGCCAGCTCTTAAGCCCGTCGCCCTCGAACCTAGGGATGATATGCATGTGCGCGTGGAAGACTATCTGGCCTGCAGCGGCTCCCGTGTTCATCCCCAGGTTGAAGCCATCGGCGTCCACTGCTTTCACGACTGCGCCTGCAACCTTCTTGATGACCTCCAGGAAGTCTGTCTCCTCTGCTCTCGGAAAGTCCAGTATGCCTTTGCAGTGCACCTTGGGTATTATGAGCGAGTGACCCTTGTTTATCGGCCTTATGTCCAGAAAAGCGAAGAAATCCTTGTCCTCGTATATCTTTGAAGAAGGTATCTCTCCTCTTATTATCTTGCAGAATATGCAGTCGTCACTCATTCTCTGGCCAGGTCCTCTCTGAGGGTTGGCTCCTGGTTTGCGTGCTCATCAAGTTTTCCGTTCTCGACAAGCTCTTTTAGCTCTCGCAGGTTCCTGATCTTCGGCTGGTAGTCCCGCTTGTTCATCCTGTCTATGAGGATCGCTCGCAGGCCTGCATTCTTTGCGCCTATGATGTCTGTCTGGATCGAGTCTCCTATCATGATGACGTCCTTTGCTTTCAGGCCTATCTCCCCTAGCGCTTTCTGGAAGAGCTCTGGATCGGTCTTTAGCTTTCCCTCCTTGTATGAGAGTATCTGGGCGTCGAAGTATTGGTCTAGCTTGTACTTCTCTATTACCCTCATGATCGTCGGGTTGGTGTTTGAGATGAGGGCTATCTTGAGTCCCTGGCTCTTGAGGTATTCGAGAATATCTATGACCTCGAAGAACGGCTTTCCCAGGAACTCGTTCTTGTTCCACATGCCAACAAGCCTCTCCAGGATGTACTTGTTCGGTGGAATCCTGAATTCCTCGCAAACCGCTGTGAAGGCCTCGTTGAGGTCTGCGTATTCCCTGGTCATCATGGCTTCTTCGAAGCGCACGACGAACTCCTTGAAGGGCATTCTTAGTCTCAAGATATACTTCACTTGGTTGACCGGGCTTGGATGTATCCCGTTCTCTACTAGTGTTCCCCAAAAGTCGAATATTATCCCTTTAACCATGGCTTTTGGGAGAGTGTAACCCTTTAAAAAACTTATCCTTGTGTACGTCCGGACAGGGGCGTGCCTTGCCCATGACAAACTTTTTAAAATCTGAGCGCCAGAAGCCGGATGATGAACATAGTCACTCCTGTCTGCATGATCGTCTTCAACGATTCTTCAGAGGTGCTCTTGATAAAGAAGCTTGGTGATGATATGTGGTCGCTTCCAGGAGACACCCCTAAGGAGCGGGAGAGTTATGAGGATGCGCTCATGAGGAGCATAAGCGAGCAGCTTAGGTGCCGCATAAGCAGTTTTGACTATTACAAGTCTTCTTACTTCGAGGAGAACAAGCTTGAGCATTTCAGGAGCATCTATTACTTCGGAAAGATAGATGGTGACTTGCTTCTGGGGGATTCTGTGGCTGATTCCAGGTGGATCCATTGGAAGATGCTTGCGAAGGATGATAATCGGATGTACCTGGACCAGAAGGATACTATCATCACTTTTTTTAACCGCACCCCTAAGAAGAAGTCGTTCTTCTCGTTCATCCTAGACCGTTGATCCGGGCTAGGCCTTCTCGCTGTTTACGTTGATGAACTCTACATTGTCTTTCTCTAAGTCCAGGATTATGACTTGGTTCCTCTCTTTTGGGTCTCCAAGGTAGTGACCGCCAGGGCATAGCACTCTCGTGTCCTTGATTTTCCTGTCTTCTGGGATGTGAGTGTGGCCGTGGAGGAGGTAATCATATCCTTGGCCTAGGGCTTTCTCGAATATGCCTTGGTTGTCGCCGTGGACTGCGCATATGCTCTTGCCTCGGTGCTTGATCTCCATGATTCTGCCGTGGTGCTCTCCTTTGATCTCTTCCACTCGTTTCAGGATTAGCGATCGGTTTCCGTCGCAGTTTCCGAATATGAACTTCATCTTCAGGCTTTCAAAGTACTTCACAGTTGCAGGAGCTATTATGTCTCCGCAGTGGATCACGAACTCGACTTTTCGCGTCTTGAAGATCGAGACTGCTTTTCTTATGCTGTCTATGTTGTCGTGTGTGTCTGATATTATGCCTATCATCCTTGTTCACCTGAAGCATATTGTGCAGTTGCTCTTGAGCGTTTTGTCATGTGACCTGTGGAGCCTGCATACTGCTTTGGTGCCCATGAGCTCGTGCGAGAGATTATAGATTTGCTTTCTTGAGTTGGCCTCGTCTTTTAGTATGCTTGTTGCTGTCTTTTCGATCTTGATCTGTTCAGCCTTTGAGAACTTGAGCCCTTCCGCCCTTTTTTTCTTGATGTATTGTGAGACTGCAGCTTCGGTCACTCCGAGAAGCCTGGATATCTTCTTCTGGGTGATGCCTTTCTTGATGAGCTCTTTTGATAGCTCTCTGCGTATCGCGGGTATGAGGTACCACACTGCTATCTCCTGGGGCATTATCTCTGGCATGCTCTTCCTCTGTACTTGCGGATATTTAAATCTTCTCAACCATTAGCACCGAAACATTTAAATATCTTTTGGAAGTCTTAACTATAGTTAATTAACTATAGTTAATTCTGGGATGGTATCTAATATGAGCGGACAAAAAGAGGATGCGGCAAGGAGCGAGATGCAGTCATTCGGAATAGACCGCTCCAGATACGATCATTCTGATGAGGAGAAGCTCACCTACAAGGCAAAGCCAGGGCTCTCAGAAGAACTGGTGCGCGAGATATCAAGATCCAAGAACGAGCCTGACTGGATGCTCGCGAAAAGACTTGAAGGCCTGCGGGCATTCAAGGAGATGAGCTTTCCCTCCTGGGGGCCTGACCTCTCAAGCCTTGACATCTCTAAGATACACTTGTTCATGAGGCCTGATGCCAAGAAGAACGCCTCAGACTGGAATGAGGTGCCAAAAGACATCCGTGAGACCTACGACCGGCTTGGCATCCTTGAGGCTGAGAAGAAAGCCCTCTCAGGCGTGGGAGCCCAGTATGAGAGCGAGGCCGTCTACCACAACCTAAAAGAGAAATGGGCAAAGCAGGGAGTCATATTCCTGGACTGCGACGAGGCGGTCCAAAAGCATCCTGGCCTAGTCAAGAAGTACTTCATGACCTCCTGCGTGCCGATCAGGCTCCATAAGTTCGCAGCGCTCCACGTCGCTGTCTGGAGCGGAGGGACCTTCATCTACATCCCGAAAGGAGTCAAGGTAGACATCCCTCTGCAAGCATACTTCCGGATGAACGCCAAGAGAGGAGGCCAGTTCGAGCACACAGTTATAGTCATTGACGAAGGCGCCGAGATGCACTACATTGAGGGTTGCAGCGCGCCTCAATACAGCGAGAACAGCATGCACGCTGGCTGCGTAGAGATCCACGTGCTGAAAGGAGCCAGGGCCAGATACTCTAGCATCGAGAACTGGAGCAAGAACACATACAACCTGAACACCAAACGAGCAGTCGTCTACGAGGACGGGGTGATGGAGTGGGTGAACGGCAACATGGGATCAAGGACTACGATGCTCTACCCTTGCAGCGTGCTCATGGGCGCCCGGTCGAAATCACACTACCTCGGAATCGCTTATGCAGGCGAGGGCCAGCATCAGGACACCGGCTCAAAGGTGTATCACATCGGAAAGAACACCAGCTCCACGATCGTATCGAAGTCCTTGAGCAAGGACGGCGGGATAACCAGTTACAGGGGCTTAGTCAGCATCAGGAAGGGCGCTATCAGCGCGGCTTCAAGCATAAACTGCGACACCCTCATGATGGACGAGGTGAGCAAGTCAAACACTTATCCTACGATGAAGGTAGATGAGAAGAGCGCGACAGTGGCGCACGAGGCGACTGTAGGCAGGATAAGCGACGAGCAATTGTTCTATCTCATGAGCAGGGGGATATCAAAGGATGACGCTACCAGGATGATTGTCTCTGGATTCATAGAGCCGATCGTGAAGGAACTCCCATTAGAGTACGCTGTCGAGCTAAACAGGCTGATCGAGATCGAGATGGAGGGATCTTTGGGATGAGCAAGAAAGAGAAAGAGGGCTCATTTGAGGCCGGGCTTCAGGCGCTCTGCACTAGGCTTGGAGAGCCGAAGTGGGCTTGCGCTGAGAGGATGGACTTCTTGAAGGCCATGAAATCACTCCCTCCTGTCAGCTTCAAGTATGGTTCTGGGGTCTCTTTTGACTCAGGGATTGACTTTGAGAATCCAAAAGGCCTGATCCCGACAGCAGGATCGGTTCGCGTCACGCATTCAAACGCAGACCTTGCACTGGTTGAGATGATCCAAGGCCCTGGCCTAGGCATCCTTGGCGAGGAAGTGCTGGCGCTCTTCAGAGACACCTCTGATTCTCCTGCAAGATCAAGGTCTGCCCTTTTGAACTCTGCATTCACAAACAACGTGTTATTGATCAAGGTCAAGGAGTCTGCAAGGATTGACAAGCCGGTTATATTGGACCTTCATGCTGGCAGCCTTCCTCAGATTGCAAGCGTTTTCATCCTTGCAGGGGCGAATAGCAGCTCATCAGTCATCTTCAGGCTCTCATCAAGCTCATCCCCTGACGCTGATGAAGGTATAAAGGGTTATTTCGGGTTAAGCATCAAGGCGCTGGCTGGCAAAGGCAGCGACCTTAAGCTGATCAATCTTCAAAACCTTGGGCAAGGGATTGTTTTCTTTGACGAGCGGAAAGCTGACGTGATGAAGGATGCGAGAGTGGATTGGTTTGAGCTCTCGCTTGGCTCAGGATACGCCAACAACTCGATCATCTCGAATCTGAAGGAGGAGAACGCTTCTACTGTCATAAAGACCTTGTTCGCGGGCAGCAGGAACCAGATGTTTGACGTATGCACTGCTGCGTATCACGAGGCAGCCAGGACTCGGTCTGACCTGCTTAGCCGCGGCGTCGTGAATGATGAGGCCAAGGCACTGAGCAGGGGGATGATCTCTATAGGTGATGCTGCTTTTGGGAGTGAGGGTTATGAGAGGCAAGACGCTCTTCTGCTCTGCGACCGTTCAGAGGCAGACGCGATTCCCAACCTGGAGATCAGGAACCATGACGTGAAGTGCAGCCACGGGTCTACGGTGGGCCAGCTTGACTCTGAGAAGATATTCTACCTGCTGAGTCGCGGAATCAATTTTGAGGATGCGAAGAGGCTCATGATAAAAGGTTTCTTTGCTCCAACACTGGAGCTATTGCCAGACGAGGCCAAGTCCGGATTTGAAAAGTCGCTTGATGCGACTATAATCGGAGGTTTTTCAAGATGACAGCTGATAATGATAAACTGCCTAGGAAGAAGGGCAAGATTGATGATCCTGTTGCAGACGACCTGAAAAAAGACTTTCCTCAGCTTGCAAGGAAGATAAACAGAAAGAGGATTGTCTACCTTGACAACGCTGCGACCACGCAGAAGCCTTCGTGCGTCATAGAGGCTGTCAAGAGGTTCTACGAAGAGCACAACGCGAATGTGCATCGAGGCCTCTACTCTATCAGTGAGGAGTCCACAAGGGCGTTTGATGAGGCAAGGGCGATCGTCGCTCGCTTCCTAAGCGCAGAGCCTGACGAGATAATATTCACTAAGGGTGCGACTGAAGGATTGAACCTCTTGTCCTGGACAGTCAAGGAGATTGTCGGGAAGGGACGAGAGAAGATACTTTTGACAGAGCTTGAACACCACTCGAACCTCGTGCCTTGGCAGGAACTTGCTAAGAGAGAAGGCTTCAAGCTCGAGTTCGTCAGGATAAAGAAGGACTTCATGCTCGATATGGATGACTTGAAGAAGAAGCTTGACAAGAAGACCGCTATCTTCTCATTCACAGCAGTCTCAAACGCAGTAGGCACGAAGACTGACATCGCGCTCTTGTCAAGGCTCGGGCGAGAGGTTGGCGCCATAACGATCATCGACGCTGCCCAGGCGGCTCCTCACATGAAGCTTGATGTGAAAGAGATCGGGTGCGACTTCCTGACCTTCTCAGGCCACAAGATGCTAGGGCCTGCCGGCGTAGGCGTGCTGTATGGAAAGAAGGATCTTCTTGGGAAGCTCCCTCCGTTCCAGTTCGGAGGCCACATGATTAGGGATGTTGATTATGAGAGCGCGACTTACGGCGACTCTCCGGAAAAGTTCGAGGCAGGAACCCCTAACATGGAAGGAGTGATCGGGCTTGGAGAAGCAGTGCGTTACTTGGAGGCTGTCGGGCTTGAGAACATCTCTTCCTGGGAGAATTCACTCTTGAGATATGCCTTGAAAAAAGTCTGCGAGCTAGAAGAGGTCGAAGTCTACACTTCAGGGGCGGAGAACAGTGCAGGAGTCCTATCGTTCAACATGAAAGGAGTACACCCCCATGACATCTCAAGCATATTCAACGATTACAACGTGTGCGTGAGGGCAGGCCACCACTGCACCATGCCCTTGATGAAGAAGATGGGAGTCTCAGGCACTGTGCGCGTGAGCTTCTATTTTTACAACACGATAGAGGACGTTGACTTGTTCGTCGAGGCCCTGAAGAAGGCGATAAGCGTGTTCCATCCTGGCGCAGAAGAAAAACCCTTACTGGGCGGAGCTGTAGTCGTGCAAGAGGCTGAAGCAGATAAGGAAGCTGAAGAAGAGAGCAAGGGTGACTTCTAGATGGACTCTTCATCGATGTACAAGGAGCACATACTAGAGCTTTGGAAGCACCCAGAGAACTACGGCAAGCTTGAAGGGGCGAACCAGGAGAGGCACGGCTTCAACCAGGGTTGTGGGGATGACATAACAATCCAGCTGATAGAGAAAGACGGCGTCATAGCAGATGTCAGGTTCAGCGGCAAGGGATGCGCGCTCTGCATGGCGTCAGCCAGCATGGCGACCGAGAGGATTAAAGGCATGAAGAAAGAAGCGGTCCTTGAGCTTGGCTCTAAGGATATCTTGGATCTGCTCGAGATTGACGTGCACCCTGCAAGGCTCAAATGCATATTGCTGCCGCTAGAGACGATACAGAAAGCGCTAAGGGAGGAGAATTGAAATGGCATTCTTACAGATAAAGGATCTGCATGTACGCGTGGAAGGCAAAGAGATCCTAAAAGGTCTGAACCTGACAGTTGAGAAAGGTACAGTGCATGCGATAATGGGACCTAACGGGAGCGGCAAGAGCACCTTGTCGAACGCGATAATGGGACACCCGAGATACGAGGTCACATCAGGCGACATCCTGTTGGAAGGAGAGAGTATATTGAAGATGAAGCCTGATGAGAGGGCAAGGAAAGGCCTCTTCCTCTCATTCCAATACCCTGAAGAGATTGAGGGGGTGACGATATCGAACTTCCTACGCACAGCCGTAAATAGCGTGCGAGGCGAGAAGGACAAGCTATCAGTCCTCAAGTTCAAGGAAGCGGTCAAGGAGAAGATGAAGCTGCTCATGATGAGCCCGGACTTCCTGTCAAGATACCTCAACAAGGGCTTCTCGGGCGGCGAGAAGAAACGGGCTGAGATACTCCAGCTGCTAATGTTAAACCCAGGACTAGCTGTGCTGGATGAGACTGACTCCGGACTTGATATTGACGCCTTGAAGGTCGTAAGCGAAGGAGTTAACAGCTTCATGAAAAAAGGAAGCCATGCAAGCCATGAGAAGTCCGTGCTGATAATCACGCACTACAAGAGGATACTGAACTACGTCAAGCCCGACAAGGTGTCCATCTTGATAGACGGCAGGATCGCGCTTGAAGGCAAAGGAGACCTCGTGGACCACCTTGAAGATAAGGGGTATGGGTGGATTGTTGAAGAGCAGGCGAAGAAGTGAACTTGACCTTTGTTGACCCTTATCTTCATGTGCTCATCTTGATTGTATCTCAACGAACTTCTCAAAGCTCCTGTCGAACGTCGCCTCGGCCTCGGGCGGGAAGCAGCACGCAGGCAATTGCTTCTTTGCTAAGTGGTAGTGCAGGCACTCGCAGCAAAGCCCCTTCCTAGAGCAGCCCTCGTACGTGCAGTTGCATCTCTTCAGGTTCTTCTCTGTCTGGCACTCCATGGCTTAACCTCTCTTGCTCCTGGTTTTTATGCTTTTCGCCTTCTTCCTGGTCTTGCTGGCCTTTGGCTTCTCTCCGATATTCTTGAGATCTGAATGAAGCTTCTCTTCTAAGAGGCACGCGTTGCACCTCTTCTGCGTCGTGGGCTCCCCGCAGGTCTCGCACTCGCCAAGCTCGACACTCGGCCTATACTTTCTCTTAAGGTCCGGCAGTATCTCGAGGAACGAGTTGACTATTCCATACTTTGCATTTGGAAGAATCTTGACAAGCTCGTTTAGTTGTCCCTTGACGAATCGCCTGAACGACAAGTCGCTGTGAGGACAGCTGCAATAGCAAAGCTTGAAACCCTTGATCTGGGTGTAGAGCTTTGTCTCGGCCTCAGAGACAAGGTATAGCGGCTTTATCCTAGGCACGAACTTGGTATCTTGCCTAAGGCCTGAGATAGGCCCCATCTTCGCGTTGTGGCTCATGTTGCCTTGGTACACGTTCATGATGAAGGTCTGGGCCTCGTCATCCAGGTTGTGGCCGGTGACTAGCTTAGTCGCGCCAAGCTTGCGGCTCTCGACATTCAGGACTCTCCTCCTTAGGACTCCGCACACGCTGCAAGGCCGCTTGTTATGCTCCTTTAGCATGGTCTCGCGGAGCTGGTCCATGGTCTTGCCGTACAAGTCCTTGAACGTGAAAGTGTATATCCTGAGGCCCTGCACATTGCAGAAATTCTTGACAGCGTCGACAGACACGTCGCGGTAGCCTGAGATGCCCTCATCAATCGAGAGCGCGAAGCATTCGATCTTGTACTTCCTGCAATACCGAGACACGAGATAGAGCGCAGTCGTAGAGTCCTTGCCGCCGCTTGCAGCCACGCACACCCTGTCGCCAGGCTCGATGAGATTGAACCTCTGGATGGTCTTATAGACCTTGTTCTCAAAGTAGTCGACGAAGTGATTCCTGCAATACCTCGTCCCCTGATTCTGATATACTGCGTCCTTGCCGCAAGTAGTGCACTTTGCATCGATGCTTGGGATGACGTTCTTTGGGTCGCATAGCTCTTTCTTCATGATAGTCACGGATCTCTTCCATATCCTTCTCTTGTAATGTATTTTTCGCCTGAGGATGACCTCTTGCGAAACAATTCAGCCAGGAGGCGCTAGACGCCGCCTGGATTCGCTAACTTTTTGTTAAAAGGCCTGGACTCTGCGGCAGTCAGAAATCTTGAAAACGATTTCTGGGCCGCAGACCCAGAAAAAATCTCATTTTTTTCCTGGACTCTGCGGGATTTGAACCCGCGGCCCCTCGCATGCCATGCGAGTGCTCTACCGGACTGAGCTAAGAGCCCTTGTTGTGAAATATTTTGATGATTTTTAGGGACTAAGCGAGTCGGTGCGAGCGCATGTCGCTTACTTTCTGCCAGCTCTTTTGTAAAGAGCTGTGCGTTACCGGATTGAAGCTTTGAGCCCTTTTGGTGAAATATTTTTTTGTAGGGAACTTAAGCCCTTGTTGTTCGAAAGACTTCTCCCTTATTTAAATAGGTTACCATTAATTATATAAACGCCCCGCCTTATTCTTCTTATCAATGTCGCTTGATGATTCAATTGAGAAGTACGCGCTTTGGAACGCCAGTCTTTATGGCGGGAAGGCTAGTCCTGGCGCTGTGATCGGCAAGGTCATAGGGGAGTTTCCTGATGCTAAGAATGACATGAAGGCAATGGCTGCTAAGGTGAATGCCAGGATTAAAGAGGTCAACAGGCTCTCGCTTGAGGAGCAAAAGGGTCTCATCGCTAAGAAGTTTCCTGAGCTTCTCGAGGAGAGGAAGAAGGAGCGGAGTGATGAGCTTAAGGAGCTTGAGGGGGTTGATTTGAAGAAGGGCGTCGTCATGCGTTTCGCCCCGTCTCCTTCTGGTCCCATGCACTTGGGTCACGCCATCACTGGTGGCTTGACTTCGCTCTATGTCAAGAAGTACGGCGGGAAGTTCATCTTGAGGATTGAGGACACTAATTCTGACAACATTGACCCTTTTGCTTACGATCAGCTTCCAAGGGATGGTGAGTGGATCTTTGGCAACGTGTCTGAGGTCTGGGTCCAGTCTGACCGGTTGAAGGTCTATTATGATTATATGGAGCGGTTCCTTGATAAGGAGGCAGTTTACGTATGCACCTGCTCCCAGGAAGCTTTCAAGGAGTGCTCGACCAAGAAAGAGGATTGCCCTTGCAGGGGCCTCTCTAAGAGTGAGCAGATCGTCCGCTGGAAGAATATGTTTGACAAGAAATCGGGCTTCAAGGAGGGCGAGGCTGTCGTTCGGTTCAAGAGCGGGATGCAGGACAAGAACCCTGCGATGAGAGACTTCCCGCTCATGAGGATCAATGACTCTGAGCATCCAAGGCAAGGCCGCAAGTTTCGGGTGTGGCCTCTCATGAACTTTTCTGTCGCGGTCGATGACATCGAGGCTGGCATGACTCACATAATCAGGGCTAAGGATCATGCTGACAATGCCAAGCGCCAGGAGAAGATGTACAAGGCGCTCGGGCTTAGCTTTGCACCTAAGACTTACTTCCTGGGCAGATACAACTTCGAGGGCTTGGAGCTCTCCTGCAGCAAGACAAAGGCCAGGATCGAGGCTGGCGAGTTCTCTGGCTGGGATGATATCCGCCTGCCCTTCCTGGTGGCTCTTCGAAGGAGGGGTTATCAGCCTGAGAGCCTGCTCAAGTACTCGAGGCTCGTTGGCTTGTCCTTGACTGACAAGTCAGTCGCTGCCGAGGAGTTCTTCAAGGCGATCGACTCTTACGACAAGGAAGTCCTGGATCCTATATCGAAGAGGTTCTTTATCATTAGGAACCCTGTAAAGATAGCTGTCGATGGCGCTCCTGCGCAGGTGGTCGAGCTAGACCTCCATCCTGACAATGAGAAGGGCGGCAGGAAGCTAAAGACCGCCTCTGAGTTCTTTGTTGACGAGCAGGATTACAAGGTCCTGAAAAAAGAAGGTCTATACAGGCTGATGGACTGCTTGAACCTTCGAAGCGAGAAGGGAAAGTTCACGTTCGATTCCCTCGAGTATGAGAAGTACAAGGAGAAGGGAGCGAAGATAATCCACTGGCTTCCGGCAGAAGAGAAGCTGTTGAAAGTCGAGGTCTTGATGCCTGACAACAAGGCAGTCGAGTGTCTAGGTGAGCCTATGCTTGAGAGGCTTAAGGTCGGCGACGTCATCCAGGCTGAGCGTTTCGGATTCATGAGGCTGGACTCGAAGAACAAAGACAAGCTAGTGTTCTGGTTCGCGCACAACTGAGGCGCATTAGGTCTTGGTTGCGGTTTTTTCCCCTTAGGTTTTCCGTATTTTGTGCAGGATGTATATGTCTGCTGTTTGCCCTGCCGTGCCTTTTGTCTGGTGGGTGTCGTATCTTGTTATAGGCAGGCTTTCAAGGTACGAGCAGAATCTTGACTTGCTGTACCAGTTGTTGTGGAAACCTCGCCTGTCGCACAGGTGGAGATCTTGCGCTATTGGCATTAGCCTGTGGAAGAAGTTGATTATCACCATATTCTTTGCGACCCGCACTGACTCTTCTATCGCCTCTTCATATCTTGGCAGGTGTTCGAGAATGTGCTTTAGCAGGACCGCGTCAAAGGCGTTATCTGCGAATGGTATTTCCTGGGCTTTGGCCCTCACAAGCCTTGATTCGGGGTGTCTTTGCCTTGCGACTCTTAGCATTGATTCGCTTGCATCGATTCCGGTATAGCTCACGGGGAGGTCGTATCTATCATATCCAGTTTTCTCTGTGGTAGGGCCGCATGCGACGTCAAGGACAGTCAATGACCCTGTTTCCAGAATGATATTCCTTATAAGCGCTCTTTCCTTGTCTTCAGGGTTAGATAGTCTCTTTACTATTTTAGTCAGTTCATCCTCTGGCGCCTGGTCCCAATATTGGTGCGAGTTCCCGCAATCAACTGACGCACCTGCGTGCAGCAGCGAGTGCGCTAATAAAGCCGCATCTCGTATCATAGGAATCTTGGTATTGGGTGTAGATTTAAATAGATTTTTCATCCGCCGCTAGCTTGATATGCTTCCGATACCGCGGCGCTCTCAATTCTTTAAGACCGTAACCACTACATTCCTATCCCTTCTCGGTCCGTCGAACTCGCATAGGAAGATGTTCTGCCACCGCCCGAGGCCTAGCTTGCCGTCGATTATCGGGATGGTCTCTTGCGGGCCTATGATTCCGGCTTTGAGGTGCGCGTCTCCATTGCCGTCGTGCTCGTCGTGCTCCCAGACGCCGGCAGGCACGAGCTTTGACAAGAGCGTTATCACATCATTCTGGACGCTCTCATCCCAGTTCTCCTGGATCATTATGGCCGCAGTGCTTCCCTGGATGAATACGTGCGCTAGCCCCGACTGGACCTTGCTCTCAGACACGATCCTCTCGACCTCGCTTGTGATGTCGTAGAGCCCTTGCTTTGCATCAGTTGAGAAAAGGAGAGTCTCTTGCATGATATCTGGGATGTGTTGCTGGTTTTTAAAGTTAGCTCTTAGCGTCTCATCTTATTGCTTGCTTATGGAACTTGTTCCTCCTATAGAGTCTACTAGTTTCTCCAGGAGCTTGGGTTCTGGCAGCTGTCTTCTCATCTGTTCGGCTTTGATTATGTCAAGGCCGCTGAGGTCGAATCCTTCAGGGACCTCGCCCCAGAACGTGACTTTCCCATCTCTTGCATGCATCTGTGACTTGGATTCTTTGTAGTCGCAGTAATGGTCTCCACTTCTGATGTAGGGGTCGAGGTGGGCATATATGCCTACGACTAAGTAGCCTTGCTCCGTGAACCTGGAGATGGCGAGCTTCGCCCTGTTGGTGTTCTCTTTCCCTGCGACTTCCTCAAAGGTTATGCTGTACCACTTGCTGCCTTTCGTGAATTGGATTGGATGGACGCATGTCAGGTATGGTTCGTCGTGCACTGTGCATCCGAAGTTGTACCCCACGTATTTTATCTTTGGTTCATCGAATTGGCGGTAGCTGTAGTCGAATCTCAAGTTCCAGAAGGGCATGACGCCGTGCTTCTCGCACATCGCCATCATGACTAGCGCGTGCTTCTGGTCGCGTGATAGCTGTTTTTCCCTTAGCTGCTTGTCCAAGTCCGGAAAGTCAGGGGAGCTTGCGCTGAAGGCCCTTGCGCACTCCGCTGCTTGTATGAACTCAGGGATGTCTGGCCTTAGGGTCGCTGAAAAATCGCATCTCTCGCCTGAGATTAGCATCACCAGGCGGTTCAGGAAATATGGGTCTTTATATTCAAAGGTCTTTGCATCCATTTTATCTTCCTCCATCTCTTTCCAAGCGTTTGTCAGCTTCGTAGGCTGCTTATTGCTCTATGGTGACCATCTGCTCAAGCATCCCGAAGTCCCTTTTCCTCTTGGCGATGGTGCTTTCATAGTGATCTTCGCTGTAGAACACTCCTGGTTCCAGAGGGGCTCTTGCAATGCGCTTCAGGTCATCTGCGATCTTTTCCGCGTCTAGGTGCTCTGCGTGGCAGGCTGCCACTGCTGTGAGTTCAGGACTGGCTGGGCACCAGCAATAATCTGACTCTGTCCTTAGCTCTCCCGTGTCTAGGTCGATGTAGATCTCTGTCCTCTCAGGCCCATGTCCTGTTATGTGGAGGACCCATCTTCGCTGGGAGAATGCCTTGAAGAGGAGATGTGACCTTCCTCCGCACCTGCCTTCTGCTAGGAGCGCTAGCCGCGGTATCTTCTTCCACACGTCCTTTTGTTTCTCTATGCCTGCTTTCATTGCTGCTGCCAGTTCCATCGTCTTTGCTGCCAGCTCCCCTTTCAGCTTCTCCATCTCCTCGAGATGCGCTTCAATCCCTTTCATGCTCTCCACCTCCTGAATGATTATATTAAGTGTTTTAGTTTATATAAAAATAAGTTTTAGAAAATATGCTTATTGTTTTAAAAATGGAAAAACTTTAAATACCTATTCCTCTTTGCTGATGTGAGGGGTGACTTGATTGAAGCTAAGCCAGACAGACATAAAGCGCATCGTCGAATTCGTCAAGAAAGAGCCGCGCACAGTGCAGGACGTCTCGAAACTCATAGGTAGGAGCTGGGTCACGACAGAATCATACCTTCAGCAGATAAAGGAGGACACGGGCCTGATTGACATCAAGACGTTCAGGAAAGGATCGCAGGCCGCGTTGAAGATAGTCTTTCCAGCCAGTTCATCCAACGTTTCCAGCGACGACCTGAAGGATAGGATCTTCCAGAAGATCAGGATAGGGAGAACAAAGAACGACCTGGACTTCATGGGGATATACCAGTTCATCCCTGCAAGCAATAAAAAAGCCTATTCAGAGCAGTACGAGGAGGGTGAGATTACCAAGGGATACCCTATATCCCATCTCCTGCGCCGTGCAGAGAACTACGTGTATGTCTTCTCAGGCAACCTATCATTCCTGAACACCAAGGAGAACGGAAAATCAGTCCTGAGCGTCATGGAAGAACTCCTGAAAAAGAAGATATCTGTGAAGATACTGTGCAGGGTCAACCTCGCCTCGTTGTCTAACATATCCAAGCTATCTCTTCTCATCAAGAAATACCCTGACCTGATCGAAGTAAGGCACTCTTATCATCCCCTGCGAGGCTTCCTTATTGACGGCAAGCTCGGAAGGTTCAAGAATGAGGAGAGCGCCTTGAAGTACAAGAAAGGCGAGCTCGTCAAGAACACAAGGATATTCTATGAGTTCTACGATCATGACTGGATATCCTGGCTGGAGAAGGTCTTCTGGAGCCTGTTTCGCGTCTCCCTGGATTATGAGAGCAGGGCAAAGGAGATCAGGAAGATATTCTAGCTGTCCGTGCCTGGAAAAAGAAAACTTTTTTATAATCTTCTCTTGTCCATGTAGGCATCTGTTTCGTTCCAGGGCAAGGTGATGTTTAATGGTCGAGTTATTGGTTGTCAAGGCGAAGGTCCGCGAGGCTTGCGGTGACATGAGCGTGTCCGCTGACTTCTCTGACGTCTTGAATGAGAAGGTGAATCAGATGGTCCAGAAGGCGGTCTGGCGGGCGAAGGAGAACAGTCGCAGGACTGTCATGGGCAGGGATCTTTGAGAACGTTTTTCTTAGAATTATCTCATTATTCCATCGTAAGCCTGACTTTCCGTTCTTTTATGAGCATTCTTATGGCTTGTATCTCTGTGTTGTAGTCCAATAGCTCGACTTCAGGGTAGTCGTTGTCTCGCAGCTCGTGGAGGAGCGACTCTGCGACCATGAGCTCTGTCTCTAAATGGTTGAGCTCTTTCATGCGCGCGTGCTTTGCGTGCATCGCGGCTTTAACCAAGAATTCTCGGGTGTGGCTTCGAAACATCATCTGAAGAATCCCTTCTTCTTAGGAGGCACTTGTCCCATCCCTTGAGGCGGAGCAGGTCCTTGATTTGGAGGCAGCCCCATCGGCTGGTTGAAGTCAGGCATGGATGGCATCTCGTCATTCATCGGCGGCATCCCTTGGGGCGGCTGATTGTCCATCGGCATTGCGAAGGGATCATTCCCTCCTGGCATGTTTCCTCCACTCATCGGAGGCATTCCACCCATGTCGAACGGGTTTCCTCCCATCCCTCCCTGGTTCTTCTTCATGGCATCGTCATGCCTGGCCACGTCTTCCTTGACCTCTTTTATCATGTCAGCGAGCGCTAGTATGCCTTGAGCTATCTGCTCGTTCTGTTCCTTCACGTTCCTCAGCTCCTCGACTGGGTTCGTCTCTGCGTATTCCTTTGCCAGGTCCGTCTCTGTGTTCGTGAAGAGCTCTATCAGCTTCTTCATGGTCTCGTTCATGTTGTTGATCGATTCCAGGATGCTCTCGCCTTCCGGCACGTCGCCTAGCGGATTCCGCTTGAGCTTCTCTATCTCCTTCTTGAGAGCGTCAAGCTCGTGCCTTGGTATAAGCTCGTAATCCTCATCAATGGCCAAGAATACATTCACCTCTAGGTATATGCACCTCTTCTTTTATCATGCCTTTTAGATTGGAGATATTTAAACTTTACGGTGATATCAAGGACTTCACGCGATCTTCTGGCGTAGTTCTTTCTCAGCGCTGTCAGTTATCTGCCAAGCCCCTTTTTCCTTGTGTATCACGAACGGATGCGCGGTCATTATCCTGATCATCCTAGCGACTGAGAGCTTCCCAACGGGGTAGGCGCACAGTATCAGCATCCTTTCCTTGTAGAAATTTTCAGTCAATCCTTCCTCGTAGTCTGCGAACTGGTCGAACAAGTCTTCTTTTAGCCAGGATATGTCCCCGCCTGCCCTGATCCCTTTTCCAGACGCCTTCCTGATCGTAAGCTCTTCCTTGAGGAACTGATAGACCTTCTCCTTGTCGAACTTGTCCTTCTCGAAGTAAACGTCGTCCTTCTCCAAGAACAGGATCTGTCCCTCTGCCTCGAAGTGGTTGACGTCGACTGAGCTTGACATCTCCTTCTTTATCTTTATCATCAGTTCAGGATCCTTGTATGCGAACATGCAAAACTCGTCATCCTTGAGGCCTTGGGAGTAAAATTTTGAATATGCTTCCACCAGGTCTTTCTCGTTCTCGTAGAGGAGCATGAAGTGGGAGCCTGAACTGGCCTTCTTCTCAACAATGCCTAGCTTTAACTCATTCATAACCCTTCACCCAGGGTCTAAAAACTGCTTCTATGTTCTATTCCAGAATTATTCTTATTAATATTTTTCCATCCAGTCATGTTTTTAAGAGATTAAGAGGTTAGTATTCCCCCATCCCTCCAGGAGGCATCCCGCCCTGACCTAGGACAGGCATCTTGTCAGGGCCGCCTGCTATGACATCATCGATCCGCAGGATCATGACAGCGACTTCTGCCGCGCTAGACACTGCTTGGGTCTTTATCTTCAAGGGTTCTAAGACCCCTTCTTTCCACGCGTCCATCACCTTGCCGCTGAACACGTTTATGCCTGACCAATTGGATTTCTTGTCATGAGCTGCGCGAAGCTCAGTGAGTACGTCGATCGGATCCAAGCCTGCGTTCTCTGCAAGGGTCCTTGGAATCACTTCCATAGCCTCTGCAAAGGCTTTTATCGCCAGTTGCTCTCGTCCGCCGAAGCTCTCAGAGAACTTGTGAAGGCTCTTTGCAAGCTCTATCTCAGGGGCGCCTGCGCCTGCGACCACTTTCTGGCTTCTGAGCGCCGCGATGGTGTCTCCTATCGCGTCCTCGACAGCCCTCTTGACTTCGGCCACGACGTGCTCAGTCGATCCCCTCACCAGGAGCGTGACTGACTTAGGGTTCTTGCAGTCCTTCACCAGTATCATCTGCTCATCTCCGAACCTGACTTCCTCTACCACGCCTGCTTTTCCAAGGTCTTTCTCCTGGAGGTCTGAGAGGTCGTTTATGATCTTGCCTCCCGTGGCTTTTGAGAGCTTTTCAAGGTCTGACTTGGTCACTCTGCGGGCCGCGAGTATGCCTTTCTTTGCCAGGAAGTGCTGGGCAGTGTCATCTATGCCTTTCTGACAGAAGACGACGCTTGCCTTGCTCGCCGCGATCCTGTCAACCATCTTTCTTAGCATGTTCTCTTCCATGTCCAGGAACGCCTGCATCTTCTCAGGATCGCTTATGCTTATCTTCGCGTCTATCTCAGTGCTCTTGACTTCTATTGCAGAGTCTATGAGCGCGATCTTTGCAGACTCGACCTTCTTTGGCATGCTGGAGTGGACCCGCTCCTTGTCAAGCGCGATTCCCTCTATGAGCGAGCTCTCCTCGACCCCGCCGCCTAGCTTCTTCTCGATCTTGATGTCATCCTGGTCTATGCTTATTCCATCCTTGTGCTTCGAACTCACCCTCTTCACTGCCTTGACGACGAGCCCTGACAAGAGTTCCTTGCTGGCTTCCGCGCCCTTGCCGGTCATCGCTGTCATTGCAATCTTCCCCAACAAGTCATCATCTTCGAACGTGATGTTCTCTGCCATTGCGTTTAGGACTTCGCGTGCCTTCTCAGCCGCCAGCCTGTAGCCTTTGGCGATGACTGTAGGATGGATTTCCTGGTCTAGGAGACCTTCAGCCTTTTTCAACAGTTCTCCTGCGAGGACTACTGCTGTTGTCGTACCGTCTCCGACCTCGTCTTCCTGCGTCTTTGCGATTTCCACTATCATCTTGGCGCTCGGGTGGTCGATGTTCATCTCTTCAAGGATTGTTACTCCGTCGTTCGTGACAGTTATGCTCCCGACGCTGTCCACCAGCATCTTGTCCATGCCTTTCGGGCCTAGGGTCGTCCTGACTGTCTCTGCGACCAGCTTTGCTGCCAGGATGTTCATGCGCTGGGCTTCTCGTCCTGTTGTCCTCTTGGTGTTGTCTGCTAGAATGAATATTGGTTGATTATCCTTATTTGAGCTCATCTGTTTCACCTCACCGTCTGGACCTGGAGAAACAGGGCTTGGTTTAAAAAAATTATGGAAACACGCGATAACTAATGATTCTACCCAAAACTATATAAGTAAGAACATATATTGGGGTGTATACTTGGGGTGTATGCATGGCAGTCAAGAAGAAAGCAAAGAAGGCTTCAAAAGCCTCGAAATCAAGGATTTCTAAGAGAAAGACCAAGCGCGTCGTCAGGAAGAAGGCTCCTGCGCAATCAATCTTCACAAGAGCCCCCCCTGCCCCTGCTAAGCCTGTGAAGCCCAAGAAGAACTACAAGCTCCCTAATTACAAGAAGAAGTGCATCGGATGCGCCCAGTTCAAGTTCATCAAGGGCGGGTGGAGCCTCTGCATGCAGTGCTACGAGAAGCGATACGGCAGATACCTCGGGGAAGACCGTTTCTTGTACGTCAAGTAAAGATTTAAAAACAAGCGTAGACTTGCTATTCTAGTACTATTATCGTCTGAATATTTTCAGGCTTGAAATCAAGGTTTGACTTATCATGATCCAGGAGATAAAGGCGATCTACAGGAACGATCCTGCAGCTAGGGGCTTAGAACCGATACTCTACCCTGGGCTTCACGCAATCCTATGCCACAAGCTGATAGGCCACCCGCTCTATAAGATCAGGCTCAGGTTCTTAGCAAGGCTATTCTCGCAACTAGCCAGGTTCTTCACAGGAGTCGAGATACACCCGGGCGCCTCGATAAAGCCAGGACTCTTCATAGACCACGGCATGGGAGTCGTGATCGGAGAGACTGCAGAGATAGGGAAGAACTGCGTGCTCTTCCACGGCGTCACCCTCGGAGGGACTGGCAAGCACACAGGAAAGAGGCATCCCACGATTGGCAGCAACGTGTTCATAGGAGCTAACGCGACCATCCTAGGCCCTTGCGTCATCGGCAGCAACGTCAAGATCGGCGCTGAGACCGTGATCGTGAACAAGAACGTACCTCACGACTCGACAGTCGTGGGCGCGCCAGGGTTACTGGTGAGGCTCAAGGGCAAGAAGACCAAGAAAGAGCTTCAATCAATATGATGCCTGATTGATATATGATCAACTGATATCTGATCAACAGTCCAATTAGCAAACTTCTTAAATCCCTTGTTCTTTACGCTTCTCCACCATGCTAGTCGGAATAGTAGGTAAGCCTAACTGCGGAAAGAGCACTTTCTTCAAGAGCCTGACGCTCGCTAACATCCTGATAGCGAACTATCCCTTCGCGACAATCGAGCCTAACAAAGGGTTTGCGCACGTAAGCATTCCATGCGCTGACAAGGACTTGGGCGTGCAGTGCAATCCAAGAGTGGGTTTTTGCATTGATCACAAGAGGTTCGTGCCGGTCGAGGTGATTGACGTCGCAGGCCTGGTCCCTGGGGCTCACGAGGGCAAGGGACTAGGCAACAAGTTCTTAGACGACCTGAACCACGCAGACGCATTGATACACGTGATTGACGCCTCAGGCTTCACGAACGAACGAGGCGAGTACCTTGGAAAGGCAGGCCACGACCCATTAGACGACGTCAAGTTCTTGGAGGATGAGATCCACCAGTGGATGTATGGCATATTGATGAAGGTGTGGGCGCGGCAGGCAAGGGCTGCCCAGCAAGTCCACCTAGAGCCTTTCAGGCTGATCGCGAAGCAGATGAGCGCCTTTGACGTCACAGAAGACCTGGCAAAAGAACTCCTCAAGAGGCTTAATTTCAGCCCTGAATTCACTAAGTGGAGCAATGACGATGTGATGGTCTTGATAAAAGAGATCAGGAAGACGACTAAGCCGATAGTGATCGCTGCGAACAAGATGGATGTGCCTGGAGCCTTTGAGAACTACGAGCGGCTCAAAGCTGCCTATCCCGAGTACACTGTGATCCCGATATCTGCCGAGAGCGAGCTTGCGCTCCGCGAGGCAGCCAACCACGGATTCATCAAGTACATCCCTGGAAGCGATTCGTTCGAGGTGCTCAAGCCCTTGAGCGACGCCCAGAAGAAGGGGCTTGATTATATCAAGGTGAACGTGCTTGACAGGTTCGGAGGCACAGGAGTCCAGAGACTCATAGACTCCATGGTGTTCGACGTGTTGAAGAAGATCGCGATCTTTCCAGGCGGCGTGAACAAGCTCGCAGACAGCGAGGGCAGGGTGCTTCCGGACTGCTTCCTATTGAAAGAGGGCTCGACAGCCCTTGACTTCGCAAACACTATCCACACAGACTTGGCAAAAGGCTTCATCAGGGCGATTGACGTGCGCACCAAGAAGACCCTAGGCAAGGACTACCCTCTTAAGCACAGGGACGTGATAGAGATCGTGAGCAGCAAGTAAACCATAGTTCAATGATAAGTTCCGTAACTTTTATTAACTCCCTTCCTTCTTTCTCCTTCTCATGCCTGACCAGCCTGACTTTGACAAGATGACTCCTGAGGAGATTGCAGAGTATCAGCGGTCTAACTGCATCTTCTGCAAGATAATCAAGGGAGAGATCCCCTCTAGGAAAGTCTTTGAGGATGACAAGGTGGTCTGCATCATGGACATCAGGCCTGCCTATAAGGGCCACGTCCTCATGATGACGAAAGAGCATTATCCCTTCCTGCCAGTCATCCCGCCTGAGCTCTCAGGCCACTTGTTCAGGATAACCAAGGGAGTCGCCAAGGCTCTCAAGTCAGCCATGGTGACTGACAAGGTCACTGTCTTCATAGCGAATGGCGGCCTCGCAGGCCAGCAGAGCCCTCACTTCTTATACCACTTGGTTCCTCGTGAAAACGGCGACGGACTTGATAACTTCAACATCCCATCAAGAGAGTCGAGGCCAGAGGAGATCGAGAAGATAAAGCCTTTGATCGCCCAGAGATTGATGGCGATAACAAAGCAGGTGATGCCTAAGGGATCTTCAGACAGCCTTGCTGCGGGGGGCTCTGGAGGCGCGGCAGCTGCGTCTGGAAAGAGCGCGCCACAGGATGCTCCTGACAAAAAGCAGGGCGGCGGCGATTCGCCTGGGACTGAGCCTGCCCCTGCAAACATCCAGGACTTGGCTAAGATCATACTCGAGAACCCGAAGCTCAAAGAGCTCATAGTCAATAGTCCTGAGAAGTTCAAGGAAGCCCTAGGCTCCAATCCTGATCTCAAGAAGATCTTCGATGGGGTTGACGTGGATAAACTGTCATTCGCCCTGAGCCAGGCGTCGAAGAAATAGTCTATGATGATAGTCTATGATAATTGAGTGATAACGATGGTTTGCGTGATTTGCGACAAGATAAGGGAACGAAAGGCCCACCTCGTATATGAGGACGAGCTAGTGGTGTGCATCATGCCTGCAAAACCGGCAGCCCTTGGGCACATGAAGGTCATGCCAAAAGCTCATTTCACCAAGCTTGAAGAGCTCGGCGATGAGCTGGTGGAGCGCTTGTTCATGATCGCAAACTATTCCTCTGCAGCCGCGTTTGACACCCTCAAGTCTCATGGCACGAATATAATCCTGAACGAGGGGCCTGACCACTTGACGATAGACGTCATTCCCAGGAAGGAAGGCGATGGGATGGACTTCCTCTGGCCTCCTAAAGACATGCCGCCTGATGAGATGGAGAGCTTCTTCTCGAAGATAAAGGATAAGGCTTTTGTGATAGGCCATAACGAGAAGAAGGAGCAGCCAGCCCCGTCTGTCGAGAGGTCAGTAGAGACCATCGTGGTCCCTGAAAAGAAAGAGGATGTGTGTGGCGGGTCAAAGGGTGACGTCGAGCCTGAAGAGGAGAACTACTTGATAAAGCATCTCACAAGGATACCCTGATCGGATATCTCTTCTAATTCTCTCAACGCGATCAGAACAAGTATACTAGCCAGTTGCCTATTATCATCATGAGAATGTATGCTATCAGGAAGCTAGGCACGAAAGGGATGCCTACCTTGATGGTGACTTCCTGGATCTTGTTCTTCTTGAGTAGGCCTATGTCCTCTGTGGTCACGCCTGTCTTGTTGGGTTTTAGTATTGTCTTGCCGCCCTTCATCACAGTCTCGACCACCCAGTCACCCTCTGTCAGCCCGCTGACCTTTATCTTCCTTATCATGTGGACCTTCTCGACGCAGCTTATGAGGATCCACATGTAGAGCATCGCCATCATGACTATTGATATCCCTACCAGGAACGCTGAATCAAGCCCTGGGCTCAGCATGTAGTTGACTAGCGAGATTATCATGAAGATCAAGAGCACGATCTTAGCCACCCTGACGCTTTTCTGCTTAAGCTTGAATATGGCTTCAGCCTTGCACTCGCTGAAGTGAACGACGGCCTTCCACGCGCTGAACGCAAGCCCGTAGACTGCGCCCACGAAGAGCGTGTTGGCAAGGAAGATTAGTAGCTCATAGTCCCCTTTAAGGTCGGATATGTATGGCACGCTAAGGCCTAGGATCGCTGACAATCCTATAATCAGCTTGCTGTCCCCACCGCCCCATTGGCCTGTGTAAAACATCAAGAGCCCAATCCCCAAGCCAAACAATAGCCCTGCGGCCGAGTTCACTATGAAACTCGCGTTCCAATGGAATATCGAGAGTATGACTGCGTAACCGATTGCGAAGAATGATAATGAGAAGTTGAGCCAGTCAGGGACTTCTCTTGTCTTCAGGTCAGATATCGAGGCGATTATCAGGGCTGCGAGCCCCACTACTACGCCAAGTGAGAGGTTATCTATAAGCATTGAGATATTCTGGGGGCGAAGATTTTAAATATTTAACTATATTGCCTCTGATCGATGGGGAGGATTGCATAGATGGTGGAGCTGACAATTCCTATAGTCAACATTCCTATTGGCAAGTCAAGGAAGATCCCAAGTCACATAGCGATCAACACAGGGCTTGTCAAGAAGTGGGCTGAGGACAACAAGAAGGACTTAAAAGAGGCGCTTGGCAAGCATCTTGAGAGCATACGTGAATTGATGGGTTACCAGGTCAAGAACAACATAAGGGTGCTGACCATAGGCTTGGCTGATTCATCGCCTGAAATCTTAGGGGGGCTTAAGGATTTTTTCGCATCTCTGTCTGAAGATGAGTCCATCCGGAAGAACCAGGTGAGGATATTCGTCCTGGGGCAATGGTATGACCTTGATATCGAGCTTCGTGACGCTTTCAAGTCTGCGATGGACAAGACCAAGATGTACGATAATCTCTTCCTTAATTTTTGCGTCAAGTACGATGGCCGCGCTGAGGTGCTGGGAGCGGTCCAGTTGATTGCCAAGAAGATAGTCTCTGGGAAGCTGGTAGAGGCTGAGGTGAGTGAGGATTCTGTCAAGGAGAACCTTTCAAGCTCTTACTTTCCGCCTCCAGAGCTGATAATCGAGACTCGGAACTCTTATTCAGGTCTCTTGCTGTGGGAGTCCAAGGAGTCAGTCATCCACTTCTCTTCCAAGAGGTGGCTGTTGTTCGAGAAGAAGGATCTTGATGAGGCGGTGGCTTTTTATAATACTGTGCACAGCAAGGATGATGGGAACGCGTAGATTGGGGTTACATGGATTTAGGGGGTGTCTTGTCTTATGAATATTTTTATGAATCTCTTGAAATGCGGCAAATCTGGAAAGTCGTCTGTGAGACTCTTGAAGAAGGTCTTGCTGGTCTTGGTCGTGGCGGTCTTGCTCGTCGGCGCAGGCCTAGTCGCGACTAGCTTGTGGAACGATGGGTTCTCTAAGGTCTTGGACGAGTACAAGTCGGATTATCCTGACGGGCTGCTCGTGGTCCAGACACTTTCAGGAGACTCCGCGAACAACACCCTTATCCAGCTCCAGATTTATTGCCCTGATTTGTCGCTTGGCGAATATTACCTCCTAGAGATAAGGAGTGATTCCCAGAAGAAATCCGTGATCTCAGTGATTGATCCTGCCTCTGGGAAGATTGATTGCAGGATTGAGAGGAGCATCGGTCTTGGGGGCTCTAATTCTCTTGTCCCAAATCTCTTGGCGACTGTGAACGGCGAGCCTGTCCTTACAGAAGATGTTCTAAAGATATATAATGCTGTTCCTGAGTCCTTAAGGACTGACCAAAGCCTGCAGCAGTCTTTCGAGCAGGTAGTCAATAACAAACTTCTGCTCCAGGAAGCGAAGGCAGAGGGGTTCTCAGTCTCCTCAGATGAGGTTGACTCTGCGGTCGACGCTTTCCTGACAAGGTCAGGGCTTACCCTTCCTGTCTTGGAAGAGTCGCTTGCAAGCGTCAACTCGTCAATGGCCAGTTTTAGGGATGGACTCAAAGAGGACTTGCTCCTCCAGAAAATGGTTATGAGAGTACTGGAAGGCTCAGAAGAGGTCTCTGCTACTGAGGTGGAGGAATACTACTCTACCTTCAAGGAGAATCTAACAACTATTCCAAGGTCTTCCACGAGGCAGATACTGATATACGCGAACCAGTCGACTGCAGCGGCGAAGCTTGAATACGTGAAGGGTATAGCCTCGCAGATAAACGAGTCTAACTTCTGCGAGCTCGCTTCGTTGTATTCAGAGGATTCTGTGACGAAGGACTCTTGCGGAGGCTACGAGGCAGCCGCGGGGCAGCTGCTCCCAGAATACGAGCAGGTTGTGTACGCTTCAAAGCCGGGCGACATAAAGCTTATCTCTACAAGGATGGGTTACCACATAGTCCACGTGGTGGGGCTTGAGCCTGCAAGGCTGCTTTCACTAGAGGAAGCAATGGACGGCATCAGGGATTTCCTCTCATTGCAGAAGAGGCAGGCGCTCCTGACAAGCCACCTCCAGATTTTAAGGGAGGATGCCAAGATCGTGAGCTACATGCAGGCACCTAATCAGACATCTAACTAAGCCTTTGCATGGGAATTATGATATACTTTTTTTGCTTTACTTTCCTAAGCTAGACGAAAGCTTTTTAAACAACCCCTTTTTCTGATAGGATCATACCTATGAGTTATGAGACCTTGGATGATTTCGGGGTTGAGCGAGGTACAAGAAGCATTCTCGTATCTCTACTTTTAGGATAGAATCAGGAAAGTAGGAATAACAGGAAATAGGATTTATGAACCAAGGTATGAATCCAGAATCCGTGGAGGACTGAGAGACATGAGTGAGAAAGCATACGAAGCAATTGAGCTTGCGAGGAAGTCTGGCAAGATAACGAAAGGGACCAACGAAGTGACCAAGGCCATCGAGAAGGATAAGGCCAAACTAGTCGTGTACGCAAAAGACGTATCTCCTGCAGAGATAACAATGCACCTGCCTTTGCTGGCAAAGGAGAAGGGGATACCCTGCGTCGAGGTCCCAAGCAAGGATGAGCTTGGAGCAGCGGCAGGCCTGAAGGTCGGCACTGCAAGCGTCGCGATTACCAAGGAAGGGGATGCCAAGGACCTGATCAAAGAGCTTGGCGGCCAGTAAGATTAATCAAGGACAGTATTGGATTTATGGTGATCTAAAATGCCAGAAAAAGAAAGGAGTTACGGGCCAAGAAGGCGCGATGGCGCTGACGATGGTCCTAAGGGAGGAGTCACCTTCTCTCCAGCAGTGCCTGCAAGCGTCGAGGAGATCGTGGGTAGGACTGGAGCGAGAGGAGAAGCGACCCAGGTCAGGTGCAAGGTTCTTGACGGCCGGGACGCGAATAAGATTATCAGAAGAAACGTTAGAGGCCCAGTCCAGCTAGGGGACATCCTGATGCTGCGTGAGACTGAGATTGAGGCTAGGCCGCTCAACAAGTCCGGAAGGAACAAGTAAACGGTGATTCGATAAAATGGTCAAATGCGATTTTTGCAAAGGAACAATCGAGCCAGGCACCGGCAAGCTGTACATAAAGAAGGACGGCAAGATGATATACTTCTGCAGCACCAAGTGCGAGAAGAATATGCTCAAGCTCGGAAGGAAGCCTAGGAACGTGAGGTGGACTGGAGAGTTCGCCCACACCAAGAAGAAGGACTCGAAGAAGTAAATTATTTTTAGGCCTTTTTTTGGGTCTATGAGGATTGGTTTCGCGCAAGGCCTTAAGAGGCTTTGCGATAGCAGAATAATTGATTGAGAGGCGAATTGAAGATGATTGAGAGAACTCTTGTATTGATCAAGCCAGATGGCGTCCAGAGAGGGCTTGTGGGTAGGATTCTTAGCAGGTTCGAGGATGCCGGGCTTAAGGTCGTTGGTATGAAGCTAGTCTTGGCTGATGAGAACATCGCCAAGAAACATTATAAGGATGACCTTATTCCGATAGTCGGCGGGAAGACCAAGAAGGACTGGGACGCGGCAGGCATGAAGTACAGCGAGACTGTGGAAGAGCTGGGCGTCATGATTGTCAATGGGACTAGGAAGTTCCTGATGTCAGGTCCTGTCGTGGCCATGGTGCTAGAGGGTCTTCACGCCGTGGAGATTGTGAGGAAGATTGTCGGGACTACTGGTCCTAAGGATTCTCCTCCAGGCACTATCAGGGGAGACTTTGCCCATTCAAGCCTCGGATACGCGAGCATCAAGAAGAAGGGTGCTGCAAACCTGATCCACGCATCAGGGAATGTCCGTGAGGCAGGGCCTGAGATCGAGCTTTGGTTCAAGAAGGACGAGCTTCACTCTTATAAGACAGTGCATGACCTGCATACTATATATGGCTGAGCGCTGATGCGCGCATTATGAAGATTGAAGATGGACATCAACGAGGCTCAGGACAAGGTTAGGGAATTCAACGAAGCCAGGGGTTGGAAGAAGGATTACAACCACCGCTTCATCAAGGATTTCCTGCTTAACATGGCTGAGGAGGTCGGTGAGGCTTGGAGCATAATCAAGTGGGTCGATGGAGAGACTCAGAGGAAGCTCATTGAGGAGCATAAGGATAAGTTCAGTGACTTTGTCGGTGACCAGCTATACCTTATCCTGAAGATTGCTTACCTCATGGATATTGATTCCGAGAAAGCCCTGCGAGACACACTTGAGGAGTACGAGCAGAGGTTTCCGGCTGACAAGATGAAGATCGTCAAGCATGGGAATCCTTTGGCTGGCGGAGTCGATGACAAGGCTGCTGTAAGAAAACAGGAGCATAAGGAAGAGAAGGATTGAGATTAAACAATTGAATATATAGGTGATAATATGGCAGAGAAACAAGTTGATCGAATGAAGAGGATGATGCGAAAGCCGACTAATATCAGGAATATCTGTACTAGCGCGCATATCCACCATGGAAAGACCGCTTTTACAGATAACCTCCTAGCGGCTTCGGGCCTCATGAGCGAGAGGCTTGCAGGAGACCTTGACAAGGGCATGGCTACCTGGCAGCACTCTGACGAGCAGGAGAGGCTCATGACTGTTGACGCCGCGAACGTGTCGATGGTCCACGATTTCCATGATGATGAATATCTTATCAACCTGATAGATACTCCTGGTCACGTCGATTTCGGCGGGAACGTCACGAGGGCCATGAGGGCTATCGACGGCACTATCGTGCTTGTATGTGCGTCTGAGGGTATAATGCCGCAGACCGAGACTGTGCTAAAGCAGGCTATCAGGGAGCGAGTCAAGCCAGTCCTCTTCATCAACAAGGTCGACCGCTTGATCAAGGAGATGCAGTTCACCCCTGAGCAGATCCAGGAGAGGATAGTGAAGATAATCTTGGAGTTTAACCAGCACGTCGCTGACATGGCTGAGAAGCAGTTCAAACAGGCGTGGCAGGTCAACATCCAGAATGGTAGCGTGGCTTTTGGAAGCGCTAGGGAGAACTGGGCTCTTTCATTGCCTTACATGAAGAAGAAGAACATAAGCTTCAAGGACATCCAGAAAGCTTATCTTGAGATGACTGCTGATGAGAGGAAGGACTGGTTCTGGAAGAACTCTCCGCTCAACGAGGTAGTCCTTGACATGGTAATAACTCACTTGCCAAACCCTGTTGATGCTCAGAAGTACAGGATTCCGAAGATATGGCATGGAGATCCTGAGTCTGAGCTTGGGAAGGGCATGCTCACCTGCGACCCTAACGGCAAGCTCTCTTTTTGCATTACCAGGATCCTCATCGATCCTAAGAGCAACAGGGAGATTAGCGCTGGAAGGCTCTATAGCGGCACCATCAAGGAGGGTATGACTGTCTACTTGAACAATGCGAAGGTTTCCCAGAGGATCCAGAACGTCTACATGTACCTTGGTATCAAGACTGAAGCGTTTGAGGAGGTGCCTGCTGGAAACGTCCTTGCTATCAGCGGGATCGCTGGCTTTGCAGGAGAGACGATCACCTTGGAGGAGGATCAGCCTTTCGATGAGCTCAAGCACATCTTTGAGCCTGTCATCACTAAGAGCATAAGTGTCGAGCAGACTCAGGACTTGCCGAAGCTGGTTGAGGTCTTGAGGAAGGTCGCAAAAGAGGATCCCTCGATCCACATTCAGATCAACGAGGAGACGGGGGAGAACCTGATGAGCGGCATGGGAGAGCTCCACCTCGAGATCATCGAGAACAGGATTTTGACTGAGAAGGGCTTGAAGGTCAAGACCAGCCCGCCCATCGTGGTCTACAGGGAGTCTCTTATGGCTAAGTCTCAGGAAGCCGAGGGTAAGTCTCCTAACAAACATAACAAGTTCTACTTCACTGTAGAGCCTGTGCCTGATGAGATCCAGGAATCCATCAAGAGAGGCGAGCTTCACCAGGGAAGGGCCAAGAAGAAGGATATCGAGCTCAAGAAGCAGCTTGTCGAGCTTGGAATGGATTCTAAGGATGCTGAGAGCGTAAAGGACATCTACGAGGGAAACCTCATCCTCGACAACACGAGAGGCCAGGTCTACATGGGTGAGGTCATTGAGATGATACTTGACATGTTCGAGGACGTCATGAGGGCAGGCCCTCTTGCGAGGGAGCCTTGCATAAAGTGCATGGTCAGGCTTGTCGACATGAAGCTTCACGAGGATGCCATCCATAGGGGTCCTGCTCAGGTTTATCCTGCAGTCAGGGATGGTATAAGAGAGGCTATGATGAGCGGAAGGCCGGTCATGTACGAGCCTAAGCAGATCCAGCTGATCGAGGCGCCTGCGGAGTACATGGGCGAGATCTCAAAGCTAGTCGCTAACAAGCGAGGACAGCTCTTGGAGATGACTCAGGAAGGAAGCGGCGTCGTTGTCAAGGCCAAGCTTCCTGTGGGCGAGCTCCTGGGCTGGAGCAGCGACCTTCGAAGCGCTACTGGCGGCCGAGGGATATCCAGCCTGATCGATCAGAGTTTCGAGAAGCTTCCTGAAGAGCTTCAGGACAAGATCAAGAACCAGATCAGGAGCAGGAAGGGCATCAGCCTTGACAGCGCGATTGCGAAGACGAAAGGCGACTGAAGCTTGATTCGAACAAGTCTTGTTTTTGACTTGAAATTCTTTTGAGATTTTATTTTAGTTTTCCTGCTTTTAATGGATGTTGTATCTTGTTGAGTTCATCCATTTTGGTGGTTGTATCGTTAGAAGCTTTAACTCAATGTATCCTGAAGCGACCCTTTTCTTGTGACAGAGTTCTATGTCCTGCCCTGTGTTGATGTCAAATGATTTCTTGTAGAATGGGCAGTTATGTCCTTTGCAGGTCGTTTCCAGGTAGTATTGTCTTCCTGCGCTGTCTTTCAGAGGAGGTCTGACTATCGTCCCATCGTCTACTGGGAATAGCAATCCTAGGTCGTCCCTGTTGATAATCCTTTTGATGAATGTAATGCAGTACGATAACGTGTCATCGATGGTCGTGTGCGTTGGCGGGTGAGGTATCTTTGTTGCCATTGCCTTGGTTTGGTAGCCTCAATATATAAATGTTTCTACTCAGTGGTGGTTATTCAGTTTCTTTGTTTTGCGCTCAGGGCATCAGCCTTACGGCAGCACAACGCCTGCGTCTCAAAATAAAAACATTTAAAAAGCCCTCCAATTTTCAGCAGGGATATGTCAAAGAGAAAAGGCGGAAGCCGCAGGAGAACGAGGGGGGAACTCACCAAGCCTAAGAGTCTCCGAGGAAAGCTTAGCATCAGGAGATACATGGCAGTCTACAACGAGGGTGACAAGGTCGTCCTCAAACTCGACCCGACCTCTAACGAGGGGACGTTCCATGCAAGGTTCACTGGCAAGGCCGGAACTATCGCTGCTAAGAGAGGCAACTGCTATGAGATCAGGATCAAAGACTTCACAAAGCCTAAGATGCTGCTGGTCCATCCTATTCATTTGAAGAAGTGCTAAAAACAAGAGGGGTGCCCTTTTAAGATGACATCTATCGATATCCTTGAAAAAAAGTCAATGAGCATGTCTGAGCTAAAGGAAGAGCTCTCCCAGATCAAGAAGAGGGATGGCGAGCTTAGCTTCAGGGCTGCAAAGACTGAGGAATACTTGACTGAGTTCAAGATGATAAAGGCCAAGCAGGCCGAGGAGCTCTTTAAGAAGATAGATGGACTCAGCATCCCTAGGCTTAAGGATAATCAGATCAACAAGATAATCGATTTATTGCCTCAGAGCGTGGCTGAGCTCAAGGTCGTGCTCCAGGGCTATGCATTGCCGGTCACGAACGAGAACATGAAGAAGATCGTGGATCTCGTGATCGAGGCGACTGGTGACGCCAAATAAAGGTCCTGGGATTTCATTCATCGCCTTTCTAAGCAGGATCTGTGGGTTTATATGTAGGTATGATTCTAGGTCCTGTCTCTGGCTGGCAATGGATGATTTTCAATAACATTTATATACGAGTTATGCGGTAATGTGTGCATAGGGTTGGGGTAGTGTATTAGAACAAGTCTAGTGGGTGATACGCGTGGAACGAAGAAAAGAAGAAGAGGCGATTGTACTTGATTTCCTGCCGAACGGCTATCCTTTTGACTCAAAACCGATCCATCTTAAGACGCCAGTCGCCCAGGCGATCGGCAAGGCTAATTTCACGCTCCTTGAGCTCGTGCCTAGGAAAGGGGTTTTCTTGCAGCCTTTCGAAGAGGTCTACATCGGCGAGGCCAAGAGGGACAAGATTCACCATATCAACGGCAAGATCAACACTGCTAAGCTTACGCACACTGCCAAGTCAGAGCTCAGCCACGCAGTCGAGGAGATCGTCAAGAAGCAGGAGCTTAGGTTTATCGAGTTCTTCAACAAGGCCCAGCCTGTAAGCACTAGGCTTCACGTGCTCGAGATGCTGCCTGGAGTGGGCAAGAAGCACATGTGGGAGATAATCGAGGAGCGAAAGGCAGAGCCTTTCAAGGACTTCGCTGACATGAAGAAGAGGGTGAAGCTAATGCCCGACCCTGTCAAGACCGTAGTCCACAGGATCCTTTCAGAGATGGAGGGCAAGGAGAAGCACTTCCTCTTCGTGGATAGGGGCCAGCGGGATTAGTTTCTTGGCTTTTTTTGCATTCTTGGGTTATTCTAGTGTTCGGATGCAGGGCCAGAAAAAATACAGTTACTATTTTTAAGTAGTTACAAAATCGAAAGATTTATAAACTGGCAGATTAACTTAAGCCCATGAATCCTATTAATTCGATACAAATAACATACCCGAGCTTTCCAGACATGAATTTCTATGGAAACAACTTCGTGGCTCTGGACTTGGCTGAAGGATTATCCAAAAAAGGAGGAATCCACGGCCTATCGGCAAACCTGACCCCGACAGTAACCATGTCAAACCCTAAATTCGAGTCAAAAAAAGCAGGCTTATGGGCCCAGCTGATGGCGGCATACCGGAACATACACCTCTTCTACTCGACATACACTCGTGAAGACCACGCAAAAGAGAATGGGGAAGTGGGGCTTGATGAGACCATAAGACAGGTCCTTGATCAGGATAGGAACCTGACTGTGTTGGATTTCCATTATCCTGAAAAAGACCTCTTGAACCCAAACACTTACTCAAGATATTCTGCGATGTTCGGATCAAACGTGAGGCAATTCATTCATCTCCATTGCATGCCAGAGCTTTTGCTCAGATACAAGGGAGGCGGTCTTACGGAAGACGAGAGGATAAAGGTCCTGACGAACCTGGCTGAGTCAGGAGATGTCAAGAAATATCTTGCTGTGAGTTCAGACGTCAGAGACGCATTCGTGGAAAAAGGCCTTAAGTCCGACCATATCGAAATAGTCCCGAACGGAATAAATCCTGACATATACCAATTCAGGTCAGAGCCTGATCGCATGGCTTTTAGGAGCCAGGCAGACATCACAGGAAAATACTTGATAGGATACTCTGGAAGGCTGGACATGGTGAAGGGATACGACAACCTGATTGCGATAATGAGCTGGTTCGACAAGCATCCTGAGTTCGATATCGGCTTCGTAATAGCTTCTACGCATGGAAGATTCACCAGAACTGTCCATGATGACCTCATGACGAGGACTCCGAGGCTTTTGCAGGAGAAACGGGTAGGATTCGTGATCGACGTGGCGAAGCTCGTCGGAAACACGAAGTCAAGGAACTCTTTCGTAGACGCATATTTCTCAGATTATATGCAGCAGAAGCTATCAGGGATTAACCCCCTCTACCAAGGATTGACGACAGTCCCTGTGCAAGCCCTTGCAGACCTGTACATACAACCATCGAACTCTGAAGGTTTCGGATTGGCGGCTTTGGAGGCCTTAGCTGTCGGAACCCCTGTTGTGGCTAATAGGGTTGGAGGCCTGCGAGAGTTCATCCCTGACCAGATCATGGGGCGCCTAGTGGACTATCACCCTAAAGGATCAAGAAGAAACAAGGATTTCTGTGACGCGATGGTGTCTGTCCTCTTTGATACGTTCGGTAGTTGCGGAGAGCGTGACTCGACTGCATATAGGCAAAGTACGAGAAATAAGATTCTTAATAAATACAGCTCTCAGGCAATGGTCACCAAGACCGACAATGTCTATAGGCTCCAGGTCTGAGGCTATCCCTAAACCAGTCTCTTGCACTGATATAACTGGTTTGGAAGAGAAATGATGAGAAAAAACAAATAATTTCTGGATGATTGCTCTTTTAGGCTTTCATCTACCTTATCTTCTCAGCGCCTTTGCCTTTGTTCCGCAGGCCCCTGCCTCTCTTGCCGGCGCTTGTCAGGCCCCTGTGGGCTCTTCCTCGCTGCTCAGCGACTTTTCTCATGTGCGGGTCCTTCTGGATGTTCGGGTGGCTCCGATCTATCAGGATGACTTCAAACCAGTAATGCTTGCCGTCCTCTGCCACCCAGTAGCTGTTCAAGACCTCACAGTTAGGATACTTCCTTGACGTTCTCTCCTCTGCGACTGACTGGTAGTTCTTGTCTAAGACCATGAACAGCCTGTTGGCCTTTGGCCTTCTTCCGCCACGGTCAGTGCTTCTCATCCTTCCGCCGCGCTTGACGCGCTGCCTTACCACGAGGAATCCTTGCTTTGCCTTGTATCCTAGGCTTCTTGCACGGTCTATCCTCGTCGGTTTCAGAATCCTAACTGTCGTTGGCTCGCGCCTCCACAGCATCAGCCGCTCCTTCTGCTGAGCCTTGATAGAATCAGTTGGCTTTCTCCAAGCCTCTCTTAAATGCTTGTATAATCCCATTTCTCTCTGCCTCCATTATTACTCTCTTCATCCAAGGTTCAGGCAAGCAAACGCCCACATCCCGAGGACTGCTTATCTTCGAGTTAACCAGGTTCATTTATAAATGTTTTGGGCAATTTTTAAATATCCCCTCTCTGTTTCTTGAGCCAAGATGGAAAGGTCATTGGCACTTGGAAGCTTAAAGACGCTCGTTACTTTGGGCTATCATTATGACGAGCTCCAATGGGGGCGATTCGTGAGGGATGTTTATCTGATGCTCTACCAAGATCATCCTGGTCCCTACGATGGTGGCAAGCGTAGCGTGGTCTTCCATGAGATAACGTCCGGCAAGTTCCCGACGGGAGCCATCTGCCCTTCTGCTGAGCAGGAAGTGTTGCGGATTTGGGAGGAGGACTCATTCGGCCTTTGGATTGACGTGCATTGTGGATTCACGGCCCATAAGAGAGGCAATATGCTGATCGCTTATAGGGCGGGAGATGATAATCTTATCTCTTCCGCCAGGAGCGTGTCCGATCTCGCGATCAATGATATCAGGAACATCCCTCCTGAGTATAGGAGCGGGATCATCACTCCTTCTGTCAGGATCGACCCTTTCTTCCTGAAGCAGGATCTGGAGAAGAAGACTATTTGTTTCTACCAGGCTCTTGGCAGGACTATCGGACTCATAGATGATCTGCATGACCTACACGCATGAACGCATGAGCTGTCCTTTCCATAATCTTTTTAAATACCTCTTGCTCATCAATTATTGATTGGGTCTTAAAGGAGGTATCTACGGTGAGCGAGATGGAGTTAGGCGGTAACATTACCCTTACGGGTTTCAAGGAAGTTTCTAAGGCAGAGATGGTTGTCGTGAAGAAGATGGTCGGAAGCTATGCTAGGAAGCTCTCTGACAACGTTCCAGGCTTCGAGGCCTTGAAGGTCACTATGAAGCCGGTCCACAAGACTGAAGGGAGCGAGAAGTTCGAGCTTCATGGCAGCGTCCACTTCAGCGGGGATCACTTCGAATCAGAGGTCGTGGAGAGGAACCTGTTCATGGGCCTTGACTCTGTCCTTCAGAAGATAGCGAGCCACGCGATGAAGGAAGCCGAGAAACAGGAAGAATAGCTAAAACTTTTTTGTCTTTTTTTTCTTGTTTCAGAAGATCATCCTTCCGACGTAGAGCACCATCATTATGCCGAGCGTGTTGAGCGTGAAGGATATGATGGAGAACGCGTATTGCGATATGTTTCTTGAGGCCGCAAGCAAGGACACCCCTATCTCGTCCGGAAGTGGGGATGCTATCATGAAGACTCCGATCGCCTGCGGCAGGAACGTCTTGATGTGCGCATGAAGCGTCCTTTCAAGGAATGCCCTTGAATGGATTACTATCGGTTCGTTCGCCAAGTGGCCTATCTCCGTCATGAACTCATGCCTTATCAGCTTGAATATCACCAGGTCTCCGAGGAGTGCGCCTATGCCAGCTACAACTGCTGCCAGGAGGAATGGGACTTCTTTTGAGAGGACCAGGAGCGATGCTGCCCCTATCGCTGCCGTGAATCCGTAGACGTAAAGGATTCCTGAGATGAAAACTCCTAATAGGCCAAGCGACTCGATCCACGCACGGAAGTCTGTGAAGTCGCTTGCCGTGAAGATGATGTAGACGATCAGGAACGAGAGCGCAAGCAAAGTGAGCCTTGGATACTTATACTTCATAGGTATGCCTCTTTTTCCTTCTTCTCTGATGTTGCTTGTTTAAAAATCTTTAGAAAAACAAGAGTGATCGTCCGCCGCGATGATAGGCTCAACATGTTCGTAGCACGCGGCGATTGGTGCTTTTAGAGAAGAATGAAATAATATCAAATAATTTCCAAGATGAAGGCTTAAGGAGCCTGCTCTGCCTGCTCCTTCTTTGCAGGAGACTTTTTCTTGGCGACCTTCTTCTTAGGAGCAGGGGCTGGCTTTGCAGCAGCTTCTTCTGGAGGAGCGGTCTCGCTTCCTGCGCTTGCAGGAGTGCTTGGCGCTTCAGGAGCCTTCTTTGCACTAGCAGCTTCGCTGCTTCGTGTCTCTTCCTTCCTGGCTTCCCTTGCCGCTGCCTTGTCATCGACGCCGAGCTTCTTCTCGATCTTGTCCTTCAAGGTCTCTGGTCCCTTGTCCTTCTTGACAGCCTTGACTGCCTCCTTGAACTCGTGACCGAAGAGCTCTGCCCTTGCGATGCCATCCTTTACTACTACGTGGACCTTGACCTTGGTCGGCGGGTTCTTTATCCCGTTCTTCCACAGTTCCAGGTTGAGCATCATGCCGAGCTTGACGTCCTTTGCCTTGGTGTGCTTGGCTAGGAACGCTTTTATCTCCCTGATAGCCCTTGGTGTCTTCTTGTGAGCGACTACTTTCCTGATTCCCTTCCTCAAGGGGATCACGTAGTCCCGCTCTAAGCTTGATTTTGATTCTTTCTTAGTGGCCATTTCATTCACCTTCTAGGATTATGCCTTGATCTTGATCCTTCTCCAGCTCCTCTTGACGACTGTGTGCCGTCCGGGGTGGACTCTTCTTCCTTTGCCGTACTTCTTAGGGACTGTCCAGAAGGGCGCCCACTTGGTCTGGCCTCCTTTCTTTATCAGTCTCTTCTTCTTGGCTCTTGGCTTGTACCTTGTCATTGCGCATCGCCTCCTTTCTTGGCTTTGCTGATGGCTATCTGCTTCGAGGCCTTGATGACCATCGACTTGGCTTTTGGTGTCAGGACTCGTCCCTTGTGGACACCTTTGGCTTCCTGCTTGAGCAGACCTTCCTTTTCGAGCTGCTGGAGGAGGGTTCTTATGACTTTTCCGCTCGCCCTACAGAACTTGTCTGGGGCGACTCCCCTGTTCTTCCTGCCACCGTACTTGGTCCTAAGCTTAGAGACGCCTATTGGTCCCAGGTCATTGACTTTCAACACTATGCTTGCAGCCCTCATGTACCACCAATCAGGATCCACTGGAGGCTTCTCCTTGTGCGCGCCTGTCTTCACGAAGTCAGCCCACTCAGGCTTCCTGAGCATTGGTTTTAGCTCCTTTGACACTGCGCTTATCAGTTCTTGTTTCGTAACGCTCATCTTTCATTCTCTCCGTTCATGTTTATTTTCATCATTTATCAGTATGACTACTAATTCCCTAGTACAGAATTCCCAATTCAACTTGAATATCTTGAATAGTCTCGAGCTAAAAATTTCTAAACCCAAGGCACTGGATAAGCAAGTCATTTATAAAGGTTGCGCTTTGGGTGGTTTAGGTTGCTCTGGCGGGTTTGGAAGAGGCATGATGCCTTATCTCGTCGCCTTTGCTGAAACTATTATGTGCGTTGAAAATGTCGCCACAGCCTACAAGCACGAGCTTTGCCAAAAAGGCAAGCTCGTCGGCTGTAAAGGTAGGGGTTGCCCCTAAAGGGTGCTGAAGGCGACATTTTCAACAGAGCCTGAAACTATCGAAACTTTTAAATACCAATAATCAAAAAAACAGCTTTAAAACAGCATATCCTGCAATCAGGGTAAAGAGGTGCATTTTTATGAGAATTACCAAGAGGGGTTCTATGGAGCTTGGAGTCAACGCCATCGTCATCTTGATCATCGCGCTAGCCATCCTAGGGATGGGTATTGCGTTCGTGACTAATCTTTTCAGGAGCGGGAGCGGAAAGCTTGGCAAGATAATCGATAATACTGAGCTTCCGGTCCACGCAGACTCAGGAAACCCCTTGGCCTTTGAGACAAGCCAGCTCACCATCAAGCAAGGCAAGCGTGAGAACATCAAGCTTAGCGTGTACAATGACGGCTTTGGAGGGCAGAATGACATCTCTGTAGGCCTTGCTAGCTGCACCAACTCAGAAGGTATGGATGTGGCCATAGGTGGTGATGGCATCTTCCTCGCAGCTCCAAACCAGCGCATCAACCCTGGAAGCGACGCAGGTTACTTGGCGATCGTGAGCGTTGCAGGAGAGGATATAGTCCCTGTGGATACTTACATATGCACTGTCAGGGCGTCTGTAGGCGATCCTATGTCTAACAATGATCCTGCGACTTCAAGGTCTGGACAGATAATCATCAACGTCATACTTTAAGCCAGATGGCAAGATTTAGGCTAAGGGTTTGATCCGTGCAAAAATATTTCCTTTTGCTTTTCGCTTTTTTATTTATTCGCGTTTTTTAGGGTGGAATAGGGCATTAATATGAGGAGAGGTAGTATCGACATAGGGATTAACTTCACGATCATAATAATCATAGGTCTTGTAATCCTTGGACTTGCCCTGATGTTCGTTCTTGACGTGTTCAAATTCGCGCATGAGAAGGTGCCTGACAGCGCGCCTGAAATCATCTTCCACGCAAGCCCTGACAACATGCTCTACCCTGAGGGCAAGGAACTTAAGATTAAGCCTGGGGACAGCACAGAGCTCTTGGTGAGCGTCTACAACTATGAGTGGAGCGAGGAGGACGACGTCTCATTGGCGTTTGACGCTTGCAGGAGCGAGGACGGGATCCCTGAAGAAGGCCTCTCCCTAGCCTCCATAGCCCAGAAGATCACCTGGCAACGGGACAAGGGTTACCTCGCGATTGTCAAGGTCGCTGACTCTGTCATGCCAGGTATATACGTCTGCACCATCCAGGCAGGATTGCTTGACAGTACTGGTTTCGTGATGACCTCCATGCCTTATCATACCAGGCAAGTGTCTATCAACGTCATTTAGATTTAGATCAAGAAGATCAAGGAAAGAGGTGTTTTAATAACATGGCAAAAAGACATATGACTCATGAAGAGGAGTTCGAGATCCTAAAGCTAGTGCTAGACAAGTTCCTGTGGCTTGGGGTCGGTATAATGGCCTTCGGGTTCTACCAGTTGATAACGCTGACAGACAACATGACTTACGGGCTGCTCCTCTTGGGCGCGGGCGCTCTACTGTTGATAGTCTTCATAGCTATCCTGATGAAAGAGTACAACTTTTTGCAGAGTCCTAAAAATTGAGGGGTATAGTCTGAAAATGAGATCTGAGAAGATTGCATTGCTGGTTGTCGTGTCGTTGATAGTTCTATCCTCCTTCCTCTTGGCGTCTTGCGCCAAGAAGGAGTGCGAGTCCGCGAGGGATTGCGGTGTGAACTCGCAGTGCATAACTTATGGTTGCAGCGCAGAGAACAAGTGCTTGAAGAACGTCAAGCCGAATTGCTGCGGCAACAAGATCTGCGAGGAGAATTCAGGCGAGAATGCCTGCACCTGTGATGATTGCGGAAGCTGCGAGAAGAAGGGCAAGGTGAAATACAACGTCTCTACTTCAAGAGGTCCTAAGACAATGGAATCTAAGTTCGCAAGGTACGTCTGCGACGCGAACGAGTGCGTGATAGGAGTCTCCCCTGATGATGTGATTGAGCAGAAGCTCACAAGCACTTTGGAGGAGAGGAATTACTTCAGGATGGAAGTCTTGAACACCTTCAACGAGCCTTACAACGTGAACAAGGACCAGTTCAGCGTGAGGATACGCTTGGCTGACATAAACACCAAGACCGTGAACAGCGGCCTTACAGTTACTAGCCTGCAGGTGCTGAACGGAAACTATGTCATGGGTGAGAAGATAATATCAAAGCAACTCCTGAACGTGGGCGACTTGTTCACTGAGGAGTTCACGCTTACATCATCCCAGACCATGACTGAGGAGGAATCCTCGCTTAGCCTGAAGATTGACTACAGTTACGTGCCTGTGGACAGCCGAGGGAACTTGCTTGATATCAAGAGGGCTTCGCAGAAGATGGTCGTGTCTCCAAGCAAGATAATGATCGTGAAGCCATGAGGTCTCTTGATAGCGGAAGTGAAGTGATCTGATATGAAGAAAGCAAGCCTTGAGTTAGGAATCAATTTCATCGTGGTCATGATAATCTCTGTTATCCTTCTCGGTGTCGGTTTCTTCCTCGTCAGCAAGGGAGCCACTGCCTGGCAGAAGGAGTATGACAAGATGAAGGCTTATCACGAGTCCCAGATCAAGAGCTCGATGGCAAGGGATGGCCGCATGGTCCTAGTGTATCCTAATACAATCACTACCTCGCAGGGTGAGGAAGAGATATTCACTTTAGGCATTAATAACGAACTTGGCCAGGATGAGGAGTTCTCCATCGTTGTGGAGCCTTCAGCCACTGCTAAGCACCCTGAGAACAAGGTCTTGTATGTCAAGGACCCCCTCTTCATCAAGAACACCCAGTCAGGATTCACCCCTATAGTGATTACGCCAGCAAAGGGCACTCCTGGGAAGCAGACTTACATCTTCAACGTGTGTGTTTTCGTAGGGAAGACAGTCGGCAGGTGCTCTTCTGAGGATGCTTACGGCGACTTGCAGAAGATAACTGTCAACGTCAAATAAAATGCCTAAGAAGTCCTGTCTCTATCGGTTTCTACGATGGTATTATCTCTTTTAGCGCCTTCTCAGGGTCAGATGCCAGGTCGATGCCTGACGCGATGAGCACCCCGTCAGCGCCGAGCCTAAGAGCAGTCTCTACGTCAGCTAGTGTCTTGATGCCGGCGCCGACAAGCAATCTGACGCCCCTGGTCTTGCCCGCTGCAGCCACGCTCTGGGTTATCAGTTCAGGCCTGGCAGAACTCACGCTTATGTCCCCGCCGATGAGCTCTGGCGGCTCGATTGCCAGGAAGTCAGGCTTTGACTTGAAACCAAGGATTGCCTGCTCCTCCTCGACGTTCTCAGCGCAGGCAACAGTCACGAGGCCTAGGTTCCTGGAGCGCTCGATGCACTCCTCAAGCTTCCCTAACGGGACCTTATGCTCTGAGTGGTTGATCAAGGTTCCTGTGGCGCCTGCTGTCTTCACCATCTCAGGCAATATGCTGCCTGTGTGCTTGCCAAGAGGGTACTCGTCGACGTGCTCAGAATAGACTGGGATAGAGACTGATTCAGAGACCTCGTGGATGTCAGTCGCGCCTACCGCTACGCGGATGTCAGTGCCTGTCTCGATAGAGACCTTCTCGCAAACCTTAGCCAGGCGGACGGCATTCTCACCGATAGACTCGCTGTAGACCTTGAAGTTCACTATTATGACTGGCTTTTGTCGCATAAGGCAAGATACCTCTTTATCACTGTCTCAGGGCAGGACCTGTTTTTATATTTTTGCCTCATCATGTCAGTGGGACCCTTATGGGTTCTCCCAAATAGTATTTGTAAGCGTCTATGCTTTCCTCATAGCCGTAATATGGCCTAAGGATGAGCGTTGTATTCTTCCGGAAGGGCGAATGGTCCACTGATACGCTTTTGTTGAATGTATCCCCTGCATCCATCTTTTCGGAGACTATTATGAAATCTCCGTACTCGATCATGGACCTTTGTTCGTTCTCAAGTTCGATCTTTACTCTTAAGGAGCGCAGGTCTCTTTCATCTGTGAACGTCTTGAACGTCAGGTTTAACTGTTCTATCTTGAATATATCTTCATCTTTCTTAATCGGCTCTATATTCGCCTGAGCTTCCATCGAGTAATTGAACAGAGCGAAGAAGTACACTTTCCAGTTGAACACCTTTACTGCGTGATTCTCATAGTCCTGGAAATCAACATCTTGGAACGTCTCCTTTGAAACGCCGCAATACTCCATTATCTGTTCTGAGTAGGGTGTGACTTCCTTCAGGCTTACCTGCAGCTCCCCATCCCAAAGCTTTAGCACGCTCTCTATTTTCTGGTTGGCGAATCCTGCCTCGTTGGTGTACTTATAATCTGGTCTGTAGTATACGATTGTGTCTTTTGTGCATGGGATCTTGTATATCTGCATGAATGGCACGCCCCAGTTGCCTATCCAGTAGTGATCCTCTGTCTCTGGAGTGAATTCGATCGCGATGAGTTGATATCTGAGGAACTTCCCAAGATTGTTCTCGAAAGCCTCTTCTTTCTCGTTCCTATCAATCCAGTCGCTGTACAGATCTGTCCTGTACTTGGTCTTGTAGTTGTATTGAGGTAGCATATTCTCGAGTTCCTTCTCAGTCAGAGGGTCGTGTATGAAGTCCCACCAAGTCTGGTTAGTGTAGTATTTCCATCCTATCCAATTCTGTCCTCCTGCGTAATCATAGAATGCCTGGCCGTCTACGAGCTGGTCATCCTTGTTCTCTATCACTTCGACCACCCAGTTCTTGAATTGGTTGTTGGAGGTGTAGAATATGTGGCCTTTTTTCTTCATGTCCTGCGAAAAGTCTGTCCTGTTATCTGCCCGGAATATCTTGGGAGTGCCTGTCATGTTGCTTATGAATATGAAGAGTTCATCTACTTCGAAGTCTCTGTCCGGAAGCTCTGATGAAGAGGTCTGGATCTGGGGTTCAGCAAGGTCTTCCTCTTGAGAATACTCCTCTTGAGCGTTCTTATCTTCCATCTGATTTGTTGGCTCGGAAGCTATGTCAGAGCTGGATTCATCCTGGACATTAGTGTCTTCAGATGGGATGATTGGCTGTTTCACCTCAGTTCCGCTCAAGCCCTGCTGCCCATGAAGTGAATCAGGAGTTACCTGTTGGCAAGATGATACTATCAATGACGTCAGAATCAGGACTGCTATCAAAGTAATCTTTCTACAGATCATTTGTTGAACCTCCTAACATTGCATTAGAGGGACGATGCATAATATAAATTTTTTCTAATGGAGGGGTTTCTTCCTGTTTATCTTCCATAGGAAGTATATCGCTACTGGTATCATGAGGAGGGATAGGAATTGACCTGTACTTATCCCGTATAGCCTGGGGTCGTCTCTCCAGATGTTTGTTATGAATCTTAGGGTTCCATACATCAGGATGAAGGTCCAGAATGCGATTCCATCCTTGAGCTTGCCTTTCAGCCTCATCATCATGAGCGTCCCGAAGATCAGGAGGTTCTTTCCGGCTTCGTAGAGCTGGCTAGGGTGCCTGCAGGCGTCGTCGACTTTCTCGAAGACCACACACCAGGGCGTCTTCTCTGAGTTCGTCACTATGCCTACGAGTTCGCTGTTTATGAAGTTGGCTACTCTTCCTAGGAATAGGAAGAATGCGCTTGGGATCGCGATCAGGTCTGCTACCTTATAGAAGCTTACATGGTATCGCCTACAGAAGAGCCAGATCGCAAAAGCCATTCCTAACAGTCCTCCGTGGAAGCTCATCCCTCCATGCCAGATGTAGAAGAGTTCCAGCGGGTTTTGGATGAGCGAGGCCAGGTTGTAGAATATGAAGTGGAATAGCCTTCCGCCGGCTATCCCTCCTATTATCATGTAGAGCGTCAGGATGTCTGATCGCTCCGAGGTCATGTTTTTTATCTTGCCTTCTTTTGAGAACTTGTAGATCAGGTAGTATGCTGCCAGGAATCCTAGAGCGTATACTAGGCCGTAATATCTTATCTGCAGCGGCCCCAGGCTTAGAAGCACAGGGTTTATGTTGTTTATGAACATCTGTTTGAAGCTACGTCTTAGAAGTATTTATAATTATTGGAAAAATCGGAAAATAATATGTTTGGAAGATTTTCTTTCTCTTCTCACTTGAAGGCTTTCTCGACCTTGGATTTGAAGACTGCTTCTGGCATGACTCCTATGATCCTGTCGAGCTCCTGCCCGTCTTTCAGGAAGATTATCGTTGGGATGCTCCTGATGCCGAAGGCGTCTGCGGCTTCCTGATTGTCATCCACATTCACCCTGAAGAATTCTATGTTCTTTACTTCCTTCCCGACCTTCTCGAATGCGGGAGCCATTATCTTGCATGGTCCGCACCAGTCTGCGTAGAAGTCTATCACTGCGTTTCCTTTCCCTGTCTTGGTTTTGTAATCTTTGTCTCCTATGTTATTGACCAATTATCTCAACCTCCAGTTGTGTGATCCATTATCATCGTGCGCGCGCATAAGATGCGCTCTACCATCCGCTTCCCATGTTCTTGCCGCTCAAATACTTGTATGCGCTGGTGGCTGCTATGGCTCCTTGTCCTGCAGCCACGATCCCTTGGCGGAGTGGCGTGTTGGTGACGTCTCCTGCCGCGTAGAGTCCTTTGACTTTTGTCTCGCATTGATTGTTCACGAGTATCTCTCCTGTCTTGCCTAGTTCGCATCCCAGCGCAGAGGCAAGGGCTGATGTTGGGAGGCCGCCTACTTCTACGAAGACTCCGTCAAGCTTTAGCTCTCTTGCTCCTTTGTATTCCTTGTCTATGATCACGCTCTCAAGGAACTTGGTTCCTTTGAATTCTGTCAGGTTGGTGCGGTATATGACTTCTACTTTCGGGTCTGAGAGCACTTGGTCTTTTAGGGCTGGCTCGCACCTGAGTTCTTCCTTCCTGTATATCAGGTATATTTTCGAGGCATATTTCCTGAGCAGGTCTGCTGCAAAGGCTGCTGCGTTGCTGCCGCCGATTACTCCTACGACCTTGTTCTTGTAGAAGGGTGCGTCGCACGTCGCGCAGTAATGCACTCCTTTGCCCTCGTATTCTTTTTGGCCTGGGATTCCTAGCTTCCTCTTCTTGGTGCCTGTCGCTAGGATGACTGCTTTGGCTTCGTGCACCTTGGTGCTGGACGTATGGACTAGGTATATGTTGTCTTTCTTCTCTAGGCCTACGACTTCGTTCATCTCGATCTCTGCGCCTAGGTCTCGCGCTTGCTCTTCGAATTTCTGCATGAGCTCCATACCGGAAACCTTTCGGAATCCTGGATAGTTCTCAACTGCATGAGCCTCGAGGATCATACCTCCAAGCTCCTTAGCGACTACAAGCGTCTTGAGATTGTACCTGGCAGCGTATATCGCCGCAGAATAGCCAGCGAATCCAGCCCCTATGATTATCACGTCATACACCATAACTTCACCCAAAAAACTGTAAAAGACTCTACGAGAATAAAATCAATTGAACTCATCAGGATTTATATATTTTGTTGTTGCAGAAAAAGGATGTTGATGAAGATATGATTGCAGACCGTATTTACACTGATCCGAGCGGAGTCAAAGAAAACGCAAAATTTTATAAACCTCCCCCTCACTATCCGAACTTATCATGGGTAAGCCTTATGTTTTCAAAGAAGTCGAAGAATCAGTCCTGAAACTCTGGAAGGAAAACGGGATTTATGAGAAGGCTCGCGAGAAGAACAAGTCAGGCAAGCCCTTCTATTTCCTGCAAGGCCCTCCTTATACCAGCGGCAAGCTCCACATGGGCCAGGCGTGGAACAACGGGATGAAGGATAAGGCTCTTCGTTACAAGAGGATGAGGGGCTTTGACGTCTGGGACCGCGCCGGCTATGACATGCATGGCCTCCCGACTGAGAGGAAGGTCATGGAGGCTCATAAGCTCAAGACCAAGGAGGACATCGAGAAGTTCGGCGTGGAGCGCTTTGCTCAAGAGTGCCTGACCTGGAGCGTTGAGAAAGCTAAGGATATGAACAAAGACTTGTGGCGCCTAGGCGTCTGGATGGATTACGATGATCCATACATGCCTGTAAATAACGAGTTCATGGATGGCGAGTGGCTCTTGGTGAAGAAGGCTCACGAGCAGAAGAGGCTCTACGAGGGCGATAAGACCATCACTTGGTGTCCTAGCTGCGCCACGGCCATGGCTAAGCACGAATGCGAGTATCATACTATAAAAGAGGATAGCATATTCCTCAAGTTCAAGGTGAAGGCTTCTAAGGATGAGTTCCTGATAATCTGGACTACCACTCCCTGGACTATCATGTTCAACCTGGCCATAATGGTCAATCCTGAGGTCGATTACCAGAAGTGCAGGGTTGGTGATGAGACTTGGATAATCTCAAAACCCTTGGCGAACGTCTTCATCGGTGCCGTCGCAGGCAAGACTTATGAGATACTAGAGACTCTCAAGGGTTCCAAGCTTGAGGGGATGGAATATGAGCATCCATGGTCCGGCAAGCTTCCAGTGTATAAGGATCTTAAGAAGAAGCATCCTAAGGTTCACTCTGTTGTGCTCTCATCAGAGTACGTCGACACTAGCGCAGGTTCCGGGCTTGTCCACTGCGCTCCTGGCTGCGGCCCTGAAGATTATGAAGTTGGTTACAGGAACAACCTGCCGCCTTTCAACAACCTTGATGAGAACGGCGTATTCCCAAAAGAGGCTGGCGAGTTCGCAGGACTGGTCGCTAAGAGGGACGACCGCAAGTTCATAGAGGCATTGAAGAAGGATGGGGCGCTCATAGCCGTGAGCGGCGTAGAACATGAGTATCCTCATTGCGAACGATGCCACACGCCTGCCATATTCAGGAAGACCAAGCAATGGTTCTTCAAGGTAGAGGACTTGAAGGAGAGCATGCTCAAGGCCAATCAGGACGTTTACTGGGTGCCTCAGGCTGGCAAGAACGCTTTCAACAGCTGGCTTGACAACCTGCGTGACAACAGCATCACGAAGCAGAGGTATTGGGGAACGCCGGTTCCTATATGGCGCTGCGAGAAATGCGAGGGATACGAAGTCTTGGGAAGCATAAAGGAGCTTGAGACAAAGACCAAGAAGCTTCCTGAAAACCTCCACAAGCCCTGGATTGACGAGGTGACTCTCAAGTGCGAGTGCGGCGGTGTCATGAAGAGGATTCCTGACATACTTGACGTCTGGATCGACGCGGGCACTACCAGCTGGAATTGTCTTTATTATCCTGGCAGGACTGACTTGTTCGATAAGTTCTTCCCTGCTGACTTCATCCTTGAGGGTAAGGACCAGATACGAGGCTGGTTCAATCTCTTGATGGTGGCTAGCATGATAACCTTCCAGAAAGCTAGTTTCAAGTCTATCTACATGCATGGTTTCATAACAGACTTTGAAGGCAAGAAGATGAGCAAGAGCCTGGGGAACATAATATCTCCTTACGAGCTCATCGACAAGTACGGAGCTGACACCTTGAGGTATTATACTGGGGAGACCAAGCCTGGCGTTGACATGAACTTCAGCTGGGAGGACGTTAAGATCAAGTACAAGAACCTGCAGGTCTTGTGGAACATCCAGAACTATCTTCTCGATCTTACCAAGACTTATGGGTTGAAGCCGAGGGTTATCGGGAAGGACAAGTTGGGGATAGAGGAGTCTTACATCTTATCCAGGATGAATTCTACCTTGAAGGCGGTTACTGAGATGCATGAGAAGTATCTTCTTAACGATGTCACTTTGGAGCTTGAGTCCGCGTTCCTTGACCTGTCCAGGGATTACATCCAGTTCATTAGGGATAAGGATGACAAGCAGATTGTTGTAGACACAATATACTGTTCTCTTTTAGAGCTGGTGAGGGCATTGGCGCCGAGCCTGCCTTTCATCTCAGAAGCAATATACCAGAATCTGAGAGAGGCATATGGCCTGAAGGAGGAATCAGTGCATCTTTGCGACTGGCCTATGCCTGATGAGAAGCTCATAAACCCTGCTCTTGAGGAGGAGATGCGCGTGACTAAGCAGGTCATCACCTTGATCCTCGGGAAGCGGGAGGAGGCTGGGATTGGTGTCCGTTGGCCTCTTGCCAGGGCTGAGATAATGGTTGATAACCCTGCTGTGCTCAAGAAATCTGAGGATCTTATCATGCAGCAGACCAACATAAAGAAGCTCCTGATAAAGAAGAGCGAGGCTAAGAGCGAGACCAAGGTTGAGCTTGACACCGCTCCCACTCCAAGCCTTGAGGCTGAAGGGTTTGCTCGCGAGATCGCGAGGAGGATTCAAGCTTTGAGGAAGAAGGCTGGCCTTCAGAAGAATGACCGTGTCGAGGTATGCGTCTTGTCCGAGTATTCCTTACCATCTAAGTTCATTGATGACCTGAAGGAGAAGGTCGGCGCTGACAAGCTGGAGTTCTCAAAAGAGGAAAAGGATGGTTTCAAGCCTGACTTCGAGGACAAGGCTAAAATCCGCGAGAAGGAGTTTCGGTTTCTTCTGAAGAAGTGATTTCTTTGACTGCAGAGTTCTGTAGCATTGTATCTATTGAAAACAAAAACTTTTATATACTTCTTGTTGCTTAAAGGTTTTCATCAGGGATTATTCATTGGGGTGTTTGTGAACAAGTTATCGTTATTGTTGCGCATCACTGCACTTTTTTATTTAGATTAAGTTCAATTATGTTTAAAATTAGTTTAATCATGTTTATTGGGGGGAGTTGAATCATCTTGAAGAGAACGATAAGCAAAGACACGCCTCTTGCAGAGATAACGCTTCGGAAGTACGAGAAGCCAAGCAGCAAGAACAAGAGGGATCTTGCGCGTAAGATATGCCTGAGCCTCGGGCTCCTGCAGCCAGGAGACTCAAGAGACGTCGTCGTGGACGTACTCCTGGTAATGCTTGAAGCCAGCGAGGAGCTCTCAAGCAGCGAGGTCGAGAAGCTAACAGTACATTGCAGGAAGAAGCACAGTCTTCCGATGCTTGGAATCGCTCCTTCGAACATCAGGCGCCAGCTCCTGCGCCTTCGTGACATGTTCATAGTAGAGAAAGTCAAGAACAGCTACAGGATCAAGGAGAATAGCACCCTCCTCAGCCTTTTTGAAGAGAATATTGAGGAATACTACCTGACGAGCATAATAAACAGGGTCAAGGAATACTTGAAAGAGGCTGATAAGGCCTTCAGGAAATAAAACTTTTTTAAATGACAACGCTGATTCTGGAGCTATGATAAGGATTTATGAGCCTGAAGAGGATAGTTACCTGCTGCAGGAGCAGGTCGAGCGCTTTGCGCGCGGTCGCGTCCTCGATATGGGGACTGGCTCTGGTATACAGGCGATAGCCGCGGCTCACTGCGCCGCGGTGAGAGAAGTCGTGGCCGTCGACATAAATCCTGATGCAGTATTCTATCTGAAGAAGAAAAAGATAGCTAAGATAAGATGCAACCGATCAGACCTGTTCCGGAGCGTGAAGGGATTCTTTGACGTCATAATATTCAATCCACCATACTTGCCTGATGACGCGCATGATCCTGACAAGGCACTCGACGGCGGGAAAGTCGGCTTCGAGATCATCGAACGCTTCCTCAAGGACGCCAAGACTCGCCTCGGGAAGGATGGGTTCATCCTCACAGTCTTCAGCAACAGGACTGGAGAGAGTACGCTCAACATGATGAGAAGGGAAGGGTATGAATCAGAGCTCTTGTCTAAGAAGAGCCTTCCGTTCTTCGAAGAGCTATACGTCTACAAGCTGACATTATCGCCCTGCGCAGGACCTGAACTATATGCTTCTGGCAAGCGTGGCGCGATATATCTTGTTAAGGAGAAAGGAAAATCTATCTGCATCAAAGAGCAGAAACCGGGAATAGCAGTTGATACGATTGAGAACGAAGCCCGGTTCCTGAAGCTGCTCAACAAGAAAGGCATAGGCCCGAAGTTCATATCTTTCGACAGGAAGAAAGGGCAGCTCAGGCGGGAGTTTGTCGACGGAAGAGGAATTGAGGAGTTCCTGAATGACGAGAAGATAACGAAGCAACAAGCCGCTGGAGTGATATGCGATGTCCTCAAGCAGTGCAGGGAGATGGACTTGCTTGGCATCAATAAGACTGAGCTCACGAATCCATACAAGGACATCATTATCGCAGGAAAAGGAGAATCTTTCAATTCGGTGATGATAGATTTCGAGAGGTGCAGGATGACTGCGAAGCCCAAGAACGTGACTCAGTTCCTGCAGTATCTCTCGAGGATGAGGCGAGTATTGGCTGAGAAACGCATATCTATCGATGAGAAGTTGCTTGTGGATCTTGGGAGAGCGTACAAGGATATTCTTGATGAGAAATCCTTCAGGAAGATAATAAATATGTTTTCATAGAAAACAGAAAGCTTTAAAAAGGAGCACATTTTCCAGTGCATTACCATTTTATGTAATGGACTTTGAAGTATTATTTGCTTCGAAGAAAATTAAGATATCGAGTATAAAAAAACTGGAGGGTGAATACCTATGGCAAAGGGAGGAAAACCACATTTGAATCTCGTGTTCATTGGACACGTTGACCACGGAAAAAGCACTACTGTCGGAAGGATCCTATTCGATAGCGGAAACATTGATGAGCAGGCTATGAAGAAGCTCAAAGACAAGGCTCAGGAGCTTGGAAAAGCAGGCTTTGAGTTCGCATTCGTAATGGATAACCTAAAGGAAGAGAGGGAAAGGGGTGTCACTATCGATCTCGCCCACAAGGAGCTCTTGACCGACAAGTACTACCTGACGATAATCGACGCACCAGGCCACAAGGACTTCATCAAGAACATGATCACTGGAACCAGCCAGGCAGACGCGGCTGTTGTCGTCGTCTCAGCCAATCCAAGCGACGGTGTCCAGGCACAGACCAAGGAGCACATCTTCCTCTCAAGGACCCTTGGAGTCCAGCAGGTCATAATCGCAGTCAACAAGATGGACATGGCCAAGTACGAGGAGAAGAGATACAACGAGGTCAAGGACCAGGTATCTGCTCTCTTGAAGAGCGTCGGCTACAAGCCGGATGCGATCAAGTTCATCCCGATAGCCAGCTTCCCAGGCGACAACGTCGTCAAGAAGACTGACAAGATGCCTTGGTACAAGGGAATAACCCTTCTAGAGGCGATCAACGACTTGAAGGAGCCAGAGAAGCCAATCGACCTCCCGTTGAGGATGCCAATCCAGGATGTCTACAACATCACAGGTATCGGAGTAGTCCCTGTCGGAAGAGTTGAGACTGGAAAGCTCAAGATAGGCGCCAAGGTCATGGCAGTTCCTGGTAGGGAAGGAAAAGGAGTCCCTGGGGAAGTCAAGACGATAGAGATGCACCATGAACAGCTTCAGGAAGCTCTTCCTGGTGACAACGTAGGTATCAACGTGCGAGGATTCGGCAAGAAAGACGTCGCGAGAGGAGACGTACTCGGCCCAGAGGACAACGTGCCTTCGGTTGCAAGCGAGTTCACGGCCCAGGTCGTCGTCTTGAACCACCCGAGCGTCATAACCATCGGTTACACGCCAGTCTTCCACATCCACACTGCCCAGGTCGCTTGCCAGTTCACTGAGCTGACCAAGAAGATCAATCCGGCAACTGGAGAAGTGCTCGCTGAGAAACCTGACTTCATCAAGACTGGTGACGTCGCGATCGTAAAGCTCAAGCCCGTCCAGCCTCTCGTCATCGAGAAGCAGAAGGACATCCCTCAGCTCGCAAGGTTCGCGGTCAGGGACTCAGGTCAGACTGTCGCTGCAGGTATGTGCATCGACCTAGTCAAGAAGGCTTAAGATGCGCTTCATAACATTCATTTCAAATTTTTTCCTTCATATTTTTTCATGGTGAACCCAAGCTTTATCATGGAGCAAGCGGTTGTCAAAAGGTAGGTTAACATGCAGAAGGCAAGGATAAAGATAACGAGCACGAACATCGACAAGGTCAACCAGACCTGCGATTACATCAAGGGCATTGCTGACAAGACTGGTGTCGTAATGAGAGGGCCTATACCTCTGCCTACCAAGAAGCTTAAGTTCACGACAAGGAAGAGTCCTTGCGGGAACGGAACCGCTACCTGGGACCATTATGAGATGAGAATCCACAAGAGGCTCATCGACCTAGGCCTTGATGAGAGGGCCTTAAGGCTCGTCATGAGGGTCCCTATCCCTGAGGACTTGAACATCGAGATCGAAATGATCGATGTGTAAGGCCTTTTCTTTTGTTCTTTACGGCTTATCAGTTCTTCTCTTGAGTTAGATATTTTTTTAAGCTCAAATCCCTGTTAGCGAGTCCATGATTGATCTCATAAGCACAGTCTGGTTCTTGCCGCTCATCATCTTCTTGGTCAGGATAGTCGACGTCAGTCTTGGGACTATTGGGGTCATATTCATCTCTAAAGGTTACAAGTGTAAAGATAATCTTCTGCGTCGTGAAGAGAGAGGATGTGGGCACGGTAATCTAGATTGTGAAGAAGATAAATCCTAGTTCGTTCTACACTGTGGAGGATGTCAGGTTCGCGAGCGATGAAGGCGCTCCTCCTAGAAAGAGGCTGGTTAACATATTCTGCTTCTACAGGAAAGCCAAGTGAATATGTGGCGGTCTTGGTTGATCTCTAGAATCTTATCCTGAATATGCCGTTCTTCTTTGAGTCCTTGCCCTTCTTCTTGTCTTTGTCATCGTCCTCCTCAGACAAGACCTTGTTCAACGGGTGGTCCTCGTCATCTCTCTCCTCTTCTTTATCTTCGTCTGTTCCCCTCTCGTCTTCTGCAGCGAGCAGCTCGTCTAGCAGGTCCTTGAAGCCGGTTCCAGGAGCCCTGCTCCTCGTTGGAGCCAGGTCTTTTGGCACTTCGAATAAGAGGTCTCCTTCCTTCTCCTGGTCCTTTGGTTTCTCGTCGTCGAGCGCGGTGAACGCGGTGCTGAACTTGGTTTCCTGGGAGTCTATAACCTTGTCTAGCACGTTTTCGAAGTCGTCTGTTGCAGGTTCAGCTGTCCCTTTCTCCTCTTGTTTGTTCCTGCGGTGCTGCCTTAGCATGGCTGCAAAGGGGTCTTCGGTCTGAACTGCTGGCTTGTTCTTGGCCGCTATCATGAATATCTGGGTCTCTGGCTCTCCTTCTTCAGGCTTGAACTCTCTCTTTTCAAAGAGTGTTATGTCGAACTCGTGAAGCAGTATCCTCAGCTCGTCTTCCGAGAATTCTTTCAGGTAGATTTCTTCCCCCAGGAGCTTCTTCTTGCCATCATAGTCTCCCTCAGTCACTGCCAGGAGCATTGCGCCGTCGTCCTTTAAGGCTTCATGGATCTTCTTGGTCATCTTCTCTATGTCTTTCTTCTTCAGATGGCTTAGCGAGAACAAGGCGCATATCCCGTCGTAGCTCTCGGGCTCTAGTTCCAGGTCTCTCATGTCTTCCAGGAGGAACATTGCGCCAGGCACGTTCTTGTGGGCTTCTGCTATGCTCTTCTTTGAGAAGTCGACTCCTACGACGTCGTACCCCCTGATCTCAAGGTACTTTGACGCTGGCTCGCCGTTGCCGCATCCGAGATCTAGTATCTTGCCTTTCTTGACCTTGGTCATAAGCTGGTCCAGGAAGTACTGGTACTCCGTCTCTTGATACGCGTCTTGATATCTGCCTAGCAGCTTGTCATAGGCCTTGGCTATGTTCATTAAGAGAAAACTAGCGGCTGATGGTTTAAATAGTTAACTGTGGGAACTGAGGGCGGTTGCCTGATTAGAGGATCCTGTAGAGCTCTTCTGCTGTCGGGCCGTTCTCTGCATTGGCTTGGGGCCTTGTTATTGGCCTTCTGCCGAATCCGGCGTAGCAATGGGTGGTCTTTTGCAGGACTGGATCAAATCGCCTGGTGCATGCTTGGACTACTACGTCGTTGCAGCCATTGTTATATGCGTTTCTAAGTAGTTTTCTCAGGGCATCTTCGGCTCCGGAACTGCTATCTTCCGATATCGCCATGAAGTCGAATCTTTCCAGGTCTTCCTCTTTGGGTGGCTCTGATGAGAAGTAGCTTTTCAGCAGTTCATCAAATCCTCTCAGCTTTATCCCGTACCCAATTATTCCTGTGCGCTGTCCATCCTCGGTTATGTCTCTTATGCCTCCTGCGAAGTCGCAGCGTATTGCTTTGGCTTTTTGTGCTAGCATGACTCTCGCGGTCTGTGGATTTCTTAGCTTTGCGACTAGGTCCGCCTTCTCCGAAGGGTCTTTGCAGTCGGCGCTGTTTATTTCTATTGGGTCTGTCGCTTCGTAGTTCAAGAAGTCTATGCCGAAGTGGCGTGCTGTCTCCCTGTCTGGTTCTGTCCATTGAGGGTTGTGCTCTGAGAGGCATAGCAAGAGGTTTCTTGTGTCTTCTCTTAGGATCTGTTGCAGGGTCCTTTCGACTCTTATATCGTACACCATCTTTCGGAGTCAGAAAACCGCTCCCTTTATAAATATTTCGTTACTATATAGTAGTTACTATGTTTGGTGTTGCATTTTCAGCAATTTTTATAAACTAAGCGGATTTCGTTGGAAATACACCAAAACCAAGTGCCACGGTCGCATAGCTCGGTATTGCGCAAGCCTGGAAAACATCTCTCTTGAGAGCTTGTTCCGTCAGGAATCCCCAGTTCAAATCTGGGCCGTGGCGTCTAGTATTGACGAGACGCCTAAAGGCCTGCTCAAAAACGCGAAGCGTCTTTGTTGCGGGCCGTAGCGTTTTTATCAAGGTTGCATAACATGACTTGGTTGAAAGGAATGATCAGGAAGCTTGAACTGGCGTTATCTAACAGGATATTCTGGAGATACATATATTACAGGCTGTTTGGCACCATGAAGGTTAGGGAGGGGAAGGATTCTCTCCTTGCAGAGACCATTACAGAGGTAAAGTACCAGGTCTCCAAAGGAAGATGGGTTTCTGACCAGCTCTACTGCATCAACCCCCTCACCGAGCTTGTCTTGCGAAGATACATGCGAATGAAACGAGGCGTGTTCCTGGATATCGGCGCGTTCGTAGGCAGGCACAGCTTAGAGGTGGCGAGGCAGTCGAGGAGCAACAAGGTCTATGCTATCGAGCCTAATCCATTGTCTTTCAGACTGCTTAAGCGCAACATCGGGTTAAACTCGTTCGGGAAGCAGATAACCCCTATAAAGGCAGCCCTATCTGCCGATGATTGTAAGATAAGGTTCATCGTTGACGGTGCAGTCTCGAGAATATCATCAGGCAATCCTTCCGGATCTGTGGCTGTCGACTCGCTATCTTTGAAGACTCTCATAAGGAAGAATGGCATCAACCAGTCACGCATCTGCCTGATAAAGATTGATGTTGAGGGTCGCGAGCATTGTATACTAGAGCAGATCTGCAAGGTCCTCTCACGTAACAAAAGCTTGGACGTCGTGTGCGAGATCCAGCCGACTGCGAGGACCAAGAAGAAGAGCCTTGAATTGATGTCTTCTCAAGGCTTCAGGATCAGGCGGATTGATGACTCCAACTATCACTTCTCGAAGAGAGTATAGGTCTCCTGAGCTTCAGGTCTGATCAAGCATATGTTCCGAAAGAAATTTATACGTGATGATCCGCTCCTATCTTCATGGAACCAGCAGTTGGCCTGGATGATATTATAGAAGACCTAAAGGATTCTGTTCTGAGGGAGATGAGCGAGGTCGATGAAAGTACTATTATGGATTACGTCAAGAGGAGAGGTGATGCAGTCAAGTGGCTTCTTGACAAGAGATATATAGACCTGATAATGATAAACCATGCGATAACAACTGCTATCTTCAGCAGCGCCCGCAGAGCGTATGACATCGCAAGAGTTGTCGGAGAGGACGGCCTTGCATGTTTTGATGCTAAGAGAGCTGACTCATCAGCTTGGCTCGCGTACGCCATCGAGAGGGGAGCGTTCTCGCAGGATGAAAGGATGCGTATGCGCTTTGAGGGCGCGCATTCAGAGGAGTCTTTCATAGGCTCTTATGGCGATCCCGGACTATTTGACCGGCTGACTAAAGCGCTTCTAAATCGTTCCTGAGAGTAAGCTTCCAAAAAGAAGTTATCTTTTTATGCCCATCTCCTTCCAGTCCCTGTGCCTGTGCTCCAGGATGACGTCGCTGTCGACGCAGATCTTGTACCCTGCCGCCTTGGCTTCCTTGCAGAACAATACATCGTCGAATCCCTTGCCGGGATTCAGTCGGAATGGCACTTTCTCAAGGACATCTCTCCTTATGAGCATGCAGCCAATCCCGGCAGCGCCGATCTCAATCAGGCCTTTATGCAGTACTTCGTGAGCGTTTGCCCTCTTTATGTAGCCTGGCCTTGTCTGCAAGTAGATCAAAGGTATATTCAATATTACTTGTCTTGTCTTTCCTGTCTGGCTGTCCTTGACGACCAAGGGCGTGTTGTCCCCATAGTAGGCGCTCACGATAGGCATATCGTGGCCAAGCAGCCTCTTCAAGGTGTCTGGCTTCACCATCACGTCTTGTTCCAGCGAGAAGAAGTAGTCATACCCTGCGTCCAGGCATCTTTGCCTTAGCATCTCTCTTGAGAGGACTATCCTCTCCTTTGCGCTCTCGCTCCAAGGGCCTTTGAGGGCAGTTATTCCCGATGCCTTTATGGTCTCTAGGTACTCGTCGTCTTCGCTGTTATCGACCAAGACCACGTCTATTTCAAAGCCAGGACGCTCCAGTTTCTTAGCGCAATCCAAGTATTCAGCCAGTAATGGCTTGTAGATCTTATGTGTTGGGCACCCAATCAGTATCTTCATTCATACTGGCCTGTGCTTGATTCAATAAATATTTTTTGGTGTATCATTGGCGTAACCTGGCCAATGAAGCAGGACGTCAAGCAATCTCAACGGTTTCTTTCCTGAAACCGCTACTTATATAAACCACCAATCCGAGAAGTGAATCCATACCAGAGGTGAGTTGTCTTTTGAGGATTGCTTTTTTTGAGATATCAGGCTGGGAAGAGCCGATATTGAAGAACAGGCTAAGAGGCCACTCTGTGAAGTGCTTCAAGGAGCCTTTATCGCTTGAGAACGCATCCAAAGCAAGGAAGTGCGATGCAATCTCTGTCTTCATCTATTCTAAGATCACAAAGCCAGTGCTTGACCTGCTCCCGAAGGTCAAGATGATCACGACGAGGTCTACTGGGTTTGACCATCTTGACTTGGGGGCGTGCGAGAAAAGAGGTGTTTGCGTGTGTAACGTGCCTTTTTATGGCGAGAACACTGTTGCTGAGCATACTTTCGCGCTCATCCTCTCGCTTTCAAGGAATATCCACAAGTCTTACATGAGGACTCTTAAGAATGATTATTCCATAGAAGGCTTGAAAGGTTTTGACCTGAAGGGGAGGACTCTTGGTGTTGTCGGAGCAGGCAAGATCGGGCTTCATGTTATCAGGGTCGCTAAGGGTTTTGGGATGAATGTCCTTGCATTTGATATGAATCACGACACGTTCATGTCTGAGGTCTTGGGTTTCAAATATGCCTCTTTAGAAGAAGTCTTGGCTGGTTCTGACATCGTGACTCTTCATGTGCCTTATAACAAGCACACGCATCACCTGATCAATAAGAAGAATACTCGCTTGTTCAGGAAGGGAAGCTTGCTTATCAACACCTCAAGGGGGGCTGTTGTTGAGACTGATGCGCTTCTTGAGGCTCTTGAGAAGGGGATGCTTGCAGGCGCTGGCCTTGATGTCATCGAGGGCGAGGAGCTTATCAAGGAGGAGAAGGAGATTCTTCACAAGTCAGGCGTCTGCGGGGCTTATGAGCGCATCTTGAAGGATAAGGCCATCTTACAGATGGATAATGTCGTCTTCACTCCTCACATTGCGTTTTACAGCCAGGAGGCTCTTGAGAGGATTCTCGAGACCACAATTGATAATATCATCGGTTTCTCCTGTCAAAAGCCAAGAAATGTTGTGAAACATGAGTAAACTACCGGAGGGCTTCCGGAATTATTCTAGTTGGTTATATTAACTGGTTATATCATTCACTTTAGACATGATAAGCTTCAAGAAGAACAAGAGAATCGGCAGGTTCATAGCAACAGCAGCGTTCGTAGGCCTAGCAGCATTCGGCCTGGTCAGGAACTACGTGTCACCACCAAACAACCATCAGAGACAGGCGCCAAGCGCTTACGTCTCAGGCACAAGAAGCGGGCTCTCGGCAAGAGTCAACGATGCATATAACGCAGTAGGCTGCGACATCAAGACTGCGAACAGAGCCAAGATTGATGTAAAAACGCTCTACGACGGCAAGTTGAAGACTGCCAGCGTTTATGACGCTAAGAGACAGGCATCCGGAGTCACGCTCGAAGGCGCTCTTGGAAATGCAGACGTGAAAACTAGCTACTTTGACAATTCGTGGGGGAAGAGGCACATGAGGGTTTCTGTATTCTCAACCACGCCCGGAAGCCTATTAGAGAGCTTTGGTTTCAGGAACAGGAATGACCAGCATGATGCAAGTGCCACGGTCAATGTTAATGGCTACAAGTTCGGGATTGGTGGAAACTACAACTCAAGCAGCGGGCGCTGGAGCTTCTCTTTTGGAAGAGCATAGTCAAAAACAAGGATGCAAAGGTCCGAGCTACTTATTAGAAGTCATCATCTTGATGTAAGAATAGACTATCAAGGCCCAGTTCATCATGCGAACATTAAGCTCGTAAGAGGCATCGACGCCAGCCTTGATCTCCATCACCTTGGCCTTGATCTCCTCATAGAGCCTGAGCTTCTCGTCAGAGATCCTCCTCTTGCGAGTCTCGAAGTCATGTTTCTTTAGCTCCTCTTCAAGTGATACTTTGAAGATGAAGCCGTTCTGCATGCTTTCATATAGGTCAGTCATCCTATTGAGCTGAGCCTCGTTCACGACGTCAAGGTAGTGGAACGCCATGGTATCCTTCCGGAGAAGCTTTAGGAATATTGAGTTGAGCCAGTCGTTCATCGAGACCCGCTCCTGCTGCGACCTCAAAGCAGGAACCTTGTTTAGCATAGGGGCGAATTGCCTGGAGAACTCCTCTTGCCAGTCAGAGATGCTCTTGGCATAAGACAAGTTGATAGTCAAAGGAGCTGGGACGTCAGAGAGCATCTCGACAACCCTCCTGAGGTTTATCGGCTCGAAATCAGGATCCTTCAGGCTCGCGATCTTCTTGATAGCCTCTATCGTCGGCTCGATCAAGGCAAGGGCTTCTTCCATCTTCTCCTTCTCGCTCTCAGATATGAAGAAAAGCGAGAAGTAATCATACACGCCGTCAGAATCCAAAGGCAAAGGGGTCTTCTTCTTAAGATCCCTGATTATGAACACGCTCTCTATGTCAGCTGACTTGGGGGTGAGGTCCTTCAACTGGTGAATGTATAAGCTCATAATCCCAACTCCTCTTAACAAGCCATCCAAAGGAGCTCCTTCTTTTTAAAGATATCTGTTCCGAGGAGGGAATAAGACATCTCTTTATACCTTCGCCGGTGTGGCGCAGTAAGGGCACCTGCCGGGCCGCCCCTGAGTGGTGAAATAAGTGAATTTATACTTGCACTTAGAACAAGTATACTTGATCCTGTCATCATCGATCCGCTCCATGCCAGCAGAATTCTTGAGCTTGTCTGAGTATCTCCTCTCGATCTCCACATCATCAGAATCCCATCCTGGAGGCAGGTCCTTCTTTACCTTCTCAGCCGCGATCTCTGCTTCAGCCTTCTGCTTCTCTTTCTTTGCATTGATCTCCTGCATCTTCCTGTCTTTGACGCACTGCGGACAGACCATCATCTTATACACTGGATCAAGGAAGAACTCGTCACTCTTAGCCTCCCTGTTGCACTTCTTGCACTTTACTCTGACTGCCATCAATTTGTCTGATCACCTTTTTAAGGCCGAATTATGCAGTCCTAAGTTTATATACTTTGCGAAGGTATTTTTATACGGAAATTTTAGAAACATATTTAAATAAAACCCAAATCATCGAGGTGAAGAACAAGATGGGCCCATAGCTCAGTTCGGTAGAGCACTCGACTCTTAACAAGGCAAGAGGAGTACCTTCCTCCTGCATGACAGAAATCGAGTGGTCAGGGGTTCAAATCAGCTGGTCACGCTCAGCAAAGTGCATAAGCGTTCGGCTATGAAAGTCCCCTTGGGCTCACTTGTTTTTCACTTTTAAGCCCCGATAGTGTAGACCGGCCAATCATTTCGCCCTCTCGTATCCGGTTGGAAACGACCGGCTGAAGAAAGGCGAAGACCTGGGTTCAAATCCCAGTCGGGGCGTTACGCGTGAGCAAACACAGCGACGGGTTCAGAGATCAAGCAAGGATTTCTGTTCGCCGGTCGGATTGTATTCCTTCTTTCTTAGGGCGATTCATTTATGTCATCTAGCTCTTGCGCAAGTATTAAATACTCATCCCGCCAGGGTTAGGTCATAGTTTGGAGGTGGTTCGACGTGGGTTTGTTTAGTTGGGTTGAGAAGAAGATGAAGAAGATGCACTGGTACGACGTCAGCTTGGTGAAGCTTAGCTCGGCTGCTTTTGCCTTGATGATCGCGAAGCTCTGGTCTCCCATCTTGTCTTTGGACTGGTATTGGTACCTCGTCATCGCATTGGTGTTTGCGATTGTGCCTTGGTGCGACTTGTTCAGGAAGAAGTGACTGGGAAAAATCGTAAATTATTAAAGACCCTCCTCTTCCATCCAAGTCTGGTGCTATTCGTATGCTTATCTGGAACCATCACGTAAAGCCTTATGAGGAGCTCTTGCTGGATGTCAGGAGCCGCTTTGAGAAGGCTAACTCTATCTTCTTGCGCCAGATCGGCTACGCTCCCATAGAGACTATCAAGCACAGGATTAAGTCTGAAGAGTCTGCTAGGCGCAAACTCTCCAAGAAGGGCTTGGGTTTTGATGAGAAGAGTTTGAAGCAGCTAAGCGACCTTGCAGGGATGAGGGTGATCTGCAAGTTCACCGAAGACATCCCTGAGGTCTTAGGGCTTATCAAGAGCTGGTCTAAGCCCAAGTTCTCTGCTGTTGGAGGGGCTATTGTCTCTGACCAGATTGATATCGTTGAGGAGCAGGACTTCATAAGAGAGCCTAAGCCTTCAGGGTATAGGTCTTATCACGTGATCTGCCAAAGGAACGGGCTTGTCTTCGAGGTCCAGGTCAGGACTATAGCCATGGACTTCTGGGCATCGACCGAGCACATGCTCAAGTACAAGTACAAGGGGGATATCCCTAAGGACGTAAGGGAGAAGCTCAAGAGCATCGCTGACATCGCAGGCACGCTCGACATGGCCATGGATGACATCCGTCAGGACGTGAATCTTGGAACTGCTAAGTCCAGGCTCTTGGACCAGTTCTACAAGGCATTGGATATCTTGGAGAATTCAGGTCTCGCGTTCAAGGCTGAGAACTACAAGGAGCAGCTCAAACGCGTCCATAACGACTTGGAGGCGTTGAAGAGCTTGGCGATCCAGGCGAAGGAGGACGTGCCTCCTGGTTACTGGAGAACCAGTTGATTTGCTGAGTTTCCGAAACCTTTAAAAACCAACCTTGTTTTCAGCTTGATATCAGAGGTTGTTCTTAAGCAGAAAGTTACGAGAACTACTTCGGAGAGAAGGAAGGGAAGAAAAGGAAGAAAAAAGAAAACTTTTTTATTATGAGCTGATTGCTTTATCATCGAGGTGCATTCATATGATCAAGAAAGGAGATTTCATAGAGCTGGATTATACTGCTAAGCTTAAGGATGACAAGCTCGTGTTCGACACGACCCTTGAGGACGTCGCCAAGGCTTCAGGGAACTTCAACAAGAAGTTCAAGTATTCGCCGGTCATAATCTGCGTCGGCGAGCACCACTTGATCCCCGGGCTTGACTCTAGTCTGGAGGGCAAAGAGGCTGGCAGTCACACCATCGAGATATTGGCTGAGAATGGTTTTGGCAAGAAGAGGGCTGACCTCTTGAAGCTTATCCCCTTAAGGCTCTTCCAGAAGGACGAGGTCCAGCCTTATCCCGGCCTCGAGGTCAACATCGATGGTCAGCTAGGCCTTGTGAAGAGCGTGTCTGGCGGTAGGGTCATCGTGGATTTCAACCACCCCTTGTCTGGCAAGGACTTGGTCTATGATATAGATATCAAGCGGGTCGTCTCTGACCCTATTGAGCAGGTGAGGGCTGTCTTGGAGCTCATCCACTTGCCTCATACTGGAATCGACATCCTGGATGGCAAGGCGACTGTCTTTATCAAGGAGAAGATCCCTGATGAGATCATCACGGGCATTGCCGAGGACTTGAAGCGCATGACTGGCTTGAAGGAGCTTGTTTTCGCGCTTGACAAGAAGGAGGCTAAGGAGCCTATGAAGGATCACTCTAAGCCCAAGGAGGGCGGCAAGAAGGAGTGATTCTCCAAGGCATCCGGGCATTATGATTCATAGTCAAGAAAAATTTATAAACCGATAACCCCGTAATTCAGGCTTAAAGGCGAGGGTTAGCAATTAAAAGAAGGAAACTTGCTATTAATTCAAGTATTCGCCCAGGCATTGGGAGGTGTCAAATTTGTCATCGATGGACCAAGGTTATAATCCGAAGCAGATGAGGGATGCGCCGAAGAGAAACGTGCTGGATGAGGAGCTTGAGCAGCTATTGTCCAAGCAGAGAGCCACGATCAAGGTGGTTGGGGCTGGCGGCGGCGGCAACAACACTATCAACCGGATGAGCGAAGTGGGCATCGTCGGCGTCGAGACCATTGCTATCAATACTGACGCTCAGGACTTGCTCTACACCACTGCTGACAAGAAGATTCTCCTTGGTAAGGAGATTACAAGAGGTCTTGGCGCTGGAAGCATCCCGAAGATCGGGGAGGACTCTGCCCGCGAGAGCGAGCATGACATCAAGCAGGCCTTGCAGGGCGCTGACATGGTCTTCATCACCTGCGGCCTTGGCGGAGGGACTGGTACTGGTTCTGCTCCTGTCGTGGCTGAGATGGCTAAGAAGATGGGCGCGCTCACAGTGGCAGTCGTCACCTTGCCTTTCGCAATGGAGGGCCATAGGCGTTATGAGAACGCGACCATGGGCTTGGAGAAGCTTGAGAAGAACGTCGACACCCTAATAGTCATTCCTAACGATAAGCTCTTGGAGCTTGCCCCTGACTTGCCGCTCCACACTGCATTCAAGGTCGCTGATGAGATCTTGACTAACAGCGTGAAGGGAATAGCTGAGCTGGTCACCAAGGCCGGCCTTGTCAACCTTGACTTCGCAGACATAAGGGCTGTCATGGGCAACGGCGGCGTCGCTTTGATCGGCGTTGGCGAGAGCGACAGCGAGAACAGGGCCATTGAGAGCGTGGAGAAAGCGATCCAGAATCCCTTGCTTGACGTGGATATCAGCGGTGCTAACGGCGCGCTTATCAACGTCATTGGCGGGCCTGACATGACCCTAAATGAGGCCAGGAAGGTCGTCGAGACCGTGAGCGTCAAGCTTGACGAGGATGCTAGGATGATCTGGGGAGCCCAGATAAGCGAGGACCTTGAGAGCTCTATTAGGACTCTCATCATCGTGACTGGCGTCAAGAGCAGCCAGATCCTTGGCAAGAGGGTCAGACCTAGCTCTGGAGTCCGCGGCGGAGAGTACTCGAACGAGAAGAAGGAGATCGAGGATGAGCTCGGAATCGAGTTTGTCGATTAAGATGGAGAAAGTATTTTTATGATTTTATTGTTATGATTCATTTTGGGGGAACGTCACATGAGCATGATGCAGAAGCTGAAGGATTTCACTAAGGAATGCGTCAGGGTCTTGAGGATCACTAAGAGACCTGACAAGGAGGAGCTCTTGACCATCATCAAGGTCTCTGGCCTCGGCATATTGGCCATTGGCTTTATCGGTTTCATATTCCACATGCTCAACCAGCTGCTGATCTCGAGGGCGCTTGGCTGAGCAGGTTTTTGAAAGTAAGTGGTTTGTATATTATACGAATTGATAGGAGATTGGTTTGAAAATGACAGATGAAGAGAAGAAGACGGAAAACGAATCCGCCCCTGAAGCGGAGATTAGCGATGTAAAGGCAAAAGAGGCTAAGGTCTTGCCTTCTGAGAAGGATCCTGATACTAATGAGGTCGAGGACTTGTCCTCTGAGGATGAGTATCTCGCCTTGCTCAAGGAGGGGGAGCAGAAGCGCGAGGAAGAGGTAAAGAAAGAGGAGCCTCAAGCCGAGGATGATGATGAGAAGATCAGCATCATGAGCGTTGATGAGCATAAGAAGAAGAAAAAGAAAGAGGAGCCTGAGGTCATACAGACTGAAGAGTCGACTGAGCCGAAGATATACGCTCTAAGAACTACAGCTAACAGGGAAGACCAGGTCATGAGCTTTGTCGGCAGCAACGCAGCCAGGAAGAAGCTCAAGGTCTACAGCGTCGTTCGCCCCCACGGCATGAGGGGTTACATCTTCATAGAGGCTGCGACCAGGGCAGAGGCTGAGGCGTCTGCGTTCGGAGTGCCTTACGCTCGCGGCTTGCTCCCTAACATCATCCAGTACAAGGAGATCGAGCACATGCTCGAGCAGGTCAAGAAGGATGTCAACATCCAGAAGAATGACATCGCTGAGATCATCTCAGGGCCTTTCAAGAGGGAGAAGTGCAAGATCACAAGGATCGACAAGACCAAGGAAGAAGTCGTGGTCGAGCTACTCGAGGCTGCAGTACCTATTCCTTTGACCTTGAAGATGGACGCTGTGAAAGTCATCCGAAGAGATGAGGAATAAGGCCTCGTCTTCAGATCTTCAAATTCTTTCAAGATTTTCTTTCTATTAATTTTGGTTTTTTGTTCGCAGCGCCGCGTGGCTCGCTTATTGTCTGATTGCCGCGGCGGATGATGTCATTTTGCATAACCTTTTTATATCCTGTCGCCCTTACCTTATTATTATGGTGCGAGGTGGTGCTCAGGTGAAGCATAATTTGAATTGGATTATAATTGCAGCGATAGTGGTTGTCGTCTTGTTGTTCTCGAGCATAAGGATCATCGACCAGACTGAGGTCGGGGTCGTGAGGATACTTGGTAAGGTGAGCGAGAACGAGCTTGGGCCTGGCCTGAACATCGTGGTGCCGTTCATCACTAGCGTGATCAAGATCCCTATCTACGAGCAGACTGTCGAGATGAAGGAGGTTGATGCCATCAAGGCCTTGACCAGTGAGGGGTTGGAGGTCACTTATGACCTTGCTGTCCAGTTCAATATTGATCCTACGAAGGCCAGTAGCATCTACAGCCAGCTCAAGAACTATCAAGTGTGGATGTCTAGCAGGATCAGGAGTTCTGGCAGGGACATAATCGCAGAGTACAAAGCAGAGGACTTATACACGTCCAAGAGGAACGAGGTGCAGTCTGAGCTTTCCAGGAAGCTTAGCGATCAGTTCGAGCCATACGGCATCAACATGAAGGCAATCCTTATCAGGAACATCGACTTGCCTGATAGCGTGGTCCAGAAGATCGAGGCCAAGATCAGCGCTAAGCAAGAGGCTGAGAAGATGGAGTTCGTAATCCAGCGCGAGAGCCTGGAGGCTGACAGGAAGGTCATCGAGGCCCAGGGCATAGCTGACGCGAACAAGATCATCGCGAACAGCTTAAACGACCGCTACCTGACATGGTATTGGATCCAGAACCTTGACAAGCACGAGGACGTGATCTACGTGCCTATCGGGGATAACGGGATGCCTATGTTCAAGAACATCGAGTGATAGAATTACACGTATACATAAAATATTTTTATAAGAATATTTTTTCTCTCCTTCTTCTCACAGTAGCAATGGTATGGATATCAGGGCCACTATGCTCATGAGCTTGATCAGGATGTTGATCGAGGGCCCAGAGGTGTCTTTGAATGGGTCGCCGACTGTGTCTCCTACGACCGCTGCTTTGTGGGAATCCGAGCCCTTGCCGCCTAGCTTGCCTGTCTCGATGTATTTCTTGGCGTTGTCCCATGACCCGCCTGCGTTAGCCATCATGATAGCCAATAAAACGCCGGTCACTAGGCTTCCTGCCAATAAGCCGCCTAGGGCTGCGGGTCCTAGGACGTAACCCATAATTATGGGTGCAAAGACTGCCAGGATGCTTGGGATTATCATCTGCCTAAGAGCCCCTGCTGTGGCTATGTCGACGCACTTCCTGTAGTCAGCCTTGGCCTTGCCTTGCATGAGGCCTTTTATGGTCTTGAACTGCCTCCTGACTTCTTCTATCATGCTCTGGGTTGCTTTTCCGACCGCAGTCATTGTCAGTGCTGAGAACAATAGCGGCAGGCTTCCTCCGATGAGAAGGCCAATTATCACGACTGGCTCCATAATATTGATGCTTGAGAGCTTTGCAGTGGTCGTGTAGGCGCTGAAGAGGGCGAGCGCAGTCAGGGCAGCTGAACCTATGGCGAATCCCTTGCCCATGGCAGCAGTCGTGTTTCCGACGCTGTCTAGCGCGTCTGTCCTCTTCCTGACCTTCTTGTCAAGGCCGCTCATCTCTGCAATCCCGCCTGCGTTGTCAGCGACTGGGCCGTAGGCATCCACTGCCAGGCTGATCCCAAGAGTGCTTAGCATGCCCACTGCTGCTATCGCGATCCCATAGAGCCCACCGAAGAGGTATGCGAGGTATATCGCCGCGCATATTACCAGGACTGGGAGCACTGTGCTCTGCATGCCGTTCGCAAGGCCTGAGATTATGTTAGTCGCAGGACCTGTCTTACTTGACTCGCTTATCCTCTGCGTCGGCTTGTAGTCGTAGCTCGTGTAGTACTCTGTCAATAGACCTATAAGTACTCCTGCTATGAGGCCTGAGATTGTGCTGTAGAATAGCCCGATCGAGGCGTACGTCGCGCCTCCTGCCATCGAGAAGCTTGAAGGCACCAAGTACTTGACTATAAAATAGATCGCTGGTATGAGGAGGATGCTGCTTGCAAAGAGTCCCTTGTTCAAGGCTCCGTGCACTTTCTCCTCGCTCTTGGTCCTGACAAAGAAGGTCCCTATCACGCTCGCGATTATGCCAGCTCCAGAGATCAGCAAGGGCAAGGCTATGAATGCGCCTGCATTCTCGGATATTGTGAGGGCTAGCACCATGCTCGCAAGGATTGATCCTACATAGCTCTCAAAGAGGTCTGCTCCCATGCCTGCTACGTCACCAACGTTGTCACCCACGTTATCAGCGATGACTGCAGGGTTCCGGGGGTCGTCCTCTGGGATGCCTGCCTCGACCTTGCCGACGAGGTCTGCTCCGACGTCTGCAGCCTTGGTGTAGATCCCGCCGCCGACCCTGGCGAACAGGGCGACGCTGCTAGCGCCGAAGCTGAAGCCGATTATCAGGCTGGGATCATTGAATATGTAATATAACACGCCGACGCCCAGGAGACCGAATCCTACGACGCTAAGGCCCATCACTGCCCCGCTACTAAACGCGATCCTAAAAGCAGGAAGAAGGCCCTTAGTCGCTGCCTGGGCCGTCCTCACGTTAGCCTTCGTGGCCGTTGTCATGCCTATGAATCCTGCGAGCGTCGATAGAAGAGCTCCGAAGAGGAAGCTCACTGCTGTTATCCAATGCAGAAAGTACCATAGGACTGCGAATAGGATGACTACGAAGACTGCGAGTATCTTATACTCCCTGAAAAGGAACGCCCGCGCACCCTCCTGGATCGCCGATGCGATCTCCCTCATCTTAAGAGAACCAGCGTCTTCCTTAGCTATTCTTCTCGAGAATCCGAACGCGAAAACAAGCCCAATCAATGCAGCAATCAAAGCATAGTATATCATCTTACAAATACACCCCTGTTGTTGCAGGTAAAGGATGAACAAGCCATTTTTAAACCTTACGCTAACAGACCAGGAACAGCACGAGATTTCTTTCCAAAAAGTTTATATTTCTCAGCACCACTAGGCTTTTCTGTGACGGAGAGGATTATATCTGATGAAGAGAAGCTGTTCCCTGAAGAGAAAGTGTATGAGAGCGAGTTCTTCACAGCCAGCCAGGACTGGGAAGTCGCGATCCCCGGATTCTACATAGTGACTCCGAAAAGAAGGGTGAAGACGATCCTCGACCTGTCTGATGAGGAGACGCTTGACTTCATAGGGACCATAAAACAGGTCAGGAAGGCGATGCTGGAAGTCCTCGGCATAAAGGACGTCTATTACTTCCAGAACGAGGACACTCCCCTGCAGTTCCACCTCTGGATGCTGCCATACTGTGACTGGATGGAAGGAGTCGCTGGCAGAGGCCCAGGCATACTCTTGCAGGTGTGGGAATACGCGAAGGAAAACCTTAACACCCCTGAAGCGATCAAGGAGACGAAGGACGCGGCAAGGAAGATGCGGGAATATTTTGAAAAGAGAAAAAGCCTCTAGAGGGATTTGAACCCTCGACCTCGACCTTTTTGTTGCGTTCTGTTTATTTCTTTGCGCTCAGAAACCTTCTGTTTCTGGCGTGCTCGGACTCAAAAAAGCCCTACGCATACCAAGGTCGCGCACCACCACTATGCTATAGAGGCAATTTATTCCTTGAAAATTCGTGTTTTCTTTAAATAGTTTTTTAAAATCCAGGCTCTCATGGGGTTGTTATGAGCAGGGATGATTGTGTCTTGAGGCTAAAAGAGCTTACCGGCCAGTCCAAGGTCTTGTTCGTCAAGAGGGGCAACGTGGCCATCAGGACTGCTTTGAAGCTTGCTAAGAGCCTTGGTTTCAAGCAAGTCTTCTTGCAGGATCAGGGGGGTTGGATGACTTACAAACAGTTCTGCGACAAGGAGCGCCTGCTCTACGCCGAGCTCAAGACTGATTACGGCCTTGTCGATCCTAAGTCCTTGGAGTCTCATAAGGACTGCGCTTTGCTGGTCAATTCCATGCCTGGCTACCACGCGCTCCAGGACATGACGCCAATTGCAGAGGTGTGTAAGAAGAACAAGATATTCGTGATCAATGATGTGAGCGGCAGCATAAGCACCAAGCAGGCGATTGTGGGCGATGTCATCCTTGGGAGTTTCGGGAAGGCTAAGCCGGTCAACGCTGGCGAGGGCGGCTTCATAGCGACCAGCAATGACGATTATATGAGGTTCTTTGAAAAGGACACTGGTGCGTCTGAGCTTGATTTCAAGAAGCTGGAGGAGGCTATGAACTCTTTGAGTTCCAGGCTAGTCTTCCTGCAGACTAAGAGGACTAAGCTATTGGCATCTCTCAAGGCGGCTGGCTTTGAGAAGGCTATATTGCATGAGAACAACGAAGGCATCAACGTCATCGTCAAGTTTGTTGATGATGCTGAAAAAGAAAGATTAATAAACATCGCTTCTGATGAAGGGGTTGAGTACACGACCTGCCCGAGGGATATCAGGGTCTTGGAGGAGGCCGTCTGCTTTGAAGTGAAGAGGTTGAGCTGATTTGTTTGATGCTGTTTCAGAACTTTTGACAGAGTACCTTCTTCCTGTAATATTCATTTTCTTCAGCGAGGAATCGTTCATCGGAAGCCTCCTCTCTGCTTATCCCCTGATATTGTTCGCGCTGGTCCTGCTCCCGTTCATAATCATCGGCGCAGTCGTCTTATTGTTTGATTTCATCAAGGATTCCTGGAAGATGTTCTTCGGCATCGCGCTTGATATAGCAGCGATATTCGTGTTCGCGATGATGGGCAATGCGCTCCTCGGCCTGGCGCTCGTCTCAGCAGGCATATTCTACCTATTGGCCTACGGGAAGATGCAGAAGGCGATATACGCGTCCATAGGTGCAGCCAGGATGCTCATCCTCCTGCCGTTCATCCCTCTTCCGGAAGTTTTAAAAATAATCCTTCTCCTAATCCCTATTTGCACGATAACGATGTTCTTCGTCTGCATAACTGATTGAGGAGCGTCGTTCTCTCGTCTAAAAGTCGAAAGACGTATTTTTGTTGTGAGGTCGATAACATGGGAATAGTGATGCCTGATAGCATGGATGATTGCATCTATTTTACAAGAAGAGTCTTTGATAATAACGGGAAGGCTATCGCTTGGGTGAAGAGAAAGCCTTGCCCTAAATGCAAGAAGGGAGAGATGGGAAAGCCTCTTGACCCTAAGACCAAGAGGCCTAAGATAAGGGCTGACACCTATGAGTGCCCCGAGTGCCGCTTCTCTGAGGAGAAGATTCCCCACGAGGAGAGCCTCCTGGTCGAGGTCTTGTACACTTGTCCGTTCTGCGGCCATAAGGGAGAGGCGACGACGCCTTACAAGCGGGTGAATTGGGATGGCGTCAAGGCATACGTCTTTGCATGCGAGGCCTGCAAGAAGAAGATCGGCATCACCAAGAAGATGAAGTCAGGTAAGAGCACAGGCAAGGGCGGCTCTGATGACGACGATGACGAGTAGTAAATATAAGATTTCCAAAGGCGAACTAAAGAAGGTTATCAAGGAATGCGTCATGTACAGTGATAGCGTCAGATTCAACGATAAGAATCATGACAATGAAGATTTCGATGAACTCGCTGATTGCTTTCTGAAAGTCCCGGCACTCAAAAACCAGCCTCCTGTCCTGGAGATCGGGACCCGGGCTGGCGGGTCAGCTCTTTTGCTGCTTAGGCTGATGAAGAAAACCATGCGATCTGCCGTCCTCGTGACTGTTGATCCTTACGGAGACAAGCCCTATGACAATAAACCCTGGAGATATGGCGGATCATTCTTTGTTCAGATGAAACGTTTACTCTCTAAATACGAGAATCATATCCATCATCACATGACTTCTCATGATTTCATCAGAATAATTGATCAAATTACTTTTTGGCATAAAGGCAAGAAGCAGAACTATTCAAGATTTAGTTTCATCTTCCTGGATGGCAGCCATATCCCTGCAACTGTAAAGCACGAATACAAAAACTTATTTCCGAGACTGATCAAAGGAGGATTTATGGTCATAGATAACACGGCATATTACAAAGCTCATCTGAGAAAATACTTTGGAAAATTAGCAAGAAATAATAAAAAGATCACAGTCCTCTCGACAAAACATCAAACAATTATTCAGAAAAATTATTGATCCGCGACCAGCGTATTTCCTTGTGTAGACGCGGCAGCTCATCTGGATGATATTATGATTATATCAGGCCGGCTGATGTCTTTGCCAGGTTTTGCATGAGCAAAGGGCTCCAGCTCTACTTAAAAATATTTTTTTATCAGCTTCGGTTCTATGTATTGGAACAGGTCGTCTGGCATGACTTCCAACCGGTTGTACTTGTTCATTGAGCGTTTCATATCATCATCTCCAGCGGCTGCTCATCAACAAGGTCCATCACTTGGATACTCTGAAGTTCTCCTTCCTTTGGCAGCCTCCCGAAAGTTTCCCAGAACATTATCCTCTGGGCTTTCATCATCAGTTCCTCTTCCACTTGATTTGCCGTTCGCATCCCAAATCACCTCCCAGTTTATTTCTTACGTCCGCGCCTTCTGCGACGGAGAGGCGCTGATCGCATCAATATCATTATCAGGCCTTTATTAATGGGTTATTAAGGGGAAATCCAGAATTCAAATCATGACTCGCGCTCCATAAACTTTAAAAATGCGTTTGGTCATCACCGCATGATATGCACACGGTCTTTTTGGTCCCAAACTGGTTCCTGGGCTACGACGTCTTTTTGGAGTTCACCTTCGCGGCGATAACCCTTCTTGCCAGCATCATGGCTTTCAAGGTCTACTCGATCTCCGGGCAACCTCAGGCAAGGCTTTTTGGCGCGGGGTTCCTGCTGATAAGCTTATCCTACTTAGTCCAGGCCGTGCTGAACCTGTTCATTCTTACAGAGATAAACGAAGCCATTGATAACGTGATAGAGCTCGTGACAATCACCCAGGTTAATGGCATGGGGGTGTGGACTCACATGATCCTCTTCCTTTCGGGATTGGCGATGCTTACGTACATGACCCTTAATTCCAGGAACTGGCGTCTCTACGTGCTCACACTGGCTCTTCTCATGGTGGCAGTCTGGCTTAGCAGCAGTCGCCTATACGCTTTTTACATCCTATCGATGGTATTGCTGGCGTTCACGGCCTTGCATTACCTGCTGAACTTCCTGCTCCACAAGAGGGTGCAGACGTTCATAGTTTTCTTGGCATTCCTTCTCCTCCTCTTTGGGAGCGTGCATTTCACGTTATCCCTGGTCCACAGTGTGGAATACGTGATCGGGCATCTGGCGGCGCTAGTCGCATACACATTGATACTCATAAACTTGGTGATGGTCTGGAAGCATGAACAAGAAAAGGGATAGGTTGCAGATAATTCACGACATACTATGGGCGATAAGGGAGAAGAACGGCAGGATTAAGCCGACTCACGTACTCTACAAGTCGAACCTTTCACATCAGATGCTTGACGATTATATGACAAATCTCATAGGCAACGGATTCATAATCGTCAAGAGGTCAAAGGATGGCAAGAAGACTTATTCCTTGACTGACAAGGGATTCCAGTACCTGAACAAATATAAGGTCATAGTGGATTTCGTGGACTCGTTCGGCCTTGGTTAAACCCTTGGTTAAGCTTTTGCGCCCGCAGAGCGTTTCCAGTCGTATCCTTTAAGTTTCTGCTCGAGCGCCTTGAAGCTCTCGTAGCGGATCACTTCCTTCTTCAAGTCTCTCGCGTATTCAGGGATTGGTATACTGTTCCTTATGGTGATGACATATCTCATTCCAAGATCTACTGCTCTCTGCGACTCGAGCATCATCCCTTTGCTTGGGTGGCTCGACTTGATGAACAATAGGAACAGGTCATTGTTCTTCATCTCTTGAAGCGCATAATTGTATATGTCGTCTGCTGAAAATCCCTGCTTCTTGAAGAACTCCTCCATCCAGAAGGTGCAGAACACGTCGTTCCCTGCGCTTTCAAGCGCGCCTCTTATGCTCCCAAGGACCCGTTCTAGCCTGCTTTTATTCTCTCCTGTGAACCTGTATGAAAGGAATACGCTGCTCATGACAGCCAGGAATCGCTTGTCTTTTATATAACTGGTGATGTTGATGATTATTTTAGCAAACAATTTAAATACCTTCTTCGCTTCTTCATCTTCATGGCTAAGAAGATGCTTATCACGAGCGCGCTTCCTTACGTGAACGCGGTGCCTCACCTGGGCAACATCATAGGCTGCGTGCTCTCCGCTGACGTCTTTGCCAGGTTTTGCAGGAGCAAAGGGCTCCAGACGAGGTTTGTCTGCGGCACTGACGAGCACGGCACGACTACAGAGGTCAAGGCCTTGGAGGAGGGCTTGACTCCTAAGGAGGTGTGCGACAAGTACTATGCGGTCCACAAGGAGATATATGAGTGGTTTGGCTGCAGTTTCGATGCCTTCGGCAGGACTAGCACAGAGGCTCAGAAGCGGATCACCCAGGAGATATTCCTGAAGCTCAAGGCCAACGGGTACATCATTGAGGACTTCCTGGAGGAGCTTTATTGTGAGAAATGCGCAAAGAGCCTTGCTGACAGGTTTGTGGAAGGCATATGCCCTCACTGCGGATACGACGGCGCAAGGGGTGACCAGTGCGACAAGTGCGGCCACATGCTTAATCCTTTCGAGCTAAAAGCTCCCAGGTGCAAGGTCTGCGGTGCTACGCCTGTCAAGAAGAGCACCAAGCATTTGTTCTTGGATCTTGCAAAGCTCCAGCCCCAGATTGAGGAGTGGGTCGAGAAGGCCAGCAAAAAGGGTGAGTGGAGCGATAACACCATCCAGTACACCAAGGCCTGGCTTAAGGAGGGCTTGAAGAAGCGTTGCATCTCAAGGCAGCTCAAGTGGGGAATCCCAATCCCTCTCAAGGGCTTTGAGCAGATGGTATTCTATGTGTGGTTCGATGCTCCTATCGGTTACATCAGCATAACCGCCAATAAGTTCGATGATTGGAAGAATTGGTGGATGAATCCTGAGGGTGTGTCGCTTTACCAGTTCATGGGCAAGGACAACGTGCCTTTCCACACGATCCTTTTCCCAGGCACCTTGATGGGCACGAGGGATAAGTACACTTTTGTGAATCACATGAGCACGACTGAGTTCTTGAACTATGAGGATTCGAAGTTCAGCAAGAGCCGCGGCACGGGTGTCTTTGGCGATGACGCCATGAAGACAGGCCTTCCCGCTGACTCGTTCAGGTATTATCTCTTGATCAACAGGCCTGAGCGGTCTGACACTGTCTTTAGCTGGGATGACTTCCAGGAGAAACTCAACTCTGAGCTCATCGGCAACCTTGGAAACCTTGTCAACAGGACGCTTGTCTTCCTTGATAAGTATTTTGACGGCGAGATACCTGCGGGCGATGTCGGCCCTGCTGAAAAGTCTCTTCTTGACGAGATGAGGCCTATGCATGAGAACGTCACGCACTTGCTCCAGAAGGTCAAGCTTAAGGATGCGCTTCGCGAGATAATGCTGTTCTCTGCCGCCGGCAACAAGTACTTCCAGGACTCTGAGCCTTGGAGGGCTGTGAAGGAGGATCGCAAGAAGGCAAGCAGCAGCCTCTTCGTCCTCGCTAATATCGTGAAGGATTTAGGAATTCTTATTGAGCCTTTCCTCCCTAAGACTGGCGAGAGCATATTCAAGCAGCTCGCGATCGAGAAGAAGGGTTGGGATGACTTAGGAAGGCATAGTGTCGAGAAGGGTCATCACATCGGCAAGCCAGAGGTGCTTTTCAATAAGCTGCTCGATGAGGATAAGGTAAAGCTTAAGGAGCGGTTTGGCGCTAAGAAAGACAAAGACAGTCCAAAGGACGCGGATGGGAAGAATGAGGGTCAGGCTAAGAAGTCCGGCGCTGCCTTGCTGAACCTGAAGGTCGCGCAGATAAAAGAGGCAAAAGCCCATCCCCAGGCTGACAAGCTGGTCGTGCTCAAGCTCGACCTCGGGTCTGAGGAGCGCCAGATAGTGGCTGGCATCCGCGCATATTATAATATAGACGAGCTGCCTGGCAAGAAGTTGATCATAGTCTCTAACCTTAAGCCTGCAAAGCTCCGTGGCGAGGTCAGCGAGGGAATGCTCCTTGCCTGTTCTGATGAGAAGAACAACCTGGGACTCTTGAGTGTCAAGTCTTCTGCTCCTGGATGCCAGGTGGTGATAGAAGGCATTGAGCCGAACAATGGCGTGATATCCATCGATGACTTCATCACTGTAAAGCTTGAGGGCAAGGGCGGCAAGGCTTTCTGCGAAGGAACCCGGCTCTTGTGCGGCGCAGAAGAGGTCTTTGTTGAGAAAGGAATTGAAGGAAAGATAAGGTAGTTCTTCTCTAATTCATGATTATCTCTCTTTGATATTCTGGATTGGACTAATTCAAAAAAAAAGGTATGCTCTTCTGGCAATGGATGGGAAAAAGTCACGGGAATCTATTTCCAAAGGCTGTGCTGAGGCATAAAAAGAGGTTTTTTAATGGGATGCAGGAATCGCAAGAGTCTATTGGCTGTAATATTCTTTTCAATAACTTTGCTTGGTCTGGCTTTCTGGCTCTCGGGTTGCTCTCCGAGCGAGACCACTCCAAAGCTTGTCCCGCAGGAGAAGCAGGTCTCTTCTAAGTATCCTTTTGAGGCAGACGCTGCTGTCGAATGGAGCAAGAAGGGTGATTACCAGCTCGCAGGATGAGATTGGAGAGCTCTCTGAGACGTTCAATCAGATAACTGAAGCCATTAAGTCCCAGAAGACGAAGATCGAGGAGTACAGCCAGACCTTAGAGGAGAAGGTGAAAGAGAAGACTGCTGAGTTGAAGAAGAGGAATATGGAACTTGAGCAGTTCAACAAGATGGCGGTCGGAAGGGAGGTTCATATGGTCGAACTCAAGAGGAGGATATCTGAGCTTGAGAAGGACCGTGAGAGACGCCTTGGTAATGCTGTAAGTGAGAGCGCTGTTGAGAGCAAGAAGATGAAAAGACCAAGAGGGCGCAAGAAAGCTTGACATGAAGATTTTGAGAATTCTATGAAAATCGCAACATTTATATACTATTTTTCAAAAGAGGCTGGAAAGAGGGTGAGCAACTGACAGTGGGATTGCATAAACAGATATCTATCTTCATGATATACTTGATAATCTCCTTGAGCATATTCCCTTTTGTCAACTCCGAGATATACACTGCAACTATTGAAGGGAAGGATAAGGCGCCAGGCTCTATCAAGGCAAATGATACAGTCACCATAACAACCACTAGCCTGTTGCCGGTCACTGTCGACTTCAATGACACTGGCTTCTTCAGGCCTATGAAGTGTGACAGCAGCATCCCTGTGACTTGCACGTATTCAGAGGATGTGAAGAACGTCTCGATCCAGCACGACTCTGTCGTGCGGGAGCAAGGGTCGCTTGACACAAAGTACCTGAGCGCTTATCTTGACGAGATCCCGCCGTCCATCACCAAGGTGACTTTTGAGAACGCTGGCTGGGGCGTTAGCGCGGTCTACAGCATAAAAGACGAGGCCAACGAGGAGGCTCCTAAGAAGTGTTCTGGCATCAAGAGCGTCCAGATAATACTTGATGGCAAGCCTTCGACTTCTGTCAGTCACCCGCCTGGCGTGTGCTTGGTGAACAGCACCGTGACGGGCACGGTCCCGAATATCAAGGGGAATATCAATTCATCTGCTATTATCGTGGAGGACTACGCTGGCCTCAAGACAACGAAGTCTTACTCTGGACCTCCGTTCTTTGTCGAGTCCATCCCGCCTAAGATAGGCTCTAAGGTATTGGTCTACAGGGCAGGCACTGACCAGGAAGTCAAGAACCTCCCGCCGAACGCGAGCGTAACCGTCGACCTGGTGATAACTGTCACTGAGGAGGCCATGAACAATGACATTTGGGTCGACTTGTCGGCTGTCAACGGGAGCAAGGAGTTCAAGGGCTCGCACTGCAACCCTGACTCCAACCAGACCTTTCTTTGCAAGTATTCCAATACTCCTATCAAGCTCGAGAAGTCCAACAGCAAAGTGACCTTCTTTGTGCGGGACGTGGCTGGCAACGTCGCAAACCTCTCGACAACCCTTCCTATAACAGTCACTCCTCCGACCATGACCTCGAGGATCTTCGCCATGAAGCCAGGGGGCCTCGAGAACATCACCATGATAGGAGGGCCTAACGCTTCAAGGCTCCTCCCTGCGGATCTTTACTTCGAGATAAAGTATAATAGCGCGTTTCCGGTCAACCGCTTGGTCGCTGACATCGCAGAGATAGGCGCAGAGACTGCCAGCCTCGGAGGAGAGGATGGCAATGTGACAAGCAACGCTACTGAGCCGACAGTTGATTCAGGAGACGAGGACTCTAGCAGCGGCAACACCACTCTTGACAAACTTGCCCAGTTCAAGACTTACAGCTCCTCATCCTCGTTCGAGCCGGTCATTGTCGAGTCCAGCGCTTGCGAAGAGATAGATGAGAAGATGTTCTTGTGCATCGTCGAGGGCGTCGGCCTTCGGGCTGCAAAGGCAGGCCCCAGGGTTAACGTGACTGTGTATGACGAGGCAGGCGGCAAGGCTAATATGATGCTCACGCCCAGCTTCGCGGTCGTGATGAGCGCTGGAAGCGTCAACTCGATCACTCCTCCACCTGAGAGGTGCCAAGGCGATACTTGCTACATGAACCCAGGGAACAATCCTGTGATCGCCCAGATATCTGCCCAGAGCACTTATAACGAGAGCCTAGTCTCGATCAACGGCGCCAAAGGCGCGTGCATAGGCACTTGGGTCTGCAACGCGACGGTCAGAGGAGGCACCTCGCTCTCTCTTAAGGGAGAGGATGACCTTGGAAACCCGATCTCAGGCACCTCGACTTCGAGGATTGTGCTTGACTCTAGCCCTCCTGAGTTTGAGAGCGAGATCATGCAGGAGCCTGAGTGCCCTACGAGTTCAGAGAGCCTTACGATCATTGTGAATGCCAGTGAGAAGGGAAGCCCGATGCTAGTTATCAAGGCTGACACCTCGAAGATCAGTGAGATGAACGAGACAGAGTCTGCCTGCAGCCAGATGGAAGATGGGGGCAAGTACAACTGCGTCCTGAGCATCGGCGGGCTCCTGAACAAGCAGATAAACACGAACCTTGAAGTGATTCTAGAAGACCTTGCTGGGAATCAGGTGAAGCAAAGCATCCCAGTAAGCATATGCGTGATGTCAGACGAAGTGCCAGATTTCATCAGATCCTTCCTGCCGAGGGGAACCATGCCCAGGATTGACAGGAAGGTGGCGAGCAAGAGCGGCTTTAACCTGAAAGTGCCTATTGGCCTCGAGATGACTCTCGCCGACGACCAGACGTACATCCTTGAGCGGAGCCAGGTCAGCTGCTCAGAGACCCCTGGCGCAAGAGAGGCTTACCTGATAAACGACGAGAGCATGACCCCTATCATGATGATATCTCTGCACTACGTGCAGGAATGGGATGATATAGGTGACAGGCTGGACGTCAACTGCTCTCAGGAGTTCATGATCAGGCACGGCAACGTGAGGTATAACAACCCTGAAGTAGAGCCGATAAAGGCCAACCTGACGATGTTCAACCAGCCGTTGGGCACGCTCAACGCTAGCCTCGACAAGAAAGTTAGGGATATCAAGGCGCAGCTAAGAGCGCTTGACCAGAAGATCGACAAGTATAATGGCTATGACAGATACCTTGGCTCTATCTGCGACACGGCAGAGAAGCTTGGCGCGATAAACAACATCATCCAGGGCTTGCAGCCGATAATCTACGGCATCAGCCTGATACTATACAACATTCCTTACACCAAAGGTGCTGGAAAAGCCATCTGGACTGCGTATTCCAAGGTTGCCTCAAGCTTCAAGGGCAGCGTTGAGAAATATCTCTGGCCTCAAGGATGGTGGCCTTCTGGCGCCAATGACGTCGGCTTCGTCGTGAAGTACACCTGCACGATCTATAACTGCAAGATATATGACATGAACACCTGGGTCGACATTGGCATGAGCGTCGCGAACCATTATCTCGTGGACCAGCCTAACCAACCTACGAACCCATCGCAGGACTCTAACACTGTTGGAGGAGTAACAGTGAGAGGGGATGAGTCTGGCCTTGTCGCTACGGTAAGAGCGGCAGACGGGACAATATATGACGTTACTGGAGTCACTCCTACTGCCTCAACATCGCCTGCAGGAAGCGTCCAGAGGGTCCAGGGAGCCGATAACATCCAGATAACTTCCAACAATGGACAATCTTATACTATCCCCCGGTCCAACGAGATAGGTTTCACTCCCAAGAACCCCATATCCCATACCAACCTTGAGGATGCCAATATCAGGCTACGTGACTCTGTCGACGCGTTCATGGGTTCTGATAGTAGCTGGATATTCAACCCTTACAAGAGCAAGCATTATGACAGGCTGTGCATTCCTGCGATAATATTCAATTCCCAGAAGGAGAAGCAGCTGCTCTGCAAGAAGCTCGGGTGCATCGATGAGATGTCAAAGATAGGCGGCCCATTGGAGGCTTGCGAATTCGAGTACCAGATGACTTATTGCATGTACGTGGAGAGCGCGAGGTACAAGCTTGATGAAGGCTTCAACTTCGGTGATTTCATTAACGGGATCAAGGATGCTTTCATGAGCAACATAATAGGTATAGCGGCCGTCGTGACTTACATGTTCGTCCCTCCGTTCAAGTGCCATGATTACCAGCGTGCTGGCGGGGATAACAGAAGGGGTCGAGTGGCTATTGATGATTACTTTAATGTTGGCAGCAATCTGGCGTGCGGTGTCATGGGCATGCTCTTGAGCCTCCAGGAACTGACAAGCGTAAAGGAGAACCTGTACAACGCGGCGTATACATCCATGTCTCCGACAGACATCTCCTCGCTCGGCGCAGAGTTCTGTTCAGGGGTGAACTATGCGAACTAGAACCTTGATTATAGGATTGTGCATACTCATGCTTTGCTCTTCTGCGCTGGCGGCTACAAGGGATGATTACAAGCCAGGTATCTTCGAGAGCTGGGATGAGGCCCAGGGGAACGTGCTCCAGAACTTCTGGAACAGCTTGAATCCCTTTGCTTCGGATGATCTTGATCCTGAGGACAACGCTGACATCTACAACTGGTACAACGGCACCTTCTTCGGCCTTGCGAACTGGGAGCGGGAGGTTTGCCTCCTTGACCTCGCGACTGACGTGAGGAACGTAAGGGGCTCTGGGAGCGTCGATGACCGCATAGACATCTACACGACCACGCTCACGGTCTCAGCGATAAGGACGTTGTATTGGAACACGTCATACTACGAGGCTTCATGGTACATAATGCCGTACACCACAGACATGGAGTACAGAGTCTACCTGAGCAAGGGCAGCGATAAGGAATACCTTGCAGGCAAGGCTGGCAACGTGACAGGATCCTTCCTTGAGGCCACCAAGCAGGTCGGTGCGAGCGGCTACGAGGTCAGGTATATAACAGATGATTACGATAAGGTCGTGCTTGAGTACAGGATGGTTGGAAGCAATGATCCTAGCCTGATCATGGAGAACGAGATAGGTTTGAGGAATGAGACGGAGTAAGAAGACCAGGAAGCTGGATGCGAAAGAAAGGATGGTTAGCCGTAGCCATATGGGTTTTTTCAGGGAGCAGGCTGGAGCATTCATGGCTGGCTTGAAGTCTGCTGGTTCCATGGTATTCTGGAGGGCGGCGTTCTTTGACCTACTGGCCATTATCTCATTCATCGCGCTCATGGGAGTGTTCTATTTCGCTGTCGGGCGCATAAACAGCGAGGTCATGCCTGACCTGATGAGGATCAACGAGATGAAGCTAATGGGTGTCCAAGGGTATGAGGATGAGTTCGCGCTGATAGAGCCAAAGATTACGTCAGCCTTATGGTCTATCTTCTTCATGCTCGCAGCGGCTTCAGTCGCTTTTCTTGTCATATTGACTGGTTTCTATGGCAAGTCTTGGGCTATCATGCAGAACGCAAGGACCAGACTCTCGTATTTCAAGAAGCTCTTCCTCGTCAACATAATCTGGTCCTGTTCGTGGCTTGCGCTCTTCCTGATAATCATGGCAGCGCTGCCTGAGAAGGCCGCGACGTACGTCATCATGGCAGGAATAATGCTGTTGTTCTATTCAGACGCTGTCCTAAGGTCTGAATATGATGAGAAGGCAAAGGTGTCCAAGCTGTTTGGTGACACGATCAGGTTGAGTTTCAGGAGAATCCACTGGTTCCTGGTCTTTGCAGCGGTCGTGATCCTGCTTTTCAACCTTGCAATCGCGATTCCTGGATTCCTCGCTGAGATCATTTGGCTTTTCTGGCCGATATTAATCCTGATAACGTTGTTTTTCATTGGGTTTTCAAGGTCGTACGCGATGTCCTTGGTGAAACTCCTTAAAGCTAGGTAGGTGAGATTTGCATGTTTAGGAAAAGAGGTGTAAAAAAGGCCCAGATTACCTTGTTCATAATTATAGGCTTGATCCTGCTGATAGTCATCTTCGGGACGTATACCCTTCTGAAGAGGCCTGGTCTTGATAATGAGTTCAGGACAGAGACTGTCCCTGAGGAGTTCAAGCCAGTAGCGGGTTTCGTCGAGGATTGCATGCACAAGGTGGCTCTTAAGGGCATCAAGGAGCTCGGGGCGCATGGAGGATACATCGAGCCTTTGAACAATCAGCTCACGACTGCTAACCTCAAGTATCTCCCTGCTGAGCCTACCAAGTCGGATGTAGTCTCGCTCACAGATGATGACAAGGACCTCGTGCCTTTCTATCTTCATATCCCTGGCCGTTCCAGCTATTTCAACTACCAGTACTCAACTGCGATGCCGTCGCTTTCTGAGATAGAATACCAGCTGGCAAGGTATCTCGAGCGCGAGATGCCTAGATGCCTTGAAGGCTTCAAGGCCTTGAAAGATGAGGGCTACGATGTTGTCGAGACTTCTGATGAGTTCAAGGCCAAGGTCGCGATAAGGGACAAGTACATCGAGCTCTTCCTGAACCATCCGATAACCATTAAGAGCAGCAAGAGGAGTCTGGACCTGAAATCTTACAACACTGCTGTCAGGTTTCCGCTGACTGAATACTACGCCATGGCTATCCAGATGGTTGACGTCGCTCTCAGGTCTCAGTTCAGCGAAAGCTTCACCATTTCACTCATCAACTATTATTCCGGCGTTGACACGAACCTCTTGCCGCCGTTCATCTCCCACAGCGACGCTCCTTACATAATCACTTGGAGCAAAAGCAAGGTCCAGAACGACCTTAATTCGCTCTTGGTCAGCTACGTGCCCGCATTGCAGGTCGCAGGGTCCAGGGAATACGTCCCTATAGAGGTTAATGGTGATGACGTGGAGGCTGCTTTCTTCAAGAGCCTGAGCATGAACTTATCGAACCAGAGCCTGGAGAACTTGTCAGTCACATTCCTCTACAAGAATCGGGGCATGGCTATGAGGGTCCAGCCTTCCAGGGGGGAGATCATCAAGCCTAGCGTGGCCACGCGTCCTGGAAGCGACAACTTGCCTGCGACAAGCAGCAATACTTACAGGTTCTTCTATGACATCGCATATCCCCTATTCATTGAGATCAGGGGTTATGACAACAATACAGAGCTTCCGGAGTACTCATTCCTGTTCGCGATTGAGTCTAATATAATAGAGAACAAGCCGGCGCTTGCATGGATATTAGGAGTGGGAACCGCTGATTGGGATGACTCATATATCACGACTATCATCAATCTTCCTAACGGTGTCCTGAATGGTTCTGGCACCTCTTCAGTCCCTCAGATGCGCAGCCAGACCAAGAGCTTGTTCTGCGAGGAGAACACCTGGACTTCTGGTGACATCAAGGTGTCTGTCGCAGGCGAGGACGGCCAGCCCCTTGAGGACGCCATGATCGGCTTTGGCTGCGGGGATTATGACCAGTGCTTTGTCGGCATGACCGAGATCAATGGCTCTTCTGCTTCGTGGGTAGGCCAATTGCCTGTATGCACAGGCGGCTACATGTATATCTCCAAGGAGGGCTATGGCTCAAGAAGGGTGCCTCTGACCACTGCCGCTGATGTCAACGCGTGGATTCCCACTCAGAACCTGAAGAAGATCAGGACTCTTACCGCGACTATTAAGAAGAAGGAGATCCTGAAGCTCTTCTTGAGGGATAATGATAAGCAGTGGAGCGCGGGGCCTGCCAGCATTGGGCCTTCGCAGGACCTTGATTTCCTGTCAGAACAGGTCGTGATGTCGATTATAGAGGTCGGCGCAGATGTGGGGGACAGGCCTGTCAGCAATAACCTTATAATCGGCAAGGAAGGAGTCGCAAGCACTCCTGTAAAGCTAGTGCCTGGCAGGTATCAGATTACCGCCACGCTCATAGATGAGAATGGGGTCATCATACCTGCTAACTGCACAGAGGTGTGCACGATGAACGTCGTTATATGCACTAGTCACGAACCGTTGCCTAAAGATGGTCCTATTTCTATGAAGCCTGCGATGTGGGGCGGCCTTGACTTCAGGGATGATCCTGACGCAGGAGGGACTATAACGCTCACAGCGGCTGATCTTGACAGCGGCAGCAACATAGAGTTCTATGCCTTGAAGCTTCCTGACGTGACCAGGAGCGTACCTCCGGGCGCTTGCCTGATTGCCTTGGATGAGATGAACTACATCGGCAAGTACAGCGGCCAGTTCAAGAGCGATCTTCTGCCGATCATCTCTTAGGTGGTTGTTAAACTGTTTTTTATCATGGCTTTTCTTGCTTGGTCTTAAGGGAGAGATTCTTCTATAAGGTCATCTGCTTGCTGGCTTAATGCTAAGAACTGTATTATGTGCCTAGCTTATTTATTGGCAAGCGAAGCTTGCGAGGCGGGTCTAATACCCCGCCCTTCAGGGCGAGTTTGCCAATTCAAAATTTTGCGAGTATAGGATGAGTTATCATGACTCGCAAAATTTTGTTATTCAGATCCTTCAGGGAGGGTTCCTTCTGGCGTATTCTCTTCAGGGATAGGCGTCGCGGTTGTTGCCTGCGCTTGCAGGTTCTGTGTCATCCCTGATATCTGCTTTAGCTGGGCGCAAGTCTGGAGGCTTTCCTTGAGGACTAGCTTCTCACAGACAGCGTAGTCTCCTTGCATGAAGAAGGGGTAGTAGCATAGGTCTCGCTCGTTGTCTGAGATTATGAGCTCGCAGTACTTGCTTTGCATGCTTGCCTGGGCGACTGATTTTATGCAGGTGTCTCTTATCTTGTCCTCGTCAGAGGCCAGGCATCCTTGGTTTGCGCCTTCTGGGTCTGTCTTTGCCTGGACTTTTAGGTCTATGAGCTTGGCTCCCGTGCTCTTCTTCGACACGATCAACAGGTCCTGGCTTGTAGATGCGGGTTTTGGCTCGTCGTGGCATTTGAGGTCGTACCAGTAGCCTCCGCACACGCCTCCGCAGTCTATGCCGCTCTCGTCCTGGTTCTTTATGCCGTCCCTGCAGGTTCCTTCCTTGGCGGTCTGGGTTGGCTGGCTTCCGCTTGGGACTGCGTTGCACTTCTCGTTGTACCAGTATCCTCCGCACACGCCTCCGCAGTCTACTTCTGTCTCATCTTGGTTCTGTTTCTTGTCAAAACAGCTCTCCCGCTGCTCTGGAAGCACTATCTCCTTTGGCTCTATCTTGAAGGAGAATGAGCTTGTCGCTATCTTCTTGTCGTAGTTGGCGAAGACCTTCAAGGTGTAATCACCAGGTTTCATGCTGGTCGGCAGGTCTACGTTCTTGTGGTAGCTCGTCGAGGTCGATACCGCGACTGTCTCCTCCTTGCTCGCCACCACGTTCTCCTTCTCGTCAAGGACCCTGTATATGAGCGTTATGTCGAACCGGTCTTTTGATCCCATGTTGAATATCTCCAGGTCGAAACCCACCTCTTCCCCAGGATGATATGATCCCTGGTCTGGTGTCGTCATGACGTCGAGCAAGGCTTCTTTCGTGAACATCTTTGGCACGAACATGATGCCGAGGACTATTATCGCGATGATCGCGACTATCCCGCCAAGGACTATTATTGATGAAGAGCTTGAGCTTGACGAGGAAGATATAGGGCCTGCCTGCGCAGGGCTTGGTCTGGGCGCACCTCCTCTTTTCAAGAGGACGGACTCAAGTACGCCATCGACTAGAGCTGGACTGTATCCTTGCCTGACCAGCACGTCCTTTATCTGGCTTGGCTGGTAGCCCTTCTTGAGCTGTTCAGAAACGTATTTTAGGAGCGCATCCACCAAATTCTAAGGCTCACCTCGAGATTAATGTTCTTCATTCATTCTTCCTTATATAAAGTTAACTTTTTTAAGGGGGACTTGGTGGCGCATCATCAGGGTTCTATTTTTCGAAAGATTTAAATTAGATTAATCTCAGTTACAGGATTATTGGTTGTTACCCTTAAGGGTTAGCTGGATAGGTGATTTGTTATGGCTGAGAAACTTGATGTGAAGAAGCCTAAGAAACTGGAAGTGAAGAAGCCTCAGGGTCCTGGAGATAAGGGCGAGGAGGCTCCTAAGATTGATTTCGATAAGATCTCGTCTGCTCTTAAGAAGCTTGAGGATAGGAATCATATTGACCAGATCGGTCCTTCGGTCACTGACGCCTATATCGGTCATGCTAAATTCACGGATGAGAATGGGGTTGTCAGGTATAAGACTAAGTTCGATCAGGGGGAGGCTGAGAAGCTCGCTGATAAGGTGTATGACCAGCTGGTTTATCATACTCACAGGCGTTTCTTCAACATGGATCAGGAGAAGCTTGATTCTTTGAAGGGCATCAAGGATGCTCAGGGCAATTCTTACGTTGACACTGTTGTCAGGTATCATTTCGACTTGGATAGGTCTACTTTGAGGAAGAGCTTGAAGACTCGGGCTGAGAATGATGATAAGATTGATCATAATGCGTTGCAGGAGATGCTTGAGGACAAGGTCAGGCACCATGCAGGGATCATTACTGGCGATATTCTCAAGGATATTGAGCCAAAGGATATGGATGCCCTCAAGGCGTATATCAAGGAGCTTGGCGATAGGCATAAGCTTGATGAGAAGGTCGTCAAGAAGGCTCAGAAGACTTATGACATCCAGAGCTTGATCAAGCAGTACATGAATATCGTACAGCATCATTACAGCGAGCCTAAGAAGGAGGAGAAGAAGGCTGCTTAATCTACGAGTCAGTCGTTCAGCCTTCCTGTAAATTCTTTTGTTTTCTCATTTTGTTTGGATGTGAGGGTGTGTTTTGGCCGTGCATTGCAAAAGATAGCCAAACACTACTATTTAGTGGTTAAATAATAGAAAGATTTATATATTCTTCCGATTAACTAGAACATATGAGCGACGAACCGAAGAGTGCAAAACAGATAGCTATGGAAAGAGCAGACGAGATGCTCGCCAAAAGCCAAGATGATTCTAATCACGCTAGCCAGTCAGCAGAGGAGCAGGCGGCAATGCCAGCTGAACCAATAGCAACAAGCCTTTCAGAAGACCAGGTAAAGGCATTTGACAGCACTTCCTCAGCGATCAAGAACAGGGAGACCAACAACAAGCTCGACCAGATTGCACCTGCAATCGCAGACGAATACCTCGACCACGCAAGATACACTGATGAGAGAAAGGTCAGGCGCTACAAGACGACCTTCACGCCAGAGGAAACAGATGCTCTCGGAGAAGGCATATTGGAACAGTTCAGGTACCACACCAACCTAAGAGTATTCGAATCCACGCCAGAGCAATACGAGACTAACAAAGGCATAAAGGACAAACAAGGAGTATCGCTCGCAGACACAGTCATGAAGCACCACTTCCAAATGGACAGCGGCTTCTGGAAGCGAAAGCTAAAGCCCCTTGCAGAGGACGGAAAGACAATAGACCAAGCAGTAATCCTAAGCCTTGCAGAGGAGAACATCGAACATCACCTCGGAGTCATCACCAGAGACATCTTAGGAGGCATCGAGCCAGACCAGATGGACCAGCTCAAGGCCTATGTGAAGCTGCTCGGAGACAGGCACAAGCTCGACGAGAAAGTCATCAGCAGGGCGCTTACCACAAATGACTTCGGAAGCCTGATAAAGCAGTACGCACAGATCGCAAGGCAATTCTACACCGACTCAAAGAAGGCCTGAACGCCAAGACCAATCAGCGTCGTGCCAAAGTCAAAACCAACAGAAATCTCGTTTTGAGCTCGCGGACTTGTCCGTAACCTTTATATACTTCCTTTCTTTCTTCTTTTCTCATATCCTAATGCGATGATAGGTGCCTGATTGACGCCTTCAAGGGGTGATTCTTTGGCTAAGAGGATGAACGTGGGAAAGATAAGCAAGGTTGAGGGTTACAAGGCTCCTGAGAAGGGTGCGCCGCCGAATGTTCCTGGAGGAAATCCGCCTGGTCCCCAAGAGAATTCTTTATCTAATGAGCTTGACAGGCTTGCTGGCCAGATCCCGGACGATGCCAAGAAGAAACTAGAGGAGATCAAGGACAAACTCGACGTCTTCAAGTCAAAGCTCCTCGCCAAGTTCGAGGGTTACGTAATGGGCATCGCGCTCTTGCCTCCTGACAAGGATGATGATAAGAAGGAGAAAGTGAACGTCCTTGTCCTAATGGATGATTCTGACAGCCAGAAGATGACCAAGGATGAGCTTCGCGAGAGGCTCTCAGGGGTCGTCAAGCAGATCGCGGGTGACGTCGACCAGAACCTAGTGCCTGACACAGTCCTGCTCACAGAGGTCTGGCAGGCTTGCTACGACGCGCGCTATGAGATGCTCCAGATGTTCGCCATGTGCGCGCCTATCCATGACACAGGCATGCTCGCGGCCTTGAAGATCGCCGAGATCCACAAGACCATGGTCTTGAAGAAGTTCGAGAAATACATAGTCTCGTACATCCTGGCGGGTTCGCTCGTCCAGGGGAAGGCCACTCCTCAGAGCGACATCGACGTATGCATAATAATCGACGACACCGACGTCAAGAAGATGACTAGGGCTGAGCTTAAGGACAAGCTTCGGGCTATCATAATCGGCATGGGCATCGACGCCGGCAAGATGACCGGGATCGAGAACAAGATCAACATCCAGGTGTGGATATTAACTGACTTCTGGGAGGGCATTAAGGAGGCCAATCCTGTCTTCTTCACCTTCCTGAGGGATGGCATCCCCTTGTATGACAGGGGCATCTTCATGCCTTGGAAGCTCTTGCTCCAGATGGGCCGTATAAAACCTAGCCCTGAAGCAATTGATATGTTCATGAGCACTGGCGACCAGATCCTTGAAAGGGTGAAATTCAAGCTAAAAGACATCGGCATGGAGGACACCTTCTATGCGTTATTGACGCCGAGCCAGGCCGCTCTCATGATGTATGGAATCCCGCCTCCGACGCCTAAGGAGACTCCTCAGGTCATGGAGGACGTGTTCGTCAAGAAGGAGAAGCTTCTTGAGAAGGAGTACGTCGAGATCCTGAAGAAGAACATCAACGTACGAAAAGAGCTTGAGCACGGCACCAAGAAGAACCTGACTGGTGTTGAGGTCGACCGCCTGATCAAGGACGCTGAGAAGTATCTTAAAAGGCTAAACGAGCTCTTCAAAGAGATCGAGAGGCGAAAGGAAGAGGAGGGAGTGCTTCACACTTACGAGAGCATGATCACAGTCGTACGGGACGTACTTCGATTAGAGGGCATCAAGAAGGCTCAGGACAAGGAGCTTGTAAAGCTCTTCGAGTCTGAACTCGTCCACAAGGGCGTGCTTCCTGACAAGTACCTGCGCATATTCAAGGAGATCGAGAAAGCCAAGAGCCAATATAGCTCTGGCAAGCTCGAGAAAGCCGACATCCAGAAGGTCCAGCGGGACTCGCGAGAGCTCCTGCGAGTATTAGTTGAACATATACAGCGTAAGAGAGGCATCGAGCTTGAGAGGACCAAGATCCACGTCAAGTACGGCAGCAACAAGTACGGCGAAGTCGTGTTATTGGGCAAGCAGGCTTTCATAATCCACGACATCGACAGTGAACACAGGGAGATCAGCAAGGCAGAAGTCACTCCAGAAGGAGGCCTCGTCAAGACGCAGGCCAGCAGCCTTGAAGAGTATGAGCAGGCAGTCTCGAAAGTCACCATGCCCGAGAAGGCGTTCATCAAGGAGCCGATATTCGAGGACTTGAAAGGGATCTTCGGAAAAGACGTCGAGATACTGATCAATTATTAGAGAAGGTCCTGGTTCACACCTATCTGACATTCTACGCTGGAGTTATATGCTTTCAATAGTCTTGATTGCGCTTCTATAACACTTGGTGGAAATAGTCTCTGATGCATCCTGCCGTTCTTGTCATATTCTGCATCCAGGTTATATCTCTTGAACATCTCATTCGCGATGCTAATCCATTCATCTGCGTATTGGCAGTTCCATTTTCCCCCCAAGTACCTCGCGAAGTTGGTTATCTCTTTGTGGTGAGGGTATACTGTCGGGTCATGGTCTAGTATTGCCTGATGGAATACTACGTCTGGGAGGGCATCTATATCCATTATCGCAGCTGGCTGCGGACACGCCTTTACGCGGATGTCAAGCTTTGTGCTAAGTGCGTATTCTGCGAGTCTCTGCGCGGTCCTGGTCTGGACTTTTATGAGCCTATCCTCTCTTTCAGGCAAGCCTCTCCATTTCCTCCAGGCATAGTTCCCTATCTGGTAGAGTCCGGATGGGCCAAGTATCTGGGCATTGCTAAGAAGCCTTCTTAAGCTTACACCCCCATTCTCTTCCAGAAGTATCTCTTTTAGGGTTTTTGACATCTTACGTCCCTCGCCATAGCTCTTGCGTGAACCAAATAGCATATCTATAAGGTTGAATCCGAACCTGTTCTTCACGAGCTTGTCGAGGTCCCATATCCATACGTTCGGCTCCTTTGCAGTGTAGACCTGGCCATCCTCGTCTTCAAATGACCAGTGATAATTCCTTGGATAGTTCGCCCCTGCAACCTCTTTCACGTTGATCATGAGCAGGAGATCATATGTCAGGGTATCTGGGTCTCGCAGGAACGGCTGTATGACTGCAAAGGGGGTGTCTCCTGACACATCTATTACGTTCTCGTTCTCGCGCTCTCCAAGCCCCTGCATCCCTTTCCTTATCGTGTTGGATCGTGAAAGCTCCTCAAGATTCCCTTCGTTCACGCTTGTAAGCTTCTTTGTCTTTGCATAGAATGAGTACGCGTCTTGCATCCATTCGGCGTCCTTGTTGCCTACGACGACGGTCTCGAGGCCTGCCCGATTCATGTTGATGAACGAGTTCACGACTATTGGGGCGCCTATTCCTGGCGCGTAGAACAGCACTACGCTCGTGAACTTGAGAAAGTCAGGCTGCTCCCTGCTTCTCATCAGTTTAACAGTGGGTGGCTTTCCAGCTTTAATCTCGCTCGCTATCTGAGATTGTCTCTTGGCTTCGCACTCCGCCTCAGTCCCTTCGATGTCGTAGCTTGCTGAGATTATTCCTTTCCTGATCTTTCTCTTAGAGCTCATATTCTGGATGTGGAGAACACGCAATGGTATATAAACATTATTTTATCTGTTCTCTCATTATCGTCTCTCTTTTCATTAACTTTTTATACTCGAGCAGACTATCTATCAAGCGGGTATCACGATTTTTTTCGTAGGGTTTGTTTTTGATATATCAAGCTGAGGTGTTGGTGCGATGAAGACTGGTTATAAGGTTGCGGATTGCATGACCATCAGGCCGGTTACGGTCGAGAAGGGTGTCTCTCTTTCTGAAGGCGCTGTGATGATGAAGGACAAGCACGTCGGCAGCCTTCTTGTCATGGAGGCTGGCAAGCTTTTGGGTCTCGTGACTGAGCAGGACTTGGTCCGCAAGGCTTTGGCTGAGAGGAAGGATCCTGCAAAGACTTCTTTGGAGGAGGTCATGCATAGCGAGTTAATATCGATCACTCCTGATAAGGACATCTACGACGCGCTCAAGGTTATGCGCGACTATAATATCAGGCATCTGCCTGTCATGGAGCGCGGCGGCCTAGTGGGTTTCTTGACTATCAAGGACGTCTTGAAGATCCAGCCTCAGCTCTTTGACATAATAGTCGAGAAGTTCGAGATCCGTGAGCCTTCGAGGAAGCCTTTGATAGGCAGCTCTTCTGAGGATATCTCTCTTTGCGAGGAGTGCAAGAATTACAGCGAGGACTTGCAGGAGACTGACGGGCTCTTCCTCTGCGCGAGTTGTAGGGGCGAGGACGAGGAGGAGTAGGTCTTATCTTAATTGTTTCTTTGCTTTCTTTCTCTTTTTTTTGGCCGCTTGGATGATATGGACTCATTTTCCGAAAAATATATAAATAAGTTCGTTCTATCTCAATTCGCCTTCGTCGAGTTTAACTCAACAAGGTGATTATTTTACGTTCAAAGTGAGGTTAAATACAATGGCAAAACAAGACAAGACAGGCGACAACAAGCCAGAGCAGGAGAGCAAGCCTGCAACCCAAACCCCTGAGGCAAAAGAAGCCCAGGCAGCGCCCATGAACCAGGAGGAGAAGCTGAAGCTAGAGCTAAAAGAGATGACAGACACGCTCCAGCGCCTCCAGGCAGAGTTTGACAATTACAGGAAACGGTGCGATCGGGAGAACGCGAGCTTCGTCAAGCAAGCCAACGAAACCCTTGTGAAGAGTCTTCTTCCTATCCTTGACAACCTCGAGCTCGCACTCTCGCACCACCATCAAGACGCAGAGTTCCACAAAGGCGTTGAGCTCATCTACGCGCAGCTATCCGAAACCCTCGAGGCCTCAGGCCTTAAGAGGATCGAGTGCAAGGACCAGAAATTCGACCCTCATCTTCACGAGGCCCTGCTCTCAGTGGAGAGCGGCCAGGAGCCAAACACAGTCTTAGAAGAGCTGCAGAAAGGCTACTTGTTCAATGGCAAGGTGCTCAGGCACTCGAAGGTGAAGATAGCCAAGAAAACAGGCAAGAATAATGTTCAGGCGCCGCCATCAACTGAAGGGAAACCCGACTAGGCGGCGGCTTATCAAAGAAAAGAAAACAGACAAAGACAACCAGAAGAGAAAAACAACGATCAGACAGACGTTTTGGAGGTAATCAAAATGGCAGAGAAGGAAAAAATAATAGGAATTGATCTTGGTACAACGTTCAGCGCGGTCGCTGTGATGGAGGGCGGCAAGTCAGTCATCATCCCAAGCAGCGAGGGCGAGCGGACTACACCTAGCGTGGTCTCTATGACAGAGGAAGGCGAGAGGCTGGTCGGCAGACTCGCAAGGAACCAGGCCATCAGCAACCCAGAGCACACAGTCTACAGCATCAAGAGGCACATGGGTGAGGACCACAAAGTCAAGATATGGGATAAGGAATTCACACCTCAGGAGATCAGCTCGATGATCTTACAGAAGCTAAAAAGCGACGCAGAGGCATATCTTGGGAAGCCTGTGAAGAAGGCAGTCATAACAGTCCCAGCATACTTCGAGGACGCGCAGAGACAAGCCACCAAGGACGCCGGCAAGATCGCAGGTCTTGACGTGGTGAGGATCATAAACGAGCCGACAGCGGCCAGCCTGGCTTACGGGCTTGATAAGAGCGAGGCCCACACCATAATGGTGTTCGACTTCGGAGGAGGCACGTTCGACGTATCCATCCTCGAGCTTGGCGACGGAGTCTTTGAGGTCAAGGCGACCAACGGCGACAACCGCCTAGGAGGGGATGACATAGACAAGATCCTCGTTGACTGGATGGCTGACGAGTTCAAGAAGGCCAACGGTATCGACCTAAGGACTGACAAGGTTAGCCACCAACGCCTGAAAGAGGCTGCTGAGAAGGCTAAGATCGAGCTTTCAAGCAAGGTCAAGACGACCATCAACCTGCCATTCATAACCGCTGACAAGGCAGGGCCAAAGCACCTTAACATGGAGCTTGCAAGGGCTAAGTTCGAAAGCCTGATAACAGACATATTAGAGAAGCTCAAGGTCCCGACCCAGCTCGCGATGAAGGACGCAAAGGTGTCAAGTAGCCAGATCGACAAGGTGATACTAGTCGGCGGCAGCACGAGGATCCCTGCAGTCCAGTCTCTTATCAAGCAGATCGCTGGCAAGGACGGTGATAAGAGCGTGAACCCTGACGAGGCAGTGGCTCTTGGAGCAGCGATCCAGGGCGCGATCCTGGCCGGAGAGGTCAAGGACATCCTCTTATTGGACGTCACTCCCTTGAGCCTGGGAATCGAGACCCTAGGTGGAGTATTCACCAAGCTCATCGAGCGAAACACGACCATACCGACCAAGAAGGGCCAGGTGTTCAGTACTGCTGCTGACAACCAGCCGGCAGTCACTATCAGGGTCTTCCAAGGGGAGAGGAGCATGGCTGCTGACAACAAGCTGCTAGGACAGTTCGACCTCATAGGCATTCCGCCTGCGCCAAGAGGAGTGCCTCAGATCGAGGTGAGCTTTGACATAGACGCTAATGGCATAGTCCATGTCGGCGCAAAGGACCTAGGTACTGGCAAGGAGCAGAGCATCAAGATAACCGCTTCGACCAACCTCTCTGAGGGTGAAGTCGAGAAGATGAGGAAGGATGCTGAGAGCTTTGCCGCGGACGACAAGAAGAAGCGAGAAGAGGCTGAGACCATAAACGCGGCAGACACCTTGGTCTATTCGAGCGACAAGCTTTTCAAGGAGTTCGAGGGCAAGGTCGACAAGAAAGAGGTCGAGGAGGTCAAGAAGCAGGTCGAAGAGCTAAAGAAGCTGATGGAACCTGAGAAGAGGGATATCGCAGCCATCAAGAAGAAGATGGATGAGGTCAACCAGAAGATCCAGGCCATGAGCACTGAACTCTACAAGAAGGCGAGTGAAGAGTACGCCAAGACCCACGGCGCAGCTGGCGGGGCAGGAGGCCAAGCAGGCGGACCTGGCGCAGGCGAAGGGGCTTCTTCAAAGAAGGGTGACAATGTCGTCGATGCTGAGTTCGAAGAGGTCAAGGATGAGGACTCAGCTAAGAAAAAGAAGAAGTAGGCTCTAAACCTAGAAAATTATTTTGGTTTTTCATTTTAGTATACATGTGTTTTCGTTGGCATGATAGGAAACATTTATAATTGAAGCCCATTGGCTTGGGATCAACATGGCTGAGAAGGATTACTACAAGGTCTTAGGCGTGCCTAAGGGCGCGTCTAAAGAGGATATCAAGGCTGCTTATAAGAAGCTTGCAAAGCAGCACCACCCTGACCTTAACAAGGAAGAGGGGGCTGCTGACAAGTTCAAGGAGATAAACGAGGCTGCAAGCGTCCTTGGGGATGAGGAGAAGAGGAAGCAGTACGACCAGTATGGGCCTGACGCGTTCAAGTACGGCGGCGGCCAAAGCGGCTTTGGCAGTCAGGACTTTTCAGGATTTGACTTTTCTAGCTTCGGCGGCGGGTTTGATTTCGACAGCATATTCGACACCTTCTTCGGCGGCGGAGGCATGGGCGGCGGCCGCAGGCGCGCGAGAAGCAACAGGGGAAGCGACTTGGCTTATGAGCTCTCAGTCTCCCTGGAAGACGTGTCTGACGGCGTCAAGAAAAAGATCAAGATCACTAAGAATGACGAGTGCGCCAAGTGCGATGGCAAGGGCGGAAGCGGCGAGGACACTTGCACAGTATGCCACGGCGCTGGCATGTATCGCGAGACCAGGAGGACTCCTTTTGGCATGTTCCAGACGACTGCTCCTTGCAGGAATTGCCAGGGTTCTGGCTCTATCTTCAAGCATGTCTGTGATGATTGTCAGGGGACTGGCAGGAAGAGGAATACCAAGACCATCGAGGTCAACATCCCTGCCGGCATCATGGAGGGCGCTAGGCTTCGCATGAATGGCGAGGGAGAGGCTGGCTACAGGGGCGGTCCTAGCGGCGACTTGTACATCATAATCCATGTCGAGCCTCACGACGTCTTTGAGAGGGATGATGACGATCTCTTGTCTGATGTGAGGATAAGTTTTGTCCAGGCTGCTCTTGGAGACAAGGTCAAGGTGCCGACGCTCAAGGGCGAGGCCAGCATGAGAATCCCAGCAGGCACCCAGCCTGGCGATGTCTTGAGACTTAAGGGTGAGGGGCTCAAGCACATGCATAGCTTTGGCAGGGGCGACATATTGTTCACTATGATCGTTGAGGTGCCGAGGCATCTAAGCAGGAAGCAGGAGAAGATCTTGAAAGAGCTTGAGGCCAGCCTGGAATGATGCTGGATTATGATAGTGACACATCTCACCTAGACATTCACTGAGTATCCACCTATTCTTGAGGACGACAAGCAGCTGTCTTCACTTCGGAATAGAAATATTTATATACTGAACTGTGGTCATCCTGCTGATACGAACCGTTATCGGTTATACTCTAAAAAAAAAAAGTTGAGGGGTTAAGTAAAAATGAGGAAAGATGCGTTTATGACATTGCTCATATTAGGAGCGTTGATTATTGCTGGTTGCCAGCAAGTGCCACAAAGCCAAAACGAGACACTTCTACCGATCGAGATCGCCCAGATTGCGACTGGAGAGGAGACAAGCATCCCGGCTGCAGAAGAGACCCAAACAGTCACTGCAGAAGTCAAGCCAGAGACGAACGTCGTCCTGGACGCGACAGAGGGAGACCTGGTCCACTTAAGGCCAGAAGCAGTCGACCCTGATGAGGACGTAGTAAACTACTTCTTCACCGAGCCATTCGACTCTAACGGGAAATGGCAGACCAAGGAAGGAGACGCCGGCAAGTACGTCGTGACAGTCACTGCGACAGACGGCAAGGCCAACACGACAGAAGAAGTCACCATAGTCGTGCACAAGGCCAAGAAGGCGCCAGTCATCGAGTGCCCTGAAGAGATCACTGTGCACGAGGGAGACATGATAACCCTTAACTGCAACATCTACGACCCCGAGGGCGACCAGACAGTTATCGAGTACTCCGGATTCATGAAAGGCCCGACTTACGAGACGACCTTCGAGGATGCAGGCGAGTACACGACCCTGATCAAGGCCAAGAACAAGTACAAGGAGTCCCAGAAGACCATAAAGATACAGATCCTGAACAAGAACAGGGAGCCAAGGGTATTCCTGCCAAGCGAGACCATCACAGGCACTGAGACAGACATCATAACCATCACGCCTCAGGTCGATGACCCTGACGGGGACAAGGTCAAGCTGTCATTCTCAGAGCCGTTCGACGGCACTGGAAGCTGGAAGACCAAGATCGGAGACGCAGGCAGCTACACTGTCAGCGTAGTCGCAACTGACGGCAAGCTGACCGCGAAGAAGGACGTGGCTGTCCAGGTCAAGATGAGGAATACCGCCCCGACCCTCAAGAATATAGACGACATCACAGTCTACGAGGGAGAGACCGTCAAGCTGCCAATTGACGTGTACGACAGGGAAGGAGACGAGGTCAAGGTCACAGTGAAGGGATGGATGAACTCTGAGAGCTACACCACAACCTACGACGACGCAGGGACTTACAGCGTGACCGTGATCGCGAGCGACGGAAGCTTCGAGTCAAGCCAGACCTTCAAGGTCACAGTGGTCGACAGGAACAGGCCGCCAGTCTTCAAGGTACCTGCATAAGGACCTGATCTGATCAGCAAAGTTTTATAAACTCTTTATTATCCTTTTCTCTTATGGCATTCGCAATCTACGCAGTGATTTTAGTGAGCATCCTAGGCATCGCAGCATACCTGCGCTTTGCCAGGAAGGGATACAGGGAAGTCCTGCTTGCCGCGCTGATGACAGGGGCGTGGGTGGGGTTCAGCGGCTTATACAATTACAAGGGAACCCCTGCGTTGCTAAGCCTGGCATTCCCATTCTTTGCATGGACAGGAGGATTGTTGCTCCTCAAGATCATTCATGATAGGATGGGCAGGTACCGGTTTGCAAAGGCAGTCGTGATGTACGAGACGATCTTCCTTCTGGCAGAATACGTATTCTATAATTTCCTTGGAGTGCAGCTCGACAGCAATTACCCAGGCTTATTCGGCCTGCCGCTCCTGCACGCTCCGGCCTATGCACAAGCGTATTGCCTCTTAGTGGCGCCCGCATACCTCCTGCTCTTGATGCAGATCGACAAGTACGCTGAGATGAGAGGAAGTAAAAGAAAGATTTTTAATAGAAGCAAGAACCTTCTTAGCAGATAGATAAACCGCATGCCACAGTCACACAATAAAAACAGGAACTGTTTTTGAGTGCTTCCTTTAGACATGCAAGCATGCCACAGTCGCATAACTCGGTAGTGCGCCGGTCTCGAACATCAGAACAATCGAGTTAACCGGTTCCTTACGGAATTCTCGGTTCAAATCCGAGCTGTGGCGCTGAGTGAAACGAAGCGACGCGGTTTGGACTCAGAAATTCGCAAGAATTTCTGTTGTCCGAGCTGTGGCGACATTTTCAACACGCCCTTTCTGATTAAAAAGATTTAAATATGATGTTGCTTCTTTGATTCATAGTAGATAGTATTTCAGCAAGAAAAGAGGGTGTGACTTGTATTGAACGTTTTCAACGCCATTAAGAGGCATTCTGAGAAGGCCGGCCTTCCTCCTGGCAGCATAGTCTATACTGAGAGGAAGAAGCTGGAAAACCCTATCTTCCGCATAATGGATTATGATAAGAAGACCATAATCGAGAAGAAGCTTACGAAGATCGAGGAGGCTTTTCCTTTCAAGGAGTCTAAGAGGGTTACTTGGCTTGACATCACTGGCCTGCACGAGTCTAATGTCATAGGCAGGATCGGCGAGGTCTTCGAGCTCCACCCGCTCATCCAGGAAGACATCGTGAGCACTGGCAAGAGGCCTTCTTTCGCTGACTTTAACTCTTACCTCTTCATCGTCCTGAAGATGCTCAACTTCGACAGCAGGACTGGGGAGATAGCTTCTGAGCACGTGAGCCTAATCGTGGGCAAGGATTACATCATCAGCTTTCAGGAGAGCGACAGCGCCGCGTTTGACAGCGTGCGCGAGAGGATCAGGGATGCTAAGTGGACTGTCCGCAAGTCAGGAAGCGACTACCTGGCTTACGTGTTGATAGACGCTATAATTGACAATTATTTCAAGGTCTTGGAGAAGCTTGGGGACAAGATGGGAGACCTCGAGGAGGAGCTAGACGATAACCCGACCCAGGACACCTTGACCTCTATCAACGACTTGAAGCGAGAGCTCATATTCTTGAGAAAATCCATCTGGCCGCTTCGGGAGCTCATCAACAAGATGCAGAAGAGCGAGTCTCGGATAATCAAGAAACAGACCAAGGTATACCTCAGCGACCTCTACGACCACGTCATCCAGGCGATGGACACTGTGGAGAGCTTCAGAGACCTTGCCGGCAGCATGCTTGACGTGTACATGTCGAGCGTGAGCAACCGCTTGAACGAGATCATGAAGGTCCTCACGATATTATCCACCATATTCATACCATTGACGTTCGTCTCAGGCATATACGGGATGAACTTCGAGTTCATGCCGGAAATCCACTGGAAGTATGGCTACCTCTTCGTCTGGGGCGTGTTCATAGCGATGGCGCTGGTCATGATATACTACTTCAAGAAGAAGGAATGGATCTGAATAATATTACTGGATGACAATCGCCATGTTCTCAGCCCTTGCTTTTCTGAGCGCACCTTCAAGGTCGTACAATACTTCGTATTGCTTCATCATCCTGTAGGCAGTCCCAAAGCCGCCGTTCTTTATGGCCCCCTTCATCACTTGAGCCCAAGCAGTTGGATCGTTGTAGTACCAAGGCATTATCAGATGTTCCAGCTGGCTGTAAAGGTCATGGGCTACGGGATCGTAGTCGAACTTGTTCAGACAACAGTCTGCAGCAGGCCCTATGGTGAATCCTCCTTCAGTCATCCTCTCTTTCCACCAGCCGTCAGGTGTTGATATGTGCGGGACACCGTTCTGGGCCGCTTTCTCACCAGAAGTGCCTGAGGCCTCTTGTCCGCAGACAGGAGTGTTTAGCCAAGCGTCGCATCCTGAGGTGAGGAGCGCGCCTATCATCATGTTGTAGTCAGGGATGTATCTTATCCTTATATCAGAGTTCTGGAGGCTTGAGTCGGTCTTTATCGTGTGGAGTATGCGCTGGAGCACTCCTTTCCCGTCAGTGTCTGAAGGGTGAGCTTTTCCAGCCATCACTATCTGTATGCCTCTTCCTCCAGCGGCCTCGATCAGTCTCTGAATATCATAGAATATGAGGTCTCCTCGCTTGTATAACGCAACTCTCCTTGCGAATCCCATAGTGAATATGTCAGGGTCGAATTCTCCCCCAGCACCTATGGTCTGGCCTTGGATCATGTTGATGTATTCTACCAGCCTGCTCTTGGCGATGGAGTGAGCTCTCAGTATGGCATTGTTAGGTATTGCATCTGCCCTTTCAAGCAGAGTAGGATTCTCCCTCCAACCAGGTATATGACTGTCGTATAGTTCCCTGAACTCAGGGGCAATCCATGTGAGTCCATGGACTCCATTAGTTATGTAATTGACTTTAATCTCTTCCTCGGCCTGTCCTTCACCAGCTTCAGCATCCTCATAGCGGGTCCTTGGCATGTACATCCTGAATACATCCATATTAGCAGATATTTCAGCGTGGAATCCCGAGACTGCATTGACATCCCTGCTTCCTGAGATTGCAAGAGCTGTCAGGTTGAATTTTTCCTTGCCGGCCAGCTCCCTGATGTTTGGTGGGACTAGGTCTCCTAATATATCCTCCACGCCATCGTTAGTATCTTTTCGGCGATATTCGAACACATCGTGGCCTGCAGGGACTGGTGTGTGGGTTGTGAATATGACCTTTTCTCTCACGCGCTCAAGGTTCTGGTTGTATTTTCTAAGAAGCTCCAGGATGAGAAAGGCTCCATGGCCCTCGTTGATGTGGTATACGTCAGGATCATATCCGAGTTTTTCAAGTACTCTTGCGCCTCCTATTCCAAGGACTGCTCGCTGGACGATCTTGTAATAATCGTCGGACTTGTATATCTCTCCTGTTATCTGCTCGTCATGGGCTTGGCCGTTGTTCACTTCCCTAGTGTCTAGACCTATGAGGGGAATCCTGAAGTCAGTCCTTCCGATGATATCCTTATGCCATGCACGGATGGCCACTTCACGGCCCTGAATCCTGACAGTAACAGGATCTTTTTGTGGGAGAAGGCTCATGTGCGTCCGCGGATTGTAATGAACGTAGTTCTCGCTCTGCCAGTTGTTGGTTGCCAGGTTTTGAAGGAAGAATCGGTCGTATAATGGGACCATTACGATCATGGGTAACTCCATATCCGCGGCAGCTTTTATCTGGCAGCCTGATAGGACGCCTAGTCCTCCAGAATATATGGGTATCTCATCCCCTTGCCATCTTCTGAGAATTTCCGGAAGCGGAATCCTGCGATTCTCTATCAGACTCCACAATCCATTTAATCCTGCTTCCATCGAGAAATATGCTATCCTACAAGGGTTCACAGCCAATTAAATCGTCCCTCCAAGAGCAGCCTTTTTCGGCTTGTTATCGCTAGTGGTATCTGTAGCTTAAGGTTATGGAGTGGTTATTCTTAAACTTTTCCATTCCCGAGTGGTGTCTTTCTTTTTAGAAATATTCTCCTAGGCCTTTTTGTGGCGGTGGCGTCTTTGCTCTTGGCTTCTCCTTGGCTTCTTCGCTCTTGTCTTCCTTGGCTTGTCTCTCTTTTCTCTCTCTTGGCGTTTTCTCTTTCTCGTCCTCTTCGCTCGTCGCGACTTCCTTGCCACCGATGACTAGCTTGCCGTATTCTCCGTCGTATCCTGGCTTGACTTCGAGCTCTCCTTTCCTGTTCATCATGATGAGCTCTGCTAGTTCTTTGCTCGTCACTTTCAGGAGTTCTTCTTCAGATACGTTGAGCAGCACGTCGTACTCGTCCTTGCCTGCTTTTAGTATGTCGTAGTATTCTGTCCAGGCTTTCTTGGTCGCCATTCCAGTGTCTAGGACTGCTGCTATCAGTTCGTGCAAGGGTATTAGCTTGTAGGATTTGTCGTCCTTGTCTGCTATTCTTCTCCCTTCTGTTTCGCTCCTGTCTGCCAGTTCTTCTACGCGGTTGAGCACTCCTATGGTTAGCGGCCGGTCGCAGACCGGGCAGGTCTTGTTCACCTTGCTTGAGACTTCAGGGCTCATCGAGACCTCGCAGTCCCTGTGGCCGTCGTAGTGGTACTTGCCATAGCCTGGGTCGACTTCGATCGTACCCTTGAGTCCTTTGCCTGTCCTGATGGCTGCTATCAGGTTCTCGTATGTCAGTTCTTCAAGCTCGAAGATGGTGGCTTCGCGTCCCAGGCGCCAGGGCCAGAAAGAGTGGCTGTCTGAGAAGCTTAGTATCCTCACATCGTCAAGCTTTGAGAGCCTCCTGTTCATCTCTGGGTCGCTGCTCAGGCCTGATTCTATCGCGTGAATGTGCTTTCTCATGGGGCCGAAGGCTTCTTCTAGGCTGTTGAATCCTGTCTTGCTCCCGAATATGCCAAACCAAGGCGTCCAGGCGTGGGCTGGTATTATCTCTACGTCCTCGCTTATGGCTTTTAGTTGGCGCGTGAATTCCTCGCATGAGATGTTGAAGATAGGCCTGCCATCGTAATCGATCCTTCCCTTGCTTTTCAGGTAAGCGGTTATCTTGTCAACGACCTCGAACGATGGTGCCAGGATGACTAGGTGGACTCGCCTGCCCTTCCCTCCTTGAGTGTATATGAGCGAGATCTCGTTTTGCAGGATGAAGGGAAAGCTGCTCTTGGTCTTGAGGACTCCGCTTCCGTCTTCTGTGAGCTTCTCTTTGAGCTCGACTATCCACTTCGGGTGGCAGAAGTCTCCAGTCCCAAGGAGGCCCACGCCCTTGACGCGAGCCCACTTCTCGAGATTATCGATATCAAGGCTGGTCGAGCACGCGCGGGAATACTTCGAGTGAATGTGAAGGTCTGCTATGATCATATAGAGGGGATTCTCTGCAGGGGTTTATATTTTTTCTTTTTTTCCAGATTCATGCAGAGCGGCGCATCCTTATCAACTGTGAGGATAGCTCTGGCTCCTCATATGGTGAGACGTTTACCTGGGTGAATCTTGCGCCTGTTTCGCTTAGAGCTGTGCCGACTATCTTGTCTAGTGTCAGCTTAGTCCCGGTCTCTGTGGGCGATCCTCCGCAGTTATCGCTCCCTCCCCACTTGTTGTCTAGGGTCACCAGGCCTTCAGGCTCCATGCTGTTAAGCTTGGCATATACATTCCTGAGCCTGATGTCTTCGAAGGGGGTTCTTGTCGCGAAGGTTGCGTGGACTTTTCCGTCCCCGTTCGCTAGATAGGTCATTATCAGCTTGAATTTCTTCTCCCTGAAAAGGTATGCTCTTGCCTGCGGCCCTCTCTCTTTTATGACTGCCCATCCTTCTCCTGAGTCCAGGATATCGTGATCGATGTTGGAATCCAGCATCCCGCCTTCTCTGTTCAGGGTGGCTGTGATGCGGTAGCAGCAGTTGAGGACAAGCTGTTCAGTATCCCTTCCGCTCATCCTCCAGAGCGAACCGTCCATCCTTGCCTTGAGCCATTCTTCCATTTCCCAGTTATTGGATCTTATCCTGTCTGAGTCCAGGTCGAATGAGTATCCTTGGGTCGTCCTGTCGATCCTGTCCTGTACGTATAGTCGGTCGCCGTATTCTGCAGGCGTCCTGCGGCACTCGAAGTATTTGGCGCCCAGGATCTCATGGACTGTATAGATGACGTCACCATCGGCGCGTTCGAATGCTATGGTTCCGAAGGGCTCTCCTTCCACTACAGGGTTGTATCCATCGTGGACTGTCAGGCGTTCTGTGATGCTTGGAGTTATGAGCGTCCCTTCCCTTAGGCCTTTTCGTCTGTTGAATAGGGATCTGTCGAATTCACTGCCATCCCTCTTGAATTGCGCCATGGCTTTCCGGCGCATCTTCTCATCCAGTAGCCTTTCCTTCTTCATCTGTTCTTCGATCTCTTCAGGCGTGGAGTGGTAGAACCTGAGGTAGTGCTCTTTCACGGCGTCGTGCATCTGTCCGGCCGTGCTCAGGGTCGCCAGTCTTGAGAGTGATAATACTCCTTCGTATTGTGCCAGCGGGTTGAAGAATTCGTGGTGGTTGTACACTGCTTTTAGTGTTGGCGGGTAGAACCAGGATTGTCCTTCTGTCTTGCCGTCAAGGGCGATCCATCGAATGGTCGCTGGGTCGAGAAGGAAGGCTTCAGCGGTCTGTTTCTTTCCAGGCAGTGCTAGTAATCGCCACATATACGCATCATCTTTTTTGTGTAGTCTCTTTACGTCTTATCTCTGTTAATGGGGGTGTATGCGATTCCTGTTTTTAAAGCTATCCCTCTCCAGTAGTGTAAAAATCAGGGAACTCTTACATCATCACACTAGAAGCGAAGCTGTTTTTAAGCCTTGAAAACGCAAGCCATGAGCTTTCTGGACGTTCCAGACCACTCTAGTCTCACGCTCTCGACAGCTCTAAGAGCAGGAACTTGAGCTCAGTTATGAACTCTTGCTGTTCTTCTGTCGGGATAAAGTTGTCCGTCGCAAGTATCCTTATCTTGTTGTAGTAACCTATCAGCAGTACCTTGATGAAGGGCGACATGGCTATCCCTCTCATCCGCTTGTAGAACATGTCCTCGTCGAAGTCCGGCGGGAGCGAGAGCATGGCGCTCAGCACGTCCAGTATCATGTTGTACAATTCCTTGTTAGTGTATTCTTCCTTGATCGCGAATTCGCTTATCCGGCCCTTGTACCTGTTGTAGTCGTCTATCGGCAGGAAGTTCTTGCGCCCCACGATCCGCCTGCATATCCTGCAGAAGTGATGGAGCTCTGTCAGGAACACGAATATCGTGTCGCTCTCATAGAGCCTCTCTGCCTCTTCTGGCCTGGACAATAGGAAGAAGAAGTATCCTGTCAGGGTCATTATTGAGAACACGACGAAGAACCCGAGTATTATGAAGAACATGAGATATTCCCCTATCAGATCTGTCAATCCGCACCTCCTGCACGGCCCTCCGCAGTCTGTTAGGAATTCTCCGTCGTTCTTCTCGCCATCGTCGCACGTCGCGCAAGGGCGGCAAGGGCCGCCGCAATCCACTCCTTGCTCGTTCCCGTTCTGGACGCCGTCAGTGCAGTTCGCGCATATCGCCTCGCAGGGGCCGCCGCAGTCTATCTTCTCCTCATGCTGGTTCTTCACCCCGTCGAAGCACGAGGCTTCTGCGCATCTTTTCTGGGTGCAATTGAGGCTCTTGCAATCCTTTCCCTGCTGGCAGGTCTTGTTAGCCTCGCATGGAAGGCAGCTTCCGCCGCAGTCTATGTCTGTCTCGTTAAGGTCCAGGCGCCCGTTGTTGCAGGCTGCGCACGGGCGGCAGGGACCGCCGCAATCCACTCCTTCTTCTCCCTGGTTCTTCTTGCGATCTGTGCAGTTGGCGCATGGGTTGCAGGGACCGCCGCAATCGACTCCTTCCTCCAGGCCGTTCTTCAGGCCGTCGTCGCACCTTGCAAGGTATTGGCAGGTCTTTGACGTGTCCGGCATGGACCTTGAGTCTCCGCACTCGTTTATGTCAGTGCAGTTCCTGAACTGGACTCCTGACGGCGGGCATTCAGTCCATTGGGTGCAGTTCCACTTAGGCATGCATCCCTGGAGCGAGCCTTCGTTGCATAAGCCGCAGTCGAATGAGCAGCTGCTGCAGTTCTCTTCTGAGTTGCAGCTGTAGTCCCCGCAGAACGTGGTTACCTGGACTGAACTGATGTTTCTGACCTGCTGCTCCTTGAGGACGTCGACCTTCACCATGTTGCTCTCTGTCGTGAGCCCCTCCTGGTCCTTGGCAGTGAATATGTAGTAAGCGAGGCCTGTGCTGTTAGTGGCAGGGTTGTATGTGACGTAGCTGTCAGGGCCTATCTCTGCACTTACATTCGCGTATGTGAGCGTGCTGTAGGTGGGAAGCACTTGTCTGCCTGTGAAGGTCATCTTGCCTCTCTCCGCGTCGAAGAAGTAGTCTTCCAGGAAGTATGCTCCTGAGGCGGCGTTCTTGAATATGACTGCCCCAGGTATGTCCTGCAGCAGGATGGGGGCCAGGTTCACCTTGGCTATCCTGACGAGCCAGACATGCTCTGCTAAGAGTCCCCTGGTGTCCTTGACTCTCACAGTGACGTTGTGCTCTCCGTACAGCTTGTATCCAGTATGCAGGACGTATTCCTTTCCGTCTCCGGTCTTGGTGTTGTCCAGCAGCCATTCATAGAACAAGGTCTTGTTCTCAAGGGGCGTCTCTGCATCCACTTTAAAGGAGACGTTCTGGCTGAGATTGAGCTCTATCACCTGTTCTTCAGGGATCTTCAAGGTTATCCTCGGCCTTGGCGCGACCCTGATCGTGATTATCAGTGTGCCTGCGCAGGCGTCCTTGGCCGCGACCAACACCAGGATGGCTTCTCCCGAGTCGTCCTCATCCGGAGCAAAGCTCATCAATCCTTTCGAGTCCAGGATTATTCCTGTGAACGAGTTCTCCAGGAACGCGTAGGTATACTTGACCCCTGCTTCGTCCATGTTGGTGAGGTTGAAGTCGTGCAATAGCTCTCCTCCCTCGTCAAGCGCGAACAGGATCGTCCTGGAATTCATCTGGGGCGTGTTGGTGGCGTCGCAAGCAGCTGCAGAAGAGAGCTCGGGGATCGTTATGAGAGAGAAGAATGCCAAGGCTACTAATAGCGTCATCTCAGGCACTGGTCCTCTTACTCCACCCCTTTTCATTAATATGATCACTCAATGGCCTTAAGGATATAAAAATCTAACTGAAAAATCAGGGACTGAGCGTCTCGTGGGCCTTGGGACGTCATTTGCCTATGTTCGCAGAGTGCGCGCACAGCCTTCTTCTCAAAGCAAAACATTAATAAATGAGCTGCGTGATTGTATTCCTTATTTTTGGGATTTGGAAAAGGGGTGACTGATAGATTGTTTTATTCGATGACTCCAGAGGATGCTGTCCGCAACCTTGCCAGCTCTACGGAGGACGGCCTTTCTACTGACGAGGCTCGTTCAAGGCTTGAGAAGTATGGCAAGAACAAGCTGGAAGCTGCCAAGAAATCCTCGATAATCCAGAAGTTCTTCTCCCAGTTATCCGAGCTCATGGTAGTCATACTTATGATTGCGGGAGTGATCGCGTTCTTCCTGGGAGAGGATGTTGACGCCACGATAATATTCTTCATAGTCATCCTGAACGCGATCATAGGAGTGATCCAGGAGTACAAGGCTGAGAAGGCGATCGAGGCCTTGAAGAGGATGATGGCTCCCCAGACGACCGTGATTAGGGATCGGGACGAGAAGGTCATCCCTGTAGAGGAGCTCGTGCCAGGCGACATCGTGCTATTGGAGGAGGGGACTAGGGTGTCTGCTGACGTCAGGATACTCGAGGTGAGCCTGCTCCAAGTCGATGAGGCTGCGCTCACTGGCGAGAGCGTCCCTAGGAACAAGTCAGAGAAAGCCTTGTCTGACAAGGCAGTTCCCCTGGCAGAGCAGACTAATATGCTGTTCATGGGAACCACTATTACTAGCGGCAGGTGCAAGGCTATAGTCGTCGAGACCGGCATGATGACTGAGTTTGGCAAGATCGCCGGCCTCACTGCTGAGATCAAGGAGGAGAAGAGTCCGCTCCAGAAGGAGCTCGTGAATGTCGGCAAGTTCCTGGCCAAGGCCACGTTCTTAATATGCCTCCTTGTCTTCGGGATGGGACTGCTCTCTGGCCGTCCTTTCGTCGACATGCTCTTGTTCGCAGTGAGTCTTGGAGTCGCGGCAGTCCCTGAAGGCCTCCCTGCCACCATGACGATTGCCCTTGCTCTAGGGGTGCAGAGGATGGCTAAGAGGAAGGCTATCGTGCGCAAGCTCTCAAGCGTCGAGACCCTCGGCAGCACGACAGTCATCTGCACTGACAAGACAGGTACCTTGACCAAGAACGAGATGACTGTAAAGAAGCTTTATCTTAATGGGTGCTTGATCGACGTGGAGGGCGAGGGCTACGAGCCTAGAGGCCACTTTCTCCTGAAGAACAACGCTTACACAGACGGATCGCTACTGAGCCTCTTGAGGACTGGCTCGCTTTGCAACAACGCCGTGCTCAAGGATGAGCGCGGACGTTGGACCATAATAGGCGACCCCACTGAGGGTGCGCTCATAGTGAGCGCTGAGAAGGCGGGCCTTGCGCATGAGAGCGTGAAGGATGAATACCCTCGCATGTTTGAGATGCCTTTCTCGAGCAACAAGAGGATGATGATAACAGTCCACCAGCGAGGGTCGGGGAAGAGGAAGGAGGTCGTCGCGTTCATGAAGGGTTCTCCAGAGGCTGTCCTCTCGAGGTGTTCCTTGATCGAGGTGAATGGCAAGTCCAAGAAGCTCTCTCCTCAGGAGAAGCTCAAGATCAAGAGGGTGGATGAGCAGATGGGCTCTGAAGCCTTGAGGGTGCTTGGCTTTGCTTTCAAGATCCTGAAGGGAAAGGAGGCTAAGAGCTTCTCTAAGATCAAGGATTCCGGCTTCACGTTCCAGGGAATGCAGGGGATGATCGATCCTCCCAGGATCGAGGTGAGGGACGCGGTCGATAAGTGCAAGGCCGCTGGCATCAAGATTTTCGTGATCACAGGCGATCACGGCCTGACTGCAAGGGCTATCGCGAGGCAGGTCAACATCGCGTCTGACAAGACTATCATAGTCACTGGCGTAGAGGTTGACAGGATGAAGGATGACGAGCTCGCCCACGTCTTGGAGGGAGAAGCCATCTTTGCGAGGATGACTGCCGCTAACAAGATGAGGATCGTCGATCACTTGATGAAGGAGGGTGAGGTCGTGGCGGTCACTGGCGACGGCGTCAATGACGCGCCTGCTCTTAAGAGGGCTGACATAGGGGTTGCCATGGGCATCACAGGGACTGACGTCTCCAAGGAGGCCAGCAAGATGGTGCTCACGGATGATAGCTTCGCCACGATCGTGAACGCTATAGAGGAAGGAAGGACTATCTATGCTAATATCAACAAGTTCATCAGGTACATGCTCAGCTGCAACCTTGGCGAGATCATCGCGATTCTTCTGGCCATGTTCCTGGTCTTGCCTTTCCTGCCGCCAGAGTACGGCTTCATCACAGCGGTCCAGATACTCTGGGTTAACCTGGGCACTGACGTGCTCCCGGCTCTTGCGCTCGGCGTCGAGCCCGCTGAGAAGGGTATCATGAATCGCCGCCCTAGGAATCCTAAGGAGCGCATCATCACGTCGAGGCATTTCTTTGACTGGCTCCTTGCTGGAGTGATCATCGGCGTGGGCACTGTCTTGATATTCTTGATGTACAAGGATAACCCTGTCAAGGCTAGCACCATGGCTTTCACCTTGCTAGTGTTCTTCCAGTTGACTAACGTGTTCAACTGCCGCCACGAGTCCAAGTCGATCTTCAGTTTCAGCTTGTGGAGCAACAAGATGCTTCTCGTGGCAGTCGGAATCTCTCTTGCGTTGCAGATCCTGGTCGTCCAGTCGAGCTTCATGCAGACTTATTTCAAGACTACACCTCTTAGCCTTGAGGACTGGGGGCTCGTTGTCTTGTTCAGCCTGATAATCATAGTCTATGATGAGGTCAGGAAGCTCTTGCTCAAGGCCAAGGAGAGGAAGTATGGGCCTGGCTCTTGCGTTAGGGAGAATCAGATCGGTTCTTCTAGCTGAATATCTTCTGCTTGTCTTCTTCTGTGAGAGGCCTTGTCTTTCCTACTGGCAGGTTTCCGAGTTCTAGCCTGCCTATCCTGACCCGCTCCAGGCTCACGACGTGGTAGCCTAGGAGCTTCATCATCCGCCTGATGATCCTGTTCTTGCCTTCGTGGATCGTGACTTCTATCTTGTTGCGCTGGAGCTTCTCCACCCTTGCTGGCGCGGTCATCCCGTCGTCGAGCTCTAGGCCTCGCTCTATCCTCTTTATGCTTCTCGTGTCTATCATACGGTCGAGCTCGACCGCGTAGGTCTTCTTGATCTCGTATCTTGGGTGCATTATCTGGTTTGCGAAGTCGCCGTCGTTCGTCAATAGGAGGAGTCCTGTTGTGTTGAAGTCAAGCCTGCCTATCGGGAAGACTCGCTCCTTGAGGTGGATGTAGCTCATGATCGTCTTTTGGAACTTGTCTTCTAGCGCTGTCGCGCAGTGCCTTGGCTTGTTGAACATGACGTAGATCTTGCGCTCTGGCCTCACCCAGTTGCCTTCGGCCAGGATGTTGTCCTTCTCTGAGGCCTTGTCTCCGAGCACCGCGACTTTGCCGTTGATAGTCACCTTTCCCTGCTCGATTAAGGCTTCAGCCTTGCGTCTCGAGCAGTAGCCCCAATTGCTGATGAGCTTCTGGACTCGGTGCTCTTCCCTTGCGTCCTCTGTATTCCTCTGGTCCAGAGTCTTGGAACCTTTAGCCTTCTTTTTCTCATACATCATTAGAGGTCAGAAGTAGCGAGAGTATAAAACTGTTTTCTTTTCTTACTTCAGGCTGCTTGGCGGGTATAGTTTATTGAACAGGTTCAGGTAGTCTTCCAGGTGCCTTGTGATCAGGAAGTTGTTCTTCACGTGTTCGCGGCCGTTCCTGCCCAGCTCTTTGCGAAGCGCGCTGTCCTCGAGTATCTTGATCGCTTTCTCTGCTCCGTCGTTCAAGTCCTTTATTATGTAGCCGTTCTTCCCGTTGATTATCTGCAGCGGTATGCCGCCCACATTGGTTCCCAGGACCGGCGTCTTCTTCCAGAGCGCTTCTGAGACTGTGAGTGCGAATCCTTCCTTGAGCGAGTTCTGGAATACCAGGGCTGATTCCTGCTGGAGGGCGTTGACCAAGAGGTCGTTCTTCTCTGTTATGAGGTGTATGTCTCTCATCTTCTCTGCGAGCTTGCTTATCTTCATGTACATCACAGGCCCTTGGGGGTCGTCTGCTGCCATGTCCCCCATGAGCACCAGCTGGCAGTCGACTTTCTCTTTTATCTTCTCATACATCCTAAGGACTCCAAGCGTCCCTTTCCACGGGTCGAACCTTGATATCTGAGTGATTATCGGCTTGTCCAGGCTTATGCCTTTCTTGGCCAGGAGCTTCTTTGCTGCGTATCTTCCGACTTCCTTGTTCTTGACTGACAAGGGGTCTATGCTGGGCGGGATTATCACTTGCGGCCGGTCTAGCGTCTTTATCCTGAACTTGTCTGATGAGATGATCACGCCTTCATATCTCTTGATGTAGGGTACGAGGAAGTCCAGGACTTGCTGGTTAGGGTTTGATATGTCTATGTGGCATCTCCAGAGCCACTTGCCGTGCTTGGAGTAGTAGTTGATCATGCCTAAAGGCTGCGGGTCGTGTATAACTACGATGTCGTGTTTTCCCAGGTGATTTATCATCGCGTTCCTCTCGCAGTACTCCAGGTATATGCTCTTCCTGTTGGTCGTGAGCTTTCCTGGCTTTCCCTGAAGCGAGTTGTGGAATCCTTTCGTGACCTTGAAGAACGAGTGGCTTCCGAGGATGACCCTCCAGCCCGCGTCTATCTCGAGGTCGTCCATCAGGAACACGAGCGTGTTGAGTATCTCTGCGACTCCTCCTCCTGAGGAGGTGGCGTTGACGTGGACGACGTGCTTTCCCACGAGGTTCTCTGAAGAAGCCTTGATCCTGGAGATGGCCTGCCTGCCCACTATGTCGGTGTAGTTTCTAAGCCTTGGTATCATCGACTAACCCTCAGAGTCTTCCCAGGAACTAATGATTTATATAAGTTTTTATTTTCTGGCTTGTTGGAAAACACAGTCCTCTCATTCTAAACAGATAATTTAAAAAAAGCATCCTCCTGCTCGTGACCTTGAAGAGATGTTTCCATATGACTAGCGGCTTTTTCGATGAGATAATAGCTTTTGTAAAAGAAAGTAAGCCTTCCAAGCACGCTCTTTCCTTGAAGAAGATGGAGCTTTGCAAGAGGCACAAGGTGAAGTCCAACCCGACTGACATAGAGGTCTTGCTCCATGCTTCCAGGAAGGACTTGCCGTTCCTAAAGAAGTATCTCTTGACTAAGCCTACGAGGACTATAAGCGGCGTAGCGGTCGTCGCTGTCATGACCAGGCCTGCGCCTTGCCCTCATGGCAGGTGCTCGATGTGCCCTGGCGGGGTTGATAGCGTGTTTGGCAGTGTTCCTCAGAGCTACACTGGCAAGGAGCCGGCGACTCTTCGCGCCATCAGGAACCGTTATGATCCTTATCTTCAAGTGTTCAACAGGCTCGAGCAGTACGTCGTCCTTGGCCAGGATCCTTCTAAGGTCGAGCTTATAATCATGGGCGGCACGTTCCCTTCTCTTCCTAAGGGTTATAAGGAGTCGTTTGTCAGGGACTGCTTTAAGGCCATGAATGATTTTTCCAGGTTGTTCTTCTCTAAAGGCTCTCTTGACATATCGAGGTTCAGGAGTTTCTTCGGGTTGCCTGGCGAGGTCGGGAGCGCTTCCCGCGTGAAGAGCATCCACAAGAAGCTGCTCTCATTGAAGACAGCTGGCAAGACGACGCTGGAGAAGGTGCAGCTGAGGAATGAGAAGGCTGCTGTGAAGTGCGTGGGCTTGACGATCGAGACCCGTCCTGACTTTGCTCGTCTCAAGCATGCGAGGGAGCTTCTTAGGCTTGGCTGTACCCGCGTCGAGCTCGGCGTCCAGAGCGTGTATGACGAGGCTCTTGAGAGGATCAGCAGGGGCCATTCAGTCTATGATTCGATAACCGCTATCAGGACCTTGAAGGATTTGGGTTTCAAGTTGAACTTTCACATGATGCTAGGCCTTCCTGGTGTTGATCCTAAGAAGGAGCTTGAGGGTTTGGAGGAGCTCTTCAACAATTCTAATTTCAAGCCTGACATGCTTAAGCTTTATCCTTGCATGGTCTTGAAGGGGACCAGGCTTTTTGATGAGTGGAAGAAGGGCAGGTTCAAGCCGATCACGACTTCGCAGGCTGCGAGGCTGATTCGCGATTTCAAGAAAACAGTGCCTGAGTACGTCAGGATCATGAGGGTTCAGCGCGACATCCCGACCAGCCAGACAGCTGCTGGGGTCGATCGGACTAATCTTCGCCAGATGATCGATGAGGAGATGAAGAGGCATGGCGAGAAGTGCAGGTGCATCAGGTGCCGCGAGATAAGAGGAGAGGCTATAAGGGAGCCTGTCCGTCAGAAGATCATCATGTACAACGCTTCTTTTGGCAAGGAGTACTTCATATCGTTCGAGGACGCGAGTGAGAGGCTGCTTGGCTTTTGCAGGCTTAGGATCCCTTCTCAGCCGCTCGTGAAGGAGATTACTGGTTCTAGCGCTATCGTCAGGGAGCTTCACGTTTATGGGAGCGCGGTTGCGGTCGGGACTTCTGGCGGGGGGAAGGCTCAGCATAGGGGCTTTGGCCGAAGGCTGATGATGATGGCTGAGAGGATCGCGATGGATGAGGGAAAAGTGAAGGTCGTGGTGATATCAGGTGTTGGCGTTCGGGATTACTACAGAAGGCTAGGTTACAAGAAGGAAGGCACGTACATGGTGAAGAGCGTCTAGTTCTTTCCACTAGACCCACTAGACATCTCCCCGCAGGGCTTTTAAACCGAAATTTCTCAGGGCTCTTTTGTTATGTTCAACGAAATCCTTATAAATAATCTTGGTGTCTTGGCTCATGAGTGATTCTCTTATGAAAGACATACTGATCAGGGGTGCTCGTGAGCATAACCTGAAGAACATCGACGTGCGCATCCCCAGGGATAAGTTCGTAGTGATCACTGGGCTTTCTGGGAGCGGCAAGTCCACTCTTGCATTTGACACGATCTATGCTGAGGGCCAGCGAAGGTACGTCGAGTCCTTGTCTGCTTACGCCCGCCAGTTCCTGGGTCTCATGAGCAAGCCTGACGTGGACTCTATAGAGGGATTGTCGCCTGCGATATCTATCGAGCAGAAGACTACTTCTAAGAATCCGAGGTCTACTGTCGGCACGGTCACTGAGATCTATGATTACTTGAGGCTCTTGTTCGCTAGGATCGGCGTGGCTCATTGCCCTGTGCACGGGACTAGGATTGAGAGCCAGTCTCCTCAAAAGATCGCTGAGAGGATAGCTGCTGATTCTAAAGGTCAGGTCACTGTGCTTGCGCCTATCATCAGGCAGAAGAAGGGGACTTATGAGGCTGTGATCGAGGATCTTCACAAGGAGGGCTATGCGCGTGCCCGCGTGAATGGCGAGGTCGTGCGCACTGATGAGCCTTTGAAGATCAAGCTTGAGCGTTACAAGAAGCATGACATCGAGGCTGTGATCGACAGGGTTGAGGTCAAGGACAAGGCCAGGCTCGTCGAGGCTTGTGAGAACGCCATCAAGAAGTCTGAGGATGGTTTGTTGATCGTCGTTGATGACAAGGGCCTTGAGAAGCTGTTCTCTTCTAAGATGAGCTGTCCTGAGTGTGACGTGAGTTTCGAGGAGCTCCAGCCTAGGATGTTTAGTTTCAACTCGCCGTTCGGGGCTTGTGAGACTTGCCATGGTCTTGGCACCAAGTCTGAGTTCGACCCTGACTTGATCATCCCTGACAAGGATAAGAGCATAGCTGACGGCGCCATCGCGCTTTACAGGAACGCGATGGACGGCTGGAGGAACCAGATTATAGGAGCCGTCGCAAAGCATCATGGTTTTAGCATACTAACCCCTCTTAAGGAGCTTTCAAAGAAGCAGTATAGCGCACTCATGCATGGAAGCGATGATCGTATCAATTTCGACATGGTGATGAAGAACGGCGAGGCTAGCTGGAGCCATAAGGGGACTTGGGAGGGACTTGTCCCTCAGTCCGAGAGGCTTTATCAGCAGACAGAGTCTGATTACAGGCGCCAGGAGCTTGAGAAGTTCATGAGGTTCAATCCTTGCCCTGTTTGCAAGGGCAAGAGGCTTAAGGCTAAGATTCTCGCTGTAAAGGTCAATTCCAGGTCGATCATCGAGGTGACTGACTTCTCGATCGAGAAGACTGTTGAGTTCTTTGATGGCTTGAAGCTTAATGCTAAGGATTCTGAGATCGCCCGCCAGGTGCTAAAGGAGATCAGGTCCAGGCTGATGTTCTTGAAGGACGTGGGGCTTGGCTACTTGACCTTGTCCAGGAGCGCTGGTTCCTTGTCTGGTGGTGAGGCTCAGAGGATCCGCTTGGCGACGCAGATCGGAAGCAACCTCATGGGTGTCATCTACATCCTTGACGAGCCTTCTATAGGGCTTCATCAGCGCGATAACCACAAGCTCATCGAGACTCTTCATCATCTTCGTAATCTTGGGAACACTCTTCTTGTTGTGGAGCATGACGAGGACACTATCAGGCGGGCTGATCACGTGATCGACATGGGCCCTGGCGCTGGCATTCATGGCGGCCAGATAATATCAGAGGGCACTCCTTTGGAGATCGAGAAGGATAAGAAGAGCTTGACTGGCCAGTACTTGTCTGGCGCTAAGAGGATCGAGATCCCTAAGAAGCGTCGTAAGCCTAACGGCTGGATCAGCATCAAGGGTGCTTCTGAGAACAACCTTAAAGGTGTTGATGTGAAGATCCCTACTGGCGTGTTCGGCATAATAAGCGGTGTCTCTGGGAGCGGCAAGTCGACCTTGATATATGAGATACTCTATCGCTCGCTAATGAAGGAGTTCTACAAGAGCAAGGAGCCTATCGGAAAGCACGAGTCTATCAGCTTTGAGAGCGAGATCGACAAGGTGATAGTGATCGATCAGTCTCCTATCGGCAGGACTCCCAGGTCTAACCCTGCGACTTACACCAAGGTCTTGGATTACGTCCGCCAGATCTTCGCGTCCACGCAGGAGGCTAAGCTTCGAGGGTATGGTCCTGGGCGTTTTAGTTTCAACGTGCGCGGCGGCAGGTGCGAGGCTTGCCAGGGTGATGGCTTGATCAAGATCGAGATGAACTTCTTGCCTGACGTGTACGTCGAGTGCGAGGAGTGCAAGGGCAAGCGTTTCAACGCTGAGACCTTGGAGGTCAAGTATAAGGGCAAGTCTATCGCTGACGTCCTTGCCATGAGCGTCGAGGAGGCTTTGAAGCTCTTTGAGAACATCTCGATCATCAGGGAGAAGCTTGAGACTTTGAAGCGAGTGGGCTTGGAGTACATCAAGCTGGGCCAGAGTTCTACCACTCTCTCTGGTGGAGAGGCTCAGAGGATTAAGTTGACGCGCGAGCTTGCCAAGAGGGCTACGGGGAGGACTATTTATCTCTTGGATGAGCCTACGACCGGCCTTCATTTCCACGACACTAAGAAGCTCATCAAGGTGCTTGATGACTTGGTGGAGATGGGCAACTCTGTAATAGTGATAGAGCACAACCTGGATGTTATCAAGTCAGCTGATTATATAATCGACCTTGGGCCTGAGGGCGGGGATGCCGGCGGTGAAGTCGTGGCTGTCGGGACTCCTGAAGAAGTTGCTAAGGTGAAGAAGAGCTACACCGGCAAGTTCTTGAAAGACGTGCTGAAGTAGGCTTATCTCTTAGCTATCACTAGTTCTAGCTGTCTTGAGTAGAGCTCGTGCTCTAGTGATGATTGGCTTAGCCAGCCGTCTCCAAGGGAGTATAGGAATAAGTCGTTGTCTGTGACTACCATGTAGATGTAGGATGGTTCCTTGTAGTCAGCTGTCGACTCTAAGAGGATGATCCCTGAATCCGCGCCTATCAATCCCATGTACTTGCCGCTCTGAGGCTCGACGAGCGGCGCGCCTCTTAGCAAGCCGAGGTCCTTGGTCGATAAGATCTCTTTCCTGGTCAATGCTATCATGCAATGGCCGCCAACCTTGCCAGTGTTGAAGTCGAATATCTCTCCACACACTACGTTAGGGTGGATGAATCCGTCTGGGAGCAAGACTGTCTCTGAGTTTGGCATGTACCAGCTCTCGTCGAAGTTCACCCAAGCCTTGCCTTCGCCAGGGACCCAGGCTTCTAGCGAGACGTCCTTGCCCTTGCACAGGCTTAATAGGTAGCTGTGCTCTGCCTTGTAGAACAAGGAGTAATCCTCGCAGTCGCCGCCGCGGTTGTCCAGGAACTCGCTTAATGACTGTATCTTATCAGACTTGCTCGAGGTAGAGATATCTGATCGGTACTTGAGGTCGTAGTAAGCGCTGTTCACCAAGTGATAGCAGCCTAGGAGCAAGGTGCAATGATCACCCTCTACCTTGACGCACTCGTGTCTTAAGGAGTCCTTTATCTTCTGCTCAGGCACAGAGGATGAGAGTGCTGCGTTGGCTTTGAACCACTCCAAGGAGCGGTTAAGCTCTAACCGGTACGCTTCTAAGCGGCTTATGGTGTCCTCCACCTCTGACTTGAGATAATGATTGCTCTTGCTCGCACTCTCAAGTTCACCCCTCAAAGATGCCAAGGAGGAGTTCAAGCGAGAGACTTCAAGCTCCAAAGAAGCGATTACCGATGCTTGAGAAGAGGCTAAGGCTTCAGATGAGGCCTTGAGAGCAGAGGATTCCTGGACTAAAGCCTTGTTCTGGAGTTGGAGCGAGTAAGCTGTGAAGAGCAAGACAGCCACTGTCAGGAGCAATACTGCTGAGAGCATCCAGGATCTTGACATGAGAGGATTAAATCATAGGAGTGGTATAAAAAGCTAGCGGAACAAGAGGGTCTTCTTAAGGTTCATGGCAGATTAACAACTTTTTACGTTGTTTTAGCTGATTTTCCCTACCACAACTAGTTAAACCCCTCCTCCTTTGGTAAGTGTAAGGTATGATTAGATTCGATAAAGAGACTACTTGCAAGCACTGCAATAAGAAATTCATTGGCAAGGCCAAGATTATCGGGCTTACGCTTATCTGTCCTTTCTGTGGAAAACCAGCTGAACAGGATAACTTAGGCGGGTAAGAGCTTTTTTTGATCCAAAAGTCACTATCCTTAGATAAGGAAGGAGGAATAAGATGATGGAAGAGAAGAAAGAAGAGCATGCCAAGACCGAGGAGAAGAAGGTTGAAGAGAAAAAGCCTGAAGAGAAGAATCCTGAGATGAAAAAGGCTTAGAATCAAAGATGAGAATTGCGAAGAGGAGAGAGTTTTTTTTCTTCTCTAGCAATAAAAAGGGCGGGGTGGATGTTAGGATGTTTAAATTTCAAGGGAAGATGATGATCAAGAACCAGGACGGCGAGTACATCGAGCTAGTCGATGATAACAACTCCTGGGATGCTAAGAATAACGGGTTCTGATTGGGGACAGGACCTAATTATAAGAAGAAGGGAGGGTGAGGAGAATGGTGAGTTCTGCGATAAGCGAGTGGAGCAGGGTGATGGACGAGCATAAGAGGAGAGGCCACAAGATGATCGAGTATCCTGAACTGGTCAGGTATCCTGAGCTTGAGGAGAGCCAAGTCGTCAAGGTGGCTTACAAGGAGAAGGACAGGGGCGGATCAACGATCGAGGACTTGGTCTGGTGGAAATTAGAAGCGCCAGTCAATATCAAGAAACGGGTCCCGATATGAGCTTGAGAGGAGAAGTGAAGATGGCGATGAACGAGTGCTTAAGCTGCAGGCAAGAGATACCTGATGACAGGATCTACTGCAACCTATGCTTGTATAAGTTCCAGAACAACATCCCGATAAAGTCGTGATGACTTATCAGAAAGCTGAGATGGTTATGATCTGATCACATAGTCGACCTTGAAGCCTTTAAGGATCGCTTCAGCAAGGTCAAGGGTTAACTTTTTCTTAGGAGAAGCCACGAAGAAGCCTTGCAAGCCATAAGGGCTTACAGTGTAGTCATGGACGAAAATGCCAGGGTCACCACGGCTCTCTATCTCAAGCATCCTGGCAGATGCCATCTCGTTCATCTCAACATCCTGATAGACAGTCGCGGGGATGCAGAAGCTGGCATAGAAGACAGAGGCAAGGCCACCCTCAACAAGCGCCTCCTGGACTAATATCTCAACACCCATGAGAAGAGGGGAGAGACAGACAAGTATATAATGGTTGCGAAGGTGGATTCTTATTAGTGATATCTCTTGATTAGGCCTCTTGCTCGGTCTATTGCTTCTTTTGCATGGCCTAGTCTTTTGCCTTCATAGCTGATATTGTTCCTTAAGCGCCTCAGGTTATCGAATTCCCTTGCAGAATCATTGTCTTTGAGGACTTCTGCCAGGAAGGCGCTTAAGCATTCGTGGTTGTAGATCTTGTAGCCGTTCTTTAGGGCTTCTATGCTCACAAGCTCTCTTAGGACGTCGTAGTAGAGCGTGAAGAGAGTCTCTTTTGTTGTCTCGTCAATCCTTAGCATGCCCGCGGTCTTTTCCCTTGCAAGAGCAGATTCCTGCATAGACTTAATCAGGGCGTCGTCTTTGGCTGTCTTCTTTGCATATGCGAGCCTTGTGCATTCTTCCCAGTTCATCTTATCCTGATGCCTTTATCGATGTTGTCTTTCAGGAGGGGGCTCGTCGTCTTGAAGTGCAGCTCGACCCGCCTCTTGAGCTTCTTTTCCAGGGCGCCCAGGCATTTAATATTCCTATGGGAGGAATTTACGTAGATATCGATATCAGAATTAGCATTGTTTTCGGTTTTTGCTATTGATCCGAAAAGGATGATGTCATTGAAATCAACCTCTTCATGCAAGGCTTCGGTATGGTCATATAAGAGCTTTTGCCAGTAAGCTTGAGCTAACTGCTTGAACTGGTAGCTTAAGGTTGGCTTGAAGAAGAGATATATCCCAAGGGGCCTACTTATCAGGAGTCCTTCTGACTCCAAGCGCCTCAGCGTGATCGAGGCAGTGGGCGGGCTGACGCTTGTTAACTTGGCGTATTGCCTGACAGAGACTTCTCTGTAGACATCCTCAAAAAAAGGAGCCAATTGATAAAATAAATCTAACATGCGTAAAGAAAAACTAACACCAATTTATATGTTTAACGGAAAAAGAAGATAAACACACGCAGAAAAGAAAGCAGCTTAAGAAAAAGAATTTGGCGCGGAGCCGCTCTACAGCTCCACGATCACATGGCAAGAACCGCACTCAGCCTCAAGCCGCTGCAAATCCCTGCTAGAAACACTATGCAATTCTCCGCAATTCCAACAAACGACGTTCACCTTCAAAGCCACCTCAGTTTTTTAAAAAGACGACAACGAAAAAAGAGCCACGCCCCCCAATAAAGAGACGCAAAGGTCGCGCACAAAAAAAGGCGAGCCACCAAAAAACAATTGTCGTCGATAAAACAAACCATGGTGAAAGAAGTTTAAAAAGATAATCAAGATGAGAAATGCATGACAAGAAGTGAATTTCACGAAACAAGGATTAGAAACAACCCATCCAGAAAGATAGGCTGAAGAATAATATTCAATAAGGAAAAAAAGGGATTGCGCAAGAAAGACTGTAGATTAAGCTCACGGAAAAATCTTAATCTTATCTAGGTTCTTCACTAAGCCTTCACCAAGCTTATCAAGAGAATCTTTAACTTCCGAAGCAGCTTTTCCAGTTGATGAGATAATTTTATTCACACACCGCCTCTGCGCTGCATCACACTTATCAAAACTACTCTCACAGAGTTTTATGGTGTAGGTCGATCCATCACAACACTCATAAGGACATGCTTTCTTAACACATTGAAAGTTTATGCATGCATCATAAGTCTCGCATCGATTTCCAAGGTACTTACAGTTCAGATCAGTACCTAAATCTATACAAGCACCTTGATTACTGCACGCTTGATTCTGCTTACACCCAGCATCGGCAGGGCAAGAAAGGCAATTCTCACCAGATTCCGCAATTCCATTACCGCATTTCACGCACTTATGATTAACACAATCAGCCCCAGGATCAGAACAAGGCTTAGGATTATTATTTAGATCCTCAACGCAGCAAACATAAGGGCAAGAAGGCTTAAGAACGGAATAGCCCGTAGTTTCACAACCTGCAGACAAAACAACCAGGAACAAGAGAGATAATACAATCAAGGAACCCCTAAAACCCATCATGATAGAACTAGAAGAGCACAACTCAAATATAAATTTTTTGGCATTAGATTTGTAGGAAAACCCCAAATACAGAAAGTTTCAATTACAAAACTCATAAACATCCCTCACCCCACCAGGTCCTTTATTTTTCTTCACCAAACCCAACTTAACAAGCTTTTGGAGTGCTTTATGAGTGTTCTCTCTGTGCTTATAAACACCCCCAGCCTCTAGCACAACACGAATTTCCTCAGTAGTCATCGGTTTCAATGCACTTTTTAGAAGTAAGAGGATTCGAAGATGATTTGGATTACTAAGAATTCTCAACTTTTTGGCGGTTTTTACAATATTGTTCTCTTTATAGTTAAAACTTAGTCGCATATGTTAAATCAAACATAAGCAAATATAATGATTTGTAACCAGATGAGGCTACAAAAGTGTAAATATCTCACAAAGAGTACAAGTTGATGGTTCAAATATTCCTGGCTCCAAGAAGTAATGAACACTCTGCAGAAAACATTAAGTCAACAATGCAATTTGAGATGACGTATGAATCTGTTGAACAATACCTTTCTGAACACAACAAAACCAAACTCAAACAAAACCCACAGTTTAGAGCGTGGGGAAATACTGCTTCGTTGAAAAGTAGATGGAATTCCATGAATGAAGGAGATATTATCTTGTTCTATGCAAAAGGAAAATTCATACATTACAGCAGACTAATTGCTAAGGAAGAGAGTATGGAGTTCTCAGACAAATTCTGGGGACGATCAGACCCACGAGCCCCCTGGCCCTGCATATTTTTTGTATCAGACTATCATCCCATAGACCTTCCAATAGCCACCTTAAGGCAATTCACAAACTATGCAGAAAACTGGGACCGAGTCCAGGGTTTTATGCCTCTCACACAAGAGGCCACTGAAAAAATCATCGAGCAATACGGATCTGTGGAGAAGTTTCTATCGCTAGATATTGAAAGCCACTACAAAGACACAATTACACAACTGGAAGAATACTACGCAGATATGCCAGAGAGAATTACCAAAGGAAATCCCAAAGTAGCACAAAAAAAAGAATTAAGAGATATTCCTTCTGAAAGAATACTAACCTATTTCTCCAAAGATGCACAAAAGCTTGGAAAAGCAAATCACGCACATCAAGACTTAGTAAATAGATTCATTGATTTCTTTGAGATATACGGAGGAATCTGTCAGACAGATGAGAAAAGTTATGATTTATTGGTTAATATAAAAAACAAATTCTACTTATTTGAGATGAAAAGCACAGCAAATATGAAAAAACAGATTAGAGCTGCAATAGCTCAATTATTTTCATACGAATACTTTTACGTAAGACCTCGTGTTGAAGAAGGAGAAGCAAGCTCGATTGTAAAGTGTCTAGCACTTGATAGGAAGCCACCAAAAATATACATGGAATTTCTTGACTACATCAGTATCAAAACATTCTGGGTTAAAGATGGTAGATTCTTCGGACCTACAGAGATATTCTCAACATAACATCATAGCTCGTTGTACTTCTTATTACTCCCTTTCGCTTTCTCCACAGGGTATTTCTTTTCGTTCTTGGCCATCTTGTCGCGGTAGGCTTCTGAGAGGTCTACGTCGTACTTCTGGGCCATCCTTGCAAGGAGTATGAGTACATCCGCCATCTCTTCGCTTATGGCTGTCTTCTTGTCGGGGTTTGCGAACAGCTCGACTATCTGCTCTTCGCTCTTAAACCTGAAGTGCTCCAGTATCTCTGATGCTTCTGTGATCACTCCGATGGCCAGGTCTTTTGCTCCATGAAACTGGTCCCAGTCTCTCTCCTCACAGAAAGCTTGCATCTTATCTTTCAGTTCTTGTATTGTTGTCTCCCCATCCATACCACCCGGAGAGTTTGTCATAGTTTTAAGTTTTTTGGTAACCCTTTTAAACGCACTCTCATTTTCCTCTGTCATGCTTGATTTGTCCCGTCTTCCGTCTTTGCCTGGTTCTTACCAGTTCAGGGATGTTAACAATAGGATCATCTACGTTGGTAAGGCTAAGGATTTGAAGAAGCGTGTCTCGTCTTATTTCTCTAAGAAAGACCAGGACGCAAAGACCAAAGCTCTCGTCGCTAACATCGTCTCTGTTGATTTCATCGTCACTAATTCTGAGAAGGAAGCTTTATTATTAGAATCTACCTTAGTGAAAAAGCATCTGCCTAAGTACAACATAGACCTTAAAGATTCTAAAAGATTCGCTTTCATCGAGATCACGAAAGAGCCTTATCCGCGAGTCATTTTGAGCAGGGATAAGTCGTCTGGCGGCGAGCTTTTCGGTCCTTTCACTAGTGGTTTAGAGCGTAATCTCATCATCGAGACTATCAACCGTCACTTTCAATTGAGAACTTGTAAGAGACTCCCAAAACGCCCTTGTATCCGTTTCCATATCGGTCTTTGTCCTGCTCCTTGCATGGGAGGGATCAGCGAAGCAGCTTATGATGTGTCTTTGGCTAAGGCCAGGCTTATCCTTAGGGGTGAGACTAAGGAGTTGGTTGATAATCTAAGGGCTGAGATGAAGCAGTCTTCTGATGCTCAAGATTTTGAGCGCGCCTTGATTTTGAGGGATCAGATCGAGGCGCTTAACACCTTGGAGGAGTCTCAGTCTATGGAAAGAAAAAAACGCTTCGATGAGGACGTGATCGTCTTCATGGTGAGGGACGACCAGGTCTTCCTTTTGGTCTTCAATATCTTCAGGGGTACTTTGAATAACAAGCAGGAGTTCGTATTAGATTATTCTGAAGACTTCTTGGAGGAGTTCATCACCCGCTTCTATGAGGATAATTCTATTCCTAAGGAGATCATATTGAGAGTCGCTCTTTCCCGGCCGCTTTTGGATGTCTTGTCTGAGAAGTGCGGCTCTAAGGTGTCGGCCATCTGCCCGAAGCAGGGTGAGAAGAGGACGCTGTTAGAGTTGGCGGAGAAGAACCTGGAGATCTCTTTCTTCGGAAAATCCGCCAAGTTAGAGCGCTTAAGAGAACGATTAAAACTAAACGCGACTCCTAACGTCATTGAGTGCTTCGACATCTCCCATCTAAGCGGCACCTCCACGGTCGGCTCCATGGCGCAGTTCAGGGGTGGAATCCCTTATAAGTCTGGTTACAGGCGTTTCAGGATAACCACTGTGGAGAGTATAGACGATTTCAGATCCATAGCAGAAGTGGTCCGCAGGAGATACGCGCGCCTCACATTCGAGAAGGCTCAGATGCCAGACCTTATAGTGATTGATGGCGGTAAGGGTCAGCTCGGAGCTGCCTTGGCTGAGCTTAAGAAGTTCAATCTGAGGATCCCTATCATCAGCCTCGCTAAGCGTAACGAGGAGATATTCGCTCCAGGCAGGCCTCATCCTATCATCTTAGAGAAGAAGGATCCTGCCTTGCAGCTCTTGCAGGAGATCAGGGATGAGGCCCACAGGTTCGCAATCACCTACAATCGCTTGTTAAGGTCTAAGAAGCTTAAGGATTGACTTGTAAAGCGCGCCACGGCCGTGAGTTTTCACAAGACATCCAGTGCTCCTTCCGGTTTCTTTCGGTCTTCGCTAAGTCAACTGGACATTTTCCCGCAGCTTTTTTAAACACTCAAGCATTCTGTTGTTTGATGATCATCAAGGATTCACCTAGGTTTCGGATTGCAGACACGTTTAGGCCAGCAGGCTCACAGCCCGAAGCCATCAAGAAACTAGTCAAGGGTCTAGACACCAACCTGAAAGCCCAGACTCTCCTAGGAGTGACTGGCTCTGGCAAGACCTTCACAATGGCGAACGTCATTGAAGCCTCGCAAAAGCCAACGCTTGTCATTGTCCACAACAAGACCTTGGCCGCCCAGCTGTACAGCGAGTTCAAGGAGTTCTTCCCTGGCAATCGCGTCGAGTTCTTCGTCTCTTACTACGATTATTACCAGCCAGAGTCCTACATCCCGCAGAAGGACATGTACATCGAGAAGGATTCTAGCATCAACCCTAAGATCGAGCAGATGAGGCTCTCAGCCACAGCATCCCTCCTTAGCAGGCGAGACACCATAGTCATAGCTTCAGTATCCTGCATCTATGGCCTTGGCAAGCCCGATAACTTCCAAAAGCTCGGGTTCGATCTCGAAGTCCACCAGAATATCACGAGAACTGACATCTTAAAGCGCCTAATCGCATCGCAGTATGAGAGGAACGACTTGGAACTATTGCCTGGAAGGTTCAGGGTGAAAGGCGACACCATCGACTTCATCCCAGGATACTTCAACAACATTGTCAGGATAGAGCTCTTAGGTGATAAGATCGAGAGGATCAGGGAGCTGGACAAGGTCACGGGCAACCTGGTTGAGGACATGAAGTACGCCTTCGTCTTCCCTGCAAAGCACTTCGTGGTCCCAGAGGATGAGGTGAAAGCCGCCATCCAGGCCATCAGGACTGAACTTGACCAGACACTCCCTGGCCTTGAGATGCTAGAGTCCCACAGGCTAAAGCAGCGCACATTATACGACGTCGAGATGCTTGAGGAGACTGGATTTTGCAAGGGCATCGAGAACTACAGCAGGCACTTCGACGGCCGAAAGCCAGGCGAGAAGCCTTACACATTGATGGATTACATGCCAGAAGACTTCCTCCTGATAATAGATGAGTCACACCAGACGATCCCTCAGCTCCACGCCATGTACAACGGAGACAAGTCCCGAAAGAAGAACCTGGTAGAATACGGCTTTCGCCTTCCTTGCGCTTACGACAACAGGCCATTGAGGTTCGAGGAGTTCAAGGACTACATGAAGAGCGTCATCTTCGTCTCTGCCACGCCTGGAGAGTATGAACTGAAAGAATCAAGCCAGGTAGTCGAGCAGATAATCAGGCCTACAGGGCTAGTTGACCCTGAGGTCGAGATCAGGCCGATAAAGGGCCAAGTGGATGACTTAATAAAAGAAGTAGAACAGACCATCAAGAAGGGCAACCGCGCCCTCGTAACCACGCTCACAAAGAAGCTTGCAGAAGAGCTCTCAGAATTTCTCGCCTCGAGGAAGATCAAGACAAGATACCTCCACTCTGAAATCGACACCTTAGAGAGAAGCGAAATAATCAGGGAACTGCGCCTAGGCAAGTTCGACGTCCTCGTAGGCATCAACCTCTTAAGAGAAGGCTTAGACATCCCTGAAGTCGCGTTCATAGGCATACTAGACGCAGACAAAGAAGGATTCCTAAGGAATGATAAGTCATTGATCCAGATAATAGGCAGGGCGGCGAGGAACTCAGAGTCAAAGGTAATCCTCTACGCTGACAACATGACAGACTCCATAAAGCGCGCCATATGCGAGACAGAGAGAAGACGATCAATCCAGCTGGAATACAACAAGGAGCACGGCATCACCCCGAAGACCATCATAAAGCCAGTCAAGGCCAAGGAAGTCGAGATAAAAGACATCAAGCATATCCCGAAGAAAGACATCCCTAACGTCATAATCGAGCTTGAAGAAGACATGAAAAAAGCCGCAGACGACTTAGACTTCGAGAAAGCCATAGCCCTAAGAGACCGGTTAAAGAAGCTGAAAGAAAGGATAAGATAAAAGAGTTTGATGACACCTTCTGCTCACTCCACGCCGACGACTTTCAGCTTGAAGTGGAGCGTCTTGCCGGCCAATGGGTGGTTCAAGTCTATGGTCACCATCTCGCCGTTCACCTTCGTGATCCTGGCAGGTATCTCCATGCCGTTGGACATGCCCATGGCGAGCACCATGCCAACCTTAGGATCCGGCTCAGGCGGAAGCTTGTCCCTGGTTATCACCTTTACAAGCTCAGGATTCGGCTCTCCATATCCTTCTTTTGGCTCGATGGTGATCTTCTTCTCACCGCCGACCTTCATGCCGATCACTCCCTGGTCGAATCCTGGGATGACCTGACCGTTTCCAGCCACGAACTCTATGGGCTTTCCGCGGGTCTTGCTCTCGTCGAACACGACGCCGTCGTTGAAGCTGCCGACGTAGTCGACCTTGACCTTGTCTCCTTTCTGGACGACCTTGGAATCAGTATTGCTAGGCTCTTTTGCCGCCTCTTTCTTCTCAGCTGCCTTCTTCACAGATTTCTTCTCAGCCATAAATGCATCAACTCCACAAGTTTTTATCATGAAAAAGCCTCTTTCTTTTAAAAGTGTATTGATTTTTTTTGGTTTGGAAAAATATAAAAACCCACTATAAGATTAACAGCCAAATGGTCAACGAGGACATCCTAAGCGCGATCGAGGAAGACACTGACACTACTGACGACGGCGAGGTCATAAGGTACATCAAGGCTTTCAAGGAGGAGAGCGAAGACATGATCAAGAACCTTCTCTACGTGGACAGTCTGCTCCAGGACCTGGAGCGGAGGTTAAGCCTTGGCGAGAATATATCTAACGAGGAGCTGTTGAAGAAGGTCAAGGACCTCCGCGTAAGGGTCGGCGACATCAAGAAGGAGGAAGAGGCAGAGCTGGGAGAAGAGCTTATAGCCAACAACCTCTTGAACAAGCTCAAGAAGTGGGTCGACCAACTAGTCTAGATACTATAACTGAATAAATAAATGCCTCCGCGGGCAATCAGAAAACCTAAAAAAACGTTCTCTGAACCCACGGTTGCATATCTCTTCGCTTCTGCCCCCACGGGGATTCGAACCCCGGCTATAAGCTCCGCAAGCTCACGTACTATTTGTCCTATCGGCCAAATCTCGACGAATCAAGATTCGCCGATATCCAGGCTATACTATGGGGGCACATTCTTCTTAATCAGGAACTGCTATCGTGCTGGGTGCTCGTCTCCCGACGCGAGGCCCGTCCCTTATGGAAAACCCTGCCTTTTTTAAGTTTTCCCTAACGATCCTTGCGCAGCTGTATGTCGAGAGCACGCCTTTTGAGGACATGAGCCTTCGCTCCTCCCTGAAGAATTCCTCAGTCCAGAGAGAAGGAGCCTTCTTGGGGCTGAAGGGATCATGGAATACCAGGTCGAACTTGCCCGTGAGCTTCTTGATCTCTTCATGGGCGTCTCCGATTATTATCTTAATGGCGAGGCGCGCGTCGTGATAAGCGTGATCATCCTTGGCTGCCTCCCTTATCAGGCCGTAGCTCTTTATGGCTGGCTCGACCTCAGCTGTCCTCGCGAGTATCTCCGGGTCGTTCTCCAGGCCCACTATCTCGACCTTGCACTCAGGGTTAGCAGCCCAGATAAGGTCTAACGCAGCCGCAGTGTTGTATCCCAGGCCGAAGCAGACGTCAAGTATCCTGACCAGTCCCTTTCCCGCAATATTTCCAATGTCGCTTGCGCCGGCGTATTTCAGGAAGGCTTCTTCCACTGCTCCTGAGACTGAGTGGTATGTCTCGTCGTGCTCCTCGCTATAGAAAGTCTTGCTCCCGTCCCTGGTCAGTACTTCTTTCACACCAGGCAAAGAACAAGCACTGGCTTATAAAGATAGCTGTAGGGCTGAGAATGCGATGTTGAGGATGAAGAAGCCGCCGTAAGCGTAGATTATTCCTTTCACGCTCTTCTTCCAATGCTCCTTAAGATGCGCTTCCCTGTGGAGCGTGCCTACTGGGAAGCCGTATAGGAACACTAGGGTGGCTATTGACAGGAAGCCGTTGTAGAGGTAGGACAGGAACATTATGGGAGCGAGCGCATAATAATACAATGCTTCCCGCTCCTTGCTAAAGCTCATGACTATTATTATGGCAGGCACGAACATGAAGAATATCACTGACTGGTTGTGGTAGAAGAAGATGGCCAGTATCACGACGAAAAGCCCGTGCCTCAGCCAGTTGAAGTATTTCCTTCCGAGTTTTAGTTCCTCCTCTGCCATGCAGGCTATTGTGAATCCGCAGAACACCCCCAGGAAAGCCGCTATGCTCACGAGGAGGTATTGCATCATGCCTCTTTTTCTAGAATCCTCTTTTTATAAATCTTGTCAAATCATGGCATTGGCGTCCCGCAGGGCACGTCGCTTATGTTGACGAGCTCTCCCGTCCCGATGCCTGTCCTGTTGTCTTCCAGGACTATGAGGTAGCCGTTCTCGTCCTCGAAGTAGATGCAGAAGTCGCCCACTATCCCAAGCTCTTCTTTGACGTCGTCGTAGTTCACAGAGGCTTCTTGCGTGAATGCATCAAGCTTGGCTGAGTCCACCACGTCGTTCTCTATGAACGCGATACCCTCGTTCTTCTCTAGCTCGGCGTCTATGAACTTGGCCTCTGTCTGGAGGTCTTTTAGGCTAGGAGTCTCTTTCGCGTTTATGGTCACGTAGAAGATGATCATTATCGATATGAAGATGACGACGGCCAAAAGGACGTCTATACTCCATATCTGGGCTCGTTCCATCTTTTCCTGTCCTCTAAAGGTAGTGTACGCGTCTGGCTGAGAATGTGCCTGTCCTTGCGTCCTCTTTTTTGATGCGATTCTTCGCTTTTTCATTCCTTTGGCATCCTCTTTTTTAAATATTGTCTTTTTTGTCAGTATGGTATTTATATTTTTCTATTATGCCCGAAGTAGAGAAGATTGCGTTCTAGACGAAAAAAACCGAAAAGTTTATAAAGCTTTTCTTTTTCTCCTTTTTTAAAGCTATCGAAAAAGAGGGGGGCCTAGCCTCTGCAATAAACCAATAAGGCCGGGGGAGTGCACGATGTCATTCGTCAAGAAATGCCCTGAATGCGGCGGAATAAACCTATTCTGGAACAAGGAGAAAGGAGAGATCATCTGCAGAGACTGCGGACTAGTAGTTGAGGACAAGATGGTCGACTTCGGCCAGGAATGGAGAGAATTCGACGGCGAGAGCGCCGACAAGATGAGACGAACAGGAGCTCCCATGAGCTACACCCAGTTCGACCAAGGACTAGGGACTGACGTCGGGAAGAAATCCGACCTCTACGGCCTCCAAGGAAAGCAGAAAAGCAAGTTCTTCAGGCTCAGGAAGTGGCAGCAGAGGATAAGCACAGCAATCGAGAGGAACCTCAAGCTGGCATTATCAGAGCTCAAGAGAGTATCATCATACCTGAAGCTGCCAAGCTCGGTCGAGGAGGAAGCAGCAAGGATATACACCCTCGCAGTCCAGAAAGGACTCGTCAGAGGCAGGAGCATGGAATCGGTAGTCGCAGGAGCGCTCTACGCAGCCTGCAGAAGGCATGATGTGCCAAGGACCCTGGACGAGCTAGGAGAATCCTCGAACATCGAGAAGAAAGAGATCGGAAGGACTTACAGGTTCATAACAAGGGAGCTAGGCATAAAGATCCTGCCAAGCAACCCATCAGACTACATACCAAGGTTCGCCTCGAGCCTCAAGCTGAACGCAGAGACCCAGAGCAAGGCAGTCGAGATAATCGAGATCGCCCAGAACGTGGAGCTCACGAGCGGACGAGGGCCGACAGGCATCGCAGCAGCAGCCCTCTACGTCGCAGCCCTGATAAACGGGGAGAAGAAGACCCAGCGAGAAGTCGCAGACGTCGCAGGAGTGACAGAGGTCACGATCAGGAACCGCTACAAAGAGCTCTTAGAGAAGCTAAAGCTCGAGAAGGAGATCAAGAAGGTCAAGAAGAAGAAATAGATTCCTCCAGCAAACTCTTTTATTTCTTTCTGTTTTTGTTCCTCTTACGCTTGGAAGGCTTGCCGAACTTAGGCCTGCTCTTAAGCATGGGCGCGTCAGGAGATAGCATCTCCCTTATCAGGGGAAGCGTGATTAGGATCTCAGTTCCGACTTCAGGCTCGCTGCTCATCTGGACTGATCCGTCATGAGCCTCTACGATCTGCTTGACGATTGACAATCCCAGGCCAGTCCCATCAGCCTTCCTGGTAGTTCCCTGGTCCACTTGGTAGAACTTGTTGAACAAGTCCTTCATGCCATCCTTAGGGATGCCTATGCCGTTGTCAGTGACAGATATCTTGATCTTATTCTTCACAGGAGTCACGTGGAGATACAAGGATAGCCTCCTGCGGCTCCTATACTTAATGGAGTTGCTTATCAGGTTCCTGAGGACTTCTCCTAGCTTCTCCTCGTCAGCGTAGACAAACACCTCGTCAGAGCAGTGAAGCTGCACCTTGGCGTTCAGGCTCTTGAAAGTCGGCTGGAACTCAACCAAGACCTTCTTTAGGAGCTTTTGCATGCTAAACCTCTCGAAGTTGAAACTGGCCTTGCCAGCCTCGAACCTGGCGCTCTCCAGGATGTTATTCACCAGGTTCATCAAGTGGTTCGTGCTTGAGATAGATATCTTCATGGCATTCTTCTGCTTCCTGCTAACAGGGCCAAGCACCCCGTCCATGAGGAGCTGGCTATAAGACTTGATCGAGGTCAAAGGAGTCCTAAGCTCGTGAGAGACTGAGGATATGAGATTATCCTTCATCTGATCAAGCTTCTTGAGCTCCTCAAAAGCCTTCTGGAGAGCATTAGTCCTCTCAGCGACCTTGTTCTCAAGCTCAGTCTCGTTCTTCTGCACGACGTCCCGATACTCCCGAAGCGTCGCCGCGAGGTCATTGAAGCTCTTGGCAAGTTCCCCGTACTCATCATCTCTCTTGACAGTGACAGTCACATCGAACTCTCCGCCCGCGAGCTTCTCGACCTGCTCGTTCATGATAAGGATAGGCTTTGTGAAGGACTCAGCCAGGATTACAGAGCCTATGATCCCTATGATTATGAATATCAGGATGCCTATGAGTATCTGGGTCAGGATGGAGTATAATGTGTACCTGTATTCATCCCGTTCAATCACAGCCACGACAGTCCACTTCTTATCTGACACTTCACTTATGATATCAGAATAATACCTCCCGACGTAGACTTTCCCGCGCTCCTCGAACATCACGTTATCAGCCTCGCCCTCTATCTGGGATACTAGCAGGTCGGGCGCCTTGTTGAACAATCGCTCCTTGTCAGGATGGTGTATTATGTTGTAGTTCTCGTCGAGCACGAAGGCAAAGCCGGTCTTCCCGACTATGAACTCGTCAAGTATCGCGAAGATGTAGTCTGTATTCAGCTGGATCGCGACTATCCTCTCGCCTCCAGAGATGTTCTCAGGGATTGGCTTTGCGAAGGTGATGACAGTCCTAAGCGGCGGATAGACGTAGTGCACTCCAGACACTCCAATCCCGCCTTTAAGGGCGGCTTTTGTGGCTTCAGACTCCCTGAACTGGCCTGAGTACTTGTAGAAGGAGGAGGCGATTACATCGCCGTAGCTGTCAACCAATATTATGTCCTCGTAGACCCAGTGCGTGCGTTGGATCTCCTTGAGCATCTCGTCATCGATCTCGCGCCCCTCAAGGGAATCGGCTATCAGGTCGAGGTCCTTGACGCCTGAGCCTATGGATCTGCTTATCATCCCATGGACTTCGCTGGTGACATAAGAGATGATCCTGTTGTTCTGCTCCTGCATCTGCTCGGCGCTCTTGACTATGGAGACAGTGCCTATGGAAATCGAGATCAGGATTATGCAGACTATGAAATACATTGCAAGTCTTTGCTTGATGTTAAGGCTCATCTTCTGGAAAAGACAACTGCTTGGCGAACACGTCTTCCAGGAACAGATGATAATCTACCCTTCCCTTCCTCGCATCGCCTTTAGGTCCGACCTCTTTTTTTATGGATAACCGCCTTTATCTCGAGAGCAGCTTCTTCGCTTCCTTCAACACTTCCTTGTTGTCGAATGGCTTTGTCATGAACTTGTCGCACGCTTTCAGGGCAGCGTTCGTCTTGAGCGCGTCTGTCTTGGCCGTGAGCATGATCACAGGTATGTCCTTTGTCTTCGGATCCTGCTTGAGCATCACCAGCACGTCCTTCCCCGACAGTCCTGGCATCATGAAGTCCAGTATTATCAGGCCTGGCTTTGATTGCTTTGCAATGTCAAGCGCTTGCTGGCTCTCAAAGCACTGAATCACAGAGAACTTGTTGTACTCGAAGAGTATCTTCAAGGCGTTTGAAGTGTCGTGCGAGTCTTCGACGACGAGTATCTTGTTGTTCACGATATCACCTCCCCAAACATAGTGGTCTGGAATCGCATTCAATAGTATTTAATGGTTTCGGTGAAGAATAAGAGTTGTGTTGTCCCGAAACTGCTTCCGGTCACGAAACTGCTTCCGTTTTTAGTTCTTGCCACACTTCGTGTGGTGTTTTGTAGTTTAGG